>CALKCK010000068.1 GCA_938083195.1 uncultured Pirellulaceae bacterium | reverse complement strand
AATGATTTCACTCCTGGGCGGAGACTACCAGACGGTGGTCATCATGGATTCGGAGGGAATCAGCAGCGCGATGAAAATTTCCTTCGACGCCCTTTGGGCGCGACTCTGAGATCAGCAGTATGAATGTAAAAATGATAACTTGTCTCTACTTGTCTCTACTTGTCTCTAATAGCCTCTACTAGCCTCTTCTTACATCGCCTGTCACTCATTGAGTAACAAAGCACGATTATATCTGCTTCGTTGGTGCTCATTACGTCAATCAAGGTCAGTTGGGCACGGCACGGGCACGAAAAATCTCCCCCTTCATGGTCAGATCGCTTTTGCTTGAGGTGGCTTAATCAAAGATTCTGCGGGAATACCCAGTTCTTCATGTAACTTCCAGATCATCTTCAGAGTGAGCGGGCGTTTGTGATTCAGTATTTCCTACACACGATTACTCTTCCCAATCATCGGCTCAAGATCCTTGACAGTCAGGCCGCGGCGTTCCATCTCAAATTTGATCGCTTCGACCGGATCCGGTAACTCCATGGGAAAGTGCTTGGCCTCGTAAGCCACAACAAGCGTAGTAAGCACATCCAGTCTTTCGCCCTCGGGGGAATCAGGTTCTGCATCCATCAGTGATTCAATGTCCCGTAGAACAGCTCGATAGTCTGCTTTGGTTCTAATCGGTTTGATATCCATGGATTGAGTCTCTTGCTAAATAGTTGGTGCATCAATTTCGTCGTAGTGATTGTGGGTGCCAATAAAACGGACATAGACCACTGCGTAGTCATAGTTGATCCACACCACCAACCGGTACTTGTTGCCTGCAATGTTGAACACTACGCGCCCGTCTTTGTGAATGCTTGCATTGCCAAAACCCTGCTTCACTTCGGTGGGGGCGGCCCAATCTGCTTTCAGCGTATGTCGGTGCCAGGCCAACGTAGGATCTTTCGCATCCATGTATCGAGGATTCTCTGTCCAGAATGCTTTGAGTGTTGACAAGGCAATGATTCGCATCCGGTAATTTTTTTCCCATATTGGGACTATTGTCCAGTGAGCAGAGGTTAGGAAAAATGACCACGCTTTTCCCCCCTGAGAAAAGTATCCTGATTCCAGCCGGTTAACTGCCATCCGCGTTAGCCCATCTAAACATGTGTTCTGTGATCGGAAATTTTTTACCAACGATTGAAAACTGGATGATGCGGCCCTCGAATCCAGACGCTGGCCGAATGCGTCCGTCACCGATGTGTTATCAGTGCGCTGGAATTTTTAAATAGTATCGTTTGTTGGTCGGTCAGATCTGACGGCGGTGAGCGGTTCTGAGGATCATCCGGGGACGGCTTTGGCAAATTGCTCAAGGGCTATGGCATAAGGCCCAGTATGGGTGACGTTGGAGCTTGGTGGGACAACGCTGTTGTTGAGCGATTCTTCGACAGCTTAAAGCATGATTGGATTTTTAAAGTGGCCGAGCCTACACGTGAACATATGAAACAAGATGTGACTGCTTATATGCGGTACTACAACCAACAAAGGTTTCATTCGAGCAATGGCGATATGTCACCCGCGAAGTTTGAAAAAACTCAAATAAATGTGTCCTGTTTAGGTTGATCAGAACAGTGCTGCCTGTGACCCCCCTTTCCTGTGGCTTCGTCCATGAGTTGAATGAATTGAGTATTCGAATTTCAATGTTTTGTCTTTAGAATCCGGAATCCGGACTCCGGCCGATAGGCCTATGCTGCACCATTCCGCCCAAGGAATACAAGCAGGGTACCTATCAGTTTACCAGCCTGATCCCTCTGTCCCCAGGCAACGTTGAAGTGCCCGCCAATCGCAAAGCGTGGGAGGCATTAAGAAATTTTGAAAAACTTTTCCTTGCGGCATTCAGTGATTCAGAACCTAGCGGTATGAAACTGCAGTTCGAGAAGGAGATTCCATGGGCAAAAGTCAAAACAATGTGACCATCAAAGACGCAATGCAGTATACGCAGGATGATCAACATCTGCAGGTGGCGCAAAAAATTGTCGCAAAAAACGCTTCAAAGAACCAATGTTTTCCCGGAACGTGCGCTCTACAGGCATGCTCGACACGTCTTTTATCTTCGCCATGAGACCACCACGTCAACCTTCGGATTGACACCACCCCCAAATACTTGTCGAGTAAAAATGTCGCGAAAGCTCGGCTCGCGCTTGAGAAGCAAGCGCGTCCAATCGATGACGTCACATCGACAATTGTGAACACCACCATTGACGGCCGATTACTCGATAAAGGCGTTTAATCGTTCTTTTTCTCGAGGTAGAAAGGCTCATTATGATTCCTTAGGTCGCATAATGCCACCTGCTCGGGTATGCTACAGTCTCGCCAGTAACGGTTCTTGTAATGTCTAGATCGATAAAGCTATCTGATGAGCTAATTAACGCCGCCACGGCCACGGGGAAGGCGCTTCACAGATCTACACCCCGACAAATCGAATACTGGGCGCAAATCGGGAAGATCGCTGAGGAAAACCCGGAACTACCCCTTGGCTTTGTCAGGGATATTCTCGTCAGCCAAGAAGAGGCTTCAGCTGCCGATGTCACCGATTACGATTTTGGATGAAGGTCGTCCAAACGGGTAGCTTCAGACGCAAGGCGAAGAAACTACATGCAGCTGAGAAAACAGCCCTGGATAGAGCTGTCAGGAAATTAGTAGCCTCGCCTGAATCTGGGGCCTTAAAAAAAGGGGACCTGGCTAGCATCAGAGTGCTCAAATTCAAAGTGAAGGCCCAACAGTATCTACTGGCGTACAGTTATGAGCCGGAGTTGCTGACTTTGCTGGCTATTGGCGCGCATGAAAACTTCTATCGTGACATAACTAAACAATGAGTAACGATAAACGATCTTGGGGAAATGCGTTTAACAGTTCCTATTCTCAAGTGACGATAAAGTCGCCAAAGACAACTCTATTAGGGCCACTTTGTTAAAATCTATCACTGCTGTCCCGTTAAGAACCAAAAACAAGGCCTGAAACCCACCAGATTTGTTACAATTTTTTTGCGAAAAAAATACCATAAAAATAGGGAGAATCAGGCCTTGGGTCATCAACATACTGTGTTTTCACAACTCCTTAAACTTCTGCCGAGACATGAATTCGAGAGCCTCGCAAAACAGCATCATAGCGGCCGTTAATTTCGTACAGCGACGCGATGGTCACAATTTGTCGCCATGGCAATGGGTCAACTATCAGGGCGTAATAGTTTGCGTGATATTGTTGAAAACCTGTCTGCCCAGACCCATCGACTTTATCGCCTGGGTAGTGCAAAGATGTCTCGATCTAATCTTGCCGGAACCAATGAAGACAAGCCTGCAGTATTGTACGAGGCACTTTTCGGGAGACTGATACAACGTTGCCCGTCGGTCGCGCCGGGTCACAATTTCAAGTTTGCTAATCCGTTGTACTCACTTGATGCCTCGACCATTGATCTCTGCTTGTATGCGTTCCCATGGGCAGATTTCCGCACAACAAAAGGTGCTGTGAAGTTACATGTTCGCTTGAATCAAGCTGGCTATTTACCCGAGTTTGTCACCATTACTGGAGGAAAAAACACGACATTAAGGTGGGGCGAACGTTGAACTTTCCCAAGGGTAGTATTGTCGCTATTGACAAGGCGTACAATGATTACAGTTGGTATAAGCAGTTGACTGATAAAGGAATATTCTTTGTCACGCGTTTCAAAAAAATGCTAAATTCCGGGTGGTTTATCGTCGATCATTGCTAAAAGAGAAAAGCTTAACGTGTGATCAAACCATTGAGTTTACTGGCATGATAACGGCTAAGAGTTGTCCCGATCAGGTCCGCCGGATTGGCTATCGAGATCCGATAACGGGAAAACATTACGTATTCCTGACCAACAATTTCAAATTGTCAGCAAAGCCGATAGCAGATATTTATAAGTCGCGGTGGCAGGTAGGATTGTTCTTCAAATGGATAAAGCAAAACCTGAAGATCAAGTCATTTTTTGGCACGAGTAAGAATGCGGTGTTGACTCAAATCTAAATCGCGATGTGTATCTATTTGTTGATTGCCTTCATCAAGTTCCAATCGAAATTGCAGAAATGCATGCAACAGATATTACGACTACTCCGGGTCAATTTGTTTGAAAGGCGTGATCTCATGGCCTTTTTGAGAGGCGACCCTGCGAACAAGGGGTTGCCGAACATTTATCAAATAGCCCTGCTATGAAAGTTAACGGGGCAGCAGGGATCACAAGTGATTCATTGGCGAGGTTAGAGTTTGATACGCATCCTTTTTAAACAGGCGCTAGATGAGAAGTCCTTCAAGGAAGGACGTCGGATTACCTTGAATGAAGTCAGTGATGAGACGGGAATATCGCGGCCCACATTGACCAGGATTTCAAACGTGCCGGGTTACAACACGAACACGGAAACGATCAGTGCTTTGTGTGATTATTTTGAGATTGAGCCGGGTGAGTTGCTTAAGAAGGTCTGACTTTTGGGCGCGAATTGGGCACGGTTTGGGAACAAAGCGTCGCGAGAGGGTAGACCGGCTCTCGCCATTTCGCTTCGCGAATTGGCTGGCGCCCTTCATGTTTGCGCTTCGCGCAAGCCATGAAGTTGGTAGCTACGGGTGGACTTGACGGTCCGACGTCTCGGCCACCGACCCCAGCATTATGAATACTAAGCCAGATATCGTTGCTTTAGGTGATCAACAAAAAAACGCTCGTTCAGGTCTTCACCCGTAGCGGATACAAGGAGGTCACTCACAGAGTAAAAACTTCCCTCGCCGTGCACATTCTCACGCAGCCAATTCAGTAGGTTACTAAATTCACCCCGACTG
>CALKCK010000067.1 GCA_938083195.1 uncultured Pirellulaceae bacterium | reverse complement strand
TGGCAAGACTTAATTGGCAAGACTTAATTGGCAAGACTTAATTGGCAAGACTTAATTGGCAAGACTTAATTGGCAAGACTTAATTGGCAAGACTTAATTGGCGAGACTTAATTGGCGAGACTCGCTTTCTTTCCAGTGATGGATTCGTCTCAAAACTGACTTCAATTTTGAGGCCTGGTTTCCAACATTGATTACTTAAACGTTTTCGAACTTGCCTTCGTTGCAGTGGGAAAATCGTCGGGTACTGCGATGGTAACCTCGCCCGTGGCTGCCCACTCCGTCCCTCTCAGGAAAAGCGTTTGAAAGCCAACGCATTCGAAAGAATAATCGGCATGCCCAAGTGTCGAGTGAAACACCCTTCCTTTTCCAAAATCAATGGTCATCATCGTTGGCTCATGCCGGCCTGAACCTTTTTTAGCCGGCGCTGCAAAAGCAGTCGCAAGGATGTTCATATTGATCGCTGGGCCACGCAGTCGCTCATAGAGTTCATCCTTCGTGTGCATGAATTGAGCTGGAACTCCTGAAGTAATTGGATGGTCTTCATCACGAATAACGATTGAGAATTCATGTTGCGGCCCATGACCGCCGCCACGACCATCGGCTTGATCTCTAACCACTTTTCCACTGTCGTCATAATAGACGTAAGGTCCACTCTTCTGATCCCGTCCTCCCCAACCTCCAAGCCCAATCATCTCATTGTATTCGCGCCACTGTGGAAAGGAATTATCAGCGGCGTGGATGGATACAAAACCGCCGCCTGATTTAACAAAATCAACGAATGCTTTTTGCGTCGCCAAAGGCCAATCAGCAGCACCGAATCCAAAATTTGAGATTACGACATCGTAGTTTGAAAATTTCGGTGCAAAGTTTGGATCCGCTTTCGGTTTCGCTAGATCTTCGTACTTTTTGCCGTCGTTTAAAGGAAAATCAGCCGAGTATTTCCCGCCTTTCCAAGTAAATTGCGTGCGGGCTATATCCACCGAAAACTTGCCCGTCGACTCCAAATACTTCTTCATCATCATGGTTGATTTAGGCCACGCGTCATGATTATTTTGTCCGTCAATAATCAATACCTTGACGGGCGCTTTTTCAACGGGCGCTTTTTCAACGGGCGGTTTTGCCTCGCGACTGCCTTCCGCCGTCACAGAGGACGCCAAACCAATACATATCGTGAGAACAATAACTCCGAGCCGATTCAACATTTCATTACCTATCTATAAAGAGAATGGTCCAACCAAATCGAGACTCTAATTCCAATGACTTCAGGGATCACTACCGCAACCACTTGCTCGATCAGCAACGAGAATGATAGCGAATATAAAGGGGCGATGAAACAATTTCTCGCCGTAGCAGGCGAAAGCCCCTATAACCGGACCGCCGAAACCGGCGATTAGTGTCCACGAAAACCCACAAACAGGTGAAATAGTTGAAATTCACCCCCACTGGAACACGCCCTAACCACCCTTGTTTATTCGATGTGACGTTTATCCGGAAAACTCACAGTGAATAATAGTGCCGTTTTTATATTTTTTATAAGCTGCTGTTTGTCCATCGGCTCGATAAAGATAAAATTCAGTTACGCGATGGGGTCGATTCGATCCGCGATTATTTGAAAATGGAGAATAGTATGAAAAGTAAAAAATACTCAATTGTCATCAGTGTCGGCATCGGCTTCGCATTGTTGATCGGCTTAACCACCGGAATCGGGGTCTATGTTGGAAACCGACTTGCTCAAGATCGCCAAATGGCTCAGTTACCACCACTCGACCTAATGGCAGGCACCGCTGCGAGAACAAAGTCGTTATCGATGGCAACTGGACTAATCGACAACAATGTCGAGGCGCTGTTTGTTCTTGATCACCTAACGGGAAATCTTCAATGCTGGTTGCTGAATACCAAAACTGGAAATGTTGGCGGTATTTATCGAGCCAGTGCGGCGACCGATTTAGCGGTTGCCGGTAAGTCGGGGACTCCGGAATACATTATGACCACTGGCAACTTCTTCTTCCGAGGTGGTTCGTCTGGAAACGCGAAACCTGCCAATTCCATCTGCTATATTGGCGACGCCAATACTGGAAACGTCGTAGGCTATTCGCTCACTTACAACGAGCAAGCACTCAATCGAGGCGGCGCCGTCAACGGAGCACTCAAACTAATCTGCAAGGGTGCCGCGAGAACAGCTATCGTTACACGCGATCAGTAATCGTTCGGAACTAGACACAACGAGGACGGCTTTGTTTTTAATGAGGAGATAGAGATGGTGTGGCGATTATACGGATTCACCTTTGCGATTATCTTTGCCATCCTCAGCCCAGCCGCCGCAGATGATTGGAACCAGTGGCTAGGCCCGAATCGCGACAGTGTTTGGAGTGAATCTGGGATCATCACCGCCATTCCCGAGGGCGGTCTCAAAGCAAAGTGGCGAACGCCAATTTCTCAGGGATTCTCAGGACCTGCCGTCGCTGGTAATCGAGTGTTTGTGACGGACTACGTTGTCGAAAACGGCGATCAGGCATTCGACCCTGGCAAACGCAACGAACTCACCGGAACCGAGAGAGTTCATTGCCTGGATCTTCAGACTGGAAAGGTTATTTGGACCCACACCTATCCATGCCAATACAGTATTTCTTATGGTCTCGGTCCCCGAGCGACGCCAGCGGTCGATGGAGAAAACGTTTATACACTCGGAGCCGAAGGGCATCTGTACTGCTTGAACGTCGCCGACGGACGCGTGAAATGGATGAAGAACTTAAAACAGGATTATGGAGTCAAAGAAGCTCCCATGTGGGGATACGCCGCCCATCCTTTGGTTTCAGGCGATAAGTTGTTTTGCCTTGTAGGTGGAAAAGGGAGCGTTGCCGTTGCCTTCGACAAAATTTCCGGCAAAGAAATCTGGCGGGCACTCGACGAAGAGAATATCGGATACTGTCCCCCAACCATGATTCATGCAGGTGGAAAGGATCAGTTGCTAATCTGGCACGCCGCCGCACTCAACAGTCTCAACCCAGCGACAGGAGACACTTATTGGTCGGTGAAAATTGCACCTGCTTATTTCATGTCAATCGTAGCTCCTATCAAACACAAAAACCATCTGCTGGTGACCGGCCTTCAAGGATCCTCGACGCTGCTCGAGCTTAAGCCGAATGAACCGGGGGTCAAAGAAATTTGGCGGGGCAGGGGAGTTCAACCCGATCATAATCCACCGGTCGTTTTTGAAGACCACATTTACGGTGTCGATGTAAAAGGACATCTCCGTTGTATTGAATTGGTATCTGGAAAGCGGATTTGGGAAGACCTCGCGACCGCCCCCAACGGAAGACCTGCAGCAAGCACGACTGGTTTCGTTGTCCGCAATGGCAAGCACTGGTACCTCACTACCGAGCAAGGCGAGTTGATCATCGCTAAAATGTCGCCCGACGGATATCAAGAACTAGGACGCGCTCCAATGATCGCACCGACTTCTGAAAACTGGGGGCGGAAAATCGTCTGGAGCCATCCTGCATTCTCAAATCAATGTGTATTTGCAAGAAACGACAAAGAAATCGTCTGCTATTCGTTGGCCAAATAGTCACAAGTCACTCAGGCTATCGACATCCCAGCCATCTATCCTGGTTCCGCAACTTTTTCCTGATTGCGTCAAACCATGCCTGAATAAGCTTGGGGCTTCGGCCCATGCCTTTATTTTCAATTTCACCTTCATGTCCTCTTCGTTGGCCTTGTTGCCAAAACCAATAAATCGCTGAGGGACTGCTACCGTTGGCCTCTTCGACTTGTTAGCGGAGGTAGACACAAGGTGCCTAATGCCCCACCCAAACCTCCCCCACCGAACCAAAATCGTCTCAAATCAAGACTTATTTCTCATTTTGAGACGATTGCTAAATTTGGCAATTGAGGAAACACGCGTTTTTACGACATTTCAAAAAAACAAAACCTTTGGCATAGCAATTGCAATATGGTTGATCCGTGAGCGAGTGACAGTCCTATCCCATCTCATCTCTCCGTCGTCTTCAAGGACTCTCGCTCATCCTGCCCTATTCAACAGGCGGCTGGTTTTCTCCGGTCGCCTGTTTTTTTGCGCCCCGATTAGGACCAGAGCTTCACCGCAGTAACTCTATCTGAGATTCAAGCTAACAGGAATCGTAACAAGTTGGGCAGCCGCCTTAGCAGATCCTGTCTTCAAAAATCTCACTGGCGAATCTCATAACTTTCGAATCCAAGTTATGGTGAAATATCCTGTGCAGATTGGGACCCAAAATTTTGGTACTGCGCTCTTTCGCCATCGTTCTTCACCAAAAACGAGTTGAATCGAATTGATTTTGGTCAACCACCAAAGGATGCCCTTATCGGCTGACTGCGTTCCCTACCGATTGCCCGACAATGCTGTGCACTTTTCTTTGATACACTAAGTAACCGAGATGCAGCCCGTTACAACAGGGGAACGACCAACATGAGTTTAAGAAAACAGATTTGTACGACTCTCCTTATCATGACTTGCCAATTTGGAATATTTCCGAATGACGCCCCCGCTCAGGAAACTGACGAAACTACGACGGCCTCTCCACTTTCGGGGGCTAATTTCAATTTTTGGCGGAGCTATATCAATGCCAGGGACACCGAACTTGAATGGCAAAACCTACCTTGGAAGATGAGTTTTCATGAAGGTTTAAAAGAGGGGACTAAATTGGGAAAGCCAGTCCTCTTATGGGCTATGAATGGTCATCCGCTTGGCTGCACGTGAGGAAATGGAAATGTTGGCCGACAGTCTGTCTGGTCTAATCCCAAAGTCCTTGAACTGTTAGATAATTTTGTGTTGGCGACGGACGAAGTCTGGCGACTTCAGGGAGGAAATGATTTTAATCAGTATCAAAAATCGGGAGGCAGTGACCCCGAGTGCATCTGCTTTCAAAAAATGGCTTCCCAAGGTCATTACGGCGCTGGCGGTGGAACCAAACAGGGAATCTATCTTTGCACGCCGGGCGGAAAATTTCTCGCGTCAATAAACTCTCTATCGGGAAATGCAGTCGCTGCCGTTCTCGAGCGAGGCCTTTCCAAATGGACAACCGAACAATTGGGAATTGGGACAACGCCGGCCGCAACTTCAACCCCAAGCCATCGCTGGGAATGGAGCTACCCTGAACACGGGCTCGTCCTAAAACAGACAACTCGTTACCTGTCTGATTCACCTCGACCGCTGGCCGAGCGGGACAAGCGATTCAATTTTGATTTTGTCTGGTTTGATCCGAGTGAGGTCATGATGTTCATTCCATCCCAACCAGTTATTGGAATGGAATTCCAACTTCCTAAAACCTTGTTTGAAAGGTTTGCATGCTACCATTTAATTGAAACGGCTCATGGCGAAAGCGGAATCTATCACAGCAATGAAGTGACCGGGACATTTCAGGGGAAAGTGATTGATGTGAAACCAGGTTCATTGAAAATTCAGGTCAGTGGAAACTGCCATTCTCTCTCCAATCGAAAAGAGTACCGCGGCCTCTCACCGGCAAAACAAATAAAAATTGAATTTCACGGCTCATTCCTCTTTGACCGTTTGGATAAAGAATTTGATCAATTTGAACTAATTGCCAAAGGTCGGATATTCAATTCAGCGGATGAAAATACGTCCTCACGTTCGATTGGCTGGTATTTTAAGCTCGCCGATCCCGACAAACCCGCAGAACGACTTTCCCCTACGCATGTCCACGCCTACGGGACTGAATGGGTAAAACAAGCGCCACTTCCACTGTACAATTTGAAGCCAAAAAATCCTTAACGGCAGCAAATGATTGGAACAAGGAATTCTCTCGAAAGTCGCAGGCTATTGGACTAACTGGCTCGAGTCTCCTTTTCGGTTGTCTCACTGAATCGAAGCATTCAGCAAGTTGCATGACTCCCTCGCGGCTGCAATATCCTTCTCCAGAGCGGACTCATTGAACAATTGATTATTACCCTGCTCTGAGCAAATTTGGGAATAATGCCGACCACATTTTAACACCCGATTGAGAGCATGCTCGTCCAAGGGCGAAGCCGCAAAATTAGCGAGGGCAACTGAGTATTTTTGACCGGCCATTTCTAACCAGCTGGATTCTTCACGATTAGAGTAGTCGGAAAGTTTTTTACCAACAAAACTCGTTTCAAGATTAGCGAGATACCTACCAAAATAGTAAACCGCACAAACACCAACGCATACTCCCGCGAACGTAAGCAGTTGACCGCTGATTGCTTCGAGCATAAGAAACCTCTACGACAAAACCAATTGAAACATGCGCGAAGGACGACAGTAGGTCACGCAACGGCATCAGATTAATTCAATTAGCACGGATGTAAATCTAGGGAAACCTTGCTGTCCCTAGCATGTCGTCGAGTAGGCTTCGATCGTACAAATAGTACAAATTAAAACGCCCTTGAGTGCGAGATTCAGTCCATCGAGACAGTTGCCTTCCCTAGGGCGATGAGTTTGTGCCCCACCTAGCCGAGTTCGCGACCGACCGAACCAATTTATTTTGAGCACTCATTTGCAATGGCGAGTAAGCGACTCAACCAATTTCATAAGAAATCATTTTAAAAAATGCGAATGTGAAATCGATAAACTCGCTTAACCATCGCGATCAAATCAGCACTTAAATGGCATCTTTTAATTTCATTGGCGCGGGCTGAAAGTCGGCCATCGCTCGAATCAACTGGCGCCAATTGGACGGACGTCCCGGATTTACTCTTCCAAGAATTCTTTGACAATTCGCACCTGAAAGCCAAGGAACATTTGCCGGCATCTGATCAATATGTAGCAAGCCTAACACAGCGGCGACCACGGGTTGCAAATCCTCCATCCCATCAATCACATCCTTCGCGGCGGCGACCTGAGGATTGCCGAGCAGTTGTGAAAATTGATTCAAAAACGCCGGCTCGAATCGCTGCGGAACATCGACTAAAAACCGACTCGTGGGTGCCGACAGGCTGGCTTGGCCATGAATTCGAAATTGAGAAGCAACCTGTTTGGAAGAATCAGAGGTAAAATTCTCAGTCTCGTTGGGAACGAGCTTCTCTATGCATTGCTCTGATATAAATCGGATTCCCGTTCTCACTACATTGGAAATTTGATCTGGATATGTTTGGAGATAACTCGCGGTCATTTCAGCCATGTCTCTGGCAAGTTCAGCAGGATTAACCGGCCCCTCCTCGATGACCTGATGCCACTGTCGCAATAACTCATCGACCTGCAATCCATCGACATACATCTGATTCCAGCGTGTGCTCCAGTCAACCTCTGGAAATTGCTGCTCAAAACACAATTCTAGAAAAGAAATACCGACGGTTGGATACCGCTGAATCAAAGGAACTTCCGCATCAAGTCCATCAGAGGCCGGTAAGAAATAACTATGACAATCGCCACCAACGGAAACTAAAAATCGCGATTGAGATGCGATTTTTGAATTTCGGTCGGCAAGCATCATCCAATACGGAAGCGATTCCAAAGTCTTACCAGTGCCGCCAACGGCGAGGTCACGCGAAGGATAAGCGTCGATCACGCTGACTCCACAAATCTCAGCTAACTTGGCTGCATCACTAAAAGAAGAGTAGCTAATTTTTCCGTCAAAATCACGATCCCATACTCCCGGATCCAATAGTGATACGGCAAGTACGCGATCGACATAGCGTCCGGCCTGACACTTCAATCGCTCAATTACGTTCGCTTGAATTTCAGCAAGGTCAGACGCCAGCTGGGAAATCACCCCAACCTCTTTAATGCTCCCGTCGACGACCTCTCGACAACCACTCGCCACACTTTCGGGGATCGGAAGCGAAGACTCCGCCACATGTTTGATCCGTAGAAACTTACCATTGCCTTGCGTTAAAACCAAAGCACCTTGAACGCTCCCGAACTCAGCTGAAACTGATAAACCGGCTGATAGCCGATGATTCCTGTCATGGACGGCACGATCCATTCTTCCCAGCGCATCTTCCGGATCTTGCGGAGATCGATTTTGGAAAATTGGGAATTTCATTCGTAACTGCACCAGCAAGACTTTGATGACATCACGGGCAAACCAACACCACGATTTCTAACCTCGTCGAAGCCAAAGCTTAAAAACTTAGGCGTTCAATTCAGGCAAAAAAAAAAGGGGGTAGCCTTTTTATCGGCATACCACCCTTAATGATCTCGCTTGGATACTCAGTTTCAACGAACGACCGCAAAAACGCTAGCACTCCTTTGCTTTCCGATCACGGTCTTTTGTCTTGCTGGCAGGCTCAAGCAACTAATCGGAGCATTTGCGGAACTGGCTCACGTACTAAATCTAGGAATTCTTCAAAGACTCGAACGTCCAGTGCGGATGCAGCTTCATTCTCTGGGTGAAATTGAGTTCCGATCGCAATCCAGTCTTCTCTCTCACTCTCGATTGCTTCGATTACACCATCAGGGCATCTTGCGGTGACCTGAAACCCAGGGGCGACTTCATCAACTGCCATGTGATGGCGACTGCTGACGCGAATTTCCCCATCTCCATAAACACGCTCCATCAATGAGCCAGGTTGAATTTCGAGACTGTGGCGGTGACCGGGATCCTGTGGGTCACGGTGAGGAATCGCGGTTGGCAGGTCTTCGGGGATATGAAGAAACAGATTCCCGCCCATGGTGACATTGATCAACTGCATACCAACGCCAATTCCAAATACAGGCATTCGGCGATCCGCAATCAGCTGCATTAATGTACGGTCAAACGCTTCTCGCCGTCGATCCATTGGCCGAACAGTCGGATGCAACATGAAACCATCACGACGCGGATCTAAATCAGCTCCACCGATGAACACAAATCCGTCTAAGCTGTCCAAAACCGCATTGATATCATCTTCTTCTTCCATGGGTGGGATGATTACCGGAACCCCTCCAGCCCGCAAAATGCTGTCGTAATAACCTGCGGTTACTACCGAAAACGATGGCTGATTACCTTGAGCGGTTCTGAAGTCCGCGTTGATCCCAATTAACGGTTTTGCTTGCATCCTGTTATCTCCTGAAGTTAGGTAAAGAACTCGTCATGAGTTCGGTCTGGTCGGATTCAATTAATCTGTCAATTAGTTGACTGTCGATCAAGTGAACCCGGTTAAGCAGAAACTGTTAGCGTCAGCGAGTCAGACTTCGTAACAAGCTTGGGAGATAGAAATCAAATACGATGGTTCAAGATTGACCGATTTGGGTTCCGTCCTAGGTCGAGCACCATCTAAAGAGGCGAATTGAATCTGGATCAGCAATCTTTAATTACCCAGATTTAATTTCACCGACGTCTTGCCCATCCTAAGCTTGCGTCGGAAGTTCCTTTCCGTTTTAACCAACTGCCGCAGGTCGTCTGTGACATGGGTGTTATTCTGAGATGGCCAAAAAAATGGTCAAGCAAGTCGCTGGATTTTGGGATTGCCCACTCGCCCCCGTCGAGATATTGTGCAAGCACGAGGGCTTTGCTAGCACAACTGGTATTGCGTATGATTTACCACAACCGGCTGACGAAGTATTCGTGGCCGCGACGTCACCTACAAAACTCGCGAATACCCCGAGAAAACCCTGTTTTTCCACTGTTTCATTTAAAAACCTCAAAAACTATGCAATACACCGACGTCTGCATTGAGTCATTTGGCTATACAATTCCCGAAGAAATTTGGGATTCTGCTGCCTTAGAAGCAAAACTAGAGCCCATCTACAAACGCCTCAGGCTTCCCGAAGGACGGCTGGAATTGATGACTGGGATCCAGGAGAGGCGATTTTGGCCCCCTGAGACGAAACCCAGTGAATTGAGCCAAAATAGCTGCCGGCTGGCTCTCGAGGCAGCCGACTTTGACCCCGCTGGGGTAGGCTGCCTTATTCATGGGTCAGTTTGCCGCGATTTTCTCGAACCAGCGACCGCCTGCACCGTCCACAACCAGCTTGGACTTCCTCGCAAATGCATTATTTTTGACGTTTCTAATGCGTGTCTTGGCATCCTCACAGGCATTGTGCAAGCGGCAAATATGATCCAACTCGGACAAATTCAAGCGGCCTTAGTCGTCGGCTCCGAAGGTGGACGTCAGCTAGTGGAAACCACGATCAATACCCTTAACCGAGACACAACGCTGACACGTAAGTCAATTAAATCGGCTGTGGCCAGTCTCACCATTGGATCGGCCAGCTGCGCCGTGCTGCTGACCCACGCCTCCATTAGCCGTACCCAAAATCGCCTTGTTGCGGCTGCCGTGAATGCCAACACGCAATTCCACGACCTTTGCCAAAGCCACAACGATCAGGCTGGTGTCGAAATGCAACCGTTAATGAAAACCGATTCCGAAAAATTAATGCATCACGGTGTAGAGACCGGCGTGGCAACCTTGCCGGATTTCCTAGAGCAGAGTCAATGGAGCATTCCAGACATCGACCGTGTCATTTGCCATCAAGTTGGCGTGGCTCACCAAAAACTAATGCTTCAATCACTCGGTATCAACCCAGACCTTGACTACTCCACATTTCCTTGGCTTGGCAACACTGGTGCTGCAGCCCTGCCAATTACCATGGCGGTCGCCTGTGAGAAAGAATTCATACTGCCCGGTCAGCGGGTTGCGATGCTTGGCATCGGTTCAGGCATCAATTGCATGATGCTTGGCGTTGAATGGAATAAAACATGTGTCGCGTCGAACGTATTCCAGCCTCAATAGACCACTGACCAAGCAAAATAAGACACCAACGCAACTATTCGGCGATGGTTACGTGATGCCCATTTACGATGCAAATGATCAAACCTATGTGTCAGCCTTTGGCAACTTCTGTTTGCAACGCAACAAGAGAGGATCTAATCAACCGAACTACTTTAGCTTGATAAAGTCTTTCGATTTCATTTTCTCGCCACCATCCGTTGTGATCACAGCTGAAATTAAGTCGTCGTCTCTCCGCACGACTCTTACAGAGAACCGTCCATCGATAAACAGGACGCCATTCTCACCGGATCGGCCGAATCGATCCGGGGTAATTTCATCCATTGCCAATGCACCTGGCTTGGTCCATTGCACGGCATCCTCATCAGCACATTCGATCACAACCGACGTCCAAATCGCTTTGTCGGAGACATCTCCCAGGACAGGAGCTTCGTCCCCTTTGTAAACGCCAACCTTCCCGCCAACCACTCTCCAATTAGTCTTCGTACCATCGGCTCCACGTTCGCCTTCCAGTGCGGACAACCCGCCAAAAACATCTGGCATTGCCTGGGCAACCTTTTGATTTTCCGGAGCATCCCACGGGAGTGAAAAATCGAACTGATCATATAGTTCCTGTTCACCCAATTCTGGCAGCAATCCGACTCGCCAATTAAACTGCGGCCTCACTTTGCTTTGCGGATCGGAAATCCAGCCAGCTGGCGGAAGAAAACCATATTCGGAATGATAGGCTTTTAGTGCTTGAGCAACTTTTCGCAAGCTTTCTTGACGATTAATAAACTTCGATTGATTAACTCCATCTTCGACAATCGCCTTAATCAATGGGTTTAGGTTTTCCGGCCGCTTCATTTTCAAAGTCAACCGATTTGAATCCATCGCCAAGGAAACCAAATCAGCGTCACTGATTTCCGCGGCAACAGTTGCCAACGGCTTCATCATCGTCGGCACGAGCATTGGTTCTCCACCTGGGCCGCCTCCCAAACGTGCCAGCGCCGACTCACCCTCAGGACCACCGCCCCGATTTGCGGAAAGCATCTGTTCTAATTGCTCATTGAGAATCACAGCGATTTCTTGAACAAACTCTTCATCCTCAAAAGCCGCTGTCACCTCTAACATCTCATCGCCAGAAATCGAGGCAGACAACTCAATCTTCCGTAACTCCTCAGGCAATCGAGCTAACGGCCCCAGGTTCGGCGCCCCAAAAGCACTAGCCATTCCCGTCACCATTTCGAACATGCTCCGATACGCGGTGATATCCACCACTCCCTGGATGTCATTTTCGGAATCCATCAACTCAAACTCGGTAGCGATCAAAGACCCTTTTTGCTTTCCATCGAATTTCCCGACTAACACTGAACTTCCAATGGCGATGCGGTTTGCATCAATCCCCCGGATAACTACATCAGGAGAACTATCGCCACCTGCCGAGACTTTCTCCTCCGCCAGTGCGAGCTCGAAAGTGTCTGGGATGGCAGTCGCATCTGGCGGCTGGATAAACTCTAAAACTACGACCAAGGGCAGGCCACCCGCTGAATTGCCCCCAAGAAACGGTAACTCTTTGTCAAGAAAAACCCAGATGTAACGTAAATTTTCAAGATCCGCATTCTGCTCGCCCACGATAGAGGCAAGCTCCTTTTCCACTGACTTCCAAGGCAATTCCGCCAACGCTGGGTCATTGACAACCCCCGCAGTATTAATCCTCAACAAGCCACTAAAATTCGCAGGAATAAAAGCCAATTCCTTTGCTAATTCGGATCGGTTTTCCGTGTCACTTTGGCCAACATTGAACTTCGCAGGATTGGAATTCTCTCTGAGAGTTCCAACCACCACATCCCGACCACCACAGCCGCTAATCATCAATACAAGTGAGAAGATGAGCATCGTTTTTGCCGGTTTAGCAAAGCTGTCTGTCTTATTTATCATTACGCCCTAACGAACTATTCAGTGTCTATCGAATACTAGCAACAAGTACCCCGCTACTCTGCTTCCTGTTTTACCAATTTAGCGTTTTTCTCGCACCGGCTAAGCCACCAATCCTCAGGCATTCCTTAATTTCTATAGGGGAAACTCTCATTGAGATCAGAATCACCTCGGCGTTTAACGAACACCAAGAGGCTGAGTGAAACGCCGACACCGGAAACAAATTTTTCGCATCTCGGTTTAACTATTGAAACTTTTTCAAGAGTTGACAGGTCAAGTGGATAGCGACTGCCCCCAACTCCACACGGAACAACGAAATTTTCGCTTTCCAAACCATTCCATCGCAGCGACGGTCGCTATCAAACGTCTCGTAAATCGCTAGCGGACACTGCCTTGCCAGTGCCAAACTGAAATCAAAAAAGCGATACTACATATTGGCTAACTTTACAAAAAGACACGCTTTTTCACGCACAGCATCAATCTTGGCAGCATTTTTTTGATCTGCTACTCTTAAGTCTTGCGATCGACAAGCGAGTAACTGATTCGTTTTGAAGATCAGGGTTCCGATGTGCACAAAGACGTGCCTATAAGCCGATGAGTAAAACACGGCTTCGGTGCGTGGTTGTTCTATTTGGAGACCAAGAGAGCGTCGCGATTGACCAAATCGCTAGGAAATGGATAGGAAGCCAACCACAAACTGAAGAACAGGGCAGTTGTTCAGTTATGACAAAGGACGTCATTTGATGGATTCGACTAATAATTTTGAGATAAACGTGCATATTCGCTGGATGATCCGAAGGGATATGCCAGAAGTCCTAAGCATTGAGAAGTCAAGCTTCGAATTCCCATGGTCTGAAGAAGATTTCATTCGCTGCCTAAGACAACGTAATTGCATTGGCATGGTTGCCGAATACGACGAACGGGTCGTCGGGTTTATGATTTACGAGTTGCACAAAGATCAACTCCACGTTCTTAATTTTTCAGTAAGGCCCGACATTCGCCGACGGGGCATCGGCATGCAAATGGTCAACAAGCTCGTTGGCAAGCTTTCCCAACAGCGGCGAAATCGAATCATCCTTGAGATTCGTGAAACCAACCTCGCGGCTCAAATGTTCTTTAAAAACCTCAACTTCCGTGCGATCTCGTTACTGCGAGATTATTACGACGACACGGTTGAAGACGCCTATGTAATGCAATACCGATTCAAGAGCGAAACTTCACAGCCACTTGAACCCGTCAATCGAATTCGACGAATGGCCGGTTAAGAAACACTTAATCCGTTTACCAAGGAAAGCTGTCCCAGAGGGCAGCTTTTTTATTGCGCCGATTCCAACCGAGACAACACCCGACGAATTTTTGCCGTCGCTACCTCCAGAACCTCCGCAACTCGCCGAGGCTCTGCGTTTGCCAGTATGGTACAAATCGGTTGACCTGGCCTAATCCACTCTCCCAGGTTCGGAATATCAGCCACCCCGAACTCACCAAGTCTCACGGCACTAATGAGACGCCACTGGGAGATTAAATTCCGATGGATTGTTTCTGTTATCTGCAAAGGGACAAGCCCATCATAGAAAACAACTGACTTTCCAAAACAAAATTCGTTGCTCAATCCGGCCAGATCAGTCGAACGCTTTAATTGATTTAGATCCAACTGACCCAGACAGGCGAGCGTATGCAGCTCGACGACACTTCTATGAGAGGCTTGAGAATTCTCTAATCTCGCGTCAAAAATTTCCATCGACGCTGTCAGCCGAACATTAAAATCTACTGGACTGACGTTGCTGCCGTCTACTAAAAAGTCAATTCCCCACGCCCCAATGATTCCGTATTCATCAGCGACCGCCTGGCCAATGGCCTCTATCTTATTTTTTAAACTCTCATCAATTGACAACGGGCCAATCGATCCACAATAGCGAAACTCGCCCGCGGCACACCACTGCTCATTAACCAGCTGCCGAGTCCAGCCAACAAGTGCCGTACAACCCCCACCCTCTTCCTCAGGAACCGAGATAAAGAATCCAGAAAAACTCTCTCCCGATATCTTTTTCTGATAGTAGTGCAAATTACTTTCGAGACCGACGTCGTCTTCGGTGGCCTGCCGAATGCCCAATCCACTTGAAGATCGAAACGATTTCTTCAACCACTCACCGGGACAAGTATTCGATCCCAATCGCAAGCTTGACTCGGGAACCTGAAATCCAAATTCTTTTAAACGAGATAGAATTCTGACCGTATCACTCATCCGATCATGCTGAAACGCGTCCGGACCTAGTATTGGAATTCGAGAGGCCAATGCTTCAATTATTGAAGGGTGATTTTCCATCCCTCCGGCGAGGATCGCGTAATCGCACTTCGAAATGAGCTCGAAATGACTTTGTTTGACTAGATCTTCAAATCGCTCTAGGCGAATGACGGTCCGTTTCTGAGCTACATCCGACCCCGTCAAATTGGAATGCTCCCTCCAGCCCCCCTCGCCGATCGAATCCCAATCTCTGAAAAAATCAAACGCCGTTACACAGAATCCCGCAATTTCGGCACTCTGAATCCAGGGGCGTGCACTCGCGGCAACAATTAGCAATCGTGATTTGAACGGCTTACCCATTAGATTTAACTACATCACGCTGTGAATTTGGTCCCATTTTACCTTGCCTATTTTTTAACAGGTATTCCCTTGGCTAGTTGGCAACGGGCGTACCGTTTGATAACTTATTGGACTCGAAACGTTCATCGACGTCGTCTTTGGTACGCTCGTATATCAGATCACAATAACCCAAAATTTGAACAGGAGAATCCCATGTCGATGCACATTGGTGAAGCACTCGCGGGAGCAGATAACGAAATTGCACATATCGATTTGATGATCGGTAGCAAATCCGGCCCCGTAGGCATCGCGTTTGCAAACGCTCTGTCAACACAAAGCGAAGGTCACAACAACCTTTTAGCAGTTTTGACACCCAACGTAGCAGTCAAGCCATCGACCGTAATGGTTACTAAGGTCACTATCAAAGGCATGAAACAAGCAGTTCAAATGTTTGGACCTGCCCAAGCTGCCGTAGCCAAGGCTGTCGCTGACAGCGTTGCAGATGGCGTCATTCCAAAAGACCAGTGCGAAGATCTTGTTTGCGTTTGTGGCGTGTTCATTCACCCACAAGCCGAAGACGATAAGAAGATTTACGATTACAACTACGAAGCGACAAAAATGGCAATTGCAAACGCCATGAACAACTCGCCTTCAGCGGACGAAATGGTAGCTCAAAAAGAAGAAGCTGCTCATCCATACCGCGGATTCTAAGCGGCAATGCAGAAACAAAGCCCGCATGAAATCGTGCGGGCTTTTTTTATGGATTGGCGGACATAACACTTCACCTCCCATTTAAAACCAACCTTGGGGATGTGGCTTCACTCATCCATCAGCAAATTTCATTCAAACCAGTGAAATCATGAGTCAGAAATCAAAGATCCTAATCCAGTTTGATTCAGATCGACACGCAAGCGTGTTTGATTCCATTGTCGCGATTGACGCGGGGATCGACCACCTACTGACACACGCAGCTGTAAAACCGGAGGACATTGAATCGCTCGTTCACGGCGCAATGTTTACCCGCGGCGCGAATGATTTACAACACACGGCTTTGTTTTTTGGCGGCAACAATGTGGCTGCAACGGAGGAACTAGTCAGAGCAACCAAAAAGTGTTTTTTCGGAAACTTAAGGGTTTCACTCCTGTCTGATCCCAACGGCAGTAACACGACTGCAGCAGCGGCCGTTCTATGTGCCCAAAATGAAATGGACCTAGGCGGAAAGAACATCACCATCCTTGGCGGCACCGGCCCCGTCGGACAACGCATTGCCCGACTCATTGGAGGAGCTGCCTCTACAACGAAACTGCCCTCTTCCATTCGACTCGGTTCCCGTTCACTTGAAAAATCAAAAGGCGTCTGCGACTCGCTGACTGAACTTACAGGATTTCAATTCTCACCCTCGGAAACCAGTTCTCACGACTCAACTCGCGAATCAGTCCATGACGCCGATGTAGTCTTTGCAGCCGGTGCGGCAGGGATTGAATTACTGACAGAGGGTTGGATTTCGAATGACACCGCACCCGCGGTCGTTATCGACCTCAACGCGGTTCCACCTGCAGGGATTTTTGGGGTATCCGTCACCGACCATGCAGAAAAACGAAATGAGACCATTTGTTACGGCGCGATCGGCGTTGGTGGGCTGAAAATGAAGATTCACAAACAAGCCATCAAAATGCTGTTTCAAACCAACGACTCAACACTCGAGACCGAGGAAACCTATCGACTTGGGGTTGAGCTGAACAGGTGACCAACCGCGGTCACACGCGACGCCAACTGACCAGTTCCAAGCTCTCGACCGGATAGTTCGGTAAGAAACGTTAATGGCGGTCACAGATGCTATGCAGCACGACGATCCACGTCACTTTCTGCCGCATCCTCTTCCAATTCGCGTTCAATTGCAGAATAGTAAATCGCGTCTGGATCCGACTGAGGCACGCCGTGATTGATCGCCCACAATCGAGCCTGCTTATTGAAAGTATAGAATGCAGCGATCCAAGCGGTTTGAACTCCCGCCTTGCCGTCCAAAATTGAACCCTGAAAAATGTACTCTCGGATAAACCGAAGCATCGGACGAACCATCAACTTAAAGTAAGAAGTATCTTTTCCCTGCTCACTCCACTGCTCAGCTTGAAGCGTCGTGTATCGTTGGATCTTTCCATACAGTTGATCGTAATCCCAAACCGAATAATGGGTCATCTTCTCACGCAACTTACCAACCTTCTTGCTCGAGATCTGGACTTCGCCGTGGTCGCTCGGCCCCGTATAACGCCCCCGATCACGCCGAAACAATCTGACGACAGCATCCGATTTTGCATCACCAAAATGGAGTCGCTTACCCATGAAATGATTTTCTCGATATATCCAGTAACCATCAAAAGACGGACCGCGACTCAATTCCATCACGATTTCGTCACCCAACTCCGGTTTAATCCGCTCGTCCGCATCGACGATTAACACCCACTCATGCGCAGCCTGAGGGATCGCCCAATTCTTAAAATCACCCGAAGTAATGTACTCCCGCTCGATAATGCGAACCTTATCAAATTCGCTCGCAATTTTTAGGGTGTCATCCATAGAACCCGAGTCCGCAATGATTATCTCATCTGCGATCGAGTAAAAACTTTCGATGCAAGCCCGAATGTTCAACTGCTCGTTTTTGCAGGGAACTATTACTGATAGCGGTTGTTTCATCAGTTTGTCTGTTGTCTTTCTCGCCGTAATTGCGTTGGTGCAACTGGCGATGTAGATAGAATTTTTCGAGTCCGCAGACCCATCCGATTGCTGCAAGCTAAAATATTAACAAAAATAAGTCAACGCAATTCCAATCGCCCGCTAACGCACCTCTTTACAATCGATTCCCAAAACAACTCGGCATCTGTTTTTACTGTTATTTGACGGTTTCTATCCAATTTCCACGGGATCAAACCACGCGAAACCACACAACGCAACGCTAGCACTTTTGTCGTAAATTAGTCGACCAGTCATTCCCAACGCATCAGCCGCATCGACTGAATTTACGCAACTCTCTGGTGATTAATTCTATAATTAGAGACGTCCCTAAGTTAGCTATTGGGGAGGACTCATTTCTAAACCAGTCAGATCTTTTTGACATCCGATCCCGAGACTTCGCTTCTTCCAGTTGAACTGGGCAAAATTGAAATCTGCGAACCTATCCGCTCCTTTAGCGCAGGAGTGTGGGATATGATTCCAATCAATTTCCCTTCTTCATGGAGTCCCGAGAGCGTTTCCAAGGCTGTTTCATCTAAGTTGCCAAATCCTTCGTCATGAAACAAAGAATCAACTCGCACCCTTTGACTCGGAGTCGATCGTTTCCATTAACCCGCTTAGAAATCCTTCAAATTCCCGGTTACGCTTTCGCCCATCAAGAGTGCGGCCTAGATGCCAATCAACGGCATGAAGTCTCGTCATCGACAAGCTTTTCCTGAATGGAAGCGAATAAATCTAATCAACTGTTGGAAGCAAGATACCGTTGGAAGCAAGATTTACACGGGCAGAACTCCTTTAACGGTGAGCACTTCACCAAACTGGTCACAAATGAAGTTTGCCCGCTCGTTAACGGCTCTGCTCTCCAAAGCTAGTGACAATAAATCGCTGTACCGTTACGATAGAAAAACGTAGTTGTTGGCAATTATCAAAAGTCTCCTATCCCGTTTGCAATGAATTCTGAAAATCCCGAGCGATCAATTCGCTACCCACGGTTGATGCTGACTTTAACCGGTATCATCACCTTGAGCTTGCTGTTTATCCACTGGCAGGCGTTTTACCTGAATGAACATTATGGTGTCGATCCAGCCATCGCTTGGCTACTGACAATGTTGTTTGGTTTACTGGGCATCATCGGGTGGAGCCTCTGGGCGTTTTTCTCAGCTAGACGCTGGAAACTCGGGCTTTTGATTTTTGCAGTACCCACAATATTTTTCACCCTCTACTATCCCAATCTCGGTGGCGACGTTGGGTTTCGAGGCTTCAAACCAAGATTCTGGTCCGATGCCGGCGAATACGTTGAACCGGCGACTGCCGCCGTTGCAGCGATTGACCTTAAAACATCTGGACCCACTGATTTCCCCCAGTTCATGGGACCGAATCGTAACGGGAAGCTTGCTGACATAAAACTTTCTGATGATTGGGCCGAGCCCCCAACCAATCTCTGGAAAATTGACGTCGGTGAAGGATGGTCTGGGTTCGCAGTCGTTAACGGTTTTGCGGTCACACAAGAACAGAGAGGCGCAGAAGAATGTGTCACTTGCTATGACATTTCCACCGGCGAATTAAAATGGATCAATCGAGTCACGCGACGACACGAAGACTTAGCCGCCATGGGAAAAGCAGGCCCAAGAGCGACTCCAACAATCGACCAAGGAAAGGTCTACATCACCAGTGGAACTGGCGTCCTCGACTGCATCGATGGCGGCACTGGTGAATTAATTTGGTCTGCCGATGTCCCTAGCCTCGTCGGGATCGATCAAATCAAATCAAAAAACAGCATGGGACTCGAGTACACCATGGAAAATTCGCGACTGATGTGGGGGCGAAGTGGTTCCCCATTGATTGTCGACAATTTAGTTATCGTTCCTGCGGGCGGAGCGGACGGCCAACCAGAATCCACCTGCACACTCATCGCCTTCGATAAAGAAACCGGCCAGGAAAAATGGCGAGGCGGAAATCGAATGCCCTCTTACGGTTCACCATCTCTAGCTACCCTCGGAGGAAAAAAACAAATTCTCTTTATGGCTGAGGATTGCGCCGTTGGACACGACATTGAAACTGGTGAAGAGTTGTGGAGTTTTAAACGGCCCGGGCATAGCAACTCCGATGCTAACTGCTCGCAAGTTACGGTCGTAGACGATGAACGGCTGATTTTATCCAAAGGATACAGTCTTGGCGGTGAGTTGATTCAAGTAAAACAGCAGGGGGATAAATGGATCGCAACCCAAATCCACAAAAACCCACGCGTCATGAAAACAAAACTCACCAATCCAATCGTTCACGAGGGATACGTTTACACACTCTCCGACGGATATCTTGAATGCACCGAGGTAAATTCCTTTGAACGAGTATGGAAACAAAGAGGCCGATTTGGAAACGGACAGCTATTCCTCGTTGGAAATAAGCTACTCGTTCATTCAGAAACGGGAACCTTACACTTAGTTCAGGCGACACCGGATGGCTATGAAGAACTTGGCACCTTTAAAACCATCAAGGGAATCTGTTGGAACACGATCGCCCTTTCTGGAAATTTAGTCATCCTGCGAAGCGAACGCGAAGCCGCATGTTTTTCGCTTCCCATGATCAGTGAATCCGAATGATAAATTTTGATCAATTTCCAGATCAATTTAAAAATACCTTGAACGCACTTCACCAAATATTCCAGTCGATGCTCGATTATAAATAGGAACCCGTCTGGCTTGTGGTCTTGGTTCTTCATCCAATCAGTGCAATGATAGAGACCGTCAAGCTAATTCACTTGTTCTAATTAGCAAAAACCAGTCATCACAGAAGGCAAACCTATGAATTCTGATCTCGGGGCCTCGATCGATTCATTGGCTGGAAAGACTGCGATGGTAACGGGGTCATCTTCGGGTATCGGTCGCGCGATCGCAATTTCCTTCGCCCAACAGGGGGTGAACACCCTTATCCATTGTCGACGCGAGTCCGATAAAATTCGTGAAGTGCAAGCCGAAATTTTAAATCTTGGCGTCGACTGTCAAATTATATTTCAAGACTTCCTTGAAGCACCGGACTGGGACGCCATGATTGCCAGGGCGTGGGACTGGAAAGGAGGCGTTGACTTTTGGATTAACAACGCGGGAGGAGACGTTTTGACGGGGTCTCCTTCTGAAAAGTCCCTCGAAGAAAAACTTAACTTACTATGGCAAGTCGACGTAAATGCCACTTTGATGCTATCGAGGCGAGCCGGTTCGAAGATGCGCAAAAATTCCAATGGGGCAGGGCAGAGCGTGATCTTGAATATGGGGTGGGACCAGGCAGCCCAAGGTATGGAAGGCGACAGTGGAGAGCTGTTCTCGACAACCAAAGGCGCAATCATGGCGATGACGAAGAGCCTTGCTCAATCACTATCCCCCGAGGTCAGAGTCAATTGCGTCGCTCCAGGTTGGATTAAAACCGAGTGGGGTGAGCAAGCTTCCGACTACTGGTCTCACCGCGCCACACAAGATTCATTGATGCAGCGATGGGGCACCCCAAAAGATATTGCCGATGTAGCTCTGTTTCTCTGCTCCCCGGCCGCGAGTTTCATCTCCGGTCAGATCATTCCAGTTAACGGTGGCTTCAAAAACCACGCCCATTAGATCCCAATCAACTGTTATCGGCACTGCTAAATATTTCGACCTGACTTCGATTCGACAAATTTATAACCAACATGATTCAAAAAACAGAAACAAAAATCGGCGATCTGGATTGCGTCCTTGTGAAAAGCGAGGCCTGCCAAACTCCTACGTCCGCGGTCATCTTTTGTCATGGTTTCGGAGCCCCCGGTACCGACTTGGTTAGTCTTGCTGATGTGATGATCGAAATGGGAACAGCTCAACAAAACGCCGTTTACGTTTTCCCGGCAGCCCCGATTGAACTGGACCCTTTGTTTGATTCCCGAGCCTGGTGGATGATCGATATTGAGAAAATCCAGAACCTAATGATGAATGGGAAGACTCGAGAAATGCAGGATGAATCCCCCGATTTACTCCCGCAAAGAAGAACTGACTTGACCTACGTAATTGACCACTGTCGTCATGAGTATTCACTTCCTGCGTCAAAAATCGTAGTCGGTGGTTTTTCTCAAGGTTCGATGCTCGCCACCGATGTCGCTCTCCATTATCCCGAAGCGTTGGGCGGCCTAATCGTCTGGTCAGGTGCCCTCATTAATTCAGACCAATGGACCCTTCAGGCGGAGCGCCAATCACCGCTGAAAATAACTCAATCCCATGGAACTATCGACCCTATCCTGCCAATCGATGGAGCGAGAGATCTGAAAGACATGCTCGAATCGCACCACCATCAAATTGAATACATCGAATTTCATGGACCGCATTCCATCCCAATGAATGCAGTCAAACTAGCCGGACAACTGATTGGCAACGTCGTAAACGACTAAGAATTTGCCCATCCCACACGCTATATTCGACTAGCCTGCGAGTTGCTTGGAAAACTCAATCCGTCCGCTACGCGATAGACCAAGCATGGCTTTAATGACAGTCTTTCTCGCAGTTTGCTGACTACGATGATCAACGGAATCCATTTGATCCATTTCCATCGCTAACAATTCAGCTGGCTTTTCTGCCAACACATCGAACACGCGAACCTGAAGCGAGGAGTTGGCATTTTTTAGGGCAGGTGCCCAGACTGAGGTGTCTAGATGCGACAGAACCAACTTCAATTCTTCCAAATTGAGCCTCTCAAGATCTTCAAAGACAACAACTGAGTCCTTCAGAAACCGAGCCATATCGGGATCGGATTGATTAATTTCAGCCAAAAGCGAGTACTGAACCGTTTCGTCCACACCGCTTAAAACGCGAGAAGCCACGTCGATTCCGAGGGCTTGCTCCTGGTCATGGCCATTCAGTTTATCAAGCCGTGATTTTATTTCAAAACCAAGATATGCAACCTCTTCAGGATCGAGTTCTTCTAATTCACAGATCCGCTTTAAAACAGAAACACGGAGAACTGAGTCCAGAGCGGAAATTAAATCAGACGCTGTCTGTGGTTGAACGCATGACAGCACCAACGCAATGTTCCTCGGATGCTCGTCTTGCAATAACTGGAGCTTAGTCTCGTCACTTACCGTCTCTAAAAAAGAAAACGGCAATTCCGAGTCGCAAGTCGTGCTGACGGATCGATAACTAAGGATGTTGGTTTCCTTAGAATTTGGTTCGGTCGAATCAATGCAACCCGAATGACGGCCACAATTTATCTCCGCCCCCGCCTCCGATGCGAACCGCTCAATAGACTCTCTGACCTCCAACGGCGTCGACTTCTTTAGCTGTGAAATCGCCGATAAAACGGATTTAATATCCTCCGGCTCGAGTCGAGACAAGACTCGTGCAGCATTGTCGGTCGACAAACTGTTCACCACAACTGCGGCACGCGTTAGACTACTAGAGAGAGACATAGACCACCTAACGGGTAACAATCCGAATACAGTAAACAGGCAGGGTGCCGGCAAAACACCCTAGAATGCTCCGGGCATTCCAAACGCCCTTACGCTCCGTTCTGATGCTTTACTGTCTTTTACCGGTTCAACATCGCTATTTGGCAAACCGGGAAGATCAGTTGTAACGATCTCGCCAGGTTCAACGCCCAAACGATCCTGCTGGCCTAGCGATGTGGAAACGGCGTCATCAGACCCTTGTGATTTCATCACACGGTTTTGATATCCCATCGCTAATCGACGTGACATAGAAGGGGGCAACGAGATGGTTGAGGTCTTAATCCCAGCACTCGTTGTCGCTTTCCCTTGGAAACCAACTTGTGATACGTCTTGAGAATCTCCAGCAATCGCCATCCCAGAGTGGTAACCAGCGCGATGGATCACTGCAGAACTAGAACCTAAAACCTTATAGGGCCGATCCTTTTGTGAATCAGCGACTTCGGTGTCACGGCGAACTTTCCCCGGTAATACGGCAATCGTTTGGGTGCACTTGATTAGATCACCATCGGCCGTGCGAAACATTGGAATCAGCGTGATTGCCTTTCGATATCCACCGATCGGCTCCCAGGGAACCCACACGCTGTAGGACGCACCCAACTTGTTTTCACTATAGTGGGTTTGGAACTTATCCTGCTGATATACAAATTTCTTGTCCGCAGTTCCGTCAGTTGAGTTTTTGGAAGAATCATCAAATCCGTAGATAATCAATTCACCATCGGCTTTTACAAGCTTTTGATTTGCATTGTAGAAAAAGATCCGGCCACCAAATCCCTTGACCGAAGGCTCACCCGCTTTTTCATAAACCGAGTCGGTCCAAATAGCAGTCATAGTGACAGGAATTAAATCGACATCCGACTTGCTCTTCTTCTCTTTTGAGTCATCTGAGATCTTTTGAATTGGATTCCAAAGAGAGTTTTTCTCACTTGCTCGCATGGAGTTTTTGATTCCACTGCAGCCCATTGCGAAAAAGATCGAGCAGAGACAAACAGAATAAAACATCTTCGTAATCATAAAAATTCCTGAACTCTCTAACGGTGTCTCTTATTCTCAAACTCGCAAAAACCTTGCTGACTCAATCCCACCGAATAAGTTTAAAAACTAACGATTGGTTGTCGGTGCCAAACGGTTACCGGCTTCCGACTCATTTCCACTAATGACCTTGAACAACGGTGCACCTTGCATTCCTGAAGGATCAGCGTCTGGATAGATTGTTTCAATTCCAGCTTCCGTTCCTTCCATGCCTTTATAATTAGTGTTGCCATAAACTTCGGCAACATCACAAAGACACCAGTGCATGCGATCCATTTCGTCCTGATTTTGGGCCGACAATTCTTGATCATCGGTTATCAGGTAGGGCGTCATAATGATCAACAACTCAGTTCGCTTGGCAACGTCCGACTCGAAACTGAAGAGTGGACCAATCCATGGCAAGTCAGACAGAATTGGTGCTCCACGTTTGACGTGCTGCTTTTCTTCGGTGATCAAACCGGAGAACACAACTGTCTGGCCGGAACGTGCCATCAACGTTGTCTGAGCAATTGTCTCTTCGATATTCGGAGAGATAATTGGTTGCGGAGTCGAATTAACACCCCCGTCACTGTAGCCAATCACAATCCCGTCAGAATCAGGACCAACCGACGACTTGGTCGCGTTAACCGCCATCACGATCATTCCGTCCGGACTAACTCGGGGAGTCACCTCAAGAATCACACCGACATCAACAAACTCAATATTCTGCTGCGACAACCCGTTGGTGACTGTAGTTCCCGCGATTCGAGCCACGGAGGAACCGATCGAAGCCCGACCTTGATTATTTTCAACTGTAGTGATTTGCGGACGACTCAGAATCCGAGTCGAGCTCTTATCCTTGAGGGCACGCATCAAAACGTTAATCGATTCGTTTCCACCGGAAAGCACCAAACCACCGTAACCGAGTTTAGAGTTAACCGTTCCCGTGGCGAGATTTGACACCGCCTGGCCAGCCATCGTTTCCGGGAAGGCTCCAATCAGATTCGCGACAGGCAGTGGCGAGGTGTTGAATGGAAAACCAATCCCACCAATAGATCCGTCTGCTGCAATTGAAGTTCCCCGATCAAATACAAGGGAATCTTGGATTCCAATATCCACGCCAAACTCTTCCGTCTGCCCCAAATCGACTTCTGCAATTAGGCACTTTACCTTCACCATTGGTGGCCGTCGATCAAGACCGCGAATCAACTCTTCAATCTCCGCTCTTTGTGATGGCGTTGCACTGACGATGACACTATTGCTTACCGTTTCTGCTACCACAACAACCGATCGATCCGCCTGAATGAATGCACCACCGGTTCGCGGGTCGTCCGCAACAATGTCATTCCGCGAACCAAGGTAAGAGTTAATCGCCTCGACCACGTCTAATGCCGGTGCGTTGCTTAAGCGGTATACGCGAGGCTTACGGTCCGTAACATCACGCGTATCAAGACGATTCAGCAAATCCTCAACGACTTGCAAATCGCCAGCTGGCCCGGATGCGATAATCGTGTTCGTTCGGGTGTCCGAAGAGAAACGCAAGTTAATCAGCGTCGAGCCCTCGGTCGCCGACAGGCCTTGAAGCGGCAATTGGCTAAGATTCGAAGTTCCGTTTTGCCCACCCTGCTGTGCTGTATCGGAGCCGAATAGATTTTCGAGCATCGTCAACAATCCCTCGGCATCGCCGTTGATTATTTCAAATACCTTGATCTGGGTCTCAGCATCTGGAATTCGATCCAGCTTATCAATCAATGCTCCAATTAACTCCATACTCTCAGCCGGTCCAGTTACAACCAGCGAGTTACTGTTACGATCGGCCGTCACGCGGACATCGAACATGATTCCACTTTTGACTTCCTTCCCTTTTTTATCGATCGTACGCAAACTCAGCTGTGCAGCTCCAAGTGAAGACTGAGTAGGCTGAATCTGCTGGTTGGCATTTTGTTGGTTCTGCTGTGCCTGTTGGTTAGGATTGTAGCCCTGACCTGCATTTGGCTGCTGCCCACTAATTGCATCCTGCAAGACGATTGCCATCTCTTCAGCAAGCGTGTTTCGAAGTGGAAAGACCTTGACAGTATTCGTTTTCCCGTCAACTTCAGCCACGTCAATTGTTTCAAGCACCTGAATCGCTTGTGCGATGACTTCTTTCGGTCCCTTCACAATGATGCTGTTGCTTCGAAAATCGGCGATGATCGCGATAGGCGTGCTTGCCAATTGCGTACCCTGGCCGCTATTTGCTTGATTAAAGTAACTGTCGAGGCGAGTTTTCGCATCTGCTGCGGAAAGATATTTCAGCGGAATTGCTTCGAAGCCACCTAGCTCATCGATGCTACCTACGACATCCATGGAGGCGACTAACTGCTGGACGGCCTTAATACCAGCCGGCTGTCCGACAACCACAATTGCGTTAGGAGAACTCAGAGCTTGAATTTTTGCAGCTCCGGTAGAGGTCGCGTAACTCGCGTCGTAAATCTCTTGAATTTGCTCAGCAATCTCAGCACTCAGCAAATATTCGAGTGGAATCCGCCCCACCACAGCCTGCCTCGCCTTTGACTTGGAAGAAATCTCCTCGATCACTTTCCTCACAACTTCCAAATCTGCCGCAGATCCTATCAGCGTGATGATTCCAGTATCTGGGTCTTGGATAATTTTCACCTCGTCTTGAACGTTATCCTGAACATCTTGATTCATGTTCTGCGGTAACGTTGTACCTGGAGGCAATGTAATTGCAGCTTCCGGCTTGGTAATATCTTCTTGTCCACCTTTTTCAGGCTGAGTGATGTCCTGAGTTAGGCCCATCAAAAATGCGGCCTGCTGGACGGTCTTCAATTCGGCCAGGTTAGCATCCACAAGGATCGTCTTCCGGACCGCTCCAAGGCTGGTTACCTCCGGTGAACAATCGATTGACTCCATTAACTGATGCCAATTTTCACGCAACGAATCGTCACCTTCAAATTTCATTGACCCACGCTGTCGGTCAACAATCATCGCCATTCGCTGCGAAACACGAGTTGGAATCTCAACCCGAACGTACCTTCCATCGGGGGAAGTTGCCGTTCCAAGTCGTCGGCCCCAAGTCGTTACAACTGCCGTTTCAAATTCCTCAATCGAAATCGCCGTTAATTGATGCACACCGTTTCTGACTTTGGGGGCAACATATTTTGGGAAAACGCGTGCATTCTCACTGGCAACATTCTGCGTCAACGGCATCCGCTTGAACTGGCCTCCTCCCGCGTTCACTGGCTGAGCCAGCGACTGTCGTCCGGCCGTTTCATCGGTCACACCGAAGCTATTTAATTCAATTGCACTTCCAGAATTAGCAACCGGAAACGTAGGCTCTGTAAATACTGGAGCCAGACTGGATTGGGCGGCCGGTACAAAGCCACCGGTCACAGCCGACTTCGGCGATGGTGCCAGGCCACTGGGTGGCATCGGCACTTGCACAGCGGGAATCGCGGTTTGTGCTGAAGGCATCGGTACAAATTGAGCAGGAGACGTTTGAATGGCTTGCGCAGCTACTCTGCTCTGAAATTTATCTTTGTCGTTATCATCTGCCGATAGCGAACCGCTCATCAGGCAGCCCACCGCCATTGCGCCGAAACAATAAAAAGGGGTGCGAAGATTGCCAGCGGGCTTCTTAAAAAATTTAGCCATTTTCTCGTCCTGTTAGGGTCTAAAGATCTACTCTCTACCAAGAACCGAGGCAAAAAAGGGCTCCGCATTGGTCTTGTAAATGACTTGGCACTTACGAAAACCACCCTCAATTTAACCTTAACAATCTCGACATAAGCAAGAATGAAAGGCTGGGTCCTGATGGAAACATATCCGGCACGGCGTACGGGTTGCCGACGTCGGACATTCGTAAACATCGGCAGCGATTGACCGCTCGTTAGAACAAAAACAACCAATAAACGCGGAAAATTCAGAATCTTTTCACACGCAAAGAGAAGATAGGTAGCTATGCAAGGGTTTACCGCCTCGCCGACTCCCCAACAAGAACTGCACCTCAACAAGAACTGCACCTCAACTAGAACTGCACCTCAACAGTGCCTCGCAGAACGCTTAAACGCGGGCCATCGCAACCGCCCGCTAGCACTGCTTAGGAGACATCCGATTTTTCAGTTTCACCAGCTTCTACTTCCGAATCTGGCTCCTGAGTTCCTACATCTTCGGCCGGCGGGTCGAGAGGAATCTGCTCAGCACTAAAGAAAACTTCAGAAGGCCCGACGGTCAATCGGTTATTTTCAACTCGGAAAACAGCCTGATCCGCACGGATTTCATCAACGACCCATTTTTTCTTATCCAACTCAAAGGAGTCGCCCTGCTTTAGCTTGAGACGTTCGCCGGTCGTCCTGACATTGACCCAAACTTGCCAATCGCCCAGTCGGTCTCGAACGATAGCAGTAATCCGTGTCTCTTTTGCATTCAAAAATGCCGGAGCTGGCTTTTCAACCGGTTTGACAACGCGTGGTTCATCATCCTTAAAGACGACCTTAACAGTTTCCTTTGTAAACTTTGCTGGGAAACCATTATCCGAGACCATCACCTCGAAACTGTAGGAGCCTGCCTTTTGTCCGGGGATAACGACCTTCCCAGAACGCTTGCCCTGGTCGGCAACAATTTTCATGTCGTCAATTGGCAGATCACCAAAAAACTCAAATTTCAACAAATCCTCGTCATCCGCGTCCTTTGCCGACAGAGTTACGGTAACGTCTTTCATCGAAGTGTAAGAACGGGATGGCCTTGCCGTGACGGTCGGTTCGTTATTAGGTGGACCAAAAACATCACGATGCACAACGGCGCTGGCCATCGCATCCAGTTCTTCGGACCAATCATCCTCGCTTTCAAGCTCAAGTCTCAATTGGTCAATAAAGTCGTCGCTGGCGACAGAAGAAGCCAAGGAAAGCACCTCAATCTTTGCGACGACGCTCAAAACTCCCGTACGAATTTTTCGCTTGCTTCCAACGGTTTCATTTTGCGGTGTAATTTTTAGCGAGTTAATCCGGTGAAGCAAATCAACCCGATAGAAACAGCTTAGAAACTTCGTCAAATCCTCCAATGTGCCATCCATTGCCAGGGTGTAGGACTTCCGCTTACCAACGACCGTGGTTCCATACTTAAGCGGCGTACTGTCATTCGGCGTCAACATTTTAAGCTTCATTTTCAGATCGTCGCGGACCAAACCCTTCACCCAAGCCAAATAGTTGTTGCTGGCTTGCTCCATGTCAGAGGGCAAACTGATGCTCTCGTAATAGGCTCGACGACGATCCGCCTTTTTCGCAACCCCCATCTTATATTCTTCTTCACCAATTTTCGTAGCAAGCGATTCCCGGTCGATGTCGTTTTGATTAATCGAATTGTAAAACCAAAGACCAACAACCGCGACAAATGCAATAGGCAGAATTGTTCCTACCACATAAACGAGTACTCTTTCTCGGGGTGTTAATTTTTCAAACATGCTTTAACTTCTTCAATTGGTTTGTTTGTGGATCTTTTGCTGATGTCGTGCCAAGGTAACAACAGGACGTTCAGTTTGCTTTAGCAACTTACGAGGCATCCGGATTTGCTTCTTTGTCGTCTGCTTTGTCGTCTTCTTTGTCGTCTTCTTTGTCGTCTTCTTTGTCGTCTTCTTTGTCGTCTTCTTTGTCGTCTTCTTTGTCGTCTTCTTTGTCGTCTTCTTTCACGTCTTCTTTCACGTCTTCTTTCACGTCTTCTTTCACGTCTTCTTTCACGTCTTCTTTCACGTCTTCTTTCACGTCTTCTTTCACGTCTTCTTTCACGTCTTCTTTCA
>CALKCK010000066.1 GCA_938083195.1 uncultured Pirellulaceae bacterium | reverse complement strand
ATGTCGCTAGTGGTGCTCGCGCTAGTATTCCTCCCGAGGTATCTAAAGTCTGGGATCGCAACCATTCCTCAGTTTCTTGAGGAGCGGTATGGGTCATCTGTCCGGGCGATCACTGCGGGTATTTTTATCGTAGCCTACATGTTGATTTTATTGCCTTTCGTCTTGTATCTCGGTGCGAAGGGGCTCAATGGCATGTTGGGCTTGGAGACGATGTTCGAACTTACCGAGTTACAGACGATCTGGGCGGTCATCATTTTCATTGCGGTGCTCGGAGGAGGCTATGCAATTTGGGGTGGAATGCGTGCGATTGCAGTCTCGGATACCTTGAATGGGGCAGGGTTGTTAGTTGGTGGTTTGATGATTACCTATTTTTCTATACAGGTGGTGGCGGGCGACGAAGGCGGGTTTTTGGGGGCGTATGAAAAAATTAAGGCTGCTGATGCGGATGCCTTTCAATCTCTCGGGAAAGCAGATGAAGGTACGCACTGGCCGACTTTGTTTACCGGTGTGCTGTTGTTGAATTTTTTCTATTGGTGCACCAACCAGCAAATAATTCAACGGACCTTTGGCGCGAAGAATTTAGCCGAAGGCCAAAAGGGTGTTCTATTAGCCGCATTTTTTAAGATCTTAGCACCACTAGTACTTGTTTTGCCTGGTATCATCGCTGCTTACTTGGTGATTTCTGCTCAGGATGCGGAGATGATGGCAGCAGTGGGAACCAACGAAGAAGGCAACTGGATAGCTGATCGAGCCTACGGAGCTTTGGTCACCCGCGTGCTTCCTGATTGGTTGCTGGGTTTCTTTGCCGCCGTTGTGGTTGGTTCAATCTTGTCGACCTTTAACTCGGTACTTAATTCAGCAGCGACTTTGTTTTCACTGGATGTCTACAAGCAGTATTTGAACCCTCAGGCATCAACAAAAACAATTGTGCGTTCAGGACAAGTTTGCAGTTTTGTAGTTGCCGTATTTGCGGTGGTTGCTGCGCCAAATATTTTCTATGGACGCGATAGTGTTTTTGGATTCTTTCAAACTCTCAATGGTGTTTATTTTATTCCTCTACTCGCCATTATTATGATTGGAATGTTTAACCGTTATGCTGACGAAAAATCAGCTCTGATTACGTTACTGGTCGGATTGGGACTCATGGTCCTCGGTACGTTCTTCACAGGTGAGGTTGCCGAAACAGAAACAGCGGGATGGTTGAAGGATTATTTCGGTTCTCCATTTCATTACATGGGTGGAGTTTTTGCTTTGTTGATCGTCTTGCAGCTCGTCTTGAGTAGTATTGGGATGAGGCGGGCCGAACCTTACATTCAAGTAGATGCGGGGCTGGTTGATTTGACACCCTGGAAACCGGCGCCCTACGTGGGAGCGGGATTGATCATTTTGGTGATTGGGATCTATATCTATTTTGCAACTTAACAAGCTGGACGATCTCAGCTCGACTCACATTGGGTTTGGAGCATTTCGCCGTGCAGGCATGTCGGTAGGTAATCGGAACGAGTTTTAGAAAAAGCATTGGAGAAGCCCAACTAGTCCGCTTGGTAAAGCCGCGATTGATCGTCCAAGGGAACAAGCCAAACGTTTCTAAATTTTACAGCGTTGTTGTGATCCTGAAGAAAGACTGGCCCCGTCATGGTCTGTTTCTGTTGCTTGCCGATTTTCTTTAGATAGCTCGTCACCCCGTGACGGTAGGGGTGAAATGAAGAGCGAGCTTCTTCAAATTTCGTCTCATCTTGAACCTTCTGGCCATTTAGAAATGCAGTGACTGATCCGGGCTTGGTGATGTTGCCTTCGTTGTCTCGTCGTGGTGCTCGATAACGAATGTCATAAACCTGCCATTGTCCAGATGGACGAGCGGCATTAACGAGTGCCTTGCTGAATCCATAAAGCGCGCCCATATCATCCATGGTGATTTCATCTTTGCCATGTGTATTAATAATTTGGAGTTCGTAATTACCATGAATATAAATACCACTGTTTCCAGATCCTTTTTGGGGAAGCATGAATTCGACATGGATGTCGGCATCTCGAAAATGGTACTGAGAAACGAGGTGGTTCATGTTGGAGCCACCGTGTGTCGAGGTCACAACACCATTTTCATTGGGCCAATCTGATTTGGTTCCCTCCCGGCCAAGAAATAGGTTTTCAGTTGGACTTAGCAGTACAATTGCGTCTTTGGGAGGAGCCACGGGCAGCGTGGTTTGGTTGGGCGAAAATGAAAAGTCATCTTTTGCTCCCGCGCGGGCGCGTTCAATTGCGAAATCTACAAATGGTTGGGAATGAAAAAAACCTGGCCACAGATTGTGTCCTTGCCCCTCGACGACAACGAGATCAACTAATTTTTGCTGGCCAAGTTTCTTATAACGTTTGGCTAATTCGGCCGAATTTTCTTTGAGAGGCACAACTTTGTCGACATCCCCATGGATAATAAAAACTGGGATGCCGGCCTTGGCGAGCTTGTCAATTTTTGCAATTGGGTTGTGTTGATTTAGCGAATTGGACAATTCGGATTCGGTAAGTCCGTAGGCCGGTGCCGCTCGTTTGAGTCCTGGGTAGGTGGTGAGATCGAAAACTGGATAGATGCCGGCGATTCCTGAAACTCGCTCCGGATGGCTTATCGCCCAGCTGCTCGACCATAGACCTCCGCGGCTCCTTCCAAAAAGGCATACGCGTTTTGCAAAACCTCGGTTTTCTGTGAGTTCTTGATAGAGGGATGAAAAATGTTTTTGCCCAGTAGGACTTCCATAGGCTTCGCCAACATCGATTCCAGCAACGGCGACGCCCGCCTCGAGGAATTGTTCGTGAATCCATTTTTCATTTTGATCGGGATAGCGCGGAAGGGTCGGCGAATACAAAACCCATGGCTGTGGGGTTTGGCGTTTAGACTCATCCGGCCACATGATAAACGCAGGTCGCTGATCGACCAAGAACGACTCACCCGGGAGTATTAACTGCTTGATTGGTTTTGAGGGCGCGGATTGTTTTTCGGAGTCCTGCGCGAAAATTATCGATTTGTAAGCGGCAAGAAAAACAAAACAGCTGCTAAGAATTAGCTTTGGCAAGTTTGATGACAGCAACATGGTGTCCAATTCCGAAAAGATCGATGCTTTATTGGCCGCAAGATTGCGGCAACGTAAACCTTCGATTTTAGTTTTAATTAATAGTAATTAAAACAGCGGAACGCAGAATTGGTTCCTGTTCGGTAATTTTCTCAAGCCAAGACGGTTGGATTATTTGCGAACAAGATTTTTAATCGTCGCTGGACCGCCGAGCAAGGCAGATTTGGTCAGTTCCGACCATGTGTTCGCTTGAGTGCTGACGGGGTGCGGACGGAGACCGGCTTTACGCAGCATGCGGTTCATTCGATAAACACGGTCGCGGCGAATAGAGCTAGGTGTGCGAAAATTGATGCTGACCGAAATAGAGATTTCATCCAGTGTCCGCACCCAGTGCGGGGCTGTCACTGGAACGTAAACGCCATCACCTGGATTCATTTCAAAAAGTTGATGTTGCTCGAATAATGAGTCACTACAGTTCGTGATTCGCTGCCCTTCGTTGTAAAATTTTTCCAAGGCCTCTTCTGGAAGAACATCACGGTCATTGACATCGTAGATTGCCATCTGCTTTTTGCCACGAATTTGCATAAAGAAATTTTGTTCAGGGTCGTAGTGGTAGGGAGTGTAGGCTTGTGGAGGACTGACGAAAATGAAACTTTCACGTCCACTGATTTTCCCAGTAACCGGCTCAACAAATTCCCCTAGTGAGTCAAGGCATTCATTTACAAATTGACCATAGATCGAGTCGGATTCAACGTTGCGAAGTACGATAACGATGTTTTGGTGCTCGATTGCTTTAATCAATTCGTCAGTCGACAGTTCGTCGTTATCAGCCGCATGTTTGTAGTGCTCAAGATCTTCGTGAGTTCCAAACTCTTGTTTACTGAATACGTATTCCCGTTGTTTGCGGGGAAGCCGTTTTGACAATTCAACTAGGTTTTCCAGCTGAAATAGAGGATGTTGTTGGAGCTTGTGCTGAATCGCAAATGGCTGATTATCGACGTGACTTTCAAAAGTAGCAGGATCGATCTGAACCATATCAGATTGGAAGGTTGTCTCGCCAGGAATTGTAATTTTCTTGATCATGTTGTGGTTTCTGCCGTATGACGGATGGTTGAATTGCGTTGGATGGGAGGCTATTTTTTCGATCGCATGTTTTTGATTTTGTGGGCGACAGCTTGCAGGCTCGGCATGATCTGCGTAGCCCAATTTGCAACCCCTGGTCGCAATCCGATAACAAGACTCTGGAACTCCAAACGTTGCCCCCAAATTCGATTGATCGTTGAGTTGTCGGGTGCTGTGCAGGAGTCTGCTAATTGAATTCCGCTTTGGTGCATCGATTCAATATTGCCTATTTCAATTTGCAGTCCGGGTGAAAATGATGAGTAGTTCTCATCAAATGCTGTCTTGAAGGAATAAATATTTTGCCCTGAACGTAGATCGGAAAGCATTGCGATTGGCTTGCCATCCAGCGTAAGCGACAGAAAACGAGCTTTTCCATCGTTGGCGGCAGATTTGATCAGTTCTCGATAAAATTCCTGCGTGGTTGGTTGGCAGGCGAGTGCGGTTCCCGCTTCGACTTTCCAGCCCGAAGCTTCCATCTCAAGAAATTGGTTGGTGAGTTTTTCGTAATCGGAGAATGCATCGGATTGGACAAGTTGAACTTCTCCTAATTCGGCCAGTCTTCTACTGAGTCGGCCATAGTTCTTTTTGACGCTTTTGGAAACGAATTGCTTTTTGTAATCTTCTAGGGCCACGATTGGGCGAAAGGCAGCGCGGGAGAATTGGTCGCGTTGAAATTGGGATCTGCCTGGACACTGAATTGCATTGTCGAGGATGGACTGAAACTCTGGCTCTTTAGAAACGGTGTCAAAGCTAAGTAGGCCAACTTTTTCCTGAGCTAGAAAATCTAACATTGCTTCTAGCGCTTTTCCTGCGTGCGCCTTCGAGAGCAGAGGTGTCTGGTCGAAGCTCTGATCGTGAGACCATATCTCCAAACACCGAATTGGCAGATGGTAAAACGATTTTGGAATCAGAGGCATCAATCCAAAGATTCTCGTGGCATTTTTGTCGAGCGGATTACCAGATTCCTCGACAATCAAAACCTTGACCTTTGAGTTGCCGAAATGTCGCATCGCCGGAATTAAAAAGTTTGGCTCGAACGAAGCGTTGGTAGACAGTGATCGCTCAGCGAGTCGGGTCCATGGTTGTTTTAACGATTCCAGTTCTTCGACGGATTCAACCCAGCGTACGGTCAAATTGCCCGGTTGATCAGGCTGGTGTCGCGGGGGAACGGTTTCATTTTTTAATGTTGAAATAGATGGTGGGGAGGACGTAGTCGGCATATTGGAATTTCCTGAAAATGGCATGTAGAACCGTAGCTTATCTTCCAGAACATGCGCGTTTTTTCAGGTAAAACCGAAGAATTGAAATTTCTTTGCGTTGTTGGGTGCGAGCGTTGGACGAAATGATGCAAAATAACAACGTCGACGATACAGCGGGTTGCCGCTCGAGATAGAGTGCAGCCTTGGGAGGTGCCTAGCTGAAGCAAGTCATTAATCAAGATCGGCACGAAACGATTCAGTACCAAGACTAGAAAAGGGACACTTTAAGATGCCATTTGATTTCGAAAGCTAGAAAAATGGATTAAAATCGCCGAAAATTCAGTTTCATTGAGAATGATTGGACAAAAAATGGGCTCAATAAAAATATCGAGGAGGCAGGCGATCAAAGCGTCTTCAGCCATTTTTTTACCCGGACTAATTGGTGATCGTAGTTTAGCAATCTCTGGAAACGCAATCTCTGGAAACGAACGCGATTATCCACCCGCTCGCACGATCACTCACGGCCCCGGTCATCATTGGTTTGGTTATTACGACAAGCTTGAATTTGATCAATCCAACCGTTTTGTGCTTTCCAACGAAGTTGGTTTTGAACATCGAACACCGAAGGCGACCGATGCGATTCAAGTTGGGATGGTGGACACAGGGGATAACGACCGGTGGATTCATTTGGGGGAAAGCCGAGCCTGGGGATGGCAACAAGGGTGCATGCTTCAATGGAGGCCAAATTCAAAATCAGAAGTCGTTTGGAATGATCGCGATGGTGATCAGCATGTTTGCCGAGTGATGGATGTCACGACAAGAAAAGTGCGTACATTGCCGCGGCCCATTTACTCGCTAAGTCAAGATGGTCGATGGGCGATCACAACAGACTTCTCCAGAATTCAGCGAATGCGGGCGGGATATGGCTATGTAGGCTTAACCGATCCGACCGCTCGGGAGCGTGCTCCCGAAAATTCGGGTGTCTGGCGAATGAATATGGACACCGGGGAGTCGAAGCTAGTTTTTTCACTCGCTGACGCAGCGAGAATTAAACATCAAGGGAATGGACTGGCCAAGCATTGGAATTATTTCAACCATCTTTTAGTTAGCCCAGACAGTTCGCGTTTTATCGTGCTTCACCGATGGAAAAAAGATAACGGTGATGCCAAAAATCCTCAGCCAACGGGAGGCTTTACAACTCGAATGTTCACCGTTGCGATGGATGGATCCGCTCGCTGTAATCTTGATCCTTCAGGAAATACATCTCATTTTATTTGGAAGGATTCGGAGTCGATTTGTGCGTGGACTCGGCCAAAAAATAAATCGGCTGGGTTTTATCTCATGCGGGACCAGACTGAGGACATCTCGTTGATTGGTGAAGGAGTGATGACTCACAATGGTCACAACACTTACGTTCCCAATACCGAGCAATCGTGGATTTTGAACGACACTTACCCGAGTCGTGGAAAACGTGAGCAAGTGCCTTATCTTTTTCATGTCCCATCTGGGCGACGAGTCGATTTGGGGGCATTTCACTCACCAGAGGAATATCGGGGAGAGTGGCGATGCGACACTCATCCGCGCTGCAGCAATGACGGTAAGACCGTCGCCATTGATTCGCCTCACGCAGGCGGTGGTCGCCAAATTCATTTGATTGACATCAGCAAAATAATTGCAGAGCAGTGACGTCTAGGTATCCTCGGGGTCGCATGGCAAATGGCGGAGAATGTATTTCCAACGAGACGCGGGCGTTATCTTGGGTTATCATACTCGCAGTGCCCATCCAACCGACCCTAGAAATCATTTCAGGAACTAAGACTATGAGATGTTGTTCATGTTTTATTGCGATTGTGTTTGCGATATTTTTGACCTTGCCGGTATCTTCACAAGAGAAAGCAAAACCGGTTCGAATGGGTTGTGGCATGATGACCTTTGATACCGTCCCCGGTTGGGGGTTGCGCCCCGATGGTGCGTCGGCGTTGGGGTCTACTCATGGTGGTGTGGTGGTTGATAAAGCGGGCAACATTTATACGAGCGCAAAAAAAGGTGTGGTTGTGTTTTCCCCTGACGGGAAAGTGGTTCACTCGTACCTTGGTAAAGATTATTCCAATCTGCATGATATGGAAATTCGAGTTGAGGGCGAAAATGAGTTTATTTACGGTGCCCGCAACAGTGATGCTGAAGGGATCAAATTCAATGTGAAGACTGGTGAAATTGTGATGCGGTTACCGTTTCCGGAAGCATCGGGTCTGGGCTTGAAAAGATTTAGTCCGACAGCAATCACCGTGGCACCCAATGGAGATATCTTTCTTTCCAATGGCTACGCGAGTAATCATATATTCAAGTTCGATAAGGACGGGAAATACTTGATGCACTTCGGTGAAAAGGGCAATGGGATGAAACAGTTCAATACTGCTCACGGAATGACGCTCGATACACGGTACGAACCGCCACGACTCTTAATTTGTGATAGAAATCATCAACCGAAAGGGCGATTGCTGCATTACGATCTCGATGGAAATTTTCTTGAGGAAGTGATAACAGGTCTTGGGATGCCGACATCGGTTTCGATTCAGGGAGATTACGTTTCGGTGCCTGATCTTCACGGAAGATTAGTTATCCTCGATAAAAGCAACACAATTATGGCGGTGCTTGGACATAACCCGGATCCAAAAACTCGGGTTAATTTCAATGTCCCACAAGACAAGTGGATCGAGGGCATTTTTAATGGAACACATGGATCTTATTGGGATGCAGAAGGGAATCTTTACGTTCAAGATTGGAACGTTTCGGGGCGGATTATGAAATTGGTTCGCGTGAATGATGCGAAGTAGTGAGCCCACTGGCAAATTGATTGGTGGCGTGGATCAAGTAAACGGTCCACGATCGCTGATCAAATGAGGGATGTTTTAAGCAATTGTTATGTCAGGACGTCTTTGATGACATGGCCATGGACATTGGTAAGCCGTCGTTCGAGTCCGTTGTGATAAAACGTGAGACGCTCGTGATCGAGTCCCATCAAATGTAGTAGCGTTGCGTTGAAATCATAAACGCTAGTTTTGTTGACGGCTGCTTTGAATCCAAATTCATCACTCTCGCCGTAGCTAAACCCTCGTTTCACGCCGGCGCCGGCCATGAAGCAGGTAAATGCACCTGGATTGTGATCCCGCCCTGAGCCATTTGCTTGCAGAAATGGCATGCGGCCAAATTCAGTGGCCCACACGATTAATGTATGTTCCAGCATCCCTCGCTGTTTTAGATCGGCGATCAGCGCGGCAGTTGGCTTGTCCATGATTTCTGCTTGCATGGCGTGCGTATTGGCGATGTTAGAGTGGGAATCCCAATTTGTAATTCCATTACCTCCGGCTGGATCGCTCCCATTAAACAACTGGACGACCCGGACTCCTTTTTCTAAAAGTCGCCGAGCTAAAAGGCAATTTTTAGCGTATTCACCGCGTAGCTGACTGCCCCCTTCGACGCCATAGGCTTCAAGGGTCGACTTGGTTTCACCGGCAAGGTCCATGACATCGGGTACTGAAGTTTGCATTTTTCCTGCTAATTCATAACTTGCAATTCGTCCTGCAAGATCGGCGTCACCAGGGTACTTTTCCAAGTGACGCGCATTTAACCGTTGAAGTAAATTGATGGTGCCTGCATCGGCTTGTGCGGAAATGCCAGAAGGTCGCTGTAGATTATAGGGAGGGTTTTTCGCAGTGAAGTCCGTCCCTTGAAACGCGGCGGGTAAAAATCCATTGCCGAAATTATTTTTCCCGCTGCGGGCAAGTCCACGAGGGTCATTGATCGCCACGAACGCAGGAAGCTCTTGGTTTTCCGTACCCAAAGCGTAAGTAACCCACGCGCCCGAAGAAGGGAATCCTTCCATCGTAAAACCGGTATTCATGAAATTCTCACCCTGTGGGTGAGCACTGGTGTCGGTTGAGAGTGCGTGGAAAAAACAAAAATCGTCAACTTGTTGGGCAAGGTTGGGAAGTAGATCGGAGACCATTTTTCCAGTTTCGCCACGAGGTTTAAAATCCCAGAAAGGTTTAGCAATGTTGCCACTTGGCCCTTCAAAAGTAACCGTAGGAAGTCCCGGCGGTTTTTGGCCATGCAGTTTCGTAAGGGCTGGCTTGTAATCGAAAGTATCGACGTGGCTGACCGCGCCGGGGCAGTAAATGACCAACACTTGTTTCGCCGGCATTTCAAAGTGTGAAGGCCGCGCGGAATAAGGATTGTTCGGGTCGATTTTCGGGCGAATGGGTGCCTTGCCACCAGCGGTGAGCGTTTTATCGTCAGCGAGTAAGTCGTCGGCAGCCAGCATGCTGGTCAGAGCAATCCCGGCAGTAGAGAGTCCTGCGGTATGAAGAAAGTTCCGACGATCGAGTAGCTTGCGACCATGGAAAGATAGTTTTTCTGGGTTGCTCATGAGAGACCTGAGGTTGGTGCGTTCAGCTCGGAATAAATTCCAAAGAATACGAGGCAAATTTAAATTGTTGATTACGGCAAAAAAGCGAACTCGTTCGAATTTAACAAAGCGCGACAAACGAGAGCCAGGCTTTGCTCTTCAGCAAGTGCCGTGCATGCTTTCCTTTCAGTTGCATCGGGGGTTCGGCCAAGTAGTAATTCAAAGCACCGATCCACCGCCGCTGCCATTTGGTTGTTAGAGTCGTTCATGGCTCGTTGAGCAATCAAGTTTGATTGTTCGATGACGAAATCGCTGTTTAAGAGATTGAGTGCCTGAAGTGGTGTCGTCGAGACGGGACGCTTGGGACGAACCTGGCCACAGTCAGGAAAATCAAATGCGGTGAACATTCGATCATCGACACGTCGCATGCGTTCCTGATAGATCATCCGCCGCCAAGTTTTTTCACTATGGTTGTCGGTGACCTCCCATTGGGCGTAACGTTTTTTAACGTTGTGAATCCTATAGCTCTTTCCACCGATCGTCGGGTCGAGCGAACCGGATGCCTGAACGATAGAGTCTCGAATCGCCTCCGCAGTCATCCGCCGCGGTGGAAAACGCCATAACAATGCTGAACCCGCGTCCCGGGTCAGCCCGTCTGTTTGCGGAGAGCTGGATTGTCGGAAAGCATCTGACATGACCAGCAGGCGAATCATCCGTTTCATCGACCAAGGTCTTTCAGGGGAGTCACTTAACGCTTGCCCTAGAGAATTTACCGATGGTCGAACTAATTCGCTGGCCAGCCAGTCGAGTAGTTCAGGGTGAGTTGGTCTCGCCCCGGCTGCTCCAAAGTCACTGGTGGTTGCGACGATTCCTTCGCCAAAAATATGATGCCAAATGCGATTAACCGCCACGCGAGCGGATAGTGGTTGGTCGGTGGAGGTTAGCCAATTTGCAAATGCCTGTCGGCGTTGTTTACCAGTTGCCCCGAGAGGAAGGTTGAGGTCACCATTGATTTCGGTCAGCCCGGATGCGAACACTTCGTCACGGGGATTTTCAGGGCTGCCTCGAGAAAGCACAAATGTTTTTGTGGGCTGGACAAGCTTAGCAACGAAACTTGGCTTAGGTCCTTCATCGTTAAGCTCAAGAATAAGTTGTTTAATCCGATTCATGGTCGCGACGTGTGTTTTGTCGTTGTTGAGTTGTTTCACCTTGTTGGCGATGTAAACTTTTTCCCATTTGCCCTCGTCATTAAGGATTTCGACATCGAACGGGCCGAGGTTGAACTTGTTGATATTTACCAAGTAGTCGGTCTGCATGAAGTCCTGTCGATTGGAGCTAACACGAACGCGATTCACAAATTGTGGTTTGTCGAAGGTGAATTGGACCCAAGGTTTTTCCTTGCTACCTTTTGGAGCTTTCGAAGCCCAGCCTTCGGTGCCGTATTTTCCATCGTTGATTTTCCAGAGTTCACCGCGAGGTTGCGCGAACTTTTTCGGTGCATTAGTTTTAGTGCCCGCCGATGCCAAGGCAAGATTTTTGTTCCACTGCACCGGCCCTAGAATTTCTAGTTCATCCAGTCTTGCACCTCCCCATTGAAACGAAATTTTGACAGATTGAGTTTTCGTCGACGGGAAATGCATCTCCCGGTAGCCAGTCCAGTCCTCTTCCCAAAATTTCGTTTCTTTGAGTTTTTTCCGTTGTTCACGGATTAGCTGATAAATTTCTTCGCCACGTTTCCGCCGCGGGTGGTTTTTACCGAGTTCGGGAAAACGGCTTCCAAATTCAATGTCCTGAAAGACCGCTGTCATTGCGTAATAATCGGTAATCGAAATTGGATCGAATTTATGATTGTGACATCTTGCACAGCCAACCGTCATGCCGAGTGCTGACGCACCTACTGTTTGTAAAATCTCATCCATTCGATCGGCGCGGGCTTGCCGTCTGGCGGTCGGTTCTTGACCAACCGTGGCGACGGGGACGTGTGGGCCAGAAACTAGATATCCGGTCGCTTCGCCAACTCCGAGTGTGTCACCGGCAATTTGTTCTCGGAGAAATTGATCGTAAGGTTTGTTTTCGTTTAACGAACGAATTACGTAATCACGGTATATCCAAGCGTTCTTTCGATAGAGATTGCTTTCAGATCCATTCGTTTCAGCCCAGCGAATCACGTCTAGCCAATGTTGCGCCCAACGCTCTCCAAAGTGGTTAGAGACTAATAATCGGTCGACAAGTTTTTCATAGGCAGCATCGGGATCTGATTTAAATTCTTTCGAAAAATCTGTGATTTGCTCGGGGGTTGGAGCGATGCCTGTTAACACGATCGAAACGCGGCGAATTAAAGAGACCGGATCAGCGGGTTGAGAAAACTTAAGATTTTCGGTTGCCAGTTTTTTAGTGAGAAAGGCATCCACTGGATTCATGAATGTAGTTTCCGGGACTGGCGGCCGGACAACAGGCTGAAAGGACCAATGGTCAGATTTGACACTTTCAACGGCTTTCATTTGCCCAGGCCAGTTGGCACCCTCGGCGATCCATCGCGTTAGTAATTCAATTTCTGCGGCCGGAATTTTATCTTCGTCGGGCGGCATTTCCATGCCTTCATCGGTGTGGTTAATCACGTCGAGCAAATAACTTTTTTCGGGCTTTCCGGGAACGATCGTGGGTTGACCGTAATCTCCCCCCCTGAGCATCAGCCCGCGGCGGTCAAGCCTCAGGCCAGATTCCTGATCGTCTTCTCCGTGGCAGTGGGAGCAGTGTTCAGCAAAAATCGGCGCGATTTGTTTCTCGAAATCTATCTCTTGACCATCGAGGGGTAGACCACCGGTGGCGAACGAAAAGATTGCAAATAGAGTTGGTAAAATGAAAAACGATTTCATGGGAATTCTAAAGAAGTTAAAAGTTGGTTTGCTTAAAGTTTATTTCTTTTTGTCACGGTTTTCAGCTTCGATCTTAATTTTGTGCGCTTTATGCTCTTTCCAAGAAAGACTACCGTCACCATTGGTATCGGCATTTGGAAAACGTTCAAAATATTTATTTTTCCAATACTCGCCGTTCTGTTTCGTGCCCGAATCTCTGGATTGGGGAGTTGGGATTTGGGCGGACGACATTTCACTTGAATTTTTTGCTGGGGGAGCGTTGTGGTCTGTCTTCGAGACCTTTAGCGGCGGTGCAATGAGTTCCCCAAGAATCTTTAAACGGTTCATATTTTCGCCGGTTCGGGCCTGATACATTTGCTCCGTTGCGTGAGTAACCGAGTGAACGAATTCCGGATAGGATCGTCCAGTTACATCAACAAAACCGCATTGGTGATTTTCGCGATCTTTTCTCCCCGCGGCGGATTGATCAATCCACTGAAACCAATGGATTCCGACAAATCGGGGATCGGCAAGTGCTGTCGAAAGATAGTTGCTGAAAGCTAACCCTCGTTGTCGTTGGTTCCACGCCGATGCAAGCCCTGGGCTGGGCACGCCTCGATCGACGGCGCCGATATGAAACTCTCCAGCAAGAATGGGCATGTCGACATTTGCGGGGACCTGCCAGGCTCGAACCGTGGAGTCATAAACATTGACAGAAAATACGTCCGCATGACCGGCGGCGGCACGACCAAGAACGCTGGGTCCCCGGTGGCAACGACAGCCTAGAAATAATTTGTTCGGTAACACTTCGTTGATTACTTTTTTGGATTTGGCGAAAAATGCATTAGCAAAATCAAAGTAGTAAGGTTCAATGTCCTTTCTCGCGGCTGCGGGAATTTCATTTGCTTTAGACTTAAGAACCGTTTCCCATTGGGTATGGTTTGTTTCCCAAGCTTGATTGAGCTCTTCGAGGGAAGAATATTTTTTCTTCAATTGTTGAAGCACCCACTGTTTGGTCGACTCACCATCTGGCATTTCAAAAATAACGGGCGTCAGTCGATCGGGCCACTCGAATTCATTGCCTAAAAATAGTCCAAGACAATAAGGGTCGTCTTTGACGGAGGCGTATTTTTGAAGACATTTCCGCAAATCTGATTCATAATTATCGCGGAACGGCGAGGGAAGTTTTTTTCTGGCTTGCCACCAAATGGAGGCAATCAAGGTGTAGGCGGTTTGGGAATCTTCTTGAAGAGCTTGGCTGCTCCAAGAGCCGAGCGTGTTGACACCCCATGTCCGCATTCGGTTATGGATCCCTTCTCGGCTGATTTTCTTCCAGTTAGGTCCCAAAGCCCGGGCGTAATTCATGGCTGGAAAGTTGACGAATTCCTGACCTTGATTCTTTTTTAATCCGGTCCAGCGAAGCTTGTGATTCTCATCCGGTAGCCACTCGAAAAAGCCAGCATCTCGCCGAGTTTGGGTTAGGGGAGTCTCGGATTCATCTCCCGCAAGACAGATACCAACGGAAAAGAAAAGATAGCCTTCCGGGTCGATTAGCCACCAGCGGCCGTCAACTTTTTCAGTTCGAAAATGACCAGTGGGATTCCGTTTTGGACCGTCTTTCCAGCCTCCGAAGCGACTCCGGTTTTTGGATTCAGCAGCTTGTTTGGCGGTTTCCAATTCATTGAGAAGCGCGGCCTTAAGATCCGAGATCTGTTTTATTTTGTTAGGCCAATCGAGAGCATTGACTTGTCCAAGTTCATCTAAATAGGGCATTGCATGGAGGGCTTTATCCCGTTCAATCGTGGCTTCCCAGCAAACGACGGGGGCGCTGACGCGAAGATTTACTTTGCCTGTGGAGGATTGTATATCCAGTTTTAAAGTTCGCACATCGGCGGGATAAAATCGTCGCCAGTGCATCCTGTGTCCGTTGGGTTTGGATAATTGGTCCTTGAAAACAGCTGGACCTTGATAGGTGGATTCTTCTTGCGGGAACACAAACCCCAGCATCGAAGCTTCCTGCGACGGTGCTACGCCGAACCCAACACAGTGCCGTGACCAACCCGTCACGTCGCTATTGTTAAGTTTGCCATCGACGATCGTCACCCCTGGCTCGCGATTTAAAAGTGGGACGCCAACGAGGCGGAATTTTGAAACATCCCACTTCTCTCCTTCGTCTGGAACGAATTCGATAGTCAGCGGAGATTTTCCTTGAACGATCCAACCGTCTCCATCTCGTTGGATGTTCCCCACAAATTGATCGCTAATTTTTATTTTCAACGTTCGGATTGGTTGGAATAATTCAGCAGTATGAATTTGATTGGCTTGGGTCTTTGGCTCATCGGCTGAATTCGTTGGCTTAAAAACAGAAACAGGTAAGGGTTCGGTGCTGCGTGCGGTTTCCACAATCCGTTTTAATTCTGCCCGCATTTGAACGACTCTGGTCTGCTGTTTTTCATCAGTCAGCAGATCGTTCGTTTCTTTTAAATCAGAGGCTAGATTAAATAAATGGAGAGGTTTCTGTTCGCGGGATGTAATCAGTTTCCAGTCACCCATCCGCACCATTTTTGCCAACTGCTGGCCATGGCGAGGTTCCGCATTGGCTTGGACGAATAGAGATTTTCGATTGGAGTTGGGTTGGTCGCCATTTAGCACCGCGAGAAAAGACTCGCTATCGAGGCCTTGGTCCGGCGCGACGGCTTGCCCAGTCAAATTCGCGAACGTCGCATAAATGTCCTGGAGTCCGACTAACGCATCGGAACGGCTTCCCGGAGCGATGACCGATCCGTTCGGTGTACCGTCACCCCATCTAACGATCATGGGGATGCGATGGCCTCCCTCCCAAATCGAAGCTTTACTACCGCGAAGTCCGCCGCATGAGTCGTGTCCAAGTTTTTTAGCCTCCGGCTTGCCTCGCGAAAGTCCACCGTTATCACTTACAAAAAGAATCAGCGTGTTGTTAAGTTCTCCATGGTGGCGAAGTCGATCGATCATCTTTCCGAGCGTTACATCCGCTTCGAAGAGCATGTCCAGGTGAGAATCTCCTGTCACACCTTTAATTTTTACGCCATCGAGTTCTTGCGGAGGCGTGTGTGGTTTGTGACAAGACTCGGTGCAATAGTGCATAAAGAAAGGCTTGCGACGCCCCGCAGTCTGATTGTCGGAAACGTGTCGGTCGATGAACTGAATCGCTTTGTCCGTCAGGATTGGTCCGATTTGGGAAGTGTCCCAGTCGGGGGTTCCAAATCCAGTTTTTAAGATGATGGAATCGCCATGAGTCCCCTCCTCCCAAATTTTTAATTCTTGGGGGTTTCCGGCGAGAAGGCCATTTTCAAAGGCGATATAAGGTGGCCCCTGAATTCCTTGTGGTAATTCGTAGGCGTAGTCGAACCCGAAACTGAAGGGACTGTCTTCAATTTGTCGGGAAAAATCAATGTCTCGAAAATCGTACTTCCACGAAATGGGTTCACCTGTGGTCTTACTAAACATCTGACCGCCCAGATGGACCTTTCCTAAAAACGCGGTGTGGTAGCCCGCTGTTTTCATAAGATGACCAATCGTTCGCTGACCTTCGAGGACTTGAGAGGGCTGATGAAAAATCCACGTGCCGTTCTCTAGTCTACCGCGATAAGGGTAGTTGCCTGTTAGGACGCTGTATCTGGTTGGTGCGCAAACGGACGAAGGGGAATGAGCATCGGTGAACAGCATGCCGTCGGTGGCGAGCTGTTCGAGATTGGGAAGGGCGACCTTACTGTCTGCATTGTAAGATCGGCAATCACCATATCCCATGTCGTCCATAAGAAACAAAATGACGTTCGGAGGCTCATTGGCCAATCCGGTTGTTGCGTCAAAACCGCAGCACAAAACAACGATTGTTAAGTAAAGAGATGCGATTGCGGAGTTCATTTTCATAGGGATCATAAGTAAAGATCAGTTAGGACTTTGAGTGTTTGTGTTTATTTGAAGCTCGGGAACCATCTCGTTTAAACGGGCACGCATCGATCGCAGCATGGATTGGTGATCTTGGTGAGTTGCCAGATTGTTCCATTCATTAGGATCATTGACGTGGTCATAGAGTTCTTCGCTTCCGTTGCGGTACCGGATGTATCGCCAATCAGCTGAACGAATGGACCAGTTTTGGTTTTTGAGATTGAATTTTTGATTTTTGTCGAGTTTCAAATATTCTCCGACAAATATCATTGAGAGGGCGGTGTCGGGGCCGTCCCACGTTCCCTTTTTAGGGTTTTCGATGAATGGGCGGATGCTGTGACCATCCAGTTTTGCTCCTTGCTTGTTTTTACGTGTGTCTCCGTCGAGTGCACATAAATCAATAAGCGTTGGGTACAAATCGATCAATGAAATTGGTTGTTTGCAGCGTGAGCCTGGTTCTTTTAAACCGGGAACACGAATAATGAAGGGGACGCGGGTACTCTCTTCCCAGGGCGAATTTTTAAATAGGTAATCCTTTTCGCCCATGTTCCATCCATGGTCACTCGTTACCACGATGATTGTGTTGTCGCGGATTGAAGGATCAGGTGATGAATCAATCGCATCGACAATTTCTCCAATGCATTCATCCACTGCAGCGACTCCTGCAAGATAGGCTTGAGTGAACGCCTTGAGAGCATCCTCTCGAGAGGGGTAAGAGTCTAACAACGTTTGGTAATACCGCAGGCCTTTTTGCTCGGGAGCATAGACGTCTGTGTAGTACGTGTCTTCGGCATCTCCAATGCGGGTAACAGGGAGTTGGATATCTTCGATTGGAAACAAATCAAAAAACTTTTTTGGGACGTGAATGGGCGTGTGAGGACGTATCAACCCAATGCCTAAGAAAAATGGCGACTTAAATTCTGGATTTTCAAAATCACGAATTTGGTCAGCTGCCCATTTTGCATTGCGTTCGTCGGGAGTCGGATCTCGGTCGTTTTCTGAGACATAGCGAAACGGCTGCCGTTTTTTCCAGTTGCCATAAATCCATCCACTTTCTGGATTACCGTCATCGGCATAGGGTACTCTAGAGAGCGGTGCGAAGGAGCCATCTACAGGGCCGATGGCTCGGAATGGCATTGGCACGTCTGGGTGAGCGACTCGTTGATTTCCGTCGTAAATGGAGGGGCCATAATCCGCGCGGTGTTTGAAATTACTCCATTCGTTTGGTTTGCCATGGTGCATTAATTTCCCAGATCCTGCCACGTGATAACCATTGTCTCGGAAATGTTCCATGATCGTTTTTGAGTTTTTCAAGACAGGATTTTCAAACCATTTCCCCCAAAACAAATTGCCGGAAGTGTGTGGGTAGATGCCTGTTAAAAAACTAGAACGAGAGGGCGCGCAAACGGGATTGTTGCTGTAAGCACAATCGAAAGAAACACCGGACTTAGCCAAAGCTTTCATGGACGGTGTTTGGGTCTGAGGGTGTCCCTCGAAGCCCTCGACATAATCATTGAGATCATCGCAGATGATCAGGACGACGTTCGGGCGTTCATCCGCGGCAACCCAGTGGTTGATCGAGCAGAGGATCGCGAGCGAGCCAAACAACAACAATTTCATTTTTTCTGCCCCGTCTTTTCAGATTTGTTACGATTTTGTTTTTTTTGAAAAGCTGGCAAGTGGATAAGCCCTTGAAAAATCGGGTCGATCAATTCCGCCGACCATGTTTTCCGTAATGCTTCCAGCTCTGCTAAAGTATCCGGCTCCTGAAGAGCTAAATCCTTAGTTTCGCCAATATCATTTTTTAAATTGTAGAGTTGCGATTTTCCACCTTCAAACGGGATGACTTGCTTGTAGTCACCACTTCGTATGGCATAGCGTTGCTGATCGAACTTACGGAGGTAAATAGCCTGATGAGGCGGAGTTTTAATTTCCCCACGGACGTAGGGCACGAGATTGACTCCATCGAGTGGTCGCTGCTCATCGATTTTGGCACCACTTAGCGACGCGATGGTGGCAAAAATATCAAGCGAGCTGACGGGAGCATCGTAAACGCTTCCTTTGGGCAACTTGGCAGGCCAGCGGGCGGCAAAGGGGATGCGGAAACCACCTTCCCATACGTCACCTTTTTTGCCGCGAAGCGGACTGTTTTGAGAAGCGTTTTTTGTCGTTGGCCCACCATTGTCGGAAAGAAAAAAGATGAGCGTGTTTTGTTCCAAATTATGTTTTTTTAAAGTCGCGAGCAGTTGGCCCACTCCATCGTCTACCGCGCTGACCATGGCGGCATATGTTTTACGTTTGGGATTCTTGATGTTGTTGAATCGGTTCAAATATTTTGGTGTTGCCTGAAGAGGTAAGTGCGGCGCGTTGTACGATAGAAATAAGAAGAACGGCTGCTCTTTATTTTTTTCTATAAACTGGACGCCAGCGTCTGAAAATTCATCCGTTAAATACTTGGTAGTTTTGACCGGAATATGATCATCCAATATCAGAGTCCGGTAACTCTCATACTCATTGCTTGCTGCGGCGCTATCTTCAAGTGTCAGGTCCTCGGGAAGGTAGCGATGGCCGCCACCAAGGTGTCCGTAGAATTCATGAAATCCTCGGTTCAGCGGGTGGTGTTTTTGATTGGCGCCAAGATGCCATTTACCAACGACCCCACACCGATACCCTGTTTTGCTAAGGGCGTCGGCAATGGTCGTTTCGCTCAACGGTAGTCCCATGTTGGGGTCGCTTGGCAAATATTGGGGGTTGCGCTCAAATCCAAACCTTTGCGAATATCGACCGGTAATAAATCCAGCACGACTGGGACCGCAAACGGAGTAAGAAACGTAAGCGTTGGTGAACCTCACCCCGGAATTCGCGATTGAATCAAGGTGAGGCGTTGGGATGTCGACGCATCCGTTGAAACCGACGTCGGCATATCCAAGGTCATCAGCCATGACCACAATTAAGTTAGGCGACTTTCGAGATTGGTTCTGGGCAGGCAGGCTCGTAGAGGTAGATAGCAAAGGACTGGCAAAAGACAGTGTCGCGATTAAAAATTGCAGAGCTCTCATTGGAATCCAAAATGGAAAATAATTAGTGGTCTTACGTCTCTTTCTCGGTATGCAAGTAAATTACAAATCGGAGGGAGAAACAGTGTTTTTACGCTACATGGGAACGGCGCGGTTAGTTATCACTTTGTTTGTCCAGTTCAGCTTTGAATTTTTTATATTCAGGCCAGCTTAAATCTCCGTCCTGATCGGCGTCTGCCTCGGGATGTCGTTTGAAAAAATGATCTTTCCATTGCAGGTCCGACATTGGTTTTTCTTGCGGGGAAGCACTTAGCTTGGTCTCGTTTTTTTTAGCGCTTTGGTTGCTCGGAGCAGGGGTGGAATTTAATTTTGGTTTATGAGCATTCCGTTCAGCCCAAGACAGGACTCCATCTCCATTTGTATCAGCGTCCGGATGCTTTTTGAAATATTCATTTTTCCAGTATTCGCCGGTTTTCTTATCAGTTGTCGAATTCCCACTAACGGAAGGTTTTGATTGGACGGGTTTTTTTGGTTTAAAAATTGGTTGATTAGGAATCAAATCTTCTTCTGTAGGAATTCGTTTGATCAGTTGGCTCCGCAGTGCAGAAAGTGGGCCTGCGTGGCTTGGGTCGGTTGCCAGATTGTTCCACTCGTGTGGATCAGACTTGGTTTGATAAAGCTCTTCTTTTCCATTTTCATAGCGAATGTATCGGTAGTCATCCGATCGAATGGAATAATTTTCTTTGGCGGGGTTGTACCTGGTTCTCCATTTATAAAGCGCGGTTAACACGGATTCAGGTCCTTCCCAAGTTTTGGTTTGGGCATCCTCTAAAAACGGTTTAAGACTAAATCCATCGAGTGGCCGGCCCTTTGTATTCTTCATTGTTTCGCCGGTTAAGTCACACAAGTCGACCAACGTTGGATAGATATCAATGAGTGAAACAGGGTGGTCGGAAATGCTTCCTGGTTGTGAAATTCCCGGAGCCCGAATGACAAGCGGAATTCGCGTGCTTTCCTGCCACAGTGAATTCTTGTAAAGATAGTCCTTCTCACCCATGCCCCACCCGTGATCGCTAGTTACGATGATAATCGTATTGTCGGCGAGCGACGTTTGTTCCACGACATCCATAATATTGCCGATCAACTCGTCTACCGAAGCAACACTGGCGAGATAGGCTTGAATGAATCGTTTGAGTGCTTCTTCGCGCGTATCATAGGACGCGACAAGGTCTTGATACAACCGGCTTCCCATGTCCATGGTGCGTGTCGAATTTGGTTCTTTCGTAGCTATGTTTCCTCGAATGGAAAGAGCGAATGTATCGTCAATATCTCCTTTCTTTATTTCCGGCAACTCAATCGAATCGAGTGGAAATTGGTCGAAGAAACGCTGGGGGACAACCAGCGGAGTGTGCGGGCGAATGAAACCGACGCCCATAAAGAAAGGCTGATCTCCTGGTTTTTCGGCGAATTCTTTTAGGCGATCAACAGCCCACTGCGAATTAAGTTCGTCGGCAGTTTGATCACGATTTTCTTGTGTTGTAATATTTAACGGTCGCGTTTTCCCCCAGCCGCCGGTAAGCCATGAAAATGGAACTCCGTCTTCATTTGTCCGGCCAGAAATGTCGACCAAGGGGCCAAACGAACCGTCTACGGCGCCAATCTCGCGATAGGGTGCTGGGACATCGGGATGAGCTACGCGATCGCTTCCGGTAAGGGCGAAGGGGCCATAGTCGGCAGGGTTGCCGTATTGATTCCACTCTTTGGGAACCAAGTGGTGCATTAACTTTCCTGTTCCCAGCGTGAGGTAGCCATTGGCTCGAAAATGATCCATTAAGGTTCGAGAATTTTTAAGAACTTCGTACTCGTTCCATTTTGTGAATCCGAAGCAACTGGAATGGTGCGGATAAATTCCAGTAAATAGACTTGCCCGCGAGGGGCCACAAATGGGGATATTGCAGTGAGCCTGAGTGAAGGTAACGCCAGTCTTACTCAGGCGGGCGATATTGGGAGTTTGAGTTTGGGGGTGTCCATCAAAACCTTCAACGTAGTCATTGAGGTCATCGCAGATGATTAAAATTACATTGGGCTGTTGAACCGCCAGGGCATTGGTCATCGGGTGACAAATTAGGGCGAAGCAAAGAAGCAGTAGGTTAGATTTCATGATGGTCGTATTTGCGGGGTGCTTGCGGCGCGAATCGCGAGAGGATGTCCGCGGTTTTAAGTAAGTTCTAGATAAGTAAATTCTAAATTAAGGAGGGCGTTGTCATCGCTTATTGGATGACACGCCAATGGGGTTGTAAGTCAATCAAAGAATCCCATGCGCCGAAAGGTTATTCCACAGGCAGTTTGATTTACGGTTGAATCCTAAATTTTACCAAATTTTTTCTGGCTTATTTGCAGAATTGAATTTTGAATAACACGCCGCCAGATATTCACCTCTATATTTGAACTGGATTCGCCCAGAGGAGCCATTTAGTTAGGTGATCGGCATCGAAAATTGGTTTTTAATGGGGCCTAGGCGATAAATTCTTGGTTTTGAAAAAAAACGGAAATTTGAGGTAAATCCCTTTGATCGTGGAATGATAGTACTGAGGGCATCAACATTGGACACAACAAATTCACAGTCACAGGAGGATCGCTATCATCGTTTTGTAGGGTTACTCGCCCGAAACGATCAAGCGATTCGCCGCTTTATTCGTTCGCTACTTCCATCGAGCCAAGGGGTCGATGATGTGGTTCAAGAAACGGCGCTGGAGTGTTGGCGTAAATTTTCTGATTTTGAATCAAGCGACTCGGCTCACCCAGATCAAGTTCAGGGAAGTGATGAGTTTATTCGTTGGGCCTGCGTCGTTGCGAGGTTTAAGGTCATGAGTTGCCAGCGGGACTGGGCGCGCGACCGATTAGTATTCAGAGAACATGTTCTTGAGCAATTAGCTGAGGCTGCATTTGAGCAAATTGAAAATCGCGATTTGGAGCGGATGGCTGTCGAACAATGTTTGAGTCAGCTCGCTGTGGAATCGCGGCGGCTTTTGTTGAGTGTGTACCGACCGGGCGATTCAGTAAAGCGAATTGCGAGGGAGAGCGGTGAAAAATCACGTCGCCTGTACAGCAAAATGAACGGGCTGCGAAAGCAATTGCTAAATTGTGTTGAACGTCGGCTGGCAGAGGAGTCTTAAATGAACGAAGAGATTGAAAAATTAATTTTTCGCGCGATCGACGGAGCAATTTCGCCAAGTGAATTTAATCGTCTTCAAGATGTGCTGGAAGTAAACGAAGACGCGAGAGTTTTTTATTTCCAGATGCTGTCTCTCGACCAATCGGTTTCAGAGATTGCAGAGTCAGCGGGAGATGAGGTTGTCGATCGTCCGGAGGTGAATTGGAACTCATTCAAAGGAGTCGAAGGAGAGGCTGGCTTGTCATTGCGTGGGCGTTTGCTGACTTATATGTCGATTGCAGCGAGTGCCGTTGTTTTGACGACACTTGCATTTTACTTCACACGATCGTGGAGTGAGCCGGAGATGGTCCAGGTTCGAGAGGTAGAGGCTGCTCCGTTGACTTCCGAAAAAAACGGTGTTGCTGAAGTTGTCCAAAGAATTGACTGTGTTTTAGAAAATGAAAAGTGGAGTACTGCTAGTTCTTCTTTTGACTCCGGGCAGTCCATTGCCTTGCTGGAAGGTGTGGTGGTTATTGAGTTTCGAAAAGGTGCCAGAGTCACGTTGGAGGGGCCAGCTAATCTCGAATTCTTATCTGATAATAGTGGCTTTCTTCAGTCAGGAAAATTGACGGCGGTGGTTCCAGATACCGCTCTTGGGTTTGAGATACTAACCCCGAGTAGCCGGCTAATTGATCATGGGACTGAGTTTGGGGTGAGTGTCAATTCCAATGGCGATACCGAAACACATGTTTTCAAAGGAGAGGTCGAGTTAATAACGAGTCGACCGAAAGGTCAGGCGTCCGATCCAAATTCTGGTAGCCAGCGTTTAACAGATGCGATGGGGGTGCGAATGAAGAGGGAAGGTGAAATTCCGGCAGAGGTGATTGATGCCGATCCAAGCCAGTTTATTCGGACCTCAGTCGTTGACGCCCAGCGGAATGAGACTCGGAGCGAGATCACCGAATTGGTTGATAAAGAACATTTGACGATGTGGTTTGAAGCAGGGCAGGGGGTTCAGAGAGATTCCAGCGGTCGTGTGATATCGTGGGAAAATCTCGCTCCAAGCTCATCGACTCGCAAAGATCAGTCTTTAGAATCATCGGCTTGGCAAGTCAATGCAAACCGTCGTCCTGATTGGTCCGAGAGTGGTCTTGGAGGTTTCCCCGCCGTTCGATTTGGTGGTTTTGAGAGTAAGGAATTCTTGGCAACAACTCCCTTGCGTTTGAAAGCTGATGCGACAGCATTGGTTGTTTGCCAATTTGATCCGGTTGAAGAGAGTGGGTACGGCCACCTATTGGTTTTAGGGGGGCAAACGAAGTTTGTATTAGAGCGTCGCGAAAAGAGTGAAGCGGGCAGTTATACCTTGTCCTGGCAAAACAAAAATGTACCTCCGTTTCGGATGGAGGCACTCGAAAATGTAAAGCCTGTTTCATCCAACAAGCCTCAAGTTTGTGCCGTGCGATACAGTGTGGCGCAAGATATTTTCGAGTTATCTGTCAATGGCGAAGTTGTGGCTACTGGAGAGCCCATCGGGAGTTTGGCGGTAAACTCATCTCAAGTGATCGGGTGTGGGCATCGTCGGGACCGTTTCTTTTTTAAAGGACAAATTTCCGAAATTGTCGTGTACGACAGAGCACTGGGTCAGAAAAAGTTAGACCAGGTTACTGAATCTTTGATGCAAAAATATAGGATAGAGTCTGAATAAAATTTGGTTTTAGCGAGAGCCAGTGGCGTTGCATGAGGGTTCCCGTGTATGATTGGGACATAGTTCGCTGTGTTAAATTCTAAGGATAAATTGCTGTGATTAGATTCTTTTTGACCTGTAGTTTGGTAATGCTGTTTCTGCCTAACTTCAGTTTGCAAGCCACTGATGATGCAGTTCAACCCGTCCCCTCGGATGTTGTGCCGGTCAAAATTAAAAACAAGAAACCTCGAAATGTTGTTTTCATTTTGAGTGATGATCATCGTTACGATGCGATGAGTTTTCTTGGACACCAGTTCGCGGAAACGCCTCACATGGATGCGATGGCTGCCAATGGTGTTCATTTTGAGAATGCTCTGGTTACGACATCGCTTTGCTCGCCAAGTCGAGCTTCGATATTGACAGGGCTTTATACCTTTCGTCACCGAGTCATTGATAACAACCGAATGGTGCCAGAGGGAACCTTGTTTTTCCCCCAGTATTTACAGAAAGCTGGTTACTCGACTGGATTTATTGGTAAGTGGCATATGGGTGGGCACCATGATCGACCGCGACCGGGATTTGATTACTGGGTTAGTTTCAAAGGGCAAGGTCACTACTTGGCTCCGGGGCCGAACTATACCTTGAACGTTAACGGGGAAAGGGTCAAGCAAAAGGGGTACATCACGACAGAGCTGACTGACTACGCGCTTGATTTTTTGGAAGACCAGAAAGAGAGTGAGAAGCCATTCTTTTTGTATCTTTCTCATAAAGCCGTCCACGCCAATTTCACGCCGGAAAAAAAGTACGATCAGAAGTTTGCGGATAAGCCATTTGCCCGCCCACCGAGCGAGCAAAAGTTGGAAGACAATCAGCGGAACCTTCCTCGATGGTTGCTCGACCAGCGCAATAGTTGGCACGGGGTCGACTTCCCTTATCACAGTGATCTAAATGTTGAGCAATATTACAAACGGTATTGCGAGTCATTGTGCTCTGTCGATGACAGTGTCGGCGCGGTGATGGAGCAACTTAAAAAGATGGGGATTCATGATGAAACACTTGTCATCTACATGGGTGACAACGGATTCATGTTTGGTGAGCACGGCTTAATTGACAAGCGAGTTGCTTATGAGACTTCCATCCGAGTGCCTATGCTGATGCAATGCCCAGATTTATTTAAAGGCCAAACGGTGGTCGACAAAATGGTGGCCAACATCGATATCGCTCCGACGGTTATGGAAGCGATGGGTCTCGAGAAGCCAGCTCATATGGATGGCGACAGTTTTATTCAATTGGCTCAGGGGAAGTCCGTGCCTTGGCGAGAGTATTTTTTGTATGCCTATTACTGGGAAAAAAACTTCCCGCAATCGCCGACAGTCTTTTCGTTGCGAAGTGATAGATATAAATACACGACGTATTACGGCCTGTGGGATACTGACGAGTTTTTTGATCTTCAAGCAGATCCAATGGAGCAAAATAATCTAATTCGCAATCCAAGTGTTGGTAAGGAAGCCAAAGCGATGGAAAATCGGCTTTACAAAATGATGGCGGATTTAGGCGGAATGGATATTCCAATGAATCAACCAAGGGGCAGTTCACAAAACAAACGATTGGAAACACGTGGCGGAGATCGAGCCGGCGATTTTCCCAAAGCATTCGTTGTTCCTGAGTCACTAAACAAGAACGCGAAATAAGCTCAACCTGTTGAATTGGGTTTACATTCTTCGCCACGACAATCGTGGCGGAGTCTTCCCAGGAATGGCTGATGGGAACCGAGCTGTCTGATTAATGGTCAATCTCGTTCTGCTTAGCGATCGAGGGTTTCGATAAATTTCTCAGCTCGTTCGACCAGCGCTGTCGGTCCCGATAAAAAAATAGCTTCGGGAGTGTGCAGCGCTGTGATCGTTAATTTTCCTTGCCGGCTCGTCAATATAGGTTGTGCATTTCGTATCGCGGTTGCCACGCTTTCGGACAACTGACGATACAAAACAACTTTCTTGCCAACGATTGTCGCGGGCGGTTGACGGTTGACTCGGTTGATGGCGTCAATCGTTTGCTTAACGATCGCTATGTCTGTTGGGTTTCCAATCAATGTGATTTGATTCGTCTCTCGATTGATAATGATTTTTACAATTTGTTGGAGGGTTCGGCTTGGTTGCTGAGTACTCGCATTCGACCTGCTGATAGCCGACTGGGCGGCAGCATGGCTAGACGGCCAGGTTAGCGTTGAAAAAACTATTAACGCGAAGCCCAGGCTAAGTTTAGAAATTAAATAATGCATTGGCATTTTAGTCATCATTTACAGTGAATGGATGTCTTTGAGTTTAGTGCTATCTATCGGTAGTTGGAGTAAGTTCGGGAAAGATTTAAGAGGTAGTACATTGCTTGAGGTGCTTGAATTATTGCAAGCCGGACTTTTGTTTTGATCTGTTTTTCTTTTGTCGCTGAGGCCCAATTGCGGGGTCGGCGTTTTTGACTGGGATTTGTTTTTTCAGTTTGGATTTTAACGTTTCCATTTCCGCTTGGTTGGCAATATTAGTCCATTCGTTGGGATCACTCCGAAGGTCGTATAATTCTTCAGATCCGTCGCGATAGCGAATGTAACGATGCGTGTCTGTGCGGACGCTGTGATTGTCTTTTCCATGTGTCGTCAGCGCGGGGTGACGCCAAGTCGCCTTGGGATCGTTCAGTAAAGGAATGAGGCTGTTGCCCTCGAGTTCGTCGCGAGGAGATAATCCACAAAGATCGATAAGCGTGGGGTAAATGGAGAGCAACTCAGCAGGTTGCGAGCAGACTTGCCCTTGCTTACCTCCCGGCTGGACAATAATAAAAGGAACCCGCGTTGCTCGTTCCCACAGCGATTGCTTAGCCCATCGCTCTTTTTCACCGAGAAAAAAACCGTGGTCAGAATACAGGATTATAATCGTATTGTCAGCCAATGAACTTTGGTACACCGTATCAATTAGTCGACCAACTTGTTCATCGGTGAACCGGATGCAGGACAGGTAAGATTGGACCGCCCGACGCCAATTGGATGACTTTACAAACCAAGCATGGTCTGGCGCAGCTGGGGCGACCATCAATTCACTGGCGATCGCGGGCAAGTCATCACGGTCGTTTGGATTTACCAGAGGCAGTTCGATTTCATCGAGTGGGATTTGATCGAAAATTCGTTTGGGTGAGTAGAAGGGGACATGGGGCCGATAGAAACCAATTGCCATGAAAAATGGTTTAGCAGTTTGGGGATTTGCACTAGTGCGTCTGCTGGTTTCATGGGCTTGAAGCTGATCGATCGCCCAGCTCGCAGTTTGATGATCTTGAAATAATTTTTCGTCGTATGACTGAGCCCCAAAATCCCAGAGCCCATTGGCTCCTGCTTTTTTGGGAGTAACCAAGCGTTGGTCAATTTTGAGTCGCTGTCCCGGCCGCGGGCCGACTACGTCAAAATCGCCATCTGGGAGTCCCGAAGTATGATAGATTTTTCCTGTCGTATAGGTTTTGTATCCGTTTGCTGCAAAATGACGAGAGAGTGTTACGTTTTCTTTTAAACCGGCGACTGTCCATGGCTTGGGGGCATTCATATAAACGCCGCTGGTCGAGGGTCTTAAACCGTACATGATGCTGGTTCGGGACGGATTGCAGATTGGAGCTTGGCAGTGAGCATTGGTGAATAGCGTTCCACGTTTAGCGAGGCGATCGATGTTGGGTGAGCTTGCTTGTGGGTGACCGCCCAGGCAGCCAACCCAGTCATTAAGATCGTCAATCGCAATCAATAAAACATTGGGTGACTTGTCAGGGGCAGGGGTCGAAACTTCGGTTAGGTGAATATCTTTGAATTCAACTTTCATCCCGGGGTCATGAACCTGTAACCCAATTCCACCCTGACTAAATTGCCCGTTGGGGTAATTGTCTGTGAATTCTGAGGAGAGTTGCCCGTTGATGAAAAACTTAAAATGATTTTTTCGAGCCTCAATACGTACCTGGTTCCATTGATCGTGCAGAATACTTTTTTGCTCGATCGGAGAAACAAGTTTTGTGCGGCTTGCCTTGTCGCTCAAATTAATAACGAGATTAGTGCCTCTGTCGCAACGATGTTCTTTTCGACCGGTGAAATGAAAATCCCATGCACCGAGAATGTGTTTTCCAATTCCCGGGTGCCCTAAATCGGCGTGGTAGCCGATCAGTGGGCGTTTGCCGGAAGGATCGCTTTGTGAGCGAACTTCAATTCCCGTATTTCCTTTTCCATGCAACCGGTAGCTCAATGATAAATCAAAGTCGGTTAAGTTTTGATTGTTCCATGTCAGGTAAGACAAGCGTTTTTGAGTGCCCGTTCCGACGATCACTCCATTTTCGACTTTCCAATCAGAAGCGCATTGGGCTGGAACTGCCTGCCAGCCATTCAACGTCTCGCCGTCAAAAATTGCTGTCTTTGAGTAATTGGGATTTAGGATTGGTTCGTTGGCATTGGCATTGGCGACGGTGAGTGCGACCAAAGCAATCAGACTTGCATTCAGTAGATATAACAGCGTGGAATTTATTCGGGTGGGCATTTTAATTTCAAAATGGATAGTTTGTTTTAACGAGTAGCGTTGGCGACGATGAATTATCATCTGAACTGGAATAAATATCAAAGCGATCCTGGAGATGAAAGAAATGCAGGCTTATTTCGTTTCTACGGTGATAAAACGAACAATTCGGTTCTGGAGATTCAGTCGTTCAACTGGAAATGATCGCGCAGTGTGCGCCAGACAAGATTGGGATGTTGGCGACCCGTTGCGTGTTTTCGCTCCGGATAGATCACATATTTTTTCGGTGATTTGATTCGATTCAACATGCAGAAAATAGTCGTTGGTGGACAGACGTTATCCTGGAGCCCAATGCCGCTGAGTACAGGGCATTCGATTTTAGGTGCTAAAAACATCACATCAAAATAGCTCATTGTTTTTAAGACAGAACTCCAGTCCTGATCATCTTTGAATTCGATCCATTGGTCCATTTCTGGCCAGCGGGTCAGTTGAAAGTAATTATCCCAGTCCACTAAAAAGGGAATGTCCGCGACACAGTAGGCCACAGCAGAATCGAATGCTGCAGTCGCAAGTGCTAAGCCTCCTCCCTGGCTTCCTCCCCACACCGCGATTTTCTGAGGATCAATTTGAGGATGGTTTTTTAAGAATTGCATGGCGCGAACGCAATCCATGTAGGCGCCGCGATAAAAATAATCATCTTTATCCTCGAGTCCGCGAATCCAGAAGTTATTTGGTTTTCCTGAAATGTCTTTTTGGCTGTTTCCGTGCCCCCGAATGTTGAATGAAAAAACGGCAAGATCATCAAATTTATTGAGAGGCTTCATGTTCTGGCCGTAACCAGGTAGACGCAGAACACAGGGGTGCGGGCCTGGTGTCTTGGGGATTTCAAGCCAACCACTTACGCGAATATTTCCGAAACTGTGAAATTCGACTTCGAAGAGTGTCAGTTTTTTATCAATCGATTCGATCTGTTTCGTTGCGAGGTAGTGCGGTTCAATTTTTTCTAGTCGCTCCTGGGTTTGGCTCCAGAATTTCTCAAAATCTTGTTCGGGGACTCGCTCGCTTTTGATTGCCTCGGGTGCACTGCCGAATCGGAAAAGTTGGGAGTACTTTTGTTGGCCAGAGTCCAAAGTGACTTTTGCATAATAGAATCCAGCGGCAGGTGTTTGAAACTTATGCGAGACAGTGACAGTCGAGTCTGCAGGTACCTTGAGAGTTTTGGGTTGATCGAATTTGAGTAATAAATTTTTTTGGGCATCGCAAAGCGACCACTGAAGCTTGCCTGAGATCGACTCTTGGGTTTCGTTTTTAATCTCCGCTTGGAAATGGATATTTGAATCAATAGCGATCGTTCCGTCTCTCTCGCTGGTTTTGAGATGAATTCTGAGTGGAACCTGATCATTTGCGAGGGAGGCACTTCCCGAAACCAAGAATGCAAACCAGAGAAAAGCAAGGGTGCAGATAGAACTAATTCTGAGTGACAAAGGGTGTTGGCGAGTTGATATTAATGGCTGAAAAACAGAATATTCGTCACATGTCGCAGATTCAAGAAATTCAATTTTTTTCAGGCGATTACAGGTCACAGGTCTTCGAGAGTGGCTGGCACTTTGTGGTACGCTGGATTTCATATCTCGCGACTCTTTGAAATAGGTGGGATCTTGCAAAAAAACAAAATTAAATGTCCATCAAACCAATTTATAATTGGTTTAAACGGGCGGCAATGTGTCTATGTTATCGATGGCTTGCTTGAAAAAGCAAATTTTGATGAATTGTAATTGCAGACAGACGCCGTTTGTTTTTAGTCAAAAAATTAGGTTTCAATCAAAGACTCGAAAGTGGGCATGTCGAAATCATGAGTCCGGGAGAAAAGTCAATTTCGGATCCCATCTCACCATCTCGCGGTAAGCGTGCAAGGTGGTGGTTGCTGATTTTATTAGGTGTCGCTGTATCAGCGTGCTTGTTGATTGCGCAAGGGTCCGCACTGCCGGTTGGTACCTCAGTGCGGGAGGGCGTGTTGACTCATCGAGTCCAACTAGGTGACCTCGTCGTTTCCGTGATGGAGCAGGGGACGGTTGAAAGTTCCAATAACACCGAAATCAAGTGTCAGGTACGTGGCTATAGTACCGTGATTCAAGTCGTTAAAGGCGGGACGATCGTCGAGCGAGGAGACGAATTAGTCAGGCTCGATACGAAGCGGTTAGAAGATGCAATTGGAAAAGCGACGACTGACGCACACTCAGCTAAGGCCGATCTCGAACGCACCAAAGCCGATGTTGCTAACGCCGAAATCGCGATCGATGCGTATCTAAAGGGAAGTTATTTGACGGAATCGAATTCGTTAAACAAGGACTTGGAATTAGCGGAGTCGGATTATGAAGCCGCACAGACCGCGATGCAGCGTTCGGAGGCGATGTTCCGTCGTGGCTACGTAAATAAATACGATGTCGATAGCAAGCGTTTTGCTTTAGAGCGGGCGGGACTTAAATTAAAAGTTTGTCAGACGGCGATCGAAGTTTTAAATAACTACACCAAAAAGATGCGGGAAGCGACGCTGCTGGGAAATTTAAAAGCCAGCAAAGCGAAGCTTCAAGCGGATCTTGCAGGTTTGGCGATGGACGAAGGCCGCCGAGACCGCGCGATTGAAGAGTTAGATTATTGTGTCATTCGGGCAGAGCGTGACGGGTTAGTGATTCTTCCCTCTGCCGAGGCGTGGAAAGAGCAACCGGATATTGCCGAGGGCGCGACGGTTCGAAAGGATCAGGTGCTTTTGTTGATGCCCGATTTGACTCAAATGCAAGTCAAAGTTGGAATTCACGAAGCACTTGTTGATCGCGTAAAAAAAGGTCAAACGGCCATCGTGACACTTCCAGATTTTTCTATCGAAGGGGAGGTTCTTTCTATCGCCTCGGTTGCAAAGCCAGCGGGATGGTGGACTGGCAATATGGTGAAATACGACACGGTTATCAGCGTCCCGGCTTCGAAAGACTTAAAGCCTGGGATGAGTGCGGAAATTGAAGTTGTTCTCTCTGAGTATAAAAACGCGTTGCTGGCTCCGGTTTCGGCGGTGGTTGAAAATGATCAATTTTCGCTTTGCTGGGTAAAGAACAGCGCGGGGGAAATTGAGCAACGCGTTCTGTCTCTGGGTGACAGCGACGATGTTTTTATTATCGTCAAATCCGGCCTTATTCAGGGTGATGAGGTGTTGTTAAATCCTCTGGGGTTTTTGGAAGACGCGCAGCTTGAGGCATTACGCGCGTCTGAGCCAGTCGATCGCGCCGATGAAAATCCAAAGAGCAAGGCGGTCGATGAAAAGAAGTCTTTGGGCGTTGGGGGAGGACAGGGTGATTTTTAAATCTTGGGTCATTCGTTTACTTTTACTTGTGATGGCAATTGTTGCGATTGCGAGTTACTCGATGTATCGGGCCGACCATTCAGCGAATGCAGGGATACTTGTAGAAGCGGAAAAGTTGCCAATTCACACGGTCGGCCGTGGTGATTTGAGCGTCACGGTAGTCGAGCAAGGGGGTCTGGAAAGTTCTGAGAATACGGAAGTGAAATGTCGTGTTCGCGGAAAGAACACCGTTAATTGGGTAATTGAAAATGGCACGCATGTTGAAGAGGGAGATGTTTTAGTTCAGCTCGATACCCTTGCGATTGAAGATGCAATTAACGAACGTTCGAAATACGCGTTCTGGTCGCAGTCGGGGGCCGAACGGTCGAAGGCATTAGTCGAACGATCGAAATTGGCCATCGATGAATATATAAAGGGGCGTTACGTATCACAGCTCTTGAGATTGGAAATGAGTTTAGCTTCTGCGGAGGCTAAGGTGGTGACAAGTAAGAGTGAGCGTGACCACCAAAGAAAGTTGCAAAACCGAGGATATTCGGATTCGTTAAAAGTGAGAGAGATCGAGGTGAAGTTAGCTCAGGCCGAGTTGGAGGTGAAAGGGAAAAAAGATGAAATCGAAGTTTTAAAAAAATATACAAAAGCAATGGAGTTGAAGACGCTTGAAGGTAATTTAAAAGCGGCTGAGGCCGATGATGCTGCCAATCAAGAGAGAGCTGTTTTAGATGCCAAGCGGCGGGACTTAGCCAAGTCGGAATATGAGCTGTGCGTGATCAAATCAGAAAAATCCGGGATGGTAATTTTTCCATCTGCGGCAGCCTGGAAGGCATCGCCTGACATCACTGAGGGTGCAACCGTGCACAAAGATCAAGTGTTACTGTTGATGCCGGAACTACAAAAGATGCAAGTAAATGTTGGGATTCATGAATCGATCGTGGACCGGGTTAAACTTGGGATGGTGGCAAAAGTTTCGATTCCCGACAGTGTAATCCAAGGCGAAGTGGTTTCGATCGCTTCGGTTGCGCGGCCGGCCGGTTGGTGGACGGGTAACATGGTCAAATACGATGCGATCATAAAACTACCTGAAGGAACAGCTGGGCTAAAACCTGGCATGAGTGCGGAGGTCGAAATAGTGCTTTCGGAATACAAGGACGTTTTGAAATTGCCGGTTTCAGCTGTTTTAGAGACCACTCAGGATTCGCTTTGTTGGGTAAGAAATCGCTCAGGCGAGATAGAGCGACGAATCGTTGAGGTTGTCGAGGGAAATGAGGTCTATGTCGTCATCAATCGCGGAGTCGATCTTGGTGAGGAGGTGGTGTTGAATCCGGTTGCGTTTGTACGTGAAGCTCAGCTGGAGGCAATGAAGTCAATCGACGAAGTACTTGGAAATGGTGTCCCTGCCGCTGCTCAGGAGGAGTCCCCATCCAATGAGTAACCGCAAATTGCAGATGGAGGGACCAAAGGAGAGGTGCGAACTGATCCATTGGTTTAGGCCATGATTAATTTTAGTTTTGGCCGGCCATTGAAACTTGGTGTCAAAAGTCTGTTGCTTCAAAAAATGCGAGCCAGCTTGGCGGCGCTCGGTATTTTCATTGGGACGACTACGGTAATTTGGTTGGTGGCAATGGGGGAGGGCGTGAGCTACCAAGCTCAACAGCAAATTCTTGAACTCGGCGCGAGAAATATCATTATTCGCACGGTAGATCCAGGAGCAACGGATGACTCAGCGAATAGCCGAGTAAAAAAATACGGCCTGTTGAGAAAGGATTTTGAACGGATTGTTTCAACGGTTCCGGGCGTGGAGGAGGTTATCGCAATGCGCGAAACGCGCTTTGAGTTGCGGTATAAAAATCGAGGGGTGGAAGCCAAGCTGGTCGGGTGCGGCCAAGAGCATCTTGACATGAACCGATTAGATATTGCCAGAGGCAGATGGATCACTCCACGTGATGATGGGCAAAAGTTTATTGTTTTGGCCGACGAAACAGCGAAGCGATTATTTCTTCACGAGAACCCAATTGGAAAAACAATTTGGGTAGGCTCCGAGTTTTATACAGTCATTGGCCAGACGCGACAGCGAGCTGCCTCTGCAGCGATCGGTGGCAGTCTCGATGCTCGAGACTATAACCTGGATGCCTACATCCCGTTGGAAACATTTCGAATGCGAATTGGTGATTGGGTTATGCGGCGGACTTCCAGCGGAGGTTCGTTTCCGTTTGAGGGCGAGATTGTTCAATTGAATCAAATTACAGTCAGGGTGGCCGACTTGGATGACGTCGATGGGACTGCTGCAATTATCAATTCGGATCTTAAAAAGTTTCACAAGACCAAAGATTATTCCGTTGTCGTTCCCAAAGAGTTGCTAGAACAGGCGGAACGAACTAAGGCGATGTTCAATGTGTTGCTCGTGGTGATTGCTGGAATCTCCCTGTTAGTGGGGGGGATTGGAATCATGAACATCATGCTGGCGACGGTCACCGAGAGGACACGTGAAATTGGGATTCGGAGGGCCTTGGGTGCAACGCAATTTGATATTATTCAGCAATTTCTAGCTGAGACACTGGTGCTTACAGGGGCAGGTGGCTTGATGGGCGTTGCGTTTGGGCTGATGTGCGGCCCCTTGTTTCAATTGTTTATCTGGGGAATGTCCATCGCATCTCCGGATACGCTTCCGCCAATCGTATCAACATTAGAGCCGAGGATTGCACCCTGGTCGATTGGATTGTCTCTGTCGATTTCAGTCGGTGCCGGTGTGGTTTTTGGGTTATATCCGGCAATGAAAGCTGCTGCGATGGATCCAATTGAGGCACTGAGGCACGAATAGGCAGGGGCACGAATAGATCAAGGTTTTGCCTTGCCATGTCGGAAAATAGAAGATTAGCTTGTCCACGAAACCGTCGACAAATTGGTTATTACTAATGAACTCCAACGAAGAAGAAAAACGAGAGCGAATTGTCAAACTGGCATTTGAGTGCCGCGTCCAGTTGATCGCGTATGCCTATGCTCTGCTAGGGGATTATTCGACGGCGGATGACGCGGTGCAGGACGCCATGTTGACCGTCGTGAGGAAGTACGACCAGTTTACTGAGGGTACATCGATCATGGCTTGGTGTCGTTCCATTGTTCGCCTGGAAGTACTGAGGATCAGACAAAAACAGAAAAAGGACAGAACGCTCGTGGCCAGATTGTTAGAAGATTCTATTGACCAGGCGTTCGATGAGTATTCCTCGGGAGACTTTGCGAGTCAGGATGCTCGGAAGCGAAAGGCATTGGTAAAGTGTCTTGGTAACTTAACCAAGCGGGGGCGTTTGGTTTTGCAAAGCAGGTTTGCCGAGAGTTTGAGTTATGAGCAGATTGGGAAAAAGGTTGGAATGAGTTTGGAAGCAGTTCGAAAGTCACTCTATCGTCACAAAAAGCAATTGCGAGATTGTGTTGAACTTAATGTGAGAAATGTCGAATGAATAATAAATCCAAATTGGAAGACTTAGAACAGCAGCGACTGGATTACCTGGTTTCGCTTCAGCTGAATGATGAGCTTTGCGAAGCTGAAATGGAAGAATTGATCGAGCTTCTCAATCTTCATCCCGAAGCGCGGCGGCGTTTGGTAGCTGATAGCCTTTTCGATGTGCAATTGGCTGACATTTTGCGAAACGGTGTTAGCGAAACTCCGCAGCACAATCGCCGGTCAGAATGTCGACAGGTGTTCGCCCGTTCGCCTGGCGGAGTGTTGCTTGCAGTCGCAGCGACTATCTTAAGTCTCTTTGCGATGCAGTGGGTTCTTCAGTCGCGGGACTTTGGCGAGCGCCAGGAGCATCATATTGCAAAAATCACAGGCATGAGTGGTCCACTGCAATGGACTGGAGATGGCGGCCGCGTTACCACCAAGTTGACGGTTGGTGCTGAGTTGCCGGGCGGGACAATTGAAGGGCAATCGCCTGAATCATGGTTCGAGTTAATGTTTAAAGACGGATCGCGCGTAGTAATTGCGGGTCAATCGAGATTGGTATTTTCTGATCTGGAGCAAAAGGAGCTCCACTTAATTGAGGGCGGTTTTGCTGCGAGCGTGGAACCACAGCCCGCGGGTAAGCCGATGCTGGTTTACACGCGAACTGCGGTACTCGAAGTGCTTGGGACTGAATTTGAAGTTGAGTCAGAGCTGGCCTCAACCTTTTTAAATGTGACCGAAGGGAAGGTGCGCGTGAAGCGTTTAAGTGATGGTCAGTCACTTGACGTTCCGGCGAAGCACCGAGTCACTGCGGCGGCGGATCAATTGTTTGAGTTCGAGGCAACTCCGGAGACGGTTAGTTATTGGAAAGATCGCTTGGCACGTGGACCAAAGGGTGTTTACGGTGACTGGCGGCCCGGGGACGCGAGCGAGGGACGCAGGCCTGCGGTTAAATCAATTCCCCATACGATCAAGGAGACCGGGAAGACAATCTATTGTACTTCTCTCAGGGTATTCGGCGGCGAGAGTCCACCGGTTGTACTGCGTCGTGACAGTCAGTTG
>CALKCK010000065.1 GCA_938083195.1 uncultured Pirellulaceae bacterium | reverse complement strand
CCTCGCTTAAATCCGTGACTGCCCGTGATGGAAACTCCGAGGCCATGTTGTTTCATCAACGGGTAGTGTTTTTTGTCTAGGCCTTCCATGGCAGAGAGCCCCATTGCCGCGCAGGCGGGAATGAACTCATTCATTTCAATTGGGTTAAAACACCAAGCCATGACAGATTGTTTTGCCCGTCCATGTTGGATCCGATAGTCAGGGCCCGGCAAAGGATCGTCGTTGTTTGCGGTGACATTCTCAGCTGCGGCGAGTCCGCCGATGCCAATTCCGCCGAACAGCGTTGCCATACTTGATTGAGCCAACCATTGGCGACGAGAGTGGAGGTTGTTAGATGGCATGATTCATTTTCTCTGCTTAAGAATACTTAGATTCGATTTCAATGGATTGCTGGATCGAAATTTTAACACTAATTCGCTTACTACATGCGATTCAAAATGTCCCAGCATTGCAATTGCATGCGTGGTAGGTGAAACGGGCCTTTCCAAAGGTTCCCTTTGAGAGGTGAGCTGAGCCCCCCATCGCGGCGCAAGTAACCATACCATTCACCGTGTTCCGGGTCCGCGAAATGTTTGTGTGACCATTGGTGGACTTGCTGGTGCCACTTTAAATATTTCTCACTCCCCGTTAACTCGTACGCCAGCAATGTGGCGATCACCGCTTCGTTGTGCGGCCACCAAAATTTCATGTCGTGCCAATACTCCTGAACGGGAAGTTCATTGACGCTAGTGAAGTAAAGCAATCCGCCATGTTCTTTGTCCCAGCCACGATTCCACATCCAGTCCAGCATTCGCAAGCCGGCATCAATCATGTTTTGGTCGGCTCGCTTTTTTCCCTCCGCCATAATGAACCAGGCACCCTCGATCGCGTGCCCCGGGTTAAGAGTCCTTCCGTCGAAGTGATCTGAAATCTCCCCGTCTGCCGTGACGGTTTCCATTACACATTCGATCTCCGGTTTCATGAAATCATTTTGGATTGAGCGAATACTATCGTCGATCCATTGCTCTGCAGACTCCAGACCAATGGATTGCCTTAATTCCGAAGCGGTATTGATGGTGATCATTGGGAACCCAATCGACTTACATGCCCGAACCCCAGTGAATTTTGGTTCGACGCCTTTTGGGTTAAGGCTATGAGAGACAAATTGTTGGAAACACCGTTCAGCAAGATCGGCGTATTCCTGTTTTTGAGTCGCTAACGCCAGTTCTCCAAAAGCGATCGCGGCAAAGGATTCCGAGTAAGCGTAACGCCGTTTTCGGATTGGTTGGCCGTCTCGGGTGAGGTGAAACCACATTCGTCCGTCGGTGTCATCGAACGCGTGCTCTTTCACAAATGCCAGAGTTTTTTCAGCGGTCTCGAGCCAGAGCGATCGTTTGGGATTGTCTTGGCACAGCGGGTGATTGTATAGCTCCCCCAACAACCAAGCGAAACGCCCCTGAATCCAAACGGACTTGTCAGAATCAGCAATTGCACCTGTCTGTGTCAGTGACGAGATTAAACCACCATGCTCGTGATCAACACCGTGCTTCAACCAAAAGGGAACCACGTCATCGAGCAGTCCCGATCGATAGAATTCCTGAAGTTCGGATTTGTCAAATTCGTTATACAAAGTTGTTCATCGCGTCTATTAACATCTACTCGTTCACCAATTTGCTTCGACTGCACTGGGAAACCCGCCGCTGTATTTTCCGTTTACAAAAACGTCTCGTCGCCGTCCCAGCGGACGAACCCTTCGATGGCGGCATATTCGGCCATCCCCAGTGAGTCGTACAGTTTCGCCGTTCCAGAGTTTCGATCTTCGGCACGCTGCCAGAATTCTCGATCGTCGTGTCCGGGATAGACCGCGCGGTCTTTTTGCGATTCATGCTTGAAAATAGCATTTCGTTTTAGTTCTACTTCGCCCGGTGATAGTGGAACTGCCATTTCGATTTCGTGTGGCTCCCATTCGTGCCACGCGCCTCGGTACAACCAAACTGTGCACTGTTCGTACCAAGCTTGATCCTGAATCTTTTGTACTGCTTGAAGAATCGCCGAAAGACAGACGCGGTGGGTGCCGTGAGGATCACGCAAATCACCCGCAGCATAAATTTGATGCGGTTTGAACTCTGCTAACAGCTTGGCGACGATGTTAATATCTTCTTCGCCGAGTGGCTTCTTTTTGATTGTTCCCGTTTCATAGAATGGAAGGTCGAGAAAGTGTAGATTCTCTTCAGGCACACCGCACAATCGAGTCGCAGCTTTCGCTTCGCCCTTTCGAATCAGTCCCTTCACCGTTTGAACTTCGGGGCTGTCAACTTCACCCGGTGTTTTATTTCTGAGTGAATTCTCAATGCTCGAGTCGAGTGATTCTGTTTTAGCTGGGGCAACGCCGAACGTTTGGTTGAAACTAGCCATGAAATCACAGAATCTCAGGGCGTCATCATCAAACACGGCAATGTTCCCAGATGTTTGATAGGCAACGTGGACTTCGTGATCCTGTTTTGCCAGTCGAATTAATGTTCCACCCATCGAGATCACATCGTCGTCTGGATGCGGTGAGAAAATCAAAACCCTTTTCGGGAAGATGTCATCGTGCGGGCGGGAAACGTCGCCAGGTTGCTTCAGTTCTGCAGGCTTGCCTGCTGGCCAGCCAGTGATGGTGCGCTGTAGATGTCGAAAGACCTGAACGTTGATGTCGTAGGCAGGTCCGTGTTCCGCCAGTAAGTCCTGAAGTCCCTCTTCGTTGTAATCTTCTTCGGTTAGTTTAAGGATTGGCTTATCTAATAAGCGAGCAAGCCAAATCACAGCCTTTCGAGTCAGGAGGTCAGTCCATTCAACTTGATCGACCAGCCAGGGGCATCGAAAACGCGTTAATGCTTGAGCTGCGGAAATGTCGAGCATGAACCGACAGTGGGGATGTTCTTGCAAAAAACTAGCCGAGACTAGCGGCGAAACTTCCCCCTCCACAGCTCTGGAAACAATTTCTGCTTTGTGTTCGCCGTAAGCGATGATATAGATTTC
>CALKCK010000064.1 GCA_938083195.1 uncultured Pirellulaceae bacterium | reverse complement strand
ACCGCCATGTGAGCGTTTTCTTCACGTGGAAGATCATGCAAATAAGCTTGGTCAATATCCCAAGCTCTCATTGCCAGGAATTCTGCAGTTTTCCCAAAAACATCTCGCGCGGAACGAGTGGAAGATGCAACCGTAACTCTCGATAACTCACCGTTTCCAACCGAGATCCATCGAACTGCTGTTTCTTTCGTCCGCTGCGAATCAAGACAGACAAGAAATTGATCGGCAACATCACTCGGAGAACTCAGAATTCTATTTCCAGGATGGTACTGCGATACAAAGTCTCGCACTTGCTCTATCGGTAAACCAACTTTATTGACGACCGCTTCGATCGTGGATTCTAAATCGACCCAATCGACTGGAGCAACTGGCTCAGATTTTTCAATTGGCTTGAACTCAAACAGGTCAATAATGAAATCGTGATCGGTTGAAGTAAAAATCTTTGCACCAATCAATTCCAATTCCGCTGGAATTCTCTTGAGCAAACTAGCCAATAAACCCGGATAGTTTTTACGGGCGACCACTGCAATCTGCTGGCCATCATCGCTTCGCAACATAATTTCTTCAGAAAGATTGCAAACACCCATCGCAAGCAATGCTTTTAATTGGCGAAGTTGATCATCTCGCGATAGCATTTTGAAATAATCTTCTGGCAGGCCACGCACGATCCTGGAGATAACATCATCGAGCTCAAAGTCGATATCCGCTCGCAAGTCTTCGACGATCTCATGCGCTCGCTGTTCAATTTCGGCTGACATATTTATTAGCTTTGACTCCGAATTTAATAAATCGCAAGCCTTTATTGTCCCTAATTATCGAAGATCGAAAAGCGGTCGATCCCTCAAATATCGACGTTGCCTAAATCTATCGCTAAGTTCCTATAGCCTAAAAGTAGACCTCTCAGATCTCGAACTGCCCAAAATGCTGACTAATCTCATCCTAACTCAAGCCTCTCTTATGCTAGGAACCCCCCAAAACACTTGATATTTAGAGAAAAGTGATTCACAGAACTTAACGAACCGTTAGGCTTTACTTGCGTAGTGTTGTTTTGTATACTATTTAGCGGATTGGGCGTAACAGAGTGGCGTTTACGTCCTCACCCACGCCCCAATGGTGCCAGAAAGGATTTCGCGGCACAGCTTGATCGTCAAGATGTCGGATTATTGATTACCGACAATCAAACTTTTGAAAGGAGTCTGATATGTTAATTCTATCGCGTCGCGAAGCTGAAAAAGTTCTTTTTCCAGGTCTTGGAATTTCAGTCGAGATCACGAGAGTCCAAGGTCGCTCCGTTCGACTTGGAATTCAAGCTCCTGATGAAATTCGAATCATCCGTGGAGAACTCGAGGGCACAGCAGACCTAAAGACACGGAAACGAAACCGAGTGGAATCGAAAAGCTTGTCTGCATCTCCACCCGCTATTCAAAAATGTCTTGATGCCGCCAATCTTGCCATTCATCTAGCGCAAAATCAGCTTCGCCAAAACTTGACCGAAAAGGCAGAGGACGCACTGAATCATGCTCTAGAATGTCTTGAAACGCTCCAAAAGGTTGCCGGAACAACCGAGGAAACCAATCTATCTTCGACTTCGGTCAACGAAGCCCAATCAGATTATAGGCTCAATCGAAAAAAAGTAGCTCTTATCGTAAATGACATTGATTACTCTCCAGAACAATTGATCGATCAACTCTCATCTCTCGGTTATCAAACCACGCATTTTAACCACGGCGAGTCGCTCATTGAATTTTTGCAATCACGTGAACAACCCGATTTAATTTTGTTACTTTCACCTGCCCAATTAATAGGAACCACAACCGCTCAACAAATAGATCCGCTCACACTGCAAACGACAACCAACGTTTCAGCAAGCGAAATCACACCAGAACAATCAACGCCAGGTCAAATGTTCGAGCACTCAAGTCTTAGGATGTTCGGGGTGGGCAGCTTACAACGCTCGAGTCGCACCTACGTCAGGCAAGACATCGAGGTTACCAGTTGGTTCGCCGACACATGCGACGAATCAGCAGCGGCAAGCTGTTTTTCCTGACAAGCGATTTCGGCTTTGGCCACAACATCATTAGTCCAACCACGCATCCAACCACGCATCCAACCACGTTAACCAGTCACATTAACCAATGCCTAAATAGATGCAGGGGACGGGCGATTTGTTAGTGCTGTTCGCTAGACTTGCTCTTTGCAACACGACCCGGTTGTTCCGTTGCATTACTTGGCGTTGAAGTCACCTGGCCTTCAAAAACAGAAAACTCTGCCCAGACTGGAATGTGCTTAGACACTTTCGAGGCCACTTCAAGTGGTAAATTGTACTGCTGAACAAAGTCAAACACACCACCTCGCCCTGTGAACTCAACGGTGGAGACTTCGTTAAAAACTAAATTATCAAGCTGAGTCGTATTGAAATAATTGGTTCCGCGATCCGAAACGACCCAAGTTAAACCTGCTCGCTTTCGCATCGGTTGGAGCTCAGAATCGCCGCCATTAAAATTACCGACAATTAGCACATCATCTTCACCGCGCCCATCGTTTCGAATTGCGCGAAACAACTCTATCAACCCAGTCAATTCTCGCTGCGGTTGACGATGCCCAAGTTTTACATTGACCAACGAAAACGTAAACGCTTCATCATCGCTTGGCCCGCGCGTCTTAAAACAGGTCACCAACGGTTTGTGGCTAAGTAATTTATCCGGGTCATCAATCGCATACCATTGCGTTTGATTGAGCACCAATGTTCTACGATTAAAAATAACCGCCGACGAAAGCCGCACTCCATCTCCACGAGATGGATCGGAAGATGAAAAATCAGAGACATAAGTATAGTCGGGGGCCTGATTTTCAAACTGCGGGAAGATTTTAGCCCGACGATCAGCATTATTCATGTGCAACACAACACGATCAAGCCAGCGGTTATTCTCAGCATTAATATCTTGAATCGCCACTGCGTCGTAGTGAGAGCAAATATCAGCCAACAATTCTAGCTCGGAAGACGTCTGTCGCCCCTCAATCTCGTCGTTGACTTTAAAGGACGCAATTCTGATTACGTTGGTGACATATTTGGCTAACTGGTCACCCTCCGTGTTAAACCCGTCCGTTGCAAACTCATCCAATTCGCTTGAGGCTTCGTCTAGTTCAAATCCAACTTGCGATGTTAGAAATTGCTCCTGCACCAAACCTAAAATATCCGAGGGTTCGCGAATTCTGTCACGATGAAATAAGACCCATATCCCACCCACAACCACACTGGCTAATAATAGAGTTTTTAAAAATCGGGAATTCATAACACCGCTAGTTGTTTTGGTATTCGCATTTGGAAAAAGTCAGAAGCTCGGAAAAACCATCGAGGTTCTCCTCTCGCCTTAATGAGCCTTGTCACTTGTAATCGGTAACAAACTAAAGCAACCAATAGTGATTCTGATTCCGGTCACTTTTTGGCGTGAATACCGATTGTCGCAAGGCCTTGAATGTTAAACCTGTCGGCGTCAGTGGTGCCAATCAATTTATTCGGACCAACCGGACCACGTAGATCGCGCGAACGACGCAAAGTGGGGAACGAAATCATTGCTGAAACTTGATTGGCCGCGAGCCAATCGGACGCTTCTTTAAGAAGACGGTAAAAGATCTTCTGCCGTTTCTTTTTGCCGTCGGCTGATTTCACCGACCTCCATTTGGGCGGTTCGACCATCAAGATTGGGTCGGAAGACAATTAGCAATACCATCGGAAGATACCAGGCCATATAAACACCACCGGAGAACCCGTGCCAAAACTGCACTGCCAACATCACCGCTCCGCTGTAACCCACCAAGGTGCCAATGTTCTTTTGCGATGGCCACGCCACAAACGAAATACAAAACAGAACGAATGCGACAAGCAATGGCAGTCTCCACCAATTACTCCAACCTAAAGCCCAAATTCCCTGGAGACCATCCATTCGAGGAAACCAAAAACCAAACATTACCTGTAGTTGTTCCCAAAATGCCACCAGTGTGGTTGATGTAAACAGTAAAACACCAATGCAAATCAGGATGGCAATCAATGAGCCAACAATGAATCTCCAGCGACCACGCTCCCAATAGAAACTGATCCAAAGAGGCAGTAAAAAGATTGGGTAATACGATACGCTGGTTGCTAATCCAAACAAGATTCCCGCGATCCATGGCCGGCGAAAACTAACAATCGCCCACAAAATCAGAGCCGCGGGCAGAACATGCAACACATAGCCCGTGTACATGGAAGTGTAGGGAAGCATCAAATAAATGGTCGATATCCCGACGCCAACTTTAAAATTGTTGTAGTTAAAATAACAGAACAACACGAGACCCAAAACAATAAACACTTGGCTTGCAATCGCCAATGATTTTGCAGCGATAATGTACCGCGACATGTCCGTCAATTCCTGAGTGTCTGGATTCGTCTTAAGAATCGCATCTCCACTTTCAAACGACGGGATGATCGGGAATAAATTGAACAGCGTATAACCCGGGCCTCTCCGTATCAACTGATCTTTCTCGTCTGCATCAACAGCCTTTCGTTGCAATAATTTCACCGCATTTCGAGACCCACTAAGATCTTCATTGGTCGGCTCTGAAATCGCAATATTGGCAAACAAAAACATCATCAAACTAAACCCAAAGAACACCATCCCGCCAATGGCTAGGTTGGGCTCCAATTGCGGTCGACGTGTCAGTCCTGGATCAATCAACATGCGGATCAAAAGCAATCCGCCAACGGAAAATAGCCAGTAGTAACCAAGTCGCTGCCAAACAATTCCCTTGCTATCAAGATTTATTTCTTTTTCACCAGCAGCTTTCTGGTCAACTGCGGGCACTCCTTGCTCTTGGGAGTCCACCGCTTCCAATTCGCCATCAACAGTTTGTTGCAAGCCTCCCGGTGGAATCTTTTTTTCTGTCGACCCAGCTAGATCTTTTGCAGACACCGCAACCGATTTATTCTGTGCCTCCCACTGGCGACCACCTTCGATTAACAGCAAACCTGGAGCCAATAAAATTATCAAGCAGAGATCGAAATTTCGAACACTCCAGAAACGGTTAAACTTGAAAAACAGCGCAAGCATTAGAAGCGACGAAAGGTATGCCCACGTCGACGGCGCCACTCTTACATAGATAAATGGAAAGGTATCCATTAGCTCGCATATTTTCCCGAATCAGTCATCTCGTTCCCCGATAGCAAATCTTGCCATTTTTAGTCATTGGAAACAGAGCCACCAATGAGTTTGGGTAGTTTAATCCGTTCCAATCCATGCACAATGATTAAAACAAATCCCTACCCATCCCCCTGTCTTCCCGTACCAGCGTAACGAAGTCACCCCAAATCGCCAATCAATCGAACTAAATTTCGATAGAGAAATCCGTGGTTTTTTGATTCCAGCAAAGATCTCTTTTATTATTGTGATTCAAAATCCGCGGTCGCGCCGTGTAAAAGACCGAATCCCGCACAGCAAGAACAAATTTAGAGATAATAGAGAATCAAAAATACGCCAAGTAAAACGGCGGCCCAAAACGCCATCGAACTCGTCGACCAAGTACTGCCAAGCCAGCCGCGAGCACCACATGATTTAGCAAGCCAATTTAGAAATCGCTTGATCATCGCTAAACAAGCCAACCGAAATAGCGAATCGATAAGCTGAATAAGTTTTCCGAGGTGAGCAATCAATCGCGGCAACAATCTTCGATAGACCCAATCAGTGTCGAGATTGGTCGATCGTATTTCTGCTGGATAGAGATTGGCTTTCATCAGGAACACAAATGCAAGCGCTGCGAACAACAATAGCTGAAACTGCATAATAACGTGCGCCGCTGTATACGGTTCGTAATGCGTTTCAAAGGGAAGCATATCGTAAAGCGGTTGATAATAAACTCCGATCGCGATGCAGCAAAACGACGCAATCGCCATCGCGGTTAACATATTCCATGGCGCTTCTTTGACTCGCTTACCTGAGTCGTGGGCAAAAAATGCGAAGAATGGAATCTTGATTCCCGAATGTTCCATCACACCCGCAGAAGCAATCAACAAGATAATCCATACGGCAAACATCTGCTCATGACCAGCCGCCGAGAGGATCATTGATTTACTCACAAAACCGCTAAGCAATGGGAAGCCTGCGATTGCGCCGCCACCAATCATACAGAACACGGTTGTGAATGGCATCGATTTGTGAAGACCACCCAGTTCCGTCGCTTTGGTTGTACCCACGCGATGCAACACCGCACCCATCGACATAAACAAGAGTGACTTATAAATGATATGACAAAAAGCATGAGCGGCCGTTCCATTGAGTGCCAACTCAGTTCCAATACCAATGCCGACAACCATGAAGCCTAACTGATTGTTGAGACTGTAAGCCAACACTCGTCGAAGGTCATTCTCAATCACGGCAAATACAATTGGAAAGAGCGTCATCGCACATCCAATCCAGATCAACTCCTCCAGGCCTGCAAACCCGCGAGCAAGAGAATAAATTGCCAGCTTCGTCGTAAACGCACTTAAAAATACCGTTCCCGTAGCCGTTCCATTGGGGTAGGAATCCTGCAGCCAATTATGGAGCAGCGGGAAGGCTCCTTTAATTCCAAAGGCAATCAGAATTAGCAGTGGCCCAAATTCCAGATCGCCAATCGCTCCACGCTGGCCCGGTTCTAATCCAAGAAAGTTCTCAAATACCAAAGAACCCGTTTGTTGGTAGTGAATAATTGCCCCGGAAAGCAAAAGAACCCCGGACGTAACCTGAATAATCAAGTAACGCATTCCCGATCGATAAGCTGTTTCGGTTCCGTTAGCCCAGATGAGAAAGACACTCGATACTGCCGTCAGTTCCCAACACACAAAAAGAGTGATGAGGTCACCAGCACAGCACGCTGCAATCGCGCTACCCGCATATATCATTCCCGCTACATGTTGTTTCGTATCCTTCACATGCAACGCGTAAATCGAAGCAGTAATCGCAGCCAGGTGAAACACTAAGCCGAAAATCCAACTCCACCGATCAATTCGGACGATGTTTAAATCTTGACCGAACAAGTTCAAGGTAACCGCGTGAAACTCGGGGGACGTCCAGAATGCGACAAGACTTAGACTGGATAAAACCAAAGCACCCCAAGCGCTCAACCGTTGCCCCAAAAATGGAAGCAACAACGCGCCAAGAACCATGATCAGTCCCGGAGGAAAATTATGAATCATAATAATCCTCATCTCGCATAATGATCAAACGCAAACCTGTTCCTAAAAATACGACGGCAACGAACGCAACGAAGCCAAACATTGCTTCGAATCCAAATACCTCTTCGATTGCAAATTCGGCTGGATGCAAGTGCGATGCTTCATCGTGCATGTGTTCATCGTGAGACGTTTCATCATGCGAGCCTTCATCATGTGACGCTTCTACGTGCGACGCTTCTACCTGCTTTTCGGCAAACAGAGGTGCCCACCAAAACTGTGCAATCAAGGAACCAATGCAAGCAATGACGAGGCCAGCAATCACCACATTGACGTTACGCTCCAGCCAACTAGTTTCGTTGTTGGAGTCGCCACCTTTCGAATTGTTATTTTTAGGTTTCATTATTTGCAACCATCAATTTGCGGCATCACGTGAATACGGTTCATCGAGTACTCGTCGCGATTGGCAACAAAACATCATAAATTTCATTACCAAAAAAGAAGAGCACCACACTCCCAACAGCGGTAATGCACAAAGGCACCACACACATCATCGGTGCTTCTTTAAATTTCATTGGCGTTTCACCAACCGGTGTCATAAATGCCCGAATTGGAATTGGAATAAGATAGGCAATATTGAGGAGAGAACTGACCATGAGCGCCGCTAACAACCAAAAATGCCCAGTCTGAACGGTCCCCAATGCCAGGAACCACTTGCTCCACGCACCTCCTCCCGGAGGTAAACCAATAATGCTCAGTGTCGCGAGTAAAAAAGCCCCCATCGTCAACGGCATGGCTCGACCAAGTCCACGCATGTCACTAATATTTGTCTTGTGGGCACCAACGTAGATCGCACCGGCACAGAAAAATAACGTGATCTTACCGACCGCATGCATCGCAATATGCATTCCTCCGCCAATCACACTATCGGGGGTTGCTAATGCAGCTCCAAGCGTAATGTAGGCCAATTGGCTGACAGTAGAATAAGCAAGCCTCGCCTTGAGATTATCTTTCGTCATCGCTACGAGGGAAGCTAACAAAATCGTGGCCCCCGCTAGGTAACACAGCCAGTCGCTCATCATGATTGGATTCGCGCCTTCCCCAAGCCGCGTTTCACTAATCAAATCGATTCCAAAAATATAAATCGATACCTTCAAGATTGTGAAAACTCCAACCTTCACTACCGCAACGGCATGCAGCAATGCACTGACTGGCGTTGGCGCAACCATTGCCGCAGGAAGCCAGCGGTGGAATGGCATAATCGCGGCCTTGCCGATTCCGAAAGCAAATAAGCCCAACAGTACTGAAAGTTGAAAATCAGAAATTTTTCCATCGATATTTGGCTGAGCAAGAATACCTCCGGGAGTGAAGTCGAGCGTACCGGCAACTGTCCATGTCCAGGCAATAGCAAGCATGAAAAATGCAACCGACGTCGATAACAGAATCCCCAAATAGATCCGGCCCCCTTTTTTTGCTTTCTCATCACCGTGATGAGTTACCAGTGGATAGGTCGAAATCGTCATCAATTCGTAAGCTACAAATAGTGTGAATAAGTTCGCGGCGAAGGCGGCAGCCAGTGCAGCAAAAATTGCCGACGCAAAACACGCATAAAATCGAGTTTGATTTTTTTCGTGATGCCCTCGCATGTAGCCAATCGCGTAGACCGTGGTCAGGATCCATAAACCTGATGCGACCAAGGCAAACAACATTCCGAGCGGCTCAACGGTAAACGCAATTTCAAACCCGGGTAATATCTCACCCATTTTGAAAGAAGGCCTTCCGCCGGAGAACACAAAACTGGCGAGGCGCGTCGTCACCCAAAACAAAGTAACTGCGATGCCGATAGTGCAGGATTCGCGAACATTTGGTGATTTCTCACCCACAATAAAGACCAATGCAATTGCCACTAATGGCAACAACATCGCAATCCAAATTAAATTCTCGGGAGTCATTGAACGCCTCCCATTTGACTAATTCCTAGCAATGACTCGGCCGCGGCATGAGCGATTCCTGCCGAGTAAACTGTCCAACAACCAAACACGATTGTGGATCCAATAACGATATAGGTCGGTATCAACATTGCCATCGGCGCTTCTTTGGCGGTCTGAGCCAAATGCGATGCCGGTGAAAAATACAAAATTTCGACGACCCGCCAGATATAAACAACTGCCAACAAAGAACTCAGCAGCATTAATACGGCGACTGGCCACAGCTCAAGAGAGAGGGCAGATGTCAAAAGCAGCCATTTGCTCACAAACCCCGCTGTCATCGGCACGCCAATTAAACCCAATCCCCCCAACACCCAGGCAAAGGAAGTCAGAGGCATCGTTTTTCCAGCACCTCGCAAATCCTCCAACTTTAATGAGCCAATTCGCAAGGCAAAACAACCGACCACCATAAACAATCCGCCTTTAATCAGGGCGTGATTAAACATGTGCGTTATTCCAGCAGTCAATCCACCGACGTTGGACATACTAATTCCGAGCAGCATGTAGCCGATTTGAGCCACGCTGGAATACGCGAGCAGTCGCTTGATATTGGTTTGATAAATCGCCGCCGCAGAAGCGACAAAAATACCGACCAACGAAAATGCCATCAACGCCTGATCGAGCGGCAACCGCTCAAACGCAAATTGCGGCGTGAAAATTACGTAGATCAAGCGAATAAATGCATAGACAGAAACTTTGGTTGCCGTCGCTGCAATAAAACAAGTGACGACCGATGGTGCGTAGGTGTAAGCGTTAGGTAACCACGTGTGAAGTGGAAATACAGCCATCTTGATAAACAGGCCCACGGTCATGAAAGCGAATGCGACCAACATCGTCCTCGAACTGTCAACGGCCTGAATTCGACTCGCAATATCTGCCATATTGAGAGTACCGGTCATCTGATAGAGCAAGCCTATGCCGATCAAAAAGAAGGTTGCGCCAACCGTTCCAATGATCAGATAATGCAAAGCAGCCAAAGGGGCACGACGGGTCTTGCCAAGGCTAATCAGTGCATAACTCGACAACGAACTGATCTCGAGAAAAACAAATACGTTGAATAGATCACCCGTGATGCACATCCCCAACAACCCAGTCATGCATAACAAATAAGACGCATAAAAAAGCGTATGCTTGGAGTGATGCACCTCTTTATCAATACTCTTCGGCGCGTAGGTAATCACAATAGCACCCAGGCCGGAAACGAACAGCATCACAAAGGCACTTAAATAGTCGACGTTGTAGACAATCCCATAAGGCGATGGCCAACCACCCAGTTCATAGGAAATAGGACCGTACTGCATTCGAGACAGTAGAGCCACTGTAATGCCAAACACGGTCCAGCAAACTAATTGAGTCAACAAAAGCACAAGCTTTCGATTACCAATTAATATGAAAAGTGGTGCCGCCATCAATGGAATGACGATCACTAAAACTGGTAGTTGTTCGATCAAGAGTTCCGATCCATTTCTAGGATCTCGTCCTCTTCAATCGTTCCATATTCTTCACGAATACGAACGACTAATGCCAAGGCGAGTGCCGTTGTGGCAATTCCCACAACAATGGCCGTCAGCATTAAAACACTAGGGATTGGGTTTGAATAAATCTCTGTGACTGCTTCGACACCCGAATCAAGATGTCCCTCGGTAGCCGCATGTAGTTCCTGCCCATGTTCAACACTATGACTCTCTGCTCCATGGTGTTCGCTACCGTGGCCCTCGCCACCGTGAGATTCTCTAAGAATGGGCGCCGTTCCATGAGTTACTTTTCCCATGGTGATGTAGAGCAGGAACACTGACGTCTGGAAAATATTCAAACCGATAATAGTTTTGATCAAATTTTCGCGCGCGATGACGATATAAAAACCGGTCATCATCAAGAAAATGACGATCCAGTAATTATATAGGCCAAGAAAATCGGTCATGAGGTCACCCGCTCTCGACCCGCAAAGGCATAAAAAATCATCGTCATAACTGCCGTGACAGTAATGCCAACTCCCAGCTCAACGAGAAAAATACCTAGGTGCTGTCCCTCGGGAAGAAAATGGTTTGGCTTATCACCTGGTTGAAAATCTAAGAAGGTCGGCAGTTCAGTCAGAATTCCGTGATTAAGCACATCGTAGTCTAAGAAATTTCCACCCAACAACATGCACACTAAACCGGTACCAGCATAAACCAGTAATCCCAATGCAGTTAGCTTCTCAATCACCTTCGGAGGCGCAACTTTATGAACTGCTGGAAGACCATAAACCAAGCCGTACAAAATTAACGCAGCAGCGAAAATCACGCCCGCCTGAAACCCACCGCCAGGACCAAAGTCTCCGTGGAACTGAACGTACAAACCGAACAACAAAATATAAGGGATCAATAGCTTCGTGATGACACGAATGATAGGAAATGAATTCATGCATTCTCTCCTGTCACCGACTGGGATTCCGAACTACCTTGGTCATCTGTGTTTTTTCTAAGAATCAATAAAACAGCAATACCCGCTGTAAAAATTACCGCGGTTTCGCCTAAGGTGTCATAGCCTCGATAACTCGCGAGAACTGCCGTGACAACATTCGGAAGCCCGTGCATATCCGGTTGCGATTTTTCGACAAACGAAGGCTGAGGGTAAACCTGAATTGGAGCGTTTGGATCTCCGAAATGGGGCATGTCGAATGTCCCATAAACCAACGCACAACCGGTAATCGTCACAATCAAAAGCGGAAATAGCGGTGACTTCGATGGACGCTCTTCAAAGTCTTCACTCGATAGTCGACCACTTTTCCGATGTCGGCGGGGCGTCAACGAAAGCGTCGCGAGCATCAAGATGGTAGTTATTCCAGCACCAACTGCCGCCTCGGTAAAGGCTACATCCGGGGCGTCGAGTATTAACATCCAACTAGCACTGAGAAAACTATAAATCCCCGTAAACATAACAGCAGCCCAAAGATTTCGAATTCTCGCAACCGTCACCGCCGTGGCGGCGAGAAGCGCGAGTATCGGGATGACAATGAAATCCATCATCTTTGAAAATAACCGTCCTGGTTTAAGTTAATTTTTATTTGTATCTAAAGTATCGACTTCTAAAACCGGCTTAAACCCCTGTGTCATCGCTGACCTTGCAAGCGCGTGACAGGACGTCGGGCTGGTGACCATCAAGAAGAACAGAATCATTAACAGCTTCACTATGACCAGACCTAGCTCTTCCTCAGAATCCAGCATCCGCCCCAGTGACAGAAATAGAAGCCCGGCAATGATCAAGCCGGCACCGAGCGTATCTGTAATTCCACCACCGTGCAGTCGCGAAAAGAATTCCGGCAAGCGGACAATCCCAATACCGCCAACCACCGCGAAAAAAGATCCGCTAAGCAAGAGTAACCATGTCAAAACACTGATTAATATAATCATGATTTTGCACTCGAACCGATATCGGCTCCTTCTTCGCGAAAGCTTCCGTACTCCGAAAATCGCAACAACGCGACCATGCCAATGAAATTCATCAGACTGTACAACAACGCTAAATCAAGAAAATCAGTGCGGCCAGTTAAAAAACCAATCACACATATCAGTAAAACTGTTTTAGTCCCGAACATATTGAGAGCAAGCACTCGGTCAAAGACCGTTGGCCCCAGCATCGCACGGATCAACGCCAGAATCATGGTCACGAGAATCGCGACCGAAGTTACCACTAACGCATTGTCAAATGAGCTATTCGTTTCAGCGACGGCTAACAGCAAATCCATGACCTATTTCCCCTCCAGCCGACAGATGCGGCGATCCATATCACCCGAAAGATCTTCCTCAGCACCTTCAAACGAAAGGGCATGGACAAGAATTCGATCCTCCTCCATGCCAACTGAAACCGTGCCGGGGGTTAGCGTGATCGAATTGGCAAGAATTACTCGCCCCAATTCTGTTTTTGGATTAGCGCCCACCTCAATCATATTTCGCTGAAGCTCCAACTTCGGCGCGAGCACGATTTTCGTGACCTCGATGTTTGATTTGAATATCTCTTTGATTAACCAAAACGCGTAGAAAAAAGGCCGTATCCCAAGCTGGATTGGCACAGCTTCTTCATCAACAATTTTCATCCGATGGCAAATCCACAAACTGAAAATGCAAGACAAGAGGCCGAGTAAAAGAATAAAAGGTTCAAAGTGACCTGACCAAAGCAGCCAACTCGCTAACAGAGCAATAAATAACGTAAACGAATATTTCATAAGTTTCAGATGATCGTCTATTACTTGGTTTTTGGATTTTCGTGATCGCTGAACATCTAACAAAAAGATAGTAGATCACTGTTGATTCCAAGCCGAATTACTACCATGCCAAGCGCAAAAACCGCTTGCCGCCGCACGACTTTGAAGGAGCACCGAGGTTTCTTTCCCTCACAATAAGCACGACTGGTCTGCTAATGTATGCTGTGATGCTAAATATTTAAATACCGATCTCCAATGTATCGGCGGCATCCACTGAAAGAACTATTTGTTACGCTGCGCAAAACTCAAACCCTAACTCGCGCCTCAGAAGCACGCAGCAAGCTACCTATTTTCTCCGTTTAGCCGATTCAGCCGTTTAGCTGATTCAGCCGTTTAGCCGATCTGCTACGAAGGGCTTTCGCGAATGCCCGTATCAACGAAGTTATTGCGACAAAGACAAGAAAACGTGAAATCATTGGCTCACGCTGCATTTTGGGCAATCCAGCAATGCCGATCGAATCGCAGGCGCCAGGGGATCAAAGTACAAACCAGTCCCTCAGCATTGGTTCACGGCGAGGGGCTCTCGTCGACTGGCTTTCGAAGGACGTAACCAAAATAGCAAGACAGTAAACCGGTGACCGCGAAAACTGAAAACCAGAGAAATTGCTGATAAAACACAAAGCCAAAACCAATGAACCAAAGCCCGACGCCTAAATTAAGCAGCCATTTACCAGCATCTAATTTCATGCGTCTCGCCTTCTTAAAAGTCGTTTGTGCCGCAAGATTGATTCAAAACCAAACTATTGATTGAATGATTTATTCAATGGAATCAGTCTCGTCGTAATTTGGTCAATGTGATTTGATTACCCGCCGCATTGTGTGCAACTTGATCCATGAACGAACGAATCAAAAATAATCCACGACCGCTAACCTTATGAAGGTTAGATTCCGCAGTTGGATCTGGAACTTCCCCGGGATCAAAACCGCGGCCATCATCTGAGATTTGCACGCAAATGTGCTTGTCCGAAAACTCAGCCTCAATTCGAACGCGACGATTCACGTAGGGCTCGATATCTTTCCGAGCCTGAATCTCCTCGTAGTACCGAGTTCCGTCCTCGCCATCTCGCAAGCTTGAGTCAACTTCTAGATTACCGTGGTGCATTGCATTGACGAGCGCTTCGTCTAACGCCATGCCAATCTGCAACCGATCGCGACTAGACCAACTCGGTAAGTTTTCTTGAAGAACCTCGATTGTTGGTCCGATCATCGAGGACTCGTTTTCCAAAACGTAATATCTCGTTAGATGCCCCGTCGAGGTCTCATTTTCAGCCACAATGTGCTGCATGCGATTAGACATCTCGAGCACTTGTTTGATCGTCTGAATTAATGCCGACTGAAGCATCGTCTTGGGGGTGTAACTGGTCGCACCAGCCCGCAACGCATCGATCGCAATTTGCTCACTTCCAAAGGAGGTGATAAGTACGATCGGAATAAGAGGATGTGACTTTCGGACCTGGCGAACCAATTCGAGCCCGTCCATTCGAGGCATTTGCAAATCGGTTACGATGACATCAGGAGTTGTCGCAACATCCGACAGTCGGTCGAATCCCTCCTTGCCATCAACAGCAAATTCTATCTGCCAGGTCGGTTCTTTTCCTAGAAGCCCCCCGACAAGCATACGGTCGACCGAAGAATCATCGACTACCAAAATCTTTGGCACTGGCGGTACTCAAAAAAGGACGAAAGGAGAATAGAAGCAGTCGCAGGTAATAGCTGAATCGAGTCAACCGTTCAACCGCGATCACTCTCTCAGATTCTCACTTATTCGCGAACTTGAATCAACTGAAATCTAGGAATTTGCAAGTCGGACCCATTTCGAAAAAAGCTTCCCCATCAGGCCGCCGAACCCGCCGCGCCTAATTTGACGAAAATGCGGGCCGCGACCAACAATAAGACGGCGAAAACACCGAGCAGTAACGCTACCGGAACATATCTCTTGGAAACGGGATTCTGCGTCTCAAAGCTTTGATAGTAGGTGGCGCGATCCTTCGTGGGACGCCTAGCATAGATCCGGATGCGTTCCAATTCATTAAACTGAAGACTGAATCTTGCACCTGTCCGATTCAAAAACCTATCCAACTCATAAACTTTCTCACCGTGTGCAGGAATCGTTTCCTTATCGTAAACTTGATAATTCCCATTAACTTGAATATTCAGGTGAGTCCAATCGACATCGCTTTCGTTGTAAATAATGATCTCTCCCCCTTCCACTGGAGGTCGATTGTAGTACTCGACGCTATAGAAATCCGCTCCAGGAAGATTCTGAGCGGTGACCGACGCTTCGAGTTGACCCTCAAAAACAGGCGGCAAATAATTCCACAAGAACAAGATGGTCACGACGGGAACTAAGCACATAATCGTCAGCATGATGGTCAGGCCACGATGGCTTAACTGCGGAGATTTTTTTTGCTCACTAGAGTGGAACTGGAAATCATTACTCTCCGACGGGACATCGGGCGAAACCGGAGTTAAGTTTTCAGTAGTTGAACTGTTTTTTGTCATCGCATTTATCATTTTTTAGCAATCGTGGTTGGTAGAGACGTTAGTATACCAATTCTTCTCTTTGGAAAACGCATGTCTGAAAACTCTTTGCCAAAAACCTCGCCAAACCAGCATTATCTAAATGCATCGTGGTTACTAAAATTGCGATGGGTCGCGGTTATCGGTCAGGTCGCCACCATTCTTGGTTCTATCGCGTTCTTCCAAACTCAAATTCCAATGGCTTGGGCTATGGCCGTCGTCATTTCCTTAACCGCATTATCAAATCTTTTTCTTACGTTTTGGTTCAAGCGGTGGCGGAAAATTGACGAACGAATGCACGCCAACACGGAAAATCAAGACTCGGTACTTCCTTGGGATCTGATCCTCGGATTGATCCTCGTCATGGATATGTTGTCGCTAACCACGTTGCTTTTCACAACGGGAGGACCGAATAACCCGTTCTATCTGTTTTTCTTTGTCAATCTCAGCCTTTGTGCCCTTATGCTAAACCGCCGTTGGGCTTGGGCAATTAACCTTCTCACGATCGTTTGTTTCGCCGGACTCATGTTCGAACATTACGACATTGAACACCTCGACTTGGGATTGGACACGATTCGCAGTCGCCAAGACGTGTCTTTAGCTCATGTCGGCATTTTGGCAGCGTTCGCAACTTGCTCAAGCGTCATCGTCTACTTCATGACTCGTTTGACTGATGAACTTAGAGAACAGCAACAGCGCGTCCGCCAAGCTCAAACTGTTCGTGCCAATAGCGATAAAATCGAAGCCCTCGGAACCCTCGCCGCTGGGACCGCGCATGAACTTGCCACGCCCCTCAGCACCATCGCCATCGTTGCCCGCGATGTCGAGCAAGCCTTCGAAGAAAACCCTCCCGATTTTCCAGGCGCAGAAGATGTTATCGAAGACGTTCATCTGATTCGAAGTCAACTAGATCGCTGTCGGGCGATTCTCGATCGCATGGCCAGCCATGCAGGGGAAGCGATCGGTGAACCCATTCAACCCGTGGCCATTGCAAATCTTTCTAACTTATTGCTGGAAGGGCTTCGAGGAAGAGGGCGTGTTCAACTGATCCTAGACGAGGCGGCTCACACTGAAAGTCTCAACATTCCGCTAATTGGCCTGAGCCAGGCTATGCGTGGCTTGGTCCAAAACGCTTTGGATGCCGACCGCTCTGATCGGTCGATAAAGGTCAGCGTCAAACGCCTCCAGCAAGACTGGGAATGGAAGATACGAGATCAAGGGCCCGGGATGTCGGCAGAAGAACTCAGCCGTGTAAGCGAACCTTTTTACACGACCAAAGCGCCCGGTGAAGGAATGGGGCTGGGTGTCTTCCTCGCCAAAAATGTGATTCGCCGCCTCGGCGGAACTGTCGAATTTGAATCAGCAAGTGGTGAAGGCACATGCGTTACAGTCTGCCTTCCCGCAAATTGAAAACGAGCGAATGAAATGATTGCTTCGTCTGCCATTGAGAACAAACAATCGAAACCCAATCGAAACCCAATCGAAACCAAAACGTAGTTCCTGGGTGATGGCATATTGAAAACAGTAACGTAATACGCCAATATTAGTCTCCATAGCAAGAACTCTAAACGTTGATTTTTACCGAGTTTGGCCTCGCCTATACAAGGTGCCCTTTTAGGGAGTTTGACATGTCTCCATCCGAAACAATTTTAGTCGTCGATGACGATGATGTGCTTCGACAACGCCTCGAAAAATCGCTTACCCGAAGAGGTTGGACCATTTTTGCTGCGGAAGGTTTTGAGACAGCGATCGCCTTGGCAGAAACTCACCAACCACTGCGAGCCGTCCTCGATTTAAAAATGCCCGGTAAATCGGGACTCGATGTTTTGCAAAGAATTCGGGAAGTTTCACCGGACACGAAATGTGTAATCTTGACCGGATATGGCAGTATCACGAACGCAGTGGAAGCGGTAAAACTTGGCGCCGTAGGCTATATCACAAAACCCGCCGATGCAGATCAGGTTTTGGCCGCATTCGGTGAATCACGGGAAACACCAACTCCCGATTTCCCTCCCCCTTCGCTAGCCGAAGCACAATGGGAGCACATTCAACGAGTACTTGCTGATTCTGGCGGAAATATTTCCGAAGCTGCTCGCCGACTCGATATCCCTCGTCGAACTCTTCAGCGAAAACTGAAAAAAAATGCCCCCTGAGATGACCGCCATGGTCACGTTTAAGATTGCACTGGGAGTTTTATTTAAAGTACGATGCAATGGGTTGGATTCTTTCTTAATCCAAAAAACCCAACCTACTTACATGTTTTGCCGCGTGCACCAGCATTTCATTTTTCCAACCGATCTGATCGATATTTTATTTACAACGAAACCAGTCTGGAAGCTAAACATGATTCGAAGCATCATCTATTTGACCCTTCTTGTGTGCAGCACCATGACATTGCCCTTGGCAAATTCACAAGAAACCAACCATCATTGGTCTCAATTTCGCGGGCTGGATGGCTCTGGAATTGCGGAACCTAACGCACGACCGCCCGTCGAATTTGAGGTCTCAAAACAAACAGTTTGGGAAACAGAAATCCCGGGAACAGGTTGGTCCTCGCCGGTTTACACGGGGAACAAGGTTTGGCTAACCACCTCCATCTCCAGCGCCGCATCACCCGCGGAAATTGCTGAAAAACTAAAAGGAGATCGACTTGCTCAAATCAAAACAATAGCTTCCTCCGTCGAACTCCATGCGATCTGTATCGACCTTAATAATGGGAAAATAATTCATGATGTAATTCTTCGCAAAATTGAATCTCCTGAACCAATCAATCCAATGAATTCCTACGCTTCACCTACGCCGGCGATCAAAGATGGAAAGGTCATTTTTCACTTTGGCAATTACGGTACGTGGTGCGTTGACGAGTCTACGGGCGAAGTGATTTGGGAACGAAAATTTGTGGTCAAACATAGTGTTGGACCAGGAAGTTCGCCGGTCGTCTTTAATGACAAAGTCATCATCGTTTGCGATGGAACCGACTTGCAATATATCGTTGCCGTTGAACTCAATACCGGGAAAGATGTCTGGAAAACCGACCGCCCTCCCATCCGAGCCAGTGATGGCGAATATCGAAAAGCGTATTGCACACCCATCATTATTGACGTGGACGGGACTCAACAGGCCGTCGTGCCGGGTGCCCAGTGGGTCGCTGGATACAATCCCGATACGGGGGAGGAACTCTGGCGAGCTGATCATGGATCGGGGTTTTCAATCACGCCCATGCCAGCCTACCAATCGGGATTGGTTGTGTTTTCAACTGGCTACATGAAGTCTTTTTTGGTCGCTGTCGATCCGACCGGCCGCGGCGATATTACCGAAACAGGCATCACCTGGCGATCGCAACCCAAGAAAGCCCCTAACATGCCGAGCCTTATCGGGCACAACGGCAAAATCTATGCTATCTCTGACAGAGGAATTTTACGCGTCCTCGAAGCAGCAACCGGCAAGGTGCTCAATGAACAACGTATCGGTGGGAACTTTTCTTCCTCGCCGCTTTTGGCGGATGACAATCTTTACCTCTCCAGTCGAGAAGGACTAATGACAGTCGTGAGCTGCTCGGCAGATCTATCCAAAATCGCAACGAACAAGTTTGAGTCATCATTAATGGCCAGTCCCATTCTCGTTGGAGACGATCTACTCGTGCGAACCGAAAAGAAACTGATTCGAATCCAAAACGAAAAATAAAGAGCTTTGCCGACGCGTAGTCAGCATCAACCATTGGCTTGATTCAATGGATCATCGGTAATCGCTCCGCAAAACCATCGGAAGCCTGCGATGTTACTCCTGTTTCAACGGTAATAGCTCAAATTTTTCTACCACCAACCGATCGCCCTGGAGCTTTCCAGAAACGGTCGCCTCTCGAATGCAGTTGCAAAACCCAGTCTCGCTATGAGCATCGCCATGGTCGTCGATCGATGTCCCATCGAGAAAATAACTTTGGCCTCCAATCCGAACGGCGAGATCACAACCCGCCGCCTGCATTCCGAACTGACACTGCCCGCAAGAAACCTCCAACCGCTCATTAACAATCATGTTGCTCATCTGATTAGTTTTAGGAGAAATCGAGGCCTGATTGCGAGGTGGAGAATCGCAAGCCACCAAAGTCAGACAAATGCATACAAGCAAAAGTTGAAAGTTACGCCGCATCCTTAAACCCTCCGATCACAAGTCATTCTCGATGAATTGAACCCTTTGTTTCGATCCATCGCTTGAGCTTAGAAACGCCAAATGGCCACAAAGCTTAATTCTAGACGCTTTCCAGTAGCCAATGCGACGGTTTAGCCGGACGATCGGACAACCGAATGTCCACGATAAGGAAATCAACAAATGCAAGCTTGGACGTTAGACCGTTTTTTTAAACGGAAAATCTTATCGAGTCCAAATAATTCGGAGCTTGCTATCAAAAAAAGAACGAACATCTTATCCACATCTAGAGCCCAAAACCCCCTAAAGAAACTATCTCTGGTCGCCAAAAAACCAAAGAATCGAGCGTCAAATTCTCAGCGAAAATCTTGCGGCAATTTAACCATCTAAAATTGACTGCAAGGGTTTCAATAGTCACATTAGGCGACGTTGTTTGTTCGAATTTTATTAGGGTTTCCCCAAAAGAAACCCCTGCGATTCACCCGATAATTAAAGGGTAGAACGGTTTTTATACCCCCCAAAAGTACTGCGACGTTTTTACACGTCGACCAAAAAGTGTCTTTGGACTAAAGTTTCCGGTTAATTAACAGTTGAACGAACGTGAAAAACTCTGATTGTACTGAGACCGCCCGTTCGATTTTTATCCACACTTCATTTTTCGCCGGACGTCCAGCGTCTCGCATGGTGATTTGAATGCAAGAGTTTCATTTCCCGAATTGGGTTAACAAGTTTACTTTCCTTGCTGCGGCAACTGCTGTCGTCGTCGGGGGATATTTGGCAACGTGTTTGTTCGCGGCCATCAGTCCTAAAATCGTCAACGTCGGCCATCAGCCGAAGCAACCGGTTCCATTCAGCCACAAGCTTCACGCAGGGCAACTAAAAATGGATTGCCGATACTGCCACAACACAGTGGAACGGGCAGGGCATGCGGCGATTCCACCGACGGCTACTTGCGGCAACTGTCACGGCGGAAGCCGGACAACGAAAGGGGAGCGCGATCTTGGAATCGTCCGCCCTGAAAGCACGCTCTTGAAGCCAATTCGAGTTAGTCTCGAAAATAACGATCCCGTGTTGTGGGAGCGAGTCCACGACTTGCCTGACTTTGTTTACTTCAATCACAGTGCCCACGTGAACAAAGGCGTCAGTTGCGTTTCCTGCCACGGTCGAATCGACAAGATGGAAATCGTAACCCAAGTCGAACCGCTTTCGATGAAATGGTGCCTCGATTGCCATCGCAACCCGACTCCCAACATCCGCGATCCACAACTTGTCACTCAACTGGATTTTGTACCTGAGGATCCAGAAACATATCACAAGAAGTGGGCTGAAAAGCTCAATGTTAATCCCAACGTCAACTGTTCAACGTGTCATCGTTAGTGGCCCGAAGTTAATTGTCACCTTCCGACACGAAACCATCTGAAGTATCCAGAAATGAACAAACCTCGCACGAACAAAACCAATCAAATTTCCAATCTAAATCTGCCTGTGGATTCAAGCGAATTCAACGAGGCAATTGATCGTGACTTCGGTTCAGCAACCGAGCACCACACCGACGGTTTTTCCCGTCGACGGTGGTTACAATTGATGGGTGCGTCGTTGGCACTCGGTGGAGTAACGGGCTGTCGTTACGAAGAAGAGAAAATTGCGCCGTTCGCGTTTCGCCCTCAGCACCGCATCCCCGG
>CALKCK010000063.1 GCA_938083195.1 uncultured Pirellulaceae bacterium | reverse complement strand
TCCGACATAGGTAGCTCCAACGTACTTTACATTAAGACCAGAGGTGCCTGATGTTACAGGCTTTCCCTTTAATAAAAAGCTAGTCCCGTTTTTATCTATCTTAAGAATTTTATTCCCTAAAGCTGGAGGCATGTAAACATTCCCATCTGGATCTGCTGCTGCCCCCCATACATGACCGAAGGAGCCCGGCTGAGGAGGAGTGAATGATCCAGTCTGCCCGGTCTTAGTATCTAAAGTAAAAATTTTTAAAGTCTTAGTATACGTTGGCATATAAATGATGCCATTTGCGCCCTCTGCTCCGGACCTAACTTGTGGGCAACTCGGAAATTTTTTCCCCAAGGTAATTTCTCCCGTTGACCTTTTTAATTTACCCATAGAGCTTGAGTAAGCTGGTAAAAAATAAGTGTATCCATCAGAAGATACTACATTCCCAATAAAGCCTTTATACCCTTGAGCGCTCCTTGCTATAGAGTCTCCACGAACATCTGTCTTAATATGCATGTCCGACTTATAACCCAAGGAGTGGATGACTCCTTTATCATCTAACGCCATTGTTCGGGTCTTCGTCAGATTTCCTGCGATCTCCCCTTTTAAGTACTTGAAGCTTGGCCAAGATGGGGACGAGTCATCCAGAAAAAAACCTCCACTAGGCTCCGGGCTGGTCTCCGCGCTGCTATATCCGACGCTGTCCGCACGAGCGTCTCGGGCCAAATCAGTCGGCGAAAATTGAGGCTGAATGTTTGACAATCGCTCAAAGTACGGCCAAAGTGCAGGTTCGGTGTGGATCAAAATCCCTATCAGTAAAAGCATCTTCCAGTGTCGCCTGTTTTTCATCGTTTATTTCTTTTTGGCAGATGGGTCTTCAATTCAAGGATTGTAGCTTGGTATTGTTGGTGGGGAAACAAAGGGGTCAGGACTCATTGATTGGTCCGCTGGTTCTGTTTACCGGTGACAACGGCTCGGCGGAGGCAGGCATCCTCAGTGGTGAGCCGTATGTGAAGGGCAAGGGACGAAAGGCAGACCATGGAGCGCACGTACCATTTGTGGTTCGAGCTCCTTTTCTGGCCGACGGTGGTCGCGTGTCGCGGGACTTGATCGATTTTACGGACGTCTACCCGACATTGGTCGAACTGGCAAAAGCATCCTTGCCGGAGGGCGTTGTGCTCGATGGCAAGTCGTTTGTCCCTAGCCTCGGTGGCAGTGAAGATCCTTTTCAAAAACGGAGTTGGATCTACTCACAACTCGGTGACTTTCGAATGATTCGCGACTGGCAACACATTCTCGACAGTAACGGAAATTTTCATGATCTTGGCAAAGACCCCCGCCAGGAAAACGAGGTTAGCCCACTGGACAAGATCGCGAGCGGTCGGCGACAGCGCCTGCAAATGATCCTCGATCGCTTCCCGCAGAACCACCCTTTGCGGAATTTGGAGCCCGGCATGGTAGGTAATGAAATAGTGAGTTTGTATCAACGGCGATGTATAAAGGATGTACGCGAAGTGAGACTTGCGTGTCCGTTTTAAATTTCCATTATCGACGTGATTAGTCCAAGTTAGAGGGAAGGTGACAGCGTAGGAGCGATAATGCGTTGGCTAAACAGAATTGGCAGCCGTAGTGTATCTGTCCAAAGGTTCCTTAAACCGAAAATATGAGTCTCTTTCTGACGGGTCGATGATAAAACCACTTTACACTACAGAAAAAATTGAAACAAACATGCAAACCAATCGCGAACAGGATCACTTGTCTTGGGTAAACGTTGTAAATAATCTTGGGCAAATGTTTTCCGTATTTGGTAAATGAAAAGAATTTTTCCACAAAAACAATTGGCAAAATGGAAAAAAGGTATCGAGAACAATCGAAGTTTTTATTTCTCGCTACTTAAGTCTAAAAACAAAGACTCGCAGTTCCTCGGGCAGTTAGCGTGCTTTTTTCGCAATTGCTAAATGAGTGCGATCGCGGCAGAAAATTGGCCTGAAGCTTTGGCATGTTGGCGTCAGGCAATTCGTTTTGAGATGGGAATTTTGAGGCTTTTGGATGAAGTTGGAATCGACGAGAAGTTGCTGGAAGAAGTTAAGTCCCAGGGGATTTATGTTGTTGCGGGATCTGGATTCCTTGGAGCAGAATTCCTAGCCGTGTTTGTAGCGAATCTTGCCATACGATGTCAAATTTTATTACGACAAAAATGTGTTGGAGTTTTGCGAGCAACTTTTTAAAATCGCGGATGGTAAGCAAGGCTTACCCAGACGGTTTGGTGGTGATATCGAAAAAGACATTCAAGCGATGGCAAGCGAACTCGATCATCGTTCCAAAGAGGGTTTCGTGTTGCTATAACGAAAGGCGTATGTGAGCAATGCGAATGCCTAAAGCATGATCAAGGATTTCCCAACTCGGTTTCCTACACGGGTGGGCTTTCGCTAATACGTGTGGCCAGAGATGCGTGGATTGAAGATTTAGAAGTTGATCACGTTTTGTTTCAAAATGAAATTTTTAAGTTCCAACCCAACAATAATTACGATAGTTTGGTTGAGTCAGAATTCAAAATAAATAATTGATCAATTGTGAAAATGAAACGTCCATAAATGGGTAAACGTTGTACATAAACAAGGAAAACTTGAAATGAAAGTTTTGATAACAGTCATTGCTGCGTTCTTGTTGATGCAGAACACAGCCCGCGCCGAAGAACCGTCGCGCGCAATCTTGGGCTCAGAATCCTCGCCCGCTCGGCCCAATATTCTGTTCATCGTTTCCGATGATCATGGCTGGGGTGATTTGCCGTCGAACTGGGACAAGACTGAGGTCCGCCTTCCGACTCTGGAAGCTCTGGCCGCCAAAGGGGTGCGGTTTCTGAATTACCATACGGTGCCGCTCTGCGGACCGTCTCGTGCCTGCATGTTTACCGGCCAATACTCGACAGAAAATGGCATGTGGCGTGGTCCGGGCCAGCAGCCGCTCGGGTCGCCCGGATATCGTGGGGTCAAGCGCGACGTAAAAATGCTCTCTGAGCATCTTTCCGAATCCGGCTACAAAATGGGTGCCTTCGGCAAATGGCACTTAGGCGCGCTCGAAGGAGAAGTTCCCGGCGACCGCGGGTTCGATGAGTTTCACGGGTTTCTCGGAGGGGCGCATCCGTATTGGATTAAAGCGGGTAGGTCCAAGTTCATGCACAATCGGCAGCCCGACCGCACCTCCAAAGGGCACGCGACTGAGCTGTTTACTGATTGGGCGGAAGGGTTCATTCGAGAGAACGCCGCCAAGGGTGACCCGTTCTTCTGCTACCTTGCTTACAACGCCGTGCACGGTCCGCTTCGCGTCGATGAATCGAAGCCCGCCTCCGCGCCCGAGGCCTGGATAAAGAAAGCCCTCGACCGAGGAGTCAGTTTTCTGCGCAGCGACTATGTCGCCATTCTTGAACATATGGATCACAACATTGGCCGGTTGGTCGACCTGTTGGATGAGCTGGATATCGCCGGAAACACCCTGATCGTCTTCGTCAGTGACAACGGAGGCTGCACCATGGAAGACGGCGCAGTTGGCGGCAGGTTTCCCGGCAACAATGGACTGTTCCGAGGTGGCAAGGCGACAACGTACCAGGGCGGGCTCAATGTGCCGTTCCTAATGAACTGGAAAGGTCGATTGCCGCAAGGCATGATCTCGGATGATAGGGTGATGCATTGCGACATTTTTGCCACCTTGTTGGACTTTGCCACAATCCCTGTCCCAGAAATGAATGGCAAGAACCCGGTTCGCGGGACGTCTCTGATGCCACACGTGCTTTCGGCAGGCAAGGAAATCATCCCGGAACGAACCATGATCTTTGAGTTGTGGGGCAACATTGGACTACGAAAGGGGAACTACAAACTATGGAGCCAAATCGGGAGGGAGCACTCCCCTGATTGGGATGCCCTTGTCGTCGAATTGGAGCACAGCAATCTCGCCCTCTTCGACCTCAGCAAAGACGTCGCCGAGACGAACGATCTGCGAACCGAGCTCCCTGAGGTTTATGCCTCACTCAAGACAGAGTTGATTGACCATCTTTCCAACATCAACTCGGAGTATCCCGGCGTTCGAAGTACCCAGCTCCTGAACAGTAAAAAGCCCCAACTTCAAAATCCGGCCGCCACGCCAGCGACGAAACGTCCATCGCATGATCAGTTTTTCAAGAATCGGGACGGGAACGGGGACGGAGCGATCACACTGGAGGAATACATCGGCAACCCAAAGGGTCGCAATGTCCCCGCCTTGACCAGGCGGTTCCAGAAAAACGATTCAAATGGTGACGGCAAGTTGCAGCTGGACGAATTGAAAAAGCAAACAAAATGAAACCTTAAAACCACCTATTATGGGGCCGACCTTACTGGTGTTCTCGCCTATCCCATTCACGAACTCCGCAGCGAAACCGCATCCCGGTCAAGCGGAATACTTGCCCAACATTGTCGTGATTGGCGATGACATGCCCCGGCATTGTCCCGCCTTCAACGGCGGTCACGTTTTCAAAATCCCTATCAGTTGAGGGAAACAAAGGGGTCAGGACTCTTTGATTGGTCTGTTCTACTCTTTGTTACTTGCGTTGGCGTAGTCTGGTGGTATGACATTAATTAGCCTCACATCAGCCCACCCCATATCAATGAGAGAGGGGCTTTACTTGTCTAGCAAACCATCGAAGCAAAGACAAACTCACTAAGCCTAGCCATTGCTACTCTGCCAGTGCTTCTCTCGTAAAGCCTTCGAGTAACCTCGAACAGATACAAGCTGAGCATTGATTGAGAGTTATTGAACCCTGTCAAAATGCTTGATTGTTTCGAAGATCGCAAGGCTTAGCAGAAGTAGGCTGGTAGTGTTGACCATGACCTGCCCCCCGAATCACCGTCGGGCCGAATGCAAAAATAATTTCACTTGCCGCGGCTCGGTTAACGTGATCGTCATCCAAGCTGAGGCACTGGTCCTATCTGATCACAACCATGTCAGACATTGAGAATCCCTACACACAGCCAAACGCTGATACTGCGTCTGCGACTCGTGTATGACATGGGAATATTGTCTGTCCAATTCCTCGGGCGGCGGGAGTGGTCGTGTATCCCGTTAGTCCGTATTCAAATTTAAGGGCTGAACTGTTGTTTCATCGAAAGGAACTTACGCTAGACAACTGTAATCCTTGCAAATTCGAATTCAATTTGGGCTAGCCAGAACGTGAGTTCATGAAGTGGATTGCTATTTGCGTAACTTAGTGTTGTCGCAGACGTCGCCTAGCAGTCGAAATGGCGCCATTAGGTTATCACGCATACGGACTTTGGTCGACGTAAAATGGCCCAAGATCATTGTCGCATCATCGTCGGTCAGATTTCCATCAGCCATCGTGCTGATTTTACTTCTTAAGAATGGAATCACATCCGCGGGCAAGAGCCCCTCGGCGCCATTCAAAATCTCAAGCACGCCCTTGATTCCAAGCATTTGGTCATGTGCATTAACCGACTCAATAAATGCATCACTGTACAACAAGAACATGTCTTCCATGGCGATGGTGATTTTCCGGCCGGGATAGTTTGAGTCTTCATGAATTCCCAGCGGCAGGTTTTCCAAACCTTCATCTAATTCAGCGCCTTCAAGATGAACCCATTTTTGTTTTAAGGCCCTGTAGTAGATTGGATAAGGATGTCCAGCCACGCTGATGTCAAGACTTTTCTTGGGCTCAAAAAACGTGGCGACAACGGCAGTGGCGAAACCGCTTTCTTCGCCCAATTCGCCGAAGCCCACGTTCATCTTGGTAACGAATTGTTGTTGGCTGATTTTATTCACGTTTTGGCGAAGTAGATCTCGCAAAGAAACCGCAATCGCCGAAGCAGACTCGCCATGTCCGCTGACATCCGCGAGCAAGAATCGGGAAATTCGGCCCGATGCGCAAGATGTCAAATAGTAGATGTCTCCACCGCCTGTTTGGCTGTCTTTGTAGGGGGCACTGTGAACATAAATATCGAGCCCCGGAGCTTCGAAGTACTTGTCGATTGCGCGATTTCCACCCCATATCTCCATGCAGGTCATGCGTTCGGGTTCAAGGTTTACGGGGTCTTCCATAATGGTTCCAATATTGATCAAACGGACACAAGCTTCAGCTGAACGACTTCAACCTATTACAAAGTTACGCAAATCTAAAGAGGTGGTTTGCTTCCCGACGGAAAGTATTTCCCGAGTCCAGTTTTAACAGGGTAATCACTTTGCCAATTCTGGTTGCCAAGTTTCGGTCTAATTGGCTTTTTTGAATCCAAATGGGGATCTTATTCGAAAGGTAGAGCCTGTTACCGACAGATAACGCAAACCAGTCGTTCATGGTTGTAAATCATTTTTGCAACGGGCATCTTGACCTGCCCCCCGAAAAGCAGATACGGAGCAAGATGGTTTATCTTGATTCAATGGGTCACGTTCCCTCCAGATGCGTGCGGTTTAGTCGCCGCACGCGAGAGAAGGCGACCTGTGATGCCTTCAATCAGTTCCTCGATCTGGTTTGCTACGGCAGGTCAAGAAAAGGTGTCAGGAGCCATTTGCTTGTGCTAAAAAGTCAATCTCAATCGTCATCAATAAAATCCGATTGACCAGCGGATATCCCATCTCTCCACCAAGTTTGAAACTCATCGAACGTTGAGCCTCATTGACGTTTCCGATTGAATGAGTTGGTTGGCGGTACTTCAGACGCACCCTCCTTTGCGTTGTCAATTTTCTTGGCACCCGAAACCAGTTCCGATTTATCGGTTGAATTCAATGAAGCCTTTTGAAGCCTTCCTCTAAACTGCATGCAAAAAACCGCGTTCCGTCGTTACTTTGATTTTGATATCATTTGACCACTTAACAGGGGAGCATAATGATGAATCAATTTGAAACCACACAATTTGTTTTCCAAGCCGCCGTGGGGCGAAGTGGCAGCACGATCCTTCGCCATTCAATTGGGCTTCACCCGGACATCTATTACAACGGTCGCGAGAACAATCTGATTCAGGATGTTGCCAGCGTTGCCCACTTGAATTGCACGCGCGCTTCGAGAGTGTACGCAATGAAAGTTGATCAGTCGACTTATGATGAAAAATTTCGCAACCTGATCTGCGATTTGACTTGGCCTGATCAGGTTCTGGCAACTGCCAAGCCCGTTCATTTCGCCGCGATCAATCCGACGGCTGAAAACCTTGACTACCTTTGCCAGGTTTTTCCAAACATGAAAGTCGTCTGCCTGGTACGCAACGGCCTTGAAGTCGTCTGTTCGCGCGAAAAGTACGAATCGTTTTCTGGTGATGAGTTTGAGATCCAGTGTCGTGCTTGGATTCGGTATGAAGGAATGCTTGACTGGGGCGAAAGAAATCCGAGTCGTTTCTTTTTGTTTCGCCACGAGTGGACCTATGATGCGGTGCTGATCGCGCAGAAACTCGACGAGATGTTTCGATGGGTCGGAATCGCTGCCAGTGAAGCCGTGCTCGCCAATATCCGCGATGTGATCGAGTACATGCCAACGACAAAGACTCCCAAAGCATTCTCTAAAATGACCAGTCAAGAAAAATGCGATTATTTCCGAGCCACGGCAAATCGTTTTCACGGGTGGGATGAAACGCAGAGAAAAAGATTTGTTGAGATCTGTGGCGGATTGATGCAACGTTTGGGCTACGAAATTCCGGATGAACTTCTGAGAAAAAAGGGCCTATTTCCAGAATAGAATTTGCGGACGAAATGTCAGTAAGTGTATTTCGGCTTCCTGCCTACGGAATACCAGAGCCTAAAGGCGTATACTTAAAAAAAGCAACTTGGGCATATAATGTCGCATGTTTTGTATTCGGTCTTGCGGCCGTCTTTTTGTTCAAATCAACAGTACGAAAACGAGCCCATATGTGGTCGTCATGTTTACAAATAAGCTAAGACTCCCGTACTTATTTATTTTCGCTGGTTTTGGAACGGCATGTGGCGTGCCTCAGGAGCCAGCTTCTTCTGAACGAAACATCATTAGCTTTTTTCCATTGTTTGTCGATCCAACGATCAACATGTCCTATTTTCTGGATGAGATGGCGATCGTCAGACAAACAAAAGGTGTTAGGAGCCTATTTAGCAATTTGGGTGGTTTTTGTTTGGCTAAGGGCAACTTCTGCAGGTCCTGTTATTTGGTACCGACATGCCTGGCGCACTTCGTTCTGACATTGGCGGTGAAATCTATCACGCTTTAAACCGGGTTAATGAGGCGATCACAAAACAAGAAAAAGTCGGATTGCAAAACTGCATCCAACGCGGTTGTCTTTTGGAACTGATAAATGGGTCGCAAGAACTGCAAAAGATCAGGGCTTGGAATTGACACTGAGGCCACGGGGACGCCCCAAGAATTTTACGCAAACTACCAAATAGGCTCCTGACACCTTTTCTTGACTGACACCTTTTCTTGACATGCAGAAAACGCACCCCCTTGTATCTCCGCACCTACATTTGTTTATTTTCGCCACGCGGCAACATTTTTCGCGCCAAAGGCCAAAATTGGGGGTATAGGTAGATAATTACGTCGTTTTGGTTTAAAAAGTCGATTGAAAATGAGTGAAGAGATAGTCCAGTCCCTAGCACTAGCCATGAGTTTATAGCCCCATGTCAGAAATAAAATTTGATGCCGACGCCGCTCGGGAGGCTTTAAAAAATTTGAGTCCCAGTCTGGTTCTAATTATTCCAGCGATCATCGTGCTTGCGGTAGCCTTTACGAGTTGCTTCACAGTCCCAGCTGATTCCGAAGCAATCATCTTACGCTTTGGAAAATTCAATCGAACGGCAGCACCGGGTTTGAACTTCAAATTTCCCTTCTGGTTTGAAACAACAGCGATCATTCCTGTTGAGCGTCGCCTAAAGATGGAGTTTGGATATGGAACTCCAGGAGCCACAAATCCTTACCAATCACGCCCTCAAGAACACTACGAGGAACAATCGATGATTACGGGTGACAAAAATGCCGCTGCTGTAGAGTGGGTCATCCAGTATCGTATCAGTGACCCAGAAGCGTATCTTTTCAAAGTTCGTGATCCCGAAGAAACGATGCGGGATGCTTCGGAATCAGTGATGAGGGAAGTCGTTGGTGATCGTACGGTCGATGAGGTCATCACGATTGGCCGTGAGTCAATTGCAACCGACGCCTTAGTCAAGCTTCAGGAACTCGTCGACTCTTATGGACTCGGTTTAAAAATCGATCAGCTCCAACTGAAAAACGTAAACCCACCCAAGCAGGTACAGTCATCCTTTAACGAGGTAAACCAAGCGCAACAGGATAAAGCCAAACAAATCAACGTCGCGAAGGGACTTTATAATAAAGCTGTTCCAAAAAGCGAAGGCGTAGCCGATCAAAAAATCAGTGCCGCCGAAGGTGAAAAACTTCAGCGGGTCAACGAAGCCACTGGTGACGCGAATCGCTTCCTAGCTCTCTTCGAAGAATACCAAAAGGCACCAGAAATTACTCGTCAGCGACTTTACCTGGAAAAAATGCAGGATGTTCTACCCCGACTTAAAAGCAAATTTATAATGGATGGAGAGGCCAGTAAACCACTGCCCCTTCTTGACCTTAGCAACGCATTAAATGGAAAAGGAGGCGTGCGATGAAAAAAGTAATTGGATTTATTATAGTAGCCTTAGTTCTCGTTGTTTTGCTCTTCGTTACTGGAACAATTTATACCGTCAGGGAGGACAAACAGGTCATTCTAACACAGTTTGGAGCGCCGATCGGAGACCCTATTACCGACGCTGGTCTACATTTCAAGTTACCCTTCATCGTCAAGGTCAATGAGCTCGAAAAGCGAGTTCTGTCTTGGGATGGCGAGAGCGCCCAGATGCCGACCCGAGACAAGACCTATATTCAAGTTGATACCTTTGCTCGTTGGGAAATTTCCGAACCTCTCCTCTACTTCAAGACTTTACGGGATGAACGAAGTGCCCTGTCCCGTCTCGACGATATTCTGGGTTCAGAAACTCGAAATGCGGTCGCCAAACACGATCTCCTTGAGGTCGTAAGATCCACTAAAGACCGCAAACCAGCTAGAACTGATTTGCAAACCGAAAACGAAACTGACTTTGAACCAATTGAAATTGGACGCCGGACGATCGAAAAGAATGTTTACGAGATCGCCAAAACTAAACTAGAGGACATTGGAATCAACCTCCTCGACCTTCGTTTCAAGAGAATTAACTACAACGACTCCGTCGCACCGCAGATCTATGAACAAATGATTTCCGAACGTCAGCAGATTGCCGAACGTTTTCGTTCCGAAGGAGCAGGCGAAGCGGCTCGGACGGCGGGTAAGATGGAAAGGGAGGTGAAGCGAATCGAATCGGAAGCATATCTCAAAATACAGTCAATACTTGGCGAAGCGGATGCCGAATCAACCCGAATCTATGCCGAGGCGTATGGCGGAACTCCCGAGCGGGAGGCATTTTACGAATTCGTAAAAACGTTAGAAGCCTACGACAAGATTCTCGACGAAAAAACAACCGTCATCCTCTCGACTGATTCCGAACTCTTTAAGTTACTAAAAGGTCCAAAATCGGAATAAAAAAAGTTCTACTCCACTCAATATTTTGAATGTTGAGTGGAGTTTCTATCCTCCCGAGCAAGCTCTATAAATTTCCACATCTTTTTCGGCAACGGCAGGTTACTGCTGCAGGATAAATAAAAGGTGTCAGACAAACAAAAGGTGTCAGGAGCCTATTTAGCAATTTGGGTGGTTTTTGTTTGGCTAAGGGCAACTTCTGCAGGTCCTGTTATTTGGTACCGACATGCCTGGCGCACTTCGTTCTGACATTGGCGGTGAAATCTATCATGCTTTAAACCGGGGTAATGCTCGCAACAAGGTTTTTTTCAAACCAGGTGACTTCGAGGCATTTGAGCGTGTCATCAAAGAAGGTCTGGAAAAATATTCAGTCGACCTTTTCGCTTACCAGTGGATGAGCAACCACTGGCACATGGTCCTTCCACCGCAAACAAACCAAGCGATGTCAGGGTTTCTGGGTTGGGTGACGATGACGCATACAAAGCGGTACCATGCTCACCACAAGACGGCTGGTTATGGGCCAGTGTATCAGGGCCGGTATAAGAGCTTTCCGGTTCAGGTACCTTTTTTTGACCTGACACCTTTGCTTGACCTTAGTACAAAAGTTCTCCAGCCCCTGCATTTTCGAGAGAGAGCAAAGTAATGAAAAAAGTGTTTCACAATTTCGCCGTTTTGGCGATCCTTTTGGGTGTTGCCTGTTCATCGTATGCGGCGGACGCTCCTGCTGCGGAAAAGGGGACTGGGCTCAGCAGTAAGACTGGGAAGCAGAAGATCTTTCCACCGAATTCCGAATTCCTGAAAGTTGCCGGACATGATGGCTACTTGGCAATGCCGAAGGACATCAAGGCGGGGCAGAAGACACCGTGGCTATGGTATATGCCCAGCGATTACAAGCTGCCTGGGAAACTCGAGAGGTGGATGATGAAGACCTGTCTGGATAATGGCATCGCGGTTGCTGGGCTCGATGTTAAGGGCGATTTTGGAACGCCGGCCGGACGAAAGCTCTTTACCGCGTTCTATAACGAGCTCACCGAGAAACACGGCCTGACGAAGAAGGCCTGCCTGCTGGCGCGTAGCTACGGCGGAACGCAAATGTATAACTGGGCGGCGGAGCATCCCGAATCGGTTGCCTGCCTGGCAGGTATTTACCCGGTCTGCAATTTGGCCAGTTACCCAGGGCTTAAATCCGCAGCCGGTAAATATGGAATGTCCCAACAGAAGTTCGTCAAGGAACTCAAGCAACATAATCCTATCGATCGTCTGGCTCCCTTGGCCAAGGCGAAGGTTCCGATCTATCACAATACCGGTGACATCGACACTTTGGTGCCCGCGAAAGACAACTCCTTCATTGTGGAGAAACGCTACAAGGCACTGGGAGGAGATATGACGGTTACCATCTTCGAGGGCCAGGGACACAATTACTGGACCGGTTTCTTTGAGGATAAAGCGATGGCGGAATTCATTGTCAAGCATGCAAAGAAGGCCGCTCTCCCCAAAGTATTGTTCTTTGGAGATTCAATCTCAGGTGGGTATGCCAAGAGTCTTGCCACGCGTATGGAAGGGAAGGCAGAACTGGTTAAACTAGGCGCTGTGGCGACCTATAGACTTAACAAGGAGGCCTTCTGGCATTCCAGCGGTAACGCAAAAGCCTTGGACTTTGGTAGTGCCAAAGCCTGTATCGCAGATTTTGAGCGATTTGAAAGGCATCTCTTAGAAAATAAATACGATGTGATTCATTTTAACTTTGGACTGAACGACATCTTTCGCGGCAGGAACGGGGCGTGGCACAACCCTGTCGATCAATACGCCAAGGATCTTGCAAAAATCGTGACCTTGCTGAAAAAGAATGGAGCGAAGGTCATCTGGGCTAACACCACCCCGATTCCAGCCAATGCCCCTCATAACCCCGAAGGCGACGAGCTCATCTACAACGCTGCGGCCGAAAAGGTGATGAAGGAATATAATATCCCTATCAATGATTTACACAGCATTATTACCAAGGGGGATGGATACGCCGAATGGAAAAATGGTAAGGATGTCCATTTCCCCAGCAACGTCTACGGCAAGCTGGCCGAGCAGGTGGCCGAGAAGATATCTGCGCAACTCGAGGCAATCGAAACGAGACGCAACTCTCAGAAGGCACGCTAAGGTTCATTCAGCAGTTTAGCCTTTGATGGCTCATTGCTGTTTGATATCCTACCGTTCCGCTTTCAACAGTTAATGACGGTTTCAAACATATTTTTAGGAGTTAAATGATGCAACAACTAGAATGATGCAACAACTAATTTCCCAAACAGTTTGCCGGGAATGAACCAAATGCCTCAAGACATGAGTAACATGGACCAGATGGATCCAGAATTAGCTGGGCACTTTTTACTGGCATTTTAGCATTCCTTTGTGTGATATTAACAGTCGTCATCGTAATCAATGGGATCGTATGCTTCTTGATGTACAAACCACTTTCGAAACTTCCAGAAAGTTACCGCCCGTTTAATCCAGGGCTCGTATTTTTAATGCTACTACCCATCGCAAACTTTATCATGCCGTTCTTGATTTCTATTTCATTCACCAATGGATTCAAGAATTACTTTGGGTCCGTTGGGGATTAATCCAATGGAGATTGCGGAAAACCATTGGCCTAGTGTGGGCTATCGCTACAGTCTGTTCAGTGATTCCAATCGTTAATTATGCTGCTACTCCTGGTGGGCTGATTTGCATGATCATCTTTATCGTGAAGTTGTGGTCGATGGGCAATAAAGTTAGCGTTGCAAAGTAGCTTAAAATAATATTCTAAGCCTCAACCAAGAATTCCTACGGCTGCCACAATTCGTGGTGCGTTGGAACTTGTTTCAATTCGACGCATTAACGGTGTTATCTTCGGATAGCGCCGTTTCTCTTTTCTGCAATTGAATTCCCTCCAAGGCGTGCCAGCAATCTCCCCGAAGACCGTATCACAGCCGTAGGTGCAGGTTCAATCTTGGCTGCCCCAAAATATGCGAGTTCCAATTTGTATTCTGCCCACATGGTTCAAAATAGCCTGTCTCTAATGCCTTCCCCTCGGTCGTCTGTTTGCCTAGCCGCTGTCTTATACTTCAGGTTGTCTTCGTTTCTTTTGAAAAATCGGTTGCAGGCGTCCATTGCACGCCTTGCTACGCGCTTTTCATCAGCTCTTGAAGTTCCTCCCATTTTGGGGTTTTAACGACTTCAAAAGTGTGACGGACAAAAGATTGCCGCTCCACGTTCCGAGATTGACGTCAATAATTCTCCGCTTTTTTAATTTATTAGGGATTCAAACAAAAATCCTTGAGACAGTTCACGATCAAACGGGCATGAATTGAATCGAAGGATTGTTACGTTGTGTGACATGCATCCAAGCCCCATCACATCGGAGTATCTAGTTGTGACAAATTTTTCTTCTTTAAAGTTGTTGTTGATCAGCGGAGTATTTTTCTCCTTACTGACGAACGCTGTCGTTGCACAAAAGTTCACGCCATGAAAAATCGTTTGGTCGGAATTCAAGTCCTGCAAGGTTCCGACCAAAGATGGCGAGGTTGGCGCCGTATATCAGATCAAAGTCAAAGCGAGTGCGGCTGACAATGCGAACCACCCCACCTTCACACCTTTTTTTCGTATCGCGCAACTTAGGGCTAACTTATGAAACCAATGCCGAGTTACGGGGCTTCCAATTTTCGTGGATCAACTTCCACGATGGTTGTTTTAGAGCCGCTATCGAATCGGAAGAGTACGATCTTAAGTTTAGGAAATTTGAGATTTGGATTTCCGTCAACCACAGCCTTAACTTGTTCTTTAAGTTCCGCTTGCCTTTTATCGATAGTGAAATAGTTTGCACCGACGGAGTACGCAGCACCAAAACGTAGAGGATACCAAGAACCAACAAACGGCCGATACTTGATGTCTGCATTACTTATTGAAGGATACATAAACTCAGTGTTGTACTTTCTGGGGTCAGGCCCCAAATCAACAAACTCGTAACCAAAAATTTCGGCATGTTCCACAGATTGTTCATACCAATCCTCGGCAGTTTCGAGATTTTTCTCAAAGTCTTCATCGACGAACAAATAGGCTTCGAGTGTATATTTCGTATTCCACAAAACCCACAAACGAGTGCCACCTAAAACAACCGAAATAAGGGCAACCACAATGAGCATTGTTCGAATCGAAAATCGCATTCGCCAAATCGGTTTGACTGTTTCTGAATTACCTAGTTGATTGAGGATGAATCCGCCGACAATCACCAACGCCGAAAAACTGCAAATCAGAATTGAGCCTATCCCACGACTATCTAAGCCAATTATGAATCCGATTATTCCAAGGAAAATGACCATTGCACTCATGTTCGAACCAACCGTTTGAACGCCTTCATCGTTCTTATCCGAGGCGACGTTCGAATCCATCGTTTCGTTCAGTCGCTGTTCGCCGCTTCGGTCGTCGTCTGATGGCGGAGTTGTTTGGTCGTGTTCTGACATTTACAAAACGATGGAAGCAAGTAGCTGGAATATTGCATTCTCATTCTAGGGTGCGATACCCAAGCAATCTAGAGCAGAGTTTGAATCAATACATTATCTTTGATCCAGAAAAAGCCGCCACAAAACTGTATCAGCTTAACTAATAATTCTGCTCTAATAATCAACGTAAAAATTCAGTTATCAGTTATTCCGCCGCGTTTAGAAATCGCCATGATTTCGTTTGAAAAATTCTTAACGATTAGAGACTTATTCGAAAGAAAACATCAAACATTTCACATCTCGGTTCGTCAACTCTGTGATCAGTGAAAAACATTTCAATGAAGCGCATTGAATCGCGGACTAAGAGACAAGAAACTTAAACTTCAGGCCAGGAGTGATCGCATGCAAACGAACCTATCATCCTTGATCCTCATACTGACAATCCTGACAATATCGGGCTGCAAACCACCCGTTCCATCGATTTACGTGACCAATGAATCGACTTGGTCTCTTCATGTTGTTTCGTTAAGCAATATGGATCGCTTTAAACGAGAAAAAGTGTTGACCGGGGAAACAAAAGCTGTTGTCACCCAACCAAGCTTTACTGGAGAAACCATCACGATCAAATGGTACATCGTCGGTGCAGCTAAAGCCCTTCCTGCAATTCGTGAGGATACGGTTGCCATTCCCCAAGATTGGGCTGCACAAACGCCACTCCTTTTGTCATTCGATCAGAAAAAAAAGTGGACAGCCTCCTTTCGGTAGGACGGATAAATTTCTAGGAGTGGCAGGAGGAGAATCATTGGCCGCGTTTATCCAACGAGAATAAGCAACGCAAAATTGAGGCTGAATGTTTGACAAACGCTCAAAGTATGGCAAAGTTACAGGTCCGTAGTGGATCAAAGTTTCTATCAGTTCGCCTCGATCCTATGTTTTCCCGGAGGATGCTCTCATGCCCCAACCACGACCTGATGCTGTGTTCATCCCAAAGTTAAGTTGGACCTCGAACGACGCGTCTGCTGCGGTGTCCTATGGCGCCTTGGTCGGCACACAGGAGAACATCTTCCTGCTGCCACGATCGGGCACCGCGACGGCGGGCTTCACCCTGTCGTTTCAAAGGACGCAGGGCGCCGCGACAGTCGACGACATTGAGCGGCTCGTCGGAGACCAGGCGCAACCGATCGCCCAGATCGAGGCCGCGCTCAGTCAGAGCCTCCCCGAGTGGCAGACCCGCTGCATTTTTCCGGTGCCCCAGCTATCGGACTTCGAGATTTTCAAGGGCTGGAAGCTGTGGCTCGGCGTCTCGGCTTTGCTGCAGGTCGGGTCCGAGTCGTCCGTGGGTCTGCGAGTTCCCAACAAGGATCACCTTAACGAGTTGCGTCAGTTCTATAACAAATAAACAGCTCATGACTACCCGGTAGGTTCAAGGGCTGGCGGGGCAACCGTGGGTCCAGGGGAGTAGCTGTTGCCGGCGGCTTTCGCCTTTGTGCCGGTGCCTCAGTCCTGGCCGTGATTCCGTTTCCAGCCCCCGCCACTTCGCACGCTGCCGAGCACGGTTGGGACTTTACCTGACAAGTAGTCGTCGGAAAAAGTCCTAGACTGGTGTAGAAACAGGACTGATATCGCCGGCGGCAGGCCGCCGAAACGGCTACGCGGAGCCATTGGTCGTCCAGCCGGAGCTCACGACGTTGTCGGTGAACTCGTAATCGTCGAGGCCTGTCAGGCCACCGCCGTCACCGCAGAGGAGGCCACCCGCCCGAGCAGTTTAAAGAAACCTGAAGGCTGAAGTCGCTCGCCGCCGCTTTAGTGATCTGGATCGTCGGTGTTCTGCCGCCAGGGCGCCCTGACGCCGGGAAGTCGACGCGGAACCAGTCATCATCGGTGGCCGAGCCCGGGATGGTCCTGCCCGAAACGCTGGTGCTGCCGCCGGCGGAGATGTCGCCCAGATCACGATCCGCGGCGCAGGTGTGGATTGAGCCATATCGGTCCTCGGAGCACTCGCAGACATCGGAGTAGGTGCCGTTCACGTCGTTGAGGCCGGCTGCGCAGGAGGGGATGGTGCATGTGTTCCCCGAGCAACCGTACGATGCCACGCCGGTAGCCGCGGTGCAGCAGGAGGTGCCGCTGGTCCGCTGGGCACAGGTGCAGTTGTGGACTGCACCGTTCCAGGGGCTCGAGCCGCAGTCGGAAGCAATGCGCGAGTTACAGTTGATCCTCGACCCCGAGTTCCTGTAACTGGTTAAGCGAGCTTGTTAGCAGCCATCAACCCGAACCCGTAATCGGTGCGCGCCACGCCTATCCTGAAAGCAACCCCATCTTCGAAAGTTGACCAACAGATTGCCAGTTGCGGATTTGTCAGCGATTAGAATGCGGCCGAGAAGCCATTAACGGATCTCCAATCAATGAAACTATTTGTTTGACTTCGATTGCTGAGTAGGTTTTTAAAAGCCATTGACTCGATAGCTTCGGATTTGGCGTCGCTTCTAGTTCGAAAATCGCAAACTCTCGAATTCTAGCTCGGTTTTCAAGTCCAATATCGATGGTAAAACCAATACAGAGATACGAATTGCACCTTTCTTAGGCTGTTCAATGGCAAGCTCGCTCAGCAGGAGAAAGGAAATGCCCGGGTACTTATTAACGTCGGGGAGACCCCCGCGTTGGACTTGTGATGCAGTCTAAATGACCGCTATTGCTGGGTTCTTATCGGAAATCGAGTTGCAGTGGGAGTTTTTCTAGACAGCGAAGCGGGAAATTTTTACGGTATTTAAGGTCCGTGAAGAGCATGGAATCCAACCTAATTTCGCGTGTCTGTTCGAACAGAATTTCAAAAGACACAACCGCTTCCAGCCTTGCTAAATGTGAACCCGGACAAAAATGACGGCCGTACCCAAAGGCGAAGTGGTGATTATCGGTGCGGTCGATGTCCAAAATATCGGGATTAGAGAACTTCGCTGGATCGCGGTTGGCTGATGCAATGACAGGCAACACCAAGTCGCCTTTTTTTATTGGTTTGGAATGAATCTCCAAATCCTCTTTGGCAATTCGACCAAGATACTGCACCGGACTGTTGAATCGTAAGAACTCTTCCACCGCTTGAGGGATGAGTTCAGGGTTTTGGCGTAAACGTTGCATCTGATCAGGGTATTCCAAGAGTGCGGCCAGTCCATTTCCCAGCAGACAAGTCGTCGTCTCGTTACCCGCAGTCAATAACAGAAAGGTATTCGCCAACATTTCTTCAACCGATAACCGCTGACCCTCGTGCTCGGCGGCAATTAACGCGTTTAGTAGATTGTCTTCCGGTTGGGCTTCTAACTCTGCAATGCGCTGGGTCAGAAAAGTGCGGAATTCTTGGACGCTCCGTAAACCCTTTTCTAGTTTTTCCTCTGATAAATGGGTGTAGTAGTTTAAGGCGATAACAGCAAAATCATCACACCAAGTTTTTACTTGCTGGGTGTCTTGTGTGGGTACGCCTACAAGTTGCAGGAGGATCAACAAAGGAAGAGGCACAGAGTAGTCGTTGATGAACTCCCCGCCGTTCGTAGTACGGAAAGTATCCAGAAGATCATTCCCGCGATTGCGAATAAGGGGTTCCCATTGTTCAAGAGCCATATGGGCAAACGCTTTATTTACCAGCGAACGCAGACGCATGTGGTCCGGCTCATCTTTCTCGGACATCTTTTGTGCCATGACATCTAACAGAGGCCGGTAACGTGGCGTTTTGATTTGCTCGGTGGCGGCATCGATTCGATTGGCCGAGAAACGACTGTCGTGTAGAACCATAGCGACGTCTTCATAGCGGGTCACGATCCAAGCCTGTAGGGATTTGTCCCAACAGACAGGATTGGATTCGCGAAGTTCGTGATAAATAGGATAGGGATTTCCCCGCATTGCAGGGCCAAAAATTTCCGCGTTATTGAACGCATTTTGTCGTTTTGATCTCATCAGCGATCTCTCCCTGTCTATTTGAAATGACGCTTGAGTCAGGCCTTGGTCTGGAAGTGTCAGCCGGACTCTCGCGGTGTGGTTCGGCGCGGGCTGGGTAATGAAGAAGACCGGGCACCGGAAGGCCTAAGCGTGGGTCACGGGGTCCACCTGCAAGGCAAGACCAGGGTGAGCTGCGGCCACACCAAATCGTACTTCTCGGTTCTGGCTTGCCCCAGAGCGGGCTTGATTCCAGCCAACAAAAAGAGCAATCGCATGCGTTTCTGGGTCCGAGTACCGACCCAGCGAATCGGTCCGTCCAGACAGAGAGCGCTGCCCCAGGGGTGGGCCTCTGCGTGAACGCCAGTGACACCTTTTAAGAGACCTGCGATGCGCAGGTCTCCGTTGACATTGAGTTGAACTTCCAAGAAAATCCCTTCTCCATCAAGGCGAAACGCGCAAACATGGCCGGGGTTGTCCCAAGGTTTGCCCTTGGCACAATCCGGCTCTTCCCCCAGGACAGCCTGGCTGTCGTGGGCAACGGGAACCCAGCGCTCAAGCAGAACCAGGTCTTCGGCGCTCAGGGCGGCAAGGTCTGAATTCATGGCGCATCCTCCGAGCTCATGGCTGACTGATAGGAATTTTGATCCAATAGAACGCGATTATTTTGGGTGTGCTTTGAGTGGTTGTCAAGCATTCGGCCTCAATTTTCGCCGCCACATTTGTCCCGTGACAACCGTGCGAATCAAGTTTTGTGTAGCGGGTTTTAAATCGCATCCAATCTTGCACGGAATCGGAGTTCTGAGGGCACTCGGGCGACCCGCCGCTAAAGGCAATTTAAGTCATAAATACTAAAGCTGTTTGACCAGTTTCTCGCCCGTTTTGGGCATTGAGAGCGTGGGCTGGCCTTTGAGGTAGCCAAGCTTGTTTAGAAATTTGTCAGCGGCAATCAGAGTAATATCCTTCCACGGCTGCTTGTTGAAAAAAGCGTGCGTTTGCCCTTCGGCAATCCTCACATCGACAGAGGTGATTCCGAGTGACTTCATTTTTGCGGCTGCGGGGGCCCAGCCGTTCTTCAACCATTTATCCTCGCTGCCAAAAAAGACGATCGCTGGCCCAAAGTCCGCTTTCAAATGCTTCAAAAAATCGACATCCGTGTCCGTCGTATCACTCTTTGAAAGCGCGGGATTGAACAAGACGTAAGCCGCTACAGAGGTGTCGACATTGTTGGGGTCATTGGGATCATTCAGGCCGGGGTTTGTGGTCCCCAGCAAACTGATATGACCGCCCGCCGAGCCTCCGCCTGCTACGATGCGATTCGTATCCACGCCCAGTTCGTTTGCATGCTGTTTAAACCAGCGGATCGCACTTTTTGCATCGGGAATACACACCCGTTTAGATGATTGCCCGTCCTTCATGGCTGCTCTGTCGGCCTTTGTGCGCAAGCGGTAGGTGACCGTCGCGGCCACCATTCCCCGGCTCGCAAAGTATTTGCATTGATAGCTGAACGCTTCGCGACTGCCCCCACCCCAACCGCCGCCGTGAAACAGGATGATACCGGGGATTGTTCTTTCGGAAGCATCATGCCCTTGGGGGAAAAAGATTTCCATTTCTCGATTCACGCCGTCCACTTGCTTGTAAACGTAGACTTTGCCCTTGGAGTAATTGTCATCGTCCCCGGGCTGTGCGTAGGCGGGCGAGTAAATGATAGCAACGAGGATGAATAAAATGAGTGTTCGCATAATATTTTCCTTCAACGTTATTACTGGTGTGGGCATCTGCGTTAGGTGAGCTTTATTTATTGTAGAGGGATTTAATGAAGCGGAGAGCCGGGCAAGCCTGGGTACTAATCGTGTGACCCAATGGTATATTTTGGCGCAGTGAGGATCAAAATCCCTATCAGTCGTTCGGCCACTTCGCGTGCGTTCCCAAGGATCAAGAGACCGCCAAACTGGACCTGGAGAGATTTCCCGTGAATGACGGAAAGTAAGGCAATATTACTCGTCAGAAAATTATCCTTTTGGAATCTACTTTATCGCAATACTAAAACTGTATCGGCTCTAGGGTGCGATTCCTACTCTAAACCGCCAAAGCCGAAAATAGCGATTCACGTCAATACGCTATAACGTCAATACGCTACTAGATACAACCGCATCCATGGGAATCCTGCCGCCGTAAAGATGGTAATACTCTGTGGGATCACCTGGGTTGGTTTCTTTTACGAGGTCTCCATTGAGCTTGTTAGGGTCGAGCTTTACTATAATCGCCTCAGTCGCACCTCCAGAAAACCGCCTGGCAATGTCTTGGTAGTTTTTGGCTTCTGCCAAATGAACAAATTCACCGCTCTGGTCAATTGCGCTTAGTACGACATGCTCTTTGCCTTGACTTTGCTGCCACTCAACGGGTGTGAGTATTTTATACACGTAAAAATCGGGCTCACTTTTGTTGGTGCTTGTGCACCCCATTAATAGTAATGCAAAAATTAATGCAAAGGAGCTTTGTACAATTGTTTTCATATTAGATACCCTAAGAAATA
>CALKCK010000062.1 GCA_938083195.1 uncultured Pirellulaceae bacterium | reverse complement strand
CGCCCCAAGCAACACTTTCAAAATCCCCGCCTGCCAGATCTCCCAAGCCGACCAGGCCCGTACTTGTCCAGCGAAACGCTTCCGTTCCATTTGTGCTGCGGCTTTGACCAACGATGACCGATCCATCGGTAGATACGTCATAGGCAGCGCTAAAAAAATCCCCGCCTGCCAGATCTCCCAAGCCGACCATGCCCGTACTAGTCCAGCGAAACGCTTCTTTGTCGTTTGCACTGTTGTTGGTATTTCCGACGATGACCGATCCGTCGCCAGATGCGCCAAAGGCAGCGCTATTAAGGCCTTCCTAAACCGACCATGCCGCTCCCGCTAGTCCAGCGAAACGCTTCGGTGCCAGTTGTTGGACGGCTCTGGCCAACAATGACCGATCCGTCGCCAGATACGCCAAAGGCAAAACTATGAAATTTGCTGCCTGCCAGATCTCCGAGTCCGACCATACCAGTACCGTTGGTCCAGCTAAATGCTTCGCGATCAAAAACCCCAACCGTGTTTGGGCTTTGGCTTGCGCCGACAACGACCGAACCGTCGTCAGATACGCCGCGTGCTTGGCTATCTCCACCCAAATCCCCCAGACCAAATATGTCTGCAATCGTAAAGGTGGAGCAACCGACCATAACAAACATGACTAAAACTAACGAAAAAAGATATCTAAAAAACATCAACTTGAACATTAGTGTTTATCTCCCCATGATCGGTTTTTGGAAACAGTTCGAGAATCAATCATGACCAGCCGTGAAGTCATCCGCAATACAATTCGCTGATTTGTTGCCCGAATAGGCAACTGATAGGGATTTTGATCCACTGCGGACCTGCATTTTGGCCGTACTTTGAGCGATACTCAAACATTCAGCCCCATTTCAACGCCAATGACTTTATAACCTCTTAAGGCCAGCAACTCGACAACAGTTGCCAACTCAAATTGCCCCAGTTTCACACCCATTTTCATCTCGCTCAAAAGAGGGCTTACTCATGGAGCCGATGCCAAGGCACGGGGGTCGTGGTCAGGATTCTGGGCGAGTTGAGCCATGCACATCGGCGCTCTACTCGCATCGTCCAGCCGCTCAAGTCCGCTGGCGCTTGTGGGGCGTGCGTCGCGCTAATGACTTGACTTCGCTCATTCTCAACCAGTCAGTGCGGATCGTGTCGGATAGGGATGCAGTTCAATACTCTAAGCCAATCACCAACTAGAATGAGAAGCAAATTCCGTACATACGGAATTTGCTAGTCGTCGTTTGAAACGATACGGCTTTTCATTGCGTTTTTGTGCGTCAGTTTGCAACTTAAAAAGACGAAGTTACAATGAGTCTCAGTAATGAAAAAACGGGTTGAAAGCCTGTTTCATTTCTTATTTTTAGGATCTAGTTCCCAAAAGGAGTGCAGGTTCGATTCCTGTCACCCCCACTTTATTTAAAGCCGTTGTCTCAATTCCGTTGTGACAACGGCTTTTTTTGTGCCCAAGATAAATCACGGATTCAAACTCGAGCAGTTACTTTGGTCACTCGGCCCAGCTCGAACGATTAATCGACTTTATTTTCACGCCACCATTGCTGCCATTTCTGGGAGTCATCTCCAAAATTCTGATTCGTTGTTTTGGTTAGATGACGAATCAATATTAGGCGGCTTTGTTCGTCGGCGATTTCGAACAAACCAATTAGATAACCAGTTGAATCTAAAAGCTTGTTCGCTTTCACACAGTCTTCCGCCCGGCGGTCACCCGCCTGAGCGTCTTCTGTTCGTTTGACAATAATTTTCAGACGATTCCTAGCTTCGATTGATAATTCATCAGATTCCAACTTCTTTAGAATTGCTCCCTCAAAATTTGGAAATAACGCTTCAATCTCCTTCGAGGCTTCTTCTCTGGTTGAGAATTCCGCCGCATCGAGTTGTTCGATGAGCTTCGAAAGCCCCGTCACGTCGGTCGAGTACAACGAACCTAACATGCGAAGCGCCACTCGCTTGACCGCAGGTTCGCTGACCGCCAGAGGAAGATCGACGCCTGCGTGCCGAAACAGCGCTGACAACTTATCGTGAAGTTCGGGATTCTTTTTAGATAGAACGTAATAATCCGAAGCACTATCCGAGATCACTTTTTCGCCATCAATCAATACACCCATAATTCCAACATCCGTTTGATTGAGCATTGCCAATGTATTCTTCCCAGTCAAAAGAATCCTCGTCCCCTCAGCACATCGAACATCAAGTGTGCGCCCCGGATCCGAGACTTCATCGACTCGCAATTCAAACCGATCACCGGCAAGGCTGACTTCGCAGCTCAAATCCGCCCCAGCAGATTTCATTGTCTTTCGCCCTCCAGACACAGAGGTGGAACTCGACCTCATCCCTCCGCTTTTACGAACACTCGAGAACAGTTTGGAAATCGGATCCGCCATAAGTCGCCTCGGCGGACCAATTGCCAAATTCTGAAACTCTGGTGTTTCCAACTCGCCCCAACTTTTTTGATCGATAAAAACAACCTTTCTATCTAAGTCGAATTTCATTTTTAAGATTTGCATCACAGGTGGAGCGACCTTTTGCATTGGACCATTTTCGAGGGCGGTCGCATCGTCATCAGAAGTCACCTGAGATTCCTGGATCGCTGAAATTGCAAATGAGAATCCGTTAAATTCCACCACCAGTAAAAGCGTCATGACAAAGAAAGCTGGGGTCAGATATACAGACTTCATTTTCGCTTTATTTAAATTTAAGTTCATTCTTTTCCAGTCGATTTTACGGTTTAAAAAACCGCGCAATTATTTAACCACAAAACAATCGGACGCAGCAAACATATCGATTGATCATTTACAGTTTTTGCTGGTTAGTTTTCATCTATTATCACGAAAATCAATTTGGATTGAATCCAAACAACAAGAAATTCTTTAGAAAATCCAACAAACCTCCTACCTCAATTACTGATCTGGAGAATACACCAATTGCCGCAGGCTAATAACTGCTGAGAAAAATCTCTTGCGAGAAACATATTTCAATTTAGCAAAACATAAAACGAGCCAGCACTTACTTACTTGCGTTCGACGTTGAAAACGGAAGTACTGGCTGGCGTTTGCTCTTTGGTTGCACCCCAATGAGCAGTCAACGTATTTTCACCTTCGATTTTCAGTGAGTGGGATGAGAGATGAAGATCATTTGGGTCAGACATATTTCCGACCGCCAAAAGCTGAAAGACGATTTCATCTCCCTCTGCAGGTACTGCAACCATCGACGGTTGGTTTCCTAAACTACAGTAATGGTGCATTGACAGTTGACCCTTGTCGAGGAAATAGACGGTAGTCATTTCTTTGGTTTGGCCCGCAAAGAGTTTCTCAATGACACAATTCCCAGCAGCACTCGTGGCGTAAGTGAGAAACGGCACCTTGGGATCTGGTTCCAATTCTTTTCCCAATTGATTACCACCCGTGAGGTACCAATTACCGACGAGTGATTTGATTTTCTCAAACTGCCTCTCGGATAACTCAACGTCGACTGTGCTTGCGGTAGCTCCCAGCCTTTTGGTTGGTAATATTTCCTGCTCCGCTTCTTTCTCTACTTTCGAACAGCCCAAAACAGCGAGCCCTAGCAGCAACATTGGCAGAATTAGCGTCCGTCCATTAATTATCACAACTATTCCTTTGAGATTCTTAGCATCAAGCACTCCGTTTTACCCTTTGAACTCAAACCGGGGAAGCATATTCTAAAGAGAATCCCGATTTGCGCTGCATCGAATAGGCTCCATCAAGCGGTCGCAATTTCAATTTTCGAATCTTGGTTTTCCCGGTTCGTCCGATACAATTTGAAGATGTTTAAAACAATAATTAATACGACTGACCTTGCCGCCAACCTAGATAACCCTAATTGGATAATTGTCGATGCAAGCTACGAACTTGCTGACAAAGCCGCCGGTTATGCAATGTATCAGGCTGGACATATCCTCGGCGCCGTCTACGCTCACCCCTTCGATGACCTTAGTGGCCCACCGCTGACCGACCAAGGGCGCCACCCCTTGCCGTCACCAGAGAAACTAATTTCGGTGTTTTCACGTCTTGGCATATCCGCTCAAACCCAAGTCGTTGTGTACGACAATCGCGGCATCACAGCAGCTCGTCTTTGGTGGCTTTTGAATTACATGGGGCACGACGGGGTCGCAGTCCTCGATGGCGGTATCGATGCTTGGAAAAGTGAAGACCGGAAGATTTCAAGTGGAGACGAAACGAACGAGCCTTCCGATTTCGAAGGAACCCCCGACCGAAAAATGCTAGTCGTGCGAGACGAAGTCATGGATCAACGTCTCCTCGTTGATTCACGAAACGCCGCTCGTTTTTTAGGAGACTCTGCAGGATCCGATGCAAACGCTGGCCACATCAAAGGCGCCGTTAATCGCCCCCATTCGCTGAACAAAGATGAAAATCTTAAACTAAGAGATTCTGACATCCTGCGGCAAGAATTTTCCAAATTACTTGGTGACGTGCCAAGCGAAGAGGCAACTTTTTATTGTGGTTCCGGCGTAAGCGCTTGCCAAAGCCTACTCACCATGGCCCACATTGGCCTGAAACCAGGCAAGCTCTATGTTGGCTCGTGGAGTGAATGGAGCCAATTCGACGAACTCCCCAAAGAGAGCGGTCCTTCTCACTGAGTATCAAATATCGAAGCCACCAAACAATTCGTCCAGTTGCTCGAATTCGAAACCATCTGCCTGCTGAAACAATTCGGATCTCTCGGAACGATCCGAGTTCCCCGGATCGACACTACTGCCGCTTGCCCCTTCGGCAAGCAGGTTTGACTGGTTGCCAGCCAGTTGTAACGGCATGGATTGCCCCAGTTCTTCCGACTCACGAGGAAAATCTTGACTTTGATTTCCCGAGATGAATCCAGACTCATTGCCGGTGCCAGCCGCGCTAAAATCGGCTCCCATTGTCAAACCAAAATCAAACCCGAAATCAGACTTCCCATCATTTCCGGATTCGCTATTACCAGACCCACTCCAACCCGATCCTCGACTACTGCTATTCGACGGCGTGATCAGTTTCAGTGGTGAAAATCCTGACTGGTTACTTCTCGCGATACTCAAATCAATCAGATTAACTTTTTCATTCCGATCGAAATCGTAAGGATCTGAAATATCAGTCGATCCAAATCCGGTTTGGTTTGCCCGGACCCCAGCAACATCCGCAAGATTCACCACTGCATTAGCCGAATCATTCCCCGTTTCTCCAATCGCATTCCCAACATAAAAGACTTCGGGATTTGCCAAACCAGTGGACGCATTGGCGAGTACTAAAATTTCCAACCAGGTGTTTTCAATTGAATTGTCTGCCCATGTTAAAAACACTCGATCCGTTCCACTGGCATCGACGTCGCTTTGATAGACCAGAGTAGGGGAGGGGGCAGCGGTCCAACCCGCTGGAGTGTCATCGTTCCCGACGTGAAACTCAAAGAAGTCACCGACCGTACCCGTCGTTGGGGTTTGATTCAGATCGTTCAAATCGATCACGAATCCATTGATCCCTTTCCAATAGCTTGTGTAATTAGCAAACGTGGCAGTCTGTCCGAACTCCAGAACACTCTTCCCCGGTGCGACTGCTCCCATGTCTCCGTCATCGAAATTGGAGTCTTTGTAGTAGATCTGGCGACTGGTTAAAACTGCGTCATCGACGTTGAGCACATTGATAATGAAGTCATTGCTGATCATGCTTCCGTCGGTACTAGTCGCTTTAGCAGTGATTGTGTGACTTGTCGCCGTTTCGAAATCGAGCGTTCCGGCGACCGTCACCACACCACTGTTGGCATCGATGGCAAATAGACCACCGGCATTGTCGGTTAGTTCGTAGGTTACGGTATCACTTGAATCCGGGTCATCTGCGAATGCAGTCACGCCGACAACCACTCCGACCGCGGCATCCTCTGAAACCTCATTGGTACCGGTATCAGAATCGACCAACGTCGTGATATCAGTATTTTCAACAAATGTGACGAAAAGCGACCACGTATTCAACGTCCCCTGATCCTGCGTGGCGTCGTCTTCAATAGAAAGGATCCAATCACCAACAACGTCTGTTCCGTTGAGCGGAGCGAAGGCATCTACTGGCCGGAAGGTTCCCGCAAACGGGGCGGACCCGGAAGTAATTGAATCCGCAGCAGCATCATCAAAATAGGTTCCAGTAAAATTGTCACCGCTCGATCCCACTTCACTAAACAATGTAAACACGGTACCACCAGGAGAAGTCAGGGTCGCAATTAAATCTGCATCCCAAGTGTGAGTGATATCCAACTGCAAATCTAAATCTTCGATTACGCCATCGTTCCCGATAGTAATGGTCGACTGAATCGTCGAGTTATCAATAATGTTCACCGGCGTATCTGTCGCGGTGTACTTAGTCACTGCGACCCCAACAGCAATATTGGCATCATTGATATTAAAGAAGATATTCCCAGATCCTTTGACTTTGACTCTCCCAAAAAGGGTTTCAACGTCCGGGACAGTAATGTCGTGAGACCCATCGTTGGCAACTCCCGTCGCTAAAACGGTATCGTAATTCAACCCATCGGAAGCGAAAAAGATATCCACGTTGGCCGTGTCAATTCCATTGGCCGTGGTACCGGCAACATCCCACGTAATCGTCTGCGTCGAACCCTTCGCCCAGGTTTCACCAGTGGATTGACTGGTGACTGAAAAACCGGCCCCCACATCAACCACCTCGATTGACATATCATCAGTGTTCACAGCAGCGCCACCGGCTGCATTGTCGCGAACAACCACTCGGAAATCCATCGAACTCCAATCCGTGGCAGGCAACTGTTCACCAATCACACTGGTCCCATTAACCAAGTTGGAGATTCGAGGAAAGACGCGTGTCGGATCGGCAGTCGGACTCCACGTTCGAAAAATTGGACTACTACCATTGTCAGAATCACTGGCGTCCCGTTGAGCTCCCAAGTTCCTCTGCTCCCACGAGTAGCTCAAGCTATCTCCCGAATCACTATCGGAGCCAATTGCAGTCAACTCAAATGGAGTTTGATCGGGAATTACGAAATCTGAACCTGCGTCCACCGTGGGTATTGAATTGCCAGTGCTGGTGATTGTTGCAGAGGAATTTCCAGTTCCCGTGGTTACCTCAGTGCGGATTTCGTCAATACTCTCGGAATGGAAAAAGGCATCGCTGTTACTCTGCAGATCGTCATCTCCGCAAATCCCAGCATATCCCATGATGGTTGAACCGCTTCCCGGCTCATACGCAGTGCTGCCGTTTCGGTTTCCTCCCGCACAACTACCACTGTCGCCATTGAACGTGTGATTTCCGCCAAATTGATGGCCCATTTCATGAGCAACAAAATCGACATAAAAAGCGTCACCGAGGGGCGACCCAAGGCCCGTGACACCTCTCGCTTTTGCACCGTTCTGTCCAATAACTCCAAGCGAAGCAACGCCACCACCACCGGTGCTGAAAACATGTCCAACATCATAATTCGAACTACCGATTACCGAATCCACGTTGGATTGGTTCTCGCTCAACATCGTAAATCCATTATTGTTTGTGTATGGATCGGTACTGCTATTGGTGTAGACGAGGTCATCATTGTTTCCGACCAACACCAATCGCACAGCAACATCTATTTCATAAATCCCCACCACACGATTGACCGCTGTCACAATCGCAGCCTGCCCGTCGGCTTTGCTGCCTCCATGAAAAGAGGTGTATTCACCAGTCGCCGCAACTGCCAATTCGTAGGTTCGCAACTGGGCTCCGTGCGGCCCAAAACCGTAAATATCGCCTTCACCATCGCCACCATTGGGAACGACGGCGTAATCACTGTCGTCTGTGGCGTGGTGATCGAATTCTAAATGATCGTGGAATTCCGAATGATGATCAAATTCGGAGTGGTGATGGAATTCCGAATGATGATCAAGTTCGGAGTGGTGATGGAATTCCGAATGGTGGTCGGCATCAGAATGATCATGGAATCCAGAATAATGATCGGCATGGAGATCTTGATTGGAAAAAATCAGCTCGCCGGTATCTGAAAAAACAGACTCACTAACTGTCGCTCGCTCCGCGTCAACTATCTGCCCCCGAGTGTAGTAACTCATGTAAGGCCCGTCGCTCAGATGAAAATACGGATCAACGTAATAATTCCCATGCGTAGTGTTTCTGACCGATGCATGAAATCCGTGAGAGGTGAAATCCAAACGAATGGTATCGCCGGCATTCTCTACGCCGAAACCACGATACGTTTTAATGTCAGGAAATCGCTCTGCTAACGCCGGCTCCATAATAGGCGCTTCGACAATTTTAAATTGATCGAATGTCCCACTAGGCGTTGGTATTGAAAGAACAATTGAGCTATCCAAATAGCCTGGCGTGAACTCTAACGGCGCCTCGACTAACGAACTCAACAATTCTGTTTCATCCATGTCGTAGAGGCTGTACTCGTTTGCCTGAATATAATTGGTTCCAACCGCGGCCTGCACAGCATCTTTGGGCAGCGTTTCCCAAACGCCATCAGAGGATAGATCGCCAGCAAGCAAGCGCTTGGCCTCCAATGCCTCATAGGCCAGTTTAGCCGTCAATCGATTGGTGGCTCGTTTATTATCGCGAGTGCGGAAACGTGATTGCTGAGGAGGGAATTTGATTCGATTGCGCATGGGGAGGGTCCTAAAGTTGAATCGACGTTAGAACCGGTAATTTAGTTACAGCCGGCACCATTGTAAAGTTTTTACTTAGCCAAAGGCAAGCAATTGTGGTGCTACCAAACCAGCCGATATCCAAAACCTCAAATCAGTGCGGCTTTTAAGAGAAAATCCTGCTCGATCGAGAGCCGGAGGCCACATCCGCCAAGAAATTCGTCAGCTGTTGAATCGCGCAAGCCCAACCGCTAAAACGAGGGGGTAATGGAGATTTAGCCGAAAATCGCTTGTTGAAAACGCGAGAAAAGTAGAGCGTTCCAAAGACACCCCAATTCTACCTATGCAATCATCGGCGTCGACGAATCGCCACTCCGACTAGCCCTGCAAAAATCAATAATCCAGACGCAGGTTCCGGAACGGCCGTCACCCGAATAATGGCATTGGGAGCAACCGTAGTTAAGGAATTGACGCCCTGAAAGAACGTAGTGTCAAAACTACCGGCAACCCCTGACAATCGAAAATCGATTTCGCCAACGCCAAATCCAGTCGTATCAAAAACGATCGTTCCAATCTGGCCATCGGAAGAAACCAACGACGCGGTATCAACTGTGCTCTGACGAATCAGTGGATGAACTTCAGGATCTGATTGAGTGGGACTCGACGATTCCCATACGGTTCCCGTGATTAAGTCGATGGAGGTAATTGTGGGCGCGGTATCGGTTCCCCCCAGGAAAGCCCCACCATCGCCAACTTGCACATCAAACTCAAGTCCGTCTGCTCCGCTATCGGCTACTATTCCAGTGGCAAAGAAATGAATCGCTTGATTTGCAGTTTCAGCATGGAGGTCGATGTAAATCGTGCCTCCTTCGTTAACGCCATAGTCAATAAAGACATCGGCATTACTCTGCGTTGGAACCCAGGCGAGAACACTAAGAACGAATACAGGAAGGAGGGTTAAAGCTCGAATCATTACAATCTCGTCAAGCAAATCAGGGGAAGGCCGGCAGGAGTTGTCTGCGACATGATAATTACATTTCCAACAAAGTTCCATCAATTTAGCCTGATATTTTTCGAGATTCACCACCCAAGTCGCAAAACAACCACATCTGGCTGGTGCCCCCAACGCCCTAGCGGCGATAAAAAACAGCATAATATCGCCCAGAAGTCCAATCCTCGACGGCGATTCTCCTCGCCAAATGCCTATCGAAACGGGCTTTCCAATCCATGAAGTTCCTCGATACGTTTACTTCACCGCGTCCTTTCCACTGACTCCCGTTCATCAGCCAAGCTACCCGATAGGAATCATCCGATTTTTTATTGGGACTGGGTGACTCTCATTGACCAATCGTTAAGCTAGACTGCCACCCGCCGCTACTCTTCTTGTCCATAAAAATCTCATGGCCAGAACTTTGGTTCATAATTTTGGTAAAAACGTATCGTTCAAACCGGCGATCTTTGCCGAGCCGAAAAATGAACAGGAGGTGATTAAATTACTTCGACAACATCGCGGGCAGTCCGTCCGCGTCGTGGCAAGTCGTCATGCCTGGAGCGATGCCATCAAAACCGATGGCCTGTTAATCAGCACTAGGCATCTGACTCAAATAGAACTAAATCCGAACCGCCAATCCGTTCGCGTTGGCCCCGGCTGTAAGATCAAAGACTTACTCAGGTTTTTAAAAAAGCATGGCCTAACACTTCCATCGGTCGGATTAATTGACGAACAAACCATTGCCGGCGCGACAGCAACAGGAACTCACGGTTCCGGCAAACGTTGTCTCTCGCATTATATCCATCGGGTTCGCTTGGCTCACTATGAAACGACGACGGGAGAACCAATTTCCTCTGAGCTCGACAGCGGACCTGAACTAAGCGCCGCAAAGTGCTCACTCGGTTTACTGGGAGTCATTCTTGAAATTGAAATCGAAGTCCGCCCGAGCTATCGAGTTGAAGAACACACAAAACGACACGCTTCATTGGCCAACATTTTAGAATTGGAAAAACAGTATCCACTTCAACAGTTTTTCTTGATGCCTTGGAGTTGGGACTTGTATTGCCAGCATCGCCGAGAAACTTCGGCAGACACCAGTCGGACTGCCTTGCTCTATCGCATCTACTGGCTCCTCGGAATTGACTGGCTGCTTCACTTGGTGCTAGTCACACTTGCAAGATTTCGTGGTAGCCCTCGCTTCGTACGAACTTTCTACCAACAAGTTTTACCGAGAACTATTATCAAAAACTGGATCGTCACTGACGACTCGCACACCATTCTCACCATGGATCACGACCGATTCCGACACATCGAAATCGAGCTCTTTGTCAGTCGCTCTAATCTAGAGGCAGCCCTAAATCACGTTCGGGAGACAATCATTACCTTTGGTGACCGGTTGCAGACTAAAAAAGCTCCCCAACCATTTACCGAAAACGAACGGCAACACTATTGCCACCATTATCCCATTTGCGTCCGCCGCATTCGAACCGACGACACCTTGATTTCGATGACCAGTCCAGCAAACCTCAACAGGGAAGAGGACTGGTATTCGATCAGCTGCATTAGTTATCAATCCCCCCATCAGAGGTCTGGTTTTTTTGAGTTTGCAAATTCACTTGCCCTCTCTATGCATCAAAAATTTAGAGCCCGCTGCCATTGGGGGAAATATAATCCACTTGACCAATCTGCCAACAAAGACCTCTACCCTCGCTTGGAGGAATTTCAGGAAATTGCCAAACGTTATGACCCCGAGGCTCAATTCGCCAACCACTGGCTAAAAAATACAATATTGAATGATCAGCCAATAGATTCATGAGCGGCAGCCATTTTAAAAACACCGATTTTGAAAACACCGATTTGGAACATTATTGACAGCAGGTTATTCTATTGACGTTCCTTTGGAGGAACTGCCAGTCATCCTGCCTAAAAAAAATTGAAAGCTGCCAAGTCCATGAAACTAAATACACTAGTTTTTTTAATTGTTGTTTCGATAGCGGCCTATGGAAACGCTGACAACTGGCCTCAATGGCGTGGCCCTTCAGGCGATAGTGTTGTCGCCCCCGGAGCCTATCCAACCGAGTTTTCAAAAGATGACAATGTGCTTTGGAAAATCAAGCTACCCGGATTAGGAAGCAGCACTCCAATTGTCTGGGATAAAACCATTTTCCTAACCGGTGGGGATGACGGCAGCGATAGCGTTCAGTCATACGATTGGAACGGAAAATTAATTTGGGAAACGACGTTCGGGCCAGAGCGACCAGGGAAACACAAAAATGGAAGTGGATCGAATTCGTCACCCATCACCGATGGAAAGAACATCTACGTTTATTTCAAGAGTGGAACCGTAGCATCGCTCACGCTCGACGGCAAACTAAACTGGAAACTTAATTTACAGGAAAAATTTGGCGAAGACACCTTATGGTGGGACCTCGGTACATCGCCTGTTCTCGCCGGTGGAAATCTCGTGATTGCCGTCATGCAAGAAGGCGAGTCTTATGTCGTCGCGCTCAACCTCAAGGATGGCTCTGTTAACTGGAAGGCGGATCGAACATTCCCTGTTCAGAAAGAATCTGGCCAGTCATATACGACTCCAATCGTCACCGAAATTGACGGGCAAGAGACGATCGTGATTTGGGGAGCTGATCGCCTCTCTGGTCACCATCCCAAAGATGGCAAACTCATCTGGAAATGTGAAGGATTCAATCCCGAGGACAATCCCATGTGGAGAGTAATCGCCTCTCCCGGAGTTACCAACGGAATCGCGGTGATCCCTTATGGCCGAACAAAATTTTGTGCCGGTGTAAAACTCGGAGGTAGCGGAGATATCACTTCAACCAGACGACTTTGGGAACGAAACGACCTTGGCGCCGACTGTCCCACTCCAGTTGGCCGCGATGGAAAAATGATCGTGCTCTCAGACAAAGGACAATTGAATTACCTGAACGCAGAAACGGGAAAGGATTTTTGGCAGGATGCAATTCCACGGGCACGAGCCAAATACTACTCGTCCCCGATTCTTGCTGGAGACCTGCTTTACTGTGCCCGCGAAGACGGCGTTGTGGCTGTTATTCAAATTGATGAAAACGGTATGGAAGTCGTGTCGCAAAATGACATGGGAGAAAAAATCGCGGCGACCCCCGTGTTTTCCAGTGGCCGAATTTTACTTCGCGGAGCAGACCATCTGTTCTGCATCGGGACGGACAACTAAGAAACAGAGGACAGGTTTGCCAGGCGGTTACTCAACAGTAAATCGCTGACTAAACCGAAACACTGCGAGATTTATCCGCCACCTACGATTTCAAACCCACGCGATTAAGTTCGTTTTTTTTGATAAACGAACGCCCAACAAAAAAACGAAGCCCGCATCAGCGGTGCTTCGCTTTCCTCAATACCTAATTGAATCTGACGGCTGGAATCTAATCTTCGCGGTCTTAGTTTTTAAACGTTCGGTCAGTTTACCAAAGCAGCGGACGTGACGGACTTTCCGCCGGCACC
>CALKCK010000061.1 GCA_938083195.1 uncultured Pirellulaceae bacterium | reverse complement strand
TCGAGTTTCTGGATCACCGATAAATTCTTCGAGCGTAACGAAACCGTCTTGATTTTGATCGCGCCGCTGGAACAGTTTCTCTAGATTAGGTCGATTTCCGGTTGCGCTTCGGTTTGTGCTTCCTTTTCCATTTTTTATCATCTCCGGTTTTGCATTCTCTTTTGGTTTGACCTGTTTGTTTTCAGGTCTCGCAGAATCGAAAGTAAGTGCGGGTCCGCCAGGCGAAACGACCGCCGTGGGGTACGGGGTCGGGACTGGATTGTCGTAAGGGACTAAGTAACGGGGATCCGGTTTGACATCCGCGGGCGCACCACCAAGCGAACTGATCATATTCTTCCCTCGCTTCTCCGGATCATAACGTGCTGAATCGGGTAAAGATTCGGACCATCGATCGAGTTGCTTACTCATTTCAATCACACGTTCGGGGTGCTGATAGGCAAGGTTTGTCAGTTCCGATGGGTCGTTCGCAATGTTAAACAAAACCGTCGTATCGTCTTTCCGCCACAGTTTCCAGTCACCCTTCCGCATGGCCTGCCCCGTGTAAAACTCCCAGTACATCGGTTGTGTTCGGTTAAGCTTGGAAATACCGCCGGTCAAGCGCGGCATCAAATCGACACCGTCAAACTCCGATGGAATTACACCACCGCCCAAGGCGACGGTCGTTGCCGTGAAATCGAGCGTGGTGACCATTTCGTCGACCACCTGACCCGCTGGTATTGTTCCTTTCCAATACGCAAACATTGGGACCCGAATCCCACCTTCATGCAGCCAACCTTTGACTCCACGCATAGGAACGTTGTTGGATCCATTCCAACTCCCAATCGGGCTGTTGTGCATTTGCTTTCCAGGTGCTCCGTTATCACCGGCAAACAAAATAAGCGTATTCTCCTCAAGACCATGTTGTTGCAATGTCTTCACCAGACCACCCACCGCATCATCCATTGCCTTGAGCAACGCCAAACCCTGGCGCCGGACATCATCTTGCTGGTCGTTATAGTGCGGATAATCTTGCTTTGGAAAATCCTTGTAATAGGGATCCGATTTCTTAATCATCGGTACGTGCGGACCATAGATCGGAAAGTACAAGAAAAATGGTTTGTTCTTGTTGCGGGAAACAAACGCTTCGGCGAATTTACCCTGCAAGATGACACGGTTTTGAAGTTCCTCTGGCCACTCCGCTTTTTTCTGGTGCGGGATCAGATTTCCTTCGAGATCGAGATTGGTGTAGCCATTGGTCATTGGTGCAACCCAATACTCATCAAAACCACGACTCCGCGGATCGTACTTTTCATTTGGATCGTGATTGAGTCCGCAATGCCATTTGCCGGAGAATCCGGTAACGTAACCTAGCTGTTTCATTCGATCAGCGATTGTAAGCAGAGGCTTGCCCGCCATATCGGTTCCCGATGGATAAATCCTTGGCAGGGTTCCAACACCGGAGCCAGCATCGGCCTTGTTCTCAGCAAACCCAAACTCGTTTTGGATACGTCCTGTCAACAATCCACATCGGGATGGGCGACATTGAGGGGCTGAACTGTATCCAGCACGCATTAGCACACCGCCTCTGGCGAGCGCGTCCATGTTGGGTGTGTCAACATTGGCGTCAATTCCATGGATACCGAGGTCGGTATAACCATGATCGTCTGAATAAATAATGATGACATTCGGCTTCTCGGCACGCGCCGTCAGCGTCAATAACAACAACAGCAGTAATGCTGATAAGAATTTTTTCATCTTTGCTTTAGTTCCAAATGATCAACGACTTGGTTAAGGCTGAAAACACCCCAACACCATTTTATCATCCGTTTTGCTACTTCCAAACAACCTTTCATAGTCGGAATAAATCTGTGGCTAATCACCATGCAATCTTCGGAAACGCCTCAGAGTAAAACTCTGAGGCTAGCTGTTTTGATAATAATAACAGTCATCAGCAAATCCTAAAGAAAGAATAACAGCTCTCAATAACCGTAATCGCCACTACCGCCGTAGCCACCGTTATTTTCTCCACTCTCCTGCTTAGCAGGGGGAACACCCTTCACATTCGTAATTTCGATCGTTCCCTTGCCTGAGCCTTCGTAATTAAAATTGAGGTTCAAATGATTCGAAGCCCAATCTTCGGAATAGATACCCGCGCTACCTCCAGCCCATATTTCGAAGGCTACATCTGGTGTAACAACGGCTGAGAAAGTAGAGGGCATGTTTCTAGGCATTCGACCTCTGTAAGTTTCTTTTTGAACGGTATGGTAACCCTCATCCAAGTCGTGAATGACGTTCTCAACCGTTCCCCAAAGAACCGGTTCACCAGATATGTTCTCCATTCTCAAGTCTATCCCTGGTCCTTTCACACCTGCCCACTGCACACGATCACCTTCCAATTCCAAAGAAAATTTACCCTCGATTACGTATTTCCAACCAAATGGCAGCCCCCAAGGGCCCTCTGGAGTTGAGTTTCGGTTCACCCGCACTTTTGCCCAATGGTGCGAACTTCCACTTACATCTGGCACACCGCCATCCGCTATCAACCAGTTTCCATTGGTACCGGAAGCTTCGGCAGTAAATTTTCCCGTGGCCCAAACTCGTAGAGCTTTCCTATCATACTTATTAGCTCCGCCGTAGGCTCTACTAGTGGTTATTGCAAAGGCACCATTCACTAGCGCGAGCGCATTTGCCCTATTGTTGTCAGTCGAATCCTCAGAGTCTTCGTCGAAAATACCATTGCCCCAGTCCATACTAGACGCTTTCGCCTCCGCGTAGCATTGATTATTGCTACCATGCTCTAACAGTGACAAATTTGCTTGACTCCAAGCCACAGATATCTGGCTTACCACCAGAATGACTATGCCTAAAATCACGACCACGATTTGTTTTAATCTCATTTTATCTTCTCCAAAAATCACTAATGAAACATCACTAGACTTCTCACAGCTGGAGGAAGATTTTCACGAATTTCTCAGAATAATTCGTAAATTATTTTTTGATAAGTTTCGACCTAGAAGTTTCGGCCAATAACTTTCGGTGTAGAAACACCGGACGAATCCAAGCCCTGCTGCCTTTGGCTCAAATTCGATAGTCAAAATAAAGAAGAAAAATACAAAGCGTGATCGAGAGCAGCACCGCTCGGCCGGCCAGAGTTCCCAGAAAACACTCACCTAGAAATGCCGCAGGAGAATTTTCTTTGGACCAATCCGCAATCTCCATCCCTGCATCTTCTTGCGATTTACGGCATGCATCAAATATTTCACTGTAATACCAAGTGACGCAAAAAATCCAGATAAAAACCCCTGACAACATGATGGGCAAAAATATAAAAGACCACCCTCCTGCTTCTTCAGCTACCGATTGAACGTAAAGTTCGATCGCCGTCCACCCGGGGAAAATAGCGGCCAATAAAAGGTATTTTTGACTTCGATCGCGACACATTCGGCGAAACCGTTTAAACGTCACCTCAACTGAATTGGGAGCCTGCTCTAAGTTCCGATCAACGATCTTTTTAACGCGAAAGATAGCCCGTATATCGGAAAGTGAGGCATAACAGCAGACGGCCAGCAAGATTGTGCCTATACCGGCAAAGTTAACCAGCGATGCAGACATGTACCATAAATAGGGTACACGGTGTAGTCGATTCAACTCAATTGGGTCACCAGCCGGGGTCTCCCTTTTCAATTGCTCAATAATTTGAGGGGTTAATTCTGACCTCGTTGCAGGATCATTGAAATCGGGACTGCCAAGTGTCTCCTCCGCGTATTGAGCGAGCTTTTCCGGCGCTAGATTCCAGTGGTACTGAAACAGAAGAACCAACGAAACAATCGTCACAACAAGCCATAGTATTCGAACCCCCAAAACAAGCTTAGTGTCATCAATCTCGGCAAAATCTGATTGGCCTGCAACAGCTTTTGAGCGTTTCTGAAACAAAAAGAATCGGTCAAACGAATCTCGAAATGGGATCTCGATGAGATAGCCCAAAGCGGCTATCAAAACAATCTGGCGCAAACAATCCCAAGCTAGGCCAATTTGTGCAGCGTCAAAATTTGTTCGTCCCAGCGGAATCCGGTTGAACTTCAAGGTCCACGCCATGCTATCGGTGCTGTAGGCAATCATGACGCAGATAATATTCACCAGCATCACAGAGAAAAGAACCATCGCCGTTAGCGGTCGTGTTTTTTTCTTTGGAGGAGTCGCAGTCAGCGCATTCAATTCCTGTTGCAGGCGCCAGGCACGCAAGGCATCTGCAAATTCACGCGCATTGGCGTAACGTTCTTCGGGAACCGGAGCAAGACACTTGTTGATAATGAGTTGCAAATCTCTAGAAGCGGAACAGGTATTGATGGAAGGAAAAAGAATCCCAGTTTCCATTGATTCGACAATTTTTGTCGTATTCGACTGCCTTGAAATATCAAAGGGCAATCCACCATTAAGCAACTGATAGAGCATCACGCCCAAACTCCACACCTCACAGCGCGGAGAGAGTGCTGCGGATTGCTGCCGTACGACTTCCGGCGCCATGTAATTTAATGTCCCAGCCCTTACCTCCGATCGAATCCCTAGCTCCCGTCGGTCAAATGAAATCCCAAAGTCAATAAGTACCGGTGAACCACTCTCGCGAATCATGATATTGGCAGGCTTCAGATCCCCATGCAAAATCCCAATTCGATGCGCATCATGAACGACCTCTCCTACCTCAATCAACCAATCCGCTATCTGTTCTAGTTCGGTAAGTGACCGCTGCTGCAGTGCGCTCGTGATTTTGCTTTCTAAGGTGACTCCTTCAATGTATTCTCGAACCAAAACAGCCTGACTATCATCTTCAAACAACTCATAAACCTGCGCGATTCCAGAAGAAGCGCCTCCAGATTGCTGGAACTGCAAGACGCGTTTGGAATTTTGAAATTCATTGCGACAGGTTTCGGCATTGCCAAATAAACTGAGAGTATTGGCCGAGCAAAAATGCTTGATTACGACGGTGGCTTGGTTGGCGCGATCCAACGCCAGATAAACCCGCCCCTGCCCGCCTTCTGCAAGTTGCCCCTTGAGTTCGTACCGTTCACCGCTCAACTCATCGAGCAATTTCTGAAACGCATGACGACTCGGAGCCGTAAAGCTCACATACCTCTGGTAACAATCAGCACAAACAGAAAGGTGCTCAGCGACTATTTTGGAGTTTTCTAAATCGAGGTCGCCACGAACGTATTCCTCAAGGTGAACATCGCTAAGCTGATCAGCACAACTTATATTTGGATCGTTCACAGTTAGCTGCCTTTACGATTGGGGCCGAGCTTTGGCGAGAGATTTATCAACTCAGGATATGAGCTACCCGTGTCATCGCGGCTTATCAATTGCCGAACCTAATAGCTTTTTAAACTCTGCCTGAAAAATTGCATTGCTTTGAGCTTCAAGCTTGTGAGTTTTACCGATAGATATCTTCAGTTCTTGAGCCAAATCTCGAAGCGTCGGTGGATTTTCTTCCCGTCGTCGGGAAAGAATATAAAACGCGTCTGGCGTTATCTCAGTTCGCAGATTCTGTAATGCTTGCTCTTCTAAATGTGGATGTCTCGCCCATGTTGACTTTGCCTCCATCACAGTGTCTCGCAGACGCGGTTCTCGCACACTTGCCATTTTCATTTGAGCGTCCGTACCTCCAATCGACTGTTGTTTCCATTTTTTGCGACTGCGATAATCGCTAATCCTTTTTTTCATAATATCTATTAGTACGGGCAAAAGCGTAACGCTCGAATTGATTTTGCCTTCTGGTCTCTGCAAGAAATTTAAGAACCCTAAATACGCCTCCTGTATCAAGTCGTCGTAATCCTGCGGGCAGACACTTGCGCGCTTTAGCATGTTACGCAAATGAGGTTGGGATACCTCAAATAATCGCTGACCGTCACCAGGGAAGTTGACTAGCTCAGCGATATTGTTTGTGATTTGAGACAAGTTCGCTCACCAATCTTTCTCAAAATGCATGGAGGGAAGGGGGACTCAGTATAACACAAATCCTCAGGCCAACTGATATTCTTAAAACAGAGAACCCGCCTACATACAGGACGCTTCTTTTTACAAAGGGTGCCTGTCTGTGAAATCCAACTCAAAAATAGCAGCGACCACCATTCAACGACTAGCTCGCCGAATACATTTTCCTCCAAGAATTAGATCGACTATAATCCCCCAAATGTACGAGTCAATTATTCGTTTTATAGTGTTCAATTTGAGCCGATTGCTCTACGTTTCCCGCCTCCCTTCCCACACCCAAAGACGCTAACTCATGTCTCACGATATAAAATCTGCCAAAGAGAGCCGGCACGCTTTAGCGGGCACAATTGGAAATGTACTGGAGTGGTATGACTTTGCGGTCTATGGTTTCCTCGCGCCAGTCATGAGTCCGTTATTTTTCCCGGAAGACGATGTGATTTCCGGATTGATTAACACCTATGGTATTTTTGCCGCCGGCTATTTAATGCGACCGTTAGGAGGTGTCATTTTTGGCCACATTGGCGATCGCGTTGGGAGAAAAACTGCACTTCAACTTTCAATTGCGATGATGGCAATTCCAACGGTGCTCGTTGGCCTCTTACCGGTCTACAGTCAAATCGGCGCGAGCGCTGCGATCTTACTTATCTTGCTGCGACTCCTGCAAGGCATCTCGGTTGGTGGAGAATTAATTGGGTCGATGTCCTACTTAGTTGAAACCGCCCCACCCCATCGCCGCGGACTTTGTGGCAGTTGGTCGGTTTGTGGTGGCATCGCCGGGATCCTCTTGGGCTCACTCATGGCTACCGTTCTTAATAACAGTCTAAGCGAAGCTGCAATGCAATCCTGGGGTTGGAGGGTTCCCTTTTTATCGGGCGTCGTAATCTTCGCGGTCGGAAGCTGGCTGCGTCGGACTTTGGTGGAATCGCCTGATTTTGAAAAATCAAAATTGAGCGGTGAAAACGAAGGAAATCCACTGATCGAAGTCATTCGAACGATGCCCGGACGAGTCCTCCACATGTCGATCAGTATTTTGCTATTCGCAACCAGCTTTTATCTACTGTTCGTTTGGATGCCAACCTACTTGACCCATTTGGTTTCTCCACCCATCGAACACGCACTGATCATCAACACTATTTCCATGGCTTTGTTGTTATTATTGATCCCGGTAGGCGGTCGGTTATCCGATACGTTTGGACGAAAAAAAGTGATGCTCACAGCAACCGCTCTGATGGGGATTCTCGTCTATCCATTCTTTTTAATCCTCGACCAAGGCGTAATGATTCATGCCTTGGTGATCCAAATCATCTTTGCAATCCTGCTGGGCGCAATTCAGGGGCCCCTGCCCGCGTTCATGGTTGAGTGCTTCCCCATTCGAGGGCGATACACTGCGATTGGCTTAAGCTACAACATTACGCTTGCTATTTTTGGCGGCACCGCTCCACTGGTCAGCACCTGGTTAATTAAAACAACCGACGATCTCGCGTCACCGGCAGTCTATCTCGTTGTCCTCTCAGCCATTAGTTTTGTGAGCTTGTTATTTTTAAAGCCGGTTGACGGGAAAGCTGAAATCGAACCCTCCAGCAACCAATGATTTTCGCTGGCCTTCTACCTATATCCACTTTTTCCAAACCATGTCAAACACTGCTCGTTCCATTGCAATTTACGCATTCGCGATCCTTCTGTTTTGCAATCCAGGCAGCGCGGATGATTGGCCACGATTTCGCGGCCTTCAAGGCGCTGGTGTCGGACAGAATTCCGACTCGCTGCCCAACGTCTGGTCACCTTCAGAAAATATAGCTTGGAAAGTGCGTCTCCCAGGCCCCGGCGCGTCGAGCCCCATCGTTGTCAATGGAAAAGTTTTGGTGACCTGTTATTCAGGGTATGGCGTCACCAAAGATAAACAAAGCGACATCAAAGATTTAATGCGCAATCTGATTTGCATCGACTTAGCATCAGGGAAAATTCTGTGGCAAAACAATATCGAAGCCTCGTTGCCTGAAGACCCCTATTATAAGTCGGGAGTTTCCTCGCACGGTTACGCTTCCCACACGCCTGTCTCGGATGGCACCAACGTTTATACCTTTTTCGGCAAGGGCGGTGTCTTCGCGTTTGATCTTGATGGGAATGAACTCTGGCGGGCCGATGCCGGGAAGGAATCCGATCCGCCCACGTGGGGATCATCATCGAGCCCCATTCTCTATCGCGATACGTTAATCGTGACAGCGTCTGCAGAGAGCCAATCAATTATCGGTTTTGATACTCTTACAGGGCAAGAAAAATGGCGACAATCTGCGACAGGTCTCGACGGCATGTGGGGCACGCCAATCTTGGTTCCCGTTAATAAAGCACGAACCGACCTCGTGATGCTGGTCCCCGGTGAAATTTGGGGGCTCGATCCAGCGACTGGGAAATTACGCTGGCATGCAACGGCTACAAAATCGCAACAGGCCTACACCAGCGTCATTGCTGATGGCCAACGCGTGTATGCATTTTCTGGACAAGGGGGAGGCAGCATCGCTATTGACGCGGGTGGAACAGGAAACGTCAGTGACACTCGGGTGATTTGGAAGGGGCCAGTGAATGCGATTTATGGGTCACCCGTTCGCTATGAATCTAACTTATATATCATTGCCCGCGGAATCCTCTCGGCCGTCGATACTATGACGGGAAAGAGAGAACTGCAAATGCGATTAAAAGGTGAACGGAAAACTGGCAATTCCCGATTCGGTTCGCTGGACTACGCTTCACCAATTGTGGTGGGAGATCGATTGTTTTATCTCAATGCCAGCGGGCAAGTCTATGTTTTCCAATTAGGTAAGAACGTCGAACTGCTTGCCGTGAATGAGGTAACTTCTGAAAAGGAAGTGTTTTGGGGTTCGCCCGCAATCAGCAATGGGCGACTGTTACTACGAGGTTCAAAATTCTTGTATTGCATTACCGATGGCCATGGTGATCTTACCGATACTCCTCTTACCGATACTCCTCTTGCCATTACTCCAAAAATTCGCACGGTTCGCACTAACGAAGATACCGATTCCGATTTGGGCATTTCAAAATTGTCGACTAAACCCGAGCGTCCTCAACGCCCCGAATTTGCTGAAGACAACGACTAATGCCGCAAGCAATACCCAAACGGCGTTAGATACTCCAATCCTCTCGATACGATTTTGTTAACAATGCATTTGCCGATTTATCGTTTGTAAACTCCATCGCCTCGGCATCCCATTGCAGCTTTTTCCCAGCACGATGAGCGACATTACCGAGAAGATTGTGCTCGATCAGAGCGCCAGAGTAATCAAAATTGCACAGGGATTCACCACCCGTTTTGGCAGCGTGAATCCATTCTTTGTAGTGCCCAAGCGAGGGTTCGATCGTGGCTTCAGGACGAGGGACATCGGCGAAATCAGCGGATGGGCTGAGAACCAGTTTTCCATAATCGGCAACCAGGACACCTCGGTCTCCAATGAACGCAACGCCAATCCCCCATTTACCAAGGTTAGTATCACTGCCCACTTTCGGCTGAAGGTATTCGGCTCGACGTTTCATCCCCTCATTTCCGTGATACCAAACGACCTTGCAAGCTGCATGGTGCGCACCATCGCCGTCGCGGGCCGGATGCTCCCAGGTCACCTGTTGCCACGGTGGACACCCGATCGGATCAGGTGCCGGCCCTTCGGAAACAACAGACGTAGGCCGGCTAAGCTCGAGCGCCCAGTAAGGCAAATCGATCAAGTGACTTCCCATATCACCAAGCACACCATTGCCGAACTCCCAACGCCGATTCCAATTTAGATTACCACCGGACCAGTAACTTTTGTTGTATGGCCGATTCGCCGCTGGGCCCAACCAGACATCCCAATCAAAGGTTTCAGGGACGGGCTGTTCCGGCAATACAGCCTGACCGACAGACGATATTCCACGACTACACCACACATGTGCTTCGGTCACAGCGCCCAGGATTCCACTTTGCACAATCTCGACAGCTCGTCGATAATTTCCGGTTGCGTGAATCTGCGTTCCCATTTGAGTCGCGATCTCACCCTTCCGTTTTTTATATTCATCTTGCATCAATCTCGCTTCGCGAACTGTATGCGCCAGTGGTTTTTCACAATAGACGTGCTTGCCTGCTCGCATCGCGGCGATAGAAACCAAGGCGTGGTGATGATCTGCCGTGGACACAACAAACGCATCAATTTTGGGATCGTCAATCAAGGTACGCCAATCCGTCGTCACAATGGCGTCTTTAAAGCGTTGGCTCACTTTGGCAGTTGTCGATTGATTGATGTCGCAAATTGCATAAATATTTTCACCCGAACAACCATTGAGATTCGCACCGCCTCGGCCGCCAGCACCCACCACTGCAATATTCAATTTATCCTGAGTCAAATCAGGTTTAGCTGCCAGAAGGTGAACGGGACCTAAAGCTGCCGCACCTACAAGCGTGGAAGCTTTGATAAAATGCCGGCGGTTGGCAGAGCCACGGTTGAGATTAGTCGGACTCATACAAGAACCTCTCGTTTAAGAAATAAAAATCATCGACCCACACTGAAAATGTGCAGCGATTGATTTTATCCGATCTGCCGCTGCACTTCATCTTTTTCATTCAAAAAAGCAAAAGAGAGGATTCCTCGTTCAATAGCCAAAGATCACCGACAACCGCTCGCCTTTGAATGATTACAAATCTTATTCGCTTATTTTTTGCCCTGTTCAAGATCGGCAGTCGCGTTGGCGAATTGGCGCCCGAGATCAATATAGCCAGGCGAGTCATAGTGCCATGGATCTGAATATCCATATTGATCAGTCGTGGTCACCAGTGCCGCCGCTGCATCAGCCTCCACGTATTTGGCTTGAGCCTCTCGCACGATCTCTCCATGCTTCCAGCTTGGTGGCTCTTTCTTGGAGTAAGATATTTGACCGATCACAACGGGAAGATCATCTGCCCGAAACGCCGCTCGAATCAAGTCCATCAATCGCTTCAAATTCGTCTGATAACGTTTGGCTGTTTCGGGTGTATGGTGTGCGTCACTTTCACCTTGCATCCAGACAATCCCGGCAGGGATCAAACGATCGGATTGACCATCATTATCAATATCCGTATCCGCATAAGCGTGACGCACCGTGGCCAAGAAATGATCGTACTGATTGACCCCTGCAGTACCTTTAAAATCGGGCTCCCAACATCCAAACCCTCCGGCCGCCGCCGCATCGATGGACGTTCCACCTCGCGAGTACTTAACGATTGCAATGCGCCGATCAGGAAAACGTTTCTGCATCGTCTCTGCGAATGTCAACTCAACGCCAAACCGATTGGAATACTGATTGGTTTTGCCATCTGATTTAAATCCAACGCCATGGCCAGGCTTTAATTTGCTCCACACGCCTTTCCCATCAACAGACGCTCGATCAGGTGAAGTATTGCCATGAAAAATCATCACGTCATTTGGTGACCTAGCCTCGGCGGCAGGCAATTGATTGACATGCCCGTAGCCATCCATATTGGACTGACCTCCTAGGTAGTAAACATAAAAGTCAGTCGCCTGCGCCGAATTTTGAGCGATCGCCACCCAACAAAGCACCATCCAAATTTGCAACAGCTTCATCGTTCACTCTCGTTCTAAAAAATTAATGGTTCCAATCGACCAACTCTATTCTCTAAATCCACTGGTTACGGTAAAGGTGAGCAAACCAGTCTGCGCATTCATTTAGACAAGTCAAAAACTGCCAACTGAGGCAAGTGGTCACTCAATGCAAATGACTGGGGATCCTGAACATTCAAACGAAACCCACCTTCAAACAGCGGTCTCGATTCAACGACTTGATTGGCAATGCCCCCCGCCGCCAACACATAATCTATCCGCCACTTGGGAATATCAGCTTTGATGGTCGGCCCTTCACCGACGCCCACTTTTGCGAATGTATCAATCCAGCCAGCCTCCATCCACAATTTATATTCCTTTGTGTCTGGGCTGTGGTTCAAATCCCCAATTAACAACATCGATTTCCCACTTTGCAAATCGGTCTGCATGGATTTTACCATCGCACGAATCTCGGCCAGACGATTGGTCGGATCCGCTGTCGGGAAAAGATGCGCGGAATGAACCACCAAAGTCGTTTTATTGGGCATCAATAATTCCGCCCGCCCCCAGTGACGGGTGAATAATTTCGGCGGACGCTGAAAACCTAACGGAACATTTTGGGATTGAGTAATTTCAAAACGGCTCAACAAGGTTCCAGGCCAACTCCCACCGCTAGGAAAGCGGACATGATTAAGCCCGAGACGTTTGGCAATATCTTGCGTGATTGATTCTGACGGAGATTCCGAAAAACAGATAATGTCGGGAGCATACAATTCCAACTCTTGCGCTAACCGGGCGGCCATTTGTTTTTTTGCAACGGCCTGCCTCGCCAAAGGTCGCTCTTTGGGCCAACCTTTGCCTCCATAAATATTGTACGCAATAACACGCAGTGTCTTCTGTGGTTCGGGAGAATTAGAAAAGGATAAAGCTGGGCTTAACAGTGGCAGAGCGACTCCGCCAGCAATCCCCGCAAATTGCCTTCGTGAAATTAAATTTGCCACACCAAGCCCTTCCACTGCATTCGATACACAACCCAAGAATCGTCAACTCGATACCCAACATTGAATAACAAGACGTCCTAAGTCTAGAGGATTACGAACGCAGGAGACAACTATTTACGACAATTAAGAAGACCTTCCCATTTGAGAAATCAATTACAAAGGCTCTTCCAGCGTCAAGACTTTACCTTGAATGACCGGCAGTGGATTTTGAACCGGAGGCATGGGAGCGACCATATCTCCCATAGCCATTGCTCCCCCCATCGGGATGGCGTTCCCCGGGGCAGTCGGAAAAAACCGCTCGATTAACGGTTGGATTTTGGTGCCTATCCACGGAGCACTTGCGGCCAAGCCCGCACTGAATGTGACGAGCACCATCAAAAAAGCCATCGAAAACTGAAGTGGTTTTCTCCTGCCGGCCAACGGTGAATTTGAGCGCGGGGGACAATCTGAGGTAACCACCGTCCCGTCGTCCCGTCGGTAAATTCGGGCACACACTTGTTCACCCGAATCCTCGAATAGCGAAACTGCTTCTGCTTCTGTCATCGCCTTGATGTTGAACACATTCTTTTTACAGCGGCCACAAAAGCGAACTTGGTCGTTACCCTCCATTAAATCCCAGTCCATAGGACAAGGTGTGCGGATCTCGACCCGATCAAGCGTTCTCGACATTTAAGACTCCCGTAATTTCATTGAATCGACTGTCTAGCTGCGGGGTTAACGCACCAACGACAAGGATCTTAGAAAAAAGGGGTCAGAAAAATCGTATTTTTAATGATTGACTACTTTAAAACCTATGCCTGAGAAAACTCAGACGATTGGTTTGGTCTTTTTTATTTGGTCTTTAATAGCGAGTTTAATTTCTCACGATCGGGCTTGCCATCAAGCCACCCATTCGCTGCTAAAAAGGCATCCATTTTTAAAACAGTATCGAGAAATGATTCCTTGCTTTTTCCCTCATTAAAAAATCCATGGGGCTGGCCCTCGTAAATCCAAACCTCCGATTGAACCCCCGCCGCCTTTAAATCGGCATCAAACTTCTTGGCAGTCTCAACAGG
>CALKCK010000060.1 GCA_938083195.1 uncultured Pirellulaceae bacterium | reverse complement strand
TTCGGGCTATCGCGATAAATCTGTCTGTTGTTACGCGTCGTGACATGACGTGTAAGCGATCGGTGAGCGTGTTGGGTTGGTAGGCCGGAGGGAGATGTTTGCCTACCGGATTTATACCGGATTTGCGCATCGGTGAAACAGCTCATACCGCGTTTTACTGCCTATTAGTGAGCGTAATTGCAATCGCTTGAAACGTTGGTAAACTGACATTCACACGAAAAAAAGCGAGTCGAAAGTTGATGCTGAGGATATTTTGAGGGCCTAGTGGGAGATAATCCCGTGGAAGTTCGAATCTTCTCAGCCGCACTTTGTGTTTTTCACGTAAAAGCACTTTCTGATTAGCGCTTTGATTACTTGTCGATGGTCGGCAACGCGACTCGGTGAACGCGGACGTTTTCTGGCTTGCATGGGAACTGCTTTGATACTTCGAATACCTGCAATCATTCCTTTGTTGGCAGTCGCCATTTTGATAGCGACTCTTTGCAGTGCCCAGAACGCAAATGCGCAATGGCAACGAAATAATACGGCGTTGTTGCGTAACTTCAATAATATGTACAACCCCTGCGTCGTTGAGGTCGACGGTGACCACCGGTACTTGATGTGGTTTTTTGGTTGGGCAAACGACCATACCAATTCGCAGGTTCCAGGTTGTGATGCGATTTATCACGCGCGTTCCCATGATCTTCAGAATTGGGAGGTTTATAGCAAGAACGAGTCGTGGGATAAAACTATGAACCCGCGTCTTTGGGCTCCGGTATTGCATGCTAGTGACAAGTGGTACGAAGCGTGGCATACAGGGGACCCTTCTGTCACCATCAAGGATGGCATGTTCTATATGGCGTATAGCGCAACTTCGAAACACTTCTCCAAACGTGAGGGTTACCCCTCAGCAATGGTCCAATGTGTCATGGGGGCGAAATCTGAGAATGGAGTATACTGGACAAAAACTGATCAGCCGCTGCTAATTCGCGAGGGCGATAATTCTGACCCAAAACCCGAGTTGGGTAGAATCGGTGACTTTCACCGACCCTCTCTTCATTGGGATGACGGGAACTGGCGATTGTGGTTCGACTACTGGCATCCGGAAAAAGGCGTTTGCATGGGTTACGCTGAAAACCATGACGAATTCGGGGTGAAGCACGGATTTAACATTCGGCACGACTTGGCGACTCCGCTTATCGCTAACTGGCCTAATCCCGAGGTTATCCGTATCGGCAACAACTATTATAGTTTCGCAGATCCGACTGGATATCCAATCAAAAAAGGTGAATCTCCTTGGAAGAGCAGGCAGCTCAGAGAGGCGATATCAAATGACGGAGTAACTTGGAAGCAACTGCCTTTCATTAAGCCTGACGATGATGTCGACGCATGCCATGTTCCCCAAACGCTACTAACGACCATTGACGGGAAACAATTGCTTTACCTTTTCTATGCTACCCAAATTGGGTATCGAAAAAAGGACGGAACGTATCACTACCAATACGACCAGATTCGAGTGATGAGACGAACGATCAAATGATTAATCAGGCAATAGAATTTATAATCGGAAAATCTTTATAACAATGCGATGAACCGAAGTCGCAGAGCTGGGCGACTTTGGAATGGATAATCAACTCCCACGACTCGGTGATCGCGGACGTTATCCGCCTGATTTATGAAACAGTTCATACCGCGTTTTACTGCCTATTAGTGCGCGTAATTGCAATCGTTTGAAACGTTGGTGAACTGACGTTCACACGCGAAAAAACGAATCAAAAGTTGATTCTGAGGATGTTTTGAGGACCAGCACCGTCGGATTTGGTTCAAAACTTAACACACGCGAATTCTACTGAAGTTGACTTCGCCATTCTTTCGTGTAGGCTCACTAGCGCCCCAAACGCCCCTCCCCCAAATCAACTAAGTTGCGAGAGACTCATGAAAACAAATCTCCCACTCCTTATCCTCGCCATAATTCTCTTTGCCGCACAATCCGCAAGTGCCGATCTTATCTTCACCTTCGCCGACGGCGGAGCAGGGGTGACTACCATTACCGTCAGTGGTGATACGGCGACAGCAGCCGGTAGTGGCGGCGCTGCGGAGCGGGACGATATCGGTTTCAGTATAGCAGGATCTGGGTCGCTTCGGCAAACAGGCTTTTCAACAAGAGGAGATAGCTTTGGATATGTTGCTATCGGCAGTGGTAACCTCACCGATACAATAACGTTAACTTCGAGCGGTATTACGGGAGGAAGTCCGACCTTGATCGACGGTTACCAATTTGATGGTTCGAATTTCTACTTAGTTATGGATGGGCTTGCCAATAACGGTGACACGCTGTCATTTGCAGGCTCGACTGACGTTACTGGATCAATGGCAGTGGACTATTCGGAATTTGCGTCTTTGCATGGACAAAGTTTTTCATCGAGCGATTTTACCGGCGGACATGACAACATCACTTTTGGGTTCACATCGGTACCCGAGCCAACTTCCACTGTCCTCTTCAGCCTTGGCCTTTGCTTCTTGCTGCGGCGCAGACGTCAGAGCTAAGTATTTGGTATTTGGAAATTCCCGCGAGTCGATCCAAATGAGTTGGGCGGCATGAACGCTGTACAGGCGATCAAACACGCTCAATCGAAGATTACCGATCCATCGATATCGAAAGAAGAAGACGCGTTGATGCTGTGCTGGTTGCTTCACGCGTATTCGGATATTCATCAACCCCTGCACACAACCGCAATGTTTTCCAAAACGCTGTTGCCGAAGGGTTGCCGTGGTGGAAACTCGATCAAGACAAAGCAAGGTCGCAACCTTCACTCGCTATGGGATGGGTTATTGGGCAAAGATAACAAGTACCAAGCATGCCACAATCAAGCGGTCAAAATTCTTGAGGATGCAGATTTGGCATGCGGCGCAAGCGTTACAGGAATCGAATCTGTTTGCCGCGGCTCCAATTGGTTTTGTAAGAACTACGCGTATGCAACTGAGGTGCGAGCGCACTTGCAACGGTTGGAAAATGATGGGGAGACGGACGTCGTCGCCGTGGACTTGTCCGAGCCGTACCTGAAACGGGCGGGTGCGGTCGCGGAACAGCAGGCGTCGCGGGCTGGATGGCGGTTGGCGAAAGTGTTGGGTGGGTAGGCCGGTGGGTTTTGCGTACCGGATTTGCGCATCGGTGAAACAGTTCATACCGCGTTTTACTGCCTATTAGTGCGCGTAATTGCAATCGTTTGAAACGTTGGTGAACTGACGTTCACGCGCGAAAAAACGAGTCAAAAGTTGATTCTGAGGATATCTAGAGGGCCTAGTGGGAGATAATCCCATGGAAGTTCGAATCTTCTCAGCCGCACTTTGTGTTTTTCACGTAAAAGCACTTTCTAATCAACGCTTTGATGACTTGCCGACCCAACAGGAAGAGTCCTAATCCATCGCCTCTGCACTCGTCGCCTCTGCACTCGCTGGCACTGCAATCGTGAAGTCCTGTCGGCGATACATGCAAACGCCATCTTCTGTGCACACATTGTACAAAGCGAATCCGCTGATTGAACCAGCGTCGCCTTCGCCTACAAGCACGTCAAATTCAAGCGCGCGATTCTCATTTGAATTAGCTTCATTTGGGTTTTCAAAGGTCAGCAAATGTTTCGATAGCTTGGAAGATTCAGAATCGACCCAAACGGTCAACGGAGTGGATTCATTGTTCCACTTGGCGCCCTTAGCAACCAGCCTTAGGTGAACGGTCGCCGGTTTACCCGGTTTGGCGAAGCCTGGAACCATCGTGGATTCAATCGAGATCAGCTGGCCGTTGTCACGTTCCAAGCCATCAGTTACCTCAGGCATTGAATCTTGGTTCGAATAGTCGGGCTTCGATCGGTCTGCAAGCTCGGATTGAGTCAGTTCGACGGTGAGCTTCACAGGAACTTCTCCTCGCTCTTTGATTTCCTTGATCGCAGTGCCAAACCAATCATAAAACGGATACGGCTTTTGCAGTCTCGGGCCATACTGCTCAATCCGCCGCCGCCAAATGTATTGTCGCGGATTTGCTTCCATCGCCAGCGTCCAATACTTCGAAGCTTGATCGAAATCTGAATCGTCGTGTGACTGTTCGTCGTATCTTTGGCGGAAAGCTGCACCAAGTCGAAAAAGTATCATTCCGTTTTTAGGATCCTTTGCCAAAGCTGATCGATAGGCAGCAATGGCTTTGTTGTTGCTTTCCGGTCCACTGTCGTGAAACAACATTTCTTGATCACCAAGCATGCACAAATTTTCTACCGAATCATCTTCAGCTGCCAACTTCGCGAAATTGGTTTCTCGATTCCGAGCAAGTGCAGGAACGTCTGGAGCGTCGAATTCAGTTTCAAGGAATTTCGCAAGGTCTCGTGGGCTAAGTCGTGTGTTGCGAACGATGCCGTGTTCGTCGATGGCGATGAATATTGGGACGACCGCAACCCCAAGTTTCGTGACCGGATCTTGAGCGATCGGGAAATCGTACTGTTTCCATTGCTTGTAAAGTCTGGTTCGCTCCGCGTGTTGTTCCTGAACGACGCCAAGAACCGCAAGGTTCCTAGGAGCAAGTTTCTTAATCGTTGCCTGCCACACGGGCACAATCTTTCGGCAGCCAGCTCACCAGCTGGCAAAGTGCATCAACAAAACTTTCTTGCCGCGATAAGACGATAGCTGTAACGGCTCTCCATCGCCAATCGAAGGCAATATAAAATCGGGGTGAGGTTTGCCGACCTGTGGCGCGTAGCTGGTAACCTGAGCGTTTATGTCAGTTGCGAAAAGAAACGTCGCAATCGCGGTGATGGCGATTGCTGATACGGTGTTGCGAGCTCGAAGCATTGCTTTGTCCTATTGAATGATGCAACAAGATTATCACGTGCAGTGGAGCGAACATGCAAAGGCAGATTCGACAATTTTTGGTTCTAATTCACTCGAATGTGAGCTGTTTGACAACCGTGCCAAGTACGGCCAGAATGCAATTCCTCATTTTATCAAAATCCCTAACAGTGAGGCATCATGAGCGATTCTTCGAAAAACGAAATCGGCCCGAAGGGCCAGATGATCATGGGCATCGTCTTCATGTTCGGCAGTCTGATGTTGATTCTGGTGGCTTTGAGCAGCATGCTCGGCAGTTCCAAGGAACGCGAAGCGGTGGACTGGCCGAAGGTGCAGGGCGTGGTGCTGGAGTCGGGGGCTCGCAAGTTCCGCGAGAGCGCGAGTCACGCCCCTAACTGGGTGCCGCATGTGAAATACCGCTACCAGGTGGAGGGCCAGAACCACATCGGTGAGAACTACCGCTTCTTTCACATCACCTACGAGGGCCGGTACAAGAAAGGTGCGGAAGAGATGAGCAGCAAGTACAAGCCCGAGGGCCCATTGATGGTTCGGGTGAATCCGGAAGATGCATCCGAAAGCGTGATCGTGGCGTTGAAGCCTCGCGGCAAGGGCAGCAGCTACATCGCATTCGGTTTCAGTTGCATCGGCTTGCTGGTCGGCGGTGCGTTGGGCTGGAGCGGGTTCAAGGAGATGCGGGCGGCGGTTTGACGTCGACCTTGACCCGGAATCCCATTTCTTCCAGTCATGCCGCGTTTTACTGCAGATAAGTGCGATCGTTTGAAACGTTGGTATACTGACGTTCACACGCAAAAAAACGAGTCGAACGTTAGAAGGTGTTTTGTAGACATCACAAAATCGTTTTTGCTGCAAAGACTAGTGCGTTGTCCAAAACTGAGTGTGATGAAAACTTGGGTGTCAGCTGATCTGCGAGTTGGGCGAACTGGACATTGGGCGAACTGGACATTGGGTGAACGGTTTGTTGAGGAAAGTCAAAGCTTGATTCGCTAATGCTTCGAGATCCCTCGATTACGCAGGATTCATTACTTGCTAACTCAAATTCGTTTTATTGCCGATACATTTTCCTCTGGGACGTGCTTAGTTTAGGAACGCTTGCCTGCGATAACTTCCCAACACCCTCATCCCAAATCAAAGGAATCGAACACCCATGAACAATCACCGCCCAATCCTGCTCCTTGCGATCCTCGCCTTGGCGACGACCGCGCCGTTCTCAAATGCGGAAGCCCAACAGCTCTCCGAATCGCGATTGGCGCAATTGCTCAAGCGTTTTCCCAAAGCGGATGCGAATGGCGATGGCAAGCTGACCGAGGAGGAGTTTAAAGCCGCCCGCCAACGGTTCCAACCATCCAAGCCGGGCAAAGCGCGTCCGGCCGCAGCAGCGCAAACGAAGCTGGTATTCGATCCCGGATGGGAGAAGGAGAAATTCCCGCCGCACGCAGTGAGCCTCAAGACGCCTGAAGAGATTATGGCGATCTATAAGCGCGGTCCGGCAGGCCAAGCTCCTTTGCGTGAGAGCGACGCTCTCTCCTTTCCCAAACCTGCCGCTGGCATCCTGCGCATCGTGGGGACGGGCCACAGCTTCATGTTACCCGGCTACAAGACCTTGCCCCTCATCTCCCGGGCCGCCGGTTTCGAGCAGCCCATGTGCCTGCATCTTGGCGGCGGCGTCAAAGGAAGCGCGCGCTACAAATGGGAGCAGGAAAATGGCATTTTCGAATTTGACGGCAAGCCCCTGCCCAAGATGCTGGCCGCTATTTCCAACGCGAAATGGGAGGCGATGGTCTGGGGCCCCTACCGGGATGACCGCCCGGAATTCTACACGTGCTGGATCGAATTCTGCGAAAAATACAATCCCGGCATGAAGTTCTTTCTCTCCGACGCCTGGCCCGCGCCGGGACAGGTCCAGAAGGTCTTCAAGCTCAAGGCAAACCCGGAATCTGAAGCGTTCTTCACCGATGCGGTCTACGATCGACTCAGCACCGAAGCGAACGCTGGCTTTGCAGGCCTCGTGAAAACGCTGCGCGAATCAACTGATGAAGTATATATCCTTCCCACCCACGCAGCCATGACGGAGGCGGCCAGGCGGTTCATAAGAGGCGAACTCCCCGGCGTCGAAGGCCTGTACAAGGTGATTGGCGGAAAAGAACGCTCTATCTGGAGAGACAAAATCGGCCACTTGGCACCCGACTTCGAGCGCCTGGAGGGCTATGTCTTTTACGCCACACTCTATGGCAAATCCCCTGAACTCATTTCAGCGCCCATCAAGTTCAAGGATGAATCGAGCTTCTCAAACGCCGCCTTGGACAAGATTTTCCGTGAAATCGCCTGGAAAGCGGTGGTGGAGCATCCCCTCTCCGGCGTTACAGACAAAAACAAGAACGGCATTGGCGATCATCTGGAATAGCGTTCCATTGGTGCGTTGCCTTAACATTTGCTTTTACGACTCATGCCGCACGTGACTCATGCCGCACGTCATAGTGAAACATCCGGGTAGGTCGCTTCCCAAACTGGTAATAACGGGTTGAACGGGCCAACCATAAAATTGCCAATCAAATCTGACTTTTTCAACTTCTTCTGCTTGGCCAAAGACATGAACTGTTCGTGACTTATCGGCCCTTGGACTTTGTCGCCGCGTTTGATTGCTGTTGGTGCAATTGTCGGATCGCTGCTGATTGCGATGGATTTTTTTTGGGACTTATTTAACGCATTTGGGGCTGATGAGTCAAATTGGGAATCAAGGGTGTGGTGGCGTTTCGGATTTATTTTCCTTGCCGTTTGCATTAACCCAATGGCACTCCCCGGAATAGGGACGTTGGTGAAGTCGAATTATGTTGGGATGTATTTGTAAGCTCCTACGCCAACGGCAAATCGGCGCTGCAGGCGAAGTGATCATGTAACTGCATAATTGACTCAACATCCTCACTTATGTTTGGATTTCCAATTTGGGCTACCAGCGCGCACGTCGCGTAATTGCGAGAAGCTTCATCGTATTCTTCTTGCCATTGCAATGTCTCCGTTGCCGCTTTGGCGTTCTGATAAGGGAACCTCGACGGCGGATGGTTCATCCCAATCCGATTTGGCTTCGGTGTTAGCCGAGCTCGAAAACATTGTTGTCGTTTGCAAAGCACCACATAGAGTCTATCTGATCGCATCTTTTCAAGTAGCGTCGTAGTCACAGGATCATTGACATCGAAAAGCCGTGAGGTTCCCATCGCACGAAATCCCGCGGCAGTCCGATAAAGCCGAAATCCAAGCGACCGATCAGCGTCGCAAATCTTTCGTAGGTTTTCAATGACTTCCGCACCGGGTAACTCAGGTTCGGGTTTAGATTTTCTGAAGAATGAAAAGACGTTCGTTTTCGGCTTGTTCAGCATCTCACGCGGCAAGTCAATGTCGGCGAAAAACACCGTAGAACTGTTGAGGACGATTGAGCCGTAATGGATTCGACTAACCACCGTGACCAGTTCGCCGGCGTCGGTAAACCGATCAATAACCTCTTCACAAAACGGAAGCTTGCTGTATTCATAATCGAACGGCTGATTTGTGTTGATCAAATGGGCGTAATGAGCTGCTCGGTCATTGGCAACACGAAGCGCGTCCTCTTGACTGATGTCTGAGAAACCTACGCTAGTCGCGAATTTAACGGTGTGTCCATTAGTTGGGATCGTCTTTGATCTTGCCCAGTAGCTATAAAACTCCATTCTCTAGACTCCGATTCTTGCGAGGTGTTAGGTTTCCGTTGGTTGTGCTGTCAGGATTTTGACGGAGTGGAGTTGGTTTGTCCATCATCGGAAAAAAAGAGCCAGTCGGCACTATGATTCTTGGGTAGCTTAATTTCAAGGGGATGTGGATTGAGCACCCTGTTTCAAAGTGGAACGCGGGTAGCTGGACAGAGAGGCGATTATGTACAGGTTGTGACACTTTTAACGATGAGCCCTAGGTGAAGTTGAGTATGTGTTGGCTTTTGGCAACATGACTCCCCCTACACGTTTGCTGGGTTGTAAATTTTTGCGGTTTGAAATTCAAACTTTCATCCTTAGGTTTTTCCGTCAATGAAATCAGCCTCGGTGCGCAGTCGAAATTTATTAAAAGGCAAAAGCGCGAAACGATGTCCGCCATGGTGTGCATGCTGTAAGGGGGGGAGTTGGGTGAGCATAGTTGTTCAATGATATCCTTCCTTTCACAAAATTGAAATCAACGACGGTCGATAGTTTTGAACGCCGCAGAACTGGAACATTTATGAAGTTCACATCGCTTACCCTCATCTTCATTGGAGTTTGTATCGCCGCTCAATATTATGGGCAGCGAATTGGCGTTGAAAAAACTGTTCAATCGAATTTCAGTTCGACTGGCATTTCTGGCCATCAATCGCCAAATCTAGTTTTCGAAGAACTCGATGAAATTGACCAAAATAAAAACCCTGTCGAAGCTAGGGCGGATGAAATAAGCGGTTCAAGCGAAGTTGCTCACAAGTTAGTAACTAGGAGTGTTCAGGCAGGAGAGATTTGGATTTCGGAAGTCCAGTCGTCCAATGCCGGGGAGGTCGTTGATGAGGAAGGACTTTGCCCCGATTGGGTTGAGTTGTGGAATCCTTCAGCCTCCAGTTTTGAGTTAACTGGTTGGTTCCTCACTGACGAGTTGGACAAGCCGCGGAAATGGAAATTCCCAGAGTTGGTCGTGCCAGCAGGTGCTCGGATTGTTGTCTATGCATCGGGACGAGATGTTCGAGATGCATCTCAGTTGGAGACCAATTTTCGATTGGGTCAAAAGGATCAATACGTCGCGCTGGTTAAGCCAGATGCGAGGACCATTGCACAGATTTTGCCTTTTGAAAATAATTTTGCAAAACAGGGAGTCAGCTTCGGCCTTGCGGATCGGGGGGCCGTCTCGCTGCCGTTACAGTATCCGACCCCGGGTGAAAAAAATGCGGAGTCTGGAACGGGTGTCGTCGAACGGGTTAGGTTTTTAACTAGTTCTCGATTGTTTCAATCATCTTTCCAATTGGAGTTGGAGTGCAGGACCACGGGGGCAACCATTCGTTACACGACCGACGGAAGCATACCCACCGTAGAGTCTGGAGCGATTTACACAGAACCGTTGAAGATTGATCGCACGACAATTGTTCGTGCGATCGCAGTGGCTCCCAAGATGATTTCCTCCGAACAGGTTACGCGGACTTATCTAAGTGTTGACAGTCTAATTAAGCAACCGAATCGGATTACCGGTTTTCCGAAAAACTGGAATGAGACTGAATCTGACTATGCAATGGATCCACGAATTTCCAGCCAGTACGAAGCTGGTGTTCGATCAGCATTGGAATCTCTTCCAATGGTTTCTGTCGTAACCGACCCCGAGTCGCTATGGGGTGAAAATGGGATCTACAGCAATACGTGGGAACGCGGGTTTAATTGGGAGGTTCCGGCTGCGATTGAAATGTTCGATTTTGAGGGTCAGTCGGGGTTTAGTGCAACCGCCGGGATCCGTGTCTCGGGAAATGAAAGTCGTAAGGCAGCATGGAAGAAACACTCTTTGCGGTTAAATTTCCGAGCTCGTTATGGAGGTTCCGTTTTAAACACCCGGATTTTTGAGCAATCAGGGAATGATCAGTTCTCTACTCTAGTTTTAAGAAGCACTGATGATTCATGGGTCACGCACGATGCTGAGGTGCGTAACAATGCTCAATTTATAAGAGACCAATGGGCACGCGACACGCATCGAGCGATGGGGGAAGTCTCCGCACGCGGGCGTTTTGTACATGTCTCGATCAATGGACTTTACTGGGGAGTCTATAACCTTGTGGAACGACCCGACGAAGATTTTCTCGCACATCAACTTGGTGGGAACGCGGAAGACTTTGTTGTGGTGAGATCTCGCGTACGTAAGATTGAGGCGGATCAAGCTGGTGAGGATGCGTGGAATACTATTTGTAAGCTTGCCCAAAACGAACTTGAGCATCACAGACACTATGACGAGATTTGCAAATATCTAGATGTGGAGAGCTTGATTGATTACTGCTTAGTCTATCTTTACGCGGGAGGTGAGGATTGGCCACTGAATCGTCACAATAATATGAAATCATTTTGTGAGCGTGGTCAGGTTTCTCCAATGAAATTTTTGGTGTGGGACGCGGATAATACGTTTGCGTCTGGTTGGGTAAATAACGATTGCGATTACGTGTTATCGATTAAAAGCCGAAACAATCCAAAGTCCTTTGAAACTGTGTTTAATGCATTAAGTAAAAATGAAAGTTTTCGTCAACTCTTCGAAGCACGATTAGCTAAATGGTCAATCGAAGGTGGACCACTTAATGATGTCGTTTGTAGAGATCGTTATCAGTCACTTCTAAACTCGATCGAGCCTGCCTTGATTGCCGAGTCGGCGCGTTGGGGCGATGTTCAATCGGATTCGCCCTATTTGCCAACAGGCGGCTGGGAAAATCAAAAGAATCGTATCCTTGACGAATGGTTTGTGAACCGAACAGACCGATTGCTGACCCGTATGCAGCAATATTGGGTTGAGTGCGAAAATCGTACCGACGACTAATTACGGATTTCCGAGGCGGCTAGTTTGATTTTGAATCTAGCCTCCGGGGCTTCTGGCGCACCAAACTGTCACTTCGCGATCGAAAAATCAAACGCAAAAACCACAATCAATGTTTAGTTGATTAGGGGGGCGTTTGAGATGTTCATGGTGAGGCTAGGGCGAGCGTCTTAAAAAAGCTTGTAAATTTGAGCTGAAGCAGTGCAAGCATTGGAACTAATTGCCCATTCGAACTGTCATTAGTACAGGAGGAGGGTTGACTCGCTGAGTCTCTTTCTACATTTAAGATCGTGATCCAATTTCGAAACGGCAATTTATCGACTTTAAATTGTGGTTGAATTTGGTTGCACAATCTGTCGGTGCAGGATTGAGGAGATGTTTCATAAAACCAAACTGTTTCTGTTAGGACGGGGTAAGAATGGCCACGAAACAATATCTGTATGTTGCCGCTGGAGTCGCGTTGGGAGTGATTGTTCTGGGGGCTATTTCGGTCTACGGACATGGCACCACGGTCTCACCTCAAAGTCGGGTATACAAGGTTTATAAAAGTAATCCTGAAAACCCTGACTTCGAATTAGCTCGCCAAGCAGTGGCGATGGATGGAAAGAATTCCTATTACACGTGGAATCAGGTTTCAAGGAACATCCCGGATGCGGTGAACAGCGGATTACCCGAAGGTTTTGACTATTCCCCTTGGGTGCCCGATGGGCAGATTGCCAGCGGTGGTCGCGTCGATTCGGATGATTTTCCAGATCTAACTTATACCGGCTTGGATCAAGTGAGTTCCCAATGGCCAACGACGCCTGTACATTCCGGTGAAAAAATGTCGATCGATTTTTTTGCTACGGCAGTCCATGAACCTAGTGTTTGGGACGTGTGGATGACGACCTCAGATTGGGATCCAAATACCGAACTCAATTGGGGGCAAATGGAGTTCTTGACCCGCCCCGAACCAGAGTTGGATGGCAATCATTACACGTTTGACCTGGATGTTCCGGCCGATCGATTGGGGCATCATGTACTTTGGATCGCGTGGCAACGAGATGACGCAGTGGGTGAGGTGTTTTTCTCAACTTCAGATTTAATGATCTCGGCAGTTCCTGAACCAGGGGTGACGTTGTTTTCTGGAGCGGCAGTATTGTTCTGTATGTCCAGGCGGAGAAGGTGCAGGAATCAGGCGTCCGCCAGTTCGTAATTTGGACATCGGGCGCGGGCTAGTTAGTAATGCTCTGACGCTGGCTATCTATTTCAATCGACTCGCTTCAATATGAAATGGTGATGATGCCGGTCTCTAAATTCCATTTTTCTCTTGGTTTCTTAAAATGTTCGGCACTGCGTTTCGTCGGCCTTCAATCTGGCTGTGGTTTCGCAATTTGCCTGATTAAAATCAAAAAACGGTGAGATTTGAACTTGGAGATTTCTGGATTGTTTCTGGTTTAGATCTAACTTTCTAAAAATATTTACAACAATTGCCTTGCCGCAGCGAATGCTAACTGTCGCTTTTGTCGATGAAACAGGCGACCATGTAGCCTTGCAGCATGCGTCAGCGACAGTTTATTGGATCCTAAATACTATTGGGAAGGGAAATTTATGCCTAGCCATGAAGTCGATTACGAAGTCATTGGAAACGATCTGCAAATTGTAGAAGTGGAACTCGACCAAGGTGAGACGGTCATTGCTGAAGCGGGTGTCATGAACTACATGGAAGAGGGTATTGAATTCGAAACCAAAATGGGTGACGGTTCACAGCCGGATCAAGGGTTTATGAACAAGGTCTTTTCTGCTGCGTCGCGAAAGCTAATGGGGGAGTCCATATTTTTAACGCACTTTACCAATCGACAAAACGTTAAACGACGCGTTGCCTTTGCAGCTCCCTACCCTGGCAAAATTGTTCCAATCGATTTGGCCAAAATTGGAGGCGAAATTATTTGTCAGAAAGATTCGTTTCTTTGCGCTGCGATGGGAACGCAGATTTCAATCTCGTTTCAAAAACGTTTGGGAGTTGGGTTTTTTGGCGGTGAGGGTTTTATTCTGCAGCGAATGACGGGCGATGGAAAAACTTTCGTGCATGCCGGGGGGACTGTTGTTAAGAAGACTCTCAAAGGTGAAACCCTCCGAGTCGATACTGGGTGTTTGGTCGCGTTTACCAAAGGTATTGATTACAACATCGAACGCGCTGGAAATTTAAAATCTATGGTGTTAGGGGGAGAAGGATTGTTCCTCGCTACTTTGAGTGGTCATGGAACTGTGTTACTTCAGAGTTTACCGTTCTCCCGTCTGGCGGATCGTGTGATTCAACATGCTCCAAGCATGGGCGGGCGCTCGACCGGCGAGGGATCGGTCTTGGGGGGACTTGGGAACCTGTTTGGTGACTGATGTCGTGTATGGGGGCATCCCCCAAAACTTCACCCTGGCAAATGTTCCTGCGAGTGAATGGAAGCAAGGTTTTGTCTGGGCGAGTTGCCAGTGGACAGCTTTGTTTTTGTTTGCGCGGATTTTTAAATCGTAGTGCATTGACATTCCTGTCGCGTTTTCAACAAAAGCCAATGACCGGTGTGTTTGTAACCAGTAGCTCCTAAATCAATGTTTTAAGACGGTGACTTTACGATTGGATTCTCCAGAAAGCTCTGTTGTTTTCAACGTTGGATTGGGTCTCCACAGGGGGATTACAGTCCAAGAGTCACTAACGATTGAGGATTTTTTTTCAAACAATCACCCTGCGGTTAATCCTAATCGGACGAGCCCCGCAGATCTGGGTGTGGGGGTTAAAGAGAGAAATGCTGCCTTTGCGATTCTCGATACGACAGCGATGCCTTGTTTTTATTGCTTGGAGGTTTAGGTAAGGATGAACGAATGGTGATAACGTTCATCGAAGAATCGCAACTTCGCTCGAGGCAGTCTTGATCTTTCCCCACCTCGAATTACAGTAGAGCCTAACAAAGGCGTTCGCTGAGCGATTACCACACTGGCCAACATTCGTATGGCTTTGGATTCGTAATACTGCGGTCATCAGACCTCGGTATTCATTGACGTTCGACTTTGCTCCCTTCCGACCATGCAGGAATTCCTCCTGCGTTACACCCTCCCTTCCTGGTCAAACGGAATCGAAGATGAAAAAGCAGGCCTGTCTAGAGGTAATCCGTAGCAAGCGTCGCGTTGAAAATCGCTCTGCGAGAAAACGAACTGCCAACGCGATTTTCAATTACGATTCGCTCGAACCTCGACGGTTGCTGGCCGTTGCTTCCTCCAGCGGTGTTGACGATGTAAATGTGCTTCAAACCGATTTTTTAGCAACGGCCGATGTCGTCGCCGTGGGCGAAGCGTCAAGGTGGGATTTTACTCCAGAATCAGATTTATTAACGGTACTGGAAAATAAGGTTCCTTCCTCGGAAGTTGCGAGTTTGCTTCGGGAGCATCTTTCGCTCGCACAAGACGATACGATGTGGTTGAGTCGTGTGCAATCTGATCACCTTGGATTTGAACATCTTAAGTATCGGCAACTCCACCGTGGTCTGCCTGTTGAGCACGGCGAGTTTACACTGCATGTCCGCAACGAACTGATTGAAAGTGTCAGTGGGAACTATGTCCCGATGGTCAACCCGATCGAAGTTCCGGAGCTTACTCATGAAATGGCACTTGAAAGCGCCCTGGAGTATGTCGATGCGGACGTCTATGCCTGGGAAAGCGATTCGCATGAAGATCATTCGCATGATGATCATTTAAATCATGATCATTCAAGTCATGATCATTCAAGTCATGATCATTCAAATCATGATCATTCAAATCACGATCATTCAAGTCATTCACATGATGAAGACCATGAGATGAATCAACCGACGGGTGAATTAGTTTACGTCTCTGCAGGGGATTCTAATTCTCGTCTCACCTACAAGTTTGATATTCATGCATCGCAACCGATGTCTCGGGCGTACATTTTTGTTGATGCCGTTTCTGGTGAGATAGTTGATGTTCAGGATCGTATTCACGACGCGGATGTCGCAGCGACTGGTACCAGTCTTTACAACGGAACTGTGAATTTCGTCGCCGACTCAAACTCGGGCTCCTTTCGCTTGAGGCAAAGTACGAATGGTGTCGAGACTTATGACTTAAATAACGGAACGAACTATAACAACGCGACGGATATTACGAGTTCCAGCACAAGTTTTACGGCGAACTCAGTTCACACCGGTGTGCAAGCTCATTTTGGCGCCGAACAAACGCTTGAATATTTCCAGACAAAACACAATCGCGACTCTTATGATGGTCAAGGCACGACCCTCGTGTCTTATGTGAGTTACAGCAACGATTACGTAAATGCATTTTGGAATGGTTCCTTCATGACGTATGGGGATGGTAACGGCACGTCCTACAATCCCCTCGTTTCCCTTGATATTGTCGGGCATGAAATTACACATGGAGTCACCGAGTACTCTGCGAATTTGGTGTATTCTTACGAGTCGGGTGCTTTGAACGAGTCTTTCTCCGATATCTTTGGAGAAGCGATCGAAAATTTCGCGTTGGGATCGAATGACTGGCTGATGGGTGAAGA
>CALKCK010000059.1 GCA_938083195.1 uncultured Pirellulaceae bacterium | reverse complement strand
GGCCAGTTCGACGACTTATCTTTCTTAAGAAACTTGATGGAACCTTTGTTTAACTTTAATTCCTCAATGTCAGACCATGCCATCGTCTCTTTGCCATTGTTAATACCGGTACCGCTGACACTCAAATTGCCGAACTGAATTGTGCCACCCTCATTGAAGGTGGCAATGGCTTTGGGCAATTGTCTTCGGGTGACCTCGTTTCGGATGGTATTGCTAAATTGTTCAATATCCGGAATGGCATTTTTTTTGAGTCGAAACTGAATTTCAGTTCCGCTTTGGGGGGTGATTCGGTATTCGTAAAAGGTTTCTAAGATAACGCGATGATGACGTAATTTCTTTTGAACAACCCCCAGTATGGCTTCAGTGATGTCGTCCCAACGAACCTGGTCTGTTTTGCCACTGCGTGAATAGGAGAAGCCCTCTGAGAAAACTTGGACACAAATGCTGGTTTCTTGTTTTTGTATGCGTAAGCCTAACCAACCTAACAACGCAATTAAAAACCCAACTGTGCCAAATAAATATTGAATCCCGTCTGGTTCGGTAAAAAAAGTAATGTAAAAGGTGTAAAGCAGTAGGAGCATGCCGGCAATTACAAACAAACGCCCAAAAATTAAATTGGCACGATTGAGGTTCGGTCTCACTTTATACTCTCGTTGTAATTGACCTAACTCTATTGCCATAATTTTCTCCGAGGTATCTTTACTGATAGGGATTTTGATCCACTACGGCCCTGCAGTTTGGCTGTGCTTTAAGCGGTTGTCAAACATTCAGCCTCAATTTTCGCCGACTGATTTGTCCCGAGACGCTCGCGCGAACCCATTTGTTGTAGTGGTGTTCAAATGGCCTCCAAAAGATAATGCCAAACTGGTTACAGGATCTCCGGGTCGAGGACCAACTGTAACTCGCGCGATGCCCCCTCCTGCGTCTCGGGGAATTGGACTTCGAAGAAATTGCGATCGGGAACCAACTCGAATTCGCACGGCGCTATTGGCAGCGCTTGTGGAGCCGTTGGCGAAACCCGCGTCGTAGCCGGTGCCGTCTTTCAGCTTGCATAGAAGGCAACTGAAGTAGCTGATGCCAATTCCGCAGTAGGGTTTCCTATTCAGCACAACGGTAGCCTTCGGACCGGTTCGCAATCCGAGCTATTTCGGCGCAGCGGGGCTCTGCTGCAATAGAAACACCTCACTAGCGGCTAGAAGGAAGATGCCGGTACCAAATTTTGAGGTGTCTGCTTCGGTAACTTTGCCGGGACCACCGCCGGCGGGTTGACTCCATCCGACCTGGCCGTCTTCGTTGACAACCGAGACCAGTGCCGTCCACCCATTCTTGGCAACAGGCAGAAACCTATCCCGATCCAGAATCCCGCTATTGATTCCCCAGGCGATCCCGTAGGTGAAGAACCCGGTTCCGCTGCTTTCCCATACATTGTGCTGCTCTGAATCATCCAGGTTGGGTCTCCAGAACCCATCTGCTTGTTGTCGCTTTGCCAATGACTCGGCCATTTTTAAATACAACGATTTGTATTTTGGGTAACTGGGATGCTCGCTAGGAAGAACCTTCAGGATTCGGGTCAGCCCACCAAAAGCCCAGCCGTTTCCTCGGGACCACAACACTTTTTTTCCGTTCTTGGTGGTCCGAGAAATGGAACGTGCGTCCCGATAGAACAAATCCGCATCGGGGTCATAGATTTCTCCATGCACATCCCAGAAGCAGGCATCCATCCACTGCACATATTTTTCATCCCCCGTCATTTGATACAGCATCGCGAGCATCGGAGGTGCGGTAAACAAGCCATCTACAAAACGATGTCCGGTGTTTTCCAAATACCATTTCCCGGGGGCGGATAAAGGATTCTCAACCTTGGGGTCTTCGAGAAACGCAAGGGTTGGCTGGATCATCGTTTCATCATTCTCGGCCCGATAACACCCATACCAAATCTGGCCGCAAATCAACGGATAGGCCCCGCTTTCATACGGCCCGCCCCCCTGTTCTTTAATCTGCCAGGAAACCTGCTTTCCCCATTTCAGGCAATCATTCAGATAGGCACGATCCGACGTGCTTTCATACATGGCCATCAGCCCCGCATAATACGCACCTCGAACCCAGTGCTGATTAGGAAATCTGAGCGGCTGACGATTAATATTTCCGCGGACGCGATCCGCTAAAGCTTTGACCGGATTAGTCATACCTGGTTTTGATACCGGATCTTCAGCGAACAACGGTTCACAAGCGAACATCTGAAACAGGACGGCACTCAGGATAAGGTTCAATGGTAATTTGCTAATATTTCTCATGTGACTGAACTACTGAATTTGCCTTGGGGATTTCAGGTATCCTTGATTGTTAACATGTAAAACGCGGATGATATAGCAGGAGAGAGCGGTCTTGAAGAAGGCCCCTTTATGGTATGACTCCAACTCTACCGGGATAGGTTTTCCTGTGAATGCATCGACAATTAATTGCCCGTGTTGTAGTGCCCAATCTCTACCTTTGGTCGAGCACTTTTCATCAAAGCCATAGGTGGCCGCCATGATATCCTGATTGAACCACTTGTAGTATCGACCGGCACGTTCGGTCTCTTTTTCGATCGGCCAGTAGATGCCGCCATCCGCTTTGTAAATTGTACCGCCAGGGGCAGCATGGGGAGGTGCTGACCACTGGTGGTCAATGAACATGCGATAGATTGGTGCGGCGTTATAGAATAATGCTTCGGGCGGTTTTACATCGGCTAGAGCACAGAAAAATAGACCTCTAGTGTTAAGGTAGCTCGATGATGTGTAGCTGGGATGAGGATACACTCCGTGATTACCCACAGCATAGTCTGCGGTGATACAGTAACCATTCAGTCGCTCTGATAGAGGTTTTCCGTCTACCATCTGGTGGCTATTAAGATCATGGGGAGTAGCAACCGCGTTAAGAAAATAAGTGATAGCCAGTTCGAGCCATGCCTGTTCATGGGGGTGATCGAGGAGCATCGTCGACGCTGTCAGCAGACAGGTTGAATTCCAAAGATTTTCTTCGCCTTTTGTGTCCGTAACACTTTTTTCATCAGAGGTTGGTGGAGTCGTTCCTAAAAACCTGTCGGACTCATAGACAAGTAGGTTTGTGACTAAAATGCGGTCCTCGAGGCTCAGCTCATCCCAGATAATCCAAGCAACTTGACCTAGGTTTCCGGCCCACATGGCCGACTGCCAGGTGTTACCCCAGGTGTCTTTGCCAATTCCGCCGTTGATCATGTGGTCTTTGGCGACTGACCGAATGACCAGAGGGAGAAGTTCCTTTATCTTTGCAGCGGGAGCACCGGCAATTTCTTCCCGATACTGATCAGTTTTTATGGCCAGAATCAAAGTGCGCGATGACGTAGTAATGGGGCGGATACAGTCCTCCATTGCGCGTCGTCTGCCCTTCTTGCGAGAGGGCTCAATGTATCCAAAATCCAGCAATTCTCCCACGCGCCTGGCGCTTTCTATTTTTTCAAGCCAGGCTTTTCCCATGCCATTTTGTGTATGTTCAAGAACTGTTTTGCACATGGCTCCCAGCTCGTCCTCTCCGACACCACCTTCGAGTTTGCTCCAGTCGAGCGGCCTGACTTTTTGTTCTGCCGTTACCGCAGTACTGCAGAAAATTAGAACCAAGTGAATAATTATTAAAAACGAGGAGTTTGATCTAATCATGGCCGAGTTCCTGTTGGATAGTTTTCCATCCCTGTCTTTTGTTCAGTTACAGTGAGAGCTCTTTTGATAGATATTCTTATTGTTTCTTATCCAAAGCATTGGCATCACTAGGTCGCGCGAGTCCAGGGGCGGGAACGAGAGGCACTGCCATGGGATAGTTCAGGTCGAACTTGCTGGAAGAGCCGTTCTTGAATTTGTCGAGTGCGGGGTTGTAGGTGTGGATGCTGATTTTGCTCGCGTCCGGTTGAAAGACCATGTAACGCAGCCATGATTCTCCGCCGTTGTTCATCTCCTGATAGTCGCTCAAAATCTGGTGGACGGGGTTTCCATGATCTCCGGCGGAAGTAAGAACGGCCTCTCCGCTGAAATGACCGCAGAGAACCATGAATATGTTCTTGTGTTTCCTGACAAACTTTTGCCACATCTGCTCGCCGTTGTTGCCTTTGAGCTTCAGCTTATTAGTGGTTCTTGTCTTATTCCCTTTCAGATAGGCGTGCGTCAGGACAATGGCCCGGTGGTCCGGATGCTCGGCAACAATTCCATTTGCCCAATCCAAAACTTCGTCGCGGGGGTGGTACTCAAGAGCGACGATCAGAAACTTCATCCCGGCGGCCTCGAAGTGGTACCAAGAATTGTCATGGCGATCCGGATCGAAGGTGCCGCCAAACTCTCGTCGTTTTGCAAATTTTGCGCGAGGGAAGTAGGTGTTGAAATGCGTGCTCCGGTTGACGCCGATATTGCCACCATATTTATTGTTCGACTTCTCAAAACCCATGTCGTGGTTTCCCAGACACAAGCAGTAGGGAACTGTTCCGTCTAATACAGACATGGCTTCTTTGGCGATGGCCCATTCCTCAGGGTCATCCGCCTGGACGATATCTCCTTCGTGGACGAGAAACTTGATATTGTGTCGCTTCTGATTGTCGCGGACCCATTCCGTTTGCTCAAAAAAGTAGCGCCGTAAGTCTCCATTGCCCCACTTGGCAGATAGCTTGAGTCGGCAATCGCAGTAGTATTGGGTGTCAGCCAAAACTGCGATGGTGAATGGTTCCGCAGTCTGCGCTGAATCCTCCTTTGCCTTCTGTGCTTGAAGTGGCGCAGCGAAGAAAACCAAGAGGGAGAAAAAGCAACTCACGAGTCGTGCAGGTCGTTTCATGATTAGTTTTTCTCTGGAGCAGTTTGATTTGTTAGGGGCGGCGGAGTGTGAAAGTTCAAAGTCCAAACTCGCCAAGATCAATAGTCTGGAAAATCAAATCTGCCCGGGAAGATTCATAGAGGATTCCGAGCGTTCGGTCATTGACCATTACCAAAGAACTGTAGGCACCGCCTTTCTTATCGAGAAGAATTTTTTTCGACCACGTTTTTCCATTGTCACGACTCATTTGAACCGTCATGTTTTTGCGTTTTGATTTGTGATTGGGGTTTGAGAAAAATAAGATCCTGCGTCCGTCGGGCAAAAGGTGTGAGATTAGGCTGGCCATGCAGACTGGCTCGGGAAGTTGTTGATGGTCAGAAGAGTGGACTTTCCAATCCTTACCCAAATCCGCAGTAACGCTGACCGCCCGCCCATTGGAGTCTGACTTATCTTTGCGATTGCGATTGTCTCGCATGTTTAACATCAGTGTGCCATTCTCGAGCTCGACAACAGCACATTCGGTTGTATTGGAGCGGGCGTGTTGAGCGAGCGTCCAGTTTTTTCCATGATCGTCGCTCCACATCAGATTGGAAAATGGGACTCCATTGGCATCACGGCCCTGCGTGGGAATGACAAGTTTACCGTCATTGAGAGTAATCCCATTTCCGGGTGCCGGTGCAAATAGATGCCAGTCTGGATTCTTTAGTTTTGCTGTCCAGTTTTCCGGTTTGGACCACGTTTGGCCATCGTCTGTTGATCGAACGACCAAGAATTGAGATGACTGATCGATTCCAAGCCCGGGTTCCGATCCTTTGTCTCGCCATTGATGTGTGCCTGGTTTTCCATGAGTCCAGACTGCGCTTACAAAAATTTCTCCGGTTGTTTTATCGACCAAGATATTTGGGTCGGAGCATCCATTTTGATCTTCTGGAAGGCCTCCATATTTCCCCATATCCATAATCGGTCGCGGTGGTTCCCAAGTCTTGCCTCCGTCCGTTGATCGGGACAATCCGATATCCATGTGCCCTTGCAGATCACGGCGGCTGTTGTACCGCATGTCGTAGACAGCAAGCAGAGTACTTTGGTTGGTGACTGAGATTGCCGGAATTCGAAAAGTGTGGCAGCCGTGATCTCCCTGCTTGTGGATCACAACAAATGGCCGGTCCTCATCGGCGAGAACTGGAAAGCTAGCCAGGATAAGCACGAGTATTTGAAAAAAGAGTTGCATTCAATAACTACTCAGGAAGGGATCGGTTTTAAAATGTCCAATTGCAGGGAAAATCAGTTTGGCCACTTGAGTAAAACTTTACCCGAATCATCGGTCAGGCGGAGTTGGCGAATCGATGCTTCTCCAGAACCTTCGCTGACATCGAGTCTCAATTGTTGAATCGCTTTGTCAGTTTTTAGTTCGATATCAACATTCTGCCAGTCTCCGTCGGCGACAACCTCGAATGGAATTCGGTTTCCTTTGGGGAGGATAGTTTTTAGATCGGTGGTAAAGAAGAGTTCACCGCCACCTTGGCTTCCCCCCTTTAGGTCAAAGGCAAGACGATAAGGTCCGGGCGTTAATGCTTTCTTGCGAAGATCCATTGCGATCCCCGGATCGTCTCCCGAAAATACGAGCTGAAGGGTATCGTCGGTAATGTTTAGTTTTGTATTTTTTCGAGCTCGAATGGATTGCTTTGCTCCGGCTCTCTTTCGTTTTTTTGCTTTCCCCGTGGGAGCTTCTTTGTCAAATTTTGTCCACTCGCGGTTGGTGTGTACGGGCTGAGCTTTTCCGGTGGGTGCGTAACTGCGTTCGGGGGCGTGGAGGACATCTCGCGACATCTGGGTCCACTTTTCGACCATCGCAGCAAGTCGTTCGGGTTCTTGTGCAGCCAGGTCATTCAGTTCGGTGCGGTCTTCGGCGACATTGTATAATTCCCAAGCTTCGCTTTTAAAGCTGACAATTTTCCAGTCGCCGTCCCGCAGACCTCGGTCTGCAGCAAACAGCAAGTGAATTGGTTGTTCGCGATTGATTTTCTTCCCCTCGAACGCCGGCGTTAGAGTGACTCCTGACACTGGCCGCAGTGTGCGATCAGGCCATTGATTGGGGATTTCGCTTTTTGTAATTTCGGCGAGGGTTGGCATGACGTCGATGAGGTGGGCGGGTTGGTCAGTGATTGAACCTGCGGGTGTTTTCAAACCGGCGGGCCAGTGCACAATGGCTGGTGTGGAGACGCCGCCTTCGAATTGATTCTGTTTGTAATAACGAAACGGCGTGTTGCGAGCCCACGACCAGCCGGTTGAATCGGCCAAAGCAATGTCGCCATTGGTTGGCTCGACATCGAGCAGCGGTGCCTTTCGGTCATAAGGGCATGCTCCATTGTCAGACACGAACAGAATCATCGTATTTTCGAATTCGTTGTTGGCTTTAAGGTCATTGACCAAGCGGCCGATTTCCTGATCGACTCGATCAATCATTGCCGCCAATGTTGTCATGCGATTGGCTTCGTACTTTTGTCGCCATGGTTCGAGATCATTCCACGCTGGAATATGTTCGGGGCGAGGACTCGGAGCTAGTGTACTCGGGAGAATTCCAACAGCCTTTTGTTTCTTAACGCGGGTTTCTCGAGCGACATCCCAACCCTGATCGTATTTTCCTTTGTACTTTGCATAGTCTTCGGGCAGTGCATGCAGCGGAGCGTGAGGGGCATTGAATGCGATGTAGAGGTACCAAGGTTGGCTCGTTGCGCGAGCCTCTGTGAGGAACTTCAAGGCATAATCGACATCGGCGACCGTCGTATAAAAATCTTGTTGAGGAACTGACCACGGCTCACCATTGAGCCGGAATGTCTTATCTCCTTTGAAGAAATTGCAGGCACCGCTGAGATGGCCAAAGTACCGGTCAAATCCAAAATCGGTTGGTTCTTGTTTGAGATGCCATTTGCCTGTCATGGCGGTGAAATATCCCGCATCGCCAAGTACTTCGGCAGTCGTGACCGCGTGATCCATTTTTGTATCGCCAGCAGCAATGCAATACTGACCAGTTAATAGAGAGACGCGAGAGGAGTGACATTTAGCAGTGTTATAGAATTGGGAAAATCGCAAGCCATCTGCAGCGAGTGCATCTAAGTTGGGAGTTTCAATTTCTCCACCGTAGCAACCAATGTCGGAATATCCGAGATCGTCAACCATGATTACAACAACGTTTGGTGGGTCCGCGGCCAGAGTTGAAGAAACTTGGATCAAGCCGCTGACCAAGAGAATTGCGATCGTGGAAAAGAGGCGAGGTGAGGATGATAATTGATGCATTTTAAGCGTTTCTCGATTTTGACTTTTGCTAAAGTCAGTTGACTAAGCGATGTATTTCAAACTACATTTGATGAATCCAAGATTTGCGTTTCGTGTGACTAGGCTTCGCACAGATCCGCGGAATCTTATTGTAGCGGTGAACGATGGTGGTTGCACAATTTTTAATTTTGAGCTCAATGACTCGAGAGGGAAACGCAAGTTGTCGCGATCGATGCTTTGCGTGACATTGATTCGATCTGTGCAGAGTCAATTTTAAACCTGCGGTTTTCTTAGCGAATCGATCAATTTCATTTGGGGTGCGTGAGGTCGTTGGTTTCACCGGTTATTCAATGCTTGGTATAACGAAAGTGGCTCACGCTGGCGTGTTTGAAAAACAAAATCATTTGCGAACTCTCGGTGGAAAGTGAAATGATGTTCGAAAAAAAGATACTCCAAAATATCGTAATGCGATTCGCTATTGGTTTTGCTTTGCTTGTATTTGCTGGGTGTGACTTCACTTTCAGCGGCGGTGGTGACGTTAGCACGACGACGCCTACGAAAGAGCAAATTGCAAAATGTCGAAAAGTCATGTACATCAATCCAGACGTGGTGATCGAGCCACTTGGTTATGCGCTTGATGCCGGGATGGACGACGTGATTCGGTTTAAGTTCATCGCAAAGACGGACGATCCATCGATATTGTTTGACGATACACAGGTTGAATCAACCAAATTCAAGCCGATTTTGAAACCTTCCAACTTCTTCACTGCGGCTCCAGAAACCTGGTGGTCGCTTTCTTCTAAAACATCCCTAGGTGCTAAACTTAGTGTGCCACCGCCTAGCTCAAAGGGGACTCGTGGCTTGAATATTGCCTACACGAAAAATGATGATAAAACGCTTACGGTTTATGTGCTGTGGTATGAAACATAATGTGGTTGGAAATTAGGGAAACCGATTGCTAGTTTTGCAAGTGGATGATCAACCATTGGAATTCGATGACGTCACGGTTCGGTGTGTAGGAATATCTGCTGGTAAGAATTCGATAGATTCACAAAACCTCTCACTCGGAACTAAATTTTGTTGCAGTACGCACGTCTGCTATAGTCGTCCAAGCGTTCTACTTGTGTACTTGGCATGAGGTCTTGCGAATGAATCCAGTATTTTTAGTTTCCTTATGCGGCGCAATTGCATTACTCTTCTCTGCATTTAGCACAAATGGTAAAGAGGGGATGGCTTTCTTTTTTTTTGGGGCGGTTTGGCTGCTTTGCACACTCGCTGTTGGTTTGCTCCGCTGGGGCGCTCCCAATCCGCCTTCGACAAACAAATTTGCGATAGTCGGAGCATTTATTGGTTTGTTTTTCGGGGGAGTGATTGGAGCCAATTGTGGGTTGGGGAGGGTGGTGATTGCTATTTTCAATCCTGAGTTGATGGAGCAAGACTTTGGGGTGACTTTTGGCGCGATTGGTGGTGGAATGTTGGGAGCTTTTGTTCTTGCCTTTTTGTTTGGGATCGTGCAATTATTGGCAGTGAGAAAAAAGCAATCATCTACTCAGGAAATTCAATGCGACCAAACTTGAGTTGCGCACGATGATTATAAAACGTCGAGCCAAGTATCGGCTTGGCGATCTTCTTTGATCGAGCATCCGTCGTGAAGATTTTGTTTAAGGTATCGAGCAATGGCAAGGAAGAGGCTTCTCGAAAAGCTGGGAATTGTCAAGCACTCGCTCAGGAATGATCTCGTCTGGTTTTTTGTTCCATGGCTGACATCTATGCTCGTGATATTAGTTCTTTGCGGAACGCACGGTGATGGGCTAACTCGAATTTGGCAGGATCTATGGGAGTTGGTTACGCACCCGAATAACTTTGTTACGTTTCCGCTACAGCGAACGCTTGGACTGTCTCTTTTTGTTTGCGGATTGTCCATTATGTTGGTTGGTCAAACTACGCTCTGGAACAATTACTCTGGATTCGTGGTAATCAAAAAAGACCATCAGCTTGTGACGCACGGGATCTACCGATACACCCGAAATCCAATTTATTTGGGAGCGATCATTGGCTTTGCTGGTTTGCCGACTTATGCCGCAAGTGTGTATGGCCTGTTAGCGATCATGCCTCAGATTGCGGTGTTTGTCGTGCGGATCAAAATGGAGGAGGTACTGCTGGCTGAGCATTTTGGAGCTGAGTACAAATTATATCGAGAGAATACGAGAAGGTTGATTCC
>CALKCK010000058.1 GCA_938083195.1 uncultured Pirellulaceae bacterium | reverse complement strand
GTTGAGTCGGAGGTCTAGTAGGTGGGGGGCTAAAAGTTTGGCTAGATTTTTGAGGATCAGGCTTTGTTTCGCCATCTTCGTCTGTGCGGGGCAGTATGCTTTTGCGGAATTGAGCAGTCTCAGAAATGGCCACTGTCTTTGTGGGCGGCTGAAGCATAGCGTCTGTGCTCACGAATCCAACTGATTGGCTAAACGGGAAGATTGGCGTTTGCCCCGTCATTCTCACAGTTCCGACGTAGATGAGCGCCGCAAACAGTAGGGCGACCACCGAAAGGCCGAGTTTGGCTTCGCGGATCAACTGTTGGCTAGATTGTGGCTTAAATGGGTCGGCCATTTGAATCCCATTGAACGAACGAAGGTATCGCAGGTGGCGGGACTATACAGAAAAGCCGATTGAGATGGAACGCAAAAGAACAGTGTGATTCCGCCAAATTCAATTGTGGAATGTCATCAGTGCTAGCGTCTTTTGCTGCTGGCTGACTAATTAGCAACGATTAAATGACTACGTGTTTCTTTTGTGCAACCCGGAGCTTTGCGCTGCGGCTTCGAGGATTGCTCAGTAGTTCTTCTTCGCCCGCCATGATTGGTTTGCGGGAGAGGACTTCGAGTTGATCATTTTGCTGGAGTGATTGTTTAACGATCCTGTCCTCCAGTGAATGAAAGCTAATAATTGCGATTCGTCCTCCGGGGGCAAGAAGATCAGGAAGTCGATTAACGGCGACTTTCAGCCATTTTAGCTCTTCATTGACGGCGATTCGGAGTGCTTGAAATGTTTTTGTGGCTGGGTCGATTGACTTCTTTTTAGTCCTCGGAATGCAGGAGCGAACAATACTAGCCAAATGGGAAGCAGTTTCGATTTTGTTATCGTGCCTCAGTTTGACAATTTTTCTGGCAATTCGTCGGCTGAATCGTTCTTCACCAAATTCATAGATTAGGTTGGCAAGATGTTTTTCGCTAAGCCGATTGACCAATTTTGCCGCAGGTTCCCCCGCCATTTGATCAAATCGAAGATCAAGTGGGCCGTCGCTATGAAAGCTGAACCCGCGATCACGGTCGGCAAGTTGATCACTGGAGAGGCCGAGGTCGAGTAAGACGCCATCTACTTGAGTGACATCAAATAAGGAGAGTTGCTCGGGCATGTCCGAATAATTCGCGGTTATTAAATGAGCATTAGCTGCGGAAATTCGGGTTTTGGTATCATCGACGGCGAGAGGATCACGGTCGAATCCAAATAATGTTCCGCTGGTCCCAATGCGTTCTAGAATTGCTTGGGCATGGCCACCTCCGCCGAGGGTCCCATCGACGATGGTGCTTCCTGGTTGAGGGTTCAGCCCGTCGATGACTTCTTGGGGCAAGACTGGAATGTGGATTGTCACGGTGAACCCGTTTCAAATGAAGCGTTGCGAATGGGCGAGCATAAATCTAAGGCCAGTTTAACCAAATCAAGAGCCAAACTTAAGGTGTGCGAATACAAGGCTATTTTAGGTGGGAATTGGCCAGAAGCGGTGTTGTAAATTTCTGTGAACTCAAACGATCAGAACAACCGAACAGAGCTGGCGGTGCTGATGCAGAATGGTTGGGTTCAAATTGCTTTTTCGAAAAGCTCGTAAACTCGAGATTTTACCAGTGGTAAGGTGCGACCAATGGCTCGAATTGACTTAAGGTTGGCTTCGTCGACCCATGAAAATTCCCATTTTTCAAAGGCAGCAAAGTTCTCTACCAATTCTTGGATCAACAACATTGCAATTCCTTTTTTCCGGAATTGATCGTCGACTCCAAGAGCGATCACTCTAGCGTGTGGGGTTTTTTTAAGTAGCCGTGGCATTTGTAACATTCGAAGCCAATCAAATGGCCCTTTTGCCCGTTTTAACGCCCAGTTAATATCAGGGATCGTAACAATGTAACCAACGAGTTGGCCATCCCAGTATGCGACATGAATGGTGTCGTAACGAATGACGCGCCGAAGGTTCTTAATCATGAAATTAAGTTCTTCGGGAGTCAGTGGCACGAAGCCCCAACCGAGTGAGCGGACGTTGTTACCGAGTTCGTTCACGTCTCTCATCGTCTCATCAAAATTTTCAGCTGAAACCGTCCGCAGATCCAAGTTGGGATACCGGGAGAGAATTTTTTGTTTAGCGGCCTTGAGGTGAATCCACTTTTCACATTTAGTATCTGATTCGTCAGAAATATATTTAAACGCGAAAAATCGTTTGATACTGATGAGTCCGGCGGCTTGCAGTTGATCTTGGTATCGTTGAAGTGTGTAGCCGGTCATAATCATCGGTGGTTCATCGAGGCCATCAACGAGAACTCCAAAATCGCTTTTCATTGAGGGATTGACTGGCCCGCGAATTGAGTTGCATCCCTGCTTTTTGAGCCAATTGGCCGCGGCCTCAATTAATGCGTCAACAATCACTTGGTCGTCGATGGCTTCGAAGAAGCCAAAGAATCCGACGCGATCGCCATGATGTTCATTGTGTAAGTCGTCTTTAATGGCGACGATACGTCCGACGACGGCATTGTCGCGGTAACAAACAAACATCTCACGCGAGGCATGTTGGTAGAACGGGTGCCGTTGCGTGTCGAGTTGAAGTTTCTCCATCGAATTCAGCGGAAAAACGACAACCTCGTTGCCGCGATATAGTTTCCGCTTTAGTCGATAGAAGTCACGCGCCTGAGCCGATGTCGAGACCGGTTGGATCGAGAAAGAAACTGAGGCACTCATTCGGATCAGTGAGCCGAACCGTTTGAGCCAGCCGACGAGATTCCCGCTCCAGGCATCACGGTTGCGACTTTGCTGGCCGCAGCTTCGTTGCCTTCTAGAAGTGGAATTCTAGTGGAAACATCTACAATGGCTTCGACTAACCGCTGCATTTGTTCGGGAGTGTGTAATGCACTGGCCGTCATTCGGATAATCGATGTTCCGTAGGGAACGGCCGGGTACATGACGGGGTTGACGACAATCTTGTAATCGTCCATCAACATTCGAACAGCCGTTAACGCCATCGCACCACGAGTGAAGATCGAAGTGACCGCGCCTTTGGGATCGCCAATGTTGAATCCTGCATTTCGCAGACCTTCACGAAGAACAGTAATGTTCTCCCATAGCTGGTGACGTCGTTCAGGCATGGATTGCATCAACTCAAGTGATTTGATTGTTGCGTTGGTCATACAACCGGGAAGTGCTTTGGTGAGCATGAATCCCGGTGAGACGAACTTGATGAAATCGAGTGCTCGCTTGTTGCCGCAAACATATCCACCAAAAGTTCCAAACGATTTAGCGAATGTACCACCGTGAAGATCGACTTGATCTTCGACTCCAAAATGCTCGGGTGTACCACGACCGTTGTCACCCAAAACACCTGTTCCGTGAGCATCATCGACAAACAACTGAGCGTTGTACTTGTTCTTTAATTCGACGAGGTGAGGCAATGGAGCGAGGTCGCCTGTCATACCGTAGACTCCGTCAACAGCAATCAGTTTGGGCTGCTCTAGAGGGCAGGCTGCTAATTGGCTTTCAAGATCATCCATGTCGTTGTGGCCAAACCAGCTTGCTTCGCCTTTACAAAGCCGAGCACCATCGTGCAAACAGCCATGCGCGTAAGCGTCGACAAAGACTCGCTCTTTTCTGCCGACCATGCAGGCGACTGTGCCGGACATGGCTCCTAGACCCAGATTAAATACCAAGCTTGCTTCGGTACCGCGGAACTTTGCAAGATCCGCTTCCAGTTTCAAGTGCATTGCGGTGTTGCCAGTTAATGGCCGGGCACCTAAAGGAGTTCCGACGCCGCTCACAGCACAGATGTCGGTACCAGCTTTGACGACATCGGGATGTGTAGCCAAACCAAGATAATCGTTGGTTGCGATTTGTAGGTACTCAGTTCCCTCGATCTCAACGTTCGGGAGGCAGTTGGTAACCGGAAACTGACGGAAGAAAACGTCTGGATCAAAATGATCGCCGGTTACTTTCTTTATGCGGTTCCAAAATTCATCGCACTTGTCAAAAATGTCTGGCATGAAAGTATCTTTTTGGTAGATGTTTTGAAAAAGGCTCGGAATCGACGCTCTGGGAAACCGAAGCACAGAGTTTTATATCGAGCAGCAAATAGTCGGGCGTTTAGCCTAACTCAAAAAGCAACGTATTTCGTTCGAAGAATGAACACAGCTAGCGTTTTCAATTCAGCCTTTTGGCCGACTTTTCGAACGGTTTTCAGCCAGATAAGTCTACATAGAACCCCCTTCTTTGCAACGGCTGAAATCGGTGATTTACTAATCTCAGGGGACAATTGGATTAATTGTCGTTCAGGCCACACGTGGAGGGTCAGTGCGATTCGGTCAAAAACCATTCACTAAGGGGGGGATCACTTCCTTCGAACTGTGTTTAGTGGTTCTGTGCGTAGGTTTGAGGTAGTCGATTCCTGGGCTGCATCTCTGCGTTGATTCCCAAAAGAGAGGGGAGGGTCGGAAGAAATCTCTCCTCGTTTTTTGACCGATTTCAACCTAAACAGTCTTCCTGCCGGTCCGGCGAGGATCGCGGGCAGCAGGAGTAGATCGCCAAGGAGGGCGGTTAGTAACATAATCATCAGCAAGGCGGCAAATTTAGCCGTTGGCATGAAGATTCCAAAAACAAAAGGCATGACGCCAAGTCCGCAAATTAGTGAGGTATCAATCATCGCTTTCGCACAGTGATCAAACGCGAAACGAATCGACGAGTACCGGGATAGGCCGTTTTGGGTTCCTCGGCGGTACCAAGTTAGAAAATGAAGCGTATCGTCGACCGCGATTCCAAGGGCGACGCTGGCGGTCATGACGGATCCGATTTCAATTGAGATCCCCAGCCATCCCATCGCTCCAAAGACGACCAGTGGTGGAAATACATTGGGGATCATCGCGACCAATCCGGCCCAGAAGCTCTTGAGTACGACCATCATAATAATGCTAATGATCAAGAAGGCTGTTAAAAAACTGTACATCAGGTCTTGGAGTATTTGATGCTGGGCTTTGTAGACCAGGGGAATTCCGCCAGTCAGTTGAGCTGACACACCGGTCAGTTTTAAATGTTCCATTTGATGATTGACATTTTTGCTTACCGTTTCGAGGAAATCGCCATAGTCAATGTCGTTGAGTGCAGCGACGCGAAGGCTGATTCGCCAATAGGCTTTGTCGCCGACAGTTTTAACTAATTTTGCGTCCTCAAAGTTTTGGTAGTTTTTATTCCAAACATCGAGTTTCGTTTTACGTTTTAATTTGTCGCGAAAATTGGAACCTCGCGGCATTTTTGGCTCAAAGGACGCCACCGAAAGCGTCGCACTAATTGCCGTGGTCTGTTTAATTGCCTGTTCGACTGATTTGACGACTTGCATCCGTTGCCAGTTAGAAAACTTGTTGTCTTCATCGAATTGAAGTACGACTTCCATCGGCACTAAAGAGCCGAGGTTGGTCTCAAGCCACTTATAGTCGCTAATGATTTTGGCCCGCTCGGCAAATCTATTTTGTAGTTTGACTGAAGCGCCTAACTGAAACACGCCGGTGGCGAGGAGCGTAACCCCGAGTAAGCAGGGAATGACTACTAGCCAATGGGAGCGGTAGACCCAATGCATCAAGAGTGAAGTCGAACGACTAACGCCCGAGGTTCGCTCACGTTTTGACATTGAGCCTTCATCTGAGAAACGTTTACTAATTCGGCCGCGCATTAAATAAAGTGTTGCTGGTAAGACCAGAAGCATGACTGAAATGCTGGTGAAGATGCCGAGGGCAGAATAAAAACCAAACAGTCGAATAGGTACGACTTGGCTCGTTGCGAGGGATAGCAGTCCGATAGCGGTGGTTGCCGAAGAGAGTGCGACCGGATATCCACCATCAAGAATCGACTGGTCCGCCGAGTTAATTCCGTATCCGAGAGTCGACGCCTTGCGGTAATAGTTGACCATGTGAATGCAGCCAGAAACGCCCAGGATGAACGTTAGCGTGGGCAGCATTACCATGGTGAGATTCATTTTGCCGCCCGTCCAGTAGAGAAACGCTAGACTGATTGCAGCGCAAAAACCGGCAAAGAAAATTACAATGAACGAGAGTGGCAAATCACGGAGACGAAACCAAGTCAGACAGAAGACCAAAGCAACCGACATCCAAAGGAAGCTCTTGAGCGATTTTTGACTTTCAACTTGGATCGCCGCACCGTCGGCGGTAGGTCCACCAAGTTTCAGTTCACTTGCTTCAAGGCCGAGTTCTGATTTCGAGATGTCGTAAATCTTTTCGATCACCAGCCGCCGACTATCAACCAGTTTTTTACTCGGGAAGGCTACGATGCAGGTGGTTTTTAAATCTGGGCCGACGAGCAAACCCTTCATTCGTTGCTTCGCAATGGTTTCGGAAAGCCCTGAATCTTTGAGCTGGTACATCATTCGCTCACCGCTCATCACTTTGCTAAACGCAGGTAATTCAGGCAAGCCTTCGCCAGTGGGATCGGGAAGTGTTGCTGCTTGGAATGCTCTTCGAAGTTGTGCAACCTCGGGGTTTCCGATTTTGCAATCTTCCCAGCTAAGGACGACCATTTCATCAATGCCAAAGCGATCGAGGAATTTGTCGTAGGTAACCGCCTCTTCAAAATCGGTAGGAAGCCACTGGCGAATATCGGTCGCGCTGACGCGCAGCGATTTAATAGAACCCATTACGACAAGTGGCGCGATAAACAAAGTCACGCACAGAATGGTGGTCGACCATTTTGCTAGGAATGTTCGACTACCATCTGGATTCGTTGCTTCGACATATTTTTTTCGCGGCCCGGAGTTCCGGGTGTCGTTGGCCTTGGAAGGAATTTCATCCGGCGATGAGTTTTCGTTAGAGCCCGTCAAGACAAATTCCGATGCTGTTATTTTTTTAAGCCTGTTGGATCAGGTGAATTTCACCGTGCCAGCCTGGGATGAGGGGAGATCAACCTGACTCGCTATAATAGTAAATGCGAGTTAACACCCTAAGGTTTGGTGAGGTTGATCGCCTGACCCACTCAAAGTTTTACTTCACCTACCAACGTGATTGCAACGGTTGGCGTTGAGATTCACCCATAAAAAATGCCGCTCTGGTAGAGCGGCATTGATTAGATAATTTGTGGCGGAACCGTTAATAGTGAGTGCTAGAGGATCCGTAATCAAGATTTCCAACTTGGTGGAAGTGGTTGTGGTCGACATAAAGTACCTCAACGGAATCTTCATCCTCAAGTGTGTGAGGTACCGGCCAGCCGACAATCTTTCGCTCAGAGAAATAAACGGTGCATTTATAATGAGCGTGATGCAGTTGGACAGGCCCAACCAGTGGAATTACGCGTGGTGGATCGATGTAGTCAGCGATCTTTTCTTTAACGATCGTTACGTTGTTACGCTGCGTTTCGTTAAGGAATGGGAAACCACCCTGGACCGAGCGTGCTCGCTCAAGTGCCCACCAGACTTCGTCGTCCGATGGCGGATCGAGGGCGACAATTGGCCCTCCGGCGGTTAGTGGTCCCATGATTGGAACTCTTCCATATCTTTCATGAACATGGAATTTGTCTTCCTTGTCCTTTTGAAAGTATGGGGAGACAGGAATAGGAATTGTTAAAATTCCTAAGGAAGGTCCGGTGGAATAAAAGCATCCCGAGCTCGAAACTGTCGCTGCTGCAACAAGCAACATCATGGTGACAGTCAATCTTTTGGTTAACATCGCAAATCCCTTTGTGGTGTAATCACTCTTATGAATACCTATCGTGATAAACTATGCCGGACTTGCGGATATTTCGGACTATTCGGAAAACAATATCTAAATTACCTGTGTCAACGCTTTCAATTCGCAGTTTTCAGCGTGTTTTCCGCTCGAAATGTAAGTTTGGGTGGACTGCGTTGTTGTCTTGGAGTCAAGTTTTGTGATGCGAGGGTGGCAGCGTTGCCAAACTCGAGGATTTTGAGCTAACCCTAGGGGCGTGTTCCCGAGCAGATCCGACGCAGAGTGGAAGGAGAAGGCAGTATCGAGCTGAACGGCCGCGGCGATGAGTATTGGCCTCGGAGGCGAGACTGCCGTCTGATCCTCGAATTGGGCTTTGTCAGAGGCCGTGGCGAAGGGTTTCGACAACTGAACTGGCTCGTGATTTATTGATGCCTGGTCGCGTTAGAGTGGCGTCACAGTTTTTAAGCTCATTTTACCCGGCATTCGAGGGGCGGGCCTTAGCCGAACGGAGGATGGTAGATGGTTCCATTAGGCTTGCATCGGTGATTCATTTCTTGAGGCGCAAAAAAAAGCCCCGCCAGTAACTGGCGAGGCTTTTGATTGTCTTTAAAGACTTCGTTCGACTACTTGTCGTGGAAGTCAAGCATCCACCATCCGTCATCCCATTCGAGACTTACCTTACGCCATCCAAGTGGAACTTGGGGGTATGGGTAGAATGGGCCAATGTATGGCCATGCTGATGCACTGTACTGTTGTGGATAAGTTACAGCACCGTAGTTCGGATGAGCTGCATATCCAGGCCAAGCGTATCCAGGAAGATTGGGAGCTTCGTTCGGTGTACCGACGTTTGCTGCATGGCCAACCGGCATTGCTGCTCCGCCAGATGTTGCGAAAGGCAAAGGCTCGCCTTCGATGACAACAGCAGAGATTGGATTGCTAACTTGCGTCGCGATAATCTGCCGTTGTGCTTGCATTGGAGCAGGAGCAGTGATGGCTGCTTGCTGAAATACTGCGGGCTGCTGGGCAGGAGCAGAAAGTGCTCTGACTTCGATGTCGTCAACGACTTTCACGACTCCGAGATGTCCGGCTTGCTGTGCGGACGTCAGGATAGTCATTTCCTGAGCTGGGTTTGATACATGGCCTTTAAACCAAACAGTTCCGTTTTCGACACGCATGTCGACGTTGAAACCCTTTAAATTTCCTTGGCTTTGCTCGGCTTGAAGCCGGCTCTTGATAAAATCAGCGATTTGCTGATCGTCCGCCATACCCAAGACGGGTATAAGCGAGGTAACCGCGACCGCGATTCCAAGCACTAAACGACGCATTAGAGATCCCTCCTGGTTCAAAATCGTTGATCGCAGTCAAACAAATTCCTCTCATCATTGATTTGTGGCGAGTGTGCCGGCAGATCAACTTGAATTTGTTGGCTCAGTATCAAAAAAATTTTGTAAGTGTATTGAAACAAGCACAACGCTGTTTACAGGCTTGGGTTCCAAAAATTGAATCCGCAATGAATGCTTGCCGCAGAGAGGCTAAAACTCAAACAAATCAACTTCCATGTCGATTGTTCAAGTTCTCGTTTGCGAGGCCCCCCTCGCGGATTCAGTCCATTGAACCCAAGGTTTGTTTCGACCATCACAAGGATCTGAAGTCACAATTTTTCCGATTTTAAGGATCTTCTAAGAAATTCTGCCAGATCTTGGGCGACTGCAGGCTCGTTTGCTAGCGAAAAAAGTTAACTTAGCGGAACTGAGAAAAGTTTGCGTGCAACGGCTTTGTTAAGTGGCAAAACGAATAAGGACCCTACGATGCTCTCAACAGAATCATTCCATTGGCGGGTTGGGCATTCTTAGTTCTTCAGCGGGTCGAATGCTCTTTGGACTGATAGTGTTTTTTGAGGAGATCTTGTCCGAAGTCATTCTTGAAATCTCTCCAAACTGCATGAACGTGGTTGGCTTTATTTTGCGTATTGTCGTACTCAAGAATAAAGGACGGTCCTTGCACTCGATAATAATGTGGTTTTCCTCGTTCCAACTCACCAGCCCAGGCAAAGTGTAATTTATCAAAACCACCGACTTCTATTTTTTTCCAATCGTTAGCAGCAAGTTCCGCGCGACATTTGTTGAGGTGAGAATCGACAATCTGTCGGAGCATCGATTTTTGTTCGTCCGTCATTTTTGCCGCAGAGAGTCCTTTGGGCGTGAGGACCGTAGCATCTCGGCCGGGGCCGTTAATGACATCTCTAGGGGCTTTTTTGCTAAACACAGCGACAGTCTGTTGTTCCGCAGTGAGTCCTTTCACCAAGCGACGACCGAGATCTTCTTCTTTGCCGAGGACGCGTACCCCTTTAAATTGCCCTGATTGAACTTCACCTGGATTAGAGCCAAAAAATGCAGGGGTCACGACAACTTCTTTTTCAACGACGGTAACGCTAATGGAGAGGTGGTGTCCTTCAATTCTCCATCCCCAGGGGGTTTTGAGCGACGGTGTTCCGAACATGAAAAGGTGGTATTTTTCGGGATCACGTTTGGGAGAATTGTTTTCCATTTCATGCAGAATTTGCTCCAAAGCCATGATTTGCAGCGAAGTTGAGTAACCGCGATGGCTGAGTGCCGTTTGGATCAGAGACATTGCCAGAAGTCGTTGATTCGGCTGGAGGTTCTTTAGGCTTAGGCCCTCCCTCTCCATTGGGATAAACTGCCAATCTTTTCGTAGTTTGTTGTCGAGCGGAAAAACCAGAATTGCCTTTTGTTTCGGGGTGAGAGATTGCAATAAATGATTAGCTGAATCTGTCATTTCCGACGCAATTTCATGGCCGCAAACAGTCGACGTTTGGTTCGACGTTAAAAAACAGAGTGCCGTTACAGCGAACAGAATATTTAGTTTGAAATACATGGCGTTTTGGTGGGTGGGGCGGTTGAAAAATGAAGTCCGCATTATCGTGGACTGAAATTGGAAATGCCAGCATTTGAGTTTAGTTTTGGGCGATTATTTATTTCGCCAAATAAGGTGATCACTGAGCCCCAGTTTTGATTGGAGGTCGGCGATTTCAGATTTAAACCTCTTGGCGTCGACGGGGTAGCCTTTGGTGGGTTTAATTTCTGGGATTTGCTCGCGCCAGTATTGATTCCAGATCCCCATGAATACTTCTCTTAGGTATTTTGCAATCATCGATGCGAGCGCTGTTGGCAGGAATGACTCCCCTTTTGCCTGAAAGCGTATAAAAACGTCGTGGTCGTTTTGGCGAAAGCTGTAGTCGCTCATTTCTCGTGTTTCATTCCCAATCAGGACGAGGTTTTCCGCCAAAATTTCTTGAACCAAATCGGCGTACTTGCTGCGGCCGCCGTGTTTATCACAGCCAATTTCTGTGTCGTCGTCACAGGGGATCATTAATCGCTGGACGATTTCGAGGGTGTAGGTAGACAGCAGGGTTGCTTTGTTTCCGAGCGATATAAGTTCGTTATTAAATTGGGGGGGGAAGATTGGATGACACTCTATGTCAAGTAACTTGACGCCGGCGCGTGTGCAATTTTGCTGAAATGAATCTCCGATCATTTTGATTTTGTCAGAGTCACCCGTCAGTGGGAGGAGTTTTGTTTGTCCGTCCAGCCAGAGTTGTTGTTCGTTGTGAGTTGGGAGGTGTTGTGGGCAAAGCAGTTCGACTAATTCTTGCCAGTCGGCAGGGATTTTTCCTTTTAATGCGTAAACTATTGCGAGAACGTTCGTTTCTAATTGGCGGATCGAGCCAGAATAGACCTTTTTAGAGTCTGCAATAAAGAGTTTTGGGGTGGCCAGGGATCGAGTTGAGCGGCTTGCGACCGTGTCGCTTAAAGCCTGATAAAGATCGGTTTCTATCGATTCGGTTTCCCAAAGTGTACCGGCAATTGTCAAGGGACCGAGATTGGGTCCGTAGCCTGCTTCGTCAGTTCCAATGAGATAAGGCAACTTAACGCTTTCGAGAATCGAATTAGAATTTCGTAAACGGCGGACAACGGCATGCCCCACGCGGTTTGTTATGATACCCGAACAACTGCTATCCATGAAATGGAGTCGGAAAGGTGGCGGATGCTGTCTTCGCCGGTTTTGACCCTGATTTAAAGATTTGATTCGCGTTGGAGAGCGTAATTTTATGGAATTTGAAAAGCTTGCGGAGCGGTTCTGGGAGGATGGCTTCGTTGTCGTGGAGTCTTTTTTTCAGTCTGAAGAGATGGATCGATTGGGTAACTTGATATTCGAGGAGTTTGGAGAGTCTCCAAGTTTCCTGCACGATGCTGAGTTTTTACAGAAATCTAAAGCCGATGTGATTCCCTGGTTTCCACAGCGAGAGGGTGTTTTTGATTTCGATGCAGTGGGTAATCAGCATAATCTTCAACGATTGACCGCAGCGATTTTGGGGGAACATTGGTGTGAACAATATACGATGGTGATGTTTTCGAATCGGAATAGTGAGGGGCAGTCATGGCATCAGGATTGTCCACCGGAGAATGCGTCACAGTTTAATTTAAACCGCTTGGTTTATCCTCATGACATCAATGACAAGACCGGTGGGAAAACTGTCGTCATGCCGGGATCTCATCGACGCGGCGTTCTCCCTGCAGGGGCGCCCAATGAAGACCTCGATGGTCAGGTAGTGCTGCAATTACAAAAGGGAACTCTCGTGTTATTGCACGGACACTGTTGGCACCGAGTGCTGCCAATCAATGACAGCAAACGGGTATCCATTAATTATCGTTCGGCTCCAGCCGGCACGCCCGATGACATTACCGACGTTTGCGTTTATCGAAATATGCGGTACCGATTTTCGACCGGCGAAGTAGTTGAGGAGAGGGTTTAAAAGAGCCTGGGGAGTCTGGATTCGGTGCAGTCTAATTTTGGTTGACTGTCGCTACATGTTTGAAGTTGGCGGAGGGAGTGGAGTATTTAGCGCGTGCCCCGATTTCATCCGGATTCATTTGGGTTATGATCAGGTTCTAATTAGATAAATATTTTCGAGTGGTTAGCAACATGAATTCAGTCGATTTTTCGGTTCGGGCGTTGGAGATACTAAAAGAGCTAGGGGCTGAACTACCTTTGCAGTCAATTGCGGTCGGTGAAAATTGGGAGACTGGATCGGGGGAAGTTGTCGATGTGATTTCGCCAATCGATGGCAGTTCGACGGGTGTGATTCAGTTTTGTTCGACCGAGAAAGTCGATGAAGCAGTTGCTGCGGCGACGGAAGCATTTCATGCGTGGCGAACGGTGCCGGCACCAATACGTGGACAATTAGTTCGTGAGATTGGTAACGAACTTCGAGCGAATAAAGAGCAGTTGGCCTACTTAGTCACCGTCGACTGCGGCAAGATTTATCAAGAAGCTCTCGGCGAAGTCCAAGAGATGATTGACATCTGCGATTTTGCCGTTGGGTTGAGTCGTCAGCTTTATGGTTTGACGATCGCTAGTGAACGACCGATGCACCGTTTAACTGAACAGTGGCATCCCCTGGGTCCAATTGGGGTCATTAGCGCGTTCAATTTTCCAGTGGCGGTTTGGGCGTGGAATTCGATGCTGGCGCTGGTTTGCGGCGACCCCGTTCTTTGGAAGCCTTCGGAGAAAACACCTTTGACGGCGATTGGTTGTCATTTGATTGCGATGAAGGCGATTGCGGCATTCGACGACGCACCTAAGAATCTTATCCAGTTGTTGATTGGAGGCCGTGAAATTGGTGAAGCGATTGCCGCTCACCCTGGATTGCCGTTGATTTCGGCAACGGGCTCATCGGCGATGGGGAAATCGGTTGCGGCTGCCGTCGGTGCGAGGTTGGGCCGACCGCTTTTAGAGTTGGGGGGAAACAATGCGGCGATCGTGGCGCCTACTGCCGATTTGTCGCTGGCGGTGCGTGGAATTATCTTCTCAGCTGTCGGTACCTGCGGTCAACGATGCACGTCTTTACGGCGGTTAATTGTTCATGAGTCAATTGCGGATGAGTTGATGGAAAAACTACTCGCTGCCTACGGCCAGTTGTCGATTGGTAACCCATTGGAGGCTTCGACACTGATTGGGCCATTAATTGACGAAGAAGCAGCAGAGAAAATGCAGGCGGCACTTGAAGCTGCCCGTGCGGAGGGAGGTATGGTACATGGTGGCCAACGACTGGCTAACGAAATTGGCCACGGAGTTTACGTTAAACCAGCCCTCGTCGAAATTTCAAAAGATGCTTTGATAACGCATAAAGAAACATTTGCCCCAATTACCTACGTGATTCGCTACAGTGAACTATCGGAGGCGATCGCAATTCAAAACAGTGTTCGGCAGGGGCTATCGAGTTCGATATTCACAAGTGATGTGCGAGAGGCTGAACTATTCTGTTCACCGGCAGGCTCCGATTGTGGTATTGCCAACGTCAACATCGGAACCAGCGGTGCGGAAATCGGGGGCGCTTTTGGAGGAGAAAAAGATACGGGGGGCGGACGGGAATCTGGATCCGACGCCTGGAAGTCGTACATGCGGCGCGCCACCAATACGATTAATTACTCAACAGAATTACCGCTTGCCCAAGGCATTAAGTTCGACCTCTAATCAGGTAGCGGGACGGTGGCTACAACTTTAGCAGCCAGTTACCTAGATTGCCTTGCGATTCAAAGCTGAATTGTTGGGGCCTACTAAATTTCTTACGATGCCGACCTTTTGAAGTGCGGCTAAGCTGAGGTAGGTCAAATCGATTTCCCACCAGCGATGCCCGTGTCGAGCTGATCGAGGATCGGCGTGGTGGTTGTTGTGCCAGCCTTCTCCATTGGTCAACAAGGCGAACAGCCAGTTGTTCCGACTGTCTTCACGCGTTTCGTAATTTCGGTAACCCCACATGTGTGCAGCGGAATTGATCGCCCAAGTGACGTGCCAGGTATAGACCGTTCGCATGATCACGGTCCAGAAAAAGAACTGGGCAGTAAACCGCGTTATGTTTTCTGGAGCAAATACAAACGCGAGGCCGAATCCAATGCCGAGTAACAGTAACGCGTGGACTGCATAGACGCCAACCCAGTTAAAGCCTCGTTGGAGCCACATGTAATACTTATCTCGCATCAGATCGCGAACATACTTGTCATAGGCCGACGCGGTGCTCAGGTTTGCGTTGTCGACGAACATCCAACCCATGTGTGACCAATACCCACTGACGTTAGGGGTGTGTGGGTCTGGTTGGTGATCGGAATGCTGATGGTGCACACGATGGACAAGAACCCACCGCGCTGGAGAGTCTTGAAAACTACAGACGCCCAATGTCGCCAGCGTGTACTCAAACCACTTGGGGCAATCGAAACCACGATGGGTCAGGAGGCGATGGTAGCCAGCGCCGATTCCCATGGAAGTAAAAATGTAGTTACCCACAGGCAGAAAAAGGAGGCCCCACCAGGAGAAGAAATAGGGAATAAACGCGAGTGGAACTAGAAGGTGAAAAATGATGACTGGGATAATATAAGACCAAAGCACTTTGCTGTCCGCATTGACTCCCTCTGGTTTAGGAATCCGCGTTTGGCCAACTCGTTCCTTTTCAACGTGAATGTCTTTGGCAATCGCGTCTGTTTTAGCCGCTTCGTCAGAAATGTTTTTTTGTTCGGGTTGAGTTTCAGTAGCCATGGCTTCTTTGGTCAAATCGTTGAGGAACGGGCTTAACCCGCGAATCAGAATGAGCGACTTATTTAACGTTTAGTCTAGTCTTGTGCCGTCGCTGGCGAAAGTTCACTTATTCACCTGACGTAAACGAACAGGCGAATAGGTGTTGGGTTGCCCGTGAAATCGTTTTAATTATTAACGATTAACTGGGCGTTTCGCGAGTTAATTCCAGTGTGTGGCCGCTGGCGGGCGAGAAATCGATAAATCGTTCACTGGTTGATCAGGAATTTTGTCAGCTTGAATCGCCAAGGCGTCGATCGGATTCTGTGAAGAAGCCCGAATTGAGATTCATTTCAATTGTAACGATTGATTGTTATCGCTTACCTTCGCCTGCGGCGGCTCGGTTTCTTCGAGTGCCTCCACGCCAGCAAGGCTTTGTAGTTTGGCCACATCAAATTGATTTTCAAGAGAAAGTAGATCTTTTGTTTGGCCAGGTTCAAGTTCCAGCATCAGTCCAGAAATTCGCCATCCATTGAGGTGCTTGTGGAGTTGCCAGGTGACTTCCATCTCGTAAGGTTCGCCATCGACATTGTCGATCACATAGGTGTCGACGTGAGCGAGTTTTTGTTTATTGGTCGCGTAACGAACTTCTCCAGTTCGATACGTGGATGTGGGTCCGCCCATCGGTTCAAGTTTTAGCCCAGCTTTGGTCGTTGCCGTCAGTGCTGTGCGGGTCAGTAAGTTTTCCGCAGCGATTCGATTGCCTGATTGAAGAAGGTCAAGAAATCGTTGGCAAACTTCGGATGGTGTCGAATTAGCAGTGATTTCCTGGGCCGTCACTTTTGCAGGTGATGACACCTCGGTGGTGCTGACTACTGCCACGGTATTTGTTTCGGGGGAGACAGTCCCATCCTGCACGTTGGTAGTTGTGTCGCTTGGCGGATCAGTTGTTAGTTGAGCGGATTTCTCTTCCATGCAACCGGTAAAAGAGATCAGGCTAATTGCGAAGATTGCAGTGAGCCCGGTGAAACTATATCGCCCAAAAAAACGCGGCATTATCAAATCCTTCCGTGGATGTTGGCAATCGGAAAACAAATCCGAAAGACTGGATCAAACGGAATTCTGCACTTTTTGGGTGTCGCGGGTCAATATGAATTTGTTATCCGGCAGCTGATAAAGTGGCGAGTTTAGTATTGAGACTACAATTTGGCCTCGGGTTGCTATCACTTTTGGTGATGTGGTTCGGCGAGGTCGGCTCGGTAGTCGCCGGTAGCGAGCCGTAGAACAGGGTCACGCCTAAAGGATAGTTTTTGTCAGCGCTTCCAACTTGGTTAGTATTTCCAGCGGTTAACCTCGAATAAATTATTGTTGGAGATTGGTCTACGTCAGGCCCCCGCTTCGGTAAGGTGTTGCGGATGGCCCGTTTTTGGCCTGTGCGGTCTCTTGTGTTTTTGTTTCGAGACGATGGTCTATCTGAGGATTTAGCAAAGGTCGGAGTGATTCCTCTCGAAAACGATTGGCGTTTTCCAGGGGGTAGCGTTCTGTTAATCTTCGCAACCGCTGGAGGTTTGCGTGCGAAGTTTTTCCGTTGTTCCGATTGGAAATTTGAGTGTTAATGCGTTCTTACATTGTTCCAATTGGTGTGCGATTGCTGTTGGCAATCTGTTGTACCTTGGTCGGTGGATGCGCGATGCAGAAAGGGCGTAACACGCTGCCAGCGAAACAGCAGTTGGTGGTCGATCAATTGGTGGTCCATTCTGATTTTCATCTCCCTAAGAATCATCGATTGATTCGAGAGTTGACATCTCGCCGAAACGAGATCTCAAAAATCTTGGACATCCCCACCTCCGATGAGTCGATTCATGTTTTCTTATTTGATGACGAAGCTCATTTTCAAGCATTTATGGAACGGGCGCATCCAGAGTTTCCCGGCAGGCGAGCTTTTTTCGTTAAGAGTGACAACAGTCTCAATGTGTATGCCTATTGGGGGCCACGCGTAGGGGATGATCTGCGCCATGAGGTAACCCATGGCTACCTTCATTCTGTCATCCCCAACTTGCCAATTTGGCTCGACGAAGGTTTGGCTGAGTATTTTGAAATTAAGCGAGGCAAGCAAGGGCTCAACGGTCCGCACATATATAGTTTGTCCAATCGCTTGCGGCGCTCTGATTGGCGACCTGACCTAGCCAGGTTAGAAGCATTGCGTGACGCTGCAGAACTCAATCAGCAGGATTACGCGGAGTCATGGTTATGGGTCCATTTCCTTTTAAGTGGTGGCGAGAAAACTCAGAAGCTTTTGCAAAATCAGATGAAGCAGTTAATTCGTTTAGGGGTTGCCGATTCAATGGCTAAAGCGGTTGCGGAATCGATTCCCGATTGCGAAGCAAAATTGATTGCGCATTTGGAGCAGCTTGAAGGGAAGTCAAGCCAGCCTAATTCAAGCCGTCCCGTTGGTGCCATTGAAAACAGTGAAGGTGCCTTTTAAGCAAACTCTTGCCCCCAGCTTGGGGGCAACTGCGACATGGCTTTGCCAGAGGTTAGGGTGACTCTTTCCGAATTCCAAATTTTTTGATCTTTCGATCGAGAGTCGAGCGTTCGATTCCGAGAATCGCAGCGGCCTTGCTTTTATTCCAGTGGGTTGCCTGAAGGGTAGCGGCAATATGGCGTTGCTCAATTATTTCCAGTGATTCAGGTTGGTATTCCTGAACGATGGTGCCCACGTCAAATTGAGATTCACTGGCTGTCGAGAGATTCGTCAGTAGTAGTTCGTCGAGTTGAATGATGTCCCCTCTCGCGAGAACTACCGCTCGTTCAATGACGTTTTTCAATTCACGAACATTTCCAGGCCAGCGATACCGTTTCAGTTGGTGCAGGGCCTGAGGTGAAAATCCGTTTATTTTACGTCCGGTTTCCAGATTGTACTTTTGCAGGAAGTAATCTGACAGCTCGATGATGTCCTCGGGGCGCCGACGAAGTGGAGGCACGTCAATCTGAACGACGTGGAGTCGGAAAAAGAGATCTTTCCTAAACTTGCCTCGTCGAACTTCTTCTTCAAGGTCGCGGTTGGTCGCGGCAATTACTCGAACGTTCACTTTAATGGATTTGCTTCCACCGACGCGTTCGAACGGATGGCCTTCGAGGACCCGCAAAAACTTCGCTTGGATGCTCGAGCTCATTTCGCCAATTTCATCCAGCATGAGTGTCCCTTTGTCGGCTGCCTCAAACTTCCCGGCTTTACGGTCGGTAGCACCGGTGAAGGCGCCTTTTTCGTGTCCAAAGAGTTCACTTTCCAGCAAGGATTCCGAAAGAGCCGCACAGTTAAGGCAGATGAATGGGCTGTTCCGGCGGTCGCTTGAAAAGTGAACGGCTCGGGCGACAAGTTCTTTACCCACACCACTCTCTCCGCGAATCAGCACAGTTGCTTTGCTTGGTGCTGCTTTTCCAACTTGCTCGTGTACGCGGAACATCGCATTACTTCCACCGACGATTTCGCTTTCAACACCTAGTTGATTTCGCAGTTGGTCAATTTGATTACGCGTTTTGGAGAGGTCTTCGACTAATTTTTGCTCCCGGTATCGTGTCCGCAAGGCCATCCCAACCGTTTCGGCGACTGCCAGGGTAAACTCAAGATCATTCGGGCGGAGCCCTTCCTGCATGTTGGTTGAATATAAGTGGATCAGGCCAATCGTCCGATTGTTCATTCTGATGGGCGCGGCAATAACACTGGTGGCGTGAATAGTACCGGCGCTGTCTCGGAGGCCGAGTGTGCTGTCGTCCTGGATGTCACGTGCGAGAATTGCTTCGCTACCACGGAGGCACGTTTCAGCGAGAAACTGTGACACGCGTTGATACTCAGGACGCGTGTCACTTCGCCAAGCGAGAATTTCGAGTTTATTGGGATCGACGGTAGTTCGTCTGGATTTTGGTACCAGCAATACCGCGCCTGCGTCGAGTTTCGTTTCTTCGTGTAGGCAGTCCAAAGCCATTCTCGCGATCGCGCGGGGTGTTGTTTCGTTGGCTAGATCGAATGCGAGTCGGCACAAACGCGTGGCGTTTCTGGACGCTTTGGATCTAGCATTTTCGTTGGTTGGGCCTTCTTCTAAAGAATCCGGATCCTCTGCTTGGAGGTAGCGAGTTTTCTGCCTTCGGTGGGTAATTTGAGTTGGTTCGGAAAGTTGCAGTTCCGCCATCGTGGCTTGCTCATCCGAGTCGTGGATTTCAAGACCGGTAACCGTTTCGGAGCCAATCTCGACACGAGAGAAGACCTTGCGGTTGTAGGCTGACGAGAGGTCGGTGACGAAAGCCATTTGGGTGCTGGCGATCCAGATGATTTCCTGAGGTTCGAGGACGTAATCACCGGTGACCCGTTCTTTGCCGACTGCAGTTCCGTTTCGACTGTTGAGATCGCGAACTGTCCACCTGCCGTCGGAACTAAATATCTCCGCGTGCTGACGGCTCGCTTGATCCTCTTTGATGACAATTTGGTTTGTCGGAGACCGTCCGATTGTGACGGTTCTACCGGGCATTAATCGGAAGACGTCGGACCATTTCTTTCCATCTCGAATCACGAGATAGGCGATATTTGATCCAGTTTTTGGTTTCTTGGGGCCGGCCATATTCAGAAATTAAGTTTAAACCATGGTTCTGGGGGATTTGAGGAGTGCAAACCGATAATTTGGGATATGATTGTTAGGGTAGATTTTTGTTTTCCGTAGTATAGTCAAGCCGAAAGACCGGTTTTTCTTGCCATCGGAGACCGCCCAAGTTAGTCTTAGAAGTAGTCTGAGTCTCACAACTGTTATCTTACTGCGATTCGACCAACATCCGCCAGTCTTTATTAGAAGTTCTCGGGTGCGAGGTAAGAATGCTGAGCTACAAGTACGATATAACCGAAATACCAAGGGGCAAGGCCTTTTTTCTCAGGAGCTTAATCATGTCGGCACGTTTCGCCAAAATCACCCTATTCGTTATTGCCGCGTTGTTGGTCATTCCAGCAGCCGCCAATGCACAGAATGCGAACAACGGTGGTAATAATGGAAACAACGGTGGTAACAACGGAAACAACGGAAACAACGGATTCAACAACGGCACGTTTGGTGGAGTTGTTGGTGGTATCAAAATCGATACCCGAGGGGTGTTTACTGGCGAAAAGGCCAAGCTCGACAGAACTGCTCTTGCCCGAATCGAAGAAGGGTTGAAATCGACCGATTCAAAAATCGCCGAAGCGACGCCACTTCGAATGGTTTCCCTTCGTGGCTTAGAGAATGCAATTACCCAGGCCAAAGATGAAGGTAAGCCTTTAAGTAGCGAAATAAAATACATGGCTGGTTTGCAGCGTGTTGAGTATGTGATCGCCTTGGAAGACAAGAGCGACATCATCATCGCGGGCCCAGGCGAAGGTTTCCGGTTAAATGAAAATGGCGTCGTTGTCGGCGAGAAATCAGGAAACCCGGTAATTCATCTCGAAGATTTCCTCGTTGCGATGAGATCGGTTGAGAATGCTCGTACGGGGCAGGGAGTTTCGGTTTCGATTGACCCAACTGAGAGTGGTATTCAGCAGTTGCAAAACTTCTACGGCCAGTTGAAGCGATCCAACACACCGTTTCGTCCAGAGATGCAACCTTTGGTAGAAAAAGCGATGGGTGAGCAGACAATTCGATTAACTGGAGTTCCGGCTGACAGTCGTTTCTCACAGGTTCTTGTCGCAGCTGACTTTAAGATGAAGCGTTTGGGGATGGGTTTAGAAGCCGCTCCGATTAGCAATTTCCCAAGCTTCATGGAAATGGCTCAGAAAGCTAAAGTCAGAAACATGACTGCGGCTCCACGATTCTGGATGGAATGTAATTATGAGCCAATTGCCAAGAATGCGGATGGAAGCATTTGGCAAATTCGAGGCAAAGGCGTGAGAACGCTGACTGAGGATTCCAAGTTTGATAGCGATGGCAAGCGGAGTGGTGCGAAGAAACCAAATCGCTTTGCTGTTAAGTGGGCTGAAATGATGACTGAACGATTTGACGAATTGTCATCTGCTGAGCCTGTTTTCCGAGATTTGCGAAATGTGATGGATCTCTCCATTGTTGCCGCGATCATTAGTCGGGAGCAATTGAGCGAAAAGGTTGGGCTCAAGACACCAGCGATTCTTGGATTAACCAATGCTGCTGTAGTCCCAACTTACACAATTCCAAAAGTTGTTCCCGCTCAATGCAGTTTTGTTCGAATTGCCCAAAGCTGGTTGGTATCGGCTTCGGGTGGAATTCAGCTAGATTCATGGGGCATTGCTGCCAACTCAGAAGTTCTGCCGAACATGGAGAGCATCGAAGCCGCGACTGCGACTCAGGGTGGCTCATGGTGGTGGAACGCAGCGTCCAACTAAGAGCCATGTTTGGGCAACCTGAAAAATGGTAGAGCCAGACATTTACAAACAGTAAGAAAAAAGCCAGACTTTACGGTCTGGCTTTTTTTGTTGCTTGGTAATGCCAGTTATGCTCGAACGTGCTTCGACTATTCAACCAATTTCGTTAACCCGTGGATTTCGATTGAGTTCAATAAATTCTCATAGCTTTTACCAGACGGCCGGTCCGGCAGAGTTTCTGTCTCTTGCGGAATCGGCCGTGGTGTTTGACGTGCGTTCTCCCGGTGAATTCGCTCAAGGGCATATTCCTGGAGCCATCAATCTGCCGCTGTTCAGTGACAGTGAAAGAGCTGAGGTTGGGATAATTTATAAAAATTCCGGACAGGAATCGGCAGTTCTCCGTGGTTTGAAAATTGCGGGTTCAAAAATGTCGGAGTTGGTGATTCAGGCAAAGCAGGCTTCCCCAAATCAAGGGGACGTTCTGGTTCATTGTTGGCGAGGCGGGATGCGGAGTCGATCCATCGGGTGGCTTCTGAGTACTGCGGGTCTCAGTCCGACGGTACTCGAGGGTGGTTACAAAGCGTATCGGAATTATGTCCATGAGACTATTGATGCGCCGTATCGACTGAGTGTTGTTTCTGGGTTGACGGGCGCCGGCAAGACCCGGATTCTTGCTGTGTTGGCTAATGCGGGTGAGCAGGTAATTGATTTGGAAGGATTGGCGAACCATCGTGGTTCTGCCTTTGGAGGAATTGGTCAGCTGAAACAGCCGACCACTGAGCAGTTTGAGAATTATTTATTTGGTCAATTGCAAAACCTTGATTCAGCTCGATCGATTTGGGTTGAAGACGAAGGGAATCGGATTGGAACAGTCGTGGTTCCCCCTGCGTTCTATCACTTAATGCGGCACTCTCCTGCTGTCTTTATGGACTCAAGTCCGGCTCAGCGGGTCAAGAATCTGATTGAGGATTACGGTGATCTTCCGTTGGCAGAACTCGCCGGCTCTATCGACAACATTCGGAAGAGATTGGGGCCGCAGAATGCTGATGAAGCGTTGGATTCGCTCGACAGAGGCAATGTCGCGCGAGCCATTGAAATTGTTTTGGCCTATTACGACAAGACGTACATGAAAGCGGCTAACGCTATGCCTCGCAAAATCATGCCCTCGTTAGCAATCGACGAACTCGATGACACAGAGATCGCCGCTTCGGCAATTGCGTTATCCAGTGATGCGACATTTGTCTGAGCCGCAAAGGGGGCGCTCCCGCTCTAATTCTCTCCCAGTCGATTTGGCATATCAGCAATCACGTAGGCTGCAACGGCCAGCGTAATGGCGCAATCAGTTAGTTCTTTTGGGTTTACTTTGTCGACGGTGTCGGCGTTGGTGTGGTGAGTGTTGAAATAGAGGCGTCCGTCGACAGTCAGTCCCATGCACATGGTTCCAAGAGTTTTTAACTGCCCAACATCTGCGCCAGAATATCCTGGTTTTACTCGCGTTGCTCCGATCGGTTCGAGAAGGGCAAGAATCTCAGTGAGTTGGTCCAGAGCGATCTGGGCTTTCTTCTCATCCTGGGCGTCGATGGTCAGTCCCTGCGGCTTAAATCCTCCTGAATCGGATTCGATGCCGGCAACATGATCATCGTTTTGGTGACGCGCTGCGTAGCTTCTGGCACCGGCAAGACCGTTCTCTTCATTGGTCCAAAGAACGACGCGAATTGTCCGTTTGGGTTTGAGACCTAATTTCCTAAGGATATTGATGGCCTCCATGGCAGCGACACAACCAGCCCCGTCGTCTTGAGCGCCTTGTCCTACATCCCATGAATCAATGTGGCCGCCAATTAAAACGATTTCCTCAGGTTTTTCGGTGCCGACGATTTCGGCGATGACATTGGCGGAAGGAGCTTCGCCCATATCTTTGGCATTCATAATCAGTTTAACGACGCACTTTTTCCCTCGTTTTTGCAATCGGCTTATCATCATGGCGGATTCTACCGAAATCGCGGCTGCTGGAATTTTTTTAACTTCAGCATCGTATCTCATCGCTCCGGTGTGTGGACTATCCAGTGAATAGGCAGTAACGGAGCGGACTAGAGCAGCAACTCCGCCTCGTTGGGCTGCCCACGAAGCCCCGTTGCTTCGGTATTGCACCGCGTCGCCGTAACCTGCTCCGTCTGTTTCGGAGTACATTGCCATCGGATAATCAAATAGTACAATTTTCCCTTGGATATCTTCGTCAGATAGGGCGTCCAGTTCAGATTTGCTTTTGACTGAAATTACCTCAGCGGTAATGCCGTCAGCGGGTGTGCCAATGGACCAGCCGAGGCCGAGCATATTAATTTTCATTGGGCGGGGTTGGAGTAATTCACAGCTCTCCTCGCCCCGAACCCATTTGCGGATCGTGACCGCTTCTGCCTGGACATTTTCCTGTCCATCATTTTTCATAGATAACTGTGCCCACTCGATTGCTTTATCCAGTTCAGGACTGCCACTTAAACGGTGGCCAATGTCGTCGCATAATTCCTGCAGTTTAAGGAACGAGTCGTTCTCTTTTTTGGCGGACTCGATAATCTGTTTCGCAACCGGGCCGTAGCTGGAAATCTTGCTTTGAATGTTGTCCTGAGCTTGAGTTTCCCCTGAAGCGCAAAAATAAATGGCAAAGGCTAAAAGCAGGAGAGCGGTTTTCATGGAGTACTTTCGGCAGTCTGGGGGCGACTCTAATTAGCAATGGGCTGTTCCCAGTGTCACCAATGGAGCGAGTAATCGTTGACGGTGATTGGGTGAAATTGTTACAAATTCATTATCCGCAATCATTGGCTCGGTACAACGGTGCAGGAGTAACAGATTAGCCTATTCGGTCAAATCAATCGTGGGAAGTTTTAAGCAGTTATAAAAAAACAGGCAGTTCGATTTTCGAACTACCTGTTTTTACTTGGTTTTAGCGAGTACTTCTGGATTCGACCTTTTCAGGCTTGGTCCCCAGTATCAACTACCGGGGGTCGCCGTAGAAACCTCTGATTTTTCATCTTCGGATGCTTCCTTGGCCTCTTTCATTGCAGCAACCGCATCTTTGTGAACGATGATTGCTACCGTTTTTAGGCGAACGAAAGCTTCTGACAAGTGAATAAAGCCTTTGTGTTTACCAATTTCGCCCCACGAGTTTTTGACCACGTAGTATTTATTTCCTTCGGTGTCTCGTGAGATTCCGACTAGATGCATCAAGTGATCGTCAGTTGTAGCGAGCGAGGTGAAAGCGTCTTGCCGCATTTCCTGGGTCACGACCTGTTCTTCACCAGGGCGGGTGAAGAGGTCACGACGACTGCCGTTGGTTGGTAAAACCGCGATTCCACGAGTCGCCGAGAAACCCTTTTCACTAACATCACCATCCCAAGCGACGCTAAATCCATTCTCGATTGCAAAATCAATCGTCTCAATAAGTTCGTCAATTGAAACATTTTGGAACGAGCCATTGGAATAGTTGTCGGGGATTTCGAGGACGAATGATTCACCAAATGGGTGGTGCGTAAAAGAAGTGATGCTTTGATAGTCTTTTCCGTTGAACCCGAGGCTTTCAGAGAATTCCTTGGGGGAGTAACTTCGGTCCCGATAAGTAAAGCGAGCCGGCGAATCACCCAGATAAGTATCTAAGATTTTATCAGAAGCGATTTTCCATTTGGGAGAAAGTTTCTTTTGCTTGGCGACAGCTTCAAGGAACCCTTTCATTACCACTTCCATTTCAGCATGGTCATGGCGTTTTGAATTGTCTTCTCGGCCTGAGTAGTTTTCTTCCGGCACTAAACCAAAGCGATGGGCAGAATTAATGAAATCGTGAGCAAGGGCGCCTTGAGAGAAATTTGCTTTCCCTTGTCGCAAAACATAATTTTGAGCTTTGTCTTTATAAATGTTCTTGACGATAAACATTTCGGAAAGATCGTGCTGTCCTTTTTCTTGTCGAATCAATTCTGATTCGATAAACGAGGCCGTTGCAAAACTCCAGCAGGTACCTGTTGAGTCCTGTGATTTAACATTGGTGTACGGGATGCTGTGTTCGATTGAGAATTCATACTTAGGCACAATTTTCTCAACGGGCTCTTCGTCCTTTTTTACCTCAGCTTTGGTCTCTTTGTCGGATTTTGTTGCGTCAGCTTCTGATGCTTTTGGTAAAACGCCATCGGCCGTTTTGGCGACAACGTCTTCTTGTCCAAAAGTCGTGCCCACGGGGATAAACGCGAGAACTAGAAGTAACGAAAGTTGTATGACAATGTATTTGTGAGCGTTTTGCATAGATCCACCTGTAATGTTAACTCGGCCAGCCTGTCTGCTTATGATACCCTAAATTTTACTCATCGGTGAGGCGGTTCTGTCGAAGAATTTTGTTTTGCATTGGTTAACCGAGTCACAAAACAGGCCAGCCAGAGAACACCGAGTGCCCATTGAGCCGAGCTGATCCACAAGTACACGCGGTGGATCTGATAGAATTTTCCTTCATCGAAAATCATTTCTCTAGATAAATCAATTAATTCGTCCAGTTTTGGATGGAGGTAAACAAGTGTCGCGAGGCAAGTCAGTAAACCAACGACAATTCCTGATTCAAGAAAGAGGTAGGTTTTTTTTAAAGGATAGCGGTTAATCCATAAGTCGATTGCCATCATGGAAATAGTCAGCGCTGCGGCAAAGTTAAGCCAGTGGGTGACGACCTGAGTGATGAAGCCCTGAGTTCTCGAGGAGCCAAGTATTTCACTTCCCACGGGAACCACAACCGAGGCGTAAAATGTGAAACCGCCCCACCAAGTCGCAAATGCGAGTAGCAGCGAAATTCGGATGGTATTGCTTGCAAATTGGCTCAATGGCAACTCGCTAGGTTGGACGCCTGCCAACAAGCGTGGCTAAGGCGAGGTAAGGATCGTTTTAAGACTTAGACGATTTTACCAAATGTTTCAGCGTGCGTCCCGTCAGCCAAAAACTGTGTTTTAGATTCGCGACGGAGTTCCTCGGAATGAATCGCGTCCTTGTGATCGGGATGCGAGTCGTGTTCCATCTTGCTTTGTAGGGTTCATCGCCACGCAAAAAATCAAACTTCTGTAAGCCGAGCGTCATTGCTCGCTGAATTGCAACTGAGCAAATCTGGTAACCGGGTTCGAGTCGCATTCGCGTCGCATCCATTCCAGATTGATACAAGTAGTAAGTGTCTTCGCTTTTGAAACCAATGGTGGCAGCGAGAGGTTTCTTTTCATGGTTGATAATGAGTAGTTCTGCCCGGTTTTGGTTCTCCAATGGGAGAAAGGCTCGTTGTAGAAAATGTTCAAAATCGGTATTTGCAAAACACCCGGACTGCCCCAGCATTTCTCGTCGCTGTTGGTGAAGTTCAACGAACACCTCCCAGAGTTGTGCCGTTGAATACCGCGAATCAGCCGATGAAAGGACCTCAGTTTCGATATCCGCAAGTCGCTTGGCCGCCGCTTTTGTTTTGCGCCGCATCTTTTTGCTGAATTTTGCGTTTAGTTCTTCCCACGTGGATGGAAGTTCAATCTGCCACCCGCCCTCGAGTTCGGTGGTGTGATGCTTCATGCCGTTGGCACGAAACACCTCGCAGAGATAGTTAGCCTTTGAGTCCTCCGTCGAGATACCCTCGAGTTCGATGACGTCGATGCGTCCCAGTGTCTGGGGGCATCCAATATTCTCAATCAGCCAGTCGATTGCGACGCGGTTGAATTTATCATGATTCTCAACACTGGCGATAAGGCGGAGGTAATCGCTGCAAGCGTCACCCGATCCTAGAAACCTAAGTTTGTTCAGCAGCCCTTGCGTGCGATCGATACACCACGGCGCAATTCCAATCCACTGATCGTCCTCATCAATACCAACGAGTACTGCGAGTTCGAGGTCTTTCCCAAGGATTTGAAACCAGTTCGCCATCCAGTCAAATTGAAAAAATGGAAAGCTGCCCACGAGGGCATCCCAGTGATCGCGATCCTGTTCCAGTTCGGAAAGGTCTTTGTAGAGCTTCAAACGCATGGTGTTAACTAATTGGAGGTTGATTGTTTAGCAGGAGCGACTGACTGAGAGGTTTGGCGATTCTCGAATTTCTTTCTCAGAGCGAGCCATTTCTTGCGCAGGATTTTTGTCAGAGGCTGTTCCAGCCAGTGGGTGAATGCAGCAGCAATCCCAATGACTGCGGCAATGGTCAGGACGAAAGCAAGTACGGGATAGCATCCGGCAAGCTCCAGTTGTCTCATAATCAAAGTGCCAAGGTTGTTATGAACGAGGTAGAGCGAGTAGGAGATAAAGCTGATGTAAACTAGCGGTTGAAAGCGAAGTAAGGGAACGCGACCGTAGGCGCTGGCGGTCAAAAGGCCAAACATCAGGATGGTTGCCAAGGGGTTGTGTTCTCGAAGATCAATTGCATGGTAAACAATTCCACTCAAGACAATGCCTCCCCAAAGGATCCATGTGGACCCTCGTTTTGATCGCAATTCGTTGAGTAGAATTCCCATCGCAAACAACGGCATGGTGCGAATAAATAAGAGTTCTTCGATTACATAGAACGTCGAGTTCCAATCAGACTGCGGATACCAGCTTTTAAAGTTGGTGAATGCAGTTCCCAGAATCAGACAGACTGAAACGGCGACCATCATCGTGCGGACGGGTTTATCGAGGAGTCCTGAAATTAAAAGGAACATCAACAATATATAAAACAACATTTCAACTTGAAGTGTCCAGGTAACCGGTTCCATGTTGTCATAGCCCAAGAGGTTAGGCATTGTCGTCAGGTTTGCCACCGTCCAGTCCACTGTCGGCGGGGTGTTAAACATCGGAATGTAGGCAAAGAGTACGACGTTCATCAGAATCACGATCCAATAAGATGGGAAAATTCTTATCCATCTCGCGCTAATGAAGTTTGCTGAATCTCGTTTGCTTAAAAGGGTCATTGCATTGACCAAGCCGCTGAGCATGAAAAACAGTTGCACGCCGTATTTCCCATAGGGAAATTTGTAACCAATGGGTGAACTAAAACCGTACTTCTCTTCGTAGACCCACGTAAAATGAAACAGGAGTAAATTTAGGCACGAGAGCGCCCGTATCGCATCTAATTCCAAGATTCGTTTGGACTTAGGCTTTGGCGGAGATGTTGGGAGAAGTTGAGTCATACCAAGCGTTTGGGAACCGCGATTTCGCGAATTCAATAGGTTTAATGGGGGCAATTTAGAAAGGTTATTTCACGTTTTGTGGGTTTTTGGGCAAGCGATTTAATTTCGCGGAGATTGGGCAGAGATAGAACGATATTTTTCGGGTTAAAACAGTCTGAACGGTTGTACGTTTTTTTGAAATGCCTGGATGTCTAGGCTAGATTCGCTAAGAATGGGGAGAGAAATAGAGGTAATTGAATCTAAATTTGATAGCAATCTTGGTGGCGTTAAAAAAATAATCGCCAGCAGTTTGTAATTAGATTTTCAATGTTAGGTGCGTTTTCTACGGGTTATTATTTCCTTTTTCATATCTGCTGATATTTTTCTTAAAGTTTGACATCAGAAGATGAAAACTTCTCTTGACCCAAATCGATGGTTTCAATAACTTGCCAATCCATCAAGGGTTGGGTGTCAAACACTTAAGCACTTGATCAAAAATACGAGTTGTTTTGTGAGGGCGGATTGCATTGGGATTGACTCGTTCAATTCTGCGATCAGCAAGTCGAGACGCTGACATGGATGTTGCGTTAGAAGCTTGTTGCCTTAACAAAACTGAAGCCGATCAAAGCATGGATGCGGAGATCGAACTTCGTCCAATCGCTCTCGGACTTACTGAGGTGTTCTAAGCCCCCCTGGAACCCAAAGTTGCCGAGGGTGTTTTTTTTTGCGCTGATGGTTCTTGATAAACAGACGACTGTCTGAAATCGGTAAGATAAGGAGACGCGCTCGATGAGGATCAAGCGGTATCAAGTTGATGCGTTTACAAATACCCTGTTCGCTGGGAATCCTGCTGCGGTTTGCGTGGTTGATCAACCGCTTTCCAATTCGCTGATGCAGTCGATTGCGACTGAGAATAACCTTGCGGAGACCGCGTTTGTTTGGGGAAGGGGAAGCGAGTATGAGATTTGTTGGTTCACGCCTGTTTGCGAGGTTGATTTATGCGGGCACGCTACGCTGGCGAGTGCACATGCGTTAATGGTTGAGGAAGGGATAGCCGAGGACACGATTCGGTTTAAGTCACGACTTCGGGGTACTTTAGCAGTTACGCGAAGAGGCGCGTTTTACGAGCTCGATTTCCCTCGGGCGAGTTTTGCTCGGCAGGGAGTAGATGAATCTTTGGCCGAATGTGTTAGTGAAATCCCTGTCGAGTATTGGTCGACGGGGAGAGACGCTTTGTTGGTTTATGCTGATTCTGAAGCGATCACTCGGATGCGAGTTGACTGTGGGCGATTAGGTGGTTTGAAATATCGCGCACTGGTGGTAACTGCCGCCGGGCAAGACTGCGATTTCGTATCTCGCTTTTTTGCTCCTTCGCTTGGGATTAACGAAGATGCAGTGACCGGATCCGCTCATACCGTGTTGGCTCCCTTTTGGTCTGAGCGGTTGGAGAAAAATAAATTGGTCGCTCGGCAATTGTCTCAACGCGGCGGCGACTTGACGTGCGAGGTGGTTGGAGATCGAGTGTTGATTTGCGGCGAAGCAATCACCTATTCGACTGGCACTCTTCTGATTGGTTGACAGTTGCTCGATAAATGGTGCCCATTAAATTCTGGGTTGAGCCACAGTGTCCCTCGGTAGTAATGCGTGGCCTCTAAGGCGCAGGTGCAGTAGAGATAAGTGTCGTTGTCTTGGTTAGAAACAAATGCGGCGTTCATTTAACAACGATGCCGTGATCGAGTTGCGTTTCTGGATCTTTAAATGCTCGTTTGACGAAGCCAAGTCCAACATGGCATTGATCGCGAAGCGAGAAAACAACGGAGCTGACTGTCCCAGCGGGTTGACCAGCTTGGGTCAATACATCGCCAGCGGTTGGGGGATTTTCTGTTGGTGAAAGTTCTGGAAACCGGATGCTTACCAAGAGGCGGTTAACGCGTCCTCGCGCATCGATTCTTGCGACTGTCTCTTGCCCTAGGTAGCATCCCTTGTTGAAGTTGATCGCTTTTGAATCTCGCTGCAGTTCCTGCGGGAGGTTGTTTGCGGTTATGTCCAGTTCATGCCAGGGGGTTGCATTCTCAATTCTAGAAACGTGCAATGCGTCCAAGCTACATTCTGTAATTGCTGCCTCGTTCAGAGCTACTTCAATCGAACTTAACTCAGTTTTGGGGGCGAGGATCAGGTATCCGAATCCGGCAATTTCTAGATTGCCAATCAAAACTTTGTGATTTTGCAGTTGGACTTGGTGGAATTCGTTTTCTGGCGGTAAAGTATCTGTGAGTTGCGATAGACAGTCCGCGGATTTTTTTCCACGAACAAACAGTCCTGCCCAGTCCGCCGTGGTATCTTCGAGGGTCACGTCTTCGCGAATTAAAAATTTATCGAGGTGGTCGACGGTCGGTTGGACGTTTGTCCCGTGACCATAGAGGAAAAGTTCGTCGTGCATGTTTATCGCATGGACGAAATTTAGAATTTTTCCTTTGCTATTGAGGATGAATGTTTCGCAAGCCTGCCCCGTTTCAAGCTTCTTAATTTCGTTGGTGCAGAAATTGTGAAAAAATGAAAGGCGATCTTCACCGGTGAGGCGAATCAATCCGTGATTTGCGAGTCGCGTGTAGCCGGCGCCGTTTGTCAGCTGGTGATAGTCGTGTTCAAGTTGGTTTGTCATGTGAATGTTTTAGCTACCATCGTTGGCAGCGTCGTCACCTGTTTTGATTTGGGTTTTGTGTGCGTCGCGAATGACTAGACAGTTTTCATGAGATTCAGCCATCCTAAGAATTTCATTGGCTGATTGGAGGTGGCCGAGCCCAAGTTCTTCGACGGCTTGTTCGGACAGTTCGGATTTAAAAAAGACTGGTCGGTCTTTGATGATGCCGGCAACACGTTGAAGGGTTTTAGTAAGTTTCGAGCTAATGTTGTCTTCAAATTGCGACATGCATGCCTTCCGCGTGTTGCGGTCGGGAGGGAGAGAGATTTCTGACCAAATTACGATTGGCGATTCAGTTTTTGTAACTTCACTCGCCGCGATTAAGGCTTGGCAAAAATCGTCCCATGATTGATCGTTCGGTTTGGCTTCTATCGTCGCTACACAAAAATCGGATAGGGTTGGCCAGGAAAGTGACCACAACTGGTTAGTGGCGTCTCTTGCAGATTCAAGAACGTCCTTTCTGGCACCACTGTGGACCTTGCGAATTGTGTCCCCGGGGCCGCAGACGACTTGAATCGCAAAAAATGCTCCAAGCGATTCGTTGGCTAATTCGATTTCAGTCCAGCGTGAAATAAAAGATCCTTTGCCCTGCGAAAACCGGTAGAGCGTCGAGGTTGTGCTGAAGTCAGGATAGATGCAATCCAATTGCTGATTGACTTCCCCGGGACTTGGGATTCCGATTGGAATGACAACGTCAGCGTCAACTAAGGTGCGGTTGACGTAAACAGGATCGCCCTCTTCGTTGGCAGCAAGGTAGGCATGCCCGGTTTGGTTCTCCGGATCGTGAACTTGAATATTTAATTTTTGGAATCCAAGGTCAAACGAAAAAACAGGTGGACGTTTCCCTTCCGCTTTATCTTTTTCAGCCATTTCATATTGGGCAGGAGGAATCCCGAGATTTTCGGCGGTTCGACCAGTGACGACCAGGGTAATATCGGCTAGTTCAATTCCAGTAGAAATTAAATAATCGACAATTGACTCAATCAAATAGTTGGCATGGGGAATGTCGGTTTGCAAGGCGATGGCGACCGTATCCCCAGCGAAAACTGATTCTGAGAGTGGGGGATAAAATTCGGGTGCATCGAGAGTGATCTTTAACGCGCTCGATAGGTCGATGTTTGGCTCGATTGATACATCAAGTTGGGGCACTGAAAAATTTGGTTTGTCTGCCAGTGCACTCAGTAGTTCAGTAACAATATGGCCGTCCGGATGCGATTCAGTTGTCAAGGGAATGCTCGAAATGGTGAAGTGTTGCCCAGGATTTAATCAGGATGTCGTAATCGGCAATCATATCCATCCTTCGGTTGGGGTCAACGACCGTCACCCGTCATCCTTAAAAGAAAGGGTTTTGTGAGAAAACGGCGTCATTTTATCGTTTTTTGGCTCCTTTGGCGGGCACAAGGATTTTGCTGTTGTTCCGCTGTCTGAAAATCCCGCGTTTAGGAATCTGAATTGGGACTTCATCTTTACCAGAATTCATCTTTACCAGAATTTTGGAAAGAGGTTAAATTGGTGCAGGCCGGGAAGCGTAATGCAAAACTCAGAGACTCCTATGAGCGGATTAATTCCAACAAGATTTTGCTTCGTCATGGCATCCTTCATTTTGATGGGTGGTCTTGGCTGTGGGCAAGTTGACGTGCCTCAGGGGGTTGAGTCACCGATTGAGTCAGGGCAGGGCGGGCAATTGGTGGATCGACCCGTCGAGTTTGCCGATAGTAAATTGTCCTCAGCTGAAATACTTGCCTCAGTGGTTCAGCGGTATGCACAAGCGGAATCTTACCAAGACAATGCCGTTTTGTATCTTAGTTATCAACTGGAGGGCCGGCAGACTCAGGAGCCACAACGGTGGTCTACTGTCTGGCAGCGCGGTGGGAAATATGCTGGTTCTCTATTTAATGGAAAAGTTGCGGCCAATGGTGGAATCATAAGTTGTTATATTTTTGATATTGAAAGTGAAAACTTAGACAATCAGCACCTCTTAAGGTCTTATCAAAATAATGTCCCTTTCACTGAGCTGTTTTCAGATTCAATCGCGAAATATTTCTTGGGCGGTTACTCCGAATTGCCGTTGGATGAATCAACAATCGACACATTTCCGAGCCTGATTCCACCCCCCATCTCGTTGTTAACCGGTCAATTATCTAATCCTTGGATTCAGGGCTCGGAACAATCGATTCGCTTGGCCGATGAAGCCGTCGATGGTAGAAGCTGTTACGTTGTTCGATCCTTGTCGCTAGACATGACGGCGGATATTTGGATTGACCGTGAGACTTTCGTGATTCACCAGATTTCGTTGCCACTAAAATTGTTGGTCGGTGAGGTCGTCACTTCTCCAGAGATTAAAGATGTTGAGCTATTGGCAAAATTTCACGATGCCGTTTTCGACAAATCAATTCCTGCGGTCAAATTTGCTATCGAAGATCGCGGAGATGCAACGCCATTGGAGAAATTTGTGGCGTTGCCCGAAGCAATTCCCTCACGATTAATTGGTGAAATCGTTCCAAATTTTCAACTGGTCGGTGATCGAAAGATTCCCGTTTCCAGTGAGCAATTTCGTGGGGACGTCACGGCAGTCCTTTGGCTGGCTGGTTTGTCGTCTTACCCATCGATTCGCGATTTCGATTCACTTGCAAGGGAATTGTCCGACAAGCGGTTTCAGTTTGGTGTTGTCTATTCGGACGCTGATGTTCAAGCGTCGGACTCACTAAGGGTTGTGGATGAACTTGCCGCTTATGCCAATGTTGAGAACGTTGATTTTTACTTTGATTCCGCAACGCAAGCTAATAGGTTGCTGCAGATGAATATAGTTCCATCGGTCGTCGTAATTGATGAAAATATGCGTCTGCAGTTCGCTGCTCCCATTGGGGACGCCAATTGGAAAAGGGACCTTAAGGCTGCGATGGTTAGGGTTGCTGACGGAGAAAATGTCGCAGAAGAAATGAGATTATCCTACGGCCGTTTTATTGAGTC
>CALKCK010000057.1 GCA_938083195.1 uncultured Pirellulaceae bacterium | reverse complement strand
ATGATCGTGCGATCATGCGAAACAGCGGGACAACGGAAATCGTGGTTAACAGTGCCTATGGCTTCGATCGAACGCGAGGTTATTCGACCGAAGGGGATGATCGAGCGAAAATGTACGATTCCGTTGGAGACGACACCTACACCAGTGTCGTCGGCAGTGCCCGATTTACGGGTGATACATTTGATAATTACACCTATGGTTTCCGTTATAACGAAGCCTATTCGTTGAATGGTAATGACCTTGCTGTGATGGAGGATTCCAGCGGCGATGATGACCTGCTAGTTCGAGTCCAAGGCCTCAAGATGAAATACGACAATGGTGTCAATTACGATGTGCGGGCGTTTGATCATTACATCGCCAACAGTTTCAATGGGGGTGAGGATAACGTGATTGACGTTGATCCGTTTGAGTACCTACTCGAACTGGATGGCGATTGGATTACCTAGTTTGTAATTTACAATCCCAGTGATTTAGACCAACAGTAAAAGCTTTAAACATCACAAGTTTAATGAACAAACGTTGCATCTTTATCAGTATCTAAATATACCAGACTAAACACCTTACGACTGACGACCGAGTTAAACTCGAACAGTATACAACTGTGTTACGGAATTGTAGGTGTGAGTGCAAAAGCCACCCCACAACTTCCTACCTTCACACCCATTTTTCGTCTCGCGCAACCCAAGGCTAACCTATGGAACCAATGCGAAGGGACGGGGGGTCGTGGTTAGGATTCTGTGGTGGATGTGATTGGTGGAAGGCTAGTCCCAATAACCTCCGAGCGTTCCATTCGGTCGAGGACACACCGCAACAACCGGCTGACCAAATCCAACGCTTACTTGTCGGCATCCAGATCAAACAACCAACGCCGCACATGATCGGTCACGGCCTCAAGCCTAGCGTCGCTAATCTTACCGCGGTAATTGTCACTGATTGAGTTCCTGCTGTGTCCCATGATCACTTGAGTGGCAACTAAGTCCACATTTTCATCAGCAACAGTCTGGAAAGTATGTCGCAAACTGTAAAAGGACAAATTCTCCCTTTTGACACCAGCTTTTCTGACCAGATTAGAAAATCCTTTTGTAATAGGATTGTGTGTTCCAGCAGGAATAAGCTTAGATCCTTGCTTGCTATGAAAGATTAATCCATCTTCGTGTTTTGGCAACTTAGAAATCGCTTCGAGCGTTTCAGGCCACAGCTTAAAGCGACGGTACTCTCCTGTCTTGTTTCTAGCCTGTTCAACCCAGCCACCTTCTTCGATATCGCTATGCTTTATCATCGCGACATCTGTATTTCCACTCCCTGAATTAATCGCCAGCAAGAGCATTGCATTCCAGGTATCATCGGCTTCCTCAAGCAACTTAAGAATTTCTTGACGTGAAGCGGTCTTATCCCTTTTCTGTGACCTTGCTTTTTTAATCGCCTTCTTGGTTGGCAACTGAAATGTCTTGGCTCCCCAAGGCAACTTATCGATCCACTCCTCAGCCAATGCAAAATTGAAGAACATCCGCACGTGTCGCATTTTTGTCGCCAATCCAACAAGGCTTAACTTTCTCCCAGCCGCTTTCTTGATTACCTTGCCATTTTTTTTAGTCGCCTTTGGCTTAGCGAGATCTGCTTTAAAGCGAGCAAAGTCAGCGGGGGTTAAATCACAGACCAGTGTTTTTCGGCCGAAAAAATCAGCAATCCATTTGCCATACCGAACATAAAGATCGAATGTAGTTCGCGTTAACTCGCCACTATCAACATCCAGCTCCTTGCAAGCCAGAACCTGATTGCACAGCTGCTCAACTGTCAATTCTCCAGTGGTCTGCTGGGCAAGCGGGTTTATCAGCACCTCATCGTGCTGAGTGGTCTTCGCTAGCCATTGACTCAAAACACCCTTCGGATCAGAACCAAGATAGAGAGTCTTGCCCTTATGCTTCTTGCGATATTGGCCTGTGGGCTTATGCAACCCAAACTGGATTTTGCCACCTCGATACTCAAGCGTAAGTTTGCTAGGATGTCTCTTCGTTGCCATTTGTGCCCACGCAGTGCGAATGGTGATTGCCGGCGGTGGGCTGCTACCTGCCATCGTCAATCTTCAAAGGTGTTAGTAGAGGGTGTTAGTAAGCTAAAGCAACACTACTATAACGCCCCTAAAAATCGCGTCAATACCTTATAAAAACCGACTAAATGCCCCGATAGCTCAGCTGGATAGAGCAATTGACTTCTAATCAATAGGTCGCAGGTTCGAATCCTGCTCGGGGTGCTTTGTACCATCACACTGATCCAACGCAGGATATCTGTCGACGTTCTGAACTGCAGCTACTTTTTTAAAAACGTCAAACGGTACAACCGGTTCTTGACCAAACAAAAGAACTGTCCCCAAATAACGCCAACACGAGCATTGAATTCATTGTTTAATCAGCGAAGATTTCGTTGACATTTTCGCGAATCATATCGGCAAGTTTTTGCGTTGGCAGATCATTAGCGTCTCGCCCAAATGGCATCTCGATTTCTTCGGCGATGATTTCCAAAGAAACCAATACGTAAAAGACAAAAACTGAAATCGGAATCGCCCAGTACTCAAAGTAAGCGACAAATCCGATCGGCAGCGTAATGATATAGAAGAAGATAAACTTCTTTAGAAAGATGCCGTACGAAAAAGGAATGGGTGTGTTTTTGATTCTCTCGCATGCTCCCATAATGTCAAAGAATGACTTTAGCTCCTTGTCGATCACAATCAATTCGTCGCCGCTAAGGTGGCCAGCGTCGAGCAAGGATTTCGTTTTGCGATACAACGATTGAATCATTAAGTTGGGAATATGCTGACGATCAGCGCAACTTGCTTTGAATCCTTCGACGTCTTCGATTTCGTTTAGCTTGATGCCTCCGCGAAGATGTTCTTTGAGGGCAGTTGGAAAATTGCCAATCATTGTCCTGAAAAACTCCTTCTCCGCCTGGCAGCATTCGGGGAGGAAGGAATTAATCTTCACAGACAAATTTCGCGTGTTATTGACTAACGCACCCCACAACTTTCGCCCTTCCCACCAACGATCGTAAGCCGTGTTGGTACGAAAAACGACAAGCAGGGAAAGTACGAAACCGAGAATCGAATGCATGATGGTTGTATTTTTCAGCACTTTAACGACGGATTCACCCGATTCCATCATTCGCAAATCGCGCAAAAAATGAATTTCGATCGCCGCGACAATGGCCGTGTAAACGGCCACAATCAGCATCTCTCTCAACAGGATCCGGATGGTATCCGTTTTGTGAAAGTTGAGGATGTGTCGAAACCAAACTTTGTTGTCGTATTCGATCATCACTTGGACAAATGTAAAACCATGATTCTAAATGGAACTTCGATTGAACTTTAAACCACAATTCTTGTATTGTCTAGCCAGTCATGAGACAGGGTTTTCCATTACGCTTGTTTCCTTGTCACGCGAAAAATTCACGAGGCAACGGGCACCAAGACCTCCAAGTCAACGGTTGCTAGATCCGCCGATGGTGTTGGTTTTTCGTTTTTATGATTTATGTTCTATGCTTGAAGGCTTTGCCATTAATAAACAACTTAACTAAGAAATGAAACTTCTTCAGTTTCGTTTAAGTACGATCCTACTACTGATGGCTTGCATCGACAAAGGGCTTGTGCTGCTGATGTTTGAAAACCATTCCACTCAGCTAATCTGGCGGCTCCTTCATCAAAACGCACACATCCAAAAAGGGCTCCAGCGGCTGGAATTCCGTCATGTAACCCAATGAATTTTGAATGCCGTTTGAGTACTAAACCTTCTCTCGAATGTGCTCGCTGAGCGAGAATTAGCCGATACTGTCCCAGCATGGTACGATTCGAATGAAGATTAAAATTTTGGCTTTTAACTTGTTCGGACAGAACGATGCAGAATCAAACTCGAAGAACCGCGCTAAAAATCTTAGGGACCTCCTGCGCGGCGATTGCTTTGCCTTCAAAACTAAGTGCGTCCGATCCAACACTCGTTAAGCCAATTCGCTTAGGTGTGATCGCCGATCTGCATGGCGGATTAGCGGTTGATGCAGAATCTCGACTCGACACATTCCTGAACTCAATGGCAGATAAAAACGTTGACGCGCTGATTCAGATGGGAGACTTTGCCTATCCCAACAAAAAACATCAACGCTTTGGCGATAAATTTAACGCGGCGCACGACAACACGATCCATGTGATTGGGAATCATGAGTTTGATTTTGGACTGGGCCGAGAAGACTGTTTTGAAGCCTGGGGGATCGAGTCTGCGTATTATCAACGCGACATCGGGGAAATTCGAATTCTTGTTCTCGATGGTAATGAAAAAAACTCGCCGACCTATACAGGCGGCTACCACTCCTATATCGGCAACAAGCAACAGGCATGGCTGGCTCAACAACTGGAACAAACCGACCGGCCAGTCTTAATCCTCAGCCACCAACCGCTTGCCGGTCAATCTGCGATCAACAACGCAACTGAAATTCAGCAGTTACTGGCAAAATATAAAAGCAAAATTCTCCTCTGCATCAACGGCCACGCACACGTTGATTCGTTACTTCAGGTCGATGGCGTTACCTATTTGCATATCAACTCCGCATCGTACTACTGGGTTGGCGGAAAAAAACGAATGTCGTACTACCAAGATCCGCTTTACACCACGCTTACCATCGATCTTGCCAATTCAGTTATCCACGTAGAGGGAAAATCCTCTCATTGGAAACAAGGCGACTCTCCCGCAACTGTCAACTTCTTCGAACGAGAGAACGCGGCACCGGAAACGATTGTCGTTCCAGCAATTCGCGAAAGGAAAATTGCCCCTTCCACGACAGGTCAAAAAATCACCACGTGGCCGCCGGAAATCGATACTTCTCAATCCGATAAATCGAAGAAGCTAAAAGTGATGACGTGGAACATTTGGGGACGGCTCAATCAAGACCCGCGTTACACTGTCAATGATAAGACAGCCCGCGAGCGAGCGATCGAGATAATCAAGGCAAGCGGGGCAGATGTAATTGCCATGATCGAGACCTACGGGTCGGCAGCAGAAATAGCCAAGTCGCTTGGATTTTTCCATTACACCTCGGCAGCAGATGCGAATCTGTGCATTTTCAGTCGCTATCCACTTACTGATATTGAGCCGCTCAAAGGTCTTTCGTCTTTTTCTTTTATTGCTGCCACTGCCACGCTACCGAGCGGACAAAAAATTAGAATCTACGACATTTGGTTGACCAGTGGCGGCCGCCATATTGTAGAGATTAAAGACAAAAACATCTCAGATCAAGATTTTTGCAATGGTGACGACATTCGATTTGAGATGCTCCAAAAATTCCTTGACCACGAAGATTTTAAAAAGCATCTCGCCAACTCAGCTGAAGTTCCGATCATTGTTGCTGGAGATTTCAATTGTGTTTCCCACCTTGATTACACGGCAGCCACTCGAGATAGCAAACTCAACCAATCGCGAATCCTCCCAATCAAGGCGTCCAAGGCAATGCACAGACTTGGATTCATCGATACGTTTCGCGACGGGAATCCGGACATTCTTAACGCCACGCTGGGATACACTTGGACCACGGTCGGTCTTGGCTACACCTACATTTCAGACAAAGGGTTTGTTCCCGTCAAAGAGAATCCTGAACCAGAGTATCGGGATCCTTACACAAGAATCGATTTCATCTACTCCACTGGCTCACGATTAAAAACAAACAACTCGAAAGTTATCTCGCATCATTCTTCGGAAACGAAAAGAAGTTTCCCCGAGTTCCCATCCGACCATGCAGCGGTTTTGACTGAGTTCGATTTAGAAGACTAACCGCTTCTTTTTTTAATCGCCAAAACAAAAAACTCACCAAACGGATGACGGCCAATCCATTTCCAAACCCGGAAGTGTTAATTAGAAAGTAGGTTTAAATTCTGACTACCGCTTCCAAATCGACCTACGTCTACATTATGTTCGTTGAGTATTTCCAGCCACAAGTTACACAAAGGCGTTGGACGCTCCGATACTGAGTGCGATTGATGATTGAAGCCGCCGCCGGCCACAATCGTAGGGAGGTTATTACAAGTGTGATTGGACGCATCACCAAAATTACTGCCCAACACTACCGTAGTGTAATCTAGGAGTGTCCCATCACCTTCTTTGATTTGATCCAAGTCTGCCAGGAATTTATTTACATGCTGGATGATGTCGATCTCAATTCGAATTAATTTTTCGAGAACGTCTTTTTTACCGCCATGATGTGAGAGCGTATGCCAGCCACCCGTCGCACCGGGAACTTTGATCGCGCCGTAGATCCAGTCCATTGAAAAGGTAATTACGCGTGTGGAATCCGTTTGAAAAGCAAGCTTCGAGAGCTCTAGCATATTCTTGATCTTGGCCGAAAAAGCAAACTCTACATTTGTGCTCAGAGTGTTTGCCACAACCGGTTTTTGTGCATCCAACCAGAACGCGTCATGCTCAAGCTGTTTTTCAAGTTCAGCGATTACGACTCGATAAGAATCAATCTTAGCAACATCACCACTCAACTTCTCTAGCGTTTTAATATCTCGATAGAGACAATTCACCACGTGTTGATCATTGGCAATTTGCTTACGTTTGGCCAATAAATCTTCTTTCCCAAAAAGTTTATCAAAGACCTTCGTCTCGTCATGCATGGGAGGAATCGCGACTCCTCTGTTATTCCACGAACATCCCCAACCTCGATCGTAAATACTAAGGGGAAGAAATGGGAACCGTGTCTCTTTACCAATCTGTTGTGCAAGGACTTGATCGACGGAGATAGAATTACTGAAACTCGAAGACTCGGGTTTAGGGACTCCCGTCAAAAATGATTTTTCCGAATCGTGATTACTGGTTTCCATCCCCGGATGAAAGAGGTTTTGAAAAACGGTTAATTTATTGCTGGTTTTCATCTCAGCGAGATACTTCGAACTGGACAAATCACCTCTAACGCTGGGGAAGAAATTAGGGCGATAGAATCCGAGTGAATTGCAGATGAACATGACGCGCCTTGGGGGCGTTGTTCGCTTTGGCATCGCTTTGCGGAGATCGAGCGAATGGAGAGCTAACGGCAGAGCTGCACCAAACTTCAGAAAATCTCGTCGACTTGTATGGTTCATTTTTCTTCTCCAGCAAGCGAGTACATCACTACCTTTTTTATCAAATCTCGTAATCGACAGTCATCCGGATCGTTTTCAATTAAATTAAACAGATCGATTCGCTGATTAAGCGTTGGCTTGCAACCATGGGCAAACTCGAAAAACTTTTTCGCGAAATTATAAGCCACTTTTTTATGATCCAACAATAAAGCCTGTTTCAGACCAAAAATATTTTCAAACTCCTGATTTCCAATTTCCCCTGATGCGTCTACCTCTTGGGCAAGATCGTAGTAACCATCCAGCCGGAATTGAAACGTTCCACGGTGTGGTTTCTCGACGCGGTATTTTGTTCGCCACCCACCCGTGGCATCAAAATTCTCAAGTGCAAAACCGTATGGATCGATACTCTTATGACAGGCGTAACACGCCGGGTTACTTTTGTGTTGTTCTATCTGCTCCTTGAGCGTAGCAGCTGTCTTGCCATGCTCGGGCTCAATCGCCTTCACCTCTTCCGGTGGTGGCGAAAGTGGTGTACCTACAATGTTTTTTGAGATCCACGCGCCTCGCAAAATAGGCGAAGTATCAAACCCATCGGTGGTTACCTTTAATACGCTTCCCATCGTCAACAACCCGCCGCGTGGAACTTCGGATGAAAATGAGACCTTACGCATTTGCTGCCCAACAACACCACCTATTCCGTAGTGCTCAGCCAAACGCTGATTTAAAATCGAAAAATTTGAATCGATTAAGTTAACCACCGGCAAGTCTTCCCGAATTAAATGGCGCAAATATGCGGTCGTTTCCATCGGCAAGTAGTAATTCAAAAGATCGTCATACTGCGGATAGAGTTTTAGAGAAGGGGCAATCGTCCGCCACGACCTCAGGTTCAGCCATTGAGCACAAAACGAATCAATCATTCGGTCACTTTTTTCATCACTCAGCATTCGCTCAATTTGACCAGCAAGCACCTCGGCGCTTACCGGACTCGCGTTCGATAGACCGATAAGTTCGTCGTCTGGCACTGACAACCAGAGGATGCGAGCAAGTTCAGCAACTCTGGAATGCGACGAACTGGAGTGCTCGCCAGGCACTATCAGAAAACGGGGCGATCCAATCATTGCTTTCATCGCCACTTTGGCCGCTTGAGTAAACTCTTGATTCTCCTGCAACGCCGATAGCCCTAAGCTGAAATAGGGTTCAAGTTCGTTATCACTCAAGTCAGATGAGAAGGCACGTACAGCAAATTGGCGAATGACTCGCTTCAGATCGTCTGAGGAAGTTGAATCAACAAGGACTTTGTTTTTTGGGTGGTCTACTTTCCATCCTACCGCGACATCGAGTTTTCCAATCGACGCCAAAGATCTTCCATCCAAACTAAACGATTCATTAATTAGAAACTTGATGAACCGTTTTGTTGTCGGTTTTGTGAAAGGAATCGGTTGCTCATTTGCCAATCGAATTTCAAGATCACCTTCAACGACTGGATCGCCCCATGTCTTGCCGTCATCTGAGACAAAGACTGAAAACTTCTGGACTTGCCCATTACCATTACCTCCCGACCACGTTGCGTAGGACAGCCCCTCTATTTCGACCTGCCGTGGGTTCTCCAGAATTACAAAATGGGGCGAATCGGCGATGTCCGGTTCGAATCGAGTGTGCCAGAACGTCCGGTTAGAACCGTCCTGCATTTTTTCTTTTTCCATTCCCTTCTGGAAACTGCTAACCGTTAAATTTCCACCAATCTTCTTCAAATTGGATTGGAACCCCGAAACAACGGTTGGCTCAAGCTCTTTATTTTGAGCCGGCTTGGGTGAACTTTTGAGGGGCAATTCGCCAAATACAATTGGATACGATTTTGGCGGCCATTGATCTTGAATGGGGCCTCGTACTTTCAATTGCTTGATGTACGCACCCTGATTGGGATTTTTCTTGCGGTACGTATGCTGTGAGTAACAATGCACCGACACGTTCTCTCCTGGATTCAGGAAAACACGGACGGAGTGAGATTCTAATTGCCGATTGCCAAGCGAAATTACATCGAGCAATCTCTGAGGTTGCGGGCGATCATCTGCGTAGTAGTATTTTCCCGCGTGAATTTGAACGCTGACATCGCCTTCAAATGCACCTACCTTCATGGCATCAAAGGTTAGGTCATACCACCCGGCTACTGGCGGCTCAAAGTTATCGAAAAAAAATGAATAACTGTTGCCATTGTTTGCACGAGTCCACGATAACAGCGTGCCGTCCTTATAGTCGCGGACGTAGAGATTGTATGTCTCATGACTATCTTTCAGCTTGTTGGTTATCCAAATTCGTTCTTCCGGAAAACCATCAACTGGAAAGGCATACTCCAGCATTTTATCGGCAACTGTAAAATAGGATACGAGCTGTTCCTTACTTAGCTGAATTCGTCGATCAGAATCAAAATCGTTCGTGCCACGATCTTCCGGAATCTCGTCCGCCATGTTGAGATTCGTTCCTAGCAGGTCATTCACGCTGTGAACGAACTCATGCCTGCTAATTCGGCGGAATGAATTTTGAGCCATTTCCTTCTGACGCTCAGCCAGCCATTTTAACATCACCCGTTTTTCATCAACGGAAGGCTGCTCCATGTCGCTTGGAGGCATCTTCGCGGTGATCAAGTTTTCAAATAAGAACGTGCCATCAAAATTATCTTTCTCCAACAATCCGACTAGATTAAGGCCGCCTTCCCCTCCCTCGCCATGACAATCAAAGCAGTAGACAGCAAGAAGCTTTTCCCCCTCCACCTGATTTGAATTGGCAGATTCGAATCCCTGACAACCCGCATTCGCCTCCGTCGAAATCGCGATCAACGCCGCGATACAAACCGCTACGGAAATCATCTGTGGATTTATTTTTTTCATAAAAATGATTTCTCTAATCAGATCAACCTAACACCGCAAGAGCCATCTTAGCATCTAGTGTAGCAGGAACTTCACTTCGATCTTTTTCGAGACCGTTCCGATTTGGTTTTGAATTCGGGTGCCGCCTTGGCTGGCAACCACCTCAGCAACCGATCTTGAATTACCTTGTATTCGGGATTGTCCGCGAGATTATAAAATTCATCTGGATCACTACGGTGATCGTATAATTCTTTTGCTCCGTCTTCATAGACAATTAAACGCCAATCCTGACTACGAATGGAGTGATTCCCGTAGTACGAAGACGTGATTGCGGGTCGATCTCTTTCTGATTCCGGATCGAGGAGCTGCGGGACAAGCGAGAGCCCTTCAAGCCGTTGGTTTTTGGGCAACTCACATAAGTCGATTAATGTCGGATAAATATCGAGCAAACTAGCGGGTTGTTGGCATGGCGCGCCCAGCTTGATTCCCGGCCCTGAGATTAACAGGGGAACCCGTGTAGATTCTTCCCAGAGCGTACGCTTGGCCCAGTGTTGTTTTTCGCCGAGATGAAATCCGTGATCACTCCACAATACGACCACCGTATTTTCAGCGTGCGGACTGGATTCAAGCGCATCTAAAACGATGCCCACGCAATGGTCCGCGAAGCTAATGGTTGCTAAATAGGCCTGGGTCAAGCTTCGCTGCTTGCCATGTTGGACGACTTCGGCATGGGTCGGTGCTACCGCATAGTCGTTGATGCCTAAAAAGTTATTTGGTAAGTCGTCGAGATCAGACTTTGGATTATTTGGCAATGCTAACCGGCTCGGATCGTAGAGCTCAAACCATTTAGGTGGAGCGTAAAGCGGAACATGGGGGCGAAAGAAACCAACTGACATAAAAAATGGCTTGTCAAATGTCTCTTTTAATGCTGCCGCAGCATTCTTTGCCAATTGAAAATCAGCCATCTCGACGTCATCCTGTGGATACTCACCCCAATCCCAAGCTCGACTCCAGTCGGCAGGTCGGTTCAGCGGTTTTGGAGAATTAGGGCCTTTCTTTCTGCCAAGAGAACGGTCGATGTCTCCAGCCAGTCGCCCACTAAATCCGTGGTGCAAGACCTTGCCACCCGACAGCGTGTAATAACCATTGTCTTTGAAATATCGCTGCATGGTTGGAATGTTGTTCAGAGCGCGCAGCTCTTCGTATTTAGGCCCAAGTTCGTAACTTCCGTGTGTCGTCGCAGCGACTCCCGACATCACGCTCGCGCGGGATGCGGAACAAACCGGAACATCGCAATGGGCGTTTGTAAAATTTCGACCGCGCGTGGCCAACGCATCCATATTAGGCGTTATCGCACCGGAGTAGCCACCGAGAAAACCGGTCCAATCATTGAGATCATCAACACAGATCAAAAGAACATTGGGCGAAACCGTAGGCTCATCAGGCAGTGGAGCGGCATTGATCTCAGTTGCAAGCAGCACCCAAAAGACCAATGCGGTAATGAACCTTGTTGCGTTTTCTATTTTCATTATTTTCCAATAACCAGTTCCAAAAACCAATGCGCGGCGGGGGATGGTTAATTCGTAAAGCGCGATAAAAAACTGAACTGCTCCATTTTGTTGCAACTTGTTGCTATTGGAATTTTCAGAGTCAATCAATTTGTGCCCCGCCGTTGAGGCAGATTAGTTTTGGGAAGCTTTAATCTTAAACGCTCAATTACTTTCGTGTCCGCAGGAGACATCGCTCTTGCCGCCAGATTATGCCACTCATTAGGATCGTTCTGGTGATCGTAAAGTTCTTCGCTGCCATCAGCGTATCGTATGTATCGCCAACGCTCATCGCGCACGGCATGATTGTTTTGCCCAAGCGTGGAGATCGCAGCGTGCTTCCAATTCGCCTTAGGATTTTCCAATAACGGTTGCAAGCTGATGCCCTCAAGCTTGGGGTTCTCAGGTAGTCCGCAGAGATCAATGAGTGTTGGGTAGAGACTCAGTAATTCAACTGGCTTATTCGTCTTACCTTTAATCCCGTTAGGCACACTAATAATCAAGGGGACGCGTGTCGTGCGTTCCCACAGCGAAAACTTTGACCAGCGTTGTTTTTCGCCGAGGTGGTAACCGTGGTCCGAGAAGAGAACAATGATGGTATTCTTTGCATGCGGGCCATGATCCAGTGCGTCGAGAACTCGGCCAATTTGCTCATCGGTCCATCGAACGCAGGCGAGATAACATTGCACTGCTTCCTTCCAGCGACCTTTTTCACGCATCCAGTCATGCGTCGGGATCTTTAAATTGCTCATTGACACATCGCGCGCAGCGTCGGGAATATCACTCCAATCGTTGTCGTCAACGCGCGGCAGTTGTACGTCCTTGAGACTGTCGTAAACATCACGTGGCGGAAAGAACGGCACGTGCGGGCGATAGAAACCGCAGGCAAGGAAAATCGGCTTCCCGTGTTTGATCCCAAGTTGCTCCGTGACCCACGTGGCTACGACATGATCGGTGAACTTCGATTTAGCATAGTCCTGAGGGCCAAAATCCCAGGTGCTGTGCCAGCCTTTTGGCTTGTTTTGGACTTTTTTATCAAGCCCCTTGAGCCACTGTCCCGAACGTGGACCCACGACATGGAATTGCTGTTTGAGGTTCACGCCACCATGAAACACCTTTCCCGTGGTTAGCGTTTTGTATCCGTTGGCTGCGAAGTGTTCAGGTAAGCTTACATGTGACTTCAAAAACTCAGGGTGATTCGCGACGTGATAATGGTTGTCATAGAACCCAGTCGTCGAAGGCCTTTGTCCCCATAGCAAACTGATTCGTGACGGATTGCACATCGTCCCTTGGCAGTGGGCATTCGTAAACAACATTCCGCGAGACGCCAGCCGATCAATATTCGGCGTGTGTGTCTGCGGGTGACCTCCAAGGCACCCAACCCAGTCGTTTAAATCATCCACTGCAATGAAGAGAATATTTGGCGAAACTGTAGGTTCATCAGACAGTTGAGCAGCATTGATCTCGGTCGCAAGCATTAACCAAAAGACCAGTACGGCAAGTAATCTTATTGCGTTTTCTATTTTCATTATTTCAAAAATTTTTTCCAATAACTTTTTCCAATAACCGATGCGCGGCCGAGGATGAGTCATTCGTTAGGCGAGCTAGCGATCGATTGTCAGCAACCCACTATCGACCAGTTCGAGAGCCGAACCGAACCGTTCGTCGACAAAATAAAGTGCCCAGACCTCTTTACCATCCGCGTCATTGGCTTCTTGCTTTGGGAAGCCAACCAAGTCCAACAATTGGAAAGCTTTTGGAGTTGAATTGTCAATTTCAACCGAGTAAACGAGCGATGGCTGATCGTCATCTGGCTGGTCGATTTCGATGAGCAGGCGGTAAGGCATCGGGTTCTCTGGATCCGCGGGAAGAATATAGTCAGCGGGATCGAAGGAACTGTTCTGCGTCGCACCCGAGACACCATCCAATGCCAACGGTGCATTCAAATCCGCTTCCCGTTTTTCCGTTTCTCGTTTTGCCGTTTCCCAACCGCGAACTTTAAAATCCCAATACCGAAGCGCGGCCCGACCGGCGGTTGGGTCGTCCGGCTCACGAAGTGTTTTGATGTGATAGAAGGATGCGTTTTCTAGCCAGATGGCAACGTGAGGTGGAGCCTTTGCGTCAAAGGTCTTTCCAGCCCGAATCGCCATCGTCATCTTGTAGTCCGGCGAGGGGCTGTAGTGATAAATCAAACCATCCTCTTGAATTTCGAACCGGTCCATCGCAGGGCCCAAGTTTTGACTCAGCGTCAGAATACTACGGATTGGCCCCGGCTGCCAAAGGAAGAGCCCCGTCAGTCCCAATATGATTGCCAAGGTCGCCCACAAAACTCTGGTTCGCATGTAACGAGACAGATGGTGAAAGTTATTCACCACGTGCATGGCAATGATTCCAATGAATACGAACCCCATCAACGCATGGAGCCCTACGATTTGGATCGAGAACGGTCGCACAAACGCGAGGACTCCGGTTACTGCCAGCACGACAAAACTGAGGGCAATCAGTAGCGAGATAAAGCTGCGGTTGCGTTTCTTCATGGGCATGGAGGATGGAAAAATGAAATCAAAATAATTCGGGTGGCCCCTTAGGAAACTAAGCCTTGTCAGGAACAATCTGACCATGTTCGCGAAGTAACGCATGTATTTTTGTCAAAGGAACGTCCAGCGGTGTGGTTCCTAATTTAGCAGCCAACGCCGCGGTGACTCCCGCAGCTTGCCCCATCCCCATGCATGAGGCTTGCACTCTTAATCCAGAATTTGCCAGACGATCACTGCTAACACATCGACCCGCCACAATAATATTTTGACTCGACTTAGGAATCAAAGCTCGCAAAGGAATGGTTGGGACTTTCCCAGGCTTGAGGGGCTTTGGTTTCACTCCCGTCTTGGTATGAAGATCGACCGGATAGAACGCGTAACTGATCGCGTCTTCGAACACCCTACCGGACGTGTAATCGTTGACGGTAATCAGCGTCTCCCCCTCAATGCGATAGCTTTCACGGAAACCCGTTTCCGGCTGCATGTGCATCAGTCGTTTTTTCTCTTTGCGAACTCTGGCAAGAATTGATTTCCGCCCTGTCAGATTCGCCTCGGTAGCTGTCCGGGAATTTGTCGAATCAGCCCCATGAACGTAGAGCCGATGAATCTGATTTCTTCCCGGTTGGTGCTCTTTACCCAGCATAAAAAGAAACGACCCTGGTTGCCGTTCCTGCTCACGAAGTCGCGGCAAGCCCAGCATCCCAACGACTTCGGCTCCACCCGTGCAATCAATAATCTGTTTACAACGCACCCGCCGGCGGGTACCAAACCCTACACAATCGACCTGCCAGCCGTCTCCAATTTTCATAACCGTTTGCGGAAACTCGTAGAAAGCAATCTCCACACCCGCTTGAGCACATTTCTCTTCAGCAAGGATCGCATAAAGAAACTGATTCGTGAAAACTTGATTCTGCCAATGCCGCTGTGGCACTTTGGCAAAATTTGGAAACTTTCCGTCATCAAGTTCCACACTTTCTTTGACCAACTCCCAACCAATCCCCGCGATAATCTGTTTCCCCCAAGCATCAAACAAGCCGGGAAAAGCGACTCCGCCTGTTGTCGTCGTACCACCGAGTTGGCTATTACGCTCCACGATCAACGTCTTTGCTCCGGCCCGACCCGCCTGGATCGCTGCTACATGGCCCGCGGTACCGCCGCCAATCACGAGCACATCTACTTCGTTCACAATTTCAGGTTCAGATGCATCTTGAACTGGATGCGCCGTGGTGTGCGTTGTCGAAGCGATCGCCAATCCTGCCGCGGCGGTTCCCAATACAGACTTTTGCAGAAAATTACGACGCCCGTTGTCGTGTTGCGAGTTCGTCATCAAGGTGCGTCTTTCGGCTATAGCAGTTTGTTTTCCACAGGTATGCTAGATGCTTGAGCACCTACTTTTAACTGAAAGAAGGCCGATTAAGCAATTCAGTTTCGCTTTTACTTCCCTCATGATATCGGACGTCACGCCATCGCAGGTCGAGTATTTCCCGTTTTTTTCCCTTCAGCCCTCCAAGTAATTGCAAAGATGAAGACCGTGTTTCTTTTTTTAGTTAAAAACCACGCTGGATCTATTGAGCAAGCCTGGCCATCTCAACAGCAAGATCTTTCAAACTCCTAGGCCACTGTGAAAAAGGGACGCGTGTCTCAGAAGAAATCCCCGGCACCGTGATGCCTGGGACTAATGAACCCTCGGGCTGGGCGTAGATAAATTTCACGTTGGCTTGCCCATAAGTTGATGACAGACTATCCGCATAAATTTCCAATTCCGCAGCGTAATCCTTCGGTTCATAGCCAATGTTGTTTTCCGATGGAACCCAGATCACACCGGCCACGGCCATGGGCGTCATTGGACTAACACACCAGTTGTAGGCATAGGTTGGAATCGTATCCGCTTTGACATCGGTGCTTCTGCCCGCTTCCGGGAACGCTGGACCGCCGAGCGGTGCCACCTTGGCAAGATCTTTGTTCTGCCGGTCTGCATCGATGATTGCCTTCGCGAAAGACCTCACCTCTTTGAGATGTTCCTCTGCAGATTTTTGAGCAACGGGCGTGTTTGGAAACTGCATAAACAATTCGTCGAGGCGAGCCCGAAATTCAGGTCGATCAATCTCTTTCACTCCCTCAAATGCAGTCCAGGAAAGTGGGGACGCCATTTGTTTTGCCCGTCCACCCTGACCGGAAGACATCGTGATAAAGCCCTGTGGAACTCCTTTACGATCAAGTGTTTTCGCAAAGTGATAGGCGAACATCGTTACCCCACGGTCTGCCTCTGAGAAATCCGCAGGCATCCATGACGACCGATACCTTCCACCACCTGTTTCAAATTTTCGTTTTCGTGGCGTCGCAAAGGTACTCGCGCTCGTTTTCCGTCTAAACTCTCGAACAATTGGCAGAGAAGTTGGAACCTCTGCATCTTTATCGCGACTGTTGTAAGCCATTTCTCCATTGAGCATCGTCGAACCGGTTAGATACCAGACATCACCAACCAAGATATTATTCACCGTCCTGCTACGGTCATGGCTGGTCTCAACCTGCAGAGTAATCGGCTTGATGGAAGCCGCAAACGGCGGGAACTCGACTGCCCATTGTTGCAGGCTGTTGGCTACTGTAGTTTTGGTCACTCCGCCAAGTGTAACTTTGACTTCGACTCCTTTATTTGCATGGCCCCAAACTGGAACAGGTTTATCACGCTGGATGATTGCTCCATCACGAAAATACTCAACAAGCTGCAGAATTGGATAGTCCGGATCGGTATATTGTGCATACCTGGCTTTCAATGCTGCCGCCTTCTCCAAATCATCTTCTTCAAAAATCAACTTACCATTGACCATCGCAAATGGAGTCGCGGGCAAACCAGCCTTGTTGTAAAGATTTGAATTCTCAGGCACTGCGTTGTAGGCGTATTGAACGCCAATCGGATTTGAAACCTTGTCTGCTGTGACGACAATGGTCTCGCCATCGATCATGGCCTCCGCTGCGTGCCACTTCTTGTTCTCGTCACACACACGAAAGTGATTTAATTTCTCATTGGGCGTAGGCTTAGCTGGTTCTACATACTTATTGGCTTCCCGGTAGTCTTTGGCTGAACCTTTACTGCCAACCATCAAGCCGCCAAAAAGACTTTCCCTTTCGAACGATACAATGACCTGATTCCCTTTGATTTTGTAACCAGAAAAAATGGGTCCGGTGTAAGCGATCTCTTTTCCATATTGCTTCGCCAGCGCCCACCGCGCCATTCTCATGCCAGGATGGAGCTTATTGAAATAATGGATGCCCTGAGGTCTTGCTGAATTGAGATCGGACTGCACGACCATCCCCACATTTTCACGATTGTCCATGAAAAATTTATGCTGCACCTGACGAATGTCTGCAAAGCCAATGTTGTTGGGATCAGGAGATCCGTAGCATTGCATTTGTGTAAAATAGAATGGCATTTCTGGCATCTTCCACGCTTCTCTCCATCC
>CALKCK010000056.1 GCA_938083195.1 uncultured Pirellulaceae bacterium | reverse complement strand
ATTCTTAGAGCCTTGGTTCAATCGCTACTCGAAGGCTGATGACGAGCGACAAAAATCACTCATCATCAACCAGTTTGTTGACCTCTGGTTCTCAACAAAACAGCAGGCCCTTTCCGGCAAGGCCGCCAATACTAAAAAACTCACCCCGCTTGTCCGCTCTCGATTTTCTCACGAATCAACCAAACTCCAGCTCTTGACAGAATCGCCAAATCAGGCGGCAGAAATCGAGAACCAGCTTACCTATCAAATCTTCGCTGGACATCTTGCTGTTAGCATTGCCGAACAATTTCCCAACAGTTTTCGACAACTGACCCGCGACGATCTTGATCAATTAGAAATAAGTTTTGATGAAGCGCTCGCAATCGCAAAACAGAACTTGCTCGAGCTAGAGCCAAATTTTGCCAGTGGTATACATTTCGAACCGGTCGACGGGCAATTCTGGTGTCCAGCGGGCAACCTCACTTCGAACAATGCCGCCGCCCTTCTATTTCCCGAGCGAATCAAACGATTACCCGTTCAAGGGCAACATGTTATTTTCGTTCCACATGACAACATCATCTGGATTGCCGACTCTGCCAACATCAACAGCCTGCGACTTGTCGCCGAGCTCAATCTTCAAGAATTCCGCGAGTGCCCTTCTCCAATCAGTGCTCTCCCGTATCTCGTGGATGGCCAAAACCTGAGACCTTGGCTGCCTGAAGTCTCACATCCGGCTCACGCAGCCATGAAGATGTTACATATCCATGACGCCTCTTACCTGTGCGACACCCAGAGCCATCTCTTGAAGCAAAAGTTTGCCGCGGAAAATGTCGACGTCCATCTAAGCGTCTACCGCCCCATGGAAATCACTCGCGACGACGGAGAGATTGAATACCACTCGATTTGCGTCTGGACTGACACCGTAACCACGCTGTTGCCCAAAACCGATTTCGTTGCTGTCCAACAACTACTCAACCGCGATGCTCTCGACCAGGGAAAAACTCTTCGCCCTAAATTTGGACGAACCTTAATTGTCCCTTGGGCAACATTCGCTTCAGTGCTTGACAATCAACTCCATCGCCTTGAAACCTACCCCGAAAGACACCGTGTCGAGACGACTCTTTCACCTCAGGATTGGTTAACACTCAGTAAAAAAGAGCACCACTTCGCCGATGCCTTTCGTGACGAATTACAAGCGACCAAGCCAATCTCCAATCAGACCACGACGCGTTCAAAAAAAACGGTTTGGATTGTTGGCGGGATGATTGGTTGCCTCATTTTATTTGTACTGATGCTGCTGATGGCCATTCCTGCCTTTTATTTATTCAAAGCAAGTTTAACTCCTGTCGCGCCCCCAATCTCCGCTGACTTCGATTTCACTCCTTTTGCCGACCCTACGCTAGAAGGCGAATTTCCAGCGATCCCCGAACTCGAATTTTCAGCCGATTTATTCCAAGGTGGAATCGTCACGGATTCAAAACTTCCAGCCTTTGAAAAATTAGACAAGTCCAACGCTACACTACCTGTATTAGATTGGACCTTAAAAGCTTTAGTAAAATCTGAACTGGGTGGGTCTGAGCTTCAAACGATTTACGATGATTACGCTCCAGCAGGTGGTTGGTTAGTCGGCCTGCGACTTACCAAAGGAACCAACTGGGGAGGCGCCATTCGGGCAGTTCAACCAATTTATCAAACCGGCGATCAGTACCAGTTAGGTTTGCGGCACGGTCGTAAAGGCGGCGCATCGCACGTCCAAGTCATCGCCCACCCCGGTTATGCCATCGGTAAAATATCCATTAGAGCTGGACTGGCAATGAATGCTGTACAAGTTGAGTTTCAACGGGTCGTTGGTTCAAAACTTGATCCGCAAGATAACTACCAAAGTAAATGGATTGGCTGTGCCGGGGGAAACGCTTACGAACCATTATCTAGTGACGGCAACCCAATTGCCGGGATCTCCGGTAGTTTTCTCGACGATCACTTTGGAATGCGGACTTACGTTGTCCCCAATGATCCTGATTAATGGACACCACTGCGTTTTGCCTTGTCTATCGCATTGTCTATCGGTCAGGCATTTACGAATTCGCAAACTGCACCGAGGTCACCATCTAAATTCGTTCCCCACTGGGGAACAAATCACCAAGGCCTTTGAGACCGAAAAGCTAGGTAGAAACGTGGAGCCTAAATCATTAATATCTAGCGTCAGCGAGTTAAACTTTTGTTTGTAAAGAATGTGGTTGAATGAATTTCAGAACGATATTGAGCACTGTCATCATCCTGGTGCTATTTGGAATCTCAGTCAAAAATAGCATCACCGTCACCATGGATAGCGGCGAAGCGATTGCAACCTGCATTAGCGAACCAAGAAAACGCTCGCGTCGTCGCGGTTTAACTTCTATTCGAGAGTCTCGATTTCGATACCAGGATGAAGATGGAAATTCGCAAGAAGCTTCCATTTGGTTCAGCATCCCCAGGCCTAAGTCAGGAGAAGAAGTAGAAATCCTTTATGCGAAAAAATCTCCTAAATTGATTTATTACAATTCTGTATTGTTTGTTTGGATGCTACCTGTAATTTTTGGAATCCTTCTAACCATCCAGCCAACCAGAATCGCTATTCGTCATCGAAAAGCCAGAGTCGGGTGAGGCTAATCCAACTCGTTCCCCGAAATAACAGCTCCACTGGGTTTGGCATTCTCTCAATCTTCCCACTCGAACTCCGACACTGATGTGATTGGTTGTAACCTGATCCTAAACTGCTCATGACGCCTTCGAGGTAAGCCGACTTTAAAAGTGGAGCATCCATTTTCGATCTCCCCAATACAGCTATTCGCTACCTTTTTTCTTGACTTACGTTGACCAGCGATAAACAACATGAGTCAAACCGACCCAGCCACGTAGTTTGTCAAGAGTTAACTTCAAAAATAAATTTTGTTTTTAATTCGTTGCCACTTTAATGAATTACATTTTGCCCCGTGTTACAATTCGTTCAAACAGAACTCTTCTGACAAATTGAAAACAAAAACTCGGAACTTACATGAGTGACAATGCCGACGGGAGCGCGGGGCCTGACGATGTCGCAGCGATTAAGAGGCTAGGAGAAACACGCGATGCGATTGTTTCTGAATTACGAAAAACAATCGTGGGAATGGACGATGTTATCGATGAGATGATGATCGCCATCTTCGCTCGCGGACATTGCCTGCTGGTCGGTGTCCCCGGATTGGCCAAAACTTTATTGGTCAGCTCTCTGGCAAAAACCATGTCACTGTCGTTTAAGCGAATCCAGTTCACCCCCGACTTGATGCCCTCCGACATCACTGGAACCGAACTCCTTCAGGAAGATCCGGAAACGCACGAGCGGCGATTTAAGTTCCAAAAAGGACCCGTCTTTACCAACCTTTTACTAGCCGACGAAATCAATCGAACGCCTCCCAAAACACAAGCAGCCCTCCTGGAAGCGATGCAGGAAAAACGTGTTTCTTCCGGT
>CALKCK010000055.1 GCA_938083195.1 uncultured Pirellulaceae bacterium | reverse complement strand
TCCCTGCTCCAACGCCAACAGAAACTCCGTAAGCAATGCGAAGCCTTGAGCGATGATAATTTTCCGACTGGGCAAGCCGAGATGGTTGCGACTCAGTCTGAAATTCAAGCGGCTTTAGTTACTTCGCTACTACCGCCGGTGCCGACGCCCCGAGCTCGGCTGTTTGACTCAACTTTTCCGCAGCCCCTTCCCGTCGAGCAACTTCGATCGGAAACCGAACAGACGATGGCCGGGGCTCTTAAACAGCTCAAGTCGGGTGAACGAAAACTTGCTATCGAGGGACAATTAAAGACCGAAGAGAAAATGATCCAGTTCTCCGAACTCCTCGAATTCGCTTCATTGGAATTGAGCCTCCGCGCTCAAGGACTGAACTCCCTTGTCTCCACCGCGACCGAGCGAGTTACGCGTATCGAAGACTATGAAGAACGGCAAATTGATCTCTTGGAGCGCACCGAGGAAGCAGCTCTCGATGAAGTCAATTCAAAATCGCTCGCGGAGGAACAACAATTTCTGATGGAAGAAATTAGTGAATTTAAAAATGAGCTAATTGGGAATGATGGAGCTGATTCGGACGCGTTACCACTACTAAGCCAGCTCGAAGTCGCACTCGACATCACCAAGAACGCGATCGATCCTCTCCAATCCAATACACCTGAAGAAGCCCTCGAACTGCAAGAAGAAGCTGCCGATGCTCTTGCATTAGCTTTAGAAATTTCTCTAGCGCAATCGGAGCGGCTAATGATGCTGCAAGACCTATATTCATTCCAACGTTCGGTTGGAGATGCAAACGGCTGGATGGCGGATATTGTGAATGAGCAAACCGACTTGGTCGAGTCCACAAGGTCAGCCAAACCCGAAGACGCCCCCAAACTAATTCCAGTCATGACAAATCTGCGACAATGCTACACCGATATCGCTCCCATTCTCGATCTAGTCGCAGGACGACTCGATGCTGGGACACCGCTGCTGTTCGCCGGAACGGATTTGGAGGACGCCATTCTTGGAGTCGAAGACGGTGACTTCATCGACGCCACCGATGCTCAAGAAGTCGCCGCTGAATCCTTGGCCGAAGTTAGACTACTCGTCGACGCTGTCCAACGACAGACCGGATACGTTGCAGAAATCGTTGAGTTCCTACACGCAACGCAGGCCGATGCCGCCTCGATGGCTTTTCAGCAAGAACAGCTTAAAAAGAGTTTGGTCTTGGAAAAATCCGATATCTCGACCGCACTGACCGAGCAACAACGCTCCCTTCAACAACAAGCGGAAATCCATGGTCGAAAATTAGTAACGGCGACAGGCATGGCCACTTTTGCCAGTCCCGCAAATTCGATGTTCACCGCCGCGGAAATGATGAAGTCTGGCAATGCCGATGCGGCACTGGGCCAGATGGAGCTTGCCGAGGAGAGTCTCAAAATCAACGCCGAGGAATTACTACTCATTATTACGATGCTGCACGGACTTCCAAGTATTGAAGCAACCAGCGCCTCGGCAGAAGAACTCATTCTACTTCTCGATGTCCTCGCAATCGCAAGTGATCAACAAGACCTTTCTCGAGAGTCAGAGTCGACCGAACCGGCGGATCTAAAAACCTTGTCGACTCGACAAGAGAAATTGAAAACAAACATCAAAAAAGCGATTACCGGTGACACTCCGGATCCAAAATTAGTGGCTGCGAATAAGGCTATTACGGAAGCAACCAAAACTATCCAGGCCTCCGACCCCGACAGCACCCGTCGCAATCACGAATTAGCCAACGATGCGTTGAGGCAATTCGTCATCGAGCAAGCCCTCATCCTCGAAACCGCCAAGGGAGTTTCGGCATCAAGTGATGAACCGGTTCTTACCGAGTCCGAAACCACTGACCTGAGCCTGTCGGTTGCCAATTTCGTTTCAGATTTTGTCAGCGGAGAGGCTCCCAAGGACAAGAAAACCGAATGGGAAGTCCTCGGCGAACGTGAGCGTGCTGCCCTCAATCAGAATTTTGCCCGAGAATTACCTTTAGAGTATCGTGGAACGCTCAAGAATTATTACGAGAGGGTCGCAAAATGAACGCGATGATCTATCTAAAAGCCACAGGCCTCCTGCTGTTATTATTAACGCCACTCTCGTTGAGAGCGCAGGATTCCCTCGAACCCAAAGTCACAACGGTTGCAGGACAGGAAACAGATGGTGCTCCCGAGTTAACCGAAGCCGCTGACAAAGCGATCGAACGTGGCCTTCAGTTTCTCCTCAAATCGCAAAACAAAAATGGATCGTGGACTGGTGAGAACGGGGCGACCGACATCGGCGGTACTTCTCTCGCCCTAATGGCCTTCATGGTGAAAGGACATTTCCCGGGATTCGGCAGACATGGTGCCGCTCTTGATCGAGCCAAAAACTATCTACTCCAGCGAGCCGACGATTCACCCAACGGGGCGATGGGAAGCATGTACGAGCATGGGCTATTTACCCTCGCACTCTCAGAACTTTGGGGAATGACCAAAGACGTCGAAGATAACAAAAGGATTCAAGTCGCTCTGGAGCACTCAGTCCAGGTAATTCTCCGAGCACAAAGCCCGCTCGGCGGGTGGAGGTATGGTGCTCGCCCCGATGCCGGACAAGACACCTCGGTAACTTCCACGGTTTTCGTGTCGCTTGCTTCGGCCAGACAGGCTGGCATTCTCGTTCCCACCGAAACGATCAATCGAGTCGTCGATTACTATCGCGAACAGGTTTGGAATGAAGCAACCGGTGGCTTTGGATACCAGGGAAACACGGGGACGACTCTTGCCTGTACTGCTGGCGGCGCCTATGCCGCCCAACTCTGCGGCAAACGAGATACCGAATGGGTTGCTGCCGCCATTCGACACCTCGAAAATAATCCGAAAGCTTTTAATCGAAAAGAACTTGGGCACTTTTACTACGCACATTATTACGCCATCCAGGCGATGGTTCAGGCCGGGGGAGATCACTACGCCAAATGGTATCCCAAAATTCGCGACTCACTTATCGGACTCCAACAACCAGACGGTTCGTGGAACGATGCAGAGAAAGAACCACACCCGCATAAGACGCCGATGGCGATCATTACTCTGGGAACACCCTATCGGTACATCCCAGTGTATCAACGTTAATTTGATAAACCGAAATTTGAATCGCCAGTAAATTAATCGACATCAATTCGCCGCATTAAAAAACACTAAGAGAGCAACTTAGAAAGAAATCGATGAAGAAATCGCAAAAATTGATTGTCTTAATCATAACAGCATCTGTTTGTTTATTATTGCCCGTCCAATTCGTCGAGGCTCAAAAAAATAAATCCGCATTGCCGCTGAACACGCGCGGCGACGAACTTCTAAAAACATACACCGGCACGTTGGACGCTCTGAATTCAGAGATTACAGCATCGCTGCCAACAATTGATCCAGCCAAAAACAAAGCATTCCTTGATGCGCGATCCGCACTGGCAAACCTCAAGGCACCGACCGAAGAATCAGACGCAGTGGCTAATGCAAAATATGAAAAGGCGAAGGAACAAGCCGCCGCGGATGCCCTACTTCAAGCGAGATCAATTCTTAAAGACGTTAATAAATTCCTTGCCTCAGATTCGCTTGATCCAAAACTGCTAAAGGCAGCGATTATTCGAAACGCGACTCCACAGGGGCTCGCCGAATTCGCACAGCAAGGCCCAGCCGAGGAAAAACTTCTAGAACAATTGTTCGCGGATGAAGCGTTAATGAAGCAGATCCTAATTGCAGGCGGTGCCAATGGAGGCGAGTACGGCGAAGCGATGCAGGTCTACACTGCGATTTTAGAAAAGAGCCAGCGCGCCCGCGAGGTTGGCAGTATCTTTCAAAGACTCGCCTTGGGAACGGCGATCCACATGCCTTGGTTACTCGGAAAGGAAAAAGGAGGTGTCCATAACATCGTCTACCGAACTCAAACCACCGTCGACCAGGTTGAACGCTATCTCCATTACGAAAAGGCCTTTCTTGATGGAGAATTAGATCCGGCTTTTAAGGATATGAACACTTGGGAATGTCGTTTCATCACCGACGACCCTTACAGCGACGAAGATTTGGCATGGACTCGCAAGATGATGCAAAACTACCGGCCAGACCATATCACCAATCCCGATTACAAATGGCGATACGTGCGGATCGTAAAGAGTGACGTCCCCTACGTTAGCCCAACCTCGGACCCTTCCCTTGGCACGCCAGCTCAGCAACACATTGCCCTTGGTGGCATTTGCGGCAGGCGAGCATTTTACGGCCGCCTAGCGACTCGGGCCTTTGGGATTCCATCACGAGCCTCGACGCAAACCGGCCACGGAGCGATGTGCCACTGGACACCTGACGGTTGGGTCGTCTGCCTTGGCGCCTGGTGGTCAAATGCCTGGTGCGGCCCGCAGGGTGGACTCGACTTCCTTCTCGACTCTCAAGCACGGGAACATACTGACGACTACTTGCAAGTCTTACGCGCTCAATGGATTGGGGATTCACTTGGCGAGCCGGATGTTAACATCCGGCAATATGGAAGCGGGGGTGGGTTCTGGGACGGACTCGCTTTTTATAAAAAACGAGCCGTCGTTGAAGACGCCGAAGTCGAAGCCCTCGAGCTGGCAGGCGGGATGAAGCTAGGGGAATCGGATGACCTACTAGGCGACGAGAAAGGTGAAGAAATTGAGATCCCTGAATTAGATAAAACGATTGTCTTTGGCGACGATGGAATCATTACCATCCCGGCCGCCGCCTGCGATCGACCCACCAATAGCACCGATAAAGTTGCCTTTATGAAAGGTTGGGACGGCGGCACTCAAATTCATTACGGCCGCTTAGGACAACGCCCGGAACTAATTAGATACTCGGTCGAAGCTCCTTCAGCTGGCACCTACCAACTGGTCGCCGATGTTGCCACGGTTTCTCCCAAACAGGAAATCATTCTCCGGCTAAACCGACGAACACTCGTCGATATCTCACTCCCCTACACCAAAGGAATGTGGGAACAATCCAAACCAGTCACGATCGATCTCAAAGAGGGCAGAAACACACTGATGTTCACTTGCCGAGCGCCCAATCGCGGCGTCACCATGAAAGAAATCCAACTGGTTCCCGTTAAGTAACGAAACACGTCATGACAAAACACTTTTTTCAATGTTTCATTTTTGCGGTTCTTTTGAACCTGTGGTTGTCCAGCGCGGTGCTCGCCCAGGACAGCGGCAATCCAATTGCAAAGGAAAATATTGACGCGTTAAAAACCAGTCTCGCGGAACAACAAAAAGAGGGGAGCTCCTCTGCCCGCCAACGGCTCGCTGTGAAACGCTTAATTCGCGATGCTGGGAAACTGATCGAAGCCAACCCAACCGCTGCTAACCGTTTTGAAATCTTTGCGATCGTTTTCAAAGCTCAGCAACGCCTATTTGGAATGGACGACTCCTCCCGTAACCGAGAGGCGCTTTTGGAGACTTGTAAGGCATTAGTCAAAGCCCCCAACAAGTATGCCGACGTCCGATTCGAAGCCGACATTCTACTGACGCAAACAGAATTAGCTCGGCAAGGAGCCAATGCCGAAACTCGACTCGCAGCTCTCGCGCCCATGATCGACCGGTATCGCGACACTCCAGCCGATGCAAGGATGCTACGCACAGCGATGGTGATGGCACTTGAGCTGGGCGACCCACGCATGATTAAAGACATTCGCGAACAGATGACTGATCGGTTTGCGGGTGATCTCGACATGATCAACTTCCAACGTGAAAAACTGGGCGGCCAGGTGTTTGGAGCGCCTTTTTGCGGAACGTTCGAGCGAAGTGATGGTCAGATGATCCATCTGCCGGCCGACATTTTAGGACAAACTACCGTTCTCTATTTCTGGACAAAAGAAGAACACGGCAAGAAAGACTTTGATGGCCTCGTCGCTCACTGCAAAACACATAAAGCCGACATGGAAGGTCGCATCCGGATCATTAGCTTCAATGTCGATCAATTACCCGACGCGGGAGAAAAAATCCTAAGAGACAATGGGGTCGACTGGCCTGCCCTGCACCTCCCCGAGGGTCGTGAAAACCGGATGTTCAAAACGTTTGCCAGAAAAGACACCGCAATGGTCACCCTCACACCCACTGGCTACGCCGCCTTGGTCATGTCGGGATCAACCCGAAAAAAAGTTGGCGACGATGGCACCCGTGACCATGAACGGTGGTTTCAATCTTCGTTGGCAAGGGACTGGAGTAGAGAACGGTACGTGAGCCAACTCTCCTCTCTTTTTGCCGGTGACTTTTTCATTATTGAGACAGAGACGGAATTCAACCCAGCGCTTCCTCCCGAACTAAAGTCGATTTCTAAACCTCTCCAACGAACCAACACTTCGGTTCCCGAGAAAACCCTTCAGGAAATTCAGGCCTGCTTTATTAAGTCCCCGATGCGCTATCGGGCTACTTTCAAAGAAATCCAATCTGCTTACCAAAAAGCAAGCAAACTCTGTAGCAAAGCGATTGCCGATCATCCCAACGCTCCCGATCTTTGGATCGTACGAAACCGTCTGATCGTTGCACAACTTGGACTGTGGAAGCTGACAACGAAACACGCCTACTACCTCAAAGCAATCGAAGAATCGAAATCAGCGTTAGATACGGACATGCCCAAAGGAGCGGACATTATTGCCCGATTCTGCCTCGCTAAAGAAACTCTCCGCGATCCACAAGCTGAACCAGAGCCAGTCATTCGTGATTTCGTCCAGGCCGCTGGCGGAAACAAAGCACCCGGTCTCGCGTTAGCCGCCGCATCGCTACTTGCACTCGACGTGGCCGATCCGGATCTTCACGAAGAATATCGTGAACTTATTCTCGCGCAACATATCGACGAACCTTCGATGTGGACGTTCGCATCGTTTTTGCTCGATCGCTACCATCGCTATTGGATCTTTCGTGTGCCGTTCACCGCCGGCTGGTCTTACGGTCGTAGACAACAGTGGATCCTTGTACAAGGGCATCCTGATCCATTCCCCCGCCGTTTCGAAACCGAACTTAAAACACTCGAGGGAAAACCGTTTCGCATCCCTCAAGACAGTCGTGGAAAATGGACGATCATCCTGTTCACCAACAGTTGGGTTGAAAATGAAAAATCGCTCTTACCAGGTGCGGTCACCAGATACTTGAATCCCTACATCGATAAGAGAGCACTCGACGACACGCAAGTCATCGTGGCAGTTTTGGACGAGAACACCGGACCGATCGAAAAATACCTCGAAGAAAAACCGCTCGGCTGCCAGACAATGGTCGTCAAAGGAGGGCTTGAAAATCCGCTCGTCCAGCAGCTTGGAATTCTCGACGAGGATCAACAACCTAATGCACTCGTTTTCCGTCCCGATGGTAGTATTGCGGTTACCATTTCTGGCTTAACGATGAGCAGAACGCGCTCGCAACTCATCCCGAATCTGATTGACAGGCAAGACGAAGAATCGGTCGTTGCACTTCTGGAAAGCGGCAAGATTGATCAAGCCAAAAATCTTATCTTTAAAATTGCACCGCCGTTTGACCCCGAAGCAGTCGACGAACGAGGACGCAAACTTAGAAAACCAGTTTACAACTACATGCACATTCGCGCCCGAGCAAAAACCTATGTTGCTCTCGAAGATTGGGACGCCGCGCTGGTGGATGCGGAAGAAGTCGCCAATTTCCTGACCTCCAAAGGAGGCTGGATGAGTATGCGGCCAGTCGAACTCGATGAAGCCGAACAGCTCGTCGAAATGATTCGGGCAAAACAAGAGCCAACAAAAAAGTAGATTTGTCAACTCAGTAATTTCGAAATTGATGACCTCAATGGACGCCCAATGATTAGTCTCACGAAACGAACTCTGTCGACCATGCTGGTCACCATGGTGACCGCGGTTCTGTCTTTCGGCCCTACCGCACCGGCAGACGAACCCATGCCACCCAAGAGTAAGCATCTGTTTATTCTCTCGGGCCAGTCGAACATGGTGGGGATGAATCCTGAATTGTCGTTTATTCCAACGGTGTCGAAAGCCTTCGGTAAAGACGGCGTGATTATTGTCAAAGACGCGGCAAGTGGCCAGTCGATTCGAAGTTGGTGCAAGTCAAATCACGAATTCCCCCCTCCAACAACTGGCCGTGTTCCTAAAGTCAGAGGTGAACTTTATGACCGACTAATCAAGAAAGTAACGACGGCGATCAAAGGACAAGCAGTCCAAACCACCACGCTGGTTTGGATGCAAGGTGAGTCCGACCTCAACAATACAGCCTACGATGCCTACCTCAAAGAACTACGGACTCAATTGGAAGCTGATCTCAAAATTAAAGAGATTCACATGGTTATTGGCAGGATCAGCGACAGTGGGCTCGATGTGCAAAAGCGATTGGAAGGTCGGTTAAATATTCGTCGCATCCAAAAAGAGTTCGCCGAATCTCAACCCAAAACCGAATGGGTTGATACAGACGATCTCAACGATCGGAAAGTAGATGACAAAGTCATCCACGACTTGCATTACCATCAGGAGGGATACCGCATCCTTGGCGAGCGTTTTGCGAAAAAATCGATTGGCTTGATTCAGCAACAAGCGAACCAACCGTCAAAAAAAGCTCCCTAGGATTGCATTCGTGTTTCGAACTAATTTAGCCCTCAGAACACCAGTGTCATCACGCTACTTAATGCATCAAGTGATAACGCGTTTATAAAAAAGAACTGCCTCTTTAGGCAACTTCATGTACCTGTTGCTACAAGCAATGAAGTGAGTTAAAGAGTGTAAACGGATAATCAGATTGCCCGCGTGCTTAGCCTCAAAAAGAAGATCAATGGTTCTCTCACAGTGAGCGCTAATACGCCCAAAATCTGCCTCGTAAATCGACTATGAATTACCGACTAGTTTCTGCCATGATCAAGCCAATAACGTACTACTTGAGACTGGTTTTCGGTAAGAGCGTTAACTGGGCCACCATAGATCCCTAAACGCTTGGTAATCTTGTCCCGCGCGGAAAACTAAACTGAATCAGAATCGTTCAGTGCAGGTCGCGCAATTGCTTTAAAACATAGACGAAATTGGCCTGCGTTCTCTTTTACTGGGCATCCTTAAGTGTCTGAATTTCAGTTTGAATGTCTATCTTGGACAACAAATTAGAAGTCACTCAATTAACTGAATTTGGGCTGTAGCGAGCACGTACCGCCGCGTTAGTGCCGGCGATGCCAACACTGTATTCTTGGCAAAATCGGTAATGTCCAAGTGTTACCGTGAGTATTCTATTACTGAGTTGGAGCGTTACTAAAAGTAAATTTTAACTCTACGAGTGATACATTCAACAATTAGATTCAACTGAACGTTCCCCAAAAACGCTTGCCCCAGAACTCCCACGGCAATTTCACCAAGCGTCACCTAATACGTTTTAGAGAGAATCTCGCCAAATCCGAACCTATTAACCAGGCTTTATTTTGAGGTACTTACGTGAGATGTCTCTTTGCCAATCGCCGCTAAGAGCCCAGAAATGGAACCTAGTGTCTCTGTAATGTTCGTAGGCAATATAATTGTTTTCGTATTTTCTCCTGAGGCTACCTCCTCAAGTGCGGAAACTTGTCTCTTGGCGATTTCAAAGTTAATTGCTGGTTGACCATTATCTGCGATGGCAGCCGCAATAACACGCGTTTGTTCAGCGTCCGCTTCCGCCTTCGCCTTAATTGCGTAAGCCTCAGCGTCGGCAGTGATGCGCAACGCCTCAGCTTGCTTCTCCGCTTGATAGAGTTCAGCATCAGCGGCCAATTCAACGGATGTTCGTTGTCCCTCAGCGATTGCAACCGCGGCGCGACGTTCGCGATCTGCGTTCAGTTGTTGACGTTGCGCATCCTTAGTTAGATCGTCAATTACCACGTCTGTTATTGCAGTCGATGTAATATCTAGCCCCCACTCGATTGCCTTTTTCTGGAGATTTGTCGCAATCTCTTGGTTCATCGATTCCCTTGACGATTGGAGAGAATCCAGGTCCAGTCTCCCACCAGCAGAACGAACGATCGAAGTCGCTTCTGTATCTAGTGCTCGATCGACATTCTGAATTCGGTAAACTGATTGCGATGCCTCTGTCACGCGATAGAAAACAGTTGCTTTTAGTTGGACCTCTACATTGTCTTTAGTTATCACACTAATAATAAATTCTGGCAGTTGCCTTTCTAATATCGAAACTTCATGAGCAATGCGATCCAAAAACGGGATTATAAAATTGAGGCCCGCACCTAATGTTCGAGTATATTTCCCAAATCGCTCCACAACAAATTCTTCGGATTGAGGCACTACCTTGGTACCTTTAAATGCACCTACGACCAAAAAGAGCAATAAACCGAGAAAGAAAGAGGCCGTTACTACTTGAAATACTTCGGACATGACTGTCTACCTTGATATGAAATTACAAATTTTTGCTGACGATGATATCTATCCCAACATTGGCCTCTCCCGACTTATGCTCGAATCCAGTCAAGTCAATCTAGCGAAAAGCAACTGGAGAAAAGCAACTGGATATTGGCTTTGCGATGCTCAGGCAGTTTTAGTCTCATTGAATCTTTAAAATTTATAAAAGACTACTCAAATTAGACCACCGTAAATAGATCGTCGCGGCTTTTCGAGCGAAGCGGGAGAAGCGTAACAGATGATGGGGAATGGGCTTTCTTGCGATAGCAGTCGGTTAAGTGCAAAGACCATCGTAGCAAAGAATCAAAATGACTGATAACATTGGGTTCGAGCAGCTCAGTGGTGAAGCTAAAATTTTGATGTAACGGAGAATCGATGAGTAACGTGACGCACCAGTGGTTCTACATGAAGAAGACAATGCTGTCGGAGGATCAGATAGGACCGGTTTCTGAAAATGAACTAAAAGATTTAGCCATCGCCGGAGACGTCAATCCTGAAACTAAAATCGCTAGCCCAACCCGAACCAAAAGTCAGTGGCGACTACTTAAAACTGTTCCAACACTTCTACAACTGCACGAGCGTGGCGTTGCCGCCAAACAGACTCAGAAGGCACATGCAAAGGAAGCAAAAAGAGCCGCCAAACAGGTCAAAAATGAAATGAATCAGACGCCACCAATTCCCAATACAGAAGGCGATTCATCAACTAACAAGATTAAGGAATTCGTGCAAGATTATTTGACTAATGGCGAAGAGGTTGAGTTCATATGCAAACAACAAAAGCCAATTGCAATAAAAGCAGACGCGGTTGTCGTTACAAATCGCCGTCTGATAATAGTTCGTCCGAAGTTACTAGGGCGATTTGAATTCGACGATTTTCTTTGGCGCGATCTGGGAGATGCCCATGTAAAAGAGAATCTTATGGGCGCGACATTTGCAGCAATAAGCATACATGGATCTCATGTGTCTATTGATATGCTCCCCAAAAAAGGTGCAAGGCGACTTTACCAGATCGCGCAAGAACGAGAGGAACAGGCGGTCGAAATCAGGAGAAACAGAGAGATGGAGGAGGCTGCTGCTGGAGCGGCAAAGGTAAATATAAATTCTCCTGCACCAGCACCAACTGCGGCGAGCGGTGCGAACGACCCTATGGCTCGTTTAGCCAAGTTAAAGGAAATGCTTACGGCCGGGTTAATTTCTGATCAAGATTTCGAAGATCGAAAAAATGAGATTTTAAAAGACGTATAATCCTTATCAGCAAAATGCCTCACCAAGTCAATTGCTTGCCGGCACAACGCTCCACCGAGCCTGTTAGGTGCGAACCGCCACACCGCCAGAGAGTATTGCCTTCGGCGGGGAGGGAGAGTCGTTAGGGAATTGGGCTGATTGGATTCGAACCAATGACCTCTACACCCTCAGGCAACCTGCATCAGCGAAGTTTGACTCACTCGCCTCGATAAATATCGCTGTACAACAAAAACAGACCTCCCATGGAGACTGGCATCAGCAGGATGGCGGGGATGTAACATGCCATCGCGGCCAACATTAAAAGGAAATAGTTGACCAGCATGTACCAAATGATTCCACCAAAGTTCAGTTTTGCACCCGCCCAACTCTGCTTGATCGCTTCAGCACCGGAGAGCTTTCGATCGGCAATCAACTGAAACGCAAAAACAAATGGAAGGTTAATCAAAACGCTAATTACCATCAGCACTAAAAAAAAGACAAGGTAAGCAACGATTCCCACGACGATCCCTAAACCTGCCGCTGCTTCTCCCTCCATCGTTCCAGCAATCAACGCCCAAGCAGCTAAGGCCACAACTACAAAAAGACCAACCGTCACCATCGAGGCGACGATTGAAAAACCAACCATAATCAAATAGGCGATCAGTCCTTCGCCAAATTGATCAAACCCTTTAAACAGAGTTCCAAATTCGACCTGCCGCCCCGCTTGGCGGTGCAAAAAGCACAAGTAGATACCGATCAACATTGGCCCCATCACAATCCCAAATGGGACCATCGAGCCAACAAGAATCCCCACCAATGAGATTCCAAGAAACAATCCATATTGATTACCAATCAATTCCTTAGACCGACTCAACAACTCTAATGGCCGGACGTTAACCTTGCGGATCGGTCCGTCCTTGGGGCTATGCTTTGGGCCCAGCGTAGTCGTAGGCATTTCCCCTTGTGGCGTGTAGGGATTGTTGTACTGGTTGTCTATGTTCATGAAAATCTCTCAGCCATTTAATTGGGGCCAGGATCGAAAATGGGATTTCCCACAGTCTATCAGTTCATTTAGCCATTGTATCGAGTTCACTCAATTTAAATCGCACACTTAAAATATAAGGCTGCTCTCCCTGCGACCAATGCCCATAAGTGGTCACCACAAATGTATCATCTGGCAGCACCTCGACTCCAGGGTAAGTCGTGTCGTACCCTTTTTTATTGTCTTTTAGGCGGACAGAGTATTGTCCGTCGCTGCCATTTTCTAGGTCTTCCCAAGTCCCAACCCAACCGACCCAATCCCCTTCGAATGGTCGACTCTTTCGTTTATCTGTGGGAGAGTTGCATCGAAAACTGATAAACAGACGACCGTCGGCTCCATACTTCCCCGTATGTCGATCCCCCGTCAGTGCCAACGGCAGTTCGCGTGGTTCGGACCACGTCTTTCCCTCATCCTCTGAAAAAATGATGTGGGAATTTTTACGCCGCGCGTTCTCGCGAAGGAGCACGGCTAATTTCTTTCCATCAGGCGAGCGAATACAGCCCGGCTCGCAGAGATGAACATCCGAGGACCGGTATACGGATTTGGGAAATGACCAGGTCAGACCGCCGTCAGTCGAGAATGTTTTATACAGGTCAAACGTCCGCGTCTTATTTTTTGCTGGCGTCTTCGCAAAAAATCTTCCATCGTCGTGAAACATCGCCATGTAGTGCCCCGGGCCTGTGTTGAGTTTTTCAACGAAACCCATGACTACGATCCCACCCCAATCTCCGACGGGCTGGAGGTCTCCCCAGTTTTTCCCATCGTCCTCGGAGACTGCTAATTTAGCGGGATGCAACCCAGACCACATGATGATCCGTTTCTTTCCGTCAGCATCAACGACTCGGTGGAGCGTCGGAACCTCTTTCGATGTCGACCAGTTCGCGGGGGTCGGCAGCCGATCACTCCACGTTAGCCCTCCATCATTACTCCGCTTGTAGACAATGGAACCTCGCCCATGACCTTTGGGGTAAACGCAAAGCATTGTCTTGCCATCTTCCAGAAGGCAGGTCGTTGGATGCCCAAGATATTGTCCCGGCTCGTGATCTACGACTACCTGCCGATAAGCCTGATCGTCGAGATCAATTAGCTTTGGGTAACTGCTATCTGATTCCTGGGCAATGCCCACCGAACCGAGAAGAAAAAACAAGAGAAAGGCGATACGCATCGAAACTCCGAAAGTCAGCTAATTGATTTGTTTGACTGCGACAAGGATTTTAAAAAACAGTTATAACTAATGTCGACATCGGTGTCTAAAAATGAAAATCTGAATGACCCAGACACAGTAAGAGCACAAAGACATTATTAATGGGCGCGGTGGGTAATAATGGCAGAAACACAAAAAGCGTTGCAAACCAAAATCGAAAACTGGGTAAATGATCCAAAGGTCGGTGCTGGGATTATGTATATGAAATTCAACGCCACCATCCCGTTGGGTGCTGTGCGGTTTTATGAGCCCGGAAAGATGCGATGGTTCGAATTAAACGGCAGCACAGGCCAACACCTATACACAGCCACCTATACAAAAATGAAAAAGCAGGGCTGTGGTGTGTGGCTTATAGATGAAGAAGAGGAATTCGCGTATGTGTGCCCATGGGCTGAATGTGCCGACATGATTATCACCCCAGAAGACAAGATTATGGAGTATTACCAAACGGCTGCCAAATATCTGGCCAACCCAAAAAACGCCGCAGATTTTGAGGAATTTATCAGGTACGGTTAGACCCCCGCGTGGCAGCGACGCAACAACGAAAATCAAATCTACTTGTCTACTTGAACTGATCGCCCGATTGATGCCACGACCCGATCGGCCAATTTGCCACTGCCCTCTGGGGTGAAATGCACGTCACCCGGACCGCGAAAATAAGAAGCAGGAAACGTACCGCTCAACTCATGCAGATCGTTAATTTCAACTCCATGCTTCTTCATAATTCTTTCAGCAACCTGGTTGTACTTCACCTCGTCACCCAAGATTCGCCCGGCTTCGCCTTCGGGAACGATAGTCGTTGAAGCCCAGATTAATTTTGCCCCCGTCGCCTTCAGCATCGTGACAATTTTTTCTAAGTTCTGCTCGTATTCATCAAGTGGCACCGCAATAGAGCCATTCACTTTATCCCGGTTGCCCTGCACTTTTGAATTGGGGTGGCGGTAACAAAGATCGTGCAAACCGACATTAAAATGAATCACGTCCCACTTCTTATCCCCCAGCCATTTAGGCAGCGCACCTCGGTAGCGATTCGTATCACCACAATTCGCTCTTGGCCGAGTAACCTTGATTTTGTCTTTGAGTTTCTTAATGACCAATGGCGTGTAAGCGATCGAAATAGAGTCACCTAGGATGAGTGCATTGGGAAGCTCCTCTTGACTCGTTGTCTTTGGATTTGGCGAACGCTTCCGCTTCTTTTTCCTTGCCAAAACGCTGCTGACCGACGTAGCCACACGTGACGCAAGCAAATCTTTCCCCGCGTCATTGTAATGAACATCGTTTTCGCCAAGCTGGTACACAGCTCGCGCGTCACCGATGGCGGCATAGAGATCATTCACCTGAACACCATGATCCTTCATCACCTTTCGGGCCGCATCATTAAATTGCTTCGCTCGATCCTCACTGACAACAACATTGGCACTGCGCTCCGAACCAATGCAAGGTGGCGTCGTCATTCCAAAAATCAATTTCGCTTTCGATTTTTTCAGCTTGTTAACAATGCTGATTAGATTCTTGGCATACGACTCTGGAGTCGCTTTGGTCTCTTGTTTCCAACCGTACCAATCCCACAGTCCAAAATTAAAATGAATCACATCCCACTTGCCGTCGCCCATCCACTCTTCGACATTCTCGTCTCCAAAAGCAGACCAACGACAATTAGTTTTGGGCCGATGGACGTTGGCCTTTTCAGACAACAACTTACGGACTCTTGCTGTATAGCCAATCGAAATCGAATCGCCAATCAACAGGACTCGGGGTAACTCAGTATTATCGACCGGGTTGGCGTACGGATGCTTAAACGGGTCACCCTTGGCGGCCTTGTCCTGTCCACTGGCAAGTGGGCAAAACAGAAATACAAACACCAGCAACGTATTGATAGACAATTTCATTTCATCTCTCGGGATAGATCTATTTTCGAGTCGGCCTGATTATATCTCAGGCGCACCTGTGGATGCCAACTTATCCACAAATTTTTGAGTCTATCCGCAGGCTGATCCTGATGTCAAAACACAGTTCGGTTTCATCTTGAATCGAGAGGCCAACCGATCTGAGTCGGAGTGAACAAGGATGAAACTTGCTCGCGAGAGACTACTATTGTTCGTTACTTTCATCAGTGCTTTCCAGCTCTTCGAATGCTGTTTCTACCTCTGATTCGACTTCTTGCAGTTTAGCCTCCAGTTCTTTGATAAGTTTTGTTCCGTGCTTCACGTCGTCGGCCAGAGTGTCGATTGGCGTGTCA
>CALKCK010000054.1 GCA_938083195.1 uncultured Pirellulaceae bacterium | reverse complement strand
TACACCTTCTTCAAACGGACAGCTCCGCATCCGATGCTTGAAAATTTTGATGCACCTCCGCGTGAGCAATCTTGCATTCGTCGTGACCGCACCAATACGCCGTTGCAGGCACTCCAGTTGTTAAATGATGTGCAGCACTTTGAAGCGGCTCGAGCGTTTGCTGGGAGAATGATGGCCTCGGCCGATACTCCAGATTCCCGAATCGAGTTCGCCTATCGAGCGGCATTGTCCCGCCGTCCAAGTGCAGAAGAATCTGCGATCGTGCTCGATTTCTTTCATCGTCAGCAAGCCAAATACAAGGCAGCCCCAGAGGAGGCCAAAAAAACCATTCAGTATGGTGAATCCAAACCACCCGCTGGCATCGATGAGGTCGAGCTTGCTGCGTGGACGTTGGTTGCCAATTTGATTCTTAACCTCGATGAGACGATTGTTCGCAATTGAGAAAACTGATGAATAATAAAAACCCACTTTTTGAACACCAGCTGCTGCAAACGCGTCGTCAATTTTTTGGCAACGTTGGACTGCGGATGGGCGGAATCGCAATGGCGTCCATGATGGGCCCCGGATTAGCCGCTCAGGCGATGGGTTCGGAAGATCCAGAACGGGTGCATCCTCCGCTGCCCGGTTTGCCACATTTTCCCGCCAAAGCAAAATCCGTCATTTATTTGCATATGAATGGCGGCCCGTCCCAACTCGATACGTGGGATTATAAACCAGATCTAGTGAAGCAATTTGAGAAGGAACTCCCCAAAGATTTTTTGGGTGACCGAATCACGACGATGACCAGCGGCCAGGCGAAATTCCCAGTGGCTCCGTCTAAGTACGAATTCAAGCAACATGGAGAATGTGGCCGGTGGGTCAGTTCGCTCCTGCCGCACACAGCAAAAATCGTCGATGACATTGCGGTCATTAAAACGGTTCACACCAATGCGATTAACCATGATCCAGCTTGTACGTTTGTGATGACGGGCAGTGAAGTGTCTGGAAAACCAAGCATGGGTTCGTGGGTGTCTTATGGTCTCGGAGCAGAGACGAACAACCTTCCAGCCTTTGTCTCATTGGTTCCCAACTTCCCCGCTGGTTCTAATGCACAGGCACTCTACTCGCGAATGTGGGGGCCGGGGTTTTTACCGGGTAAGCACAGCGGTGTGGTCCTACGGGCTGGTGCGGAGCCAGTTCTCTATTTGGATAATCCTCCAGGAGTCGATCGAAGTGATCGGCGAGCGATGCTCGATGCGCTTGGGAAACTTAACGCTAAAGGGTTCTCTAAATTTGGTGATCCAGATATTCAAACACGAATCGCGCAATATGAGATGGCCTACCGAATGCAAACCAGCGTTCCTGAGTTAACCGACTTGAGCCAGGAAACGCAGGCCACCAAAGAGCTTTACGGAGCGAATGTCGACAAGCCCGGATCGTTCACCCAAAGTGCTTTGTTAGCAAGGCGTTTGGTGGAACGTGGAGTGCGGATGGTTCAAATTATGCATCGCGGTTGGGATTCACATGGCAACCTTCCGGTTGAGCTTGGCAATCAGTGCATGGATACTGATCAGGCTTGTGCGGCATTGATTACCGATCTTAAACAACGTGGAATGTTGAAAGATACTTTGGTGATATGGGGCGGTGAATTTGGTCGTACGGTTTACTCACAAGGCGCGCTGACTCGCGAGAGATATGGCCGCGATCACCATCCCCGAAACTTCTGTATGTGGATGGCCGGCGGAGGTATTAAAGGGGGCGTCGAGTTAGGAGAGACCGATGAGTACTCTTACAACCCAATTTCCGACCCCGTTCACATCAATGAAATCAATGCGACGGTTTTACACTGTCTCGGAATCGATCACGAGCGATTTACGCTTCGGTATCAGGGGCTCGATCAGCGCCTGACGGGTGTCGAGCCAATGAAAGTGATAAAACAGATTTTAGCTTAAGCATCTGCTGACAAGTTTTGACAACTGCCTCCATTTCGGGTGCAACTTCGTGTCATCCCTGATTGAAATTCCTACCGAACAAGAATGGTTCCAAATCATGAAAAATTTAATTTTGTTGTTACCGTTGATTCTTCTGTGTACTTCCTGCTCGCAAGAGCAAGTAACTTTAAAAGAAAAGAAGGGTGACCCTTCTACCATCAACGAACTTGCCGCACAGACGTTGAAGGTCCACCAAGAACTACCAGATCTCACGCATATCGACTTGGATAAAGAGGGATCATCTCATGGAGATCTATTGGCTTTCGACGCAACCGTTGCGAGCGACAATGGGATGACGGGGAAGTTGAGCGGTTTCATCATGACTGTCGACATTCCTCAAAAAGATCATGAAGTTTTCCAGGACCGGATTGTCCAAATGGTATTTGATTTCGGTGAAGCAAATACGATTGTGGTCGGCGGTCGGTCAGTTTATCCGCATCTCGACAAAAGTGAGATGAAGAAAAACGAGCCGCAGTACAGAGCGGTTGTTGGTGGCACGGGTACGTTTATGGGGGCAAGAGGCCAAGTAAAAACGACTCGAAATGATGATGGGACCTACGAGCATATGATTGAACTGATGGACTAAGGTTCGTAAGGGTGTCGTTGCATGATTCGCTGATGATTCGAGATCCCTCGACCACGCAGGACTCATTACCAGCTAACTCAAATTCGTTTTATCGCCGAAACTTTTTCCACTGGGGGGTGTTTAGTTTTTGAAGGCTTGCCTGCGATCAATTCTTAAAGGCGATTCCATGAACGAAACTCCTGCAACCAAGGTATTACCCCAACGCCGTTGGTTTCAACTCCGCCTGCGGACTTTGCTCGTTTTGGTCACGCTCGTTTCGATGCTACTTGGATGGATTAGTTGGGAGCAGGAGCAACGTCGGCAAGAACAGACAATGATCGCCTGGGTGGAGGAGATGGGTGGTACGGTTTCTTTTGAGTCGGAAATCAACAGTGGTCTGGAAACGAGCGGGTGGAAAAAAACAAAAGATGCCTGGTTCGGAAAAAGAGTAGCCGAGGTTAACCTAACACTTTCTGACCAAATGCTTTTTGAAAGGTGGTTTCCAGAAGAATTATCTGAGACAAGTATTTTTCTTTCGATTCGTTTTCCTGATGCCTCACGCGGCAGTAGACCACGAGGCGATTCCGAGCAGCGTCAAGCTTTTATCAAAGCTATACAGCAGCGAGCAGCTCAGCATTCGGCTATTGCGATTATGATTTTCTAGTAGACGCAGCAGCCGAACTGCGGTTCATTCGCTTGTTATCCCGCGGATTACGTTGGGTTTCTGGAGTTTGGAACAAACAAAAGCAGGAATTATTGTAACCACGGGAGCGAAATAAATTGAATAAATGAATCCAGATTGCAGAAAGTAGTTGTCGGTTGAGAAGATGTAATGTCCAAGTGGAAACAGCAAAGCAATACCTGAGATCGCAATTAACAGAGTCTTGATTGAAAATTTTGGTATTAGAATCTGAATCGAATATATGACGCCAAATAACGTTGTCAGAACCAGCACGACATTGAGACAAAACATTAGAACGTTATAAGTTTTTTGAGGTGCATTGTTTGTCGGGCTCGAGATTTCAAGATATGTGAATGGCCATCCAATTAGGTAGGTTTGGTCGTAAGCCATTGCGGTTGTTCCGTCTGGCATTTCAATTGGATGAGGTTCAAATTTGTCGGGCTCCATCGGGACGTTGCCCGCCACCGATGGATAAGACCAAAAAAGCAATGCAGCCCAACAAAGAATGTTCCATTTCTTTGGATTCAGCACCGAATTTCCAAGCGGGATAACGGTTGAGATCACCGAGCCGGAACCAATAAACTAACCATTTCAAAAGCACGCGCAAGTCCGGCTTCGCGTGCATCGCATTGTTATCCGGCGATCGGGTCGTCTAAGATGGGAGCACCCGTTTGCCAAACATCCGCCATAAACTGTTCGATAGATTTT
>CALKCK010000053.1 GCA_938083195.1 uncultured Pirellulaceae bacterium | reverse complement strand
CGCGGATGTTGCTGTTCAAGTTTCTTGAGAGCTTCATCCAGTCCCAAAATGTCATTGCAGCCTAGCGGTGCAATTGCTGGAGCGATGGCATCGAGTTCGAGACGTGCTCTGTCACCTCCGCGTTTGAGGCTGGCTCGCTGACGCGCGCGTTCGATTAAGATTCGTCGCATCGATTCAGCTGCTGCAGAAAAGAAATGCCTCGTGTTATCCCAATGCTGAGGGGTCGTTTTGTCAACGAGCCGAACAAAGGCTTCGTGAACTAACGCGGTTGCCTGGATTGTCATTCCCGGCTTTTCGTTCGCAATTTTTGAAGCTGCCAGTTTCCGCAGCTCTGCGTAAACCAATGGCAGAAGTTGTTCCGCTGCCTTTTGGTCCCCGTATTCGATTTCTCTAAGCATTATAGTCACTTCAGACATAAATTGAGAAATTCCTTTGTTGATTTAAATCAAAGGGGGAATCGGGCTTGCCCAATTTCAGACATCGGTGGATTCAGTCAATTGCTCAAAATGAATGAACAAAAGCTATATTAAAGATCTTGAGGTCGTAGGATTTTTTCAATGTGCGTATTGCGATCGCTCAAAAAAGAGTCTGGTTTGAATGCTAATCAAGCTTGCCAGCGATAGATCGCCATCAAGCAACACGAAATTCAAAATCGCGAATGGTCTTTGCTCACGGAAAAGTTTGTCAACGGCCAAGATCTTGAAAACACCTGACGTGCTCCCAAAGTTTAAGAGTTAATAAGATAAGGTTTGAAAAGAGTAGATAAGATCCGCCGACGATAGTTGATAGTGGGCTAAAGATAAAGGGCTACGTCGATGAAAACTGGACCTTTGTTCAGATGATGGACTGGGCTTGTCTCTACCCCCTCATTGTTACTGCCCGTGATGAGGTGTCGCCCAAGTTGCACGCGCTTCTTTTGCCGTTGAAGCGAGTCTAACGATTAGCACGGACAACCGGTGGTGTCCATTGAACTGAGCCAATTTCGATTGGCTCGCGCGCCGTTTTTTCATTCTCAATGATAAGCTGGAATTGGATTCCCGTTGGTTCTCGATGGATTTTCACCTTGCCTGCAGGGTGTTCGAACGAGTCAAGTTTTGTAAGATTTGTTTTTGGTTTTAGGCCAAGGAGAGTTGCCGGATTGGTTGCTTTCTCGACGTCCTTAATTCTCGACACGTAATTTTCGCCGTCAACTTTGAAGCTGCGTTCTTTATCGTTTCCACTTTGCCACCAGAAGTCCTCGCCACGTTCAAAAGAGATGGTTCTTCCGATCGGAGCGAAATCAATTCTCAATTTGGTTGCGGTTGCAGGGGCTTGATAGATAGCGAGCATTAGGATCGATTCAAACAGATTCATAGAAGATAGATTTGCATGCTTCAGAATCTTTCCCGTTTGTGAATCATAAGCCACAGAAGTACCGATAGCGGTTGTTGCAATGATTTGCTGGTCATCCATGCTGAAACGCATTTGGATTGGGGCAGTGAGAAGCGTGTCTTCAGTAAGTTTGGCTTTTGCTTTTTCTTCAAGTGGCAGCCAAGTTGGTAACCATCGGTCTAGCGGAAGCGGGTGCGTAATATTGATGCTCAATTCATCATCCTCGCCGTCCAGTCGCCAAGCCTTGATTTGGCAGATGCAGGTGGTGCCAGTCGCATCCAGCATGGCGGTTTTTTCGAAGAATCCTGCGAAGTCTGTTAGGACAGCCACTTTCCCCCCGTCGTGGCTGAAAGAAAACTGACGGACTGAACCGATGCAGGCTCCAAGTGTTTTCCCAGTTCCACTCGCAAGGTTCCAGTTTCTGATAGTTGTGGCCCACGCAAGGTTCCCCGTTCCGGATGCGGTTACAATTGCTGAACTGTCAGGAGAGAATTCGATTGCATGAGCTTGGCCACTAACGCGAAATTCGTGGAGGAGTCTCTTTTTCTTTATGCCCCAGACTTTGATCACAGAGGAAGTACCTTTGTTTTCGTGCAAGACGGTAAGTCCGGCAGCTAATTCATTGTTGGGGCTGAAGGTGATTTTTTTTGCGGCGGACAAGTCCAGTCCCCGGAGTCGATTGTCATTGAGGGGATTTTGAGCTTGAGCCGGCGTGAAGAAGAAGATCATCAGCAGAACTGTTGTCACGTGAAAAATCGATGTTCCAATTTTGTTGTGCAAGTTATTTGACATTGTGACTCCTTTTCAGTTCTGGATTTAACTAGTTGGTAAAACGGGGGCAAGCCTGTTTTGAGCGTGCATTATATGAAGTTGCTTTCACTTGTCGTACTGAACACAACACGGAAGAACCGTTCCGCTGAGAAGTTTTGAATTTCACGACAGATCCATCAAGCAAGAGTGCAACTTTGACGTCTTGAGGATCTTACTTCTACCGCAAAGCGTATGTTTCAAAGAATCTAATGCGGCTTGTCAAGGTATACCATTACACATGTTACCGTTTTTTCATTACGATGGTGTTTGTTTCCTATTTGATTGATCGCAAGTGTGGGGTTCTAGAAGATCAAGTCTGGTTGGGAGCGAATTGATGATTTTAAAAACTGTAGAGGATTTAGTTATGTTCAAAGCCGTTCTCTGTTTTCTTTGTCTTCTCATCTGTGCTGGGATGCAACCTGCTGCCGTTCCTGCTCAAGACGAGAAGAAGTCACAGCCCGATATCGTATTTATCATCGTGGATGATCTCAACGATTGGATAGGTTGCCTCGGTGGCCATCCGGATGCCAAGTCCCCCAATATCGATGCTCTCGCATCAAGTGGAATGTTGTTTTCACAAGCGTACTGTAATTCCCCACAGTGTCGCCCTTCGCGAACGAGTCTGAATTACGGAGTTTACCCCTTTAAGACGGGGACTTACTTTAATGCGAAATTTAAAAACGAAGACAAAATCAAGACCCCCACGATGCAACAGTTCTTTTCGCAGAACGGTTACCGTGTTGTCAGCGGAGGGAAGGTGTTTCATAGTGGCCCCGGTAACGTTGGTGATTCCTTACTCAAGCGACCGCGAGATCCCAAGCCCCCCAAGGGCGAGGATACATTTAATGCTTGGGGTGCGCCCAACGACGGCTACGCACTTGATGTCACCGACGAAGAGATGGGGGACTACGAGGTTTCTCAGTGGGCGAGTAAAGAGTGGAGCCAAGTAACTGATAAACCGCTTTTCATGTCGGTTGGTTTTTTTCGGCCTCACCGACCGCTACAGGTTCCTAAATCGTGGTTCGAGGAATTTCCCCTCGAGTCCATTCAGCGCCCCGTTGAACCAAAGGGCGAAGACGATTGGGCTGACATGCCAGAGTTTGCGCGTCGTCTTGCCCGTACGCACGCACACAAGGCGCTCCACCAAGGTCTCAGTGATCACGAATTCATGCTTGAAAATAAACAATGGGATGTGACGATTCGTGCCTATCAAGCGTCCATTGCCTTCGTCGACCGACAGATCGGCAGGTTTATCGAAAGTCTCAATGAGAACCCTCGTGGACGTGATACTGTTGTGATGTTGGTAAGCGATCACGGTTGGCACCTTGGAGAAAAAAAACACTGGTGCAAAGGCGCTCTTTGGGAGCAAACTACTCATGTACCTTTTATTGTTCGCGGCCCTGGGGTCACGGCTGGATCAGTTTGTAAACAGCCTGTCAGTTTGATCGACGTTTATCCTTCCTTGGTCGATCTGGCGGGATTGGAGATTCCAGACTGGGTCGATGGAACATCTATCAAGCAGCAACTTGCTAAACCAACTTCACCGCGTCCGCCTGCGATTTCATCGTATGGGGACGGAAATACTTCGATACGAACCGAGCGATGGCGTTACATTCGATACGAAGATGGATCGGAGGAACTTTACGATCATCAAGTCGATCCGAATGAATGGGTCAATTTAGCGAACAAAAAAGAACATGAGGAAACGAAGAAACGCCTGAGTAAAATGATCCCCACAAATCAACATCCGGGTCTAAAAGTTCAGAGTTGGTTTGATAAATTTCAAGAGTAATTCCTGCCGTCTTGAGAATCTTCCGCGTCCAGGCGGGCGAAGTTGATCGGCAATGGTTCAATTTTTGACACTTAGACTATTTACGAGTATGTCTTGGTGAGCGTCTCAGTTACCATGGGATAGCAATGATCGATCAGCAAAGTTAGGGATTTTCATTTGATTCGCCGGGATATTAAGACTTTTGGTTTTGCCACAGCGGCTTGTCTATTTTTAATGGGAACAACGCTGGAGTGTTTCGCTCAGGATTCTGGAAAGGACTCGTTCGAGTCGACTGTTAAACCGTTTCTGTCGCGGCATTGTTTAGACTGCCATTCTGGAACGGACGCTGAGGCAGGCGTCGACCTTTCTAAACTACGGGTAGATTTTTCTATTGACGAAACTGCCAATCGCTGGGTCGATGTGATGCAGGCGATTCAGTTCAGCGAGATGCCGCCACCAGACGAGACTCAGCCCGATTCAATTGAAAAGGCGAATGTCATCGCTTGGGTTGCCGGGGAGATGGTCAAGGCAAAACGATTCGAAGCCTATCAGAAAAAATTGCTCGCACCGGAGTATGGTAACTGGGTCAATCATGAGAAACTTTTTTCAGGAGAAATCGATACGCCGCCGTTTTCGCCCGCGAGACTCTGGAGGTTTAGCCCAGAGATTTTTAAATCACAAGGTTTTGGAAATGCCAAAAGCCCATTCACCTACGTGACCTCTGAGCGGGGCATTCGGGATTATGCGGCGATGTCGACAGCAGACCAAAGTACGGTCCAGATGAAAATGATCGTTGCCGATTCTTTTTTGAGTGAACGAGAAAAACGCGGTGAGTTCGCAGAACTGGCAACTGGTCAAGCCATTCCTGATGAACAGAAGCTACAAGGGATGGTAAGACGAGAGTTCGTTCGGGTGATTGGTCGGGAACCAACTAAAAAGGAACAGGTAAAGTATCTTGCGTTTCTAAAACAGAATGTTGAAATCGGAGGCCTTTTGGATGGATTCAAAACGACCATCAAAGCGATGTTCTTGAGTCCAGAATCAATCTATCGAATGGAGTTTGGTTTCGGAGACGTGGACGCACATGGGCGGCGAATGTTGTCACCCGATGAATTGGCTTATGCACTGGCGTACGCATTGACGGATCACGGACCTAAGCGTAATCGTTACATTCGTGATGCAATGGACAAGGGGCAACTGAAAACCAAAGAGGACGTGGCAACGCTTGTGCGAACGATGATGGACGAGCAACTCACTGGCGGCCACTGGGATCGGAAAGATCTTCCTCGAATTAAACGTTTTTTTGAAGAGTTCTTTGGGTTTCATCGAGCGGGGACGGTATTCAAAGATAACGAGCGAAAGCGCGCTGAGAAGATTGCTCAGTGGAATACTGAAATGTTGATCTTTGATGCGACATTGTTGATCCAGCATGTATTGAAAAAAGATGAGAACGTCATTGCCGAGTTATTGACGACGAATGATTTTTTCATTGCCCATCCAGGTGACAATGAGTATGCCCGGGAGCGTTATGAAGAAAAACTAGCCGAGGTCACGGGAGCTGGATATATCGAAGCACAGGTGGAAAAACGCCAAGAGCAAATAGATCGCGACTTTAATTTTAAAGCGATGCCAGAGAAGGCGAAGCAAACGCTCCAGGCAACCCGTAATGAAGCGACACGAACGGTTGCTAACTTCACCGATGCACTGAAGAAAGGGATTCACTCCCATCCGAGTTTTCCATTCACCAACAAGTCACGGGGTATTGGTGACCTGTTGTATATTGGCCCTTACAACTTGCCGAGCAGCGGTCGCGTCGAGGAGCAGTTGTGGGATTGGCCTTTAGAGCAACCTTTCGAGATGCCTCGTGATCAACGAGCCGGTTTGTTGACCCACCCCGCTTGGTTGGCGGCTCATTCGCTGAATGAGGATAATGATCCAATCCACCGCGGGATCTGGGTTTACAAGCGACTTCTGGCAGGAGTCCTTGGCGACGTGCCGCCGGATGTTGATGCGTCTGTGTCGATGGACCCTCACAAGACTCTGCGTGAGAGAATGGAATCATTGCGGGCGGAGCGTTGCTGGAAGTGTCATCGCAAAGTCAATCCGCTCGGCGAAACTTTCGAAATATTTGATGATTGGGGGCGTTATCGAAATCATCATTATTTTGACGAGGAGGGTGAAATCTACCTGCGGCGAGACGGTCAGTTTGACCGAAAGTTAAAAGAAGGGAAGCTTACAACTCGCGCGATTGATGCCTCCGGTGAGATTCGTTTTTCCGGTGACCCTGACGTCGATGGCGAAGTCGAGGATGCCGTCGAGATGATGCATCGGTTGGGCAATTCGGATCGTGCTCGTCAATCATTTATTCGGCATTTGTTCCGATACTTTATGGGGCGAAATGAGATGCTCAGCGATTCGAAAACGTTGATTGAAGCGGAACAAGCTTACTTGGACAATGGCGGGAGCTTCAAGGCTCTCGTCGTCTCTTTGTTAAGCTCCGATTCATTTTTATACAGGCGCTAAAACTAACTTACTGATACTTAGGTTTATCCAATGTTATTAACCAGACGCCGCGCAATACAAAATCTTTCGATCGGTGGAATGTCGTTGGCGATGGCTTCCTGCTTGCGATCGATCCGAGCGCATACTGATGGGGATGAGCAGACGCTGCCAAAGCGATTTGTTTTCGTAGTCAAATCGTCTGGTATCGATAAGTTTAATCTCGTTCCAGAAGGCCTCGGAAATCACTTTATCGATGACGACGGTAAGAAGCTCGGCAATCGAGGGCGGCGACAAGGTCCACTCGTAGATGTTTCCTTGGCCGATCACAAACTGCCCGAAAAATTAACTGAGTTGGAGAGCCTAAAGGATCGGCTGACGATTATCCAAAGTCTCTCGGGTGTTGGCTTCAGGGGGAATCATACTAAGGGCTTCGGTACTCTATCCCTACACGATTCTGAAACCGTAGCTGTCGCGCCGACGCTGGACTGTCTCCTCGGGCGAGAGCTTTCAGACGGGCCTTATCCGATGTATGGGATGGCGATGAATGGGCGATTACTTGGGAATGCAAAGCCAGAAGATTCTTACTGTTACCCCAATCTCTCGGCCTATGGGGCTGCGAAGCCGGTCGCCTATCAAGCCTCGCCACGAAAGGCATTTCTAGAGCTATTTGGCTCAGCCGTCGCGACGCCAGCTCAGTTGGAAAAAAAACTCGCGCTCAACGGCAATCTAATGGATTTTCTGACCGAAGACGCGCGAAGGGTGGAAAAGCAATTATCGGGAGACGGTAAAGAGCGATTCGATCTTTATCTGAATTCTTTTCAGTCGCTGCGAGAAATTGAAAACAAGAAAGCCGCTCTTCTCGATCGAATTCAAGCGCATACGCCGCAACTAACCGAACGCTATGATTCGACAACGACTTCCGCGCGGATTGAATCTCATTTTGAAATTGCCTCCGCTGCATTAATCGCTGGACTAACCAACGTAGTTACGTTGCGCCCCGATACTCTAGGTGTGAAATATTCGGAACTTGGCATATCAGATCACGTTCACGCGCTTGGGCACCTTGGAGACAACACTGGGTCCAACGGTTTGACGGGTCATCAATCACGGATGGAAATTGAAAAACTGCATCTCAGAGAGATCGCAAAAATGGCAAAGAAATTCGCTGGCATTCCCGAAGGGGATGGATCAATGCTCGACAACACGATGATTGTCTATATGTCTTGTTCTTCCGGCGACCATCATTGTGAGGGGCATGATTGGCCATTCGTTCTTTTGGGAGGAATGAACAAAAAACTAAAGATGGGTCGTTACATTGAGTATCCCAAGTATGGAAACCAAGGTCACCAAACGGTTGGTAGTCTGTATCTTGCCTTGATGCAGGCAGCTGGTTTGGAGACGCCGGAAACGTTTGGCCAATTGGACGCGAATTTAAAACATCTCGCTTCGAAAGGCCCGCTTAAGGAATTGATGTCTTAAAGTTTTCGAGTCTGTTCTTTTTTTCGAACGTCGTCCCGTTTTAATAAATTCGTTGGATTAGATTTTGGTATCCTTGGTTGCGTTCTTTGGGGGGCTGCCCCAAGATTTCATGGAGTAATTAGTGAATTGATTTCTTTTATCCTCCCCACGCGTGCATCTGGTACCTTTGAAGTTGATCGAAGGTTGCGAATGATTCGGTGGATTCTAGTCGCCTTGCTCCTTCCGTTGGTTTGGCAATGCCAACTAAATGTATCAGAGGCTGCAACGGTAGATGATGGGTACGAGGCTCACGTCAGGCCTTTTTTTAAAGCTCACTGTATTAAGTGTCACGGTCCGGATAAGAGTAAAGGTGAGCTGACGCTTCACACCTTGGATGGTGATCTCGGTTCGGGTCAGGGGATCGAGCGGTGGGAAGTCGTACTGGAGGCAATTGAATCCGGGGCAATGCCTCCAGAGGATGAACCACAGCCAAATCAAGCGGAACGCAAAGCTGTTGTAGATTGGATTAACAGCGGTCTCCGTGCTTACGTTGAAAAGGCAAGTTCGGAAGCTCCGGCAGAGACAGCTCGTCGCCTAACTAATTTCGAATATGAAAATACGATGAGAGATCTGTTGGGTATCGATTTGAACCTCATCGAGTACTTGCCCCAGGATCCTGTAAAACCCTACCACTTCAATAACACCGCGGAATTTATGCTCCTTGGTCCGGAGCAAATTGATCGTTATCTCGAAGTTGCTCGCCGTGCCTTGGCCAGTGCGATCGTTGATTTGGAAAAACCTGAAACTTTGAAAACACGGCAAGACTGGGATTCGGGTGAATCCAATAAGGGGTTTGCAAAGAAACTTAATCGCAATGAAATCGCAATCCACAATTCTCGCCGTGGAACTCCCGGGCAAGGTATGGGCGTGAAGGAATTTCCCATGACGGGAGAATTTCGGATACGCATTCAAGCTTCGGCGGTTTTTCCCAACGGCGGTTCTGAATTGCCGCTGCGGTTTGTGATGGGTTACAACCTCAATATTAATAGTTCCACTCAGGAAGTCGTTCCGGTCGGAGTCGTTCATTTGCGGAACTCACCAGACGACCCGAAAATCTATGAACTGCGCGGGCGTATTGAGAATTTTCCTGTTCAGAAAGGGAGAGTGCATCGCGGAAAACTGCAACCGGACAGGCTCACGATCACGCCTCAAAATATCTACGATGACGGTACGCTTAATGATGAGAATCAATTTCTCTATTGGCCTCGGCAACCGGACATGCCACGGGCTGTTGTCGATTGGATTGAATTTGAGGCACCGGTTAACGAAATCTGGCCACCGAAGCACCACGCTCGTATTTTGTTCGATTCTCCGCTTCGTCAAAGTGATCCTGGGAATTATATTCGGCAAGTCCTTACTCGTTTCATGTCACGCGCCTACCGCCGCCCGGCAATGGCCGAAGAGGTCAGCCGATTCGTAGAAATTTACAATCTGTTGAAACCTCAACTCGGTACTGTCGAGGCAACCATGCGTGAAACACTGGCAATGTTGTTGGTTACGCCTCAGTTTCTCCTTCACACCAAAGCGGATGGCAAATTCATTGGGCATGAATTTGAATTGGCCTCAGCGCTTTCCTATTTTCTCTGGGGCAGTATGCCGGACGGTAGACTCTATGAACTTGCAGTCAGCGGCGAGCTTAATGATGCCGAAGTGATCGCCGAGCAAGTTAAGCGAATGCTTGCTGACCCACGCTCTGAAGATTTTGTTTCGAACTTTACCCATCAGTGGCTTAGTTTGTCAAAAATGAAAACGGTTCCGATCAATAGGGACCTTTATCCAAGGTTCCTGTACTACGTTGAGGCAGGTGAACGTGCCGGTACTGAGAAGCCTTACATCCCCACGATTCGGGATTACATGATGGATGAGACGATCGGTTTTGTCCGTGAGCTTATTCGCCGAAATGCCAGCGTGACGAATTTGGTGGATTCAGATTTTGCCATGCTCAATCAGCCTTTGGCGGCGCACTATGGTATCGAGGGTGTCGAGGGGCAGCGTCTTCGGCCGGTCGAAATTAAGGCAGAGCATCACCTTGGTGGTTTACTGACCCATGGCTCAGTGCTTATCGGCAATGGCACCGGTTCGGCTCCCCATCCAATTTATCGGGCGGTCTGGCTACGAGAAGCAATTCTTGGCGATGAGGTAAAAGCTCCCCCCGCGGAGGTCCCTGCCCTTTCAGATTCTGCCGGCGATTCCGCCGAGCAGGCGCTCAGTATTAAAGACCTCCTTGCTAAGCATCGCACGGTCGAGAGTTGTAATGACTGTCACGTTCGGCTTGACCCGTGGGGCATTCCTTTTGAGCAGTATAATGCCATTGGTAAATATCAGCGTTTCGTTCCCAAAGAAGGCACGCGTGTTCGGGGGTTTGATAGAAAACGAGACAATGACCTCCCCGGTTATGCAAAGTATCGTGACGGTATCAATACCCAGGAAGTCCTGGCAGAATCTCGAGTGCCACACGGTCCGGAAGTGGATGGAATGGATCAACTGAAGGCTCATTTATTGGCTTCGAGAAAGCACGACATTGCCGAAAACGTGATCCGCCGCCTGCTTGCTTATGGGATTGGACGTCAACTCAACTACCGAGATCGATACGAAGTTGAGAATCTTGTTAGCCAATCCAGTAAGGATGATTTTCTTCTCCAAGATATGATTGTTGCCATTTGCCAAAGCTCTACCTTTCGAGAGCGGACGGGCAACGAAAGGAAACGTGATAACTGATGAAACATAAATCTTGGCATCTCGACCGCCGCGATCTCCTCAAAGGAGGCGGAATCGCAATCGCACTCCCATTTCTCAATGGCATGGGTAGCGGTTTAAAAAAAGCCATGGGGTCCATCCGAAATGCTGCGGGGGAGAGCGAGCAACCTAAGCGCATGCTCGTCAGCTATTTTGCATACGGTGCCTACATGCCCGAGAGTCCATCAGGTGTGCCGCGTTCGACTGGCAGGACTGATGACAAAGAACACAATCCTTGGAGTTGGTGGCCGTGCAAAGATGCTGGGCCATTGAGTTTTAATGAATCTTCATCCCCGTTTAAGCCACTCAAAGATGATATTTCTTATCTGCGAGGGCTTGATCATGCCGGAGGATGGAAACTTGGCGGCCACAGTTCTGGCGATGTTTTTGCCACCGGCGCTGACATGATTGGGGCAGAGAAAACCAATAATATTTCTATCGATCAGGTGGCTGCTCAATTGCATGGGCACAAAACCCGTTACTCATCACTCGTATTGGGGACGGAGGGAGGGACTGGATCTTACGGGTCTTGCAAAACGCTTTCCCATCGTGGTCCGGGACGCCCCATTCCCTCGCTGCACAAGCCTCAAGAAATTTTCAACCGTTTGTTTAATCCCTACACAGGTAAGGGAGTTGAACAGGTAAGAGCTGGACTAAAACGGGATGCGAGTATTCTCGATCTTGTGCTCGAACACAGTCGTAGTTTTAAACATCGACTAGGGAGTGAGGATCAAGGAAAGGTAGATGAATATCTTGATTCGATTCGCGCCTTGGAGCAAAGGGTAGAACGAACCAGTAAGTGGACTCACCAACCCCTTCCTGACGTTGCTACAAAGGGGCTCAACCTTGAGGTGTCCCATAAAGAGCCAGAGGAATATATCCGTTGTATGTATGACTTGATCTACCTCGCGTTTCAAACTGATTCGACACGATTCGCAACGTTGATGTTGGAAAGTGAGCAATCGTCCAATAGCGAAATGTGGAATTATGCTACCTATGTTCTTGGCTACAAAGGTGCAACTCACGACATTGCTCACAAGCGTCCAGTTGATTACTCGGGGCAATGGGATCAGTGGCGTGCTAAGCAACATGCTTATTTTCTTCAGCGTCTGCGCGACACTCCGGAAGGCGATGGTAACATGCTTGATCGCACGGTTGTCCTTTGGGGGTCTGCTCATCCACACGCATCCCACAGCACAAAGAACTACCCGATCCAACTCGCTGGTGGCAGTCATTTGGGGGTGAAGCATGGACACCTTCATGAGTTTGTCGGTGAGAAAAAAGTCCCGTTAGCGAATCTGTTCGTTTCAATGCTCAATGCTGTTGATGTTCCAGTTGAAAAATTTGCTGACAGCACCGGTCCGATGACTGAATTAGTTCAGTGATTGAATTAGTTCGATGACGGGTTGCCATCTTGGTCTTGAGCGTCTCGAGGGCTGCGTGTTTTACGCAACGCGATAGGGTCGCTCCTTCGAGCCAATCGATCAGGAGATTGTATCTGCTGTTTTGCTCGGCCCGTCAATTGAAAGCTTTCGCAGGGCTGCTTTGATCGGTAAGTGTGATCAATGACTTCGGTTGGTAAGCTTGGTTCGGTTACTGTAAATTATGTGAGAGAATAATCGAGCCGCCATCCACTCTCATGAATAACAAGACTATGAATCGTATCGGTAAATTCGCATTTTATTTGATTGCGATTTGTCTAATGTCTCCAGCGTGCGTTTCAGCTCAAGTTGAAATCGATGGGGAAGCTGAGGTTGAACCTGCGATTAAAATGGGAGCGCCATTTGGCAATCATATGGTGCTTCAGCGAGAGATGGCAGTTCCAATTTGGGGTTGGAGTAAACCGGGGGCAAAGGTCACTGTCGAATTCGCCGGTCAAATTAAAACGACGACCGTTGGAGAGAGTGGCGATTGGATCGTTGAGCTTGATCCACTTGAGGCGAGTTTCAAGCCCGCCGAATTGAAGGTTTCTCTAAGTGAGGATCTCAGGTTGGTTTTTAGAAATGTTCTGGTGGGTGAGGTTTGGATGGCCTCTGGGCAGTCCAACATGCAGTGGATGGTTGCCAAGAGTCGGTGTGCGACATTGGCCGAGGAGTTGGCTGCTGAGACTGCGGGGGAGGTAGTTCCCATTCGGGAATTCCAAATTGCTTCGGTGACCTCTCAATTGCATCCAATCCGGAAGGCAACGGGTTCGTGGAAGAATGGTAACTACGGTGAATACAGTGCGATCGCATTCGCTTATGCTCATAAACTGTATCGGGAGCTCGATGTGCCGATCGGTATTCTCAACTGCTCCTTTAGTCAGACAGCGATTCAAGCTTGGGTGCCACGCGAAGGATTTGCTACTGCTCAGGATGATTACAGTAAAGCAATTCATGCACAGTGTTTACAGACAGATCCAACGACTATCGAGCACAAGAAGGTGTGGACTGCATTTTATGATTCTCTTCAGCATCAAATTGCAGCGAGTGAGGCCGCGATGGAAAACGGAGAAGTTGCGAAAGAAATCCGTGCGGTGGTTCCCGGTAATCTCAAAACTAATCGCGACGCGAGTTGGTTATTCAATGGACGTATGAGTCCGGTCGTTCCCTATGCGATTCGCGGAGCGATTTGGAACCAGGGTTATGCAAATATGGGAGAAGGCCTCCTCTATTACAATAATTTACACAGCTTGGTGCGCGGTTGGCGGATTGTCTGGAACAAGCCGGAGTTGCCAGTTTACTTTCATCAGTTTTACAGTGCCGGGATGCGGCATGTCGGCAAGGAGATCAACAAGCCAAGCATTGATTCCACTGCCGAAATGCGTCTCGGCACTTATTTAGCTCGCGACATTCCCTTCACCGGGATGGCGTCTCAAATTGATGTGAGCGGCGGGATTCACTATCAAGCCAAGGCCGTGCCCGGGCAAAGGCTCGCTCTGCATGCGCTTAAAAACCAATACGGTAGAAAGGTCGTAGCGGATGGCCCAATGTTTAAGTCTTACTCGGTCGATGGTAACAAGGTGATTGTTGAATTAGACCACGCAGAAGGTGGATTGGTGGTCGCTGGTACGGCTTACAATGCTATTGAACGCCACGATGATTCGACTGGATATGCAGAACCTAAGATAATTCCGAATGGTGATGGCAGGGTAAAGCTGTTCTTTTTGGCTGGCGAGGATCGTCTGTGGCATCCAGCAAAGATGAAGATTGATGGAACTCGGCTGATCGTGAGTTCTCCTGCAGTTCCGAGGCCGCTTGGGGTTTCCTATGGTACTGGTGAAATTGGTTTTCAACCAAATATTTACAATAGGGCGTTGTTACCTCTGACTCCCTTTATTTATTTCGATCATCAAAGGGTTACCAGCAACACATGGCCGGATGAAAAGTTGAAAGTTGCTGGAGAGGTTATTGATCCAGCTACCGTGGGTAAAGTTTATGAGTACCGTAAGATGCCACTTCTGAGTGTTCAATTTCGTAACGACGCTGTGTTTCAGGCGGATCAGCCGGTGACGGTTTGGGGGTCGACACGGAATTTTGGCGAGTGGCAATCGGAACCGGAGGCCGGCGAATGCAAAGTGCATTTTGAGTTTGGAGATATTAGAAAGACGATTGATGTGACTCCAGATCTCGCGGAGTGGCAGGTAACGCTTCCACCAATGAAAGCTGGGCCTAAACCTCATACGCTAAAGGTTAGTTTCACAATTGACGGTGAGAAAGTTCATGAACGCGTTGTCACCGGCATTGTGTTTGGCGATGTTTGGTGTGTTGTCGTGCCTGTGGGAAAATTCAAGGTGCCAAAAGTAGAGCCGTCCGGGCAGATCGTTCGAATGATTGAGAATCAATCGAATCGAGATGGAAGAAATTCACCTAGCCGTTTTAGCATTTGTGTTTCGCGGACGCCAAGGGTGATGGGCAAGGATGGAAGATGGAATAACCGGCTTGCTGCCTACTGGAAAGACGCAAACGGACTGGCTGCAGCGATTGGCCATAACATTGCGGCGAAAACGGGTCGACCGGTCGGTATCCTATTTTTGAAATCTAAGAAACCGATACCGCTTAAAAATTGGTTTGCTCCGAGTTTTCTGAAGGACGCGCCGAGTTTGATAGAAGACTACAAAACGGTGGGTAGCCAATATTTTGACAATCCGTATTACATCGCCAATGTGCGACGCTATATAAGCGAATGGCAGGCATATTGGGAGCAACATATTCCCGAGATGATGGAAACAGGATCGGTTCCCGATGGTAGTTCATGGGGACAAATCCCATCACCCAAGCCACAAGTCGCCGATTCGACCGCCACATTTGAATACAACGTGTACGCTCATTGCTTTACTCCAACGTCTCTCAGCGGCATCTTGTTTCTGACGGGTGAGTCGATGGCTGGAGAGGGTCAGGGCGTCCATTTCGGCTCCGAGATGTCGGCGTTGGCCAACAGTTTTAAAGCTAGATTCAATCTTGGAAAGGACGAAGCGGATATTCCTTTTTTCTACACCATGCCGAATCAAACGTTGTCGCCAAATCGAACGTTACCCAAGGGGATTCGCGGGCAGAGTACCGCAGTTGAGCTTGAAGACTGGTTAGAGTTGAATTCAGTGTTTGATGAGATAATCAAATAGCAAGAGCGCTCATTCTGTTTTGAGTACGCTCGCGTGAAAAACGGTGGATTGATGCGTTGAAGTGTAAGCTGGGAAACGCCTTGTCGTCTTCGATAAATAGTACAATGGCATTCGATTAATGGCTGACTTGGAAGTAGTTTCATGAATATTGTTTTGACTAATCGACGAATTGAGAACCGTAGCGCACTTCCCATTTATTTGGCGAGTCTGATGTGTTTTTGGTTGGGCTGTGTCAGCCTTCCCGCTCAAGAAGATATTCCACTTCGCAGACCTAATCCTCCTAAGCTTCCCGCTGCGTATCCGGAGATTGTTTTACCGGAGGGACCAGGGCCACATTATTATTTGAATGCTGAGGAAGTCCGTCGCTTGCGAGTTGCCTACGCTGCCGATGGTGAAGCGGGAAAGTCGCTGGCCAAAATTGTGCATCAGGCTCAATCAGAGATGCAGATACCACTCACGTTTCCACCCAAAGGCGGCTTGCACAGTTCGCTGTACCATTGCCCAGATTGTCAGCGCAAGTTAAAGCCTGTTTTGGATGGGTCGAGGCAGCTTAAACATCATCGCTGTGGAAAATGCGATACGCAGTGGAAAGGGTATCCATACGATGACGTCCACTACACCGCGGTACATTTTAAAAATTTTAAACGCGGGTTATTGGCGGCGAAGGCTTTTATCTTGACGGACGAAGACGAGTACGCGGTGTTTGTTCGCGACCTTTTGGTGGGCTATTCGGATCGTTATCAGGGCTACAAGAGAACCAAGGGGATTTTATCGCGGGGGCGATACGGCCACATTTGCTCAACTGATCACGAGGCAGGCAGTTTGATGATGCAATATCTTGGGCCAATGTATGACATGGCTGGGCATCATCCAGCTTTTTCCGCCGAGGATCATCGACATATCCAAGACGACATGATCAAGCCGATGATGGCTTATTTGGATACTGCAACGATGCGTGGCAAGAGTAATCATCACAGTTTTCACAATGCCGGTTACATTTGGGGTGGTGTGCTGACTGGAGATAAAACACGAATTGCTCAGGCCATTTATGGAAAAGGGGGTGGATTCATCGAGCAGGTGAGAACGGCACCTTCGCGCGAAGGGTTGTGGCCTGGTGGATATTCTTACCACTTTTACGCTCGGCGAGCATTGGTGCGCACGGCTGAGGTGGCGCGGCATATTGACATTGATTTATATGCCGAGCCGCAATTTAAAAAAATGTTTTTCTTGCCGGCTCAAGAGGTCATGCCGGATGGGTGCACCCCGAATTTTGGCGATGACCCCGGGAAATATGTTGTTGGTCGGTTGGGAGCCGAGGAAGGCTATGCTGCCTATCAGGACACCGCTTTACTCCCTTTGTTGGCAACCAAGGTTACATGGGAGAGCATTCTTGCCGGGCGGACAAAGGCGTTGCAGCAGGTCGAGTTTGAAAACGAAAGTGTTCTTTTGCCAGATGGGGGGCATGCCATTTTGCGGGGTCGAGAACCGGCCAGTTTTTCTCTCGCAATGCAGTTTGGGAAATACGGGACATCACATACTCATTTTGACAAGCTATCTTTCATTCTTTACGGCAACGGTCAGCAACTAGGGCTTGATTCAGGTAAACGCCATTCTGTCGACTATGAATCAGACGTCCATCAAGCTTATTACAGAGGTACCATCGGTCACAATGCGATTGTTGTTGATGGACATCCGCAACAGAAGAATGCGAATAATTGCGAGTTGCTCGAATTCGAGGCGGAAGGTGTCATCCCTTATGTGGGAGCTGCTAGTTCGGAACTGCATGATGGAGTTCGGCAGGTCCGCTGGCTGGCGGTGGCTCCAGAATATGTTTTGGTTTTGGACAAACTGCACTCAAAAGAGAAGCATATTTACGACTGGTGGTATCATTGCAAGGGTGAAAATGGCACGGTCGAGCAAGCTGATTCGGTAGGTCAGCCACGCAAAGAATCTGTCGATCCAGGATTGAAATATATTGCCGATATTCAACGTGGAAACGCGAGTGAAAATTTGTTGTGGGAAGTTAGTCGAAATGCCGGACAGTTTCGATTAACACTTGCGAATGAAAGTGAAACGAGTGTTTTAACCGGAACTGGGCCGCTGACCAGTTTAGACAAACGTGTGCCTGCAGTACGGTTCACCAGAACAGGCAAGGACGTTACCTTCGTTGCCGCATTGGAATTCGTTGATCAAGGCAAGGCACCTTTTGTGTCCAACATTCAGGTGTTTGTTAAAGAAGAAAAAACTTCTGTGACGGTTTTTCACGCAAACGGTAACGACAGATTTGTATTAACCGATGATCAGTTTTTGGTTTCGGATAAGAAGCGAACATCGCGCGAGTGATCTGGCGAGATCGCGGAGTTTCCAGCTTGGTGATAAAAGAGTGTCTATCTTGAGATAGCTTGGAACTTACTCTTAATGCTTTCTTCACAATGCCCGTTGTTGCCCCCTCAAAGGGAGCGGTTTAGGGCTCTACTTTATGTTTTATTCTAGGGTTTGCGCACGGCAATCTCAAAGCGGAACGACTTAGCGGTTTCGATGGAGGCCAGTCGTCTTGCGGGTTCATCGCGATTGACAATAATCACAAAAACTACAGCGGCGATGCTGATCCTTACGAAAGGGTGCGCACCATTGTCTTGAATCAAACCAGCTTGAGAATTGACTGAATTACATTATGGCAAAAAACAAATGGATGCTCGCGTTGGCGTTGCTGTTTTTGATTTCAGATTTTGCGAGAGCTCAAACCTCATCGTTACAGGATATTGGCGAAAAAGCTGTCGCTAGCCGGTTGCCTAACGTAGTGATCTATACGGCAAAAGAAATTATTACCCTCGATCCTGCAAAACCGAACGTAGCAGCGGTTGCGGTGGTGGGAGACCGTATTCTTGCTACCGGTTCGCTGGCAGAGCTGAAAGTTGCGGCTGGCAAACAAGCGTTTACCATTGACGAGACGTTCAGTGATAAAGTGATGGTTCCGGGATTCATTGCTCAGCACGATCACCCCGTTCTCACAGCGCTCACCATGGCCTCTGAAATATTAGCGATCGAAGACTGGGCTCTACCAACGAGAACGGTTCCCGCGGTGAAAGATAAGGATGACTTTTTTAGGCGGATGATTGTTGCCGAGAAAGGGCTTTCTAATCCAAGTGAACCGCTCGTGACTTGGGGATACCATCCAAGTTTCTTTGGCAAGTTGACCCGTAACGAACTTGACCAAATTAGTAAAACTCGACCCATCGTGGTTTGGGCGAGATCGTGTCATGAATTGATCTTAAATTCAGCAGCGTTGAAAGCTGGAGGTGTTACTGAAGAATTGGTGTCCAGCTGGAATGCGTCTCAGCAGGAACAATCCAATTACGTCGAAGGACATTTTTGGGAGCAGGGAATGTTTGCGGTTCTTGCGACTCGGATTGCGACCATGATTGCAACCCCCGAGAAGCTACAGAACGGACTTGAGTTGGCGCGTGACTATATGCATGCCAAAGGTATTACGTTTGGCAATGAACCTGGGGGGATCTTGGTGAAACCTATTCAGGATGGTGTGAATCAAGTGTTCTCGCAGTCCAGCATGCCCTTCCGGTGGACGTTCATGGTGGACGGTAAGACGATGATGGACAAATATGACGACGACGCTCAAGTGATTGCCGAGTCTGAGGATTTGGGTGATTGGTACAACGGAATGACGAGTCAGTCTCCTAACATGGTCAAGTTGTTTTCTGATGGTGCGATCTACTCACAGTTAATGCAATTGCGGGCCCCCTACCTCGACGGTCACAAAGGGGAATGGATGACTGATCTCGACGTATTCCAGCGTGCTTTTCGTGTTTACTGGGATGCTGGTTATCAAATTCATATTCACGTCAATGGTGACGCTGGTCTCGACCGGCTTTTGGATACGTTGGAAAATAATCTGCGACGTAATCCTCGGTATGATCATCGCACAACAGTCGTGCACTTTGCAGTGAGTGGCAAAGACCAAGTCGATCGTATTAAGCGGTTAGGGTGTATTGTCAGCGCTAATCCATACTACGTTCGGGCATTGGCTGACAATTACAGCCGAGTGGGCCTCGGACCAAAACGAGCTGACCAAATGGTGCGAATGGGAGACGTCGAACGAGCTGGAGTTTCCTATTCTTTTCATTCAGACATGCCGATGGCGCCGGCTGATCCACTTTTTTTGATGTGGTGTGGGGTCAATCGAATTACGACTTCCGGTCGTGTTGCAGGTGAAAACCAGCGAATCAGTCGCGAGGGAGCGCTTCGTGCGGTGACTCTTGAAGCTGCTTATTCGTTGAGAATGGAGAAAAAGATCGGTAGTATCGTGACTGGGAAATTAGCCAATTTCACGATCCTTCACGACAATCCGGTTACGTGCGATTCGATGGAGATTAAGGACATTGCAGTTTGGGGTACGGTTCATGAAGGTCGCGTACTTCCGGTTCCTGAAAAGACCGGTAAGCAGGCCCTGAATCAGCCCATGGATTCTGACAGCGATGAGCTTGCAAGAGTTAGACGACTGAACGCTGAGCAGTTACGCCACCTAGCAAATAAAACTAAGGTAAGCGGAGGATTTCTCAACTTGGCTGGGTTAAATCAGCGCGGGACTCATCTTTCTGGCCGAAGTTGCACCTGCGGTAGCCCACTTGTTCATGCACTCGTGTCGGCACTCGAAAGCAGTGACTGACAAGAGGCTTCGCCGCGGTGAGCAAAGCCACATTAACGTATCTTTGAAATGCGTTCCCTTACTGGCCATCGCATTCTTCTGGGAGTCTTTGCGAATGGATGGCCGTTGGTTTCATCGCATGGAAGTGATGATCGCTGGAGAGGAACGGCTATTTTTTCCAAAGGTTTCTGGTTCGTCTTTTCTTGAGATGACAGGCGTTGCGCTGACTCAGATTAGCTTCAATTGTTCACCCGTTCGTTCTGAAACCTACGCATAACGTGCAGCTTTGAGCGCCACCGGTTGTGTGCGGTTTCGCCCAAAGCGTGCCGAATCGGAACAACTATTTCGGGGCTAATCCATCAATGACGGGGGATTTGATTTGGAATGAATCTTGCTATTGAGTTTTGATTCGTCAGTTCGAATCTAGTTAGGTTAGCGATTCTTGGTTTTGATAGGTGGTAATGGCTCCAAAGAGCACGCAGCAGAAAACTATATCGTTGGAATTCTTTACCTGTTTCAAACATTTAGAGAATGTAATGTTAAGCCCAAAGACGATTCAGATTATTAAACAGATTACTCCATTGGTTGCTGAAAATGCGAAAGTAATAACGCACCGATTTTATGAACTCATGTTTGACGGAGATCCTGAAGTCAGGGCTTTCTTTAACATGGCTCACCAGAAATCTGGTCAGCAACCTGAGGCCCTTGCCAATGCAATTTGTGCTTATTTCTCTGCCATCGAGAGCCTCGACACACTTGGCCCCATCGTCGAAGTTATTGCTCAAAAACACTGCTCACTCAACGTACAGCCTGAGCATTATCCGGTCGTTGGCAAGTATCTCTTAGAGGCGATCAGAGATGTCTTAGGAGAATCGGCGAGCGATGAAATTATCGAAGCGGTTGCCGAGGCGTACGGTCTTTTAGCCAACGTTTGTATCAACCGCGAAAAAGAAATTTACGCCCAACAGCATGTCAGCGACGGCGGCTGGAATGGATGTCGGAAATTCGTTGTCCAGCGAAAGGAAATAGAGAGTCACGAAATCACATCGTTCTATCTTAAGCCGGAAGATGGTCAACCGTTACCCTCGTTCCAACCTGGGCAGTACATTACTGTGCAAATTGATCATCCCATGACTCCGACTTCACCCCGAAACTACAGTCTTTCTGATAGTGCTGAAAAAGGTTATTTTCGAATTAGTGTAAAAAGGGAAGTTTCCAGAATAACTAACGTGCCTGACGGTTTAATCTCCAATTATCTCCATGACAAAATTCATGCTGGTGATTCACTGAATATTGGCTCACCCTGTGGCGAATTCACACTTGATCCGTCAACCGTGGGCGATCAGCCGATTGTCTTTCTGGCAGGTGGTGTCGGAGTAACTCCGTTATTATCGATGGCAAAAACGCTCGTCGACTTTGCGGTATTGGCACCGATCTATTTTGTTCACGCGTCGCGAAACAGTTCAGTTCACGCTTTTTCTGATGAGGTGAATCAGTTAATTTCTGGTAAAGATTTCGTCAGTACGTTTTTCGTTTACGACGATCCTTTGGATGCAGACTTCGAAAATGGGAAGTGCGATGCAACCGGTTTGGTGAATAAAGAATTCATTCGAAAGAATACGCCGTACCGAGATGCCAGTTTCTATGTTTGCGGCCCGAAGCCGTTTATGGAGCAAGTGTTATTAAGTTTGAATAAACTTGGAGTGGCTGAATCTCGCATCCACTATGAATTTTTTGGGCCTAAGCAAGAGTTTGTCTCGACGGTGGACGTTTGATCTCTCCAGGAAACTAGTGCATCGAGGTTAGATGCTGAACGCCAAGCAAGCCGCAAATTGGGGCTTCAGTGCTCGATCGCCCAGACTTGGCTCGCAGCGGTGAAGTTTTGGTGGTCGGTAAAAGACCAGATGACCTGCTTCTCTTTTGAGAGGATGAAAGCATGCGCACCTCGTCCTGAATTGCCCCGCAAAAAATTGGTGACAAGGATTGAACCATTTTTTAATTTTTGAAGGTTGCAGGCGTTGGTAAGGTTAAGTTCAGGATGATCATTTGCGGTAAACTCCCATTCGATTTTTCCCGTCCGGTTTACTTCCAGTAACCGAGCTTGAGTGCCACAGGCCACCAGTGTGTTGCCGTTGTCGAGTCGAAGTACGTCTTGCACCGTTCCTGCAGGGTGTTGTCCAGTCCCTTTCTTGGGTACCGCAAATCGCCAGACCTCGGTTCCAGACTCATCGACCTCCAGGACGGTTCCCTCTCCCCAAAGTTGTACTAAAAAATGGTTGTTGTCTAAGGCATACACGTTGCCCAGTTGGCCATGCTGATGTTTGTACTTGGCGGGGATCGACAACTGATTCTGAAATTTGCCGTCCCTGCTCATCATGATAGCTTGCGGTGGCATCTGGCCACTTAAGATCAATTGAGATTGGTGCTGTGTGATATTGATGATTTCACGATAGCGGTTCGCGTAAGGCCACGACCAGATAATATTTTCCTGAAAATCAATGCATCGGACTTCCTGCGTGTCGGTGATGATCGGATAAATGATCTTGTCGTCATCGGTAAGAACAAAATCCCAAACTTTTCCTTTTGGCTTGTGCTCCCAAACGACGTTTCCTTTTTTGTTCACTTTAAAAATTTGGAACTGCACGTAATCGCAGATCATCAACTCGTAGGGGTGTTCCTGGTTAAGTCTGGATGTCACTCCGAGATGGGGGAACGATCGCTGGCTATCTTCGGCGAGTGCAGTGCAATCCAAGCCAAGTAGGGAGCTGGCAAGTCCAAGTGATTTTAAGAATTGGCGGCGTGAGTTTAGGCTTGGCATGGGGGTTTTAACGAGCCGGGTTGTCCAACAGAAATGCTTAAGCAATGATCTCGTTGATTGGATGGCCGTAGTCGCTGTCGAGCCGTTTATAGCCAGGAACCTCCAAGCGTCGGGGGTCAATGCCCATCAATTGATTGATTGTGGCATGAACGTCGGTGACATAGTGCGGATTTTCCACAGCGTGAAATCCCAGTTCATCAGTAGCACCATGAACGACGCCCCCTTTTACTCCCCCGCCCGCCATCCAAACGCTGAAGCCAAATGGATGGTGATCTCTTCCATCAGCACCTTGCGAACCTGGTGTTCTCCCAAATTCGGTTGCAAAAACGACGATCGTGTCGTCCAGTAGCCCTCTTTGCTTGAGGTCTTTTAACAGGCCGGCGGTAGGTAGATCAACTTGTTTAGATAGTTTTGCATGCCCTTTGCGTAATCCGGAGTGGTTATCCCAAGCCCCTGCGGCCCCATCCCCATGCATGATTTGAATGAAACGAACTCCGCGTTCGGAGAAACGTCGGGCAGCCAAAAGTTGTTGCCCGAAGGCTTTGGTCTCAGGTTGGTCTAAGCCATAAAGCTTTCGAGTTTCTTCAGACTCTCTTTTGAAATCTAAAACTTCAGGAACGGCGGTCTGCATTCGAAACGCTAATTCGTAAGATTTAATCCGAGCTTGGAGTGCGGAGTCACCGGGATACTGTTCACCAGCAAGACGGTTCAACTGGTTGGTAAAGTTGAGATTTGCACTCTGTTGGACGGTATCCATGCCGCCATGCGGAGCAGCGTAATCGAGTGGGTTTTTTGGATCGATTTTTAAATTGACGGCATCGAAGGCTGGCCCCAAATAATGGCCGTCTCGCTTGTCAAAAAAACGCGGACCAATATTGATGAATTGGGGGAGGTTGTCACTGAGCGAACCTAATCCGTAGTTGAGCCAGGCACCAATGGTTGGAACTCGAGGGTCCAGCATATGACGGCCGGAATGAAATTGCACCTGAGCTCCATGGTTGTTGTCGGTTGTCCACATCGAACGAATGAAGGCAATGTCGTCAGCGCACGAACCGATATGTGGAAACCAGTCGCTGATTTCGACACCAGACTGCCCGTACTTTTTATATCCAGCTTGTAATGGGAAAATCGTTTTGCGATCCTTGCCATTGGCATCGTCGAGGACGACAACTCGAAGATTCTGAAAATTTTCAGGTTCGAGGACGCTGGCGTGCGGAGTGTCGCCGATGGACTTGCCAGCAAATTTATTGAGAGCGGGCTTGGGATCGAAACTCTCCATGTGGCTGACGCCGCCGCGCATGAACAACCAGATGACACGCTTGGCTTTCGGCTGAAAATGTGGCTCGCCATTTGGTTTTGTTTGTTCTTCCGCTGCTACGATCCCGCCCAGCGCTAAAGAACCAAAGCCCAATGCAGATTGAAGCAAATATCGACGGCGTGAAATATCTGGTTGGGGCGTCATCGGATGACCTGAAAATCATTGTGGTTTAAAAGTACGTGGACGAATTGGCTTCGCTCAGGATTCGCTTTCAAGAAGTCGAGGCAGGCTGCTACTTCTTGTTTGGAGGGAACCCTCGCGAGAAGTTGAAGGAAAGCGGCTTTGGTAAATTCAATGTCTGTCAAATTTTTGTTGAAGCGGGCAGTGATTAGGTTTGCGGATTCAATGGCTTCTCGGCTATTCATCAGTGCGAGTGCTTGTTGCGGGACAATGCTCTCATTGCGGCGGTAGCAATGAAAGACATCGGCGTCATCAAATATTGATACGAATTTGTCGCGGCCATCGCGGGAATGGAAAAGATACAAACTGCGACGGCGGACGTTTGGGCCAGCTTGAACGGAGGGCCCGCCCGCTGTTAAATCGAGTTGGCCGGACAGCTGAAAAAGGCTGTCTCTTAACACTTGAGATTCCATTCTCCGATTATTCATTCGCCAATAGTAATGGTTTTCAGGATCGCCCGTGAGTGTGTTTGGGTCAGCTCCCAGATTAGAAGAACTGCGTTGCCAGGTTTTTGATTTGAGAATTAGACGGTGCAGGTGTTTCATGCTCCAGTTGGATTCGATTAACTCGATCGCAAGATAATCAAGTAAATCGTGATGCAGGGGTTGGGGGGAACGCCGCCCGAAATCAAAAACAGATTCGACCAGTGGAGTTCCAAAGTGGCGAGTCCAGATGTGATTAACGGCAACGCGGGCTGTCAATGGATTGTCGCGATGAGTGATCCAGTTTGCCAGAGCGGTCCGCCGTCCAGTACTGGTTTTGGAATAGACGGGTGAATACTGGGAGGCCTTGTGGGAGCTTTGATCGAGCGCTCGCTGGCTGCCGCTCAGTGGATCGAGGGTCGGTAGGTTCCCGGAGGTTAGCGCATTCTGTGCTTTTTCTCTTTCCTTGATGGCGCCTGCCTTTTTGGTCGCATCTGCTTTTATCAGATCCACTTCTGCTTTTGCGACGGCAGCTTGTAGATGCAATTGGGCCGCGAGTTCAGGTGATCCATTGCCCATTTTTTTCAACGTTGCATTGTCGGATGCGATCCGAGAATCCAAAGCTGCCAATTTGGCCTCAGCCAATTTAAGTTGAGCTGTCGCCAGATCAACGGCTTGAGCAGAATCAACGACGGCTGCCCGTTTGTCGGTTTCAATCAAGGTGACATCATTAGCGAGTGGCTCGACCGCGATCGCGTAAAAGTCAGCGGTTGAATCAAAGGCAAAAAGTTCGATGGAGCCATTTTTTCGCGGCGGCAGTCGATAGGCAAACAAAAATTCACCATCCAAAGCAACGTTGATTAAATCATCTCGGACTTTAATGTTCAGCACGTAATCCTGATTCAAGCGAATTGGCAGGTCAGCTTTGGCGTTTGCCGGATAGATGTTGCGTCCGGCAACAGTATGGGCGAGTTGTACTTTTGGTCCATTTATGAATGCACTGACATAAACGATATGTGCGTTTTCACCTTGCTCATCTACATCGAACCGGATGCCCGTTGACTTATATTGCTTGCCACCAGTGGTTTGGAAATTTAGGGTCAACTCAAAATCGCGTGGATGCTGAGCTTTGGTGCGCAGGCAGTTTCTGTCCATCGTTGGCTCGGTTTGAGAAAGTAACCCTCCCTGATATCGCCATCCCCGCCCAATGGTTTCCCAGACATCTGGCCTCGACTTTTTAAAGTCATCTAGCAATGCGCTGACCTTCACCTCTGCTTTGGCTGCTGCCGCAATCGCTTCCTTTTGTTGCTGCTGTTGGAGATTGGCTCGGGCAGAATCTAATTGGCTTTTTGAAAGGGTGAGCAAGTTCGTTTGAACGTATTTGCGTACACCCGGTGCCCACGCTTCGGTTGGAAGATCAATTGGCGTAGCTGGCTGCGCAAAACTACCCAAAAATTTGGGCGGCCCTGCGGGAACCGGATTGTCCTTGACGGGTTGGGCGGGATCTCCCCGGAGGTGGAGGAAGGTCGGTGCATCCGGTTTGTCATCATAGACGCGTGGGAGACCGTCTTGGTTGTAATCAGTAGTTCCCGGCAAAGCGTCGAGACGAACGTGATGCGGCTCGAAGATCGCCCG
>CALKCK010000052.1 GCA_938083195.1 uncultured Pirellulaceae bacterium | reverse complement strand
CCACGACTGCTATCAAGGACGCAATGCACTCCATCCTATTCTGCAAATTGACTATGATATCTAGAAATGCTCCCCAACCTTTGTTTTAAAACCAAGCACATTCAATTTTGAACTCCCAATCCCAATTCGAATCTTTACGTTCCCAGCGTATCTACGTAGCCGGTCATCGTGGAATGGTCGGCAAAGCGTTATTGCGGGCTCTGCAGGCCAACGGCGTCGACGATGTGATTTGTAAAACTAGGGATGAGCTCGACTTATGTGATCAGCGAGCAGTCAAACAATTTTTTGAAGCAGAACGCCCTGATTGCGTTCTCTTTGCTGCAGCAAAAGTGGGCGGCATTCACTCCAACAACACTTATCCAGCCGAATTTATTTACCAAAATCTTTCGATGGCAACCAATGCGATTCATGCCGCATTCGAGAATAAGGTTCCCCGATTTCTGTTTCTTGGAAGCACCTGCATTTACCCGCGGATGGCTCCTCAGCCAATGCCTGAAACCTGCTTGCTCAGCGGCCCTCTTGAAAAGACAAATGAAGCTTATGCCATCGCGAAAATCGCCGGTTTAAAGATGTGCGAATTTTACCGCAAGCAATACGGCGTGACGTATCACTCAGCGATGCCAACGAACCTATATGGACCGGGAGACAACTACCATCCAGAAAATTCCCACGTTCTGCCGGCACTGATTCGACGATTCCATGAAGCCAAACAGAACAATTCCTCTGAAGTTGTGATCTGGGGAACTGGTTCGCCTCGACGCGAGTTCCTTCACGTCGATGATTTAGCCAGTGGCGTCCTTCACTTGTGCACCCTCTCCAACCCGCCTGATTTAGTCAATGTCGGGACTGGCAACGACGTCACGATTCTTGAGTTAGCAATCCAAATTGCAAGCGTTGTGGGTTATCTAGGTGAAATCAAAACCGACCCACAGCGTCCCGATGGCACACCTGTTAAACGCACGGACATGAATTTAATGCACTCTACCGGTTGGAATTCCAAAATTTCTCTGCCGGAAGGTCTGAAAATGACCTACGACCATTTTCTGCAAGAGGCACAAGATGGTAAACTGCGTGCGGTTTGATTTGGCAGCCTACGAATTCGTGGAACGCCATTAGTTTCAAAATGACAGTTCCGAACCATTTAATATTTATCTAAGCTTAAAACTAAATGACCAAAAAAGCACTGATCACTGGAATCACTGGACAAGACGGATCCTATCTTGCAGAACTTTTGTTAGACAAAGGATACGAGGTCCATGGAATTGTTCGCCGGAGTAGTAGTTTTAACACGGATCGCATCGACCATATTTATCGAGATCCCCACGAGACCGATGCAAAGCTATTTTTGCACTATGGTGATTTGACGGATGGCCAAAATCTCACCAACCTCGTTCTCGATGTTAAGCCTGACGAAATCTATAACCTCGGCGCCCAAAGCCACGTTCGCGTATCGTTTGACGCGCCCGCCTACACCGTTCAAGTCGTAGGAATTGGAGCCCTTAACGTTCTCGAAGCCGCACGCCAACTCAACAAAAATCATTTGACCAAGGTTTACCAGGCATCTTCTTCGGAAATGTATGGAGACGTCATTGAGACACCGCAAACCGAATCGACTCCTTTCCAACCACAGAGCCCCTACGCCTGTGCGAAAGTTTACGCATTCCACCAAACGGTCAATTACCGACACGCTTACGATCTGTTCGCTGTCAATGGAATTCTCTTCAACCATGAGTCACCGCGCCGAGGTGAGACTTTTGTAACTCGCAAAATCACTCGGGCCGCAACACGTATTAAACTTGGCCTGCAAAATAAACTCTTTCTTGGAAACCTCGATGCAAAACGCGACTGGGGCTATGCCAAAGATTACGTCGAAGGCATGTGGCGCATGCTACAGCACTCCGACCCAGACGATTTTGTTCTAGCGACAGGCGAAACACAGACCATTCGCCAATTCCTCGATTACTCGTTTGGGCGGCTCGACTTGGACTGGGAAAAATACGTGGAAATCGACCCGCGTTATTTCCGACCCACCGAAGTCAACCTGCTGCTTGGTGATCCGTCCAAGGCAAAGGATCTTCTTGGCTGGACGCCTCAGACTAGCTGCAAGGAACTTGCTGAAATCATGGTTGATCACGATCTCGAACTCGCCCAGCACGAAGCAACGCAAGCTAGTTTATCCGACGGTTAACCGCGTCCGAATTAATCTTCGATCCAACTCAGCGAATGATTTTTATTAAGAGAGAAAAAATTCACGCCCCGCGAATAATGCAAAATAATTTCATTTTTCGAATGATGTCCTGCGGGACGAAGCTTATTCTTTTTCTGCTGTTTGCAGCAGGTGTATCGGATCGGCCACTGCAAGCTGAGGGTGAGAATCTTATTCTCGTAGTAAATTCCTCCTCTGCGGATTCACTCGCGGTCGCCAACCACTACATTAAACTTCGCAACATTCCGCCTTTAAACGTCGTCTATATCGACAGCTTTAAAATACTGCCCAACATGGACGGCGAGAGTGCCCATGTTAAGTACTTTGAGTCTCAGGTACTTAAGCCAGTCCTAGAGACAATTGAAAAAAGAGGATTGCGACCTCAAATTGAGTACATTGTTTACTCCGCTGGCTTTCCAACGCGTGTAACCTGCCAACCTCAAATTGGAACATTCCTCAAAGCCACCGATCAAAAGTATGACATTCACTTCCACGCTCCATGGGTCTCTTTGACCAGTGCTACTTTTTTTCACGAGAACATTTTTTCTGACTCGCCCGACTTTGTTCGATTGGATGCCAATCATTATGCCACCCATCGAACAGACGACTTATTTAAAAACCCGTTTGTTAATGACTCTCGAACCAATTTCGATTTGGGTGTTGCTGCTCTCCAAAAAGGTGATTACGCGACAGCCATTGCTCAATTTGACTTACTTGTAGCAGAAAACCCTAAACAGCCAATCGTTCGGTTCTTTTTGGCGAAAGCACTTTCAAGTGCAGGCCAGTTGGAAAAAGGGACGGAACAACTGCGGATCTGCAAAGAACTGGGTTGGAGCTACCCCGAAGTGATTCACGCGGACGCGGCATTTGCTCCACTTAAATCTGATCCCGAATTTAAGATTCTTTTAGATGAAATGGAATCCAACCCACTCGGCGTTCGCAGCAGTCGAAGTTTTAGTTCTAGTGAGTTCTGGGCAAGCAATGGCTGGCCTAACGGCTCGGAAGAACAAGGTCAGCGATACGTGCTCTCCACCATGCTTGCCGTCACGGGTCCAAAGGCATCGAGCCTTGATCAAGCATTCAAGCAATTGGAGATTAGTGCTGAAGCAGACGGCTCAAACCCGCAAGGGACTTTCTTTTTTGCAGACCACGGAGACGTCAGGTCCAAAATTAGAAAAAATACGTTTCGAGCTGCTGCCGACCAGTTGATAAAAATGGGCTTTGACGTCGACATATCGAACTCGACCGCTCCTAAAAATCAACAAAACATCTTAGGCGCCACCCTCGGAAGTCCCGTCGTGGACTGGAAATCAACCAATAGTAAATTTGTGCCTGGCGCACTGTGTGATAACTTTACCAGCTACGGAGGCTGGTGGGCCAAAGCTGCCCAAACCCAGGTTTCCGATTTTCTCAATGCGGGCGCTGCAGGGGCAAGCGGCACCGTCTACGAGCCATATACAATACCAGCCAAATTTCCGGGAGCCGATCTGCACGTCCATTATGCAAAGGGGTTTTCACTGGCGGAGGCGTTCTATCAATCTGTCCCATGCCCTTTTCAATTGCTGATCGTTGGCGATCCACTCTGTCGACCGTTTGCTAAATTTCCTTCCTTCGCTGTTGAGGGATTACTAGACCGAACGGTCGTCAAATCCAACGTAGAAATTCAATTTGCGAATACAGATTTGGATACACCTATTGATCATTTTGAAATATTCGTAGATGGTCTGCTAAACGAACAAATTGACGAGGGCACACCATTTCTCATCGACCTCTCGAAACTTTCGGAAGGCTACCATGACTTGCGGGCAGTAGCCGTCTCAGATTCACCTGCCGCGGCCCGCACTAGCAAACAGCTTGAGTTTTTCGTACGGACCAAAAGAGATAACGTCAAATTGGTTGCCGACAAAAAACCCATTGACTTGGGTTTGCCTATCACAATCGAAGCCGTCGCGTCTGGCAACCAATCTGTCAAAATTATGCACAACTCTCGAGTCATCGCTAATGTCAAATCTGGCGCTTCAGTTGAAATCGATTCGAAGCTAATTGGACAAGGGCATGCCAAACTATATGGCGTCATTCAGGTAAGCGGAAAAGAAATTTCCAGTGTTCCAGTGAGCATAGACATCCTGCCTGGTTCTGATGAATAATATCTTGGCTAACATTCAGCTAACCAACAAATTCCATGATGGCATCAGATCTTTGATGCTTTGCTTCGGTTAGAACTCGCTATTAAAAAACAAATAAAATCTAATTTCGGTTGGCTTGCAATCGATAAGACGTTGGCCATCTTTCATTCGCTAATCGTCGGTGCGATGGTGGCAAAATATCTTGAGCCCTCCAAGTTCGGTATTTTGGCGAATGCGATGGCCATTGGGGCAATCATGCGGCCTATCGTGAGCATGGGCAGCGACCAAGTCGTCACGCGGCGTTTCATTCATGAAGACAAACGTGCTGGACTTTATTGGACGATGTTCTGCGCTCGAATTGCCCTTGGTTTGGCAGCCTGCATTGCAGTCTTCCTATGCCTGTACTCAGGACTAGTGAAGCTATCTGATCAAACAGAAGCGTGGGTCATCATCATCACCACCGTGCCGCTTATCTTCAGTGGTTTTGAATTGTCTACTCTCTTGCTTCGCGCTGACTTGCTAAATAAATATGGTGTCATTGCGATAAATGTTGTGCTGCTATTCGTATCGGCCGCAAAAATACTACTGATCTACATGGGAATGGACATCATTTGGTTCGCGGCAATGAATGCCTGCAATGTAGCGCTCGCCGGTATTGTCACCTATCTGGTATCTCAGAGACTTGGGTTGGTTCCCGCATTTGAATTTCCCAAAAAAGAAATCTTTTTAGGAGTAATACGTGAGTGCTGGCCGCTCATTATTTCCTCATTAAGTGTCGTACTTTACATGAATATCGACTGCCTCATGCTCCGAACGATGGATAGCGCCAGGGAAGCAGGAATTTATGCAGTCGCCGCAAGACTTTCAATGGTATGGTATTTTTTGCCAGTGGCTCTCGGGGCAAGCTTTCTACCCTGGCTAACAAAGATTTATCATGACAATCCTGATCGCTACCAGGCCGCACTCCGGCGGTACTTCGAAATCAACGCGTTGTTATCCTACGCCTGTGTGTTGGTTGCATTTTTTACATTTCCAATATTGATTAACTTATTGTTTGGTCCAAAATACCACGAATCTTTAATCGTCTTTCAGGCCCACGTATTCGGCGTCATTTTTGTTTTCATGGGAACCGCCAGAGCTCAGCACCTAAATCTTTCTCAAATGCATGTCTTCAATATGGCTTCAACGCTCCTTGGACTGCTCATTAATGTCGGCCTTAATTTGTACCTGATTCCACTGTATTCAAGTTTCGGAGCCGCAATTTCAACCGTGATTAGTTTTTCTGTATCTGCCTACCTTTCCTCTTTTTTATTCCCCCAACTTTCCAACATTGCCATGCTGCAGACGACATCGTGGCTAACCTCACCCTTTAAAAGCTATTTCATTTTAAAAGAGCTGATTTATTCCCGATGAAGACCTTCAAAAACAAATTAAAGGACAAGATACTGCGACCAGCGTTGCAAAAGATTGGATGCGGCTTTCTCTCGTCTGTAGGGCTAGAGCATGTCGATATGCAATTAGTTTCTATCTTGAAATGGAAAAAGAAAGGCTTCTTTATTGAGGCGGGTGCCAATGACGGTATCCGGCAAAGCAATACCTACTATTTCGAAAAAGTACTTCGCTGGAACGGCTTATTAGTGGAACCAATTCCCGCTCAAGCTGAAAAATGCCGCAAAAATCGCTCGAATTCTCAGGTCGTCAATGCTGCTCTGGTTCGCCATGACTATCCCAGCGAAACGGTTCGCATTGAGATGGCTGATTTAATGTCCGTTGTTAACGACGGGAACATTGAACCTGCCATGGTCGAAAGCCATGTCGCGCGAGGCAGAGAAGTCCAGCATCTTGAACAACAAGATTCCATTGATGTTAAAGCTACCACGTTGACCAAACTTCTCAGTGAATTAGAGGTCAGTCACGTCGATTTCTTTTCACTTGATGTGGAAGGGTACGAAACCGAGGTTCTTCGAGGGATCGATTTCTCGACCATTACGTTTGATTACATTTTTGTTGAAACAAGATTAGAGAATGAGAATGAAATCGACGACATCCTCACTCGGGCAAATATGAAAATGACACACCAGTGGTTAAACCTCTCATACTCCAATCGCCTATATGCCAGAGCTGAAAATTAATTTATTGACCAACCACCAAATGATCAGCCAATTGCACATCTGGCGATGGAATGGGCACCGGTAATCCTATGACTTCCAATACACACCCAGCAATCGTGGTCGTCGGTTACAACCGCCCCGATTCGCTACAACGTTTATTAGACAGTCTCAATCTAGCCAACTATCAATTCGATAATATTGATCTGGTCATCAGTCTTGATTTCTGCAGCGGCTCACTCGGTGATTTAACACAAAAAGTCGCCGACTCTTTTAATTGGCAACACGGTAAGAAACGAGTCATTCTCCAAACCAAAAATATTGGCCTGCGAAATCACGTGCTCGCGTGCGGTGACTTATCAGAGTCTTACGGAGCCATTATTTTACTGGAAGACGATTTGTCCGTTGGTCCCGATTTCTACCATTTCGCTAAAACCGCTTTGGACTTTTCGGATCGACAACAATCGATTGGAGGCGTTTCGCTTTACAATCATAAGACAAACTTCTTAAATCAGTTTCCATTTGAACCCGTTTACGATGGATACGACAATTACTATTTACAAATTGCATCGTCGTGGGGGCAGGCCTGGACCCATACCCAATGGACTTCTTTTCGCACGTGGTATGGCGAGCTCGAAAAATCTGAGCAAGAAGGTCTTCCTAGCTCAAACGTAGTCGCTGGATCTGTCCCCCAAGCTGTCATGAACTGGCCACCCACTTCATGGCTTAAGTATTTCATCCGATATTTAGTTGAGACCGATAAATTTTTTCTCTACCCACATCACTCTCACACCACCAATCACTCTGACTCCGGCACCCACATCGACAAGCCTAACAATCGCTGGCAAGTCCCCTTAGCCGTTCGGGATAATTCACTTCGATTCTCTAGCCCCGACGATTCGCTCGCTGTTTACGATTCTTATTTTGAGATACTGCCAAATAAATTAAAACAATTGGCTCCAATCCTTAATGAGTTTGATTTTGAAGTTGATCTATTTGGAATCAAAGATTCAGAATTATTTTGCAAACCTTACGTATTAACTTCGAAGAAACCGTCGGCTCACCAATTACAATTCGAGCTCGTACGCAAACCGATACCCGTTAATTTCTTACAAGACGCGCCCGACTCTAAAAGACCAACCTTTTATTTATGCCAGACAAAGGACAACTCATTCCAACGTGGACTATCCCTCAACAACATTAATGAAGTCGAGTATTTTTACGGCCATTTGCCAATTCGAACCTTACTAAAAAATTCATTCAGATACTTTCTGCAAAAACGCAAATGAACTGGCTAATTAAAAACCCACTGACTCGATCGCTAAGACGTGGCTGGCGCAACATCAATCTAAAGCGTCGTCACCAGGGATTCATGCTCGGTAGCCAAGTCGAAATCATGCATTGTGATTTTGGACGTTTCAATAAAATTTGCGACCGCAGCCGATTGGCAAATTCGACATTGGGTGATTACAGCTATGTCGGTACTGACACAAAAATTTCCAATGCCACAATTGGTAAATTTTGTTCGATCGGCCCCAATGTAACCATCTCGATGGGAATGCACCCAACGAAAACATTTGTTTCCACCCATCCAGTTTTTTACTCGTTGACATTTCCATCTCACAACCGATTTGCAACAGAGCAAGGGTTTGTCGAACACGGTTCTGTCACGATCGAACACGACGTTTGGATTGGCAATGGTGCGTCCATTTGCGACAATGTCACAATCGGCACGGGTGCGATCGTTGCCGCCGGCGCTGTCGTCACCTCCGATGTCGCTCCCTATTCAATTGTTGGCGGTGTCCCTGCCAAATTTATTCGCCAACGATTCGAGACCGAACAAATCGACCAGCTTCTTGCTTCTCGATGGTGGACACAGGGCGATGCGTTCCTCTCAAAGCATCACCGCGATTTCCAAGACATTGATTTGTTTATGAAAAACATATTGCCGCAGTTAACCCAAGGCAGACCACAGTAAGCGTATGAATTTTTCACTTGCTAAGCTAATACGACTTCCAAGTTACTATTTTTGGCATCTAAGCGCCCGAGTTCAGTTCGCTATTCGAGGGGTAAAATGGCCAAAGCATCTGACCATCAAGGGGCCTCTTGGTTTGAGCGCCATTGGAAAAATCGAACTAGGTGACCATATCACCATCGTTAATGATTCAAAATATAACCGAGCAGGAATTAATCATCCCACTCAACTGGTGGCTGGCCGGGACGCTATTTTAAAAATTGGTAACAACGTGGGAATGTCTGGTGCTTCGATTTACGCCGAATCATCAATTGAGATCGGAGATCATGTTTTACTCGGTGCCAATGCTCGAATCTATGACACTGATTTTCATCCCATCCACTTTCAAGATCGCGTGGCGGGAGCCCCCGCCAAGACGGCAGCCGTCGTCATTGGTGAGCACGTTTGGCTGGCTGCCAATGTGACAATACTCAAAGGAGTCCACATTGGGGCTCGAAGTGTAATTGCGGCCGGCAGCGTCGTCACCTCTGACATCCCCGAAGATTGTCTAGCCGGTGGAATACCTGCGAAAGTCATTCGAAAAATCACAGAAAATGACCTGTACAATCATCCCAATTCAAAACTGGACAACCCAAATTAATTACCGGTCAAAAAAGGACTAACTCGATCGCAGCTCCGTCGGTTCTAATTTTTGAAAATTTCATTTCTGGCCACAGGGGATATTATGTCCGTGTTTTAGCCTTGGAGCTCCGTCGCCTGGGTTTCGAAGTCAAATTGTCACTCCCCGAAAACAGCTGCGACACCCCCGAAGGTAAAACTTTCTTTTCAGATTTGATTGACGAGGTGGAGTGGATACCGCTTCCCAAAATAAAACTTCCGCCGGGAAGAAGCCGTGCGAATCTGCAATTGAAGATGCTCCGAGATACACTCCAGGACGTCAGTCCCGATCACGCCTACATTCCCTATGCCGACGGCATCTCACAAGCGTGGGGGATGCAGCGGAAGCCAAAGAGTTTTTTTTCAAGCGATGCAGTTTTGGAATGTTTAATGATGCGGGGTGGATTCGCGTATCCAGCGGCAAATTTGAAGACCCGAATTAAGAATGAAATCTCATGGAAACTGCAACAACGCGCAGCGTGGGATAAGGTCCATCATCTCGATCCGCTGGTATTAAACGCAATTAAAAAACGCAATCCAACCTACGCAAAAAATGTCTTTTTAATACCGGAAGCGATCGAAGCACTCGCGAACAAAACTCAATCCGCAGCATTACAACTGCTAGGACTCGAACCAGGCGATCCGTTGATTGTCTGCCCGGGCGGGGTCAATGAAACCAAAGGGTCCGATTTACTTGTGCGTGCAGTATCTCAACTTCCTCTCGATTTTCCCTGTCGACTTTTACTGTTTGGTAAACATTCCAAGCATCTGCAAAATTTATCCCGTAGTCTCAACCACGATCAACGTATCATTTTTAAAAACCAGTTCGCATCTCGGGAAGAGTTTGACAGCCTTTTTACCGCAGCTGACCTGGTTGCCACGTGCTATCCTCGACACATTGGATCCGCGAGCATTCTTATCCGGGCGGCGGAGGCTGAAAAGAAAATTCTCGCCTCAGATTTCGGTTGGATTGGGTGGGCCTGTGAAAACTACAAACTGGGACAGACATGCCAAGCCGGAAATGTTGACGACATCCGGGATGGAATCATTCGCACCTTACAATCCACCAGCGATTCCTGCGATAAGAATCAACAGATCAAATCTTCGTTCGTCAATTACCATACACTGCCCAACCATACTGCACATTTCACCAGTTTGATATGCGAGTTGCACGGGAAACCTAAGCCAAAACTTTCTCCCTTTCCAAGTCCAGTTTTAACGAACAGCTTCTGATTTAAGCGCCAGCTAACCAATGCTTCAAATAATAATTTACATCATTCTCATTTCGCTTGTCATACTTGCAGCAGGCGTACTTGGGAAACCTGGAATTGCAGTTGCTCTCGCATGGTCGATGATCGCGCTGGAATCAGTCTTGCAACAGAGCAACCAATTTTTAGTTTCTAATTCATCGGTCGTTAACTTTTTTATCGCAGGGCTGGTGGGAGTAACGATTGGTTGGGGGATCATCCGGGGGAAATACCGAAAACTTAAAATACCAAAACAGCTATGGCTTTATTTAATTCTAATTACCTATTGCGCGATCTCCTATTTTTGGAGTCAAAGCCCGACAGACACATTCGACAGAATTAAACTGCAGCTCCCTTATATAATTACGTTCTGCCTATTAGCGCCGTTGTGTTTGATTAACGCCAAGCAGCTCAATACAGCAATCACAGTCTTAATCTACTTCGGAATCCTGATCGTCATTGCGATCAACTTGAGCACGATTGGATTAAGAGGCATCATCATCGATTCAGTGCAGGGGAAAGCTGTCGAAGCTAACCCATTAGCGGCAGCTTCGTTCTCTGCCTATGTTGGCTTTGCTTCGTTATTTTCGATTTGGGGCAAGAAGTTATGGAACTTTAATTCGCTTTTGAAACTCTGCTTCGTCGGATTTTGTGTTACCGCTATGTACAGTAGCGGATCCCGCGGCCAAGTGATTGCGTTTGCAGGAATCAGTGCGATCTTCCTTCCCTTGATTGCCGGCGTCGCGGCCAAACGATCAACCATTCTCGCTATTTTGGCCATTAGCATCGCCACTTTTGCCGTCGTTATCTTTGTCGAACAAACAGAACTAACGACTCGATGGCAATATCAAAAAATGCTCGAAGATCAAATTGGGCGTTTTGACATGCTGAAAGAAGTAATGAAACATTGGATCTCTGCTGGTCCGACCGCGTGGATCTTTGGGATTGGCTCGTCCAGTTCCTTTAAATATTTAAATGCTTACCCCCACATTGTTTTGGGCGAAACCTTAGCAGAAGAAGGGATCGTCGGTTTGACTTTATTGCTCGCAATTATATCAATTACGATCCGACAAGGGTTTCGTTTAATCAGCACCCCCAGCCTTCCTCCTGAGGTCAGGGTAAACGTCGGTATAATCTTTGCCATCTTTACATTCAATCTACTGCTGTCTTTTAAGCAAGGGAGCTTACTCGGTTCAGCATCCACTGTTTTTTGCTTTTCATTGATTATTGGCTGGCTTCACTCAAGATTGTTAAAAAAGAACCATAAAGAAAAAAGACAATATATCGCTAGCCAACAATTACCCAAAAATAGCTTGGCACCATTGGGCAAAAGGGCGCCTAATTGAATATCACTTTTCAACGGCTTGAGCAACTAACAGAATCCCTGACCCTTAACTTGCTTTCAGAAAAAACAGCAGCTCGCTAAATTTACCTGACACCAAAACGAACTCAACGAAATGCCTTTATTAGCATTCGATAAGACATTCGTATTTGTTAGTTGTTCCAAACCACAATGCCAAAAGAAAAAGAACTCAATTCAGACGGACAAGATCGCCCGGTTGTTGTCTTGCAATATTTGACGTTGATTCACTATCGAGAATCAGTCTTCCATCGAATCGCCTCTGACTCTCGAATTGACTTTACCATCTGCTGTGGCCAAAAATCACCGTATCAAAAGATGCGTAATTTCGATCCGCAGCCCCCATTAAAAATTAAGTGGGTTAAGAACTTTGTCGTCAACATTACACAAATGCACTTTCTTGTTTGGCAATGGGGAGCGATTACGAACTTAATTCGGACCCGCCCGAATGTCTTAATATTACTGGGAGCAGATCCACATATCCTTTCAAGCTTCCCACTATTCTTCCTTGCAAAAATTCTGAGGGTAAAAGTCTGCTGGTGGAGTCATGCTACGCTCGCTGGCCAGGGTTTTTTAGGTCGCTGGCTTCGATTATTTTTCTATAAACAGGCTGACGGAATTCTTGCTTACGATGAAGCGGGGCGGTTGAGGCTGGAAAAGGCTGGAGTTGAGCCGTCGACCATGACAACGATCTGGAATTGCTTGAATGATGCGGATTACGAATTATCAAGTGATTCCCAGCAAACAGCGAAAGATGACCGCACGATCCGCGTACTGTATATCGGCCGACTCTATCGCGATAAAAAGATGCGTCTCTTGCTCAAAGCGGCGGCGATCCTAAAAGATCGAAACGTCCCTTTAGTAGTTGATATTGTGGGTGACGGCCCTGAGCTGGCTGCCACGAAAGACAAATCAGCTGCCCTCAAACTCAATGATATTGTTCGTTTTCACGGTGCTAAATACGACGAAGATCTCGCCCAATTTTTAAGCAATGCCGACATCGGCGTAATCCCCTCGTGGGCTGGCCTTTCTGCCATTCAATACATGGCGGCCGGTATCCCCGTCATCACAGAAGAAAATCGAGGAATGAACCATCCCCCCGAAGTCTCAGCTATCATCGAAGATGAAACTGGAGCATTTTTTGATTTTGAATCAGCAGAATCGCTTGCGAACACCATCGAGGCAACGTTTCCCAAAGTAAAAGGCTTATCGAATTCCTGTTTAAAATTAGTTCGTGAACAGTTCACACCCGAAGCTGTAAAAGAGGCTATCATTCTTGGTGTATTGAAAGTTAACGCTTCCTAAGCTCAACCAGTTTCCATAAAAAAATACGTTGCAACTCCACTATCGTTTTATCCAACTACTCTCGCTTAAAACTCGCAAAGATTGATGCTGGGAAAAATAAAACAACTAATTAAATCCAACAGCACATTTGCGAATTACGCCCGCCGTTGCCGAACTTGGCTTTACGCAAATGTCCGATGTGGCATTCGCGGCTATGGACATAATTTGCAGTTTAACCGTGGAGTCGTTGTCTGTTTCCGCGACTTGAAAATTGGGCATGATGTTTTCATCGGTTACGATTGTTATTTTGGGGTCCAAAATATTCAGATTGGTAATTACGTTCAACTCGCACCAAAAGTTGCGATTACTGGCGGAGACCATTTGATCGAAGTCGTAGGTACGCCAATGATCAAAACCGGCCTGGATTCCTCGCGAGAAATTCAGGCCACCCAAAAGGGTGTAGTAATTCAGGATGATGTATGGGTCGGCCTAGGTGCAATCATCATGGACGGCGTTACGATTGGCGAAGGTAGTATTATCGGTGCGGGCAGTGTGGTTACCAAAGACGTTCCACCCTATACAATTTCTGCTGGTTGCCCTGCAAAAAAAATTCGCGATCGTTTTCTAAATCAAAGCGACCGAATCGAACATAGTAAGAAAATCAATGGAACGTGGCACCGCTCGGTTGATAATAAACAGGCGCTGAAATGAATATTCTCATTACTGGAGGAACCGGCTTCGTCGGTTCAGCCTTTTGCCGTCTTCTTTCAGACGAAGGCCATTGCTGTACCTGCTTTGATTTGCATGAACCGGCCAATGAATTAGTAAAGAACGGTAATGTGAAATTCATCCAAGGAGATGTCCGCGATCGCGGCGCGCTAAACAAGGCAATGACTGGCGTGGATGCGGTAATTCACCTCGCAGCAGCCCATCATGATTTTGGTATCTCTGAACAGACATTTCACGATGTTAATGTGGGCGGCATGACTAATGTCTGCGATTCAATGCAACAACATGGCGTGAAGAAACTCTGTTTCTTTTCAACTGTGGCGTTGTATGGCAAACAAGATACTCCTCCAACGGAAACAACGACTCCCGAACCAAACTCCCCCTATGGTTCAACCAAACTCGCAGCTGAAAAAGTTTGCATTCAGTGGTGCGAGGCTGACCCAACGAACCAATGCTTGGTGATGCGGCCAACGGTTATTTTTGGTCCCAACAGCTTTGCCAATATGTATTCGTTAATTAGGCAAATTGACAGCGGAAAATTTTTGCGAGTTGGCAAGATGGCAAATATCAAAAGCCTCGCCTTCGTCGACAACATTGTTTCAACCTCCATCAATCTTTGGATCACGAAAAATCATCCCCAGCAAGGGATTGATTTCTTTAACTACGTCGATGTCCCCGACCTATGCAGCCGCCAGATCGTTGAAAATGTGTATCGAGAACTCGACCGCAAAAAACCAGTTTTCTCATTACCGCTGTGGCTCGCCCGTTTATTGGTTTTCCCAGTCGACTTATTAATCAAGATCACGGGGAAAAACCTGCCGATCTCTTCGGCGCGGATCAATAAGTTAGCCGTCGCGAATACTCAAATTGATGCCTCAAAAATTCACAAAATCGCAGATCCGCCTGCGACTTCTGTTCCAGACGGCATCCAGCAGATGGTGAGTTGGTACCAAACAGAAGGTAAAACCTGCTCAGTTCCTAATCGCAGACCGCCTAGTAATTTTCAAGCGTCTTCGAATGCCTAAGACGATTTGGATAGTATCTGAGTTATTTGCACCAGACGATGCTGCAACTGCACATTTGATGACACAGATCGCAGATGGCTTAGCAATCGAGTCCGAAGATAGCGACTACTCAATTTCGGTAATTTGCGCTCAACCGACCTATACCTCTCGAGGCCAAAAAGCGCCACGTCATGAAATACTAAACGGCGTTCATATTAATCGCTGCTGGAGCACCACGTTTTCAAAAGACCGTCTGATGCTCCGCGGGATTAATGTCATCACTATTATGATGACCTTCTTTATAAAAATGTTATTTCGATTCCGTCGTGGTGATCGGGTGCTGGTCGTCACCAATCCTCCACCATTGCCATTCGTCGCAACACTCGCGGCCAAACTACGGGGAGCGAAAACTTATCTGCTGATTCATGATATCTATCCAGACGTACTTGTACCGACAGGGTTCACTCAATCGGCCTCACTGCCGTACCGTGTGATTGATTTTGCAACTCGCCGCCTCTACCAATCAGTCAATCAGATTATCACGATTGGCCGAGACATGAAAAATCTCGTACTTCAGAAAAACCCAAACCTAAACTCAAAAGTCTCTGTAATTACTAACTGGGCCGATGATGAAATGGAGCCCGTTCTTAAAGAAAATAACAAATTCAAAAGTAAGACCGGCGATGACAACGAGCTAGTCATTCAATACTCGGGTAACATGGGTCGAACACACGGGCTCAACATCATTGCGGAGGCGGCCGCGATCCTTGAACAAAAAGGAATTTACGGCGTTCGATGGATGATGTGTGGCTGGGGTAGCGGCAAAAAAAACCTTGAACAGATTTGTAAGGAAAAAAACTTGCAATCAGTTGTCATTCTCGATCCCGTTCCCCGAGAAGATTTAGCCGCACTAATTAGCGCCGCTGATATTTCCATCATCTCATTTATTCCTGAAATGTCTGGAATCTCAGTGCCTTCTCGCATGTATAACATTTTAGCGGCGGGATGTCCGATCATTGGGATTACGGAATCTAACTCAGAACTTGCTCAAACCATCGTTGACGACAATTTAGGCTGGGTTTCACGGCCAGGCGAACCAGAATTATTAGCTGATTTAGTTATCCAAATTTATGAGCAACGGCCAGAACTAGCTCTCTATCAGCAGAGATGCCGGATCGCTGCGACGACCCGATTTACCAAAGAAAACTCGATTCGAGCATATCACGATCTGCTGTCAGAAGTTTGATGGCGAGAAATCAACTTTGAAAATCAGACGGTGTGTCAGGATGCACATTTTCAGATGACCGTCATGCATTTACCACGACAGTGATTGAAAAATCTCCAAGCTCAAAGGTAAGCCTTCCCCAGTGATCCGAGAAAACTATCACAATTGTTATAACACGCCCGTGCGCGATATTCCCCGAAGTAGTTTTGAAGCGGCAGTCAAATTTCACGGGGGCTCCCACTTGTTTGATTATGATGGACACCACGGAAAATAGTTCTACAAAGTTCTTAGAAGTAACCGGGCCAAATGATGATTTTCGTGGTCGCGGAACTATCCCAAGAGCATTAAACACATATCCACTTTGATTTCCATGACTAAAAAACTACGCATTGCATGTATCGTTGGGGCTCGACCCAACTTTATGAAAATTGCCCCAATCTTAAGGGCATTTGAAAAACACGATTGTCTTGAACCAGTGTTAATTCACACTGGCCAACATTACGATTCCAATTTATCTGACATTTTTTTTGAGGAACTTGGGATTAAGCGTCCTGAAATTTCTCTGGGAATTGGTTCGGCAAGCCACGGAAAACAAACTGCTGAGATTCTTATCGGGATTGAAAAAGTGCTTGTAGACGCAGCGGAGAGTGGCTCACCTTTTCACCGAATGATTGTCGTTGGCGACGTCAATTCGACGATGGCTGCTACCATCGCTGCGGCAAAACTCTTGATACCCGTAGCTCATGTGGAAGCCGGACTTCGCAGTTTCGACGTCACAATGCCGGAAGAAATCAATCGCATGCTGACCGATTCGATTTGCGACATGCTTCTTCCATCAGAACCTGACGGCGTAAAAAACCTTCAACATGAAGGGCACGATGATTCCAAAATTCATCTTGTTGGAAACGTCATGATCGACACACTATTGAATCAAGTTGAACGGGCAAAAGAGAGCAGCATTCTTCAAGATTTGTCGCTCGAATCAGGCAAGTACGGTGTGGTTACTTTGCACCGGCCTGCCAATGTGGATGACGAAAAAGTGTTGGGGGAATTGCTCAATGTGTTGGTAGAAATTTCCACCAATTTACCACTCGTTTTCCCAATCCATCCGCGAACAAAATCTCGATTAGAAGCTTTCGGATTTATGGAATTGCTAGATACAGCAAGCAATATCACGTGTCTCGGCCCCGCAGGTTATAACGACTTTCTGTGCCTCACCTCTCAGGCAAAAGTCATCGTAACCGATTCTGGAGGGCTACAAGAAGAATCAACAGCACTTGGGGTTCCCTGCCTTACAATGCGACCTAACACAGAGCGACCGATCACTGTTACTTTGGGAACAAGTACACTTGTTGGGAGCGATTCAGAAAAACTAAAACTCCATTTGACGGAAGTCATCAATGGCACCTACAAGGCAGGCGAATGCCCAGCTTTATGGGATGGACGTGCGGCAGAACGAATTGCTGAAATCTTCGTTTCCGAGGCTTCCCGTTTAATATAAATCTCCATGTCTTGTTAACGCACTTATGAAGTTAAACCATCCCCACTTAACCCTTTTTTCCCGAACATTCTGACTTTGTAGCAAGCCCAGTTAGGTTAGCTGCTCTTAGGTTGTTAACCAATTCTTGACTATTTCATGCACAGTAACGATGCTGGATTACAGCAGTGAAACGCTTTATCTCTCTTCATTCGAATTTTTAAAATGACCGATACACTAGCAAATACCGCCGAAAACTTATTCCAATCCATCGAAAATAAAACGGCAACTGTCGGTGTTGTCGGATTGGGCTATGTTGGCTTACCTCTGCTCGATGCTTACATTTCAGCAGGTTTTAATGCGATCGGCTTTGATGTTGACCAATCGAAAACCGACGCGCTTAACTCCGGCAATAGTTACATCGCTCATATTGGTCACAAGACAATCCAAAGTTGGTTGGACCGAAACCAATTCGAAGCAACTACTGAAATGAATCGGTTAGCCGAAGCCGACGTCATCCTGATTTGTGTGCCCACCCCGCTATCAGATAGCCGCGACCCCGATTTGAGATACGTCGAGCTAACCGCAAAGGCGATTGCCAAGAGCCTGCGGGCCGGGCAAATGGTTGTACTCGAAAGTACGACTTACCCTGGAACCACCAAAGATGTCCTACTTCCTATTCTTGAAGAATCTGGTTTGAAGGTCGGCATTGACTTCTTTCTCGCCTACAGTCCCGAGCGTGAAGACCCAGGTAATCCAGATTTCACAGCAGGAACTATTCCGAAAGTCGTGGGCGGTCACGAACCCAACAGCCTCCGTCTAGCAAAACGTTTCTATGAGCAGGCAATTACCCAAGTCGTGCCCGTTAACTCGTGCGAGGTTGCCGAAGCTTGTAAGATTCTCGAAAACACCTACCGAAGCGTTAATATTGCGATGGTTAACGAATTGAAGGTACTCTTTCAAAAAATCAACATCGATGTCTGGGAAGTTATCGAAGCAGCTAAAACTAAACCCTTCGGCTATCAAGCTTTCTTTCCCGGGCCAGGCTTAGGCGGCCACTGCATTCCAATTGATCCATTTTACCTGAGCTGGGTCGCTCGCAAACATGAAATGCCGACTCGCTTTATCGAACTGGCGGGTGAGATCAACAGCAGCATGCCAACTTACGTCGTGAACAAAACTGCGGAAGCGCTCAACAGCATGAAGAAACCAATTAGCGGAAGCAAGATTGGAATTTTCGGAATGGCCTACAAGAAAGACATTGATGATCATCGTGAAAGCCCGTCCTTCAAACTATTAGAACTGCTTCTAGAGCGTGGGGCCGACGTAAGCTATTGCGACCCACATGTCCCCAGTTTACCCAAAATGCGGCATTACGATTTGCCTGCCATGACTACCTCACAACCAACTCCTGAGTACTATGCGAGCCTCGATTGTGTGCTAATATCCACCGACCACTCGCTATTTAATTGGGACGAAATTGTGGAACACGCTACACTAATTGTCGACACACGAAACGCGACCAAAAATGTTATTGCCGGTCGGGAAAAGATCTTTAAAGCGTAAAACTAATCCGTCATTTTTCGAATCACTAAATCAATCATTCGTGAAAAATAAAGGGCATGCCAGCCTAGCTTGGTAACCAGGTTTTTATTTTTCGCACCTCTTCGTTAATGAATAAAGCAACCGATAATACTATCACGGGTAACGATCAGAACACCCGAACCGATCTCATCAAGATCATGCTGCCGTATGGCTTAGCGTTATTAGCTCAATTGCCTTTGCTCGTGCTTTATTTTCGAAGACTTTGGAATCTTCCACATTACCAGCCTTTCGCAATTGCAATTCTAGCCACCGCAGGACTTGCGATTTATCGATGGCCTTTCGGGCAACCGCAACCCTTTTTTCGCAGCCTCGCCAGCGATATTATTTTACTTCTGGGGATGGCCGTCGCTTTTTTAGGGATGCTTTTTGTGGAGCCCTGGTTTGCGGCATTAAGCGCAATGCTAATTGTGACCAGTTTTTTAGCACGCACATTTGATCGCGAAACAGGCAAATCGCTTTGGACCTGCAGTTTACCACTGTATGTTTATCTAACACTTCCCCTGTATCTCGATGTAACACTCATTACCTCTCTCCAACGGTACAGCGCGATCTACACCAGTCGCCTCTTGGATTTGTTCGGCCTTGGACACCATATGGATGGCACCGTAATCAAAGTCGCTGTGGAGAATGTAGATGGTGTTCGCGAATATGGAATTGAAGAAGCCTGCAGTGGAGTTCAGTCGTTCTTTACATTGCTATTGGTTGCTGTCGTTTTCGTTGTCTTATCCCGCCGGATCAAACTGACGGGATGGGCGGTCGGAGTACTCGCCGTTTGTACCGCCTTCCTTTGTTTTGTACTTCGCGCGACGGTGCTTACGATGCCGGTTTGGAGTGAGTCCTTATTAACCGCCGGCGTTGGATTTCTTCTGCTTCCAGTCTTGGGTTTTCGCGCAACATTGTTAGTTTTGTCAGCTGTGTTTTGGGCATTGTTCGTCAACATTGTTAGAATTTTCCTGATTCCCGTAGTCGATATTCTTTTGGGTTATGACCTGAGTCATGGGATTTCGCACGATATTTTAGGATATGGCGCACTGACGATGGGGATTCTAATGATCTTTAGCACAGACCAATTCCTATTGTTTCTCTTCGGGCCGGTTGAATCTGGCGAAAGTGAATCCGGTTCGATCGGTGAATCGATCACTCGATTTTGGAACCGAATCATTTCAGCGGATGGTTCCCAGGGCGAATCAAGCGATATTCGTAAAACGTCGTCAACTAGAACACCAATTTCCAAATCGGGTTTCTCATTCATTTGGATTGTGGCATTTCTAATCGTCTCGATGGGTGTCTTTCAGTTCGCCGATGTTCGAAGATCAATTGCTCAAACCGATCTCCAGGTTCGCTTCTTTGACGCCGACGTTACCTTGGACTACGAAGAAGACGACATCCCAAAAGAAGTGGATGGTTGGAAACAAGTTCAGTACGAAGTGCAGGATCGTTCTCGAGGCAGTGACCTCGGCCAACGCTCTGACATTTGGCAATTTCGATCGCCAACTTGTGCCGCCGTCGCCTCTCTGGATCAGGCTTTTCCAGGCTGGCACGAATTAACTACATGCTATAAAAATCAAGGCTGGGAACTTAAAACACGCGTCAAAAAGAACCCCAGTGATGTCCTCGGCAGCGAAACCGAAGACGATGCCTGGCCATTTATCGAGGCCACGTTTGAAAAGAAAACTGGTGAAAAAGGCTATTTATTGTTTAGTCATTTTGATGCTTTCGGCGAAGGTGTCGATGCACCAGAGCAATGGAATTCTATCAACTCATTTTTCGTGAGAGCGCAAAATCGCATGTCTCATCGAATTCGCTCCAGTCTCCTCCGAGGCGAAGTCTACCAGACTCAAGTCTTTCTAACTTCGTTTAGTGATCTCGATGAATCAGTAAAACAGGAAGTCAACGAACGCTACCTAAAAATTAGGGAGCAATTGAGGATCCGCTTCAAGGAAAAAAAGAAGCAACTCGAAACCGTCACTGCGACACCTTAAGGCGATTCATCGCATGACGGTTTTGGTTTCCCCCACCCTCCGCCTCCGGGTGTCTCCAATCGCAACCGCTCCCCGGAAACAACTTTTAGCTCACATGATGGTGAAAGTGTTTCTAAGGTTCCATCGCCTCCAATCCGCAGATTGACTCCCTGTTTTCCAGGTTCTCCCCCGTGGACACCGTAGGGTGGGTTCAAGCGTCTGTTTGTTAGTAGGGAAACTGTGAGTGGTTTTAGGAACTCAACCTCCCTCACAATCCCATCTCCGCCGTGATGGAGTCCCGCCCCCCCACTTCGGTGCCGCACCGAAAATTCTCTTAAGATTACAGGGTATCGGGTTTCCAAAATTTCTGGATCGGTCAAACGCGTATTGGTCATGTGAGTGTGAACCGCATTTGCACCATGTCCGCCAGGCGTTGCACCGGCGCCCCCGCCGACCGTTTCGTAATACCCAAAACTATCATCTCCCATCAGCCAGTTATTCATTGTTCCCTGACTTGCCGCCGCAACCCCGCCTTCGACTCCCTGTTGCATCGCTCCCAGCAATACATCCACAACACGTTGCGAAGTTTCGACATTACCGCCAACGATCGCGGGGCTATCCTCTGGGTTCTCATAACTAATTGGGTTTAAAAAACAGGTCGGTAAAGCAACTTCCACTGGCTTCAGAATACCCTGATTCAAAGGGATATTATCCTCAATGAAACATCGCATCACATAAATCACAGCTGAGGATACAATCGCAGGATTAGCATTCTGATTTCCCGCGAGGACGGGATCGGTTCCAGTGAAATCAACTTTTATGGAATCCTGGTTGATCACGACAGCAACTCGGATCGTCGCTCCATTATCAAGCTGATCTTTGAATTGATAAGTACCAACTTTCATTCGCCCGATCGCCTGACGCATTTTTTGCTCAGCAGCATCTTGCATAAATACCGTATAAGCCAAGACATGATTCTCAGAATATTGGCCGACCAATTTCAACAAGTCGAGTAAGCCTGATCGATTAGCGGCGACTTGAGCCCGCAAATCTGCCAAGTTTTCGTCGGGGGCCCGCGAAGGGTAGGGGGGGCGAGTCAACAACTGACGCAATGCCTCAAAATGTGCTTCTCCCGTCTGACCATCGACTAATTTAAAATTCCGAATCAATACTCCCTCTTGCTGTAAATTTGTCGCATTGGGTGGCATCGAACCCGGTGCAACACCACCTATTTCAGCATGGTGCGATCGACTGGCCACCCAAAATATTAACCGGCTATGATCGCTATTAAACACGGGAGTGATGACCGTGACATCTGGAAGATGCGAACCGCCCCCGTACGGGTCATTGGTCACGAAAACGTCACCCTCAGAAATTTTTGTGTTCAAACGAATGATAGTTCGAACCGTTTCGCTCATCGCCCCTAAGTGCACAGGAATGTGCGGCGCATTCACGATCAAATCTCCAACTGCGGTAAAAATTGCGCAACTGAAATCAAGTCTTTCTTTAACGTTTACACTCATCGATGTCATTTGCAAGGCAATCCCCATTTGCCTTGCGATGGTCGCAAAATGATTGTTAAATATTTCTAATTGCGTTGGATCCGCCTGCTTCACTGGATGAACTGATTGATCCTCTGCCAAACCAACTGCTTCAACCGTTTGCTCAATCAATAGCTGCCCTTCGCCGAGCATGGTTGCCTTCCAACCAGGCTCCACCATGGTCGTGGAAAGTCCGCCGGCGATTAAATTAGGACCTAGAACTATGTCACCGGCGTTCAAACGCTCTCGATCAAACACGGGAGTCAGCTGATAATCGATACAGCCTGTCTCCAAATTCTTGATTGCTACACTTTGCTCTGACGATGCTTGCGGCGAACCGAATTGTTCAATCGAGTTCGTTTTCGGCAAACGCAACCCAATTCTGTTGCCTTCCAGCCTCGCCGCAACCAGTTCAATCTCTCTATCACTGATAAAACCAAATCGCTGTTGATGTTGTCGATTAAACAAATCAACGACTCCTTCAAGCCCATCACTTTGGCCACCTATTTCAACAGATTGGGAAGCATCTGTGCCAAGGTAACGCAAATCTAAACTTCTTGTGAGTTGAATGTCTTCTCCCAATTCTGCTTGAATCTCGAGTTCCATTTCCTCCCACAGTTCTTTGACCTGATTCAACCGTTCAATCTTAAGAACCTCTAATACGGATCTGACGCGGCTAGATTTTTGATCGGCGAGGCGGATTCCAGCCGCGCTGAGGATACTACCGTTGGGAGGGTCTAATATTTTTTTGACGCCTATCGAGTTGGCGACATGACAAGCATGCTGCGGACCCGCCCCTCCAAAGGCAACTAACAAATAGTCACCTGGATCAAATCCCCGCGAAACCGATACACTTCCGATCGCCGATGCCATGTTTTGATTGGCAATGCTCAACAACCCGTAAGCTGCTTCGAGCGGCGTCAACCGATAGCCCGCCGATTCCATCTCCCGACATAATTCCTTTAAGCGATCGTTAACGGCCGTTTGATTTAATGGAAACGGAAAACGATTTTGCACAATGCGGCCAAGAAATAGATTCACATCGGTGAGCGTTAGTGGACCTCCCCGCCCATAACAAGCAGGCCCCGGACTCGATGAAGCACTTTGCGGCCCTACCCGCAGTGTCGCGCCATCGAACCAACAGATTGACCCTCCCCCAGAAGCCACTGTCTCAATCGCAACCATTGGGGTCATGATCCGAATGTCCGATTTGCATGTCTCATATTCGAGTTCCAACTTCCCGTCATATCGTCCAACATCAGAACTCGTTCCACCCATATCAAAGGTCAATAGTCGACTAGATCCAATTTGCTCTCCCGCACGAATCGCCCCAACAATGCCCCCCGCCGGCCCCGACAACACGGAGTCTTTTCCAGAAAAGAACTGACGTTCAACCAAACCTCCTGCCGAGGTCATCAACTGCAAATGACTGTCACTGGGGAGGCAGTTTTCAATTTGATCGAGGTAGATTCCTAGCACCGGATTTAGATACGCGTCAAGCACCGTCGTTTCCGCCCGAGCCAACATCTTGATTAAAGGCGCTACTTCGGATGACAGATGGACATTCGAAAACCCAAGCGAGCGGGCGATGTCTCCGACAATTTTTTCATGCTGGGGATAGCGATAGCCATGGAGTAGGCAGATCGCGATCGAGGTGATTCCCTTCGATTTCAATTCGACCAATGAATCACGAATCTTCGCTTCACAAGGGATTTGCTCGACAGTCCCATCGGCGAGTATTCTCTCGTCAATTTCGATACAGATATCAGTCAAAGATTTCGGTTTTTGAATATCCAATTCAAATAAAGAAGGCCTCGCTTGATCGCCAATTTCCAGCAAATCACCCAACCCCTTGGTCGTCACTAATGCTGTAGAGGCACCCGTGCGCGTCAACAGAGCATTCGTGCCTCGCGTGGTCCCCAAGTGAACCTGACAGGCAGGAAGGGGCGAACAGATGGCCAATCGAAGCAGGCGTCGGATTGCCAAAATTGGAGCGGGAATATCAAGATCGAGTTCGTAACGAACCGAATTGGTTGCCTCGTATCTATCTAATATTCTCTCTACGGCTGAATCGGGGGGTAGCCCTTGCAACCAAATTTCACCGCTTTCCGAATCGTATCGCTGAACCGATGACTCAAATTCAGTATTCCCATCGCAAGCAACCACCCGAAACTTTGCCCCTGCCCAGAAATCATCTCCAGCATTGGGATCGACAAACCAACGATTTGGGATTTTCAAAACGTCCCGCAACTGACTTTTGACTATTCCGGAACTTAGCTCTTTGATCTCATAAGAATTGCCTTGCGGATCCACTGCCTGGCAATCAGTAAATGTTCCACCGACGTCAATCCAAAATTGCCAAAGGCACGTTTCTGTTTGACTGACTCGCGAAGGGGTCATATTTATACTACTTTTCCCCAACGCAAATTAAATGAGAGTCCGTTCGCAAATAAAGCCGATTTCCAGCCACGGCCGGCGTTGCCCGCGTCGACTCACCCAAAGAATGCTTACAGATTTCTTCATACTTACTGCCGATTCCAATCACTAATAAATTGCCGGACTCATCCATGATGTAAATATTGCTTGAAGTTGCAATCGGAGATCCGGAAAATCCCTTCGCTATTCTTTTTTCCCAAATAGGTGCTCCCGTCTGAAGCTCCACACATTGTCCGATCCCTTTATCACTAAACAAATATAGTTTGCCTCCCACCGCGATCGGCGTGGGAACATAGTTGGCTTTGGAAATTTCGTACACTTTTTTTGGAACTGAATTAACATCATTGCCGGGACGAATGGCGACCAAATAATTACCACCGCCACCTGAACCATTGCTCCCAATGATCAATCCCTCAGCGGTCAACGTCGATGCGACGGTTCGCATACGAAATGGAAGAGTCGTCCAGTTTTGTTTGCCCGTTTCAGGGTCGAGACTAAAAAACCCGTCGCCGGTATTACAAGATACTAATTGTTCAGTTCCATTTTTATCTTTAAAAATTGAAGGGATCGCATAGCACGCTCGTGTTGACGTCAGGGAAGAGTTCCAGGCATCATCGCCCGTCTCACAATTCACTGCAATCACATGGCTGCCACCAGATGTCTGGCCGGGCTTAAGCCGATCGGATTGCTGAGAGTTGAATACAATCACTTTGTTTCCATGGACCATTGGACTGGCAGCAAATCCATGCTGGGAAGTCCAAGTGCCAAAGTCTCTTTCCCACTTTTGGTTTCCATCATGATCCAGCGCAACCAACATCGTATGTTCGGGATCGGCGTAGGTCAGATAAATATGATTTTTATCAACCGCCGGCGTACTTGAAGCAAAATTATTTCGCCCATGAACGCGATAAACTTCGTGTTTGAAGAACTTGCTCCAGCGCACCTTACCTGACAACGCATCCAAACATTCCAACGTGAGCTTCCCGCTGCTCGGGTCACAACTCGTCACGAATAAATACTGATCCCAAATCACAGGCGAGCTCGATCCGACCCCGGCAAGTTTTACCTTCCAGTGATATTCGGCATCTGAAATATCCTCTGGCAGATCAGCACCCTCAACTAATCCTGCGCCATTGGGACCACGAAATCGAGGCCAATTGGATTGAGAAAAAATCAAGCTGTTACTCAGCAGCACGAACAATACAGACCAAGCCAAAATGACTGTTACCGGTTGGCGAAGCATAGAACCCTCGTTATTAGTGATTTTAAGTCGTCAATTATATCACGTTCAATTGGCCCAAACATGCTTTTATGGGGTGTCGTCTCAACGATGCTCAAACTTACTCACAAAACTCCGTCATTCCAGACGATGTCGATTCTGATTTGGAAGATTCCAGCGATTGAGTCCACTCACAAATCCGCCAATCCAACCAATGACGGTCGGGATCTTCACCCCGTCGCCCGAAAAACCCAAGATGGCCCCCGTGCTCGGTTGCCACAATCTTAATGGCGTTTGACATCTGATGGTCAGCATACATTCCAAACGGCACCACTGGATCATCCATTGCTGTTACCAACACAGTTGGAACGTGCACGTCCATCAAGTTGGGCGCGGAACTCGCATCACGGTAATATTCAATTGCACTACGATAGCCCCAGCACGGAGCCGTGAACTGATCGTCCCAGTGAACCAACCGCGTCGGAAAACGGGTCATGTTACTTTCAACTAAATTTCGAACTCGCTTTCGACGATGCCGCAATTGATTTTGAAGTTGTTTAACAAAATACGATTCGTACAGCCGGTTGCCGTGCTGTCTCAAATGCCAGGAACAATGGATCAAATCGATCGGTGGTGAAATAACAAAAGCAGCGTCGATCTGAGCGTGTGGTTTCGCACCCCAGATTCCAATCGTTTTTAATACGATGTTTCCGCCCAAGGAAAACCCCACCAAGCTCATCTTCGAGTTCGGACTCAACTGGTGGACCGCGTCGACAACCGCGTTGGCATCCCAGTAATTCCCGCCATGCAGGTGAGATCTCGAAACTCCCGAACTGGCACCCGCGCCTCGCATATCAACGCGAATGGTTCGGACGCCCTGTTGGTTTAATTTCGCCGCGACTCTAGATACACCTGGCGAGCGATGCGATCCACAGAGTCCATGGATTAAAATCGCAATTCGATCCCCCAATGCCCAAACTTCTGGTTGATCATCATGAACAACTAAGCGATCACCGTCGTGCAAATCAACAATTCGTCGAGTCGCATTATCCGCTGGACAATTCCCTTTAAACGTTGCACCCAACACGGTTTGCAAATGAGCCGACTTAAGTAATCGGTGCGGTCGAAAAGGAGGGAATTCACTGACAAGCACGGCTACCGACTCAGGTTTCCAGGAGAGAAGATTTGCAGGTGACTATTTGCAGGCGACTATAACGGATTGTCATAAGAACACGAACTGTTTTTATCCCAGACAATTTCGTTTTCTTAAATTACCTCTTTCGCTTCGAGTAACGCCACTACTTTAGCGACGCAATCAGCGGGATTCAATTGATCTGTATCCAAAACTAAGTCAGCGTCTGTTGGTTCCTGATAATTGACCGTCGATTCACGAGGAGCATCTTCGGTAGCCGACTGTTCCTGCTCGTGCCGCTGTTGGCAAATTTCCTCCGGCGCCCTCAAATGCACAACGAGGAACCGCTCGTCGCCAACGACTCCGGCAGCCTTTTTTCGATCGTCATCATTGGGTGATACAAAAGAAAGAAGGCAGATCAAGCCCGCGTCGTTCATCAGTGATGCCACTTCCGCAGCTCGGCGAACATTTTCGCTTCGATCATCTTTAGAAAAATTTAAATCACGGCTTAAACCAATCCGCATATTTTGGCCATCAACGACCATCGCACTTCGGCCCATATCGAATAATTGACGCTCCACCCCAAAGGCAGTGGTTGATTTCCCAGCCCCGGGCAAGCCGGTAAATAATATCGTCGTCGGTTTTTGGCCGTACCTCGATGCTCGCTCCGCCGGCGTTACCGCGCTAATCTCTTCAACCAAGGATTCACTGACGGAAGCCTTTTCCCAACTCGCGCCTGTATTTTCGCTGGTACGTTGATCAATAATCATACCGGCAGCGACGGTTACGTTTGTAATTCGGTCGATCACAATAAACGCGCCAGTATTCTTGTTGGCTTGATAACGATCGAAACAAATGGGCTGGTTTAAGACAACATTTACACGCCCAATTTGGTTTAGTTCCAACGTAGGCGCGGGACTGCTGTGCATCGTATTGACGTCAATTTGGTAACGAAGGGTTGAGAAATTCCCGGTTACCATCTTGGTAGTATGTTTGAAAACATATTGCTTACCGGGAACCATCGCTGCGTCGGACATCCAAACCAACATTGCATCAAATTTTTGTTCAAGCTTAGGTAAGTTGCCTGGCTTGACGATCATATCACCTCGACTCGAATCAATCTCATCATCCAATGTCAGTGTCACCGACATCGGCGTTGATGCTTCTTCGAGATTACCGTCGAAAGTAACAATCTCTTTAATGCGACTTGTTTTTCGTGACGGCAAGGACATTACTTTATCGCCAACGCGAATGATCCCAGACGCAATCGTTCCTGCAAAACCGCGAAAGTCGAGGTTTGGCCTAATCACGGATTGAACGGGAAAACGAAAATCTTTGAGATTCCGGTCGGAACCGATGTAAACCGTTTCCAGAAAATTCATCAACGTTGATCCGTTATACCACGGCGTGCTTTCGCTCCGTTCAACAACGTTATCACCATTGAGTGCTGAAATTGGAATAAAGTGCAAATCATTCGGATCGAGACGTTGGGCAAACGCTCGGTAGTCATCGCAAATTTCTCGAAAAACAGACTCGCTGAAATCAACAAGATCCATTTTATTAACCGCGACAAGGACGTGCTTGATGCCGAGCAACGAAGCGATAAAGCTATGGCGCTTCGTCTGCTCCATGACTCCATGTCCTGGCCGGGCATCAATCAAAATAATCGCGAGATCCGCAGTGGAAGCACCCGTCGCCATGTTTCGCGTATATTGCACATGGCCTGGCGTGTCAGCGATGATAAATTTGCGTTTCGCCGTCGAAAAGTAACGATAGGCAACATCGATTGTGATGCCCTGTTCTTTTTCTTCTTTCAGGCCGTCGGTTAGCATCGCCGGATCAAAACCACCGCCGGTTGTTCCATGCACCGCCGAATCTTTTTCTAATTTGGCGAGCGTATCTTCGTAAATCATCTTCGAATCGTAGAGCAATCGCCCAATCAACGTGCTTTTACCATCATCGACACTTCCGCACGTCAGAAAACGGAGCAGCTCTTTTTTCTCGTGCTGATCGAGGTAGGCGTTAATATCGCTGGAAATTAAATCGTCTTGATGAGACATTGTTTTGAATGCAAAATTCTAGTGGTGGAAACGGAAACGCTACTTGGATAACTTCAACTCATACTTTGGCAAAGGATTGGATTAAAAATAACCCTTTTCTTTTTTATCTTGCATGGATCCTTCGTCATCATTATCGATCACTCGCCCATTCCGCTCGGAAGTTGTCGCGAGCAACATCTCTTGAATGATCTCAGGGAGCGTCGTTGCTGGAGCCTCTATGGCCCCGGTCAACGGATAACAACCAAGCGTTCGGAATCGAATTGTCTTTTCGACAGGAACCTCCCCGGGCAACAAGTTAAGCCGATCGTCATCGACCATGATCAGAATTCCATCTCGCTCAATGGTTGGTCGCTTTGCCGCGAAATAGAGTGGAACAATCGGAATTTTTTCTAAGTGAATGTACTGCCAGACATCTAATTCTGTCCAATTAGAAATTGGAAACACGCGAATACTTTCACCCTTGTTTACCTTGGCATTATAAAGATTCCAAAGTTCAGGTCGTTGATTTTTTGGATCCCATTGGTGGGACGCACTTCGGAACGAATAAACACGTTCCTTAGCACGCGATTTTTCTTCATCTCGTCGAGCTCCACCGAACGCAGCGTCAAAGTTATATTTATTGAGCGCCTGAATTAATCCATCCGTTTTCATGACTTCCGTATGCTTTCCACTGGAAACCATTGGATCGAGGTTTAACGCTCGGCCCTCTTCGTTGATGTGGGTGATGACATCTAACCCAAGTTCCTTGATTGCATAATCTTCCTTGAATTTATACATGTCCTGGAATTTCCAGCACGTGTCGACATGCATCAACGGAAATGGAGGCTTCGCGGGATAAAACGCCTTGAGTGCAAGGTGTACCATCACCGATGAGTCTTTTCCGATCGAGTACAACATGACTGGATTGTCAAACTCGGCGGCAACTTCGCGGATGATATGGATGCTTTCAGCTTCCAGTTGCTTCAGGTGCGTTAATTGATAGGAGGACAATGGAGGCTCACTCTAATTCTTTAAAACGACGAATATCAGGAGCATCCATAATAGTTAGGAGCCCGAGAGGCCACAATGCAGATATAAACCGGTTATTTCCGCCCCAAACGGGCGTTACTGGTGGAGTGTTGTGTTATTAACGGTGCCCCAAGACTTGGCATCGTTAACGGGATTAGCGTGGCGGAGATTATTCCCTCTCCAACGGTAAAAAATCGACGCTTATTTTCCGAACAACCGGCTAAGGAATAATCCAGTGGCGACTCTTAAGTGCCACTCCGACTCAATCATCAAAACGTCAAAGCAATCAGCTTCGCATGGTCACGTCGATGGAAAGCATTCGAAATACCAGCTCCAACTGTGTCCACTCTCCCCGTAAATTATCTCCGCTTAAGAAATGCTAATCGCCGCACGCTTTTCTCCAATAAGTGCGATTAGTTCCTGTTGGGGTTTCGCAAATTTGGAAATCCCTTCTCGCATCAGCACTTCCTCCAACTGAACGAAATCAACATTCGTTTCAATATCTTTGCGAACCGACTCTGATATCGGCAAGTCGATCTGTCGCTGAAACGCCACATCACTATCGGCAATCGCATCATTGGTCGAGGGTGGGTTGGTTTGGATATCACTCCCCGCCAAGGCAGCTACGTATTTCCATTTTGGATCTTCCGGCTTTTTTGTCCCCGTGCTCGCAAAGATCATCTCCTGTTGGAGAGGGCACCCTTTTTCAGACCAAAATTTCTGATTGGATGCCCAAATACTTTTTGCATTTGCAATCCCGACTTGCCCCTGCGTCTCTGTTTGTAAGACTGGCAATTGCTGTTCGGTATACACATCGATTCGGGAAACAAAAATACTATAGACGCTTTTAAAATGGTCCAGCGATTCTCGCCGTTGTGCCCCGCGCCAGCAGGCCTCACGCGCCGCCTCGTACTGCCGCGCAGTAAATATCAAAGTGACATTCAAACTCGCTCCCAACGCCGCCAATTCTTCCAACGCATCAATTCCCGCTGGAGTCGCAGGTACCTTAATCATTCGATTGGTGTGACCAGCTGACCATTTTTTCCCCAACTCGATATACCGAGCAACGCGATCGCTATGCGGTAAATTGAGTTCTGGGTCTTCGATTAGCGGATCCAATTCGAAACTGACATAGCCATCGTTACCCTGAGTTTCCGACCATACCTTTTCAAAGACTGTCTGAGCATCCCTTACCATCTGGTCTGTGATTTGCCACGCCACCTCACTGTCGCTGGCACCCGTCTTCACAACTGCGTTAATCTCCGAGTCAAATCGGCCTGTTTTAATCAGGTTAGAAACGATGATCGGATTAGAGGTTGCTCCTGTCGCGCCGAGCTCTCGATTCGTGCGTACCAACTCTGGATCAATACTGTCCAACCAAAGTTTTGTCCCCGAGTTGATTAGCGACGTTAATGAATCCGACATAATTTATCCCTGTGTTAGGCTGACTTCATTCTCTAGGTCGAAACCTCTTTGTAAAGAAAGCCAATCTAAATCGCCACATGGGGCAACCCTTGGAAGGGACCATTTATCGACGGCTGTAAAATGCACCCAAAAAA
>CALKCK010000051.1 GCA_938083195.1 uncultured Pirellulaceae bacterium | reverse complement strand
CTGCTGCTTGACTCGATTCATACGTGTTCGATTTCGTTGTTACGTGCTTCCTCGGATGCTGCTTATCGGCGATGAGACGATAGGGGCTATGAAGGGTTTCAGGAAGATTGTGCCTACCAAGGAGATCCACCGCATAACCATAACGCTCGCAGAAAAGGTCTGCTGTACTTTCTCCACCTGAGAACGGCATAAGGGGCACAAAGAACCACATAACGGCAAGTCGTACCAGCCACCCTAAATTCATTGAAATTTTGATCCCACTCCCTCGGCCGCCTGATCTATTCATCAGCTTTTGGGTTGATTAGTAATGTGGCCATTTGGAAGTGCAAGCTTTAGTTCGTTAATCCGCTCTTTACTCACCTTAGTTCTAAAAAAATAAAGTACTGCGAGTTTCAGAACTGCCCGAGCAACGAGGTCACTTACATGAGTGCAATTGAAATAAAGATCATCGAATTTCGTTAGGTCTGCCAGACAAAATAGATCACTAACTGGTGTGCATTAGAGACGAAGAATTTCGAGATTCTTCAGAGCTGCCAAGGGAGATAGTTCACTTATATGTTTGCGTTCGAGGAGAAGAAAACCTACTCTTTCTACGAACCAAGTATCGATTGTTTATTCCACCAGCTTATTTCAAGCCCACTGCTGGTTTTACCGTCAAAAAGATCCCGTACCACTCGTCTTTTCCACCCGGCCAATCGCCACCGTCTAACTTTAGCCGCTGATCCAATTCCCAGCCGACCCAGCCGAACGCTCCGGGGGGAGCGTGAACAACACGAGCAAAGTCCGCAGACCAAGTTGAAACCGACGACGTTTAGGTTTCGGTAATTGCTTTTCTTCCGAAGCCATTTCCATCCAATTGATCTCAGGGATTCACTTGACTAGCTGACGAGGCTTTTAAACAAGCAGTGAAACCATATCGAATCAATTCAGTTGTCGCCTAGCGGGAAAATCAAAATTGAGTTGAGATCCTCGCACCGCTTCGTGCGTCGAAGGAGAAGTACGAGGCGTGATGGGGAACGGGTTTCTTGAGTGTTACCATCAAGGCTACAATGCAGAACGTCGAGTTTTCAAAAAACTGGGGAAACAATATGCACTACTTCATAAAACGTGGCGGCGAGATCCAAGGGCCAGTAAGTCACGAGCAACTTATGAGGATGGTAAAGCATAAGCAACTTAAAAATACGGATTTGATTGGCAATGCTCAACGCGGTTACTTCCAGCCGTTAGTCGCCGCTTGGAAGCAGGTAAAAGCTGGCCAGCCAATAAAGCAAAAGAAGAGGCTAAAGATTCCTTTTTTAGCCGCAAATCGCTCGCCTAACGGAGGGGCCAAAAACAACAAAAAGTCTGAAACTTTTGTCAACAATCAAGAGGCCATTTTTGATCGGCTTGACAGTCACAGTTCGCCCGAAGGAGAGGCCATCTCTTGGCAAATGCATTTATTCATCGCGGCATGCATTCTCGCATTTGGCCTACATCCTCTTTTTGTTGCTTTATTAGGTGCTGCGACTGGCGCGATTTGCGGAATCGAGTTTAATCTCCATTCACAAGCAGAGGGAGGTGTTGGAGAATTAGTTCAAGGCATGCTTCTCTATCATTGGATTGCCTTCGCTACCATCCCATTAATGCTACCTCTTTTTATAATCCAAGGCGTTGTCGCCTTAATACAGGCTCCGCTATATCGGTAGCTATTGCAACTCATCCACCGCAAAGAGATCCTCGCGGCGTTTCGTGCGACGAAGCAAAAACACGCAGCTTGATGGAGAACTGATTGTTTGGTTGATGTTTCAGCCAGCCTACTCGAACCCAATTATTTCTACATAACATCCAACATTGGATCAGTTCCCGATTCTGGAAGCCATTCCAATGTTAGCGAACTTCTCAAGCCCCACAAAATTTCGCTCCAGATATATTCCGTTGACTCGGGCTCACTCACCCATCTCCTCTTAAGCCGAGGATCAACCAACCTAATCTCAATATCCGCAAAGGCTGGATGCTCTCTCATCAACACTTCCATCTCACGATCCAGCACTTCTATCTCGCGATCACTAAATTTTATCTCGCGATCAATTTGCCCTGAGCAGCCAGTGAAAGCCAAGATAAGTACAACGGCCAAGAAAGTTAGTTTTGGCATCTGTTTTAGGTGGTGTTTGAGCCCGACGATGGAATGTCTCATTGGTATTTACCTCGTTAAACCTTCATGCTTTCATCCAGACGACATACTTAGATTTTACGCATGAAACATTCGTTTATGCGTCTCTAAATTATTGAATGTTACACCGTTGTTACACCCATTGATGATATGACCTGCCCCGAAAACGAGTCCCCAACAGAACTTGGAATTTGGATTCATTAAGGGAGAAACGCAATAGGACGGAAACGTCCTTCAGCCGAACAGATCATATCGATGCTTCGGATTGCCGAAGTGGATACATCCAAGGGTCCAACAATTGGCCCGGTCCGTCGGAAGTTAATGATATCGGAACAGACGTATTCCAAGTGGCGTCTCCAGTAAGGTGGGATGCGGACCGATCAAGCCAATCGCTTGATAGATTCAGAACGTGAGAACGCGACTGAAGAAGCTGTTTGCTGATCAGGCATTGGACAATTAGATCCTGAAGGGAGCCATTTCGGCAAACTACCGAGCCTGGGCAAACGCCGCTTGGCCGTCGAGCAGGTTCGCAAGAAGCTTGGGGCAGATTGTGTTTCAAAACGTCGAGGTTGCCAAGTGATTCGTCAGTCTCGTTCGAACCCGCCGCATCCAGACACCCGCACCAAAGCCCATACACGTTCGACAACGGCCAATCGACGGCTCAAGCTACGCTAACCTTCTGGCCGAAAGTTCGGGAGAAGGCACGCTGGTCAGCCGTTACCGCAAAAACAACATCAACAAGGCGAGCGACACCAAAGCCACGATGATTTTTGGCGACATGAAAAACAGGTTCCAATGCAATCTTGGCTAACCCAGCGTCGGACTATTCTTCTTCCGTGATGACGATTAATCGATTGACGTCTAGCGGCCCCTCGACAATCTGTTGCTTGCCCGATGGCCAATCCACCCTGATTTGGCTTACTTGCTTGGCCGAATCGAGTCCGAAGTACAACGGAAAATCACTGTGTGACATGTATCCGGACTGGCCATCTTTAACCTTCATTAATTTTTTTCCGTCGACGTCGACATTGACGACCGCACCAAACGCGCTCCGATTTGATTTCGTTCCAACCAATTTGACCTTAATGAAAGTCATGTCTTGCTTCTTTTCAGAAAGATCACTGACCAGAACCATTGGGTAGTGATTCATTTCGAGGGTGACGATATCGAGGTCGCCATCATTTTCCAAATCAAACAAGACCGAGGACCGCGTTCCCAAAGCCGACCACACAACTGCGAGCTTCGGCAGTTTGGGCGGCGGTGAAAATTTCTGGATGGTTTCCAGGACCAATGCATTGTCGGTCGTATTACTCGTGTCAAGTTCAAACCACGGTGCAGTGATTCCTCCAGCACGCGGCTCCACGCCAAGGATAAACTCACTGTCCCGAAACATGACTCCATTTTCATTCAATAAAAGTGAATTGACCGAGTATGGATAAGGGAAATTCATACTCGCCGATATGAAAACGTCATCGAATCCGTCTGCGTTCAAATCGCCAACGCTGAGCCCCCAAGGCCAAAGGTTTTCGGCACCAACTTGATCTGATATTTCGGTGAATTTTTGATTGCTCTCGTTTCGATAAAACGCATTGCCGAAAATACTTGAATTAAAAGTACCCAAAAAACTAGCTGGTAATTGTTCTTCGCATTTGAGTTTTTCTTTCCCTTCGGGGATTTCTGCTGCCATATCCGAATGCATATCGGTAATGTAGAGGTCCAGATCACCATCGTTTTCGAAGTCGAAGGCCTTGATGCCCATCGAACCCCAAGGCGTTTTGGGAAAATATTTGCGCCCAACATTCTCGAATGATTTGCCTTCGAGGTTTAAATAGCATTGGTCGTCACCTTGCATGTTTACCAGGTAAAGGTCCGGCCACCCGTCAACGTTGATGTCGATCGGTGTCGCATCTCCCGTCCAAGATCCGTCGACGAGGTTCATTTCTTCGGACACATCGGCAAAATGCTTGCCATCGAGGTTACGATAAAGTCGACTGGTTTCGGTCCTAGACTTTTTTAGGTGACCGCCAAACCCGTCTTCAAATCCGTTTGAATAGTAATAATCCGCATCATCGTCGCCCCGAATACTCTCCATGGTGACTTTAGAGGTTTTCGTACTGTGGGTATATCGACCGACGTTGTTGACAAACAAATCGAGTAGTCCATCTCGATCAAAATCAAAAAACACAGCCCCCGACGAATGGCCCTTGTAGCCGAGACCGGAGTCGTCCGTGATGTTTTTGAAATTTCCGTCACCGAGGTTTTCGAAAAGCAGATTTCCCTTGCGAACCGCGGTTACGAACAGATCGGGGTCTCCATCGTTGTCGATATCACCAAATGAAGCGGAGACGCAGATTCGATCACTTATTTCGAGGCCGGCAGCTTGAGTGATATCCTTAAACTTGCCTTGGCCAAGATTAAGCCACAAACCATTGGGGCCAACTTGATTCACGAAATAAATATCAAGCAGATCGTTTCCGTCGATATCGGCGACCACAATTCCCGTGCCGTGATCATAGTGAACTGGTTTGTAGTTGCTGCCGGCGTCATCAACAATTCTGTGCATGAAATCAATGCCGCTGCTTATCCGCTGATCGGAAAAACCAAAATCGTGATAAACACTAATGCTTTCGGCAGTTTTTAACTGAGCTTGCTGACGCGATTCCAACCAGTCGGTATTGGGATGTAAGAGCAAGATTTCTTCTTCTAGTTTTTGAAGATCGTCAACCATTTGGCTTACTTCTTCGGGCTTCCCGGAATCGTAAATTCCGCGCATACGCATGTAGGCGTCGACCAATATAAACGACGGACTGTGCATCAAGGTGTTGGGATCGTCCTCATCGGTTTCGACGGCAAGCTTGAAACCGTCACGACTAATCGTATTTCGAAGTTCGTCTTTTTCACCGGTCAAAAACTTCCAGACTTGATCGTCGACACCGTTATTGGATGCGTATCGATTGAGTACCGCAGGCGTGTCATTTTCAGGATCCACGGAAAAGCTGATCAGATGGATCTTGTCGGATTGACCATCTTTTTTAAGTTGGTCTTGGATCGCCTTTAGTTCGGCAGTTTGTTTGGGACAAGTTGCCACGCAGCCCGTAAACATAAAGTTCCCAATCCAGGGTTTGCCCTGCAATTGATCGGATGTGAATTCGACGCCATTTTGGTCGATCAGTTTGAATTCGGGAGCGCGGCCGTACACCTTCAACGAGGGACTGGCGTTAGCGGAATTTTTTGCGGGCTGATTTGGAATTGGCTGAAGACCACTGTAATTTTGATATACAACGATCAGGATAATTCCCAGGGCGATGACCAAAATGATGGTCAAGCCAATCCATTTTCCGCTGCCACGCGAGACTTGATTCTCGGACTCAGGGCTTGGTGAAACCACGATTGTTCTCCAGTTGTAGATTTAGGAACGGCATCGTAAAGCGGTGAGATTTCATTGTGGATTGATTCATTTTCACTTTGTTCTTAAGTTAACGAATCGCGGAATTTCTTGTCACCGATTGGGCTGTGTTTGTTGGTTTTCAAACCATCGAGTGAAATCTCGTTTTGAATCAACGATGACCTTTCCCATCAGTTCGCCTGGCGGAAGTCGGAATCCACACAACGGACTCATTATCAAATCATATTCGCCAGGACGACCACAACTCAACTCTAGAGCAAACTCTAGATCTGGAACGGCGATTTCTTTCAACTCCAATTCAGGGCAGGAAAATACATAGATATAGTCGTCACTTCGCAATTGAATGTCAAACTTGACCCCTTCGGGAACCCGTAGGATTTTGTCAGTTTGTACATCGTCATTGGAGCCAAGTATTCCATCGGGCCCACTGTATCGAAAATGCCACCCAAGTCTTTTCCCCCGAGCCTCTATCGACTGCGGCAACTTCCAATTGGCCATCGGAATCCCACTTTGGTTTCCTCTGGTTACCATGAACGCCAATACACAGCCAAAAACCATCAACGCTACGATGACCAGCTTTGTCTTGATGTTAAAAGTCAGCATGTGTGTCTTGTCGATATAGTTACGAACCAGATAACAACTGACTGTGAAAGCGATCATAATTCAGCGCCTGCCAGATTGTCCCATGCGATTACTTGCGATGTCAACGCTTCGAAATAGGAATCCTCAAAAAAGATGTTATCAGCCAGCCGCTACCACAAAAGTTATTCCTATAAAATCACCAGCACTACTGTTATTTTCGAAGGGACCTACCCATGACTCTAAGTCGAGAACTCATCATCTTTGCGTTGATTCGTTTCCTTGTTGCCTCTGGAATTTTATTCTGCATTTCCCTTAACCACTTTAAATCGGCTTGACTGATCGGCATGGTTTTAGCCAACCGGCGTTCGGCAGCTTCTCGCCTGGCTTTGATCTTCAAGATTTCTAGTTGGTATTCTTGGCTCGTTCACATGTGTCACGGTTCCTGTGTTGGCTCTTGAAACCAGTTCGGTCATTGACCATCCCTTCCTCCAGAGACGTAACCTCCGCACCGAGTTCAGGCGTGAATATATTTCTCGGCTGCATATTTCGGTGCCTGCGAATCACTCGCCGGGGGATCTGCTGGAAACTTTGCCCCTAAAATACTGGCTGCTTGATAAATCGGTTGTCGAAAGCGTATTTATAAAAGCCCCGAATCATGATGATGATTGCATTCGCCGCTATCGGTGAATACTTTTTGACGATTACTGCCCTAAGCTTGTCGAAAACACTTGGGTAAAAAAGGCCTCAACAAGTTTCTGTTTCGGGAAAGATGCCACGACTAGCTTGGCATCTCGCTCCGCTGCCTCGAAGGTATACGGTTCGATATCGCATAGTTTCCGCCGTTCATCCTGCCGAGTGAGGTACTCGTTTAGCAGTGGTTGGACAGTCAAGGCACCCACCGTATCGACTGGAGTAATTCCAGACTTCAAGAACGCGTGCTCGGCTGAAAATCGTTTTAACGCACCCTCGGAGTCTTCCCACTTCCCGAACTAATAATGCTTCCCGTTGATCGTCTTCACCCTGCTGCCGTTCGATGCTGCGGGCAATGGAAACTCGGGATAGGGCTTGGCTAGTTTAGAGATAGACTTGTGCGTAGAATCCGACTTCGGCAATGCAATTTCCTTCAAACGACTTGCGCTGCTAGGAAACTGTTCGAGCAGGCGGTTTTTACTTTGGTGGTCGCCATGGCAGTCGACGACTTTGTTATTGGTTAATCGCGATTCCGCAACAGAACCCTTTTGGCCCTCCTTATCAGACCAGAATATCGGTTATCGGATTGGCTGCCTCGACGCCAGTAAGTTTAAAGTCGAGGCCCCGCGAGCGAAACGTCAGTCGCTCGTGATCGATACCCATACAGTGCAGGATCGTCGCGTGAAGATCGTGAGCAGTAACGGGATTCTCCGCAATGTTGTAGGAAAAATCACAACTGTTGCCGTACGTGATCCCAGGTTTGATCCCCCCACCGGCCAGCCAAATCGAAAAGCAGCGGGGATGATGATCACGGCCATATTGTTGAGGCGTAAGCTTACCTTGGCAGTAAACCGTTCGGCCAAATTCACCTCCCCAAACGACCAGCGTTTCGTCCAGAAGTCCGCGTTGTTTGAGATCTTTTAGCAAGGCGGCCTGTGGTTGGTCAACGTCCTGACATTGAAGTGGTAAATCACGAGTCACACTGCCGTGGTGGTCCCATCCGCGATGATAAAGCTGAATGAAGCGTACGTCACGCTCAGCCATACGCCGCGCCATCAAACAATTGAAAGCATAGCTGCCCGGCTGTTTGACATCCGGACCATACAGCTCCAGCGTCGATTTAGTTTCATCAGAGAAGTCAGTAAGGTCGGGAACGCTGGCCTGCATCCGGTAGGCCATTTCATACTGCTCAATGCGGGCTAGAATTTCGTTATCCCCCGCAACCTCAGCCTGTCGCGCGTTGAGATCAGCCAGCATATCTAGCATTTTCCGTCGGTCCGCACGACTCATCCCAGGTGGGTCGTTGAGAAACAAAACGGGGTCTTTGCCCGCCCGAAACTGAACACCTTGATGCTGTCCAGGGAGAAACCCAGCACCCCACAAATGCGAGAACAGTGCCTGCATCTGCCCTCGACCGCGACTAATCATGACAACAAAATTCGGCAGATTTTTATTAACACTTCCAAGTCCGTAAGACAACCATGCGCCCATCGACGGCCGGCCGGGAAGCTGATGGCCTGTCTGCATGTAAGTCACAGCAGGACTGTGATTAATTTGTTCGGTAAGCATCGATTTGATGACGCAGAGATCACCGGCCATTTCACCCGTGCGTTGCAGTAAATCTGATACCCAAAGACCATCTTGCCGATTCGCATGGTGGGTAAATTTGAACAAGGAGGGAGCAATCGGCAGACGAGATTGGCCGGCCGTCATGCCTGTTAAACGCTGCGAACCACGTACGGAGACCGGGAGATCTTTATTGTAAAAATCTTTGAGTCCTGGCTTGTGGTCCAACGTATCAATTTGCGATGGCGCACCCTCTTGAAAAAGGTAGATAATCCGCTTCGCTTTAGGCGCAAAATGTGAGCGAACCGCACGCTCCGGTTCCCCGCCGGACAACAATTGCCCAAGCGCAGGGCCTCCGAGCAGGCCCAACCCACCGGCTCCCGCCCCTTTCAGTAGTGCTCGGCGGTTGATATTCAGTAAACGGTCGTTCAGTGGATCCATGGTTGGGTTCAATCTTGGACAATGGTTTCATCAAGGTTAAGTACTGTGCTGGCAATCAACATCCAGGAGGCAAGCTCCCCATCATCGATGCCAACGTCAATGCCGAGTCCTGCAGCGGGCTCAGCAACCGCCCACAAGCCAACCTGCCCGCGCTGAAAGCCGCCGCCATTGGCATCATGTAGACCCAATTCCGTAATTTCAATATCTCGATCCCCAACTCTGAATAGATTGCCGATTGTTAATCGGAGGGGGCCTCGGCGGTCCTGCGGGTCATCGACTAGGGAATGATCAAAGTCAAACAAGGGGATCGCTTTTGCAGACTCAGATGTCGGTTCGACTCGAAACTTTGCATTTCCAACAGCCCAACGACCCGCATGATTTTGCCCTTTTATTGTCGGCTTGCCAAACCCTTTGGCATACTGCGAGGCCACTAAAGACACCGCTGGATTCGTCGTGAATGCGTTCTCTTGGGCTCCAGAGATATCCGCATCCCAAAACGCATTGGTATCTTCGCCACCAATAAAATATTCTGTATTAGCGACAAGCGTGACGGGTTGGATTGCCGCGTAAGCGTAGCCATGAGCATCCGTTTTTGTATCCTCGGGGATAGTCACGGATACCAACCGCGTTGTACCGTTACCGGGATAGACTCCCTGTTTTAGAAGTGCCGAAGCGTCCTCGGGTGCCGATTGAAAGCGAGCTTGAAAACGCGTTAAACCATCGCTTAGCACTGCGAGATCCTGTGAAGACGGACTGCGACCTGTGACGCGCCGAAACAACGACACAAGACGTTCGTTCGGGGTTCCATCTAATTTCAGTGTGCGTACGGCGAGAACTTTTGCACATTCTAAATGCTGCTCGTCGTTCAATGTGGCCAACGCTTGAAGGGGTGTGTTGGTGGGCGACCTTCGGACGCTGCAGCCATTGCGTTCAGGAGCGTCGAAAAGACTCATCATCGGCGGCGGACTATTCCGTTTGTGAAACGTGTAAATACTGCGGCGATAGAGTTCGTCGCCGTTTCCTCGCACAAAAATGCCTGTGGTCGAACCAGGATTGGCCTTTTCACTCCATAACCCGGGGGGTTGATACGGCCTGACGGGCGCTCCGCCCAATTTCTCCACCAACAATCCTGAAGTGAAAAGCGCGGCATCACGAATCTGCTCCGCGGTCAATCGCTTTCTAGGAAAATGTCCAAGCAGACGGTTCTCGGGGTCCACTTGGGCTAGATCAGGACGCGCCGCAGACGCTTGCCGGTACGTCTCACTGGTCACCATCAACCGCAACAACTGCTTGGTTCGCCAAGTTTTCTGATACTCAACGGCCAGATAATCAAGCAACGCGGGGTGACTTGGGTAGCTCCCCTGCACACCAAAATCGTCAACGGATTCCACAAGGCCCCTGCCGAAAATATGCTGCCAAAAACGGTTCACTGTCACGCGAGCCAACAAGGGATTCTGCTTTGACACCAACCACCGGGCCAGACCCAAACGGTTTGCCGGCGCTCCTTCTAGAGGCGGGCCAAGGACACTTGGAGGTCGGCGTGAGACCGACTGGGATTCGTCGGGCTGATCGTATTGCCCCCGCTTAAGAACAAAGGTCGGCCTGGGAGTTTCACCTTCATCCATGACCATCACACCGACCACTTCCCCGCCCGTTTGCAGGGGTGAATCAATTTCAATAAACGGCTGGTAGGCCGGAGCGGTACCGCTGTCTGCCTTGTGTTGCTCGGTACTGGAATTGAAATAGGCAAGCAGGCTGTAGTAATCCTTTTGCGGCAGCGCGTCGAATTTATGATCGTGACAGCGGCAACAATTAAACGCGAGGCCTAGAAAGACGGTTCCTACGGTCTCCACACGATCGGCGGCATATTCATTGAGATACTCCGCAGGCAGAGTCCCCCCCTCTACCGAGATGGGATTATTCCGCAAAAAGGCAGTCGCCAAGACCTGATCGGGCTCGGCATTTGGAAGCAGATCGCCTGCCAATTGTTCAATGGTAAACTGATCGAATGGCATGTCCTGATTGAAGGCATTGATCACCCAATCTCGCCACGGCCAACCCGTTCGCATGACATCTTGAAGATATCCATTGCTGTCACTGTAACGCGCAAGGTCAAGCCAGTGAGCCGCCATTTGTTCGCCGAAACGAGGTGACGCAAGCAACCGCTCGACCTGCCGTTGATAGGCCCCACTCGCCGAATCTTGAACAAAGTGGTCCAGTTCCTCAGGAGTCGGAGGGAGACCTGTCAAATCAAATGAGAGCCTCCGTAGTAGGGTTTCACGATCCACCTCTTTCGAGAGATCGCTATTGGCACCGACAAGTTGCTTGCGAATAAAAAAATCAATCGGATTCCCATCTCCCAGAGGAACTTCAGAGCGAGCTGGAGGAATGAATGCCCAGTGTTCTTCATACTTGGCACCCTCCGCAATCCACCGGCGAATCAAATCCTTTTGGGCCTTGGTTAATGTTTTGTGCGTGGACGCCGGTGGCATGATTTCGTCAGGATCAGTGGCAATGATTCGCTGCCACAGCGCACTCGCCTCGACATCCCCTGGTACGATCGCGGCTTGCCCATTTGCGACTTCCTCCCAAGCATTTTTTTGCAGATCAAGCCGCAACCCAGCCTCTCGGTGTTGGGCGTCGGGACCATGACAGGCAAAACAGTTCTCCGACAGAATAGGACTGATATCACGACTAAAACTGAGAGTGGATTCATCGGTAGCCAACGCGACATTGACGAATCCCAGAGTGGAGATCCAGAACAACGCGAACCACCCCCTGCCCTTGGGAGAGCCTCCACGATCGGAAGCTAGCCTGGCAACATCCGTTGTCATAAATCCTACCACTGGGAACCAACTTTATTATGCTATTGAAATCGCACCTAACGTGCAAAATCCGAGTCTAAGCCAATTCGGCCAAAAATGCGATCTGTTACCCGCCCGACTGAAAAACCAACCTCTGTGTCAACGCCGCAGAAGGAGAATGAGCGTTGGTTAAAAAAATAAACGAATCCCATGTAAGTTACAAAAACCATTTAGCAAAACTGGAACGAGACCCGGCCAATCCAAAAAATTCAGTTCAATTTGTTCAAATCTCTGGTGGTCCGTAGCGGAAACTCGGGATATGGTTTAAATGCGCTCTTGCGGGTAAAATCTTTGCTCGGCATTGCAAATTCCTTCAAACGACTTGCTGTGCTTCGCCGGCTGCTCAAACAGCCGGCACCTTTGATTGGCTAACCGCACCGGGGTCGTGCGGGGGTCGCATGGCACCCAAGCCAAAGCAAAACGTCAAGTTTAGACGATAAAAACCGACAGCCCCCGTAGCTCAGGGGATAGAGCACAGCTTTCCTAACTCCGGCCGTGCCTTCCAGTATCCTCGGTAAACACGGGAAAAAGCGTGAAAAACGGCGAACCAGACTTTGCTAGAACGCCGATAAGGGGCTGGAAGTGTCTTGAATTGGTAGTCGACTACCTGGCTATTAACTTGGGACTGGAAACAGCCGACGCTCCCCGAATTTTCGCGTCACATTTGTTGATAATTAGCTTTGGGTTCCCACTGCGTTAACGGGCAAACTCGGCCTGTGTTGAACGAGGGGGGGGGCGCACGTGCGACCCCTAACTGGAGGGGCTGACCACCTCCCCTCGATCCAGATGACTCAGAACACGCGTTAGCTATACGCTGTGCGACGGATTCGCAAGGCTATTTCTTTCGTTCGCGGAGCTCTGCGTCAAGTTCTGCAATAAACGCTAAACGTTCGCGAAGATCGCTACCGCTGAAGGTCGTTTTTGCAGAACTTTCTGCCGATGGACGGAACGTTTGAAGAAAACCATCTTGTTCGCTAGCGGGAAGATTGTCGAAAATCTCGACAGTGGCATCCCACGCTTGATCTAGTGCCGGATCACGCGAT
>CALKCK010000050.1 GCA_938083195.1 uncultured Pirellulaceae bacterium | reverse complement strand
GATGCTTCCGTTGTCGAAAAAGAAGACGGTATGTCGAAGGAGAAAGCGGCAGATCCGAGTGATGATAGTAAGCCCAAAGACTCGGTCGTTGTAAAATTTAGTGAATTACAAATGGCTCAGTACAAGCGTTACATTGATCGGGCGCGGCATAGCCTTTTTCGCCGTGACAAGGCACGTGCGAAGAGGGCGATTGATAATGCACAACGCATTAAGCGCGAAGCTGGCTCGGAGTCCGAATCTCAATTTGTAGAAGAGCAAGCTGACGTGGCTAGTTTGGCAGATGAGTTAGCTGAAATCTATGACTTGTGTGATGGATTTTGGGAGCAAGTGATCGCGAGCGGCAGCTCAATTCAGGGAGGGCAGGAGCTCGTTGCGTCGGAGCAAAGAATTAGTCTGGTTGAATCCGATGAAGACAAGGTAATTGTGCGGAATGCTGGCTCTAACATTACGTACGAATATTCGTTTCTTCCTCCTCAGCTGGCCGTTGTTTTGGCCAAACAGGGAAGCATCGAAGATATCCCAACTTGGAATAAACAGCTTGCAGCATTTTACGCGGTGAACCAGGTAACTGGCGCAGATTATTTAGGTCAGATAGATGAATTATTAAAAGAGTCAGAGGCCGCGGGTCACTCCTGTGAAGGTATTCGACATTTTTCGATGTTTAAGTTCGACACGTTCGGCACGATCCCCGAGAAGGTGCGAACCCCCAATAAAAAAACTCAGCAGGAAGGGATTCTTGGTTTTCGCACGGAGCAGGAATACAAGTCGGTGTCCGACTTGTCAGCCGGGCGAGCAGTGATGGCGGCACAAGCATTAGAGGATCAGCTTGCCAATGACGTGTCTCAGAATGTAATTTTCCTTGAGGAAATCAGAAAATTGGGGATTAGATCGGGGGACTCTGGAATTGTCGCGGACGCGGTCCGTGAACTTGGCGGTTTATCATCGATTAACGTCGCCACGCTACTGTGCGAATCCTATTTGGAGATGGCGGATTCAGAACTATCGGTGAGTCAACGTCGAGGTTTGATGGAAGTTGCCATTCCGTATTTGAAGTCGGACTATTCACGGAAATCGAAATTGAGGTCACGTGAGCAACTCGTCCAGGCACTTGGGAAACTTGCGCAAGTGTATGGAATGTCGGACGCCGCACGGCGTTTGAATCAAGTTGAGCTCAAGTGAGTTCGTCTGGTTACTTCAGGTAATGGGAAAGGTGTTGAACCGCGTTTAAGATGCTGCAATGCATGCTTGCCATAAATCTTTCGGCCTTTTGGTTAATTCGGTTTCGTCTGTTTTGTAGACGAAGCCAATCTTCAGCTCTACAATAGGATTTTATCGTCATCCGTTTGTGGAGTTGTTCATGCCGAATAGGGTACCCGTCTTTGTTGTCTTTCTTTGTTTGCTAACGATTGGATCTTTTTGTTCCACCAATGTTAGTGCCGATGAACGGCCCAATATTCTTTACATCATGTCCGATGACCATACCAGTCAAGCGGTTGGCGCCTACGGCAGTCGTTTAGCCGGACTTAATCCCACGCCCACGATCGACCGTCTTGCGCGTGAAGGCGTCATGTTTGAAAATGCATTTTGTACGAATTCAATTTGCTCCCCGAGTCGGGCTTGTGTTCTGACTGGGCAATACAATCATGTGAACGGAGTCTACGATCTTCGAGGGAAAGTTCCAGCTGAGCAGCAGTACCTGGCGATTGAAATGAAAAAGGCCGGTTACCATACTGCCATGATTGGTAAATGGCATTTGAAAATGGAACCGGCTGCATTTGAACATTATTGCGTATTGCCTGGGCAGGGTAAATATTTTAATCCGGAGTTTAGAATTCGTGGCGATCGGAAATGGCCTAAAAACACCATTCAATTCGATGGAATGCATTCGGTGGATGCGATCACCGATTTAACAATTTCTTGGCTAAAAGAGGGCTGGGACCAAGATCGTCCATTTTTTTTGATGCATCATTATAAATCTCCACACGACTATTTCGAATACGCGCCCCGGTACGAAACTTATTTGGCTGATACTGAAATTCCAGAACCGGACAATATGTGGAAACGTGATCCGAAGTTTGGGTCGCTTGCGACTCGTGGTGAAAATGACGAACTTATTCCTCATATTGGAACGTCCATTGGGAGAAGGAATCCAAGGCGAAGTTATGCGGCTGATTTTAAAATTGATCCCTCACTTTCGGATGAAGCTGCAAAGCGGGCAGCCTACAACGTTTATCTCAAAGCTTATTTGCGTTGTGTAAAAGGGGTGGATGACAATCTAAAACGATTGTTTGACCATTTAACAACCATTGGACAATTGGATAATACTTTGATTATCTACACGGGAGATCAAGGGTTCATGCTTGGAGAGCACGACTATCAGGATAAACGGTGGATGTATGAAGAATCTCAGCGGATGCCGTTTTTAGTTCGTTACCCCAAATCGATTCCGGCTGGTATCAAGACTGACGCGATCATTGAGAATGTCGATTTTGCACCGACCATGTTGGCATTTGCAGGTGTGGAAACTCCAGAGTACATGCAAGGTCAAAGCTTTCGAGAAATTTGTGAAACTGGCAACGAGACACCCGGTTGGAAACAATCTGCGTACTACCGGTATTGGATGCATATGGCACATCACGACAACCCTGGTCATGTTGGGATACGAACGAAAGATCACAAATTGATTTTCTATTACGGGGCAGGTTACGGAGTTAATGACGTTCGAACTCCGCCAGCGTGGGAGCTCTACGATCTTAAGCAAGACCCTCGAGAAAATGTAAATCAGTATGACAATCCAGAATACGCTGCGATCGCAGAAAGCCTGAAACGTCAACTTGCAGCGAAACGGACTCAGATTGGCGACACAGGTGCAGATTATCCCGAGATTGAAGGAGTCATTCAGAAATTTTGGGATTACGGACCGACTGAGAAGGCCGAATCGGCGAAAATCTCGAATCAATTCCTGCGTTATAGAAGTATGGAATTGAAGGAAAAGAAGAAGTAGACGCGCTCGGTAGGTCGAGGCCGATTAGACGTGATTCGTTGGGTTAAACGGTTCAGGCGAATTATTCGCACTCGGAAAGAAAGCTGGATTTTTTTACTCAGATACGCCGTTGTTAATTTCGGGAATCTGCAGAAACTTTCGCGATTAAATCGTGTGCGCAATTTCAATCAGGGTTCCATTTTTGGGTAAATTTTCGGTCTTTTGTTCATTACCGTTTGTCGATGAATCGCATGTTGAGATTAAACTGTCCCCGCTGTAAAGCCGAATTCGCGGTTGCGAATCCAGCGGTGGGTTCGTTTTGTCCGGTGTGTAATTTCTGTAACACCCGGTTCGAGCTTTTTATTAGTCAAGATAAAGATCGGCAGTTCTACTCCGATACCGGATACGTTTCGAACATTGAAGTCACTCAGATACGAAATCCAGACAATTCGGTGACTCCGCTAGAGTTGATTCCTATTGAGGAAGCTCTTGAGAAGGAAGCTCTTGAGAAGGAAAGCAAGGCTGAGAGTGACTCAACTCAGGAGAATGGATCAACAAATTCGGCGGGGGAAGATTCTGGATTAGACCTGACGATGGCGGTGGGACATTCTGATGATACTGCGGCTGGCTCAGGTGTCCGCGATCGTCCAAAAGCAAATGCGATAGATTTTTCTCCTTTAACTCCGCCGGTAGAAGAAGGATCTGAAACTGCCGACGGTCCATCCAGTTCTTCCGCAGAAGGTCCCGAGTTAGATTTGACGGTTGCTACGGGGCAGTCTGATGATACGGCGGCAAGTTCCGATGTTCTTGATCAACCAAAAGCAAAATCGATCGATTTTTCGCCATTACCTCTTCCGATAGAAGAGCCTGCTGAATCTGAAAATGGGTTTCCAGCTGAGATTGGACCTTATCAGCTGATTGATTTATTAGGCGAAGGCGGGATGGGCTCGATCTACCTTGCAAAACAAATATCGCTCGATCGAAAAGTAGCCTTAAAGGTTGTTAAATCACATCTTTTGAAGAATGAATCGATGATGGTTCGGTTCACTCGAGAGGCATTTGCTGCGGCCCAGTTGATTCACCCTAATGTCGTTCAAATTTACGATATGGGGAACGATCGCGGTAATTGTTATTTCAGCATGGAATTGGTGGAGGGGCAATCTCTTCAGGACCTAATTAAGAACAACAAAAAACTGGATCCTGAGCAGGCTTCGAATTACGTGTTGCAGGCGGCTCGAGGTCTTGAATGTGCACACAATGCAGGAATGGTTCATCGGGATATCAAGCCAGCGAATCTATTGGTGAACCAGGAAGGTCTGGTAAAGGTCGCTGATCTTGGATTGGTCAAAGTCCCTGAACGAGATGAATCGGAACTTGACGATGGAGATGTGAGCGGTCTTTCCTCGTCGAAGGAATTGACACAATTCGGTAGCACAATTGGTACGCCCTATTACATGGCGCCAGAACAAGCGACCAGTTCGATGAGCGTTGACTTGCGAGCGGACGTCTATTCGTTGGGTTGTACGTTTTATGTTTTACTCACTGGCCAACGGCCTTTTGACGGAAGAACTGTTATCGAGGTGGTGGCGAAGCATACCTCCGCTCCATTAGTTCCCCCTAGCCTGATTGTTGATCGGGTCCCTGAGGTGCTATCCCAAATAATTGCCAAAATGATGGCAAAATTGCCCGAAGATCGCTATCAGAGTATGGGCGAATTAATTGTCGAGTTAGAAAATTATCTTGGCATCAGTTCGGCCGCGCAATTTACGCCGGCCGAAGAAGATGCAAGATTAATGGAGACTTGCGCAGATGCTTACAACTTTTTTCCGTTGACCCGCGTGCGGACGGTCACTCCGCTGGCTATTTTAGGAGTGTCACTATTCGTTGCTTTTAACCTAGTTTTCATCAACTGGAAATGGGCATCGGGAGTGATGATCTTTCCATTAGCCGGATTTCTTAGCTACCTCATCACGCAAGGCGTGAATGACAATACGGTTCTCTATCAATTGTGGCGCGAGTTGTCCTATCGTAAAAAGGGGATGGCTTTACTTAAGTGGAATTTTGCAGTCATTTTGTGGTTGATTGCAGCTGTGATGGCAGGTGTATTTTTCCATTGGTTGGCGACCGCCTCGGTTGGAGTAATTGTTGGTGCGTTGGTTTACGTGTTCATTGATAAACCTATCAAGAAACACCGAAAACCGCTGGTTGCCAAATGCGAACGGTTGATGAAGCGAATGCGCGTAATGGGAATGGACGAGTCGACACTTCAAATGTTTGTAGCGAAATATTCTGGAACCCATTGGGAAGAAATTTTCGAACAACTATTTGATTATGAATCAAAAAGAAAAATTCGGAACGAGTTGAGTAACACCGAAATGGGGCGTCATAAGCCGAAATTTCGACCTTGGGCTGATCTGTTGATTGACGCATTCAGGCGTAAAGTAGAGGCCGGTGAAGTTGCCCAAGACCAGAAACTGCTCCAGCGAGTGGAGCAGGCAGGTTTGCTTGAAAAAGGAATTGCATCAGGGGAAGCAAGAAAACAGGCATTTCAAATGGCCAATGCGTTGGTCGATAAAGGTGCCGATTACCGGTCGAATATGTGGGGCAAACGGGACGATTCCAAAAATTTGGAAATGCGTCGGAAGCAACAGCTGGATCGAATCAACAATATGATGCGCGAAGCGAGGAGTGGGCGGCAGCGACGCAGTTATACGCTGATGGGGCGAATGACGCCGTGGCTTGATGGGTTCTTCGGGTCATTTTTCCGTGCTTTATTAGGTTCCTGTTTAGTGGTTGTTTGTTTACTTTGGGCCAATCAAAACAATTTATTTGAAAATGCCTCCGAGCAATCGATGGGTTTGAACACAGTCACTGTGCAGCCGATCGATGCCCCAGCCAATTCATCTAAGATAGACGGCGGAACCGGTCATCCGACGGTACCGCTGATTGGGGGCTTGATAAACAGTTTTAATCCCTTGGTAGCTGGGTTGTTAATGATTGCTTCTTCTATTTTTGTTGGTTGGAGGGTGACCGTTTGCGTCTTTCCTGGGCTGGCCGTAATCATGGTTGGCGGGCATTGGAACATCCCGCAACTAGTTAGTCTGTCGTATTTTGACTTGACCAGTGTTGTCGTTGGCGGAACCCTCTTCATTGGGGGAATTCTTCTATCGAGATATGTGAAATAGCCGGTATTTTGTAAATCCGCAGAGGATTGCAGATCGTCCTTAATCAAAGTTTGCTTCAATCCAGTGGGAACTATGCATTCCAAAAACACTGACATTTTCGTCAAGGATATTAGCCTGTTCTTTATCCCGGTTCAAACTCGGGTTCCCCTCAAGTTTGGAAGTGAAACTTTAGATCACGTGACATGTGCCAGAGCAAAGGTCACAGTGGAAGATCGTGCCGGAAATCGCGGTGTTGGATGGGGAGAGACTCCACTTTCAGTACAGTGGGTCTGGCCGAGTGAATCAGCCTATGTCGATCGTCACGACGCCCTCGTCCAATTTTGCAAACGTCTTGCGAAATCTCTCATGGATTTTAACTGTTCGGGGCACCCGTTGGAGTTAGGTCATGAATTCATTGAAAAACAGCTTCCGCAACTTCTGCAGGGGTTTAATACGGAACGGCAATTAGAGGAAATGCCGCACCTAGCCGCTTTAGTTGCGGCAAGCGTATTTGATCAAGCGATTCATGATGCCTACGGAAACGTCCATAGCATCGACATCTACGATACTTACGGTTCTGATTTTATGAATCGGGATTTAAAGTGGTTTTTCGATGGTTACCAACAAAACGAAGCGTCCTTTCTTGCTTTTAAGGGGCGTTATCCCAAAGATTATTTGGTTTCTGAACCCCCGAAGCGTCTTCCGGTTTGGCATCTGGTAGGTGGTTTAGATCCGCTTGTCGAGGAGGAGAAAACGGGGAACGAACCGATGGATGACTATCCAGTTGTGCTAGAGGATTGGATTGAGCGCGATGGGCTTGCGTGTCTCAAGATCAAACTTCGTGGCAATGACTCAAAATGGGATTACGAACGCTTGGTCAAGATTGGGCAAATTTCGATTCAACACAATGTTTCATCGCTTACTGCCGATTTCAACTGCACCGTGAGGGATCCGCAGTACGTAAATGAAATTCTTGACCGGTTAGGAAAGGAACACAGCGAGATTTATCGTCGGCTTCTGTATGTCGAACAGCCGTTTCCCTACGATTTAGAAACTCACCGCATCGATGTCACTTCCGTTTCTCAACGGAAGCCGTTGTTTCTGGATGAGAGCGCTCACGATTGGCGTTTTGTGAGACTTGGAAAATCGTTGGGTTGGACAGGCGTTGCTCTCAAAACCTGTAAGACACAAACGGGTGCGCTGTTAAGTCTTTGTTGGGCCAAAGAAAACGGAATGCCGCTCATGGTTCAGGATTTGACAAATCCAATGCTTGCTCAAATCCCGCATGTGAGACTCGCAGCACATGCCGGAACGATCATGGGAGTGGAATCGAATGGTATGCAGTTTTACCCGCAGGCTTCCCTGCCGGAGCAAGAAATCCATCCTGGAATTTACCAAAGACGAAATGGAGTCTTGGATCTATCAACGATTGCCGGATCTGGATTCGGCTATCGAGTTGATGAGATAGAGCGGATATTACCTCAACCAGTTGATTATTTTTAAACTGGATTTCCCCATCTACGTTATCTAACCTAGGCGCCGGACAGCTATCGATGGAACTCGGAACCAATGCCTAATCCTTGTAAAATTCGGTTTTTGAAAACATTGGCGGATAGTTAATCTCGTCCTGATTTAAAACCCGCGATGCAAAAGAGGCGGTGTTTCTAATGGCGTTGATTGCCAGCTCGATAGTATTTGATTGGGTATAAATTTACTTTCGGGAGTGGTTGCGTAATATTGTGGTATAATTCCCTAGAAGGTGACGCGTGCCATCACTTGCTCGATATAAATTTTTGGTTTGAAATTTCATGAAACTTATTGGATACGCTTTTGAATCTGGAAGGATCGATTTTCCAGAGTCAGATAATTCTTGGGCATTCGCTCGGATAAAATCCAGTATGAAAGAGAGCCAAAAAGATCAAATCCGGCTCGATCCTACCCAGGCTCCAATTGAACTTCGTTCCGCGGTCGGCAATGGTGATGTAGCTCCAGTATGGATGGAATCCATGGAGACGTTGTTAGGGACGGCTAACTCAATTTATTTACAACTAAAGAGTGGGCTGTTGCGTTTCCGGCGAGCCAATCATGAAGCGGGTCCGAATCGAACATTTATTACTCTTGGAACGCAAAGCGAATTCGACGCGTTCGCAAAAGAGAATTGGCGAAACATTCGCTATTTATTTGCTAGTCGTCGAATTGGAGCGTTTTGTTTCGACGTGACGACAATGTTCACATACAAAAATGGCTTTGACGAAGAAACCAAACGAATCGAATTGACTGCTCGGCTTGACTCGCCAGACCTCGAGGGCGATGCACAGTTCACGTTGGATTCCTCGGGTGCAAATGCGAGTGTTGAGGTGATTGAGTGGAGAGGAACTGTCAAGGAGGGAGAGATCGGTCGGTATCATCCAGACGGTGCACATATTGAAATGAACGTCCGATTGGTCAATCAGCCCTTCACAATCCTTCATGAGAATCGCGTTGAATTCAACAATCATTCATTTACATTCAGTGGCGATAAAATGAAGAAAGCGTTCGAGCGGGTCCTTCGAAATCGACGGCTTGAAATTGAACAACGCAACGCGGATCAACAAGACTCAAGTGATAGTTGAACCCAGATTTCCGTTGTTTGGCTGGCGATAAGCAACAATGGTTTGATCTTCATCAATGCCATCGTCCCCATCTTAAATTTTGGGACAAGCAGGCGTACTCGAAGTAAGTTGCCGAGAGCGATTGCTTGAGATTGGGAACCTTGAATCGACAAGGACAAAGTCAAGTCATGCAGTCATTGCAAGTTGCACCAGAATCCGCGGGTTGTATTGGATTTTGAAATGCGTTGGTCAGCTGAACAGGGCGTGAACCGGGTGCGCTTTGACAAGTTCCCTCGGTTGATTCAAGTGATTCATTACCATTGTTTCGGGGTTGATTCCAAAAGCGTAATAAATCGAGGCGAGCAGTTCGCCCGGATGCACAGGATCTTCAAGGGGAGCTGATGCGGTTTTGTCAGACTTGCCATGTACATAGCCCCGTTTCGCGCCGGCGCCAGCGATTAATCCGGTATAGCAATAGGGCCAATGGTCTCGACCGTCGTTAGAGTTGTCATTGCCCGACGTGCTAACACCACGCTGCGGACTTCTTCCAAACTCTCCAACCACAACCACCATTGTTTCGTCGAGCATACCCCGTTGATCGAGATCCTCGATAAGTCCACTTACACCGGCATCAAACATCGGAGCCGACTGGTTTTTCATTCTCTTGCTTAGGTCTTTGTGTTGGTCCCAGCTGTGATTGTCGCTGTTCGCAACCTTCGGCCAAATCACTTCGACCACACGCGTGCCGGCTTCGACTAAACGCCGAGCCAACAAGAGACTATCGCCAAAGGTGTTCCGTCCGTAACTTTCTCGTGTGCTTTCCGATTCATTGCTCAATTGGAACGCATCGCGTGCTCGCCCCGAAACGACTAGGTCCAGCGCTTTTTGATAATGCTCGTCAAGTTTAAATGATTCGACGGCTTTATCAATTTCCGGCATTTGACCGTTAACTAAGTCTCGAAGCTTCGCGCGACGCCTCAACCGAGTTGAGAACACATCCGGAGGTAATTGGAGATCGTCAATTTTTATCCGAGTCATTTTTTTCATATCTAGATCGCCCCCGGTTGGATAAAGCGTATAGGGATCAAACGCTTTTCCCAAGAATCCTGCAGCACCCCCTTTGCCTACGACATTGCTTTCTTGGAGGGGCCGGGGGAGCATCACAAATGGAAGCATTGGAACTTCCACCGGCTTCATTTTCACCAAGTGTGAGCCAAAATTAGGGAAATCTTTTGGGGATGGTGGTTCCAATTGGCCAGAGGGACTGACCTTGTCGGTCGTGTAGCCAGTCATCATTTGATAAATGGCGGCGGTGTGGTTGAATAAGCCAACCGGGGTGTAGCTCATCGCTCGCATCATGGTAAACCGGTCATTCAGTTGCGAGAGGCGAGGCAGGTTTTCTGTGAACTTAATACCAGGGATTTTGGTCGAGATTGGTTTGAAAACACTTTTTACGTTATCGGGCACGTTTTCCTTAGGATCCCAGAGGTCGATATGGCTGGGACCGCCCTGCAGGTAAACCATAATAATGCTTTTAGCTTTATTCCAACCCGCGCCATCAACGTTAGGTGGAGGGAATGCCGCATTAGCCGACTTGAGTTTAAGCATGCTTCCCAGTGAAAGTCCGAGCACGGCGCTTCCACCAACGCGCATGACATCCCGGCGAGTGACCCTCAGTTGTGGGTCGCAAAGATCCTTAGCGGCCTTGCCGACGATACGAAACATTGTATTCTCCGTGGAAGTATTAGGTTTGGCTAATTAGCGGTTGAACAAGAAAGATGGGCTGTTAAGCAACGCCCAAGTTAAATCTTGCGTCGCGGTTAACCGAAGGTTTTCTAGCTGTTTTTGGCTGGTGATCACATCGTTCTCAAGACGCTGAAGTTTCGCATTGATCGGAATGGGAAGCTCGTACCGGCCGAGTTTCTCTCTCAGTTTTTGAATTTCAGCGGGGACCGCGACCATCTGTTCGGCCGCAATAAGTTTAGCATTTAAATTCTTGAGGGTTGGATCATCTCTCTCATACAAGCCTTTCAAGATGTCTACTTGCACTTTGGTTAACTCAGATTCAGGTACGTTAATTTCTGCAAGGAGATGTTCAGGGAGGCTTAGTCGCACCGGTTTCGGGACTTGAGTAGTCGATAAACGAAAGCACCCGACTTGATGGTTTTCGTCAAAATTCTGATGCATTTTAAATCTAATTTTCGCGCCTTCGGGAAGGTTGAGCGGAGTGTCCAGTTGGAATGTCGCCCAGCTAATTTTTCCAATTGCATTGCCAAGCGCCCAACCGCCACGGTTTGCCGAATTGTTATCGATCACCTGAGCGACCGGAAAGTTTAACTGGTTGATATTTGAGACACTGGTTGAAATTTTGAGTTTCTCCCATTTTTCCGGTTGAGCCATGGAAGCGACTTCGATTTCTAGTTCCGTCAAAACGAGATTCCCGTTAATATGCAGACCCGGACCGTTTGCAGGCAAACTCGGATCGTTAAGTAATTCGAGCCGGATCGCAGTTGCACCGTTGAGCGATTCATCGGCAAAAATTGTGTAAACGTCTTTTCCGGATTTTGGTTTTAAGAGAATGCTATTGTCTTCCCTGACCTCAAATGTATTTCCCAGCGTTGATTCAAGTTTCGTCGGCTTGATTGTTTGCCAATTGATTTCGTTTTGTTGCTTTTCAAGCCAAAGTGAAAAATTGGTTTGGTTTGATTGGAAATCACTTATTTCCTGTTTGATCTTTTCGATGTTGGATAAACGGTCAGACTCTTGTTTTAAGAGTGTCGGGGCGACCTCCGCGGTGAGTTGAGCGAGCTGTTGTTTTGTTTTGTCGATATTCTCCATACGCAACTGCTCTGAGGCAGGTCGGTCTTTTGCGGATTTCAATTTTTGTTTGTCTCTGGCAGCGATAAGTGCCGTATGATCGAATTCAATTTCGAGGAAAGAGTCTTTTAGAATTTCTAATTCCTGGGGAGTTGCATGTCGATTGAGGATTCGCATGAAGAGACGATCGATTAATTTGACGTTGTCCGGCTCACTAGTAACCAATTGTGCTATTTGACTATTTGGATCGCCAACTGCTCTCGAAACATCAGGGCCGCTAACCAATGCCAACACGCTGCCTAATTGAAGCTCGTTGACTCGCTCGCATTCGCAAGCGCTCTCTCTTGGTGGGCGACCTAGAGTCGCCAAGAAACCACTTGGTAGGCGAACGCCACTGTCGGGTAACGCTGCAGCGCGGGTTCCTGGTTTTACGCCAGGGATATTCAATGCACTACCTGTGACTTCGTGGATCGAATCGAAAAGAACCTCAGCCGGTAAGCGGCGTGCGATTGCGTGTGAGTAGTTCAGTTGATCGTCTTTGTTAAATTCATTCGTACTTACCGACAATTGATACGTCCGTGAATTACAGATTAACTTTATGATGTGTTGTGGGTTAAATCCACTTTCAATAAATTGAGAACGAAGATACTCAATGAGTGCAGGGTTACTCGGTGGGTTTCCTGCTCGGATATCGTCAATTGGCTCGATCAAGCCGACTCCCGTTAGGTACCCCCACAGACGATTGACATAACTGGTTGCGAAATACGGATTTTCGGCAGACGTAATCCAAGACGCTAATTGCTCGCGCCGGGTGGCGGTTTCTGGGATGGTTACCTTTACATTAAAGGGGAACAGGGGGGCTGCGATTTCTCCGGTGCGTTCGTGTTTAACTTCTCCGTCAGGTTTGTCGGAGATGATCTCGTATAGTGGTTTCGCCCCTTCTACAGCGGTTCCACCAATTTTTTGGCCTTTCGATTGGGGGTCAGTCTTTCGATCAATCTGTGCGAAGTAAGCCGCGGTCTCGTAATATTGATCCTGAGTCCACTTTTCAAACGGATGGTCGTGGCATTTGTTGCAATTAAATCGTGTGGCCAAAAAGAGGTGCGTGGTGTTTTCCATCGCTTCTTCGGGCGTACGATGAATTTTATAATAGGATGCCGCGGGGTTATCTTTATTGGATCCGGTAGCGGTTAGAAGATCGTATGAAAATTGATCATACGGGCGATTTGATTTTACCTGTTCACGAATCCAGTTTCGCAATCCACTGGCGCCGGGTGCCCCGAGATATTTTCGATTGACTTGCAAAAGATCAGCTCGCTTGTTAGCCCAATGTTCAACAAACTGTTCGTTCCCAATTAGTTGATCCACCAATGCTTTGCGTTTGGCTCGCGTGGGTTGGGGATCGCTCAGGAATGCCGTGACTTGTTGTTCGTTTGGTGGTAGTCCAGTAAGGTCAAGATAAAGTCTTCTAATGAACTCAGCATCGGTACAAAGTTTCGAAGGGGTGATCTTCATTCGCTCCCACTTATTCGCAACGAGCTGATCTATTTCACCCCATACTTCTGGTTCTTTCCAAACGAATTGGTCACGCTTCCCCATCACCGTAATTGTGGTGGCGGTAAATGCACCCTCGTAACGAGCAAGTGCAGCAGATTCTCCACGACGAAGGGCTGTGACAACCGAGCCAGTGACCGCCGCAATTTCAATATCCCCAATTTCAATTACTGCTTCTCGAGTCACATCTTTGGAGCTGCCATCAGAATAGGTTGCCATTACACGCATCTGCTGATTCCAGCCGGAGTCCGCTAAAATGGGATTCTTTGGAAACATTTCGATGGACTCAATCTGTGCCACGTTTTGTTCGAGCTTGGCACCGTTTTTAATCCACTGATGGATCAACGAATAATATCGACCATCTTTATCAATCAGCTTTCCGCCTTCGTGTGGGATCTGACCGGTGGGTTTTAGAAGCATCATACTCTCCGAATAGGCAGAGAGATTAGTTCTACGCGAGGCCATGTCGTCGGTGAATGCACGGATGTCGTAAATGGGATCATAGCCGCGTAGGGAAAGTTTAAATCCCTTTTTCCCGCCTTGGCTGCCGTGACAGGTTCCAGCATTGCAGCCTAATTTTGTTAAGACTGGATTCACGTGTTGAACAAAGTTAGGCGTGAATGGCTGGTTTCCAAATTTGGTATCAACTGCAAGATTGTTTTGTAAGCCATCAAATTCGACTAGAAGGTTTCCACTACCTTCCGATCCCGCCTCAATTAATGTTTGGTTGACGGTCGCGGAGGAATTGTTGGATGAAATCTTGCTGGCATGGGTTACATCCACGACTTGTCCATCGGGATACTTCGCCTGGATTACCATTTGGGTGTAATCAACCGGAGACGTGAACGAGATCGCGGAGGGCGAAATGAGAAGTTCGATCGGCGTGGACTGCGAATCGGCCACTTTAGGATTGAGCTGACCGGGTTTCAAATCGCTAAATTGCCAGTTTCTAACTTGGTTCTGATCCGCTTCTTTGGATGTCTTGACGGTCCGAATCAATTGGTTCACTTGCCCCGTTTCAGAATTGATGATGCGGATCACTCCGTCCGTACCGCCAGTAGCGACGTAGCTTCCTGAAGGGTGAAATGCCACGGAGTAAACGCCACCCGTTTCGATTTTAGAGTCAAAGATTTGTTTGACATTCTTAGTTACATGTTCGCGAAGGACCGCTTTTTCCTCTTTTGACTGCGAGGTTACAACTTTGGATACAATCGCTTTGATGTTAGCAGGTTGAGAAGTATCGAAATCGTAGGAGTAGACACTGACAAAACCTTCTCCGTCGAGGCTGCTTGCGGCAGCGATGCGTTTTCCATCATTCGAGACGACGACCGATTGAACTCGTCCAGGCATTTTTGGCAGTTCTCGGATCAAATTGGCATCGTCACCAATGACTCGTTTTGTAAGCCGATCCATCCGGTAGACTTTCGGAATTCCGTCTGCCCCGCCAATTACGATTTCGTCGCGGGTGGGATGCCTGTCAATTGCAGCGATTCCGCCTTTTAAGACCCCCGGCGTAATCGAAGTGATATTATCGACAAATCGCTGAGTAGCTACGTCGGTCAACTTACAACTCATGTCTCTTCCAACGGACACAAGTTTTGTTCCGTCCTTAGAGAATACCGTATCTCGAACCCAATCATCATGAGCGCCTTGGAATAGTTGCTGCTCTCCCGTGACTGCGTTGATGGTTCGAAGCGTCGTGTCGGTGCACCCGAATGAGATTGTGGTTCCATCGGGCGACCAATTCACACCGTAGAGTGTGTCGAAGGAAACGGTCTTGGAGAGTGATAACTCTCCCGTCTGAACATCCCAGACTTGGATTTCGCCGAACTCGCCCGGGTTGCCTCCGCAGACGGCAAGTAGTTTTCCATCCGGTGAATATTTAACACCGTCGATCCTTGAGGAGAGGCCAATTAGGCGTTTAGAGATCTCGCCAAAAATTGGTTGTTTTGAATTATTTTCCTTCCAGTTGTCAGCCACTTTCAATAGCAGAACTTCATGGAATCCACTGACGGCGATTTGAGTTCCGTCGGGAGAAAAATCAAGTGTCGTTACCATCGGTAACCGCGAGTAGACCGGTGGATTTTCGCTGGTGTAATTTGCCGTTGGTTTCGAATAATCGTTAAGCGCACCCTCAGATATCCACTGCGCAATTATATCTAAATCTTTGTTAGTGAGCGGCTCTGCATTGGGCGGCATTTCTGCAGTCCCGTCGTGGCTCGTTGTGACCTCGATTAGGCGGCTCTCCTTAGGTTTGCCCGGTACGATTGCTGTATCCCCCGATTCCCCACCGGCGAGCATGCTATTGAAATCCGTCATGACGTATTTGCCACGGGCAATTGCCCCCTGGTGACAACCGAAACAGTTGGCGGCAAGCAGGGGTCGTACCTGAGTCGCGAAACTAATTTTCTCAAGTTTTTCTGAGTCGATATCCTGGCCATTGGAGGCTGTTTGAAAGTTCGATACAAATAGTAGCAAGCTAAGCCAGCAGAGCGTCGTTTTGTTTACAAAGCCCATTGTTTCTCTTGTTAGAAATAGCGGAAAAATTCAGTCTCACATCGACAATTAATGTCTCTCTCATTTTCAGCAAAATCAGCTGCTAATGCAACACAATTAGCGAAAGCGGTTGATTTTTTTACGGCCTAGTTAGAAAAAGGGTATCTTTGATAAAATTCCAGTTAACAAACTTGCTTTCGAATAAGTTTGGCCGCTCGATGTTTGCGTTTGTGGGTGGACTACTGAGTTTGTAAACGTCCGTCGGTTTCAATGAGGTGGAAGGTTGTTGTTCGACGTTTATTTGTTCTTGCGTTTAATGAAAATATGATTTTGGTCTTTTCTGAGGATGTCACAAACAATGGGTTGCTTAAGACTTAGCTGGTTCACTTTCGTGTTTTTGTTCGTATTCTCAGATGCGATTTGGTCGCAAGAACGGCCGATTGTTCTTGCTCATTACATGCCGTGGTTCCAGACCAAACAAATGAGTGGGGACTGGGGCTGGCATTGGAAACTGAAGAATCGAAATCCTGAGAACCTTATTAATGGGAAGCGTGATATCGCGAGTCATTATTATCCGCTGATGGGCCCCTACGATTCATCCGATCCTGACGCGCTTGATTGTCATGTGTTACTCATGAAAATATCTGGGATTGATGGGGTAATCATTGATTGGTATGGAATTGAAGAACACTGGGATTACGGTGTTAATCACCGGAATACGCTGGCCATGATCCAAGCGATCAAAAAGGCTAAGCTGAAATATGCGATTTGCTATGAAGACCAAACGGTTGGCCATTTAATCGAAGCGAAAAAGATTGAAGATGTTGACGGTATTGAGCACGGAAAAAAGGTGATTCAGTATCTTGCGAAGAATTGTTTCGCAGACGCGAATTATCTGAGGCTCGACGGTCGTCCCGTGCTGTTAGTTTTTGGCCCTCAGTTTTTTCCGGGCGGAGAAATGAAGGAGATTTGTGCGTCCGTGAAGCCATCGCCTTTGTTTTACGCACTCCCACATTTGGTATCCCAGGCGAACGCGGATGGAGCATTCGGTTGGCCACCGGTTTCGGGTGGAGTAGAGATCACGCCCGAAGTGTGGGACGCCTATCTCGATAGGCTTTATCGTCCGCAGGACGGTTCGATTTCAGCCATCGCGACTGTTTTTCCTCAATTTCACGATTACTATCAGGAAGGGGAAGGGCGGTCCAGTTTCGGTTCGATTTTGTCTCGACGTGGGAGAACCTTTGACGCGACTATAAAACGGGCGTGGGAATCTGATTCGGAGATAATCCAAATCGCCACTTGGAACGATTTTGGTGAAGGAACGATGATCGAACCAACTCGCGAGTTTGGTTATCAGTTTTTAGAATCTATTCAAAACCGAGTTTTCGAGGATGATGCGAACAAACTAAATTCTGTTCGGTCAGTTTTAGAGCTACCGATTCGGCTGTACAAGCTGCAAAAAAGAATCGCCCAGAATCCAACGCGAGTCTTGGAACTAAAGAAAGTTTCCAAGCTGTTGTTCTCGGGGCAATACGAAAAAGCAGCCGAGCAGATTCGGCGATTGGAAATCTCGGACTAAATATTGGCGACACAAAATAGAAAGACGTAAAAAAACGCCACAGTTGGTCAGGCTGCGGCGATTTAGGTTTTGTCGTTTCAATATCGTGAATGGTTTTCCCCGATTAATTGACAGGGAAGCCACGTTTGCGTAAAAGCGCTTTCGTATCAACGTCCCGGCCTCGGAACTTTTTGAATCCTTCAGCAGGGTCGATTGTGTCACCGACTGACATGATGTTGTCGAACAGACTCTTGGCAATAGCGGGATCATAATAGGTGCCAGCATCTTCAAAAACCTGTGCCGCGTCCGCTGTGAGTGCATCGGACCAAAGGTAACTATAATAACCTGCCGAGTAACCGTCGCTTGAAAAGACATGACCGAATTGTGGAGTTCGGTGCCGCATCACGATCTCACTAGGCATGCCAAGCTCGGCAAGTGTTTCTCGTTCAAACTTGTCGGCATCAATGGCGACATTGCCTGCGAGATGCAATTTCATATCAATTAACGCACTCGCGAGATACTCGACGGTACTAAAACCTTGATTAAATGTCGCCGCATTTTCAATTTTGTCGAGTAACGCCCGTGGCATTGGTTCACCAGTTTCGTAGTGAACAGCAAACTTGGACAGTACTTCAGGAGTTGAAAGCCAATGTTCGTTTAATTGCGATGGGAATTCAACGTAATCTCGGGCAACTGAGGTGCCTGCTTGAGATGGATACTGTGCGTCACTACATAGTCCATGAAGTGCATGTCCAAATTCGTGGAACAGTGTGACAGCGTCATCCCAAGAGATTAAGACTGGTTTTCCAGCCTCCCCTTTGATGAAGTTGGAATTGTTAGAAACAATGGGAGTGATTGGAGAATCCATGTTCTCCTGGATGCGATAAGCGTTCATCCAGGCACCGCTCCGTTTACCACGGCGGGCGAAGGGATCGAACACCCAAAGACCGACATGTTTTCCATCGCGGGTGACTTCCCAGACCGTAACCTCATTTTCAAAGACGGGCACATCTTTTACTTGTTTGAAATCGAAACCGTAAAGCTGTTTTGCAGCCCACATCATTCCTTCGACAAGTTTTTCCATTTGGAGGTACGGCTTCACTTCATTGAAATCCAGATCGTACCGGTCTTTCCGAACCTTCTCTGCGTAGTAACGGTAGTCCCAAGGTGCGATAGTGATTTCCGCATTTTCGGAATCGGCAATTTTTTGCATGTCGGCGACTTCTTCATTGACGCGGGCGACAGCCTTGGGCCAGACTTTTAGCATCAGATCCATCGCTGCCTCTGGAGTACCAGCCATCTGAGGTTCAAGACGCCAGTGGGCATGGGTTTTGTAGCCCAGTAAGAGTGCTCTTTCCGCTCTGAGTTTTAGGATCGCCGAAATGATTGCGTTGGTATCATTGTCACCACCGTTGTCGCCTCGGTTATAGTAGTTCCGCCAAACGGTTTCACGCAGTTCGCGATTGTCGGCATAGGTCAGAAACGGTTCCATAGACGATCGTGTATTGGTAACGCACCATTTACCTTTGGGGTTATCCGAATCCCCAAGCTTACTCGCGGCACCGGCCATGGCCGCAACAGTACTCTCAGGCAATCCGGACAGCATGTCTGCGTTATCGATCCAAGTGATGTAGCCTTCTTCGTCGGAAAGAACCTTTTGGCTAAAGTCGGCAAATAAACCAGCGAGTGCTGCGTTCTTTTGTGAAAGTACCGCCTTGTCTTTATCGTTTAGTTTAGCGCCCTGACGTACAAAACTATCGTACCGATCTTTTACCAACCGTTTTTGGGAACTGTTGAGCGAATTCATTTCATCACCCTGGTAGATGGCTTCGATCCGAGCGAACAGTTTTGAATTTTGAATAATGGAGTCGCTGAATTTTGACATCTTTGGAGCAACAGCCTTTTCGATGTCAGGGATGGGGCCGGTCGCAAGATTCGAAGTGTGGACGTCAAAAATTGTTTGGAGTCGATTAAGCGTTTTCCCGGATTTTTCAAGCGCTACGAAGGTGTTTTCAAAAGTGGGTGGATCGGGGTTATTCGCAATCGCTTCAATTTCTTGATCTGATATTTTAATGGCGGCATCAAAGGCACCTAGGAATTCGTCGCGGTTGACTTGTCGCCACGGTGGAACACCTCCATACGGTCCAATCCATGGTTTTAGTAAAATGGAATTCATGCTCTTTGAATCCTGCGGAGTAGTTGTCTGACCAGAAATTCCCGTGCTGCTGGAAATCAGAATCGCAAAGACCAGACACAATTGAGTGAACGAAATGAGATTCAGTTTCATGGGATGCCTTATGTCGATTACGGAAAACGGGTTCTAGTAAATAGTGAAAATAATTAAGCCAAAAGGAAACCTTGCAGTGAATGTTTCCGAGGTCGTGATAGCCCAAAGTCCCTAGGCTAGTTTGGTGATACGCCGGATTCATTTTTTAAGTTCATCTTCATCGAGGGGATAGCACTCTGTTACCACCTGACCCAGATTCTAATACATTTTTGGTAGGGCTGAAACGGTTGATAGAAATGGTCTGCATTAAGGGAACAGAAATTTCAGTATTTGGAAATTAGTTCCTGAATCCTTTAGGCACGATTTAAAGCGTGCGACGTTAAGGATCCTGTTATCATTCAGTTAACAATCCCGTATTCATCATTCCCGTAATCATCCAGTAGCGGAACTCGAGGGTAATTGTCGGGCGTTTGATTTGATGATGGACGATCAAGGGGAGCGATCATTGCTTAGATCGGTGCGAACTGAGATTGCGTCTAATTCTCTTCGGTGACCGTAGAGGAGAGCGGTTTAATCGAGTTGAGAACTTTCAGTCCAGTGGGGCCAAAGGACGAACTGCCGAATCCATTGGCGTATTTTTCATCAACAATCTCATCGAATTCGATGTTATCTATAAAGTCAATTCTTGGTGCTTGATACAGTTGCGCTTGCTCTGGGCTCATGACTGGTACGATGGTTCGACCTGAATATTTGTAAAATAATTGATTTCGTATGCCTTCACCTTTCTCAATTATTAGCTCTGCTGTTGGGTAGTTCCACGTATGGGATATCTTATCACCTGAAACCGGATCAATAAGAGTTCTTGTTTCTTCTTTTGAGCCGAAAGTGGCAATGATTTTTACTTCAGCGTTTGGATTCACAATCCATTGCTGCTTTTCAATCTTCTCATTGAGAATGCTCCTGACCCGCTGGGAATCATCAATGTTGATTAAGTCAATTGCCACGTTAGTGCCGGGATGGAGGTCAAGAATGTTTGCTCTCTGGTAAGAATCGGCGAGTTCGAAGATTCCTTCTCCGGGAAACGGTACGACACCCACAGCCATAACTTTGTCATTTTTTGTCGTGTAAATACAATTTGTCCCAGTGTATTTGATTGTGTAAGAATCAAACTCTTCGCCACCCGGGAAATTGTAATTGGGCGCCTGCGCTCTTTCGAATGTCCAGATTGTAGCTCCGAGTCGGAGCGAGTAGAGGTAAGTTTTTTCTCTTGTGGTGATCAATAGATGGTCCGTCCCAATCCAATGAAGGGCAGGTGAACTCGCTTCATTGGTCTTGAATTCGGTTGGAGTCGTTTGGCCCTTGGAAAGATCCCATACAAACAAAGTTTTTTGGATGTTGATCGCTGCAAGTTTAGTGCCGCTTGGATCGATTGAAGTTGATTGGCAATTGCTTAGAGATGAAACCCAGTTTGGGATTTTAGGCGCTATTTTTACCATGTATTCGTCGAGGATTTTTTGTTTTTCAGAATCATCGGTCATCCTAAAGAGCATCGCTTCATATTCATCCCGAATCTTTTCCTTCGTCTTCAGTCCACCTGTAAATTGACAGACTAAGGTCTTTTCCTCAAAGGCGAGACCCATTAATTTTTCGCCGGTTTTTGGGTCGAATACTCTGATTTGGCCATGCTCGGGAATTGAAAGATATCGCCTGTCCGCACTGAGTTCAGCGTTCGCTCCTGCGGGGGGGCTTAGGGGAATGTCGTAAGTGATACGATTTCTTGTCAGATCCCAGGCTCTAAACCGCGATGTACTACGTAAACCTCCGTATTCGGTTTCCTCCTTAGTGACGACCGTGTTAGCATCGATGATTTTTGCAAAAATCGTACGGTCATCTAGTAAAATTTCAACAGATCGTGGTGGACGTGGGATGTCGTATTTCCAATGGACTACAGGCGTCGCAAGCGGTTCACCAATGTTCAATTTCCAAAAGGCGAGTGAGGAATGTTCAATTCCCAATTTTTCGTTTTTTGCGCGAAAGGTTAACAGTCTTTGACTTGCTGGATCGTAATCAATTGGGTAGGAATTCGGAGGAATGTTGACTGTGCTGATAAGCTTTTCCGCACCCGGTAGCAGTGATATCCAAAAAAGTTGTGCCGGAAACTGAGCCGCGTCTATCTCGTTTTCTACGGTCGTTGCGAGGAGGACGATTTTTTCAGGTCCCCCAATTGGAAAAACGCCACAGATTTTTTGGAGTTCGTTAGATTTTGGTACCGCAAAACCTGCTGGGGAAAATTGACCGATCAGCGTATCCCGCATTTTCAAGGGTTGGGAATTTGGTGCAACGCCTTTGTCAGTTTTGATTTTTTCCCTAATATTTTGAGAAGTTATCGGGATACCCTCGGCTTCCATCGTAATCATTTCAGGAAGTTTAGGAAACGAATCGGGGACGCTGCCACTTGCGACGGCGCCCTCATTTTTTCGTTTAAGGTTTTTAACGTACGAAATGTCCTTGGGGCTAAACTTATTTAGCAGCACCTCGATGCGGCTGTTGTCCGCTTTGATGAGAGTGACCGTCGTACCATCAAAATCTTTTAACGCGGCAACCACTTTGTAAGTGCCGTTAGAACTCATCCAAGTTCGGCTGAAATCGAGAGCTTCCGTTTCGTAAAGCAAGCGAATGCTAAATCTGTCTAAGACAAATCGAGCTGGTTCTTCATCCGTTGTCTCAACAAGGTATTTGTTTTTGTTGGTATCGATTATTTTTGCATCACGCCAATTCTTTTCGACGTTAACTTTGACGGCTTGGCCAATTTCCGGCTTCGTTTGAGCTTGTGAAGGTTGTGCGACAAAATGAGTGACAACAAAGATGATCGTTAAAATACCAAGATCTCGGATTTTAATTTCCATGTCGCTTTCCTAATTAAGGAAACAGTTCTGTTGAAGAAGCCCGGTGTTGCTGGTTCGACGTCCAAAAAAACTACCTGTACAACTATAGCTGATTGGGATGCTTGGCCTATCCCCGCTTGGCTATCCCGACAACGGTACGGCAAGCTGTGCCGGCAATTGGTGTCCAAAATGAAACGGGCAGGATTAAACGTGAGATTGCGCTTTCGTAAAAAAAAAGGCGTCCTCGAGAGGACGCCTTTGGTTTGCACTGTAGTTGGTTAGAACACTACTTCTTATTCTTTTTCTTTTTCTTTTTGTTGACTTCCCAGTCGATGATATCCTTTGCCCCAGCACCTGGTCTTGGGCATGGATAGTTTCCATCGGCGTCCGGTTGAACCGGGGCTTCGTCATTCATTCCGCTTAACTCGTCGACGTTGCAGAGCATGACATCGGAATTAATGGCATCATCCCAATTCAATTCTTTACCGGAATAGGTCGCAAGTCGCCCAAAGATTGAAGTCATGGTGCTCTTCGCTCCATATTCGGCTTCATTTGGAATTTTTCCATCCCGTAAGTCAGCAAATAGGTCGTGGTGCTCTTGCTGATGACCACCGCGTTGCCCCTTTCCTTCCTTACACTTAAAGATTTCCTTGCCAGTGTTGTCAAAGATTCGTCCGCCGCTAATGTCGGCATAACCTTTCGCACCGTGGGTGTGCTCGGAAACAGAGTTCCAGCATTCCCGGATGTGGCGACAATGGCTGAGTAATCGGTGACCGTTGGCATAGGTAAATTCAACGGCATGGTGATCAAAGATTTGGCCAGTATCTTTACCGGTTCGGACTTCACGTCCGCCCATTCCTTGAGCAGTGACCGGGAAATCGTCCATTAACCAGTTTGCAACGTCAAGGTTGTGGATGTGTTGCTCAACAATATGGTCTCCACAGAGCCAGTTGAAGTAATACCAGTTCTTCATCTGATATTGCAATTCAGTTTCGCCCTCGGTACGTGGCCGAGTCCAAACGCCGCCACCGTCCCAGTAGACACGTGTATGGACGAGGTCGCCGATGATACCATTCTGTAATTCAGAGATAGTTTCTCGGTACGCCCGTTCGTGTCGTCGTTGTAGTCCGACAGCGATGGCGAGACCTTTTTGCTCGGCAAGTTTTCCGGCCCGCAAGACCCGGCGAACACCTGGAGCATCAACTGCGACCGGTTTTTCCATGAAAACATTTTTCCCAGCATTGATCGCCGCTTCTAGGTGAAGTGGGCGAAATCCGGGAGGTGTCGCTAGGATCACCATGTCGATGTCCGACGCGAGTACGTTTTTATAAGCGTCGAATCCGACAAACTGACGGTCTTTGGGAACTTGAACTTTTTCTTTGTGGTTGTTTTGGCAGGTCTTCAAAGAACCGTCGAGACGACTTTGAAAGGCATCACCCATGGCGACCAACTCGACGTTACCACTCGTCGTGTTCATGGCTTGGATGGAAGCACCCGTTCCGCGGCCACCACATCCCACGAGACCTATTCGAATCGTATCGGTTCCAAAGGCATGGGCCGATCGAGCGATGGATAATTTAGGAGCGATAATTGATCCCATGGCAGCACCTGCGACGGCGATCTTTGAACCATTGTTGAGAAACTCCCGACGGGTAGATTCGGAGGTTGCTTGCTTGGACGCAGTCTGATTGGGTGCGTCTGTTGATTTACGTTTGGTCACCTAGTTTCTCCTTGGTGTTTATGATCATTTATCGGCGTAGATAAAACTGCTCACGGAAGTGAGGGCTAAGATCTTTCATCGGCAATTTTAGCCAATTCCAATTGCGGTTTCAATTAAATCGCGTGAACTGCTTTGTTTGGGTTGTAGTTTTTTTGAAGTTAGTGAACTTTGTTTGTTTTGTTACAGTTTGACTGGAATTACGGAGCAAAACGCAAAGGGTTCAGTAAATCGAAAGTTCCATTGATTAGGAACGTTCTTGTTTTCAGATAAAAAATAGTGGGATAAACTGGATTTTTCTCTTCGAATGTGCGTTTTTTGTAATACTTAGCCCACCGCCAGCGCGTCTGTCGATGACCTTGTTCGGGGACGATTTCACTCTCAAGAGAGTTTCAGCAACCCGCTGGACTAGGCATTGATTAGTGATTGGAACTGTTAGTTCGATTGCGGGTAGGTAAGTTTGGTGGATCGGTGTGGTTTAGATTGAATTCGACGGAAGTAGGAAATTTGTTCGTTTCCTTTAAATAAGATAACCTCTTATTGGCAGCGCTTCGATGGGATTTAAAATTAGGAAAGTGAATCAGTAATTGTGGATCGATTGAACTTAAGAACACGACGTCATTTTTTCCAAGACTGTGGTGTTGGCGTCGGGAAAATTGCGCTTGCTTCGTTGATGGCTGGCGGAATGGGAGCGTTGCAGAGTAGATCATTAATGGGATCTACGGATTCGGTGGGCGGAGCCGCTGGTCAGCCAAATTTTCTCCCCCGGGCCAAACGGGTGATTTACATGTTCATGGCCGGTGCGCCGAGTCAACTCGATTTGTTTGACTACAAACCGCGGCTTGCTGAGCTAGAGGGGCAGCCAATTCCCCCTTCGGTCATTGATGGTCAAAGGTACGCGTTTATTCAGCCAGATGCCGCTATTTTGGGACCGCAGTTTAAATTTGAAAAACAGGGCTCCGCAGGCGTGGAGGTTTCCGAGTTATTGCCTTGGTTCTCAAAAATTGTCGATGAGGTTTCGTTGTTGAAGTCGTGTACGACCGACCAATTTAATCACGCGCCAGCTCAATTGTTATTTAATACAGGCAATGGAATACCGGGTCGCCCGAGTATGGGTTCGTGGGTCAGTTACGGTTTGGGTTGCGAAGCGAAAGATTTACCTTCCTTTGTTGTTCTTCAAAGTGGTGGTGGATTAAGCGGGGGTGCGTCGCTATGGAGTTCTGGGTTTCTTCCTGGGTCCCACCAAGGAGTACCGTTTCGAAGTTCCGGCGATCCCATTTTGAATGTCACCAATCCCATCGGTTTTGATCATCGTGCTCAACGGGATTCAATTGACCTAATCAAGAATTTGAACCGGCAACAACTCAATTTGGTGAATGATCCTGAAATAGAGACCAGAATTAACGCCTACGAGATGGCTTTTCGAATGCAGTCGCGTGCCCCGGAATTAATGGATACGAGTCAGGAAACCGAAGCGACGTTAAAGTTGTACGGGGCAAAGCCTGGAGAAAGATCATTTGCAAATAATTGTTTATTAGCGAGGAGGCTCGCCGAGCGTGGTGTTCGCTTTATTCAGGTTTATCAAAATGGCTGGGATCATCACAGTAATGTGAAGGGTGGTCTGCAAAAACAGTGCCGAGCGACGGATCAGGCGTCGGCCGCTCTCATTATGGACCTGAAACAGCGCGGGATGCTGGATGATACCCTGGTAATCTGGGGTGGAGAATTTGGCCGAACGCCGATGGTCGAAGCCAGCGCGGCGTTGAATCGTTCGGGGGGGCGGGATCATCATCCTCAAGCATTTACGATGTGGTTTGCGGGTGGTGGCATGAAACGTGGGTTCTGTATGGGGAAAACCGACGAGCTAGGATTTAATATTGTAGAAGGCAAATCGCATGTGCATGACATCCAGGCGACCATCTTGCGATGTTTGGGAGTCGATCATGAAAAATTGTCGGTCAACGTTAATGGGTTGGATGTGCGTTTGACGGGAGTGGAGAAACATCATCCTATTTCCGAACTAATTGCCTGATGACGTCTGATTTTTTCGATGGTTGTTTAAATCTGTGTTATTCAAGTTTGTGAACTGATAAATATGAAATTCTTTTTTGAACGATCGTTTTCCGTTGGCCAATTTTTGGCTGTCCTCTTGCTAGTTGTTTTCGGACTTTCGATAGAGGGAAATTCGATTTGTTATGCACAGAGTTTGCAGGGCGAAAAAAGCGAAAAAAGTGAAAAAGGGGAGGAGGAAGCCAACTGGATTTCTCTTTTCAATGGTAAGGATCTGGAGGGTTGGACGGTTAAAATTGCGGGTCATCCTGCTGGAGAAAATTTCGCGAACACTTTTCGAGTGGAAGATGGAATCCTGAAATGTGAATACGATGACTATGGTCCATTCAACGGGCAATTTGGACATCTGTATTCAGACTTGGCCTATTCGCACTATAAGCTTCGCTTGCAATATCGATTCGTTGGTCGGATGCTGCCGGATGCGCCTAATTACGTAGATCTAAATAGTGGAGTGATGTTGCACTCCCAGTCGCCACAGAGCATGCGGCTAGATCAAGGGTTTCCAGCGAGTTTAGAGATGCAGTTTCTGGCAAGCCTTGGCAAGGGGAAGCGTCAAACGGGAAATGTTTGCACGCCGGGTACCCATTTAAATTTTGAAGGCAAACTGACCAAGCAACACATTGTTAAATCATCGGGGCCGACTTTGCCCGCCGATCGCTGGGTTGCCGTTGAGATGGAGGTTCATGGCCATGAACTGATTATTTATCGAGTCGAAGGAAAAGAGGTGTTGCGATACAAATTCCCCGTGCTTGATCCAGACAGCAAAGAGGCAAAGGATATTTTAGCTCTCGGTGCCGACAGCAGGCTTTCTTTTGGCCACATTGCCCTGCAGGCCGAAGCACAACGGGTTTGGTTCCGCAATATTGAGCTACTGCCACTGTCCGAATGAATCCGCTGGCGTTAGCGATAGCGGTCTCCGCGAATTGAAGTGTGACATTGGACCGTCAGCCTGCACTTATTCGGCGGTTGTTTTTTCCATCGGTAATTGGTTGGTTAACTCAATAATTTCCTGAGCGAGTGCCATCGATCGCGAAACAATGATCGGTCTTGATTCGAATGGGTTGGACGGCAGGCCATCGGGATTCAGAAATACTCCACCAGCTTCTTCCATCACAATTTGAGGCGCTGCAATATCCCAGGCAGCCTGTTTCGTACAGGCGGGATTGTTGTCATGAATGGCTGCAGCGAGCAGGGAATCACCAACGGCAATTCGCATCGCAACGCCAGAGTGGGGAACGGTCGAAGTGACCATCCTGGCTCCGTTTTTTGAGCGGAGTCGTTCTTTGAGATTCCGGAAGTAATCGGTTTCGAGGTTGGCGTCGCCGTATTGATTCATCTCGACCCAGACGTCGGAGAGTGTATCTCCAGTGTCGCACGTTAAGCGGTTTCCATTGTGCCAGGCTCCGCAATTTTTTTCGGCGTAAAACCATTGATCGGTGAGTGGAAAGTAAACCACACCAAGACGGGTCACTCCATTTTCTCGAAGGGCAATTAAAGCTGCTGGGAAATGAGGACCGGCGGACATCAGATAAGCGCTGGATCCGTCGAGTGGATCGACGATCCACATATCGTTGGACAGGGTTTGGTCGGCGTTTAGTTCTTCCGACAAGATGGGCAAATCAGATGCGGCGCGGAGAATGTCACAGGCGACCCGATCGGCTTCGCGATCAACCTCAGAGACTAGGTCACCGACTCCCTTTTGTTCGACGACGTTAAGTTTCTCAGATCCATCGCGAATGATCGCGCCGGCAGCCTGAGCGGCTAGAACTGCGGTGTGGAGTTGATCACTTATGGTCAGTGAATGTTCACGTGGGCAGAAAGTAGACACAGTATTTCAGTTCCGTTGAAATGGTTGGGTAAGTCTTGGATACGACAAACTAATCGTATGAAGCTACCAATACGTTTTCTGAGACCCTCGCTTAGGAATTCTAATATGTGGACGTTATTTGTTCGAGTGGGTCGGCGTTAGTTTCTCGCGGGCGAACATGAACGCGAATTTCCTGTTGAGATGCACAAAATTTGGGTTGTTTTGCGGTTATTGGGATCGCTATCTAACGGAATTCGAAGCGAGCAACGCAAAAAGGCCAAGTGCGATCACACTTGGCCTTTTGAGCTGGACTGAATTATATTTTCAATCTTCTATTTACGACGTTCTTTCAATCGAACGGCCTTACCTACGCGATCGCGTAGGTAATAAAGTTTCGCTCGTTTAACGAAAGCAGATCGTTTGACTTCAATTTTCTCAACTTTTGGTGAGTGAACAGGGAATTTTCTTTCCACTCCTTGGCCCGCGACGATTCGTCGAACGGTAAACATTTCACGGGCACCGCTTCCGCTACGGCCGATTACGGTACCGCTGAAAACCTGAGTCCGTGACTTTTGGCCTTCTAGAATTTTACAATGCACGTCGACAGTATCGCCAATCTCGAATTCGGGTGCGTCCGCTTTGAGACTGTCTTTTTCGACGAGTTCCATAATTTTGTGAGTCATATTATTACCCTCAGTTAATTCGCGTCTAATCGACGCGTCGCTGTGATGTACTGTTTTATTCTATCTTTAAATCTTACCTTTTGGATTTACGAATCCAAAAGATCACTTCGTTTATTCTTCGTGTTTTCTAAACTTTTAGCATTTCGCCAACGTTCGACTTCACCGTGATTCCCGCCCAATAATACCTCGGGGACACTGTGTCCCTCGAAGTCTCGAGGCCGAGTGTATTGGGGATACTCGAGCATGCGATTTCCTCGTGAAAACGAGTCGTCCCAACTGCTTCGTTCATCCCCTAAAACTCCCGGAACCATGCGAACGAGACTGTCCACTAGAACCATCGAAGCGACTTCGCCGCCGTTGAGGATATAATCCCCAATCGATATTTCCAGAGGTTGCAGGATGTCGATCACGCGTTGATCAAAACCCTCATATCTTCCGCAAAGTAAAATCATTCGTTGGTTGAGTGCCAACTCCTCGACCATTGGCTGATTCAGCCGTTGGCCCTGAGGCGTTGTGACGATTACGGTTCCCGGTTGGTCGCCCATCGCCTGAACATCGCGAACACAGTTGACTACCGGTTCGACCATTAAGATCATTCCCGGTCCCCCTCCGTAGGGCGTGTCGTCAATTTTATGGTGACGACCCTTTGCCCAGTCTCGCATGTTATGAACGTGAACCTCAACCAGCCCGCGTTCAATGGATTTATTTAAAATACTCTGGCCTGTGTAGCCCGGAAACATCTCCGGAAACAAGGTGAGTATGTCAAAACGCATGAGTCTTTACTCAGCCTTTTCTGCGGCAGCACCTTCGGTAGGTTCAGCCTTTGTTTCTGTCGTTGCTTCAGCCGGTGCAGCTTCAGGTGCGGCTGCTTCGGCAGCGCCTTCAGCGGGTGCGTCAGCTGTTTCCTCTGCAGGAGCTTCGGTCGGTTCCGGCTCTGCTTTGGGAAGTTCAACTTTAGCTGCCGCGGCACGGGCCGATTCAATGGCGGTTGCACGGCGTCCGGACAATTTGGAAATTGCTTCGGCTTGTGCCTCGAGGTGACTACCTTCGGTACCGTACTTCTTAATCAAGGTTGCAACCTTGGGAGTCGGTTGTGCACCAACGCTTAACCAATAATTGATTCGCTCTCCATTGAGGATAGCTCGGGCGTCGGTGTCTGGAACCATCGGATCGTATGTTCCAAGTTGTTCAATAACACGACCATCGCGGGGCGATCGTTGATCCATTGCACAAACTCGAAAGAACGGTCGATGTGTCCGTCCCATTTTCTTCAATCGAATTTTTACTGCCACTTTTTCCTCTTTACTAAATCAAGTGATTAAACGTTAGTCCTGACCACAAAGATTGCTGTTTGACGTATTCAGTTCACGTTGGTGAATTGCTGTCGGTCGTCTAGCTAGTCTTGTGGCCTCTTCGCTGGGAAGATGAACCGTTCAGGTTTTGCCGGCCAATCACGGTGATTAGCCAATCTAAAAATCTTTCAACTCGCAAAACAATTTGCGAGTTTAGGTGTCTCCGGGACAGCGAGTTCCGGTTTGCCAGAGGGCAAATCTACTCGCTGAACGCTATATTTGAATATGCCAAAAACGAAAACTACGGTTTTTTGTTCTTTTTTTCACGCCTCATCTGCCGCAACCGTTTTTCCCGCTCTTTGGCTTGTTTCTTTTTTTCTTTGGGGGATAGCCGTTTTCCAGTGTTTTTCTTGGTTTTTGGCATGCCCCGCGAAGGGTCCATCATCTGCGACTGCAGATCCTGCATCTGCTGCATCCGGTCGCCGGCGTTCATGCCTGCCATTCCGGTGAGCATCGGCTTCATTGTGTCGTATTGTTTTATCAGCTCACTCACCTGTTTGGCTTGAACACCAGAACCGGCTGCGATCCGCTGGCGGCGATTGGGATCGATGATCTTCGGATTTTTTCGCTCGCGAGGCGTCATACTGTCAATGATTCCAACCATCTGTCGGATCTGTTTCGAAGTATCGCCCTGACTCATCATGTCGTTGATTTCACGCATGTTGGGCATTCCGGGAAGGAGCCCCATCATCTTTTGCATCAGGCCCGGTTTGGCCATTTTTTGCATGTGATTACGGAAATCATCGAGAGTGAACTGCCCTTTCTCGAGGGCTTCCTGCATTCGCTTCTGCTCGTCCTCGTCGACCAAGTTTTGAGCTTGCTGAGCCAAGGCAACCATGTCACCCATGCCGAGAATACGGCTGGCCATTCCTTCGGGACGGAAAATCTCTAGATCTTCGAGGTGTTCACCGGTACCGAGGAAGCGAATCGGTACGCCCGTTACGTGTTTCACCGATAGCAATGCACCACCGCGTGCATCACCGTCGAGTTTTGTCATTACGACGCCGTTCAGTTCCAACGCTTTGTGGAAAGCGCCGGCACTTTTGACAGCATCCTGACCGGTCATCCCGTCGACGACGAGGAAGACATGGTGAGGTTGAACTTTTCGATCGATGGTCTTGAGCTGCTCCATCAACACTTCGTCGATGGCAAGGCGGCCCGCGGTATCGAGAATGACTACTTGATTCTTGTTGGCCTTGGCTTGAGCTACCGCTTGCTGGCAGACTTTAACCGGGTCAGTCTCTTCTTTGTTGCTGTAAACTGGAACGCCTAGGCTTTCGCCCAAAACGTGTAGCTGGTCAATCGCCGCAGGACGTTGGAGATCAGCTGCACACAGCAGCGGCGTGATTTTAGCATCTCGCTGCAGTAGCTTAGCGAGCTTACCGCAGGTCGTTGTTTTACCGGAACCCTGAAGACCGCACATCATGATGATGTTGACTTCTTGATCGAGACGGAGATCGTCGTCTACCGGTCCGAGCAACTCAATCAACTCATCGTGGACGACTTTGACGAGTTGTTCGGAGGGATCAAGAGCCAGCAGGACTTTTTCACCGAGTGCTTTTTCGGTGACGCTCCCCATGAACGAGCGGGTCACGTCAATGCTGACGTCGGCTTCGATTAGCGAATTTTCGACCAGCTTAAGGCCTTCGCGCATGTTGGCTTCGGTCAGCTTGCCTTTACCGCGAAGCGACTTAAATGCACCTTTGAGGCCGTCTTGTAATGAGTCGAACATGAATTGCAGGGCTATAAATAAAAATCCGGCATGAGGATAACCACTGCCGGAACAGAAATTCAATTTGAGTCGACGTTCTCTCAACGTCGGACAGGGAAAATGTTAAACGATACCGCGTGAAATCGTAAGGGCTTCTGGCCAGTTTTACTCGGTTTTTCCCGACATCACTCCACGTTAGTCCTATTCTCGGCATTTCCAGTCGCCCTGAGCATAAAACACCCTCAAAATGAAGCAGATTCTCGTGTTTCAAGGCTTTTTTAGCTGCCTGCGGGAGGATTATCCAGCAACGCAGCGCCGTTAGGCGATTACGTTTCGTCAATTATTGAGTCACCTCGCAAAAAAACGAACTCCATCGGGTTTTATTGACTTGCCCTAATTGCGTCGCCGCTGGTTCGAGCGAAACAAAAACTCAACAGTCCATCCAAATCAGCTGAGCCGTCAGGGCGACTTTCTGATTTGATCTGCTGGAACGCAGCAGATGGACGTCTTTCGGGGGTGATTTTTAACTAAGAAATGAAAAATCCCATGTTTTACCGAACAATATTGGTCTTGGTGGATTTTGAACACATGGATTAGAACGAAGCATCGAAAATAAAACTTTCAATGGAGAACTGTGATGAGAAGGGAAGCAAAGTGTGGATTTAGAGTCACTTTAGCGCTTCTTGGCGCACTGGTGGGTATCTTTGGATTGGGACAAGTGGAATGCTTGGCTCAGCTTCAACCGAGCCAATACGATCAAACGCCAACGAAGCAAAAGACCGTAGAACCATCTCCGTTATCGCAGTTTTCGTTCTCAGGCCCGTTGGTCGAACGAATGAGCCGGATGCAGACCTTGTCCAATTCTGGGGGAGTTTTAACTGGAACACCTTCGGCTCATGCCACGTCCCACCCCAACTCTCTATTTCTAGTAACGCGGGAAGTTAATCTAAAAAAGACACTTCAAAAATACGCGAAGTTCAAAGGTTGTAGTCTTGATGAAGCATTTGCAACTACCGTTGCCACGTTAAAGATGTCGCCGATTCTCGATCCTTCAGCGAAGCGAGTGGTAGGCGCCGAGGCAGCCTATTCGATTGTCGGTGACGACGTCTATCGAATTACCGCCAGTCAGCTTTTCTTTGACGCGTTGCCAATGAATCTAATGTTTCTTGAAAATGGGAAACGTCGGCTTACCATTGAAACTTATTTCCTGAAACTGCCGATGGGCAAGTCAGAGGAGTACAAGCCGTTTCTAATTCCGGGGACTTTTGTGGCTTTCAGTAATCGAATTCCTCAGGCTACTGCATTTGCAACCTCAGCGACTTATCGCAACGAAATGGAATCGCGTCAGCAGGCAGGGGTGTCTGCGGGCACGTTTGTGATGTCAACGGAGACTAAAACGAAAGTCTATCCCACGTTTATGGGGCGTTTAACTGATGAGGGAGTTATTCGCATGGTTGAGGATTTTAGTTCGAAACCAAATTGCGAGATCGTCAAAGGCCCCCGAGTAATCGTGATGCCAGGGGTGGCGTCGGCCATTTCAGTTGCCGAGTCACGTCCCTTCGTCGTGGGTGTTAATCGAGTCGAGGGAAAGTATTCAGTTGCCCATCAACCCATCGTTCAGGTTGTTGAGCAAGGCAATTTATTTAAATTTCGCTTGATTGGTGACGAGGGAAAAATTCGGCTGAACGCGGATCTTGCCCTGTCAGATATTGCTTCGGTTGAGACGTTTGGATATTCCGATACGAAACAGAAGGGACCGCTGGCTGGTTCGGAGGAAGCGTCGTCATCGGTCACCGTTCAAGTACCGGAGCAAAAATTGAAACAGGTTCACTTCTCTACGCTGGTGGAAGACGGGCAGACTGTGTTTATTGATCCAGTATTTACTCGTAAAGAAAAGTCTAAGCCAGTGCCGAACACTGAAGGTCTAGAGCCGCTAAAGCCTCTGGAGACCGAGTACCGGATGATGATGATGATCAAGCCGAAATGGACGAAAGCGGAATAAATCATCGCGTTTCTGGCAATGATTTTTGATTCAATGCAAGCCTTCAAGCCTTCTTCCGGTAAACGGAATTGAGGCATGGAGGCTTTTTTTTTAACCCTGTGCTTGTATGCTTGGGTTAGTCCGGTCGGACAGAGTCGGCAGTGTTTTAGTATCCGCAAATGGCTGCATGAAAATGATAGAACGTGAATTCGACGCAATAATTTTTGATTGCGATGGAACTTTGGTCGATAGCGAGCCAATTACCGTGAAGGTCTTGATCGACTTTGTGCGTGAATTTGGGTTGGAGTTGAAATATGAAGATGCGCTGCCTCTGTTCGTTGGACGGGACATGCCGGCAATTATGTTAGTCCTTGAGTCGTGGATGAACTCAAAGTTGCCCGAGACGTTTTCAGAAGAATTTCGAGCGAGGCAGGCATCGGCCCTGCGTGAAGATTTAACAGCGATAAGCGGTGCGCACGATTTGCTGGGTTCTCTGCAGCGGCAATTTTGTGTCGCCTCTAACGCACCTCAAGCCAAGATTGAAATCAATCTGAGCACAACCGGATTAAGTTCGTTTTTCACCCCGGACACGACGTTCAGTGCTTATGATATTAACGTCTGGAAACCTGAGCCCGATTTGTTTTTACACGCGGCTGACAAACTGAATGTCGAGGCTTCGCGTTGCGTCGTGATTGAAGACAGCCAAGCAGGAATCGATGCAGGTTTGGCTGCCGGGATGCAGGTGATTGGCTATTCGCACACGCCTGAGGAGGCTGCGACGAAGGAAGTTCCCTTCGTGCATTGCTTGACTGAGTTAATCGAAGTTTTGAACTGAATCCTAAGGAAGCTGATAGCAGGGTCGGGTTTGGTATCCTCGAGTCTGACCATGGATTGCGGGGAAGTGTTTTTGAATTTTTCTGAATAGGATTGTGATGCTTAACCGTCGAATGTTGTTGGCTTCGATCGCAGGTACCGGTATTGGAACTGCGTTATTTCAGCGGTCGGTCGTCGGTGCAATGGTTGCCTCGAACGATGTGAGTGTCGAGTCCATTGAGCAGGCAGAGTGGATTACCGGAGTCGAATTGTCAGAGGATGAACGAAACGAAATCTTGAAAAGTGTTTCGCGAACCGGCGATGCGATGGAGAAATTGAGGAAGGTTGAGTTGTCGTACAATACACCGATGGCAATTCAATTTGCGCCCACGGCTTCGACGAATCAGCAATTAAAACTTGATCGAGCGGCGAAGACCCAGCAGTCGGTGGTTGTCGAGCTGCCGAAAACCGAGGAGGAAATTGCATTTCTGCCCGTGCATCAATTGGCATGGCTGATTCGAACTCAGAAAATCTCTAGTGTCGAACTTACCAATATTTATCTTCGTCGTTTGAAAAAATATGGCGGTATGTTGAGGAGCGTCGTCACGCTAACGGAGGAACTGGCTTTGCGACAGGCTGCAAAAGCGGATTCGGAAATCGCCCGAGGGTGGTATCGAGGGCCGTTGCATGGAATTCCGTGGGGAGCGAAGGATTTAATTGCTGTAGAAGGGTATCCGACTACGTGGGGTTTGCCTCAATTTAAGGATCGGGAACTCGAAGGGACAGCGACGGTTGCGGCGAGGCTTGAGGAAGCTGGCGCCGTATTGGTTGCGAAATTGTCACTGGGTGCGATTGCAATGGGGGATAAGTGGTTCGGTGGGATGACCCGTTCGCCATGGAATCCAAGGATCGGCTCAAGTGGTTCCTCCGCTGGATCGGCCAGTTCGGTGGTTGCCGGTTTAGTTGGTTTCGCACTTGGATCGGAGACGCTGGGTAGCATCATCTCGCCATCGGTAAGGTGTGGCGCGACAGCGTTGCGACCGACGTTTGGACGCGTCAGCCGAGATCGTTGCATGCCGTTGTGTTGGTCGCTTGATAAAATTGGACCAATTGCCCGATCGATGGAAGACTGCGCACTCATTTTTAACGCGATTCATGGTGGCGATGGGAGGGATAGCACGGCCGGCAGTTATCCATTTCAATGGCCTTCAAAGCGGTCGCTTGAAAATCTAAAAGTGGGATACGCGAAGCGTCGGAACGCGCCGGACAGTGAGCGCAAGGATTTAATGATTTTAAAATCTATGGGGTGTGATTTAGTCGAGTTGAGTTTGCCTAGATCGCTTCCTTTCTCGGCCATGTTTTCGATTATCGATGTAGAGGCGTCGACAGTGTTCGATACGATGATTCGAGAGAATGATATGCAAGGATTTAATCTATGGGAGAAAAGTTTCCGGGCGGCGCAATATGTGTCTGCAGTAGATTATGTTCGTGTGCAACGCGCACGGTCACTGTTGATTGAGCAATTTGATGAAGCGATCGCGGAGGTTGATTTTATCATTAATATGAATGACCTCGTTCAAACGAATTTTACCGGGCATCCGTCTGTCGTAATGCCAATTGATTACCGCGACCGTGATTCCGTCCGAACGCCTACGCCGGTGATTTTAAGTGGACATCTCAACGACGACGAACGCTTGTTGGCGTTTGCTGACGCATTTCAAGCCAACGTTTCTGCACATCAGGAACATCCAGATCTGGATGGTTGGCTCGATCTTTATAACGCCGAGGAACTGGATGAGTCGGAAGACGCTGGGAATCTGTAACGTCCGTTAACCTGTGAGCATGTAGTGGATTTAAAATTAGTTGATTCGAATTTGAAACTTGCAGTCATGGGGTGAGATTTTCTGTGGTCGAATCCGATTGAGGTTTGAAAAGTTGTCGATAAAAGACGGCGGCAGATAAGCTTCCTAGAACGGTTGCGCAGATGTAGATTCCCAGTTGATCCAGTTGGCCGCTTGCCAATGCGGGGCCAAGGGATCGCGCCGGATTCATGGAGGCGCCAGTGAAGGGGCCGATCGCGGATGCGTGCAGCGCTACGATACCGCCAACAGTCACGGCGGGAATTAAAATTCCGCGGAGCTTTGATACCCGAAGAATCACAAACATCAGGACTGCCGTAATAAAAAATTCGATGGCAAATATTTGCCAGGCGTCCAAGTTGGATGTTGTCCCGCCGAAATTTGGATGATCGCGGTCGAGCAATGCCAACGTAAAGCTCGCGGCAGTGGCGCCAGCGCATTGAGCAATGATGTAGGGCAAAACGTGAGAAGTTGAAATCTGCTTGTCGTACCAAAAGCCCAGAGTAACCGCAGGGTTTATATGCGCTCCAGAATATTTTCCGATTGCGAGGATGACCAACATTACGGCCACACCAAACGCTAAGCCAATGCCGATGTCGGTGGGATAACGAAACACCATGGCATCGCTAAAAAGGATTGCACCTGTTCCGATAAAAACGAGAAAAAACGTACCAATTCCTTCGGCAATTGCGCGTTTAATTAACATTTAACTAATAGAGATCCCCGTGTAATCGGCCTCGGGAGCAGGGAATTGAGGGTCAAGTCCTTCCATTGTTGAGCGAAGAACCTCACTGACAATTAGATTTCTTGCCCATTTTTTGTCTGAGGGAATGATGTGCCAAGGCGCGTATTCCGTATTGCATTTCTCCAATGCAGCTTGGTAAGCAAGTTGATAATCGTCCCACAGTTTGCGTTCTTCCATGTCACCAAGATTAAATTTCCAATGTTTGGCGGGATCGTCCAGTCGAGCCTGCAACCGTTCTCGTTGCGTTTCTTTGCTAATGTGGAGAAAGCACTTAACCACAGTGGTTCCGTTGTCATGGAGTAATTTTTCGAAAGCGTTTATTGTATCGTAACGTTTGCTCCAAATTGGTTCGGGCACGAGGTTATGAACCCTGACGACCAGAACATCTTCATAGTGGGAGCGATTGAAAATGCCAATGTTTCCTCGACGAGGAACACGTTGGTGGATTCGCCATAAAAAGTCATGGTCGAGTTCTTCTTCGCTAGGTTTTTTGAAGGAACTGACCTGGCAACTGGTAGGATTCATGCCTCGCATAACCGCGCGGATTGTGCCATCTTTTCCAGCGGTATCCATGCCTTGCAGGACAAGTAATATCGAACGCTGATTTTCGGCGTAAAGCCGCTTGGCGAGGTCAGCCATGACTCCAACATTTTCCTCGATTCTGCGATACGCCGACTTTTTGGAAAATTTTCCGTCGGGAATTCGAGTAGGAATTTTCTCGAGTTCGAATGGTGAATTTTGTTCCAACTGGCAATCGGAAAATGAATGCATTGTAAGACTCAATTATGGTTTTCAAAACTTGCAAGTGATCTTTGCGGTAACTAGGCCGCGTTGGTTGGCTTCGTTTGCGAGCGAGACTGTAATAAATTAAAACGCAAATTGTAGGACGGTGAGTTAAAAGTTCCCGACGTTATTGAGAATGTTGATATAGGCCTGCATCGCGAAAATTAGAATCGTGAGCACAAGGATTCCCACTAGTATCATGGTTAAAACAAAGCCGATCACGCTAATTGCTTTTAAATTAATTTCAGCTTTGGCCTGAAGTTCGGCTGAGGCTCGGTTCATCGACTCGGCCAGTTCGCCGGAGATTTCCCCATTTTCGATATAGGTTATCAGCTCTTCCGGAAAAGAATCGGTCGCTTTAAATGTTTTGTAGAATTGGTGTCCCTGTTGCAGATTGTGGCAGACGACTGACTCGAGGGATGTGTAGTAATAATTTTCGGTCGAGCGAAGTGCCAGTTCAGCGGTTTCGATCGCGTTCATTCCTGCATTTTCGGCTACTGATAAGGTCCATGCAAATCTCGAAAGTGCAAGGCACTGGATCGTTTTTCCAATCAGGGGAATACGCATCGCAATTCGGAGGGGAATAGTTCCGAACCAACCGCGAACGGATCCCACGGACAATAAGGCTGCAGCGGATAAGAACATAAAGACCAGCACAAAATAGGCGGCGACGTTTTTGAGGGTACTACCCATTCCAAACCAGTCGATCACTTTCATTCCAAGCGAGCTGTAAAGGCTGTCACAGAGATAGATAAATAAGCCCACAATAAAAATTGCGAACGTTAGTTCAAACAACGGCCAAGCGATTGACGCGAGGAATTTGTTGCGAAAGGAAACGATCGCCGTGTAATGCTGACTAAGTCTTGCAAACGACTCTTCCAGTCTTCCACCTCGTTCGCCAGCCTTTACGACTGAGATTGCGAGGTTGGGGAAATAGCCGTTGAGGTGATCCATGGACTCGGCAAGTGATTTACCTTCTCCGAGTTGTCGGTTGATTTCTTTTGCGTTGGCCTTATATTTCGAATTTCCTGTTTTCTCTTCCATCGCATAGGCAGCTCGGAGGTCGATTCCAGCGGTGTAGGTGGTCGCCAAACGATGGAAAAGCTTGGCCATTTGTGACATCGAAATTTTTGCCATAGCGTTTTCCAGCGGTTGAAGGGATAAAACATTGGTTCGATTAGTGGGTCGATTAATTAAATCGGGCGGTTTTTAGCTAAAGCCGCACTTTTCCCGAAATTTTTCACCTAATTGTGCAACACCCATGGCTTTCGACTTCCTAATGCGTCGATAATACAAAAGTTGATAGGTGAATTCAAATCGCGTGAATTGCTTGGTGCGTAGGGCAACCTGGTTCGATTGGCGGTTTACCGAAGCGAAATGAATTGGACTCTGCCAAACTTATTCGTAGAATTAAGAAGACAGATCGCCGCTTCTCAGGCTTAATTGAAGTCAATGATTATGAATTTTAAAATCCATCTTGTTCGGTCTTTCGTTCTCGTAGTCATGGCGATTCCGTGTTACTCGGGTTCGATTTACTCACAAGAAAAAGACTTTGATCGCGAATCGTTGAAGGTTCGGGACACAATTGTTCTTCGTTCCAAAGCTAAGCTCTATGGAACTGTCGAGTCTGAAAGTGTTGAAGACGGGCGGAAAATTGTGGTGTTCCGGCCTAGGGATGGCGGCGTCCTTAAGATAGATGTCGCCAAGATGGTCTACCAAGGGAAAATCCGCAAGATTGATGAGATTGATCGAAACTACAATCAGTACATCGAGACGATTAAAGACGACCCGGCATCGCACTGGGAATTGTATGAATGGTGCGGTGATCAGCCGCAGGGGCGGGTCCGATTTAAAGATCAGCGTCAGTTTCATCTTGAGCGCATCTCTGAGCTTGACCCGAACGATTCCGCGGCAAAACGAAAACTTGGTTTTGATTTTATCAAAGAGCAAAATCGCTGGGTTCCAGAAAAGCTCTATCAGAAAACGCTCGGCTATGAAAAACGAGGGACTGGTTGGTCTCCAGTGCTACAGCGGGAAATTGACAAGGGCTTCGATGAGATTGAGGCGATCAAGGGGCAGCGAAAGAGTGCCTTTCGAATCTGGAAAAAAGAGCTTGCCAAAGGACGTTTAAATCCAACTGTGCTGAAAGAGGAGTTATTTAAAATCTGTGACCCGCTTGGAGTGGTGATTGTTTTTGAAGCGGCTCGAGAAGAACCACGTCCAGCAGTTCGGGCCTTGTACGTCGAGGCAATTGGGAGGGTGCCAACGCGTGTCGCGCTGAATGCTCTCTGTGTCTTTGCAGTGGAAGAAGATGTCGTAGGGACGCGAGAAGCTGCATTAGCGTTTCTCTCTCAAGAGCATTACAACGCTGGAGCCGCGGTGTCAGTGTTGGCAACCTATCTCGCATCGAAATCGAATGCCTACGTCAATCGTGCTGCGTTTGGAATTGGCGAACTTGGCGACCAATCTGCTACCTTGGCCCTCGCTGCTGCATTAGTAACCTCGCATCTGGTGAAACCTGGTGGGCAATCGGGGCGAATTAATGCCGGAGTCGGAAGTGACGGCAATGTGAATGGTCTTAATATGGGTGGAGATCAAAAACCTGTGATTAAATCCTTCAGCAATAAGCAAGTGGTGGATGCATTGAGGAAAGTCTCAGATCAAAACTTTGGTTATAATGCCGAGCAGTGGAAAGATTGGTACATCAAAACGCATACTCACCACGACATTCAAGTCCGCCGCTAGTTTGTCCTTTTCTTTTTAGGACTTCAGGTTTCGTAGTGTCGTCAGGTTCATGACGTCCATGTCGACTCCATCACGTTCTCCTTTTTCAGTTTCTAAGTACATGGGAGTGTTTTCGAACCGTGTGTCGTTCATTAAAAACCTGAACGGCTCGATTCCCATTTCACCTTCACCGATGTGCTCGTGGCGGTCTTTTCTTGAGCCAAATTCTTTTTTGCTGTCGTTGAGATGGAAAGCTTTGATTTTGTCTAAGCCGAATGTGCCATCCATTGATTGCATGGTCGATGCGTATTCCTCAGGAGACCCAAGGGCATGGCCTGCCGCAAAAGTGTGGCATGTATCAATGCAAACACCAAGTCTCTCAGAATTGGATGCTGATTCGATAATGTAAGCCAGGTGTTCGAATTTCCAGCCAAGATTGCTCCCTTGTCCCGCGGTGTTTTCTAATAACGGAGTACTTGTCAGTTTATCGGTGCGCTGCAGGATCGTATTGAGCGAGTCGACAATGGCATCAAGACCTTCCTGTTCACTGCTGGTGGTAAATGAGCCTGGGTGAAAAACAACATGGGGAATTTTTAGCTGATGGGCTCGCTCTAACTCGACAATCATCGCGTCGATGCTTTTGATTTTGAGCTCCTCTTTGGGGCTTGCTAAGTTGATCAAATAGGACGCATGCGAGAGTGGAGAAGAGATGGAATGTTCTTGCATTGCATCAATAAATCGAGCAGCGTCATCGTCAGTGATTGGTTTAGCACGCCATTGATTGTTGTTTTTTGTAAATACTTGGACACATTCACAGCCAGCCTTGTTAGCCGCATTTACGGCTTTGTAATAACCGCCAGCAATCGACATATGCGCACCTAAGATCATCTGCTTTTCTTTCGTTAAATAGTCGCTCGAACACCAGTTCATCTTGTCATAGGGGTTGCGGGTGAGCAATGGCCTCGTTTTCGGTTTGTTTTTAAAATTTGAATTGGTGATGCACGGCGAGGTCAATTCGTTTCACCTAGTGAGCCAGCAAAAGCCGAGGCAGTACGGTTCACAGCCACATTAAGTTTGGGATAATTCAGAGAGTAGTTGTTTGCAAATCAATTAAGTTTGTAATTTAAGGGTATGGAATGGAAGCCAAATTAAATTTGAAAGAAAGTCTTGCGGCACTTGCGTTGTGGATTGCCTCGCTTGTCTTTGTTGGGCTTGGCGTTGCGTTAATGATTTGGCCCACAGAAATCTTGGCGGGTGTCGATGTGATATTTGAGACGCCGACAGCTTTTGCCGATATTCGAGCGGACTATGGCGGTTGCATTTTTGGTTTAGGTCTTTTTCTAGTTTGGTGCGCATCTCAGCGGAGCTTAATAAGGCCCGGATTGATATGTGTTGGGCTTGTCTTTTCCGGTTATTCGTTTGCCAGAATATTATCGTTAGCAATAGACGGCCAGCCAAAGCGAATAATTTTCATTCTATTAGCTGTTGAATTGTGCGGGGCTTTTGTGGCCTTTGGGGTTTCTCAATGGGCCCCCAGCAGCGGTAAACAATTGAGTTAATAGATCCGGTATTCTGCCCCTCCGTACGGTTGGATGTCCGTTTTATTATTTACTTGGGGTTTCAGGTCAAGCAGAATGGGTTGATTCTAGAATTGGAAATGCCCAAACTTGGGCCTTCTTTTTCACGATGTGAATGGGGTGGTTGTCGACTGGCAAATGTGGTTGGATTTATTAAACTCAACACAGACCGTTGTTACCAACCCGATCGTTGAATTAACGCTAGTGAGTTTTTCACTGGGGCTAATATCGAACACCTTTTAAAAAGAGTTCTATTCATGCAAAAGCCATTTAATCTGATGAAGTGGATTACGGACAACGATCACGTATTTAAAAAGCCTGTTATGAACAAGCAGTTTTTTAAAGAAGCGGACGACGTGATCGTATTCGTCAGCAAGGGGCCCAATACACGAAACGACTATCACGTTAATCCAACAGAGGAATTGTTCTACCAGTTAAAAGGGGATATCGCGTTGCGAGTTCGCCCGCTTGATGGGACCCCTCCGCATGATGTAGTAATTCGGGAAGGTGAAATGTTTTTGCTGCCACGGGACGTTCCTCACCGTCCCCAGCGTCCAGCAGGAACGCTAGGTTTGATCGTCGAGTTTCCACGGCCCGAAGGGACACAGGATCAGTTAAGATGGTATTGTCCCGATGACGAACATCTTGTTTATCAGGCTGAGTTCAGACTTCAGCACATCGACGAAGATCTCCACAAGATCATGGATGACTTTTGGAACGGTCCAATTGAGAATAGAACTTGCAAAGAAACGGGAAAAGTGGTCGAACGGGCTGAGCAATTCGATATCGATGATGCCGAGGAAGCCTCTTAATTGGCTTTTTTGAAAATTCGTTATTGGATGTCCGTCTTGCGGGGATAAAAACAGCCAACGCCTGTGGCGGCGAAGATCGTTGCGACGAAGATGTTGGCTAGGGACAAGCATTGCCAGTGCCAGTAATCGCTAAACGGGACACCGAGCGTGACCACCATGTAAATGGCTGATGTATGCCATGGCACCAGAGACTCTAACATCGTACCGGTGTCTTCTAGTGATCGAGAGAGTACTTTTCGCGGAACTTTTTGCTGATCGTATTTACTTTTGAACGCGTCCCCAACGATAAAGCTTGTGGCGAACTGATTGGACGTCATCGCGTTGGTAATCCCGGTGGCTAAGAGACTGGCGAGAACCGTGCCGCGTGGTGATTTTACGGCACGCATTAAATGGTTCACAACTGTCGGCATCGCGTCGATTTTGTCCGTTGCGCCAATGAAAATGAACACCATAAAAGCGATAATGATAGGTTCGTTGAGGGCATAGAGTCCGCCGCGATCCAGTAGGTTCGAGATTTCTGGAGTATATTGGGTTCCAGGTGTAACCAACGCAATCTCGAATCCTTGATGGAGTGTTGAAATGACGTCGGTCAACGTAAAAGGTTGCAATGTAATCGCGACTAAAGAAGCTAGAATTACTGAGGCTATTAGAACCGGGACTGTTGGTAATCTAAGAAGACTACCCGCGAGGACAACGACTGCCGGGGCTAAGATCAGCCATGAAAAATTAAAAATGGATGAGAGTTGATCGAGTAACAGTTGGACTTCACCGAGTCCACCATCTTGGAGTTTTGGCGGATAGAAAACGCCCATGGCATAGTAAATTGCTAATGCGATTATCGCGGAGGGGAGGGTAGTCCATAGCATTGACCGGATGTGGGTATGGAGGTCGACTTCCGCTGCGAGTGCCGCGAGATTGGTGGTGTCTGAAAGCGGGGAAAGTTTGTCGCCGAAATAGGCACCGCCAATGACTGCCCCGGCGGTGATGCCCAAATTGGCATCCAATGCAGTGGCAATGCCGATAATGACGACGCCAATGGTCCCGACCGAACCCCAGCTTGTTCCGGTGAGCGTTGAGAAGATTACCGGCGCAAGAAAAGCAATTACGTAGAGATAGTCTGGGTCGATCAATTGCAGACCCCAGTAGACCAGCATTGGAATGGTTCCACTGATAATCCAGCTGGCAATGATGAGGCCAATGCAGAAGAGAATCATGAACGCCGGGATAGCACATTGGAATTTTTTTACGATCGAATCCTGGATTCCTGCCCAGCGATGCCCTGTCAGGAGAAGTTGAATGACTAACCCTGACGTGGCCAAAATGAAAATCAATTCAAGGGGCAATGGAGGGAGTTGGAGGACGAGTGGCCGGAGGATGAGTCCATAGACGATAAGAAACGCCAGAATCAAAAAAGGCATTAAGGCTAGAAGAAATGGAGTTTCCGAATCGCTGCTTGTGGTCGGTGCCAAATTGCCGTTCATGGACAAAACTCTACAAACTAAGCCGTGGATTAACTCGATTGAGACGAAAGCGAGGCGGCGGGTTTGGGCGACTCGATCAACTCCGTCGGATTCGCTTTCGCGAACCTCCAGTATGGCGTTCATGGGCCAGCGTGTCATTACGCTGCTGCAACAATTTAAAAGGTTGTTGGATCAAGTTAGCGGACGAAACTCAATCACTCCAAAATACTGAGATTAGTGAATGCCAATCGAAATCGTTTGTTACCCAGATTGTCAAATTGAATGGTTGCTGTTCGTTTTTGTCCTTCACCAGTCAGCTGGGTGATTTCCCCAAGGCCGTATTCAGCGTGTTGAACCCGCATGCCCATTTCAAAACGATCGGGATGTAAGCGGATTTGAGATGGCATAGCCGCCTGCTTTTCTGCTAACTGGGCCCCAGTCTGGATTTTTAATGAAATGCCGGAAAGGGAATTGGTGGGTGAGTTTTGCGGCGCCTGAGGTGGTGGAGCGACTTCTGTTTCAGGTTCGTCTATTTCTAATTCTGTTTCGTCGTTGATGTCAATGGAGGGAAGTCCGTCGTGCATCCATGGATCAATTTGGCTGATGGAATCAGCAACCGAGTCTTCATCGTAATTGGTGCCAGCCGGTTCGAAGATTTGCATTTCTTCACGGGGCAACTCCATCAAAAATCGACTAGCAATGGCAGGCCAAAAGCTCCCTCTTCGGAATCGATTAACACAACGACTAATTTGAAGATATTTTTCAGCTCGGGTGATGCCGACAAAAAGGAGTCGGCGTTCTTCTTCAATTTGGTCATCATCGGTTGAGCTCCGTTCGTGTGGCAAGATTCCATCTTCGAGGCCGACAATGTAAACGTTAGGGAACTCTAGGCCTTTGGCAGCATGAAGTGTCATTAGTGTTACGCGGTCAGACTGAGCTTCCCAGATGTCGGTGTCGGAAACCAAGGCTGCCTGTTCGAGATAGGCTTCGAGACCGCCCTCGGTCGGCCGGTCCTGGTCAAATTCTCTGCATGCATTAACGAGTTCATCGACATTGCCCGCTCGCTCGTAGCCTTCATCGCTGCCGTCGAGTGTGAGCCAATTCCGGTAATCTGTTTCTTCCAAAACTGCACGGATGACGGGTTCAATTTCATTGGTCGACAGAAAGGAAAGTCGATCAAACATAGCGACGAACTGGGTTAGTTTCGTGGTGGGTGCTTTGGAGATGGAATCGATTTGGCTGCAATTGCGTGCCGCATCCAACATCGAGCTGTTATTATCTTGTGCCCATCGCCGAAGCCTTCCCAAAGTCACTTTCCCAATTTTCCGTGGGGGAGTGTTGACGACCCTTTCGAACGCAACATTATCTCTCGGGTTATTGAGCAGGTGCAAATAGCCAAGAATGTCCTTAATTTCTTTTCGTTGATAGAACTCGTGCCCGTTAATGATTTGGTAAGGCAGACCGGCCGAGCGGAGGGCGTGTTCGACAGAACGCGATAACCAGTTAGCACGGTAGAGAATGGCATAGTCCCGGGCGCGATGTTTTCCGGATTCAATTCCTAATTGAATCGAATCCGCAATGTCGAGTGATTCGTCGCGCGGCGAGGGAAACGTTACGAGGCGAACGGCCTCTCCTTCTGGATTCTCCGTATGAAGTTGTTTCTTTTTCCGTCTTATATTGTTAGCAATTAATTGATCGGCAACTCGGAGGATGGTGGGTGTGCTTCGATAGTTTTGTTCGAGCCGAACAATATTTACCCCTGGATAATCCTTTTCGAATTCTAAAATATTATTGATATTGGCCCCACGCCACCCGTAGATGGATTGGTCGGGGTCGCCCGTGACCGCCAAATTTTTCAAGGAGTGATTGAGCATCCTGATTAATTGGTATTGGGTCAGATTGGTATCCTGATACTCATCGACCATCATGTAGGCAAAGGCGCGGTCAAGTGTTTCTCGTAATTCCGGAGAAATTTTCAGCAGGTCGACAGCGTGCAATAGCAGGTCGTCGAAATCTACGCCGTTGGCTACCTTAAGTAGTTTTTGATATTCGGGATAGACTTTGCCAATGATGGTGTCGAGGGCATGACCGGGACGCGGTTTGAAATGTTCCGCTGTGATTCCATTGTTTTTGACATTACTGACCTGACTGGCAAGTTTGTCGGCAGAGTAATGTTTTAGGTCGACTTTCGCATTTTCAATCGCCAGTTTCATTACCTTTTTCGAATCGCCAGAATCGTAGATTGTGAAATTCTGTTGGAGTCCAACCAGTTCAGCATGTTGGCGAAGTAACCGAGAGCAGAAGCGGTGAAAAGTACCTGTCCAAGTGCGATTATTCGGGGCTAGTTTTTGGAGTCGATTCCGCATCTCATCTGCGGCTTTATTGGTAAAGGTCAGGGCGACGATGCTTTGCGAAGGGATTCCTTGGCCAATCATGTGCGCGATGCGATGAGTAATTACGCGGGTCTTTCCACTACCGGGGCCGGCAAGAATCAGCAAAGGCCCTTCAATCTGTTGCACCGCCAACCTCTGCTGCGAATTAAGAGGTGACAAAATATCATCGGGTGATAAAAGGGGCATGCCGCGTGATCCTTCGGATGGCTAGTGCTAGCAGTTTTGGGTTTTGGTGAATTTTGTGGTCGCCATGATTCTGCTCTGAGATTGATATGTTATATTCTGTGGGAGCGAAGGCAACTGGCGCGACTGTAACTGGCGCGAAATAAATGCTGGGGCGGTTTTTTGATTGGGATTTGCAAGCGCGAATCTAAGGCGACCGCGATTGGCAAGAGAACATTCATTTTTGGGAGGGAACCCCGATGGCAAAGACACGAATTAGGGTCAGTGAGACCGAAGAGAACAGAAAAAGACTAATCGAAAAGTTAGACCTGAGTACAGCTGAAATTGGTCTGACTGTTAGAACTACAAATTGCCTGGAAGAAAAAGGTATTTTCAATGTTCGAGACCTGCTCAACACGAGTCGCGCGGAGCTATTGAGCATCTCGAATTTTGGTGAAAAGACGCTTGAAGAGGTTTTTAAGTCGTTAGAGGCGATCGGTTTCAGCCGTCCAAGCCGCGACGTTAAGCCTCGCTAGTATCGTTTTTAAGCCAATGGGTTGAGACCACGCCGCTTATTCGCGGCGTTTTTTTTTGCGCCTTGGGTCGTACAGGGTCTTGCAGTGTTCTACTTCGACACCTTCGAGGTTGGATGGATGGTTTAGAATCTGTCGCTTGCCTCGGAAGCACGCATTCGATGGCACACGCATTCGATTGCACAGTCATTAGATTGCATTAAGGGCATCGACTGCTTGAACGATTTCGTCTTCTGTGGTGCACAAGTGAGGAGCAAATCGAAGGTAACCATCTCTTGGTGTGACGATAATATTCTGCTGATCCAGAGCCGTTGAGATTTCTTTTGCAGTGGAAGATTTAGGTATCAGGGCTAGGATGCCCGATCGGTGAGATGGAGTGTGGACGACCGGTTGGTATTTTTCAAAATCTAAATGTTGAAGCGCTAATTCCTGCATCTCAAAGTTATGGTCGCGAATCGATTCGATTGAGTTGGGCAGAAATACGGTTTCGATACCACTGGAAAGTCCGTCAAGGAGACCGTAGGAAACGGTTGAATATTCGAATTTTCTCCCACAGGTGTGGGGATCCCACGTATGGTCCAAATACTCGGTGTCTTGTTTCATTTGATCCGCACCGGTCATTGTGATTGCTATTTTATCACGAAACTCGGGGCTGGTGTACAGCACGCCGGTACCGGTGGGGCCTAGAAGCCATTTCCAGCCTGCCGAAGCGATGCAAGAAATTCCGTATTGTTCTGGGTAGATAGGTAGGCAACCAAGACCTTGAGCTGCGTCGATGACTAGATCAATTCCATGAGATTTACAGAACTGCCCCAGTTGCTCGAGATCAGCGGCGAATCCATTGGTAAATTGGACATGGCTAAGGGCAATGACTTTGGTTCGCGCCGTGACTCGGGATTGCAGTTCGTCAAATGACCAACCCTTCGCCATCGCCTCCGGTATTTTGTCGCAGTAAGGTCTGTCTTCTTGAGGTGTTGCCACATCGGATAGTAGAACTAGTTGAACACCTCTTTTTTTGGCTTGTAAAACCCAAGGATAATGATTGGCAGGGTACTCATTGATATAGCTAATCACCTCATCACCGGGCTCAAACGGATATCCATTGGCCACCATTGAAATCGCTTCCGATGTGTTGGTGGTCATCGAGATATTTTCGGGCGAGGTTTTTAAGAGCTTTCCAAAGTTTTTGTGAAAGCGGGAGCCAACGTGGTCATCTCCAACGTATTCAAACAGCATTCCCCGTCCGACTTCTGTTTGGCGGTTAATGAATTTGATTGAACGGTCCGCGGCAGGCCGGTTTAACGGCGAAACACTACAATACGCCATGAAATTGACGTGGTTTTTACTTGGGAAATGGTCGAGATTTCGAATCAATGCCATCAAATCACCGGTTTCTTTCTTGTGAGTGCTAGGTCGCCTAAGAATTGACGATAACAGGTAACGGGTGGGGGCTTCAATGGCTGTTGCCAATCTTCGCTGGAGCAGCGCCTAACGTTTCTTTGGCTTTGGCCAGGCGTGCGACCTATCCGGAGTTCGCTGGCGATGCCTCGGGTTGCGCGGAGTTTTTGGGTTGCCGCTAAAATCCCGATATTTAACAGTCAAAATAGGCCAAACGGCCCCATTTAGCTCCCGGCAACATTTTAAATATGACCTATTATTGGGACGCTTGTTTTCAACTGAACTTTTAACCTCGTAAATATTAAGCGAATAGCATGCCGCAAACTGTAATGACGATCATTGGAACGCGTCCGGAAGCCATCAAATTGGTACCGCTGGTTCTTGAACTGCAGAGTCGTCCAGACGAATTTAAATCAGTAGTTTGCGTGACCGGTCAGCACCGAGAGATGTTAGATCAAGTTCTCGATGCGTTTGGTGTCGTCGCTGATCATGATCTGAACTTAATGGCGCCAGGGCAGTCGCTTGGGCAGATTACAGCTCGTGCCGTTGCCGGGCTCACCGAGGTCTGCGAAAACGATCGCCCGGATGTCATTTTGGTGCAGGGTGATACGACCACGGCATTCTGCGGTGCACTTGTTGGGCACTATCAACAGATCAAGATTGGACACGTTGAGGCGGGGCTTCGGACTGGAAATAAATTTTCACCATTCCCGGAAGAGATCAACCGCCGTTTAATTGGTCAGATGGCAGACCTGCATTTCCCACCAACAGCACATGCTGAATCGACATTACTCTCCGAGGGAGTTAGCACCGACGATGTTTTCCTGACTGGAAATACGGTCATCGATACGTTGTTGTTGACTAGAGATCGAGTGACACAAAATATCCCCGAAGCCGCCCAGGCAATTCAGCCGTTAACGAAAGACACTCGAGTTGTTTTAGTAACAGGCCACCGCCGAGAAAGCCATGGCCAAGGATTTGAAAATATTTGTAACGCGATCCGAAACGTTGCAGACAAATTCGAGGATGTTAATTTTATCTACCCAGTCCATTTAAATCCGAAAGTGCAAGAACCCGTCAATCGCATTTTGGGAGCCCACCCAAGAATCCATTTAGTTGCTCCCCTGTCGTACGAGCCATTTGTTTGGCTGCTGAATCAGAGTGATGTCGTTTTGACGGACTCTGGCGGTGTGCAAGAAGAAGCTCCATCATTTGGTAAACCAGTCTTAGTCATGCGAGACACTACCGAGCGGCCCGAAGGTGTGGAAGCTGGAAACGCAAAACTAGTCGGCACATGCCAGGAAACGATTGAGTCGGAATTGACTCGCTTGCTAAGTGATCCAGCTGCATACTCGAAAATGGCAGATGCCCAAAATCCTTATGGAGACGGAACCGCGTCGCGGCAAATCGCCGACGTGCTGGCCTCTCAAGCTGCCGAAGATTAACGTTTGGGAATTGAAAACTAGTCTAGCCTGAATTTTGAGACCAAACTTTATCGCTTGACGGTTGCTTCGGTTCGATAAACAAATTCGCAACTTCGTTGTTGAGCAAGGTTTCCGTCAAGGGACCAAAAAACATTCGATTGAGCCGCATGGCGCATGTTCAACATCCGTTGATGCGATTGAGTGTCTGGTGCAGGAGTGTTTCGTAAGTCGTTACAGTCCGCGAAGTTTCACATTGCAGAACTAAATTTTAGGCTGAGTCGATTCGAATTTCAGTGTGTGATTGACGCCCTAAAGAGCTAACGGGCTCCAAGATTCACCAACGCATCCAAAAGCTAATTCAATAGCCAAGGATGATTGGATCATCGGGTGAAGCATTCGTATTTTGGTTTAACGACCCACAAAGGACTGAGGGGAGATGGAGCATTGCTGGTCGGCTTCCGATTGGCTTTCTCGCAAGGGTTGGGCGAAATCGTTCACAGGATCGATTTTACATTTAGGTTTGCAATACAAAATGTGAATGTTATGAACTCGTCGTTCTGCAAACGCTGCTTCACAGTAGCACAGATAAAAGTGCCAGAAACGAACAAACGGTTCGTCATAGCCGAGTGCTCGAACTTCATCGATGCGGCTCATGAATTCGCGACGCCAGAAAGCTAATGTTTTTACGTAGTGAGGAGTAATGTCTTCTTGAGACAGCATCCGCATATCTGTAGATCGCCCGACCGCATTGGATAACGCGGTTACCGAAGGTAGGCATCCGCCTGGGAAAATATATTTCCTGATAAAGTCGACGTGGCTGATGTGGTATTTGTAGTTCTGTTCTCCGATCGTAATCGATTGGAGTAGCATCACACCGTCCTCGCGTAATAAGTCCGAGCAGCGAGAGAAGTATTCATCGTAGAACTGATGCCCGACCGCTTCGATCATCTCGATGGAAACAATTTTGTCAAACTTGCCAGTGAGCAATCGATAATCTTGTAAGAGAACGGTGACTCGATCTTCGAGTCCCTCTTTACGAACTCGTTCCACTGCAAAGCGATGCTGTTCTTTGGATATCGTAGTGGTGGTGACGCGACAGCCAGATTGTTTGGCCATGTGAATCGCAAGTCCGCCCCAGCCTGTCCCGATTTCTAAAACGTGGTCTAACGAATTGAGACGAAGTTTCCGACAGACTTGATCCATCTTTCTCAGGGATGCGTCGTGCATTTTGTTAGCGTCATCCGCATCCGCTTCGGGTGACTCAAAAATGCCGGATGAATAGTTCATGGTTGGATCGAGAAACAATTGGTAGAAATCGTTTCCTAAGTCGTAATGTTCGTGGATGTTTTTTTGGCTGCCATTGATGGTGTTCCGCCGCATCATGTGTTGAATGAAATTCCAACTGTTTTTTACCCACCCCCATGTTTTCTCGATTCGGGAAAACTGATTCAGATTTCGAATCATAATTCGGATTAAGGAAGTTAGGTCATTCGAAACCCACTCTGAATTTGCATAGGATTCAGATGAACCGATAGTGCCACCGACCATTACTCGCTTGTAAAACTTATGATCACCAACTACCACGGTCGCAGCTAAATCATCCGTTGGGTCGTTTGCCCCAATCGACTGCATTGATCCAGTCTGGTCGACGACTTTCAAGTTGCCGCCAACGATTTGGTGGAAACGTTTGAAAATTTGGTTGCGGAAGAAATCAGATTTTGGCTGAGTCTGCTTTTGTTTCTGTGAGCCGTTGTTAGGGGCAAGCGGAAATTCAGTGTTCACAATTCCAATCGAAGTTTCAGTTTCGTGAGGCATGGCGGCGAGTCGATTGGATTTTGGGTTGGGAAAGTGATTCATCGGCTTACCAAAACAGATTTAGATTTTGATGGAGACGGTCGAGTGGACTCGCCCGATATTGTGGTTGCTTGTGGGTCTTCGGAGTTGTCTGGGGGCGTGGTGTCTGAATTGCGTTTCCGCGGATGGGAGTGAAAGGTGGTCTTTTTCAAAAACAAACGAAACGCCTGCCAGTAGATACTCGCGAAGATTTGTAAAGTTATCAGCGGATATCTTACTAACAACCGATTCAGATTCCATCCGGTGAACGGTTTCCGCTTCATGAGCATGGAAACGTCAAGGATTTTCTTAACGTCGTTTAATGGCTGATCGAGGTGGTTTTCAATTTTTACCCCCAGTTTCTTGCCGGGAACAGTAAACGACATTTGATAGCTCATGTCCAATGACATAAACGGCGAGACGTGAAAGTCCTTATCAATGGCATTGCTTCGGATGCTCGTTTGGGAATTGGGGATCGGGTTGGTTTCGGGGGAAGAGATAACATAAACGTGTTGCTCTCCCCAAGGGGTGTTATTAACCTCCGCAATGACTGCTCGAACGTTTTTACCACATAGCGAGTAGCAGTAAAAAAAACTGACCGGATTCATCGAGAATCCGAAGAAGCGTAACTGTGTCAATAATCGGATCGAACCGATCGTGTTGGGTGAAATTCCAGCATCATCTAAAACCTGATCTACTCGCTGGCGAAGGTTGCCAGATTGGCGATGGTGAATCAAATGTTCGGATTCCTTGAATCGCCCCAACGCAAACCGATCTGCAGACCAGAACCAGTGTCGCCGGAAGATGGAATCAATTTCCGCTAGATCCATCATTAAAAAGAATGATTTGAAATCAAATTGGTGGACGTGTGGAGTGTTCCGACGATGGCGAATTACTCCTTCGTAAATGCAACTATTCAACATCGCACCCCGGCATCAATTGTTTCGAGTTGACTAGCGACTGCGATTGCACTCTTTACCCCATCCTCATGAAAGCCATTACCCCAGTAGGCTCCGCAAAATGAGGTCCTGTTACTGTTAATTAATTCGTGATGTCGATCTTGCATTTGTTTTCGGCGAATCTCAAACGTAGGGTGCATGTAAGTATAAGACCCCAGGATGTTTTCATCTCGAATTCTACCATCATCGTTAAGTGTTACACAAAAAGTCCGTTTCGAAGGAAGAGACTGGAGGATATTCATGTTGTAGGTAACATTTGCTACGGATGATGGTTGCTTCGGTTTGAAGTAATTCCAGCACGCCCAAGCCCGTTTGTTCTTTGGTAGGACCGATTCTTGTGTATGAAGGAGAGCGGTATTGGGGTGGTACGGAAAGGCACTCAATATTTCGGTCTCTAAACTCCTTGCCTGCTGCCCCAAAATTCTTAATGCCTGATCACTGTGACAAGCAAACACCACGTGATCAAACGCGTGAGTCTTGCCGTCCTTTGTTAAAATTGTAACTTCATCCTCTGTTCTTTGAACGCCCTGAACGGGTTGTTTGGTGTGAATGTGTTCCGACCAATCTTGCGTCAGCGGAGCAATGTACTGGCGTGAACCACCGGTAATGACTCGCCATTGAGGGCGGTTGGTAACGCCAAGAAGCCCGTGGTTCTGGTAGAATTCTGCGATAAACCGGATGGGGAAATTTTTAAAAGTGTCGAAAGAAGCGGACCAAATGGCCGCTCCCATGGGCAAGAAATACTGTTCGATGAACTGAGTCGAAAACTGGTTTCTCTTAAAAAATTCTTCGACCGTCTCGTTTTCCTGTTCGTTTTCGAGCAGCTTTTCGCCCGCTTTGTTGAACCGAACCAGATCCAAGAGAAGTTTGAGAAATCGAGGGTTGAACAAATTTCGTCGCTGCGCGAATAGGCCACTGAAATCGGCACCCCGATACTCCAGCCCAGTTTTTTCACAGGAAACGCTGAAGCTCATTCTCGTTGGCTGAGAAGGCACTTTGAGTTCGTCCATTAAGGCGATGAAATTGGGGTAGGTTCGGTCGTTGAAGACAATAAAACCAGTGTCGACTGCAAAGTGCCCTTCGTCATTTTCGACATCGATGGTGTTGGTATGCCCGCCAACGTAGTCGTTGGCTTCAAACAGCGTGACATCGTGATTTTTGTGAAGACGGTAGCCCGTTACGAGACCGGAAACTCCCCCTCCTATGATGGCAACTCGCATTATTCAGTTCCGGTCCTGTTTTTGGTTGGCTCTTTGAGTCGGTCGAGTCGGCGAAGACGTCAAATCTCCAGCAGATCGATTACTTTATTGTGTCAAAGTCACGCGTTTTCTTGTGCGGTGCATCGCATGCCAATAACGAAGCTTAGCAAAAGCGAAATATCCAGCGTTGAGCAAAAATCCAATACCGACTACTTTGCTAAAGTTCACGGTTTTTCGGAATCCCAGCCTCCGATAAATTTGACGAAATACCTCTACGCCGACAACGTACTCACCGGTTGGCATTTTCCCGTGAATCGAACGCATTAATTGATCGAGAGAGAGCTCGGTGGGTGGGCGGAAGTCTTCTGCCGAAATATCGGTCAGAAGTAATTGTTGCCGCTTGTCCTTCCTCCGAATCATGTCGATTTCTCGTTTGCAAAGAGGACAACCCCCATCGAAAAAGACCTCGAATCGGCTATCGGAACCCAAATCTGGGCAGTTTTGTTTAAGTTTGGAATGATTATTCATATTTTTTCAAAACGTTCAATTCGTTCTTGTTACAACCGGATGAGATTTATCGGGTTAACGAATGTCGTCACATTTGATCGATTTTCTTCGAAAGATTTGTTGTCCATGGTTAACATCCCGAATTCCTCAGGTAGCCTAAACGTTCAGAATGATCGCTCCTATCTGAGTCCCAATGATTCATTTTCCCCAAAAAAAGTAGCCACATCGATCGGTGTGAGCGAGTCCTCGCTGAAAAGATGGTGCGACTCAGGTTTTCTTACCGCAATGAAGACCGCTGGCGGCCACCGGCGGATTCCCCGTTCGGAAGTAATTTCGTTCGTGAAGAGAAAGAAGCTGAAGTTAGTCAAACCGCAGACAATTGGTCTGCCGGAGATTGACGACATCGTCGTTTCCGGGCCCCAGGACGCGATAATGCAATTTCATGCTGCCCTGTTGGACAATTCGCCTCGCACTTGCCGGAAGTTAATGGTGTTGTTGTTTCTCGAGGGTTTTGAAGTTGCTGACATATTCGACCAAGTCGTGAGCCCTGCTTTCCAGAGAATCGGTGCAGCGCGGGCGGAAGGGCTCCTGGAGATTCACCACGAGCGTCAGGCGTGCGGAGTCTGTTTAGAAGCGATTCGACAACTCAGCGATTTGTTGCCTCCACCGAAGCCCTCGGCGAGACTCGCCATCGGCGGTGCGATTGCCGGAGATCACTTTGAGATCCCGACTCAGGCGTTAGAGGTCACTATGGCATCGTTGGGATGGCGCGCGTTCTCCCTTGGCAACGACCTGCCACTTTCCTCGTTGCTGCAATCGGCACGTGAGCACTTACCTGATTTGCTTTGGGTGAGTATTTCGCACCTGAGGGAACCAAGTCGGGCAGTCATCGCGCTCAACGAGTTTGCCTCCCGAATGCCAGACAAGACTACGGTCGTCTTTGGCGGTACAGCGGTAACTGCCGACATCCGCAAGGGTATCACCCATGCGATATGCTGTGATAACTTTTCTCAAATGGCTTCGCTGGTGAAGAATTATCAACCAAAAATTAATTTGATGATGCCACGATTTGAGGGGTGATTTTAACACCCAGAGCCGTAACTGTTTTACCTGTTTCACAAACTGTTTCCCTTAACGGAATGACCATGACCACTCGATTTTTAATTTGCTTTTTGGCATTAGCTGCTTATTGTTCGCCGCTTCTTAACGCTCAGACACCTGTGACAAACGACGGAATCCAGTGGGCCCAGTGGCGTGGTCCCAATCGAGACGGCGTCTTGCCTAAGGGGTCTTTGCCCGATTCGATTGATGAGGACACGCTCAAGAAAAAATGGGCAATGCCGTTAGGCCCAAGTTACAGCGGTCCATTGGTCGTTGGTGATTCGGTTTACGTTACAGAAACCAAGGACAAAAAGCTTGAAGTCGTAACCGCGATTGATCTCACTACTGGTAAGCCGATTTGGAAAACCGAGTGGGAAGGGTCGATGAGGGTTCCCTTTTTTGCGGCGTCGAATGGTAGTTGGATCCGAGCGACACCCGCCTATGACGACGGCCGACTGTACGTTGCGGGGATCCGCGATGTTCTGGTTTGTCTAGACGCTTCGAATGGCAAGATCATTTGGAAACTCGATTTCCCAGGTGATACTGGATCTGCCGCTCCAAATTTTGGATTTGTTTGTTCACCTTTAATTGACGGTGATTTCCTTTACGTCCAAGCTGGCGGTGGATTTAAGAAATTAGAAAAAGCGACCGGAAAAGTCGTCTGGACCTCGCTCGAAGACGGTGGAGGAATGAATGGGAGTGCGTTCGCCTCGCCTGTTATTGCGGAACTCGGCGGGAAGCGGCAAGCGGTCGTTCAAACGCGTGGCGAGTTGTGCGGTGTGGATTTGGAAACTGGCAAGAAGCTGTGGAGCCAGGCAGTGAAAACCTTCCGCGGGATGAACATTTTGACACCAACGATTTGGAACGGGAGTGTGTTCACCAGCACCTATGGTGGTAACACTCAGTTGATTAACGTTGCATCGGCGGGAACGACAAACAACTTTGTGACTTCACAATTGTGGAGTGCTCCGGTCGAAGGTTACATGTCATCGCCAGTGATCATCGACGGCCATTCTTTCGTACATCTCAGAAACCAACGATTTGCCTGTTTTGATCTCAAATCTGGTGAGGAGACATGGAGAAGCAAGCCTTTCGGAAAGTATGCCAGCCTGATTGGGTCTGGCGACAAGATCTTGGCTCTCGATCAAAAAGGAGAGTTATTGTTGATTTCGGCGAGTCCGGATGAATTTGAGTTGATCGAACGTCGTAAAGTCGGTGACGATAGCTGGGCTCATCTAGCTGTGAAGGGGAAGATGATCTTGATTCGGAATTTGAATGAGGTCGTTGCCTACGAGTGGGAGTAGTTATTTTTGGAGGGGTGAGGCGTTAGTGGCGGTGTAGCATTAGTTAAGGGCGGAGTCGGTCGGCATGACATTGCCGACATGTTTCCCCAAAACGTTCTCGCCGACCTGCTCGCATAACTGTCGCCATAGACCCTCAGGCGAGTCGAATACATGTTGTGGGGCGGCTGGATAGGTAAACCAGCCGCCCTGCTCTAATTCTTGTTCCAGCTGTCCGGGTCCCCATCCGGAGTAACCACTGTAGACGCGAAATTTTGCTTCCGTTTGGTTGACCAGTAGGTTCAAAGACTCTCTGCCCACCGAGACATAGCAACTTGGGCAAACGCAGGTTTCGCCGCTGTGAAACTCTTCGTGCAACGCGATTAAGGGGCCGTCCACGGGGCCACCCATATAGATCAGGTCCTGACAGTCGCAGGGGACCGCCGATACTTCATCCCAAACCTGACTAATTGTGACGTCGGTAGGTCGATTGAGCACGAGCCCGGATGCACCTTGTTCATCGTGCTGAACGAGCATGACGACGGTGCGGCAAAAGGACTGATCGTGTAGATCTGGGATGGCGATAAGTAAATTTCCGGTGAGGCTATCCATGGTTTTTCCTCCGGGACGTGGATGGGTGCGGTGTCGGCTTTCTACCGCCAAAATCGCTCAATTGTCTTTTTATGCCGATCTTAATCAGAAACTAAGCAAAATAGTCCGGAAAAATTGAACTAAAACGCTGAAAGATGGCAGTTTTACGGTTTGACGACCGTCTCTTTTTCGATAATATATTGACCTTCAGTTTAACCACGTCAACCGAGTAGAGCCATGAAATCGGACGTTCACCCAGATTATCGCCCTGTAGTTTTCAAAGACAAAACTGCGGATTTTTCGATTTTAACCAAGTCTACGATCGCCACTAAAGAGACGATTAAGTGGGAAGACGGAAATGAATATCCAGTCTACTTCGTCGACATTTCGAGTGCTTCGCATCCGTTCTACACGGGTAAGCAGCAATTCGTAGACGCGCTAGGTCGAGTCGAGAAGTTCAAGAAAAAATTTGCTGGCAACTACAAGTCGCTTGAGAAAAAAGGCGGCAAGAAATAACGCTCGATTTTGCCAAGACGGCAAGCCGAGTTTGCTGGAAACACAGTTTCAAAGGACGACCTAAGGTCGTCCTTTTTTATTGCGCTAATACTTTGACGGGTTTCTTCAAGCGGAGTCTAATACGGACGTCATTTGGGTTTGCGAGTGATAAGTAGGAAATTTTCCCGTTTTTTTAGATTTGAATAATCATGTTGAACTTTCGCTTGTTGTTAATTGTAGTTTTCGGATTGTTGAATTTGTTAACCTTGACCGCGGGTTCGTCCATCGCGCAAGATCAGCCTAATATTGTCTGGATTATGTCCGAGGACAATTCCAAGCACTATCTAAAGTTATTCGATCCAACAGGCGCGGAAACGCCTAACATCGCAAACCTAGCGAAAAATGGAGTTGCCTTTGATCGAGCATTCTCCAATGCCCCTGTCTGCAGTGTTGCCAGAACTACTTTGATCAGTATGGTCTACGGCCCACGCCTGGGTACTCAATTTCACCGTCGAATCGAGTTGGCGAAGATGCCACAGGATTGGAAAATGTTCCCCGCTTATCTTCGAGGTGCGGGGTATTACACGACTAATAATTCTAAAAAGGATTACAACGCGGTTGAAACCAAAGGGACGTGGGATGCATCCTCCAACCAAGCTCATTGGCGAAACAGACCTGCGGGCAAGCCATTTTTCCACGTGCAAACGTATACCGATTCGCATGAAAGCTCATTGCATTTTAAGCAGGGATGGGTTGATTCTCCGGATAACCAAACCGATCCCGGTTCTATTGAATTAGCGCCTTATCATCCGGACACGCCGTTGTTCCGTTTGACCTACGCGCGTTATCACGACCGTATTAAGTCCATTGATAATCGAGTGGGGAAACTGGTTGAACAACTGGAGAGCGATGGAGAGCTTGAGAATACGTTCATCTTTTACTTTGGTGATCATGGCGGAGTTCTTCCACGCGGCAAGGGTTACATCAACGAGAGCGGACTGCACGTACCGTTGGTCGTTCGAATTCCAGAAAAATGGAAAGCACGTTCTCCTTTTCAACGTGGCACTCGCACCGATGGCTTTGTTGACTTCGTTGATTTTGGACCGACCGTCCTTCAGTTGGCGGGGGTAAAGGTTCCTGCATTTGTCGATGGCAAGCCATTCATGGGGCAGGGGGTTGATCGTAACGCAGTAGAAGCCCGAAATACTACGTTTGGTTATGCCGACCGAATGGATGAGAAATATGACTTTTGTCGATCGATTCGAGTTGGTGATTGGAAATACATTAGGAACTATCAGGCCATCTATCCCGACGGTCTTCAGAATAACTATCGATATATCAACTTGGCTTGGAAGGAATGGCGGGAGCTATTTATTGCTGGCAAACTTAATCCTGCTCAATCGGCATTTTTCCTGCCGAAACCGGCTGAGCAATTGTTTTTATTAACCAAAGACCCACACGAAATCAATGATCTTTCCTCAGTGAATGAGTATCAGGAACGACTGGTTGCTATGCGTGCGGAACTTACTCGCCAAGTTAAGGCGATGCCGGATTTGAGTTTTATCCCGGAGAGTACTCTGGTTGAAGAGGCCATGGACAACCCTATTGCCTACGGGCAGGATCGGAAAACTTCGATCGCACGTTACGTGGATATCGCCAATTTAGCATTGTTGCCCGTTGCCGAAGCATTGCCGAAGCTGCGAGAGGCAATGGAGTCCGACGACTCTATTGATCGTTATTGGGCATTCTCTGTTTGTTCCATTTTTGGTAGCAAAGCGGCGGAACTGACTTCAGCCGCGGAGCGTTCAGTAGACCAAGAGACCGATCTGTTGGTTAAATTGAGAGCCTGTGAGTTTTTAGGGCAGATCAAAGCTGCCGATCCAGTTCCGGTAATTAAATCAATTTTAACGGAGTCTGAATCTCCGGTGGTCAACTTAATCGCACTCCAATCATTAGTGCGGTTCCAAGACGGCCCGTTTGACTATGAGGTCGAGCTTGATGCCGATTCCATCAAAATCATCGACCTTCAAGTTTTGCGACGGGTTGGTTATCTTGAGGGAATACCTGAGGCGGAAATTAAAAAGCGATCGAAGGCCATGATGAAACGACTTCGAAAGTAAACCAAAAAATTATACTTTGTCTTTTTAATTGGCGGACGAAAACAAATCGGGCTGCGCTACGTTGGTCTACAAAGGGTTGGGATTTGACCAACTGAGGCGCGAAACCCGAAGCTTTAAGCGAGGCAAAGTTGAATATATTTCAATGGGAGCATTGAAACTATTTGTCTTTCAGGTAGACCATTGCCTTCCCGGAAAACCCCTTAATCTGAAAGTCTCCGATTCGCTCAACGTCTTTCACAGTGAACTCGATCGAATATTTATCAAAATTACCCAAGTGAGATTTGGCTTGATCAATGTACTTTGGGTTAGTTGAACTGCAAAATTTGGTTGGAATATCCAACGTTGAAACTGGCAGCGGAATATCAGTGTAAAGGGCGTCCGAATGCTGATTGTTAAGCCATTTGGCGAGTCCCTCAGCAGTGGTTGATTTTGGAAAGACAAGGATTTTACCAGTCACGGCAAAGTCTTTAGTTTTGTTGTCAATTCGTACTTTGAGAACTACATTTTTCTTTGGGAAGGTGAAGAAGATCTGTGTCTCTTGATAGCCGCCGAAGGTTTGGCTGACTTCAAATTTCTTGACTTGGTCTCTGCCGGTGTCGAGTAAGGAAGCACTGCCGTTCGTACTGCCGGATTCAATGGAATCTACTTTGACGATCCATCGTTGGGGGATCTCAACCCCTCGTTTTACCGAGAGCTCGCCCTTGACCACGACAATTTTGCCGTTCATGGGTTTTGATTTCTTTTGGGAATTGGGTGCATCTGAAAAGTCGAGTTCCCAAGTGACTCCGTTTGCCGTAATGATGACGCCGGTGGTTTCACCCCCGATTGCCATTATTTCATTGTTCAATTTGCCACGGACTTCGACTTTGATGTATTCGTCTGGCGCATTTCCGTCAGCGTGTGCAATTTGGGGAATCAGGAGAGCCGCCATGATAATAGAGATCGAAAAGAAAAAAGAAGTGACTGGGGTTAAATACATGTCTAAAGGTCCAAGAGAAATGAGAAATATTAATAAGGTTCGTTAGTCTAGCTAAATTGGCTTTGGTAAACACGAAGACTGAGAAAAATTTAGCCGGACTGGTGTTTTACCTTAGGAATGGTCATTAGCACGCGGGAAACCTAATACGATTACGAGCGGGAATGGCAATTTAATAGGCTATTTTTAAAATATATTTTCGTCTTAATTGAAAATGTTGGTTTTGTTTCTGTATTTTAGAATTCAGGTTTCGACGTTAGATCCGAGAGAAAAAATAATATTAAGTCGAACGGAGAATTTGCCCCCACGGACGCTGTTTTAAAAACCCCGCCAAGTGGTTAAAACAATGCTCCGTTTCGCTTCTTCGTCATTGGGTTTTGCAAGGTCGTAATTTAATTAGCACAGCATCCCTTTACGCTTCCTAAACGAATTGAAATTATGAGCAAATATCCCGAAAAAAGCTGCGAAATAGATAGATTAGTGACCCATGAAAAATTGGTTGCCGCGGCATTGGCGGGTAAGAAAAGTCAGCAGCGTCGGGCTGGGGTTTACGGATATCCCGGAGAACAGTTCGTCCTAGAGAGTACAACTTTCGTGATTACCGATTTACGGGTCGAAACTCTGCGTAGTATGACCGAAGAAGATGCAGTAAACGAAGGTTATCCAAATTTGGAGTTTTATCGGAATTTGATAATTAAGATGCATCCCGGGATGGAGTGGGATGATAGCCAAGAAGTGTGGGTACACGAATTCGCAAAAGTAGACGTCGACTAACGCCGGCCTGATGGGGCGTTGTGGTGGATTTCCGATTACGTTAAACCGGCAAATAAAGCCAGGTGAAAGTTGGCCGCGTTTTAAAAAAGAGTTTGTGTCAAAGTTTGAAGAGCGTGCTGGATCCCCCCAATTGCAATCGGCCTCTGTTACGACTTCTCTCTTAAAGATTCTCTCCTAGGGCTTAATAATCGTCATCTCAAAAGGGCGGTGATCGCTAGTGGTTTTGTCGTCTGGGAAATCACCTTTGCGAACCAGAACTCGACAGGTCGATTTCCAATCTTTCGCCGATCCGGCGACAAAAGCGAAATCAAGGATGCTGCCTGGGTAGTCATCGACACCATCTGGATTTCTCGGATTATCGTACCAATTGGTGTCAATAAGCTCGACAGGCTCAACCCAACGCCAAATGTTATCCTTCAGCATATTGGAAAACGCTGGGTTTCCCTTGCGTGTTTTGAATACAAAATCAAAATTGTAATCACCTAGTGCAAAAACGGGCAACGTTTGGTCTCGTGCCCAGTCGACCAACATCGCAGCTTGTTTCTGACGAATCTCAGCTTTCCCTCTGGCGAGATGGTTAACCATCACCAAGAACTCAGTGTCGGTCGCACGGTCTTTTAAATGAGCCACCAACGGAGCTCGATACCTGTTGAGGATGTTAATCTCTTTGACTTCAAAATGGCGTACCAACTCGAATTTGTCTTCGTTGTAGAGAATCTCAAGGCGGTCACTAAAGCCCGATTTTGTGTAGACGTATTTGTAATGTTTGCCCAATGCGTACCTGAACTTTTTTAGATCGGCAGGCAAGACTTCGGAAAGTGTCAAAATATCGTATTGATCATCTTCATTGAGTTCCGCCAGTTGCTTGCAGATAACTTCTGAGGTCGCTCCATCTGATTCAACATTCCACGAAAGCAATTTGTATTGATTTGGAGGCGCTATATGGATTGAGCTTGGGATAGCAACGGCGGCGGGTTCCGGGGTGTCGGGGGCCAATAACACTTTTGGTTGCGTCTGGGCGTCGGTTTCGCAAACCGCGGTCGTGATCCATGCGGTGTTCGAAATTAATAAACAAAGCAGAATTGAAAGGAACTTGATGCGAGAAGAACAATCCATTGCTTGGAATCACTTTCTTGTGGTTTTACAGTTTCGCAGGGGCGTCGCGACAGCATTTCAGCGCCGATGCTCGAATCCGTAATATATCACGGATTGGCTAAACAAAAAATGAGTGAAGATCAATTCAGTGAAATGGGATGCTAAGTACAATACCGGTTGGGAATTCCTTTTGAAGATAGATTTTGCTGCGAAGAACTAACCAAAAGCCAAGCTGGAAAAATCAGTTGATTACTAGGATCCAGTTTCGAGAGTTATCGAGATTTTTGAAACACGAAACGGTGTTTGAAGCTCGGGGTTGTTGGTTAGCGCGAACTTGCGGAGTTAAACGCACCCAAGGTATTAGTGTTGGGTTACTGTTAATGTTGTTGGTGAAATTTTCGCTAGTTGTTTATTTGGTAACTTGTTTCAACCAAGATTTTGAATGGCTACAGTGTCTTATTCAGACTGAGGAATTCAGTTACCATTCATGTTGGTCTGAAAGTGTTAAATGTTCTGGAACTGTGATGGCTGATGTGAACCCAATTATTAAGATCACTAACGCGGAAGTGCACCGCGGAAGAAATTGTGTTTTCCAGAACTTGTCCCTCGCGATTAATACCGGGGAAAACACCGCCATCGTCGGGCCTAACGGGGCAGGGAAAACGACGTTTTTAAAATTGCTTGCCCGTGAGTTATATCCAGCGAAAGGTGAAGTCTCAATTTTAGGAAATTCGGTTTGGCATATTTCAGAGCTGCGGAAACATTTTGGAGTGGTGTCAACGGACTTGCAACAAAATTTCAGGCCCCACACGCCTGGCCATTCGGTTGTGTTGTCAGGATTTTTTTCCAGCTTGAATACGTTTGGACATCAGAAATTTAGCGAGGCTCAGCTTTCCATTGCCGAGCAGGTCTCAAACGATCTCGGTATTCATCAATTTCGTGACACTCCGTTTTTTAAAATGTCGACTGGTGAACAGCGAAGGCATCTGTTGGCGCGTTCATTGGTTCATGATCCGAGTGTGCTTGTTTTGGATGAGCCCACCAATGGATTGGATCTGGCTGCTCAATTTCAATATTTTAGAACGGTTTCCCATTTAATTTCGTTGGGTAAAACATTGGTGCTGGTCACCCATCATCTTGATGAAATCCCTTTAGAGATCTCCCGGGTCATTTTGTTAAAACGCGGTTCGATTTTCGCAGATGGACCAAAAGAGCTAGTTTTGACTCAGAAAAATTTATCAGATTTGTATGAATTGCCTGTGAACGTCTCCGTCAGTGACGGCTTATTTCATGCGACACCCGGCTAAGAGGCCTCTGGTGTGTCTTTGGCTAAATTGAGGATCTTTTGGTTTCTGGTTCGCCTCGCTTAACAGCAGCCGGTTAGTTTTCCTTAGAAATTCGTAAAATTTGATAAATTCCATAAAATTATTGAGAAGATGACTCTCGGTGAACGGTTTGCATTCCACGGAAGCCTTTTAACCCAAAGAGAAATAGAATGAAAAAAGTAATGTTCACGGCAGTCATGTTGGTCGCTTCGATCATTTCGACAGTCAGTTTTGCTCAAGAAAAAACAATTGTTCAAACAGCAATCGATGCAGGGAATTTCAAGACACTCGTTACCGCTGTAAAAGCTGCTGGTTTGGTTGACACCCTCAACGGCCACACAGAATTTACCGTTTTTGCTCCTACGGATGCTGCCTTTGCTAAGGTAGACCCCGCGACCTTGCAATCATTGTTGAAACCAGAAAACAAAAGCCAATTAGCTCAGGTTCTGACCTACCACGTACTCTCGGGTAGCGTGATGGCGAGCGACGCTTACGATCTTAACGCGGCACCAACAGTCAACGGTCAGCGTTTGGAATTAAACTTTCGCGGTGATTCGCTTCGGGTTGGTGACGCACAGATTGTGGTCACGGACATTCCTTGTTCAAACGGAGTCATCCACGTAATTGACACTGTGTTGATTCCTGAGTTCAACACCATTCCTGCAACCGCTCAGGCTGCCGGGCAGTTCAACACGCTCGTGGCTGCAGTCGGTGCGGCGGGTCTAGCAGAGGTTCTAGGGAGTGAAGGTCCTTTCACCGTATTTGCACCCACGGATGAGGCGTTTTCTGATTTGCCCGACGGGACGGTTGAGACTCTTCTGAAGCCAGAAAATAAGCAAGACCTTATCAACATTTTAAAGTACCACGTAATCGCAGGTCGGGTTTACGCAAGTGACGCGGTCAAGGCGGGAAAAGCAAGTACGCTTCTCGGTCGATCCGTAGACATCGGTCTGATGGCCTCGGGAGTAACGATCAACAATGCTAATGTGATTGTGAAAAATATCGACACAACCAACGGAGTGATCCACGTAATCGATGCTGTTCTAATCCCTGGGGTAATGTCTCGAACCGCGGCGATGGATGTCCTTGCTTCCGCGATTAGCGAAGGGGCACCGATGTACAATGCAGGCAACCACGGCAAGTGTTGTAAGTTGTACATGGATGCCATGGAATCAATCGTAGGTGCGGGAGTTGACAACGCTGACGAGCAAACCATGAAAATGGTCTCGGCAACCATCCGGATGGCTGAGGGTACCCATGATACAACCGAGCGTGCTTGGGTTCTGCGACGTGGAATGGACTCACTTTACGGTTCGCTCTCTTCGCCTCGCGTCATGAGAACGCAATTCAAAAAATAGGTCTTAGTTGCAATCAGGACATCTAGTGCGACGCGATCAATCGCGTCCACAGTTATTAAAAAGACGGCTCGATTTGAGCCGTCTTTTTTTTATGCGGTGAAGGATCTAGTACAAACAGGACCGAGATTGGTTTGATTTGCCATTTTTTCGGTGTTTTTGTGTGGTTACTTAGAGATTACAATAAAATGGCTTCGCAAAACATCTGTTGTACGTGTGCGTTCCAGCCATATTTACGGACCGGTGCGGATATTTCTCATTGCAATCGGAAATACAATCTTGCTCAATCACAAATGAGTTTGATAGTTGGTAAGACACTAAGACGAAAAAGGTAGACCATGATTAATCGCCGAAACATTCTGCAAGGAATGGCCGCTGGCGTCGCTCTTAGTTCGACCTCGTTGGGGCAACGTAGTAATACGGAGGTGCGATCTGGCCGACCCAAGCGAGTTGTCTTTTTTCTTCAGAATCAGGGATTCGACCCTGAGACTTGCGTTCCTGCGGGCATGAAGGCGAGCAGCTCCCTAGCTGGAGTCGAGTTACCCGAACCGATTAGCCCGCTAGAACCGTATAAGAATAAACTTCATATCATCACTGGACTACATGGTCGGCACACAAGTCCGTCCCACAGTGCATTCTTTGGTGCTCTTGGTGGTTACCGAGGAGGAATTGGCGTTCCCCCTGCTGGAGCAACGATCGATCATGTGATTAGCGGGCAACTTCCTGAAACACTGCTTCCCCATTTATGTATCGGAATGGATGCGCTTGAGAATATGATTTCTCGTCCAACGCTCGCTACCCTCTCTGCTACTGGTGCGGGTAAACCGGTGTTTATGCATTCCAATCCAAAATTACTTTATCAGATGTTGTTTGGTGGAATCGCTACGGGGGATGTTAAGCGAAAATTTGAAGCGAGATCGAATGTTTTCGATCGTATCGAAAAAATTGCGGCTCAGCGTTCCAAAACATTACCAGCGAGTGAACGTGAACGCTACGGTCGCTATGTGGAGGGGTTCCGTGAAATTAATGGACTCCGAGAGAAACTGGAGACAGTGTCGGATCATCTTCGAAAATTTGCGCCGGAGTATGGCGATAAATTTTTGAAACCTGAATTCGAAACCGATTGGCACGATTCGCTACTAGAAATTGGAGTTGCGACACTGAAAGCCGGTCTGACGAACGTTCTGACGATCGGTTCGGGAAGGGGAGAGATTTTTGGATCCTGGAAGGGACTTGGGGTCGTGCCCGCCGGTCACAACCTCGGTCATATGAAACAGCCGAAGAATCCTATTTGGATTAAAATTCGTCAGTACAACTGCCGGATGCTTGTCAAACTGATCGAGGAACTGGAATCGACTCCTGAAGGTGATGGTTCGATGATGGACAATACCTTAATTGTCTATACGAGTAATAATGCAGACAAGCAGCACACCGGCGGTGCTAATTGGCCATTTATGCTGTTGGGTGATTTGAGTGGTAAAATGAAAACCGGTCGTTACACCCACGTTGCTGGGAATCGCCCAATCAATGCCCTCTATGCGACTTTGTTGCATGCGATCGGCGCTCCCTGTGATCGATTCAATATGGAAAAGAACATTGCCGGTAAATACGACACACATCTTGGCCCGATTGAAGAACTGTTGGCTTAACTAACGTTGTTTGGGATTAAATGTTAGTGACACAGGGCACCACTCCACGATTGAGACATGTTATGAAGAATAGAACTCGGATACTCATTGGAGTCGCATTCTTGTTACATCTGTCTTCCGCGATGTTGATCTCGGATGATAAAGTTGATTTTGCAACGGCAACCCAATCATTTTTTGGAGCGAATTGTCTGGAGTGCCATGATGCCGAAACTCGTGAAGGTGGAGTTTCATTTCAAGATTTAGAAGAAATCAACGTTGAAAACGCTGATTTGTGGAAACAGATTTGGGAGCAGGTGGCACTCAATGAAATGCCTCCACGCGACGAAATTTCTCGTCCTGATGCGATGGCGCGTTACGAGTTCAGTCAACTGATCACGGCCGGTTTAGTCGGAGCGTTAAAGGACGTTGGTGGCTTTAAGACTCACCTGCATCCATCGAAAGGGAATCATCTCGATCACTCTCTTTTATTCGATCGTGAATATTCGACCGGACAATTGGAACCGCCTTCCTCTCCAGCACGGATCTGGAGAATCCAACCTCAGGAACATCTTGCCCGTTTGAATGCTCTTATCAATTTAGAACCTGACTACAATGTCCGGAAACCGGGGTTGAGGACTCGTGGAGATAGAATTCTCCCTAATCCCCAGGGAGAGGTTAAGGTTTACTTTGGGCTGGATCGAGTCATTGGTTGGGTTGGAGGGAGTGCCGCTTACGCGGCGGCAATCACCGGGTTTCCACCTGTTTTGTCCACCGAAGATACCCACGGCTTAAGAAATTATGCTGATCAGTATTCGGTCAATGGTTCAGAAGCGATACAGATTGCTGGGCTCGCGGAAGATATTTTGAAATTTATGGCCTATGGCCCCGAGGCCGAAGAGTATCAATTCGCCGATCGCGTTAGTGAAATCGACGCAAACTACAAACACGGTGATCTGCGGGGACTATCACAAAGCTTGTTTTACAGTAGGGAGATCAAGCGGCCGCTCACGCCTGTGTATGAGCTAGTTCGGGACGAGGATTTTAGGGATGACACAAAAACGGCAGCGATTATCTATTTATTTGAAGCGTTGACTGGCCGTCAACCTAGACCCGATGAGTTAAAGCAATACGTGTCGATTCTTGACCGCGCTGTTAATGATCTTGGAAAAGAAGAGGGCGTGATTCTCGGGTTGGCGCCAATCTTTCTGGATCGGGAAGCGGTGTTTCGGGTGGAGTTAGTTGACTACGGAAAGCCTGATCGGTTTGGGCGGATCATGTTGCAAGGTGAGGAGCTGGGATTAGCGGTCAATGCCGCACTTAGCTATCTTCCGCCTGATGAAGTACTAAAGGATTCCATTGTTCAGGGGCGGATGAAAACTAAAGAAGATGTCGCCCGCGAGGTAAGCCGAATCCTTGCGGATCCCTCGATTCGGAAACCTCGAGTACTTCAGTTTTTTCGTGAGTATTTTGATTACGACCGAGCAGGTTCTATTTGCAAGGACACGGCGGCGTTGGCTTCCGGTGGTGGAGATAGTAAAGGTACAAATCACTACACGGCGATGCACGGGATGGCGTCCCATACGGATCGACTCGTTGAGTTAATTTTGGCAGAAGACAAAGACGTTCTAAAAGAACTCCTGACAACCAATCGTGTTGTGATTTCGCCTGGTACAGACGTTCGTTATTTTAGCCAATTGGAAAAACTGGTGAAAAGGCTACCAAAAGTTCCAAAAGGTACGCGAATTACCAATGCGGATCGTGGCTATGTTGAATTACCCAAAGGCACGAATATCCATGTTCGTGTGCCACAGGTTGTCAAGCGTGACATGGCTCAGCGTTCTTTGACGGAGCTTCCAACGGATCAGCGTCGAGGGATTCTGACTCATCCAAGTTGGTTGGTTTCTCATTCTGATGCAATGGACAATCACGCAATTTTACGAGGACGCTGGGTGCGGGAGAGGTTGCTTGGTGATTCGATACCTGATGTCCCTATTACTGTGGACGCGATGCTACCGGATGAACCGAAAGAAACGCTAAGGCATCGGATGCGAGTCACTCAAGAAGCCGAGTGTTACCGGTGTCATCGAAAAATGGATCCACTTGGACTTCCCTTTGAAATGTTCAGTCATGCTGGTCTTTATCGAACAACCGAGATGGGAAAAAAGGTCAACACTAGCGGCGCAATCATTGATAGTGGGGACGCCGAACTCGATGGTCCAGTTGCCGATGCGCTTGAGATGATCGACCGATTGGCGGAGAGCGATCGGGTGCATCAGGTTTTTGTGCGTCACGCGTTTCGGTTTTGGATGGGCCGTAATGAAACCGTTGATGACGCGCCTGTGTTGCAGGCAGCCTATCGTGCCTACCGTGACAATGGTGGTAGCATGAATGCGCTTTTGAAGTCGTTGCTGACATCAGATGCTTTTCTCTACCGCAAAGTTTTGGAACCGGAATCGCGAGAATAGGATTCTTGCCGCTGGGTTTAGTTCGCTAACAACTTAGTTATTCTTACCGGGTGAGTTTCTGTTAAAGAGTTGCCAACGATGGTTGTCTGCTAGATATTGGGTGTAGGCGGAGCGATTTCGAATCGCCATTCTGCCAATATGGACGAACAATTTTTTTGAGAAAATTTCAGGATTAGAAAATGAAGAGTGCTTGCGAAATGTGCTTTAAGATCATTCCGATGCTATTCATGATGTTGGTGCCAGTTTTGGAAACGCGGGCTGACGATCCGAACATCATTCTAATTTTTATAGACGACCTCGGATGGAAAGATGTTGGTTGCTATGGAAATGACTTTATTGACACTCCAAATATTGATCGGTTAGCAACCGAAGGAATGCGGTTTACCGATTTTTATGCGTCAGGCGCCGTCTGTTCTCCCACGCGATGTGCGGTTCAATCTGGGCAGAATCAGGCCAGAATTGGAATAACGGCCCATATTCCGGGCCATTGGCGTCCGTTCGAAAGAGTCATCACACCGCAGACGACGATGGCTTTACCTTTGGATACAGTAACGGTTGCCGAGTCGCTGAAAGCGGCGGGTTATTCAACTGGATATGTGGGGAAGTGGCATCTCGGACAGGGGGCACAGTTTCAACCTAAACACCAAGGTTACGAATTTTCCGCTGTTATCTCGGGCCCTCATTTACCAGGTCGGTATCGGGTGCTCGACGATGTGGATCAAAAACCAAAGGCTGGGCAGTATCGTACCGAATTTGAAGCGGACGTCTGTGTCGACTTTATAAAACAACATCAAAGTAAGCCTTTCTTTTTAATGGTATCTCCATTCGCCGTTCATATCCCCTTAGGTGCGATGGCTGCGAAGGTAAATAAATACGAACAACGCGCTGGTGACCGGGGACGTGATTTGCCTCACCCGGTTTATGCCGCAATGGTTGAACACTGTGATGATATGGTTGGGCGAATTGTCGAGGCAGTTGATGAGGCCGGAATCACTGAGAACACAATGATCGTCTTTACCTCTGACAATGGAGGGCTTTATCGCCGGTACGATTATCGACCCGCGGCCGACGATACCGTTGCGACTCAGGATCCGTTAAGAGGGGAAAAGGGTACACTGCATGAAGGGGGAGTTAGAGTTCCTTTGATTGTGAAGTACCCACCCTTAGTAAAGGCAGGCACTGTTTGTTCGGAACCAACCATCAGCCATGATTTTTACCCAACCTTTGTCGAGCTTGCCGGTGGAGAATTGCCGGCGAACCAAACGATTGACGGGTTGAGTTTAA
>CALKCK010000049.1 GCA_938083195.1 uncultured Pirellulaceae bacterium | reverse complement strand
GATCATCTACCTTCAGGATAATGGAGGCTGCGCCGAAGGCTTCGGTCGAGCATCCAACGCTGAAAAAATTGCTGGCAAATCATTTCCGCCACTTGGGAAAGACGGACTACAAACTAAAATCTGGACACCCATGCAAACCCGTGACGGACGTCCCGTGAGAACTGGCCCCGAAACGATGCCGGGCGGCGAAGATACATTTGTAGGTTATGGACAAGGTTGGGCCAACGTCTCCAATACACCGTTTCGAGGATACAAACATGACGGCTTTGAAGGAGGCATCAGCTCGCCTTTCATCATCCACTGGCCTAACGGCATCGCCGCAGCTCAACAAGGATCGATCGTTGATACACCAGCCCATTTAATTGACATCATGCCAACCCTGCTAAATGTCGCCGGGATAAAATACCCAACGACTTATCACTCAGACATTGAACCGAACACAGAACATAAAATCAAAGCCGCCGAAGGGATCAGCCTTGTCCCACTGTTTACCGGAAGACCAATCGAACGCTCAACACCTCTAGGTTTTGAACATCATGGTAATTTAGCACTGCGAGATGGGCGTTGGAAAATTGTTTCAGCGTATCGAAACAACCAACCTACCCAATGGCATCTTTATGACATGCAAACCGACCGAACGGAACTCAACGATCTGGCGGAAAAAAACCCTGAAAAATTAGCTGAGATGGTCGCCCAGTGGCAAAACTGGGCCGACCGAGTAGGTGTACAAAAGTGGCCAATCAAAAATAAAAAATGACCAACCAACTGTCTATCTAATTCAGCGTTTCACCGGATTCCGAAATTAAATGCTAATGACCACTTTCAAACGACAGCCCTAACAATCTCAGGAATTCCCGCATCCAGGCAGGGTGGGCCGGCCACGCTGGAGCAGTGACGAGATTCCCCTCGACGTGAGCATTGTCAAACGTCTCATTCGGACCAACCAATGTCCCCGAGGCGGAAGTGACATCCGGCCCAACGGCTGGATAGGCACAACATTCCCGCCCAGTCAACACGTTTGCAGTCGCCAAAATTTGGGGGCCGTGACAGACCGCGGCAACCGGCAAATTCCGCTCGAAAAACTGCCCAACGATTTCCAGCACGCGTTCATTTAAACGCAAGTATTCCGGTGAGCGGCCACCTGGAATCACCAAACCGTCATATTCATTGACATCAACTTCTTCGAAATCAAAATTGATTCCAAAATTGTGACCGCGTTTTTCGCTGTAAGTCTGGTCGCCCTCGAAATCGTGAATTGCTGTCGCAACCGTTTCACCCGCTGTTTTCCCAGGACAGACAGTATCGACCCGATATCCCACCATTAACAAAATTTGATAGGGCACCATGGCCTCGTAATCCTCAACATAATCTCCGACCAACATCAAAATTCGCTTGGGATTCATCGTCAAAATCTTTCTCTCTAAAGTTGTTAGCACAGGTCGCATTCGGTCCGAACACCCGCTTTGATGGAGGCGATCTTTCATCACCGCCTACTCAAAATCCTCCCAAAGGCAAGAAGGAATTAGATACCGCGTTCGGGGCGAGTTCTATTGTGCCGGTTAATCCAGGTCTTCGAAACAGCTGTTTGGATCGCTGATTTAAATAATTCGTCTCGATTTGAGGCAGCGGTCTCAATTTGATTCAGTTTCCATTCTCTTTGCGTTTGAAAGACGCGAAAAAGGGTTGTTTTTGAACTGGCACACAACTTGCTTAACCTATTTCACCACTTATCTCTTCCACTTTTTTTTGGAGTCAAATTATGTCACGCTATCTCATGCGACTAAAAATTTCTACGGCCCTTTTCATGCTTATTCTGGGGCTTGGAATTCCCATTCCCACCATGGGCTGCCCCCAGCCCGTGACCGTGCGAAAAAAACCTGGGCTAATTAACCTTTACTACGCCGAGCTAGGACGTAGCCATTGCGACCATCTCACCGTTGCGGTTCTTCAGGGCAGCAAAGAGGGCCACGTTATTGACATGTTCCCGCCTGGCCGCACAAAAAACATGCCCAAAGAGGGCCACGTTGTTAGCTTGTTCCCGCCGACGAATGACGGTACTCGGAAAAACAATGATCCAGTCCCGGGAATCGACATCATCGTTGAAAGGGATACCGAAGAAGATCCTGGTCTCTCAGATGCCTCCAGCATCATTAGCGAAAGCACATCCAAAGCGGATGTCAAGCAATGCGAGGACTGCGGTGCAACTTGTACCGAACCATGTCGCTGCAACCCAACCGGCATCGAGCTGATCTTTGGCAAAAATGACGATCAAGCAGGAATGATGCAGGCGTCGGCAGACTTCACCTATCTCACTTTTCAAACGTCTTACGGAATGCGGTCAGTCACCTTGATTTCTATGGGGCCCGATTCCAAACTGACGTTGGTGATCGCGAAAGGGTGGGGCGGACATTCGAGTGACTGCGATGATCGCAAAACAAATGTTAATCCCGGGAAAATCGTTAATTCCGAGGGAAACGAATCGCTTGATCCCAACCCACTTGCCGCAGTTGGAACTATGCACAATGAGGCACTCGACTACCTGACCCCCGACCTTAATCTAAATCTTTTCGAGCTGCCAAAGTTGGCTAGACAGGGCGATGACAAAGTTATCCGGAAAAAACCAGGAATGGCCAGACAGGGTGACGACATGTTCGTGCGAAAGAAACCTGGAATGGCCAGACAGGGTGATGACATAGTCATACGAAAAAAACCTGGACGGAAGACCTACGCTAATATCTCACTGGAACCGGCCCCAAGTTTAGATACAAAATCATTGTTGCAGCATACTTCGCTGTTTTTCATGCAGGTCTACGATCTTGCACCCACTAAAGCGTTGGCTTCCGAAGAACTGGCTTCTGAAGTATGCCTGTGTGCGCAGGATGGATACGGTTACTTCGAGAATTTCCAAAAACAAATTTCAACCAAAGGTCCAATCAAAGGTGCGTTTCAAAAACTCGAAGAGACAATTATGTTGAGTCCGGACCTAAAGTCGTTCAACCGTTCAATAGACCAACAGGTCCTCGAAATAACTAAATCGCAAGGCTTCACCACCAAGGAAACTATCCTAATGCTTGGCTCTCTCTCCCTTGCGAAAGGAACCGTTGCCTACTGGAATGCCCAAAACGACATCTTTGAGGGTGACGTCATGGAACGGATTCGCGGAAAATTCTGGGCTGATCTCGGTGGGTTTATTATTGGCGCTGGAGCTGAATTACTTTCTGAAGAAATGAATTATGGAGATGCAATATTAACCGGGCTTGAAGCCGGGGCAGCCGCATCCGCACTCTATGAAGAGTTCTGAGGATAGCCCCTATGGCCAGTTGGCCATTTCACAGAAACTATCTTGCGAACGACCAGCTCCATTGGGGCTGGTTTTTTTAGAAAAACGAAGGGAAATCAAAACCGCAGGCGCAGCGATCACTTCTGAGTCACCACTGGCTGAAACGACACCTTGGCAAACCAATAAACCCGGTCATCATCGGTGGCTAAATCAGTAAACGTGATCCGGGCGTTTTCATCATTCCAGGGCCCCGAAAAAGTAAACTCTTTCTTTTTCCATTGCTCGGAAACTAAAACCTCTTGCTCGGTTGAGTGCTCCCAAGGCTCATGATTCTGCATACAGATGACCTTAATCGTTCCTTCGTAATTTGACTTCACCCAAAATGTCAAACGATATTCCTGATCCTCTCTAACCTTAAGATTGCCTTGATAGAGTTGCAGGTTCCAGGGTTCCTCGCCGACATCCACCACGTCCATGCGAAATGCTGACGCTCCCTTCGGTCCTTCTTTGTTGATGACAACTTCCGCCTCTGCCCCTTGCGCCTGATCGACCGTCCAATTCTTTTTCCCTTCGGAAAAGCCGCCATT
>CALKCK010000048.1 GCA_938083195.1 uncultured Pirellulaceae bacterium | reverse complement strand
CTCTTCGGTTGCCCACTGACGCAACAACCCAGTCTTCACCAACCGCTTGATACGACTGCCGGTCAAGAAATAGACCGCCCAGATCGCATCTTTGGGAGCCGCCTGACGAAAGTACGTTTCCAATGCCAAAACCTTTTCAGTAGTCTTGGTGGTCGAATCCAGTCGCCAGTAGAGTTCGCAAAAATCTCTCATGATTTGGTGATTGGAATTTTGAGCCAATGTGCAGACGGTCTCGCCGCCAGTCTCAGCTCGCTGGTTCCGTATCCCCCTCCAATTGCTCACCCGTGAATTCTGTTTCGACGACCTTGGCGTTGAATCCTTGCTCTCTTAAATAACGAACCACAACATCCGAATAGCCGTGCGTCACCCAAATGTTTTCCGCCTCGGTTTCATGAATCGTTTGCATCAAATCAGCCCAGTCCACATGATCCGACAGAATAAATCCAGCATCCATTGAACGACGTCGGCGCGTTCCCCGGATCTGCATCCACCCCGACGCCATCGCCACACTCAGCTTGCCAAACTTTTTTGCCCATGGCCCACCAACGGCCGCCGGCGGGGCAACGACTAGCGACTGGCTCCAATCAATTTTCTTAGGATCGACCTCACCAACAAAGGTGGTTTTAGGCAACGCGACGCCCGCCTCCCGATACCCCGCATTTAGTTTTTCAACCGCACCGTGCGTATAGATTGGACCGATCGACGCATCAATCCCTGACAGCAATCGCTGAGCCTTGCCGAGCGAGTACGCGAGCAAGATGCTGGTTTTGCCAGAACTTTGATTCGACTTCCACCACTGGTTAATCCCATCGAAAACAGTTTGCGGATCGGGCCAGCGATAGATGGGCAGGCCGAACGTCGATTCGGTAATAAAAGTATTGCAGCGGACAGGCTCAAACGGCTGACATGTTAGATCGGGATTACGTTTGTAGTCACCCGAAACCACGATCGAGTAACCCGCTTTCTCAATCTTAACTTGAGCTGATCCAAGAATATGACCGGCAGGATAAAATGTGACCTCCACGCCATTGATGGTTTGCGACTGACCAAGGGGTTGAAAGCGGAGGTCTGCCTTCTCACCCATTCTTATTCGCAACACCTCAGCGCCGGTATCGGCTGCTAAATATTTTTTTGACCCCCAACGTGCATGATCGGCATGGGCGTGCGTGATGACTGCGTGGTCGACCGCTCGCCAAGGATCTACATAGAAATTCCCTTGCTCGCAAAAGAGCCCTTTGGGGGTCATGGTTAGTAGATCATTGCTCGGGGCCATTTTTGTTGGTTGAAAGGAATATCTCTAATCCTTCCTCTTCTCAGTAACGAGATGTTAATTTGCCGGGTAATCAATGGCAGGCTGGAGCTAACCGAAATCCCAAGACCTTTGCAACGGTGGCCTGTACACCTCAGAGACTTTCGGTTTTACTAAAGAAATGTCATTACCCCTCTCCACAGAATTTGAGCTCGAGTGTGCCGGTGAACCCGTAATTCTACGAGGTGATGGCACCGTGTTGATTCCAGGCTTCAATGCACTGCTCGTTGCCGATTTGCACTTAGGGAAGTCAGCTTCGTTTCGTGCTGGGGGCGTTCCCGTCCCCGAGGGCGTCGATCAAACCACCCTTGAAAACTTGACGGTCGCACTGGAAACAACCGCCGCTTCGCAAGTTTTTTTCCTAGGCGACCTCATCCATAATCGCGATTCGATGACGCCCACTTTAATTGCCAAGTTTACTCATTGGCGTGAGGCGCATTCCAAGATCGACATGACGCTTGTCCGAGGTAACCACGACCGCCACGTTCGACAATTCCCGGAACCATGGTTGCTGCAAGAGACAACTTCGTCGTTCATTGGTCCGTTTCAATTGCTTCACGAAACCTCCAATTCCCTTCCATCCCAACAGGTCGAAAGCACCGGCGAATCAGTCTCGTTCCAATTCGGCGGGCATTGGCATCCTGTCGTTTTGGTTGGCCGAGGTGCAGACAGAATGCGTTTGCCTTGTTTTGTCGTAAGCCAACATCACATCACCCTCCCAGCCTTCGGTCCGTTCAAGGGAGGGATGAAACAAAACGCAAGCAAGTCAGTCGACTTTTTCCCCATCTGCGATGGCAAAATCTGGCAAGCCTGACCTTGATAGCGGGATAAACTGACAAATCCCTTCCCCTATTTATCAGCGTCCTGAAACCAGCCTTCCAAACCAATGCATGGAATGCTAAAAGCCATCATGCGCACGCTTCTCATTATGATAATTCTCCTCTCATCCAGCGCTGGTTGTTCGCTATTCAATCCTCGCTATGCCATGGATGACCCCGTCTATGCAAAAAAATACGCCAAGCGAGCAGACCCCGGTGACTTTTTTGGGAAACTAAAACAAGCCACCGACGCCCGCCACAACGACAAACAAGTTGGCTGGCTAGTCGGCGGCGGCACTCAGGTAAATTCAAATTCCTTTGACACACTGGGAACCTTGGAATTAGGTCGCGAGGTATACGACACGAGTTATCTATCTCATCGTTTATCACTAAGCGGTCTCGTGGGAGACCATACTTCCGCGTTCGGAGCTGAGGCAGGCGTACGTCTGCAAACCCCAACTCGTTTGGCTCCCTTCGTTGGCGTTGGCGGATTTGGAGGCATCCGAACAATCGATGCCGTTACGCTGGGTCTAGATGCCTGGAATAACTCCAACAATCCACTTGACCTTTTGGAGGACGAACCAATAACTGAATCGGTCAACGGCCTAGCCACTTTCTATCCGGAGGTAGGTGCTCATTTCTGGATTGACGGTAACATTCGGGTATCGGGTTTTGGCCGCTACACGATCACGTCCGAGGGCCGAGATTATGACGACTGGATGGTGGGTGGGCAGCTCACCCTATTTGGCCGCTAAATTAAGCCGCCAATGACGCCGCCATCACAACCGGCGATTAAATTACAACAACATTCAATCAAATGATATTTCATCCATTTCCGTAGGGGGATTCTCAAGATCCAGGTCAACCGGAAACTCTCGATCATCAACCGTACCGAATATTCCATCGGCACCTTGATGCTTGATCAGCATTTCAGTTTCGGAAACCTTCGTTACGTTCATCATTTCCGCTTCGTCTTCGTCGAGTAGCAGCTCCACACACTCAACCTCAGCCGGTGCTCTATCATTTTCTAAGTAGAAGCTACGAATCTTAATTTCAACGACTCTGGCTTGGTTAGCAACTTGCACTTCAGCAGCGAGCGCCGAGGCTCCGGCAACTCCAACTCCCACTGCCGCCGCACCTACGAAAAAAAATGGGATGATAAACAAGACCAAAACCAATAGAAACTGGAAGCCTGTCACTAAACTGATAACCAAACCGGCAATCGCAAAAGCAGCTGGCTGCCGGAACATTCCAATCAACGAACAAGTAAAACTAATTGGAAACAGCAGCCCTCCACACATGACCAAAGATACTAACGAGGTCACAAAACCGATCATGCCGATCGGATTGGATTGGGGATTCTGCACAACAACTTGCGTGTACTGAGGGTAGCCTTGGTTTTGCGGTGGTTTACCAAATTCACTCATCAGATTTCTTTCTTTTAGAGAAGGTCGTCAAGCCGGAGACTGGGCGCATTATTTCTTTAACAACTCAAGCACGCCGCTAGACATAGTCACGATCCCGGTCATCAGACTTGGCTCCACGTTCGGGGCAAACTCTGCTGAGTGGAGTGAGGGTGGAGAAATTTCATTGGATTCGAAGTACGTGAGCTGCCTCGGTTCGACGACTCCTAGAAAATACATCAAGCTCGGCACCCCAGCTCGACCATACTGACTAAAATCCTCACCACCCATGACGGGCTCTGCATCGAGAACATTCTCCTTACCAATCGCCCCTTCGAATACCGTTTTCATTTTTGCAGTTAGTTCAGCATCGTTAGAGAGCGAAGGCGTTCCTTCAGAGATCTTGATTTCCGGTTCTTTCGCTCCAGCACTGATCGCGGCCGCCTTTGCTTTTCTCTTGATCCCATTAAGCAACAACTGCCGCACTTCTTCAGAATAGCTTCGCACCGTCAGTTGAAGTTTACAGCTATCTGAAATGATATTGTGTTTCGTACCCGCGTGAATTGAACCGACGGTTACCACCCCGGCCTCAATCGGTTTCACTTCGCGGGAAACCAACGTCTGCAAATCGACGACAAGCTTCGCCGCCTGGACAATTGGGTCAATCGTGGTGTGAGGATAGGCTCCGTGACCACCGCGTCCAAAGACTTCAATATCAACACTATCGACGTTCGCCATGGCGTAACCAGGCCTTACCGAAACAGAACCGCTGGGGGTTACTGAATTACAGTGCAACGCCAACGCGTAATCAGGTTTGGGGAATTTTTCAAACAGACCATCGTCAAGCATAGCCACCGCCCCCATCCCTCGCTCTTCAGCGGGCTGACCGATGAACATGACGGTTCCCTGCCATTTGTCTTGATTGGCAGCTAAAAACCGGGCGACTCCAACAAGCGTTGTCATATGAATATCATGGCCACAGGCATGCATCACGCCAACAGTGTTTCCATCAGCGTCAACCGTTGTAACCGTGGATGCGTAAGGAACATCGGTCGCCTCAGCAACGGGCAACGCGTCGAGATCCGTGCGAACCATGACAGTCGGCCCGTCGCCATTTTTCATCAATCCCACAACGCCAAATCCACCAACATTTTCGGTAACAACGACTCCCACTGACTTCAATTCCGAAGCCAATTTTGCGGCGGTTTCTTTTTCATGAAACGAAAGCTCTGGTGTCTTATGAAAATGCACATACAGCTCAACGAGGTCGTTTAAATTTTCCTTGACCCATTGCTTGGGTTCTTGAGCGTTTGTCGTTTGAGAAAACATAACGACGGGAAGAAACAGAAACAAAAGGTGTTTGTACATCGTTACATCTCGAGCAAAAGGAGTGACCAGTCCTCCAGCCTTATTGCCAGCAGGGACTAACCTAAGTTTTAACCCGTTCTCAGCTGTTTTCCCAGTCGCTGTTTTCCCAGTCGCTGAATTTCCTACGTCCGTGTATCAACCTATCTCCCGCAACTATGCGAATCTTGGTTACTTCTCTCACCAAGAATGAACCGCACCTTTGACTTCCCCGGCCAGGCGGTGCTATTATCGGGCGATTGTGAAAATCCGCCCCCCTGCTACCTCCCCACCAACGAAACACTTTAGGCATCGATTTATGTCTCTACCAACATCACCGTCTCAATTCCTGATACGTATTTGCTTAATCCTAGTTCTCCCTGCGTTATTTTTTGCAACCAATGTGAGTGCAAATCCTTATCAGGAAGATTTCAAGATTGGTGATGTCGTTGAGTTCGAATTTCTTGGGAAGACCTATCAAGCAGAAATTTTCGATTTCACGGGAACGGGTTGGCCCAAAGTCAAATTTGATTACCGCGGGAAATTAACGGAGAGATTTTTCCCGCCTTCGCGACTCTCGCTAGTTGAGTCTACGAAAGATGGAGCAACCGACCAAAGCATGGCACCTCCAGCCGAACTACGCAAATGGACTGACGCGACCGGTTCCTTCTCGATAAATGCCAAATTAGTCAGCGACGAAGATGGCAACATTCAATTAGAAAAAGAGGATGGCCGCGTCATCACCCTGCCGCTGGCTAAGCTTAGCGACGAAGACCAGACCTATCTTGAGGAACTCGAAAAACAAAACAGTGAAGCCAATCCGTTCGCTGGCGGCGACATGAAAACGCCTCCCAAATCAACTAATGACTCCACTCCTCGCGTGTCCAAGTCTCAACCAGTCATTCCCGCAATTGAACCCAATGCAACGGCCAATGAAATGGTCCTTTCCGACAAAGGCTGGAAGGTTCAACCCGATGCCGCTGCGATCGTAAAATCGGACAACAAAGTCATCAAGTTTCAAAGTGGATTTACTCAACATGAGTTCCATAATCGAGTTTCCAGTGTGTTCTTGATCAATAATGGCCAGACCGCTGTTGCGGCTATCACGAACCCTTTTGAAAACGCAACCGAGTTGTTGATTGCCAATTTAGAAACGGCTAAGTCGAAACCACCGCTGCGGATCAACTTGAAGGACGCAACACTTCTTGCCGTCAATCCGGATAGCACACAAGCAGTGACTTACAAAAAAGGACGCGGCCGCGAACCTGGCGAAATTTCATTTTGGAAACTAGGCGACGAAGCTTCTCAGACAGCAGCCTGGAAAGCCGCCAGCTTCTTCGACCGAGACGGACTGACCCCCAATCTAGGAAGGTTTATCGACAACAATCGACTATTGACTGTCGGTAGACGTGTCATTCTCTGGGATTGCGAGTCGGCAACTGCTGTTTATTCCTATCCAATTTCAGAAACCAACAATCCAGCTTTGAGCGCGAACGGAAAACAACTCGCCGTGGTCTCTGGCAAGTCTGTATTCATTATCAATGTGAACGATGGAAATATCTTAGGAAAAATCGAACCACCCACGGCGACTAAATTCCTAGCCTTCTCTCCCAGTGGAGAGTCACTTGCCGGAATCAACAGCATCAGTGGAGAAATTTGGATCTGGGACCTCACTAACAACCAGCTAACTCGCGAACTATCTGCTCCTCCGGCAATGGTTCAATCAATGACCTGGGTAGGAGAAGAATACCTTTTAATTAACAATTCCAGCCTTATCGACATTGAGCTCAGGGCGACAGTTTGGTCCTATCGCTCAACGGGTGGCTCTATCCTCAATGCCAACGACAGCCGGTTCTGGTTCATTGGAAAATCAAAATTTACACCGATCTCACTCCCCCATAAAAATCTCGCCATCCAAACCGAACAATTAGATCCAGATGACCTATTGGTCCTTGCGCCCGACTCAGAAGTTTCGCTTGAACTTGATCTTCCCTTTAGCCGACAGGAGCAAGATCAAATCCGCGATCGGATCACGCGCACACTCCAAGACAATGGCGTGACGATTCGCAATAACGCTAAGCTAAAAATCGTTTTAGCGATCATTAAAGGCAAGCAAGAGAAGGCAGAAATGTCTTCGATCACTGATCCATTTGGCCGCCGTGGAACGGAGTCTATTAAGTACACGCCTCAAATTGGCTCTGTTACCCTCATAAAAGAGGGAGTGGATGTCTGGAAAACAAGCCGACGATTTGGGCCAATGGGAATGATTCAACTAAAAAAAGGCGAATCGGCCCAGGCAGCTGCGAAAAGATTGTGCAAACCCAGTCCATTGTTTTTTGAGTCTGTGCGCATTCCAAAATACATCGGGCAGCTCCCTAGCGGAAAACCACTGGGTCAATCAACCATCTCGGAAAAAGGTATCAACTAGTTTCCACACTCAGTTTAACGAGCCCTCTTTATCCGCAATCCGTCACAAACCTATTGATCCTTAAATTGAAAAGCGATTGGTAGTTCTGACGCGTTTTACGATGGAACACTTGGCGTCCCCGACACCAAAATCGCATGTTACTTCGGCCAGTAACGATTTTATCGCACCGCGATACTTTTTCGGGTATCATGAAACGCTTGGCGAAGACGACACTTATCTTTCGCGCACCCAATCGCTTAGCGTGCGCGGCAAACCAAGGAACCCTTGTCTATGAGAACGTATTTTTCCGGCATTATCTTCAGCAGTCTGATGGCTCTATTACTGGGAATTCCAATTGGTTTGCTTGCTCAAGCAAAACCGAACGATGATGTACTGCTCACCGACGCCGGGCAGAAACTTCAGTTGGAATATGCTGCTGAGCTTGAGAAACTACGTGACCAACTCTCAGCTCAACTGCCCAAATCAGACAAAGCACAGTCAGCAAAGCTGGATAAATTTCTCTCTAGCGATTCACTCGACGACAAACTCGCCAAATTTGTCGTGATGCACGAAGCAACTCCGGAAGGCTTGGCGAAGTTCGCTCAACAAGGAAAACAACAAAAAGCCCTCGTTGAAAAATTGCTCGGAGACGCCGATCTGATGACACAAATGCTGGTCGCCGATGGAGCCAATGCCAAACGACAAGGTCGAGGCTATGGTGCTCCCGAGTACGGACCAGCCATGCAGATTTATACAGACATTCAAAAAGGGAGCATGAAGGCAACCAACGGTGTTCTGCATCGACTGGCACTCGCGATCAGCCTTGAACACTCGGTTCCTATTACCCAAACCAATCCTGTCGACCAACCGAATGCACCAAAAACAGTTGATCCGGTCAAGCGTTACTTTCACTATGAAAAGGCATTTGAAAATGGCGAACTGGATCCAGCATTTGAACGATTGAGCACCTGGGAACTCCGCATGGTCGTCAACGGCGATGAACCTGATGAAACTCTGGCATGGGGCCGTAAAATGCTTCGAAACTATCGCCCCGACCACATCTACAATGACAACTACGGTTGGCGATACGTGAACCTGGTTGGTTCCGATGTCAAATATGGTTCCGGGGACGTCAAGTACGATCGGCCTGAACTTCAAAAGTACCAGAACATTTTGATGAATGGAGGAGTTTGCGGGCGGCGGGCATTTATTGGCCGCTTCATTTTGCGAGCCTTTGGAATCCCCACCACTGCCCGTCCAAGTCGCGGACATGCCGCACTGGCACACTGGACGCCTGCTGGTTGGGTGGTCAACTTAGGTGGCGGCTGGGGCGCTGGCTGGACGAGTACTCGCTATAAAAGTGACCTCGATTTTCTCGCCAGTACGCAAGCTCGACCTAAGAAAAAAGAATACCTCAAAGTCAAACGCGCTCAGTGGGCTGGTGATCTTTTAGGGGAAAAACGAACCTATGGAGAACATGAAGACAATCCCGAGTTTTGGAATGGACTTGCACTGACAACTCAACGCGCGATCATCGAAAGCGGAGCGGCTGTCACGCTCGACGCACTTGGAGAGGATCTGGGCGAATCCAATGAGCCCACCGTTGCAGAAAAAATCATTGCTTCTCCAGTCTCACCAGAAGACAGAAAAATCAATTACGGTGCCAATGTCATCTCCATTCCGGCGGCAGCCTACAGTAAACCATCGGGCAACACTCGCGACGTGTTAGCCATGAAAAGCTTCGGCGGTGGGATGCAAGTATTTCTGCCCCGCTTCTTCCCTAAAGGGACGACAATCATGCGAGGAGGAACGTGGAAGGGAGATGCCAATGCATGCTCGTCCGGATTCCGCATGCTCAGCGGTGGCTATGGACGCTATGAAAACTGGGGCCTTCGGGCTGCAGTTTCGCAGGGTGGAAAAAACGCACCGAGTGAATTAACTCTCGACCTCGGCAACGGCGTGACCATGGAGATGGTCTACATCAAGCCAGGTAAATTCGTGATGGGCGGCGAAAGCACCAAGGACGGTCGATTCGAATGCGTCGAGGTCCCCAAACATGAAGTCGCCATCACACAGGGGTTCTACCTCGGAAAATACGAAGTCACGCAAGCACAATACCAAGCCCTCATGGGATCCAATCCCAGTCGGTCCACCAAGGACCCTCAATGCCCGGTCGATAATGTCGGCGCACCAGACGCACTAACTTTCTGCGGCAAACTGGCTGAAATCACTGGACGGGATGCGCGACTACCGACCGAAGCCGAATGGGAATATGCCAGCCGCGGTGGCCGGAATTCAAAATGGTTCTTTGGCGATGACCCTTCAAAAATGGATGCCTTCGCTTGGTCGAAAACCAATGGCGGTGGCAAATCTCATCCTGTGGGTGAAAAGAAACCTAACCCCTGGGGACTCTATGATGTTTACGGCAATGTCTGTGAGCGAATCTCAGATACCTACGCTCGCAATTACTATTCCATCAGTCCCGCAGCAGATCCTACGGGACCAAGCCAAGGCACCACATCCCGTTTTGAGTATCAGGTCAACGCACCTAAAGCAGGGAAATACGCATTCAAAGCGAAAGTCGTCACGGCCAATTATGATCAACGACTCAACGTCCGGGTCAACGATAACGCCGACGAATTAGTGATGGAGTTGCCGTTCACCGAAGGTGATTGGAAAGAATCCAAGCCAATCATGCTGACCTTGAAAGAGGGCGCGAATACAGTGCAGTTCTCACGCAACCAACCTCCGCAATACGGAATAGCAGTCAAAGACTTCACTCTCACTCCGGCAAAGTAAGAGATTCGATTAAGCGTCCCTAAGACGAATACCTAAATCGGATTAGGGACGCCTTCAATAATTGAGCTGGCAATATGTCGAGCGTTTCACAAACGTGAACGCAGTCAAAGACTAGGGATCGCGAGGCCCAATCACGGTATCGGCAAGCGCACGTCCGAGATCGCCTTCGACGACCAAACCAGCTAAATCAACAGGGCCGGGATTGAGCTGAAGCCGGAGCACGTCTTCGGCTCTTCGGTCATCATCTACCCTTCGGAACCGTGGTCCAACTCCCGCCAGCCGCAGACCTTCCGATAGCAATTGCCCCGTCAAATGACCACAGCCTGGGTCATCGATTGGCAAATCAACAAAAACCGTAGCCGCAGACGCCGAGGTCTCCATCGCCTTAATTGCCGCCCAAATACCATCAAAGGCTCCACTAGTAATTTGATCCAGCGATACCCAGGCAACGCCTCGAGCAGAATCGAACCGCGTGCTGATCGCCGCGTGGCCGTCAACGGGAACATCCTGATTGGTCTCAAAACTGACTTCTCGTTTCCGCGCTTCGTAAAGCGGTGAAAGAATTGGTACCAGCTCCGCCGGAACATTTGCGCGAAGCTTTGGTTCTTCTGTAATTGGATCCCAGTATAGAAAACAAGAATGACGTGCAGGCTGCCCCGCCTCTTCGCCCTCACCAGCAACCCCGCCACGAAGCGAAGCATCTGCCGGCGTTGTTCCCAAACAAAGACCGGTGGGAGTAGAACCAAACTTAAGATTCATTCGTTGACTGATCGGGTGACGCGCTGTTGGTTGACTCCAGATGCCTAGCAACCCAATCTTGGCTCCCGCCCTTTCAACCGCTGCCCGCATGGGTTTCATCAAACCATGGCCACGATGTCGATGATCAATAACCGCCTGACCCGCCTCGCCAATCGGGCCAAGATCAGGACGCTCCAATGCATAATGCCCGACAACATCTCCATTAGGGGATTCGCAAATGATGGAGTGCAATCGTCCTTCGCGATTCAATAAATCGATTCGATCGGGGACATACAAATCAGGATTTGGATACGATCTCCCGTAGGCTTCATAAATTCGACGAGCGACCTCCAGTCCATCTCCCTCTCGGTAGTCTCGTATCCGGTATTCACCAGTCATATCTGAGGAGGCTGTATCAGCGTGCGCGTTTTCCGCATCCTCACGATCCAGTCGCTGACGGACCTCTTCGAGAACTTCAATCGAAGCATGATCTCGTTTCACATAGAGATGGAGTTCGGATCCTTGGCGTCCTTTCTGAACCCACCAAAGTCGATCAAAAATTGTATTGGGACGAATTCGATCAGTAATATCGCCACCGGCATCTTCATTCAGATCACCGCCAAGTGGGATTCCATGTTCGAGAATTTTAAATTCTAAGGCGTGTGAGTCGATCGTCACGCCAATTTCCAACGGGACAATTGCGTCGCCTTGATGCGCCAGCGTACGTTCGACCAATTCAACACCGCAAAGAAACGCCGCCAATAGATCATCCCGACGCTTACCAGTGAACTCGGCAAGATCGAGAGCGCGGCTGGCAAAGTCTTTCACCAGAGGAGCCAATTCAGGCAAACCGGGAAGGTCAAGTTTCAGTTTTATTTGATCCGGTGTATTCATCTAAAGCAATTTCTCGGCACAGGCCTGGCAATGACTCAACTGCAGACCAGTCGCTACGGTAGGCTATCGAATTTGAACATCACCCCGAGGGTGTGAGTGATCGATTGTAGCACGAATTACTGCTCGAGTTCGTTTCAGATCCATGCATTCATTTAGGCAAATGCCACAAATGAAAATAACACCGTCCTATAATTTACAAGTTGTCAGTAGGAAGCGATCGGGAATTTAAATCTCTTTCCGAACTGTCTCGACATCTGTGCGACGGCTCGAAACTACCGCCTTGGCCAGTTCCTACTTTCTCGAAGCGGATTCACCGACCAGGCGGAAGAGTCATTACCTAACCTCAAAATCCCATTGGATTAAGGATGTAAATCCTGTTGTTCAATAACCTCTTCGGACTCCTCCGAATCGAGAATCTCCAAATCCTTTTCATCGAAAAATCGCCCTAACGACATTCTGAACGGGACCAACAAAGCGATTAACAAGGGGAATAGAATTCCCAATGGAAACCCTTGGATCTTTGTGGTTTTCAAAACCCATAAAGAAACCAGTCCACCGAACTGTAACGCTGTGAACCAATGAATGGTTCTCATGGGAACTTTTCGGATGTAATGCGTCTTTGGATAAAGTGCCGGGTCGGTGACCCACAATCGGACGCGATCAAAAAAGTCATTCCCACCTAACGTCGCAAAGCCCATGTAAAGGAACAATCCAAAAAGAACAGCGTTAGGAATCAGATTTACCAGAGGCAATAACAACAGGGATCCACCAATAAGCAAATGGACCAAAAGTGCTGAAACGCGGTTCTCTCTGACCTCTTTAATTCGTTCCCGTCGTTCTCCCCCTTCATTTACCACTTCAGTAGTAGCAAGACTTTTAACGTGGTTGAGGGCATGAACGGTCGCAGCAACCATCCATGGCAATCCAAACACAGAACCCACCAAAGTGATCGAACCCACGACCAATAAATCCAAATGATAACCTGCCCCTTTTTTCAATTTATTACCGGGAGCGTTCACCAATCGAGTCGTAATATTCTGATCAAGATAGAGCAAAATCGTGGCCATGATTGCTGGAATGATAGACGCAAACCACACCCAAGCCGGCACCGAGAACATATCCACCAACCAAGGACGATCCATCGACGGACCAAACGAATCGGGAACTCCAGCGGTCTTCAACCCGACACCCTCCGGCGTACCGATGTTCCAGACGGAACCGAACACATCAATCTTGGCTGATAGCGCCCCGAAATAAACTGCCACCAAGGTCATCGCACCGATCGCGAGGGATGGCCCAAAATCAGCTAGAAATTCACGAAACGACCAACGCAAGTAATGACTGTTTCGAATTGAGCGAAGGTTTCTCGCAATAACAAACGTACCGAGAGCCAAAATTAATGTGAGGAATGCTGTATCCAGTGAAACGGATTCCTGCCCCGGCAGTGGATCAGTAAAGGAATGGTAGACATCTTTGATCGCTTCCACGATGAAGATGACAGCCACGAGCGCCGCAAAAATTTCATCGGTAAACCTCGTGAAATATTTCATCAGATAACTAAGGTCTGTCACCGCACATAGCACTAACATCACCCCGGACCAAAGCCCGACCCAGGCGTAGGTCGGTAAAAATGGAATCTCAAGAGATTTACAGGCCATGTAGAGAAGACCGGTAAAAATAACGATCGGGCCAGTCCCACCTAAAATGGTCAATGGCTGACCAGACAAAACCGCAAAAACCACTCCTCCAATCGCGGTAACGATCAACATCTCTGTCGTCCCAATCTCGCCTCCCGTTGCAACGGCAGTCAGTAAACCGAACGCGACTGCGTTTGCGAGACATGCGAAATACATAAAGATCGTCGATGCCACGACTTTGGGATTGAACCCTTCTTTGTAATCGTCCCAGTAAAAAGGTTTCCGCCGATTGATATCATCAATCAGCCCACCACAAAATTTACCCGTACGTTCTAAACCTTGATTTGACATAACTTATGCAATCTCCACTTCGAAACCGGTGCTGCCACAGAGAATGGCATCGGAATCCGCAAAAACGACCAGACGCCTAAGACGCAACTGAGCGAAGGCCTCTTTGACACGCGGCGCGCAAAAGAGCTAACTGTCGTAAAGAAGAACGGGAGTTACTGTTAGGTAATTAGCGGTGCAAGAATGCCGTTACTGAGTCGATGCCCTCTCGGGGGAAGGACTGGCGGCGTGAATAAGAATTTGTGTGGAACCGGCTTGTTCACAAACAGCAAGAGATAGTTTTTCCGAACTTCCCTCTGCTTGCGGACAACCACCGCTTCTTCAACTTCAAATTCTACTTCTTCGACCGGCCTTGGACTCGATCCGCTTACCTCATTGATGCACCATGTGCATGAACCCAGCAATACCGAAACCAGTAGCGGGGTCAGGATGAATATTTTCAGAGTGGAAAGGTTAGTCTTCATAAGGTCGAGCAAAGTAGAAAACACTCGAGAAACGATATCAAGATCAATATCGTCCGATTCAAGGATCGTAACGGACAAATGACCAATTAACTAACTAATTCCCCAAACTATTCCACCAACGCCCAATACTCCACCAGCCTGGCGAGGCAAATCGACTGGATCGATGACTGCGATAATGACTTTAATAGTCACGACCCGACCAACTCCCAAGAACGGACCGCTGCCAAGTTTCGAGTGCCAACAGCATCGCTGCCGTCCGCTCTGGTTCACTAGGACTGAGATCATTCTGCTCCATTGGGTCATCTTTCAGCTGATAGAGTTCCGTTTTCACTTTTCCATTTTGCTCGATCCGATGCAACTTCCAAGGCCAAGCATTCCAAGCCGCATGACCATGAAGATCGGTTTGATCGCGATCTGGGTACTCGTTGACGTTCTTCAACCGCCGCTCGGGAAATGGATTTGGCTTGCCTGCCTCCTCAGCTTGCATCAATGACTTTATTGTTCTGTCGCTCCAGGTCGATTCACCTTTTTGATAGCCATGCCAAAATCCCATTGCGGGATGTGTCGAGGACGTGCCATCTAGTATTGGAGCCAGATCGATTCCATCAAGCAGTGGCTGAGGGGATACCTTGGCACCTGCAATTGCGACCAGCGTTGGATAAAGATCACTCGTAAACACGGGCGTCTCGATGACCTTTGCTTGGTAGTGATTGGGCCATTGGAAGATCGCTGGAACCCGCAAACCACCTTCGTAAATACTTCCCTTCTTCTCTCGCCCTCCCGATGATTCCCGGACAAGCCCTCCGTTGTCGCTCAAGTAAATGAACAATGTGTTTTTTTCGATCCCAAGATCGCGCAGAGCAACCTGCAGCCTCCCAACTTGCTGATCAAGCAGCGTGATCTCTCGAAAATAGCCGGGCTTATTGGTTTTCTCGTCGTTATAGAGCTTGCCCGCATTAACGAGACCATCGGGGATCTCTTCCTGAGGGTCATGAGGGGATGGGAACCAAGTTACGGTAAACATCGGACGGTCGTCATGACAATGACGCTTGAGAAAATCGATCGTCGCCTCCATGCTGATCACGGTACCGGCACCTTTGATACGTTCGTATTTTCCATTGCGACTGAGATACGGATCGTTGTCAAAGAAGTTAAGTCCCGAAAGCCATTCGTCAAACCCGGCGCCTCCAGGATTGGTGGGACTGTCCGGCTGAACCGAGCCAATGTGCCATTTCCCAAAATGCCCAGTCACATACCCAGACGACTTCAATGCCTCGGCAACTGTTTTTTCAGCCGGTCGCATGTAGTGACCATGATTGGGAACGTTCGTGCGAAACGGATGGCGGCCCGTCATGAAACTCGCCCGGGTTGGAGAACAAACCGGAGCACTCGCATAGAACCGATTAAAAACAACACCCGATTCGGCCATCGCATCCAGATGCGGCGTCTTCACAAAAGGGTGCCCCGTATATCCGGTGTCACCATAGCCATGGTCATCGGCCATAATGATTACGATATTTGGACGTTCGTCGGCGAGGCTAATTGCCGCTGTAAAAAGCAACAGAAAAACTGCAGTGATCGTTTTCATATTTCATACTTCGAAAGTGAATACTCGATAATCTGAAAGATGCGATCATTATCAAAATGAACTGGCAACAATATGCTCACCGCCAGCAAATCCGATTACATAATCTCAATTACGAAATATCGAACCCGTCATCATGATCACTATCCAACGACTGTTGATTGTAACGGCTCGCGCTGCCCGCATCGCGGTTCCCTGCCGCTCCAGAAGAATTTTCCAACCCAAAATTCTGGGGAGTGCTCCTGCGTTTCGAGGCAAGCAAACCAGCTGCACCACCCGCGATTAAGAGCCCACCACCAAACAGACTAAATCCACTACCAAGTGCCACCAACCCCCCAACGGCTAAGAAGATCGAGCCAAAAATCAGAAGAAAATAACTGCTCCAAGTCGCCCCTGGTTCGAGTACAGATTCATCGGGGGATTCCGGCGAATAATAGACTTGGATTTCCTCACCGACCGGATACTTCCTCACCGTCTTGGCTGACGTTGCTCTCGATGAAGTCTGAACATTGTCGCCAAAGTAAACAGTTTCACCAGAATATTTTTCATCGTTCACTGTGTAGTCAAAGGTTACGTCGGCAGAATAAGTCGTACCATCATCCCCTCGGTGAGACTGAATCTCGGAAGCAGTAACGACGCCGGAAACCTGCGGCCAGTCCAAACTTGCTTTCGCCTTTGTCACAATTGGCATGCCGAAAAAGTAAATCACGACAGAACCAATGATTGCAAAGACAAGACCAAAAATAAATCCAAAAAATGCTCCAAATATATTTCTCATATTTTATTTTCTCGATTTCTTTCGTTGCCGAACCGAATAAAAAGAAACTACCAATCCCCTTAACGCAAACGAACGATCCTAAAGTCTTAAACACCACAGTCTACTAACTCGTAAACTTGCTCACCTTATTCGTCAGTTCATGAGAATTATTGGCGTTTTTGTCGGAAGAAAATGGACTAAAAAATTGGTCTTAGCCAGTGCTCTGCCGATTCTATATTCAATTCTGCCCGCTGCAATCACTTTCCAAAAACGCACAACAAGCTGACTCGATCAAACCACCTCAATAAATTCGCGTTTAATTTTCAATAGAAGTGCGTTTAAGCACATCTTATGAACAGATAAACTGATTGCGGAACGCCCAACCTTGGTAGACTGAAACAGTCAAAAAGTGGACGGGAAACCAACACGACACATGTCACGGTTTCGTTATTCAAAACAAACGACTCCTCGCCTAACAACTTTTATCGGTCCAGCAAACTACTTCTTTTTATTGTTTTGTCGGAACTGAAATTTAGAGTATATGAATCAAGTTCACCTACTTATCCTCGCATTTTTATTTTGTTGCCTGTCCACTTCATTGATTGCAGATGATTCAACTGATTTTGATGACAGCGAAATTTTATACGCACGACGAATCGCACCCTTAATTCGTGAAAAGTGCCTGGCCTGCCATGGGGGCAGCCCTGATGAAATCGAGGGGGGGTTCGACGTCCGGTCTCTCCAATCAATGTTGACCGGTGGTGACAGCGAAGAACCGGGGATCGTAGTTGGCAAGCCTGAACAGAGCTCTCTTTATTTAGCTGCTGTTCGTGGCGAGGTGACGTTTTCGGCGATGCCACCCAAAGAAGCGGAAAAACTTAACGACAAACAACTCCAATGGCTGCACCAATGGATTAGCACTGGTGCAAAATGGCCCTCTGCCGATCGCCAAAAAGCCATCAACAAAAAATACGAATCCGTCTGGTCTGCCGAAGACGGCGTGACCGTTGAAACCTCCGGAGGACTCTCTTCTGATTGGACTAATCGGAAATATGATCCCACGGGCCTCTGGGCTTACGCCCCATTACAAAAAGTCCAACTGGACAACAGACAGGCCAACCAAAATCCAATTGACGCCTTAATCGAAAATGCACTTCCCGCAGGACTGAAGGTAGCGCCGTTGGCTTCGAGAAAGACATTAATCCGCCGGGCAACCTTTGACCTCACCGGACTTCCACCAACCCCGGAAGAGGTCACTCGTTTTGTCGAGGATCAACGATCTGACAAAGTTGCGTTCACTGCAGTGGTTGATCGACTGTTGCAGTCTCCCCACTACGGCGAGCGGATGGGGCAACATTGGCTCGATGTGGTGCGATACGCCGATTCATCCGGATTCGCCAACGATTATCAAAGGGGAAGCGCCTGGCGATATAGAGACTATGTCATTCAATCCTTTAATAATGACAAACCATACGATCAATTCATCAAAGAGCAAATTGCCGGTGACGAAATCATGCCCAACGATCCCGAAGGGATCATCGCAGTCGGATTTCTCCGAATGGGGCCTTGGGAATTGACTGGAATGGAAGTTGAACGCGTCGCAAGGCAACGGTTCCTCGACGATGTCACGAACAGCGTCGGCGAAACATTTTTGGGGCATTCACTTCAGTGTGCCCGGTGCCACGATCATAAGTTCGATCCTGTACCGACTCGTGATTACTACAGCATTCAAGCCGTTTTCGCGACAACCCAGTTAGCCGAGCGAAAAGCCGAGTTCCTTCCAACTGACAACACTGATGGCTTCAGTGAAAAACGGTTCATCAAACAACTTCAAGACTCATACAACAAAACGCAGGCTAACCTACAAACTGTCCTAGAGAAAAACTCTCAGGACTGGTTCGACAAAAAAATTGCCGACGCTTCTAGCGAAGAAGCCAAGAAACTAACCCAGCGCAAAAAGCGCTGGGACGCCTCCATGGCCAAGGCGAAGAAAAAGAAAAAGGCTACCGCTCCCTTCAACATGGTTCGCAACGAGTTCATGAAAAGTGGAATCCCTGAAGATGAATTCCCTCCTAAACTCGTTGGATTCACCCCGCATCAATATGGAATCAATCGTGTTTCCAACCGAGGCACGCAGCGACTCTCGTGGGAGCTTGAAAGATATGAACCTTTCGCGCATTCGGTTTACAACGGACATACACCGACGCTAGTCCGTGTCCACGAACCTCTACGAATGCCTCAAGACACAACCAAAGGTGAACTTGAATCTTCCTGTATTCGCTCCGCCGGCGATCCGTTTGCCGAAGGGGAATCCGTCGCCCCGGGAACTTTGAGCGTGATCGACAATTTGGTGTCGGCTGAAATCAATCAGGATCTATCAGGTCGCCGATCTCAATTCGCCGATTGGGTTGCTAACAAAAACAATCCGCTCACCACGCGAGTCATCGTCAACCGAATTTGGCAATGGCATTTTGGCAGAGCCATTGCCGGAAACCCAAACAACTTTGGCTCTACTGGCGGACCGCCAACGCACCCTCTGTTGCTCGATCATCTGGCGTCGTCTTTTATCAACAATGACTGGTCTATCAAAAACCTTCATCGCCAGATCATGCTTTCCGATGCGTATGGTCGTGCATCGCAGCATCCTGACCCAGTATCGCTGACAAAACTGGATCCACTTGGAAAATCGCTCGCTGTGTTCCAACCACGTCGGCTCACGGCGGAGGAACTTCGAGATTCAATGCTCCAAGTTACAGGCGAATTGAATCCGGCCATTGGAGGCATCCCTTGCCGCCCCGAAATCAATATCGAAGTCGCAATGCAGCCGCGGCAGGTCATGGGTACCTTTGCTTCGGCCTGGGTTCCCAACCCTAAACCCGAGCAACGCCATCGCCGCTCCATTTACGTTCTCAAACTCCGCGGTGTTTTGCATCCAATGTTAGAAGTATTTAATTCACCAGCTCCCGATTTTTCCTGTGAACGCCGCGAAGCTTCCACCGTGACTCCTCAAGTATTCAATCTCTTTAACAGTCAAGATTCGTACTCACGGGGCCTGGCCCTCGCCAATCGAGCATGGCGTGAAACAGAGGAGATCGCGAATCCCCAAAGAGACGAGGCCGCTCTGAAACGCTGTTTTGAATTAACCCTCGGTCGCCAACCAACAACGGACGAACAAAAGTTATTCCTCCAGCACTGGAAAACGCTCGAATCGCAACTTCCTGTGGAAGCCCGACCGAGTCCTGAAATTCCATTAAAAGTAAAACGAGAGGCGGTTGAGGAAAACACTGGCGAGCGTTTTACATTCGAAGAACAACTCTTTTCAAATTCAGAATTTAAATCCGACGTCCAACCATCCGACTCCCCTCTTCATCTAAGAGCTCTCGCCGACATTTGCTTAGTCATCCTTAATAGCAACGAGTTCGTGTATGTTTACTAAACAACCCATAAATACAACTCGCTTGCTTTCTGTTGCGATTAGCTCGGTGCGGGCAGGCAAGCGCCAACCCCGCCTTCCAGAGGTCGCCTCTGCCCAATCGCCACACAAACAAAGAAGTGGGAGCGACCGATGAAAAACCGACGCGAGTTTCTTTATGGTCTCGGCACGTCCTTAGGCAGCATCGCGCTGTCATCGATGCTTGCCAGCGAATCCAATGCAGATGAAAAACCCAATCCTTTGGCACCCCGGAAAGGTCATTTACCTGCGAAGGCGAAGAGCTGCATCTTCCTAATGATGGAAGGCGGCCCTTCTCATGTCGATACCTTTGACCCCAAACCTGCACTCAACAAATTGCACTTACAAGCGTTCACAAGGAGTGGAAAACAAAAATCCGCAATGGAAAGCGGAAAACGGTACTACGTACAAAGCCCGTTTAAATTCGGCAAACACGGCGAGAGTGGTGCCGACATGGCGGACAATTGGCAACATCTCGCTGGCGTGGCTGACGATTTATGTTTCTATCGAGGGTGCCAGGTCGATAGCGTCAATCATCCAACCGCAATGTATCAGATGAATTGTGGCAACCGTTTTGGAGGCGACCCGGGGATTGGTGCCTGGGTCACCTACGGCTTGGGAACAGAGAACCAGGATCTTCCAGGCTACATCGTGTTACCCGACGTCTCCTATCCACAAGGAGGAGCACCTAATTGGAGCAATGGCTACTTGCCTGCCTTTTATCAAGGCACGCCGCTTCGCCCCAAGGGCTCGCCCATTCTCGACCTTTCGCCGCCCGAGGGTATCACGCGAGAGCGGCAGAGAATGAATCTCGACCTGCTTTCTAAATTCAACCGCCACCACGCAGACCAACATCCGCAACATCAGGAACTCGCCGCCCGACTGGAAAGCTATGAACTTGCTTTTCGAATGCAAACCGAAGTCCCCAACGCAATCGACCTATCCGATGAATCTGAAAAGACTCTCGCGATGTATGGCGTCGGAAATGGTGCCACCGATTCATTCGGACGCAAGTGCCTACTTGCAAGAAAGATGGTCGAAAAGGGAGTTCGATTCGTCCAACTGTTTAACGGTTCCTGGGATAGCCACGATTACATCGAGCGAGCCCATGGCAATCTCGTCCGTGGCGTCGACCAACCGATCGCGGCCTTAATCAAAGACCTCAAAGCACGCGGACTTCTCGACAGCACCTTAATCGTTTGGTGCGGCGAATTCGGCCGTACTCCCGACAATGGCGTTCGCGGCGGCATTGCTTACGGACGAGACCACAATCCCAATGCGATGACCATCTGGATGGCGGGCGGTGGTTGCAAGGCTGGGCACACCATCGGAGCAACCGATGAAACAGGAATGACCGCTGTCGAAGACGTACACCATGTCCGCGATTTCCATGTAACGCTGCTTAAACTACTTGGCCTCGATGATAATAAACTGACCTATTATCACGCGGGTAGATTCAAGCAATTAAGCCAGTTCGGCGGCAAAGTGATTGATTCGTTGATTGCTTAAAACTGATAGGATTGCATTGCTAGTCACAATCTGCGTTGAGCAATCATCAAAACCAATATTGAAACAGAGGATCATTCAGATGCGTCCTAATCTATTAGTCGCCATTTTAATGGCTTTACTTTTCAGTAGCTCATCCGTCCAAGCGCAGAAGACAATCAACAACGAAGCAAAGAAACCATCCTCGCTGAAAAAGTTCACAGCCAAGGATGGGACATCGATTGAATACAAAATCATGTCCCCCCAAACCATCGAGGCAGGCCGTAAGTATCCATTGGTTTTAGCGCTGCATGGCCGGGGAGGAAATACAACCGCGGCGCCAAAACTGGCTTCCGGCGAACTTAGAACAAAATTCCCCTGCTTCATTATGGTGCCCGAGTCGACAAAAGCAGGTAATTGGGCACAGCCCGCCAAACGTACCAAGAAAAAACAATCCACCAAAGCAATGCTGCCCGCCGCACTCGAGGCTTTAGATGCACTCATCAAGAAACACCCGATTGATACTCAGCGGATTTATGTAACGGGACAATCGATGGGGGGCGTAGGAACCTTTGGAGCCATTTCACTTCGTCCTGATTTTTTTGCGGCGGCCGTTCCCGTTGCAGGTGGTTGGGATCCATCAGAAGCCGATAGATTAAAACACGTTCCAATTTGGATTTTTCACGGAGACAATGACAGCGTCGTCCCAACCAAATACAGCCAGGACATGGCGGCAGCACTCAAAAAAGCTGGTGGAGACCCCAAATACACTGAATTCAAGGGAGTCGGCCACAACAGTTGGGATCGGACTTACGACTCGCTGGCTACTTGGCAGTGGCTTTTTAAACAGCAAAAAAATAAACCCTCCAAGTAAAACATCACAAACACATAAAACCTTCAGCCGAGACTCTTTATGTTAAACCGAATTAGCCCCATCCTTTTCATCTGGCTACTTCTGCCTTTCAGCCCTGCCCCGTTAAACGCCGCCACCGACCAACCGCCTAACGTTGTCTTTATCTTTGTCGATGACCAAGGCTATTACGATCTCGGATGTTATGGCGCGACAGAAATCCAGACACCTCGCATCGATGCGATGGCTGAGCAAGGCACTCGGTTTACCGACTACTATGCGGCGGCTCCTATTTGCAGTCCCTCTCGAGCTGGATTGTTGACGGGCTGCTATCCGCGCCGAGTCGGAAATCAAACGTGGGTTCATCGCGCCGATTCACAAACAGGCATTCATCCCGACGAATTAACGGTTGCCGAGTTGTTTAAGCAGAACGGCTACAAAACAGCCTGCATCGGCAAATGGCACCTTGGTTTTCACGAACCGTTCCTACCAAAAAACCAGGGATTCGATCATTACTTTGGTTTGCTCCATAATCTTGACCCCGTTGAAATCGTCTATTTCGAAGAGCAAGGCGGAGTCCCTCTGATTCGCAATGGCGAGGTAATCAAACGTCCCGCCGACCCCGCTGAGCTCACAAAAATTTACACCGACGAAGCAATTGAATTTATTGAGAAAAACAAGGAAGACCCATTCTTCCTTTACCTTCCCCACACCATGCTGCACAATCCGCTAGGGGTTAGCGAGCCATTTAAAGGCAGTTCCAATTGGGGAGAGTATGGCGATGCCATTCAAGAACTCGACCACAATGTTGGCCGGATCTTTGACGCGCTCAAGCGACTCAAAATTGATGACAATACGCTTGTCATTTATGCATCCGACAATGGCCGGGGACCTGGACGCAATCCCGATCAAAAAATTCGCGGCCGAAAACTATCCACCTACGAAGGCGGGATTCGCGTTCCGGCAATTGCTTGGGGACCAAAACTTGGCCTGCAGACGGGCGCTGAAACCGCAGCAGTCGTTCGGGCGATGGACTGGTATCCAACCCTTGCTACTTTTGCCGGAATCAAGGTTCCACAGGATCGAGTCATTGATGGTCGTGACATCAGCCCACTGTTAAAAGGGGAAACAGACACGGTACCCTTCCCGGGTTTAAAGAAATCGCTCAATGCCTCCGTTCCTCTGCGAAGAACATGGGATCCACCTGCAGAGTGGGCCGAGATGATTAATCGCAACGAATACAACGATGCGTTTTTCTATCACGGCAGCCAAGGAGCACTCTCAGCCGTCCGATGGCGTAACTGGAAACTTTATTTGAATCCCAGCCTCCAGCTTTATGACCTCTCCCAAGACCCCGGTGAATCGAAGCTAGTACGCAATCCAAAGATAAGCCGTAAACTCCGCGGGATGTCAATCATGTTTCAGGATGAAATGCAATTTGACGCCAGGCCTGCAGGAATTGCCCCCGCGCCCGCCCAAGCCGATGGCCGCACCAGAATTTCAAAAATTACCAAGGATAGCCTCGATGAAAAACTCAATGTGACCTACGCCAAGTATGGTGACAGAACGCTGGAGATGGACATCTACCGCCCCCGCGAAGCCTGGGGCACGCTGCCGGCCATCGTCTGCATCCACGGCGGGGGATGGGCTAAAGGTAATCGCATCCACCATCGAAATGTCGCTCAAGCATTAGCCGAGCGAGGATTTGTGACCGCCACCATTTCTTACCGACTCAGTGGCGAAGCCCCTTTCCCCGCAGCGATCCAGGACTGCAAAGCGGCCGTGCGGTTCCTCCGTGCGAACGCTAACAGCTATGGAATTGATCCCGATAAGATTGGAGCCATTGGACACTCCGCCGGCGGACATTTAACGGCATTGCTTGCCACCTCTGGAGAAGTCCATTCGCTCGAGGGAGATGGTGGATACTCAAACTTCAGTAGCGCCATTCAAGCGGCGGTTCCCATGGGAGCGCAAACCGATTTCCTTTCCAAGCGAACTCGCGAAATCTCATCTGTGGAAGGTCGTGGACAAATCTGGCGGCAGTTCCTTAGCGGCTCGCTCGAGGATGTGCCTGATGTCTACCGACTCGCCTCACCACTGGTTCATCTCGACAAAAACGATCCACCCTGCTGGTTCATCACGGGAGAAAATGATGACGCGAGTACTCAAGCCGACAAATTCAGAAATCAAATGAGTGAGCTGAACATCCCGGCAAACCTCTCAGTGATCAAAGACGCGCCGCATCCATTTTTAACAAAACAGACTTGGTTCGACCAAATGATCAATCTAGCAGATGCACATTTCAAGAAGACCTTGAAATAAGACGGGCTCTTTCCCATTCGAATCCAATCGAATGGGAAAAAACGGGCATCGCGAATCTAATTGAATTGATGATGCATTTCGAACAACTCTGTGAGCCCAGTAGGCCGGTTGCGATACGATGGATTCGCAACTGGCCAACCTCAAACCAACAACAGAGTGGAGTTACTGCGTAACAAAAATCTCGGTCGCTGGTGTATAGACTCCACTTTCCTCGTTGTTGTTCTCATTCGATTCAAGAATGAGATTGTCAGGGTCAATTTCAAACAAAATATTGTACGCGTCTGAATTAGCGTCTGAGATCTCACCTAAATTACCTGAATTGGAGGTAAATGTTTCTTCTGCACCCGCTGCGATTGGCTTGGACATCGTTAAAAAATATTCTCGCTCAGTCCCTAACTCTGGAATGTAAACTGCCATTCGAACACGTGTCTTGCAATTGCCCGAACCTTTGTATTTGAGCGGACCATTATTCCGAACCACTACTTCCCAGCTAATCCGCTCCGCCGGTGCATTGGGTTGATTATCACGATGCCTGACAACCACACTTTTGAATTCAAGATCGATCCCCGGTTTACCCTTGGGCCCCATTCCGTAAGGGATCGGTTCGATCGTTCCTTGCCTTCTTTTTGTCGGCCGTTTATTTCGTTTATCTTCCGCTATCTTTGGTGAGTCATCATTGGAATTATCCCCCGGCACAAAAACCGTAGGACACTCAAACAAACTCGTCTCGATGGTGCCAAGATTAAAAGTGCGGATATTCCCGGACTGTTGAGTCGGACTTGCACCACTGAGATTTCTGACAATGGTTACCGTTTTCCACGTGTACCGAAAATCAGTGCCGAGTACCCAGGCTTCAATCAAAACATCCCGACCACGAACGGCATCGGGAAAAAAATAACTAGTCTCTGAAAATCGGCCATTCGAATTAGTGGTTGCCTCACCCCATGAAATCCCCCAGGGAAATGGTGTGACGGGGCCGGCAAAACCTACGCCTGTCCCACCTAGCCAACGACTTTTAAATCGGAGCTTTACATTTGCCATCGGACAGGAAGTCTCAAAACCTGTTCCGGCATTATCCTTGTTGATAAGTTCACCGGTCACTCTCCAGAATCCACCATCCGCGGAAGCGACCGAGGCAAATCCAAACAACAGAAAACCAATAAACAAAATTGACTTGACCATCTTTTGCGATTTCTTCATGAGTTCATTTCCTTGTTAGACGCTGGACGAGCAGTAGACACTCACAAACAGCTTTCAACTTCCATTGTTCCAACCTTATCGGTGCAAATCAGTGAAGGAAGAAAGCGTTGCCGTTCTTTCTACCTATCAACGATGCACGCGGTATGCCAAAGCAAGAAATTCCTAAATACCCCCAAGAAACCGGCAAAGCTCGAATTTGTTGAATCACCCAATATCTCATTCTGAGAATTATGAGATCAAATTGAGATCATTAAAAAATTGAATTTCTCAATGGAATTTTGCCAATAAAAACGGACAGCCCCAACCCAACTCCTTCTTGGCTCCCACCTCGCTCTGATCGAAAAATGAATGAATGAATGCTCTCAAATACCGATAACAGTTTAATGCGATCAAAACTTTATCGATCCGCCCAAAGTCCAATGAGGAACATCTAACGTCCAAGGTTCTGCTCAAAAATAACATTGCGATTCGCTACCGACACCCGTTTCCCTGACGTCTCTCAGGCGGATGAGAATTTCATTACACTAATAAGAACTTCAAACGCCAATCGCTTGCCTCCCGTGGTGAATACCCTTGTTAATTCAGAATTTAAGACGCACCTCCCAACACCCAGTGCCTGCAGTCAATTCCCAAACGGATCCTGCCAAGCAGCCAACTCACACCACTCAATTGCAACGATGGGTTTGCAGTCTCTGCCGCTCGATGGCGGTGATTGTGGCATTGGCATTCCCAATCAATCACAACCTCGCAGCACAAGTTGTTCCCACACCCACACTTTCCTACCAAGCGCCTGTCACACTGACCACCGGCAATGCCCCGATCGATCTGAAAGATCATGTCGCGACTCGTTTTTTTGACTGGGATCAAGATTCCGATCTCGACCTCTTAGCGGGAGGCGGGGATGGGAAATTGTGGTTGTTCCAAAATAGAGGAACCGCCCAATTGGCTCGCTTTGAATCAAAGCAACCCATTCTTGCTGGAAACCGCGACCGGTGGGGGGATTCTTACACTGGAGTCCTGCTGACCAACCTCGTCGGCAATCCATTAGCAGATCTCGTGGTGTGCCATTCGAGCAATCAGGTGACGATTCACGAAAACATTGGAACAAATGGAACACCAATTTTCTCCGAACGTGGCGTTACTTTCGAAGTCCAAAAAAACTGCCAAGGCCGTTTTGATGCTGCCGATTGGGACGGCGACGGCACCGTTGATTTAATTACCGGCTCCTTTGATGGAAAATTAGAATGGCATCCCAACCTAGGAACAATTGATTCACCAAAATTTGGATTAGCGAAACCTTTTTACGGTATCCAATCAGCCTACAACGCTCACCCTCGTATTATCGACTTTAACCAAGATGGCCGACTCGACCTACTGCTTGGTAACAACTGGGGATCGGTCACTCTTTATCTCAATCAGAACCAGGATGATCTGTCGCTTCAAAAATCAAAACCTCTTCTTTGGTCCGACGGATCCAATTTAAACATCCGCAAAAACAATGGGGATGATACGACACCCGAACTGGTCGACCTCGATCACGATGGAGTACTGGACCTTTTAAGTGGTGGTAAAAACGGCCAAGTCTTTTGGATGCGAGGGATTGGTCTTTCAAGCAGAGTCACTCAATTCAAAGACCTATTAAAAACCAATGCCGACAAACTGGGCGAGCGACTCAGCGCCGACGATGATTTACGAAAGCAACTCTTTGGCCTACTCGCATCAATGCAATCGGATCTCGCTGGCGGATTGATCCCGCCTGTGGCAGCGACAAAACTCTTTTCGGACCTTGCTCCACTGGCAAGTCAACACGCAGATATTTTAACAAGACAAAAATTTGATGTTGAAAACACGCCCTACCTTCCGATGCTCGCAGCTCAGTATTGGGTCGTCTTGAAAGAGACGCTTCCGGATTCGACTACCAGCCGTAAATTAGTCGCCGACGCCATTGGATTTAAGGGCGGGTACCGCAGACTATTAGTTGACATGGGAGTTCTCTTTATTGACAACAACATGGCGACCCGAGAACACTTAGCGGCCATGCACCAATTAATGATGGCCATGCCTAAAGACGCCTGGGATGTCGAAACGATCACCGTGGCCGGATGGCTTGGAGCGGGAATTAAAACCCAGAAGGTTCGCTCGCGATCTGGAATTAATATTTTTGACCTCCCTCTCGGACGTACAGAAGATAGTTTCCCACCAGACTCACCAAGACCGGGCGTTACCGATGTTTATCTCATCTGCCTCGCCCATGAACTTGCCCACAACATGCTCGACACCGTCGGCCGCAAGACTCGCCCCGATCTATTGGAAGCCAAATTCGCTGGGCTATCACAAGCTGCCGGGGCGGACGTCCTTTTCAAATCGCCAAAATCAAAAGGGATCGACTTTCCTGCCACCAAAAAGAACTTCCAAAAACTTGGCTTGTGGGACGGCGTCCCCGAAAATTGGAAGACTGCCTGGGACGACTACTTTAAAAACAAAGAACAATTCGATCGTTCCTACGCACGTGGAAATGTAAAATTCTTCTTAGACGCTCCTCAAGAAGCGTTCGCCACCTTGGCCAACCAATATTTCGCAAACAGCCAGTTGATGCTCGATTTCTGCAAGACGCGATGGGACGCGGGGCATCGCTCGAACATCAATCAATTCATTCTGATTGCCGACTATTTAAGCGGAGGGAATGACGAAGTTCAATTTTACACACTGCGGCCCGGTGGCGGTTTGCGAGTCGCGACTGCCAAATTAACCCGTGATGAAAAAAACAGAATCACTTCTGTTCAATCGCCTAACGCAATCGCTAACTTTAAGTATGCGGATCAAGTACTCGTTGGGGAATTTGAATTAGCTCCACTCAAAGATAACAATTAAGATGGGCATGCCGTCGCATCTTTCACGTGAACCACCCTTCCCCGCTTTCAAACCCAATGCACGCTTGGAGTAAATATGCCAACCCAAAATTCTAAGATCCACCTTGGACGCAGGGCTTTTTTAATCAACGGCACGCTCACCCTTACTGCCGCCTCCCTATGCCCACGTGCATTAGCTGGTAACGAATTCAAGCCAAAGCTGAGTATCGGTCTGATTACCGACTTGCACTACGCCGACAAGCCACCCACGGGTTCTCGTCATTATCGCGAATCGCTCGCGAAACTTGACGCAGCCGCTGCGCAGTTCCAGAAGGATCAAATTTCGGTTCTCGTCGAACTGGGTGACTTGATCGACGCAGCCGATTCCGTTGAAATAGAACAACGCTATTTAAAAACCATCAACCAAAAATTCTCCAAAATCTGCCCCAACCGTCACTATGTCCTCGGGAATCACTGTGTCGACACCCTGAAAAAGGAAGAATTCCTTGACGGAGTAGGTCAGAAAAAATCTTACTATTCATTCGATCAGGAAGGATTCCATTTCATCGTTCTTGATTCTTGCTTTCGAAGTGACGGCGTCGCCTACGAGCGAAAAAATTTCCAATGGACCGACGCCAACATTCCCCCGGCTGAATTAACCTGGCTGAAAGAAGATCTCAAATCCAACGAAAAACCTGTCATTGTTTTCGCCCACCAGCGGCTTGATGTCAGTAACAATCACGGGGTGAAAAACAATAAAGAAGTTCGCAGCCTACTCGAATCTTCAGGAAACGTGATTGCTGTTTTTCAGGGACACAGTCACCAGAACGATCTCAAAACCATTGGCGGAATCCACTACTGCACCCTGGTTGCAATGGTCGAAGGGACAGGACTAGGTAACAACGGATTTTCGACTCTTAATATCGACAATCAAGGGAACGTCCAGCTAACCGGCTTTCAAAAACAAAAAAGCAGAAAGCTCAATTGATTTCAACAATAAGATTGAAGCGATTTTGTCAGATCTCTGCCGTCTATTTCCTCTTTAGTTCTTTTGTGATTTTCCAGTTTTTAATGGATACCGTTGCGGCAAACTTCACCACTCTTGAATAGATCAATAAAGCCAAAGTTGAGTCGAGCACAAATTTCAAGCCATTCCAGTTCAGCGGGCGGGCCGGCTGACCAGGCTCCACCACAAACAAACTCTTATATTGCTCGTACTCATAAAACAATAAGCAAGCACTATTGGCCAAAGTTATCAACACAGCCAACATCCAAAGCCCAGGGTTTGAACGCCAAGAGCGAAACGCAAATCCGTAAACCCCAAAAATCATTAGCATAAAACTGGTAAACGGTGCGCTGACACTAATGCCCCATGGTTGAGGCAATAGAAGTGGGACCAGAAAAATCAGCAAACCACTAAAGAAAAATCGCTTACGATTCTGAATGATCCGATCGACTTTTGCCTCGGTCAGCAAAAACATCTTTTTGTTTTCCAATTAAACCAACTGAATTGGCGATAACGCAATTATTTCTCAGAATCGGCCAGCTCCAATGGCTCGCCTGCTGATTTTCTGCGAATCAACGAACCCATAAACCAACCTGCCAAACAAGCCGCGACCAAACCAATCAGGCCAATGGTTCTAAACGCAATCGAGGCCAAATCCGCAGGACTGTTTTTGCTTAGGCGACTTTCTTCCAGAAAAAATTTCAATACCGCATCCGGATGCGGGAAAGGCTGGGGATACATTGGATTCAGGTCAGCCATCGATTCGACACTGCCGAGAACAAATAATCGATAGTAGGTAAGCGTCATATAGCCCCAGACGAATATTGCGGGTATTGAGATCGCAAAGGCAAACCAAACATTTTTACCGCTGAACATTCGCGACCAGTTCAGGAGAATCAAAAAACCAACCACTGAAATTGGAATAAACAAGCGTTCGAGTAAGACCAGTAAAAAACCACCAAACGCAATCAAAAATGCGACGAGTGTAACAAACGCAATGAGTTGGGCGACGGAAAAACGCAACTCTTTCTCCTGAGAACTGAGACAACTCTTACAACGTACGATAGCAAAACAGCTTTTGCAATGATCCCCCGACAGCCTATCCGATTGTGATTAAATAACCTAATAAAATTTCCGACATAAACCACACGTTGGAACGTCCGACGCTTTGAAGACTGCGTGTTTTTTCAACTGAAAGAAAGTCGGGCTGACTCGATTCGAACCAGCAACCGCTAAACCCCCGGTTTCGCTTTGCCCAAATGTTTTAATACCCATTGTGCATAGGCGACAGTGATCACCGTCATGAACACATTGGTTCCCGAGATAATCCACCAGACCGCAGCGATCTCAAATTGCCAAGACCACACCAACACGTAGAAGAACGGCAGCGGCAACAGTACCTTTCTAAGTACCGATTCAAAGAACCCGTAACGGGGTCGCTTGGTCGCCTGCAACATGGCCAAGTGCGTCGAGGTCATCACATAAGACCATTGAACCAGCATGATGATATGCAGACACTCAACCCCAATTTCGATGACAGCAGCATCATCAGTAAAGATCTGTACTAATTGCGAGGCGAAAACATAAATCGTGACCGAGGTCACAATACTCAAAAGCAATCCAATTCGATTGGCGACTCGCATCGTTTGGCGAACTCGATCGAAGTTCCCTGCTCCATTGTTTTGGCCTACCAACGCCATGATTGCGGCGTACAAACCCATCGTGGAAAGCAAACCAATTTGTTCGATTCGCGTCGTAACGCCAAAGGCAGCAACAGCCTGGTCTCCAAAACTCTTCAGAAAATAGGTTGTTACAAAAAACCCAAGTGCGACCGACATGATGTTAAAACTTGCCGGCAACGCCTGTTCAGCAACCTCTCGATAGGTTTTCAAATCTGGCAACAGCACATGCCATGAATTGAGTTCCAATAATTCCCGACGAATCACCGTCGAAACCATGAACAGACTGCTTCCAATTTGAATGACGACTGTCGCCAAGGCAATTCCAGTAATTCCCATCGCTGGAAGACCGTAACCACCATACAAGAACCATGGATCAAGAATCAGATTGAGAAAAAACCCAACCACCAAAACCTTACTAAACGTCTTACTGTCACCCGAGGCAATCAGTATCGCATTGCTCAGACTAGAGATAATAAAGAAAACGGAACCAAGAAAAATTGGAATCATATAGCCCATCGCCATCGCCAGGCATTCCCCTGTCCCTCCGAGTAACTGGAATAGAGGTTTCGCGACAAAAATGCCGGTAACGGTCATCACCATCGAAACCACAAGACCCAAAGAAATACTTTGCGCGATGTAGCGGCGTTGCTTGTCTTCTTCTTGGCTACCAATCGCATTGGCAATCAAGGCCGAGGCGCCCCGTGACAAACCACCGCTGGTGGCGATGATCAACAGGAAAACTGGAAAGCTGAGACCGAGTGCAGCCAAAGCCGCCGTTGAAATCTCGCCCGCGTAAAAAGAATCGACGACGTTATACATGGTTTGAAAAAACAAACCGATGCTCGACGGCAGTGCCAGATCCCTGACGTGCGTGAGAATGGGACCCGAAGTAAGTGACTTAGTTTTCAAAGGACGGCCGAATACCCCGCGTTGATTCAATCGAACGACTTGGGGTGCTTTCTAGGGCTGGAGGATTTGTTGCAAAACCTGTTGATTACGGTCCTGCGATTCAGTGGTTACCGAAAGATGACAGATCGTAGTTGTATCTCCATCACTGCCCGACTCAAATGCCGAATGCACCAAAACTCTTGCATTTTTGAGGGACTCTGCTTCCGCAACTAATTGACTGAAACTTCCCTTGAATCGACAACTGGCCTGATAAATACCTTCGTTCAAACCTTCGCGAGCAAATATCCGAGACGCCATCAGAAACGGAGTAATGCCAGTCAGGCGGGGATTCACATCCACAAGAAACATATCGCCCGAACGATCTCGCAAAATATCAATTCCGACCACCCCAACATATCCACACTCATGAAGGTACTTTCCCGCTGGCTCAATCATCTTGCCAAGCTCGGGAAGCAACTGTTCTTGCAATTCAGAAGAGAACGTACCGCCACACCATTTCTTGGCAGAATCAAAATGCTGTTCAGTAAACCCAAGCCATGTGATGGAACCATCACCGCGAAGATAGAACTGAACTCCAAAGTCACCAACGATATCTTCAATGATTGAATTGATTACCAGAACAGTTTCGTCTCCGTATTGGGTCAACTGTTTCCGCATCTCGGTTTCATCAGATTCATTTCGAATGAGAAAATTTCCCAGCCCGGCATAGCCATGGCTAAGTTTGACAATACAAGGCGGCGTGATTGAGTCGAACACTTTCGCTTGTGGGCAATCAATTTTTTCAATGACTTCTTTAGAGTGAAGCGCGTAATTGACATCCGGATCCAAAACTTGTTGCTGAGGGGATAGCGACTGGTGAGGAAACAAAGTGATGAAGTTTGTTTCCTTATCGGAGGAATCAAATAATCGCCATTTGGGCACTCCCGCTGCTCCAAAGGTAGCCGTCCAGTGATCGAGGAGAATTTCTGGAAGTGCAACCTCCGATGCAATTTCAACATCTTGGCCCCAACCACACATTAAATGATGTGGCCCCAGAATCTTTAACAACTCCCGAGGCGGTGGGGGAAACGGGTCGTGGATGAGATATTTGGTTCTATTTTGAAAAAAGGTCTCGTCACTATTCGAAGATGGATACTCGGGGAGCAGGCATGCGCTTGGATAATCTTGAGCGTATAGCTCCGAGAGAAAACTGAAATGCGAATTTGTTTCGATGGTCATGGAAATTCAGTGGTTTAGTCCGCAGCAGCAAATCGCAATCCGGCAGGCCAGAGGCTACCGACTAAGCGTAAAATCAAAACCAATTAACTTCAGCGTAATTGGTAATCCCGTGGATTAGACAAGCGGACCATCATATCACATCCGCGCACATTGCAATCCGAAGATACCGTGAGACTCTCGTCGATTGCAAAATTAACCAATCAACGTGCTAGACACTTTTCTCCCAAGTTGTCAATTCGGAAACACCATACTGAAACTTACGCCTCGTTTCGCGAAGAGCGAAGGGCACGTCGACTGGATTGCCGAACATTTTAAATTCAGGTCCGAGAACTTTTTCAATTCCCTCGATCGCAGTGAATGACTCACCTGTCGCCGCCTTGAAGCCACCTAACCATTTGTCGCGAGGAGTGTGTTCCTCTGACCATGTGTAAGGCGAGACCAACACTAATAAACCGCCGGGACGAATTCGGTCTTTGATTGACTCTAAAAACATTACCGGATCGTAAAGCCGGTCAATTAGGTTCCCGGCAAACACCAAATCGTAATCATTGAACTTCTCAACTAAATTGCAGGCGTCGCCCTGCATGAAGGCAATCTTGTCCTTTACTTCTTTGTAGCCTTCATAATCCTCCAGTTGGATTTCATTGAACAAAGTCAGTTCCCCCTCTTCGACACAAACGTAACGCTGGCGTCCCGTCCGTTGCAAATTGGCAGGAGGTTCTATCAAACGAACGGATAGATCAACCGCGTCCACATGGTCAAAAAGCTTGGCGAGTTCAAACGACGACCTGGCCGTCGCACAGCCAATGTCCAAAGCTCGCTCTGTTGATCGGCCTGCTAATCGTGTAGCCACCTCATCAATGCAAGTCACAGGGAAATTTGGCAAATTCAGATTTTCGTTGCCGTAATGAAATTCGATGTAATTAGAAACCATTTGGTCAGTTTCATAGACACTTACCTCAAGGTCGGGGAGGGCTTCAGCTTCTACATATCTCAGTCCGGAAAACTGGAGAAAATGCCGCCGAAACGCGTACCGTGCATCCTTGATTGCATAGTTACCCGTTGAAATCCAGCACCCTCCTTTAAACAGGTTGTGATTCCCATCGAAAGTTGGTGCAGAAAAATCATCGTAAGTTGGATGAACTTCAAATCCATCGTAACCGTCGATAGGCGTCTCGGTCCATTGCCAGACATTTCCAATCACGTCGAACAATCCGCTATCGAATTGGTGGCGATTAACCGGACAGGGAGACATCTCATACTCGAGATTGATGTTTCCAGGAGCAGATTCCCAGTGCGGTTGGTCGGTGTCAACAATCTCACGAATCTTGTACCACTCTGCCTCGGTTGGCATTCGAATGAGTTTACCCGTCACCTCAGATTTCCAATTGCAAAAGGCTTTGGCTTCCAGGTAATTAATTTCAGCGGGCCAGTCCCACGGCATATCGATCACCTCGAGCATTGAGCGATACTTGTAGTCCTCCCCCTCCTTAATCCAAAAAACCGGGTGCTCTGCACGGCGAAATTCCGCCCAACTCCAACCTTCGGTCGTCCAAAAGTTACTGTCCTGATAGCCTCCCGCTTCAACGAATTGCAGGAACTCTTGATTGGAAACTAAAAACTTCGAAGCATGGAAACTCTCCACCGTTTCTGAAGCATAACCGTACTCGAGATCCCAACCATAGAGTGAGTTACTCTTCGACTTTCCCATCTCGACTTGACCACCCTCAACGGCGATCAATTCGTTCTCTGGAGGCACAGCACTTTCTTTGCAGATATTGCTCCACACGGGATGCGGCACGACTCGCTCCTGTGGCAACTCGCGAATCAAAACGGCGGTCGTTTCCAAATGAATTCGCTCATGCTCAATTCCCATCAAGATAATCCACATGGGACTGTCCCAAGCGATCGGCAAACTAAAATCGCACTCTCGAATGTAGGTGTCGACGATCGCCCGAGTTTGATCCCGATAAGCTTTTACCCGGGCAGGCGTTGGCCAATCATAATTCTGTTCGTTCAAGTCATCCCAAGACATCTCATCGACCCCGACTGCAAGCGTCGACTCAATCTGCGGATCGATTCGCTGGTCAATCAAGTTCGCCACATTGAGCTTGTTGATAAAAAATACAGCCGTGTGTCCATAGTAAAAAATTAATGGATGGCGTAATGGATTGGCTCTGGCGTAAAAAGCGTCGTCGTCGGCGAGGCACTCAAAGATACTCTCATACAGCGTGAAAGTATCGTGAAAATATTCTAGGATCTCCTGGCGTTTTGATTCGACATCGCCCTCATCAAGAATCGGAGTCTGGGTCACTAACGCAGCGGAGTTGGTGCCGCATTTAACAAGTTCGCTAATTTTAGTCGTCATTTAACTTTTAGTTGATGAAGGGGCGCGTCCTCAGAAGTTTTCTGGGACGCAAATTGGTGAGGGTTGCCGTAGGGGTGGACTTCGGCGATTTTTGATCGAAAGCTTACCTTGATACTTGGCACCCGACAGTTTGTAATCGTTACCCCGTTAACCCTGTTGAGAATTAACAGTGTATTCAGCGTGTTTCAGTTCGACTAGCGGTAAATTTAGTCGCTCGGAACCCCTTGGGTAGAGAGCCGCCCAAACGGGCGAAGGAAAACCAAACGCCAAATAACATGGAAACGGCTTTTTCTTTTTAAAATAGGAACAACACAGTGCTTCAGAAGTCTGTTCCCAAACTCATGTTGACGACGTGTTTAACCCGTTTTCACCAAAATCTTAACCCAAATATCACAACAGAGCCGCGCTGAGTCGAGGCAGTTTTAATTCCGCTGAAATTCTAATTCCGCTGAAATAAAAGGAACTCACAAGCATGGCATCTCCGCACCCTCGTCTGCGATTCAGTCAAACAGTCTGAAAAGATCATTCAAATGCAACTCCAGTATCGACGCCGACTCGCCTCACCGTGTTTAAAAAAACAGTCGCCCACCATTTCGCTTTACCGTTTCGACCTCCTGAGAGTCTACGTGCGATAACGAGGCGTTGTCTCGATTTGAAATTCGCTGCGATCCCCTCCAGAGCCTGCAACACCCGCGTCTGAAGCATTGGCGTTTACATCCACAGCACCAAGCAGCCCTCGCAACATATTGGGAGGCAGACCGCAGTCTGTGACACCATCCATACTATCCACTTCGTTAAGCAAATCTTTCACATCGCCGACGCTTAGAGTTTTTGTTTCATCCAACCGCTTTAAAATCGCCGTTAGGACCAGCGTAAGAAAATTGAGATCTTGCCGCAAAGAGAGGTCAGAGGATGGCTCCGGCGACGACATTGGGAATTTGAGTGGCCGGGGCGAAAGGCTCTGCGCAATCTTTCGCAGATGAGTCGCTTGCGCTTGCTCAGGAAAGAAAAGGTCATATAGATCCACAATAAACTCCCTAGTTAAATTCTCGGAAACCACCGGAGTCAAAACTCAGGCGCATCTTTCAACAATTGAAGTAAGCTGGTTGACGAAACAAAACTTTGTTAAGCATCAAGTCTTCAATTCCCGGTCACTCTACGAATCGATTTCGATTTGACCAAACTTTTGATGCAACCGCAAACTTTGGAAAAACGACCAATTAACTAGTCATCAAATCGCAAAGTTAAGGTTGTTTATTTATCAATTCAATAATTGGTTCCATAAAAATTTTCCATCCAAATATGATTCCGATCACGATCGTCGCGCCAACCATCGCCGCGCTAATGAATCGAAATTTTAAGCGTTCTTTATCTAAGCCAACAAAGCCGAGAACTCCGGCTGCAAGGGCGAGAAGTGGAAGAGTGTCAAACACAAGGACCGAACTGATCCAGTTGTAAGTTTCCTTTCAAGTGGCAGTTCCTCAGCCGTGAACCATTCGATAGACGCCGTAAGAGTTAACCGCCCAGACAGCTAAAAAGAACGCAAACGTCGCATTTCTAATCATATTGCATTTTCTGTTTTAGGAAGAAGTTCGCGTTCCTTGTTCGCACGCCAGACACAAATCTTGGCGAAAAAAATAAATTTAAAAACTCCGCTGCCAAAGCTTAAATTGTCTCGCTACCGGGAAATTTCCAACCGCCACTTTTTGGGGCGATCTCTAAAGAGACAATTAATCTGTCTGTTGCTATTTCATTTTCGATTGAGCGAATAGCCATGAGATTAACTGAGGATCCCGGTAGGCTCGATCCCAGCAATAATGTCCCACTTGTGGATATTCCGTATACCTTGGCTTTCCTCTCGCATCCGTCAAGACCTTCACCACTTCCCGGGACGCTCGCACTGGTACCACCTTATCTGCATCGCCATGGAAAACCCAAATCGGCAATCCAGCCAGTTCGTTGATTTTCTTTGACTCAGAGGGATTGAGCGAATAGCCACCGCAGATTGGCACGGCGGCAGCAAAACGTTTTGGACGTTCAAACAGCGACAACCAGGTACAATCACCACCGAAAGAAAGCCCCGTCACGTACTCTCGATTTTTATCGATTGAAAATTCTTTTTCGAGACTATCCAACATCTCGTGAATGGTGCGGGTCTGGAGTTTCATTCCATCCACCCTTTCTCCACCCTTCAAACCACGCTCTTTCTTGGCAAACTCTTCTTTCCCGGGGAATTGAGGGGCAACAATGAAACATGGATAGTCACTTTGAATTTTAGGGCGGATCCATTCACCGACACAGGCGCCCTCCAGTTGACTGCGATTGTCATTTCCAGCTCCACCACCGCCATGATGAAAAAGAATCAGGGGATACTCTTTCTCTGCGTCGTAATTGGTTGGCACAAACAGTCGATAGTTTATTTTATCGCCCTCTGAACTTGTAAAATTTCGTGCTTGGTAGGCGTCTAATATCGACCCCTTCGATTCAATGGATCTAATTTCTGAGGCGTCGAATGGTTTTCCTGTCACCGCTCCCTTAGTACCAAAAATTGACAAGCTCCCTTCCAGCTTTTTTCCTTGAGCATTCTTTTTAACTTTCCCTTCAAACTCGATCAGGTATTCCTCTTTATCTCCATAGTAAAAATCAAATGCCACATCCTGATTGGTTGCTTTTAAGTTACGAATTGGATTGGCCCACCCCTCCTCGACGTCTTTAATCTCTCCGCTCAAATCTGGCTTAATCGTCAAGATGTGGCGACCCAATTTTTCGTCACCACCCTTGCCCCACCGCACAGACAAATCCCAAGTACCGACGACCGGGTTGGCAACCATCCCGCCGGTTGACTTGCTCTCTTCTTGGGCAATCAAGGGACCGAATTTCATCAATCCGATCGTTAGTAAAACCAAATAGAAAAAAGATTTTTGGAACATGGGAATTTCTCAAGGGGGCGATAGAGACTTGCGATGTTTTTAACGAAGCCGCACCAAACTGGGTGCCTGATCATAACAAAGCTGATCAACGATTCCATCTTCAGGGTGCAAGCTTCACTCACCCCTGCCAACGAGGGGGGGCAAATCTGCACTAATTCGCAGAGACAAAAACTACTTACGATCCACTTGTTTATTGTACTCGCAGCAAATCAAGTCAACTCGAAACCTGCCAATCATTAATCCAGCTTGACTTGCATTTCTTCAAGTGTGAGCCGTCCGTCCCGGTTAACATCTCGCTTGTTAAACACTCTGGTTAACGCAGTAACATTTCGAGTTTCTGGATCACCGATAAATTCTTCGAGCGTAACGAAACCGTCTTGATTTTGATCGCGCCGCTGGAACAGTTTCTCTAGATTAGGTCGATTTCCGGTTGCGCTTCGGTTTGTGCTTCCTTTTCCATTTTTTATCAT
>CALKCK010000047.1 GCA_938083195.1 uncultured Pirellulaceae bacterium | reverse complement strand
CACGTCAACCTTGGAATCGCGCTCAAAGAGAAAACAGACGCGCTCAAACTGGAAGCACATTTGAAGTACCTCGGCGCGAAAACCAAATACGCATCGCAGATTGAGTTCTTCGTGGACAAATTTACGAAGTAGCTTAAATTATTCGTAGGGCCGGTTCCGAGCGCCGATACTTTTTAGATGGCCGGCAGGAAACGACAACACCCAACTAAATGCCCCAATACGTTAGCCTATCCCACTAAGTTCAAGGTTCAACTGATGTCGAAAATGTTTTTGATCTGCTTGACGCTCGTCTCAATCTCAACGTTTTCGTCCCTGCATGCAGACGATGCCATAAAAATAAAAATCCTAGAGCTCTTTCCGCAAGTGGACACTAACGGCGATGGGGTAATCTCTGATGCGGAAGAGGCAGTGTTATGGCGACAGGCGTTGAAGCGACGTCCCCAAATTGACAGAGATGGAGACGGTGTTCTATCCGATTCGGAAAAGCAGTCTTTGTTGCGGATGGTTGCCAAAAGAGCGAAGCCGCAACCAGCCAACCCAATGTTCAAACCTAAACCGGAAGCAGAGGACTTGGCGAAGCCTTCCTCGATTGCTTCGAGTGGCTCGATATTTAATACCAAAGAAATTCTTGACGAAACTACGCTTGATACCAAGGTTCTACAGGACTGGCATTCCGTAGGCGCAACGCGGCAGAAGCTGATCGAGATCAATGTCGCCGAATGGTGGCCGGGACAAGATTATCGGATACCCGTCCGGCTGATTGTGCCGCTCGAAGGCAAAGCAAAAGGTTTTAGTATTACCGGGGCAAATGCATACGAAACGCTAATGCAAGACACGCGACCAACCGACTTTCAGTCAAAATTGTTGGCGGGCGGGGTTGGCATCGTGAAAACGCATGTCAAGGCGTTTAGACAGATACCTGGCAAACAGGGGCTGGAACAAAAAATGAAACGAGTGTTTATGCAAGACCTGAATCCGCGATACACGACTCTCTGGATTTGGTCGATGACCTTAATGCGAGCGACCACCGCGGCTTATGCGGAGTCCGACCATTTTGAAAAAGGCAAAGTTGCCGGTTCGGGTAGCTCCAAGAATGGCATATCGCCTGCGGTCGCCTTGATACATGACGAGCGTTTTACCGCGACCTGCTCCAACATTGCGTTTGCTTACTATTCGCCGACTCGAAGAGCCGACAAGGAAGTAATGGCCAAAGTGGACGCGGCAAACAAAGCTTTCTTTGAATCCGTCAAGGCCGGCGATAACGATCTAGATCAGGAACGCGCGAAAATTTATCAGCGAGTTATGGTGGGTTCTAAGAGTAGCAAGGATATGAGAGCGGGAAGATCTGTGGATGAAATGCAAACCTTTGCGGATCGTTTATGGTCTAGCTTGTGCGTCGCGGAAAATTGGGATCGGCTAATGGAACGGGGCGTCGATATTCTGTTCCAGCCGGGAACCCATGACTATGTCGCCTATGATATTCTTTGGGGCGGGCAAAACCATCCTCAGGTTCCTGTCTATTATCAACCCAGTGGCGGGCACTATCATACGCCGCATGCCGCAGCGGCAAAGGACGAACAGAACAGAGACGCCTTCCTCTGGCATCATTTCTTTGGTGGCGAACCTTTGCTGAGCCCTCCGACGTCGAGCCATCAGGTCGACGAGGATAAGCTAAGTGTTCGTGTGAGTTTTGATGAAGGACCTCAACCGATAAATGGACGCATTTGGTGGATGTATGACCGAGCGCCCGCGGGCTCCGCGCCCTTCCTTCACGAGCGAATTCCCGAAGACCAATGGGCAGATATGCAGTGGGATGCAAAAACCAACGCATGGACCGCAATTATCCCTTTGAAGGAAGGGGCTTCACGCGTCGATTTCTTCACCAACCACGGACACAAGTCTAACGGCTATCAGGCTTATCTCTCGAGTCCCTATTCGCGAGTGGAACTTTCATTGCGCAGTGGAAACTCTGAAGGAAAGCTACTTAGTGTTGCGTTGACCTTCGCTCTGGCACCGTGGGTCAGGTTTGGCCGCGATCAGGCGGGAGCACCGTCGAATGATACGTCCAACAAAAAGATAAATGTAGTTACCATGTCTCGCGTTGTGATTTTTTGCGGGTTTTCCCTCGCATTGGCAATGGGATTCATGGTGGATTTGCCTTATGCTAAATAAAATTAAGTCCGTCACAATCTACCCACAAGTTCCATGATTCGCACACTCCTGATCACCATCACGATTTGTTCCGCATTGCTAACCGGCACCTGTAGTGGTTACGCTTTGCCCGACTCGCCAGCTGCCGACGTCATCAAAGAGCTAACCTCCTGGGCTAGACAATCAGCGTCCACTCGACCCCCGCTGGCCGATCAGGGATTTGCTAAGGCGTCATTGAATAAGGCTCAAGCAAAACAGGCGTCGGCCATCCTGCTGAGTGACTTTCGGAAACAACTGTCAAGCCAACGAAAAAAGGAATGGGCGGATAAAGTTATCCGGCTGGATAAACTTGAAATGAAGTTTGACTACCGCGTTTTTGGAAAGAAACCGAAAACAGGCCGTCGGCTATTTATCTCCATGCATGGTGGTGGTGGGACGGCGGCGCGCGTCAACGACCAACAATGGAGAAACCAAATTGGCCTTTACGAGCCCAAAGAAGGAGTCTACTTAGCGCCCCGAGCTCCTACAAATACCTGGAACCTTTGGCACCAAGGCCATATTGATGATTTTTTTACAAGGATCATCGAGGATGCCATTCTTTTTGAGGACGTCGATCCTAATCAAATTTACATCATGGGTTATTCCGCTGGCGGGGATGGAGTGTATCAGCTTGCTCCTCGGATGGCGGATCAACTTGCCGCGGCAGCCATGATGGCAGGCCACCCTAACAATGCCTCCCCGCTTGGATTAAGAAACATTGGCTTTACTTTGCATATGGGGGGATTAGACAAGGCTTACAATCGCAATGGAATCGCCCGCCAATGGAAACAAAAGCTTTCCGATCTACAGAAAAATGATCCCGAAGGCTATCGGCACGAAGTGACTATCCATGAAAAACATGGGCACTGGATGAATCGGGATGATCGAGTCGCTGTGCCTTGGATGTCCAAATTTAGCCGTGATCCTCTGCCAGAGAAAATTGTCTGGTTTCAATCAGGCCGGACACATCCCAGGTTTTACTGGTTGGCAGTTGATGAAGAAAACAGGGTCGGCGGTAGCCAGGTTTCTGTTTCGATGACGGGGAAAAAAGGATCCAAAACCGTTGGCGACTCTCCCGGAGGTGCCGCCCGATTCAAAATCGACAAAGCAGACAAAGTAAAATCTTTGACCATTCGAATGAATGATAGCTTTGTTGATCTTGATCAACCCATTACGGTGGTTCTCCCATCGGGCAAGGAACTAACGCAAAGGGCTCAGCGAACTATTGGTGGAATCTACCAATCATTATCTGAACGATTTGATCCTGAGTCCATTTTTTCTGCGGAAATTACTGTTACCCTTGAGTGACCTTTAAGATGGAGCCCCTCTTTTATGTCAATCTTTTAAAATCGGCTGTAATCGCCAATAGCTAAGCGAACGCCACAACCATTCGAACGGACCGAAACGGAATTTCTTCAACCACAAGGGGGATCCGATCATTTGGGAAATCCAGAAGACCAAGACGACTCCGACTAACTGGCTGCGACTCAGATGACCATACCAGCCGAAACCGTGGCCGTAGAACAACGTCGTGCAGACAATGGTTTGCAGTAGATAATTTGTCAAAGCCATCTGACCAATCGCCGCCAGCGACTTCTGCAACCACTTCAATCAGCCGTTTCGGCAACACAGCATGACGATGTAGACGTATGCGTAGCAGATAAACAGACTGCCCCAATAATTAAACTGGGTACCAAAAAAGAATGAATATTCAAAACTCCAGCTCGCAGTCTCTAACTTTCCTATTCCTGTAATAATGATCCCCAAGCCGAGCAGCAATCCGAGCATAGCTCCAATCAAATAAAAACGGTTGGATTTTTCAGGGTTAAAAATGCCAAATTTAAATAACCCCATCCCAATCAGCATCAAACGACCGGCTCGCCAAAATCCCCATATGATTAGCAAGAACGTTTCCATGAACAGCGCGTTGAGACTGCGGTGCGTAAACTGCTCAAGCCAACTACCTCGATAGATCGCCAGATTTTTCTCCACTTGATTCAATGTCGGACTCCAAGTCGCTATCATTTCGGTCATCTGCGGTTCGTCCCAATACGGAGTGACAAGCCGTTTAATAATGAGATTGCGGATGCGACTGCGACAAAGGAGAGTCCGAGCGTTATCAACCAACGCGGCCTTAGTCCACATAACCAGTAAACAGTCATTCCACAAAGGCTATAGAGAAAAAGAATGTCTCCGTGCCAAAGTATATGTGCATGGGTCAAACCAAATAGCAATAATCAGAACATTCGCCGGTAGTGCAACCACGTTGATTTTCGACCTGCTTGGCTGTTCCGCTCCCACATCAAAACGGTGCTGGCACCGAATAGCAATGAGAAAATCGCCATGAGCTTAGAATCAAAAAACACGTAGGTGGTCCACCAAGACCAATAAGACGTTCCTTGCAATCCGCCCATCGCAGTGGGGTTCATGTATTTTGCGTCAATCAGTCCAAATGACTGAATGTTGACCATCAGGATTCCCAGCAACGCGAAACCACGCAGGACATCGGCCGACGTAATTCGTTCAGTTTGAGTGACGGGTGAATTTCGGTTGGACAGGAGTTTGGGTTCACTGCCAAACGGAAATCACTAACTACGATTATTCAGTATTGAATTATTTATTGGGAACGCCTTTATTCGCTGTTTAAATCAATCAATCAATCAATTATTATTTTCGGATTCGCATTGTTCTTACTTTTAAGGGGAATCTTTTGAAGGTTTCTTCGGTTCTGGCTGCAAAACACCCTCATAAATTGTGACCGATTTAATTTCGCCTTGAAATGGATACAACTCGTCATTGTCCTTGTAAGCACCTATCGTTAGCCAGCTTCTTTCATCGACCCGCAAAGCTCCCTGTTGTTCACGACTTTGGGCAACCTCCACTCCGTTGACGTACAAACGCATGGTCCGTCCGTCGTAGGTACCGACAAGATGTGTGGGCTTCCCTTTCTCAAGAACCGTCGGCGCCATCAGATAGGTCAATTTCAGATTTTGAGTGGAGGCCAACGAAAAAAAGAACTTGTTGTTGTGAATTCCGAGCATACAGCCCCGCTCGTAATTACCGTTATCTTGCACGGCACCGACGATCCCAGTCCACTCGGGGCACGTGCCAACGGAAACGCTCGCCTCTAACGTGATCGTTTCAGGCATAGACGGCAACTTGGGATGGACTAGGTTGCTGGCTAGCCATTGCGTCCCATCGAACACAATGCCGGTGGCAGAAAACTTGAGGGGTTCCGCTGCCTCTAGTGAAACATTACCGGCGTCAGGCTGAATGGACTGGGCTGTTGCCCTCTTTGAGTCGAGGTCCCAGCGATACAGCGCCCTAACCTCAGGAACATTCAACGCGGGAATAATATCTGGCAAGGTAGGTATCCCCGGATCCGTCGATTCGGGGTGAATAGGTGCAAATGCCATGGAAGTTTGTAGGGAATACTGACAGACACAACTGGCACTCCCCTCTGGGATGAGAAGCCGACCACCGGCGGGAATCATGTTGATCCAACAGCCCGCTCGGGTGGGCGCCAGAGCGGTGAATTTAGCGGTTGCCAGATTCAAAACGGTGGGGTTACTCGCTCGAAAAAAGAGAGAATTGCCTGCTCCCGATAATGTCCCGCAACTGTGGCCCGGTCGGTTTAGTGCCCAACCAGTCCCTGCGCCGGTCGGCACCCTGTGTTCCCCCGTGTCGAGATCATAAAGGTAAGGCTCGGCTACCAGTAAGACTTGTCCATCGGGACGATTCAAAACAACCGGGTGATGAACCTGTTCTCCATGAAACAGACCGTTTTTGACGTGTTCATGATCGGCCTCCCAAATCAACGATCCATCTTTAGCGCTCATCACGCGAATCATGTAATGCGCTTTATCATTTATGCTTTTGGAGGTAGTTAGCACAATCTTGTCATTCGCCATTTGTGAATAAAGAACATTCTGTGCGCCCTCCCATTTCAGCGGAACCTCCCACGTGATTTCTCCCGTCTGAGGTGACAACCGAACCAGGTAAGCATCTTCCATCAATGTCGCGATTGGAATCCGATCGGTTTCATGCTCGAGACATTTTTTAGATCTCGCCTCGACGAATACAACCTGCTGCTCATTAAGTGAAATGGTTCCATTTAGAATCACGCCCCTAGCTGCGTGGCCCCATCGAAGCGAGCCATCTGGTTTTATTTTTCGCAATTCACGACTGGTCACCAATGGTCGTTCGGAACGATAATCAGAATCGACATAGGTAAATCGTGTCTTTTTATCAATCGCAGTGCGTGGGGCCGACGATTTCATGACCGAGGCGTACAGATAGCCCTCTGTCTCGGCAACATATCCCCAGCATGAATCATCATTATCGACCTGAGTTGCGCTGATGATTTCCCCAGAGTAGGCATCCACCTGCCAAAGTTCCCGATGCGCGGCAACCATCAGGCGATTTCCATCAAGGGTTAAGCAGGCATATCCCGAATCAAAGGGAGTCACGTAGCGCATCGCCGATTCGGGCATTTTGAGTTGCCATCGCTCTGTTCCATTGGCAGGATCAATTCCAATGATAACGCCATCTCCCTGCATGATGGCCGCGCCGCCTGCAGTCAGGGGAGCTGGACCTCTGAGGTGCCGATCGGGCATGCGACTTGGCCCAACGCCGCCGAACCAGAGCAGGCGGAACTCGGTCGCGGATCCGACGATTTGGTCTTTGGTAGAGGCACTGTTTGCCGGATTAGCGTATTGATGACGCCAGACTCCCGCGCCGTTTAAGCGAGGAGCCTGAATGGGGGATTTTTGACCAGCCCGCCACAGGAAGCCTGATTCGGCGGCCGCATATTTGAGTAGATCAGCCGTCAATCGGCCTGTTGGTTTTGCTTCGAGTACGACGTTGAACAACCCTTTTGAAAACGGGAGGGGGGCTGCGTTGTCGTGGTGCCAAATTGTGACCCGATGGCCGTACTGACCTTTCTTTTGAAATTCGTTTTGTAAACGTTGAACCTCTTTTCGATCGGTTACCAGCGAAACGATTCGCTGCTCGGTCTGTTGCAGTAGCGAATCGACGAGTTGACCGTTACTGTCTCCGAGCACAAGCGCCCATCCTCGGGGAGATTTGAGCGCTTGCCGGATATCCTTCACTCGGATTTGCGGAGCCTGTTTTGTGGAAGCCAGATTTTCATTCGGCAAAACTGGAGCGGGCCAGACGGCCGTTTGGTTCGATTCTGCGCCTTGCCAGGCAAAGATGTTTCCCGATTTCGTGGAAGCGATCAGCACCTCTTGGTTGGTATCGGGCAGTCGGCTTACGGCAAGATATTTAATTTCCGCAGCCGGATCATCGAGCGACAAGGTTCCACGAGTTTGGCCTGTTCGCGCATCGAACAGCCTGATTTGAGAACCGCCTGCTACAAACAGAGTGAGGTTGTCTATTTGTCCCGAGACGATTATCGATTGGTCCAATTTACAATCGACAGACCAGGCAAGGGATTCTTTGCCCTGTAAAACGGCTTCCATGTTGTGACTAACCAATTTGGTTCCGTTGGTAGTCCAAATGTTTCCATTACCAGCGGCGAATTGTTTCCCAAGAAAAGAGAGCATCTTTGCGTCGGGTTGTTTCGCTTTGCCCTGAATTGTCGAGCTATTGCCGGGGCCAGCGAAAAAAGCATCGGGCGTCAACATACAAAAGCTTCCACCTGGTGAGGGTAAGTCAAAGAGAAAGCTTCCATCCGTTTTTTTGATGGCAAATGGCTGTGTTCGGCCTGTTGGTACAAAGACCTTTTTAGCATCAGACAACAGATAGCCTTGAGGAGATTGCGTGATCTTGCGTCGCCAGATGACTTCACCGGTGGTTTTGTGTAACGCAACGGAGTACACCCCCTGACTTGGAAAGAGTCCAGCGGTTGCAAACACTCGACCGTTTTCAAACAACACCGATGTCCGAATTGGATGTGGGCTGATCAGGCGATCGTTCCCAATGATCGACGGCATCGCCGGTCCGATCCGTGTTTGCCATAGTTGAGTACCGTTTGAGATCTTAATCGCCCGTACAAGGCCATCGTCCGAGCCAAGATACGCGACGCCTGCCGACACCGAGGGAGCATATCGAATGGGGGCCTCGGTGACGTATTGCCATCGAATCTTTCCAGTTGACGGGTCGACCGATACCAAGCGGTCGTTGGCCGAGGAGGTGATTAAAACGTGAGACTTTCCCTCCAGATCTTGGACGATAAGCGGGACGTCGGCAATGTCGTCTGTGACTCGAGCATCAATCTTGTCGAGCTTTTGCCACAAGCTACCTCGCGCCGGTGCGGGCCATGCGGGTCTCGGAGGACTCAGACTGTCTAGCCTCCAAAACGGAACCCAATGTTTTGAAACAAGAGGTTGTTCGCGATATCCGGTTCTTTGAAGATTACCGCGATGCTCTGGCCAATCAGCCCGAAGCGTGGTGGTGAAAGCTAAAAGTAGCAGAAGGAACAACAACGAAGTCCCACTAATGAATCTGTTTTTCATTTGGAAACCAGTCATGCACTTTCCCATTTGCCATTAAAACGATCCGCGAGTGTGTCCATTCTAAAATCGCAGTTGGTTCACTTAAGTTCAACCAGTCGCTGCTTAGGCGATCGTTGAAATGGTTTTAATTGTATACATATTCGTAATGCATCAGAATCATAACTGTAAATATTTAGATTCCCAATTAGCTTCTAACCTGACCATGAATTGAGTGATTGTCAATTAACTGGATGTGCTTTGCGTTTAATGCCCCGAGTGGGTCGCCTAATTTTGTTCCATCTTAGGCGTGGAATACAAATCGAATGTTGTTGAATCGCGTCGCAGTTTATCTTGCATGAAATCGAAGTATCGATGGCTATCTTGTAGTCTGCTGCCCGCACAGTTGCGTAGAGGGCGGCAAGAGTATGGCCAAAACAGAATAAAGATTCAAGGAATAGCTGCTGGGTTGGGGCACATCACCTGCCGCGAGTTGGCACGTTCAGAAGTATGCAGAAATTTTTGCGAGAAACGTTAATCCCTCACAATTTCGCAATCGGGTAACGCTTTTTCCAATTGGTTAATCCCTTGCGATGACAGTCCCGGGCATTGGGAAAGCACGAGGTATTCGAGCGTCCGAAGGTTCCTCAGGCTGGCGAGTGATTTGTCGGTAATCCCGAGACATCCGTGGAGTGTTAATTCTTGTAAATTTGAAAGTTCAGCGATACCACTGACGCCTTCGTCGGAAATTTGGGTACAGTTGTCTAGATAAAGATTCACCAAATTCGTGTTGCGACTAACATGCCAGACCCCTTCGTCGGTCAGATTCGAACAATCCGCTAAATTAAGCGTTTGCAGTAAATTCATCGAGTCTAAAACCCGCAGTCCTTGCCCTTTCAAATTAGGCAAGCTCCATAAATTCAATTCTTTCAGAGCAACCATTTTCTCGAGACTTGCGAGCCCAACGTCTGAAAAATTATCATTATCACCAAGGTTTAAATAGGTTAGCCCCGTGTTTCCTTCAAGGCTCTTGAGTCCCGCATTGGTCAATCCTTTAATGCAACCTAAGTTTAAAGACTCCAATTGAGGCAGATCTCGTAATGAGTCAAGACTCTTGTCCGTTAGTTCTAAACAGTAAAACAAATTCAGATTCCGCAAACCACGTTTATTCTTGAGATTAATAACCGCGTCGTCTTGTAGTTGAAACGATTCCATTAGGTCTAGATTCACGACGGAAGTTGGAATCTCAATATCTTTTCCCTTGAGTGGCCAATTAAAACCCATTTCCAGTTTCTGCAGACGAATTAACTTTCTAAAAAGTGGGTTGTAGCCATTTGCTTTGAGTTTGTGATGGCCGAACAATCCGAGAAATTCGAGAGATGTCATTCCCTCCAAATGCTTTAATCCATCGTTGGTAAGGCCTCCATTGGAATGGTAGTTGCGACTACCATTCGCATTGAGGTATTTAAGTTTGGTTAGCGGAGCGAGGGCTGCTAGGTCAGCATCCGTGATTTTACCGCCAGAAATATCCAAATATTTCAGTTCAGTCAGCTTGCCCAGCCCCAGAGTCTTTTCGCTTGTTCCGCCTCTTATTTCGAGCCGTTCCAGGCTTGGCATTGCTCTAAGATATTCGGTAACTTCGGAGATGTTGAATTTGGTCGAGCTTATATCCAGACGGCGTAGGTTCTGGATTTTTGCAACCTCCGCAAACACCACATTGCTGATCCGATGGCAACCCGATAAGTTCAATGACTCCAACTTTGTGAGTTTAGATATGGAGGCAAATCCAGCATTGGTCAAACGAATACAACCGGACAAGTCTAGCTCGCGAACATTGCCATTCGTACAGATCGTTTTCAGATCCTGATCGGTAAGATCTGCCCCTTGAGTCTGCAGAAGCAGCCGGACTCCATTTTCACTTAAAGTCTCGTCGTCAGATGGTTGTGCCCCCAAGGCAATACTGCCGGCGATGGCAGCAATTACGAAATAAAAAACAAGAATACAGAAATTTCGAAGCGTGAAAATTTGCAAGTGTATGTAAGTCTGCCTCATGCGATCAACTCGGTTAGTGGGCCGTGCTGGTTTTCTGGTTTACCAAGAGCCATGTCCGGTTGACCGAAAAAGTCTTGTGGAACTCCGGCCACGTGACAAAGGGTGGTGAACCAGTTGCAAATGGTATGATTATGATTGGGAGTACCATAACGCGGGTAAGCCAAGTAACGTCCATTTGATTTGAGTGCGCCTCCCGCATTCCCCAGGACTATCATCGGCCAGTCCAACCCAAAGGAATGGTGATTGGCTGCGTTGTCACTGGTGTAAACGATGATCGTATTATCCAGCATCGTGCCGTTACCTTCCGGAACTTTGTCTAGTTTGGCCGCCATCGACGCGATCAGTTCAATATGAAACGTTCGAATCGCGTTACGGCAATCTTGCGAGGAGAGCGTCGCATAACCAGCGCCATGTCCAATCGCATGGACGTTATTCCCAACGCCAATTCCTGAGTAGACACAGCTTAAATCGTCCGCATGGACGGTCACAACATTTGTTAGGCCAGTGATTAACGCAGCCGAGGCCATATCGAAGTGGGCTTCAAGATGATGGGTTTTCACCGACGATGTGTATTTTTCGTTGAGCTCAGGTGCGTTTTCTTTTAACACCTTTTGCATCGAAACCAGCTTGATCCGGCGGTCTCTAAGTGCCTCGAATCCATCGAGATAGTACCCTAGTTTTTCTCGTTCGCCTGAGGGCAGGTTTTGCTGAAGTTTTTTTATGTCTTCAGACATTGCGTCTAATACGTTTCCGGTTCGCGTGTACTTTTTCTTTAGGTCACCCCCTTCAAGGATACTTCCAAACACATTCTCGAATGCGCTTAATGGGTTTTGCTGAAATGGAAGTTGCTTCCCTTTTCCCTTCGCCGAAATTCCAGGGAAAGTTGTCCCCTGACTCCCCTCCCCCATTTTGAATCCGAGGTGATTGAATACGGCTGGGAATTTTTCTGAGAGATGGCCATCGATGGTGGCAAATAAGGGAGGAGCATGGGCAGAGGCTTTGTAACCCCCCAGGGCACCATAGAATGAACTATGCCCCGAGTTAGTCATCTTCCCACTGAGGCCTTGTATGATGGTTAACTTGTCTTTGAATGATTCAAGCGACTTCATGCTGTCCGATAGCTTGCGTCCCTCAAGAGTCGTATCGACGAGTGTTTCACCCCGATGAGTCAATCCATCGGGATTAAGGTAGTCACCTTGCAACCCACTGCTTTTGACCACAAAAACAAACCGCTTGGGGATTTGTTGTTGATCATCTGCAGAGAGGCTTTTGATGAATGGTGAGAGCGCAATTGCTCCCGAACCAAGCGTGACACCTTTGAGCAATGATCTACGATTGATTTTATTCATTTGGTTATTTTCGATACAAGAATGAGTCGGAGGTTAGGAGGCAGACTAGAAGTTCTCGAAAACTTCCCTGACTCTCAACATAAGTTTTGTCCATCGCCATCAAAGTCTTGGAATCACTGAGCATTTCATTACGTCCCATCCAAAATCGAAAGACGTGCCGAATAAAGCTTTGTCGGACTCGATCGGAACTCGCAAGTTTTTCCATCATTTCCCGTACCCCTTGAACGTCACCTTCGATTGAGGGTTCACCAGTGAAACGGATGCTGCCAGAAACATCAACGGGCTTATTTTTTTCATTGGCTCGCCAACGACCTACGTGATTAAATGATTCAAACGGCATTCCGAGTGGATTCATTTTTCGATGGCAGCGATAGCACTCCGCTTCGTTGACGACACTGAATCGTTCCCTCAAAGTTTTATGCTCATCCTCCGGGATCTGCGCATCGACTGTCACCGGGATATCCAAGACGGTGCCCGCTAGGAGTTTCTCTCGAATCCACTTGCCTCGCCGGACTGGATCGTTGTCAAAATTTCCACTGTGGGCGACCAGCCAACTGGGTTGGGTCAGAATTCCACAGCGTTGATCGCGGGAAACTGCCAAGACCTTACCACTGTCCCCAGTTTCGTAGGCCATCTCAAAAGGGTCGAGGTTGTACGCTTGAAGGTGATGCGTTTCCACATACTTTTGTTCACCTCTCGCTTTTTTGATCTGGTCTTTCGAATTTTTGCCGTTCCAATAGCTCACAATGACCTTGTCTGTGGTCAGCAATTCGTAAAGGACATTTTTGTCTTCGGCCAGAATGTGCTGGATCAGACTATCGGTGTCATAGCTAAGTTTTGAGGCGGTTCCTGAGTTGAAATGTTTAAACCCGTCGCGTTTTGGGAATTTATCAACGTCTTTAAAAACTTCCCCCGCTTTGTAGTAACCAAAAAACTCTCGAAAAAATTGAATCACCCGTGGATTCGCCGTCGTCAAATAAGTCCGATTGTGATTGATAGAACGCTGCGATTTTTTTACGTCTAACATCTGCCGGACGACTCGTTCGACATCCTCCCTCGTGCTCAATTTTCCCTGCCGCATTTCCTCGACCAACCTACTGTGCCCCGCTGCCCACGCCGGTCTGGGAGTAGACATTGTCTTTCGGATTGGTGCTTCACTCTTTTTGGTGTAAACATCAATGGTCTCAATATCATCGATTCCAAAAGCCGGCTTATTTTGAAGAGCGTAGTTGATTGCGTGGACCAACTCTTGAGGTGCGAGGAAACGTCGTCCATGAGGATCTGTTTCACCCAGGCCCAACTCCATTCGATAGACAAATTCAGGCGATAGGGTCACGTACATCAAAACGGCTTGCAACGCCATTGTATTACCCAGTGTCGCGTTCTTTTGAAAAACATTAACCCAGTAATGGTCATATTCTTGTTCGTCTGGGGTGCGGCGTAAAAACAGGTTAAATGCGACATCCAGAGCTTCGCGAAAATCATTTAGCGTAACCGAACCATCGGAGTTCATTATCTGGCGAAAAATTACGGGAACGCGTCCGCGATATTCGTTGGCAGAAGTTGTGACGCCACCGACAAACATCGCCTCGTTGTTCCCGGTACGACTTCCTTTGTTTTTCACCTGGGTGACAACGCGAACCTTCTGCCCCATCGTCATTATTTCCGCCATCGTTTCCGCGTTGAGCATCAATGCCTCTAGGGATGACTGGTCCGCTACGATTGTTGCGTAGTCCGTGAAACCAGACGCGTGATGCACAAATTCAAAAAATGGATTGGCGTACTTGGCATCGGCAAAATAACGGTGCGCTAAAAGTTTGCCTTTATGAGGGCCGCGTTCGATCAAGTGGTTTCCTGTGCCGCCAATTTTGACGCTGTACCAAGGCGCCCGACCATATGCTTTTTCCCATACCTCGTCATAAATAAAAGGGCGTTGCCGCCATAGCCGCGCTGGAGTGAACGGCATTTCCTCAATACTGCCGTCGAACAATGAATTATGGTCGACATAGTTTCCATACTGCGGTAGCAACATTTTTTCTTTGAGACCAAAACCGGCGTTAAACCGCGCTAATTCGGCTTCAATCAATTTAACGAATCGCGATCTCTGCTCAGCTGATGGCTGGTCGCTGTCACTTGGGGGCATCTCGACAAACTGAACCTGGGCAAAAATGTCACTCCAGATTTGTGCTGTTTTACTGTCGGATAAGTCGTGTCCAATCTGATCAAAACGCAGATCCGCCTCTTGGTTATCCGGGCCATGACAATCTATACAGTAAGTATGCAAAAACGAAGATGCGTTGGTTTCAAAGGTGTCGGAAACTAACTTCGGTTCGTCAAGCTGTTGGTTTCCGTCGAAAGCAAGCAAATTACTGTAGTTGCCGGACACACCAAAAGCGCAAATATACAATGCTGCTGATGAGATCAAATGTAAGCGAACCACGAAGAGTTTTTGCAGCATGAAATTCTGTAGTATTCCGAAGTGGTTGACTCTGCGATTTGAAGTTGACGGGTTTCGCATGGGAAATTTGTAAATATGGTTCGCCAGTCCAAGTCGATAGTTCGATGACGGCAGTTGTGACGACGCAGGTTCCAAGACCTATATAGCATAGCCTGCCAGCACTTTAAAAACAATTTCACATGTCCACTGGTTTGGTTTTGCCTTAACAGCTTTTGTTTTTGTCCGTCTTCTTGATAATTCTAAGGAATGGTCGAATCAAGGTAATTTAACGAAACTATCGTTGGCAACTTATCAAAAAGACAGAAGACCATCGCGGTTACGCATGAAAGAATCTAGAGGTTTAACGAATCTGAATCCTTAGTGTACTCTTGTTTTGCGTCGTTGGTGCCAGGTAATTGATAAGTGTCCGAAACAAGATTAGGTGGATGCAGCGGTAGTTGGAAATGAGTATCGCGTCTGTTTTAAAGAAATCGATAAGCTTAAGTCGGCATTTGGCTCAAGGCGATTGAATCGGCAATTGGTAGTTTTCATGGCGCTAAAGTTTGATGATGCTAAAGTTAGACAAATTAAAATGTTCCTGTCTTAGTAGCCGCTCAAAGACTGGCGAAAGAAAAGACGCGGTCGCTGATGTCTTTCGTACTTTATTTACTGATGCCGATGGAGATTATTGGTTGGTGTTGCTTGGTTCACTCGCGGATATGGTTAATAATAGTTCGAACTCGCTTCGGTTGGAGAATCCTTATGAATTGCTTTCCGTTTCTGCAAAATTTTAAACCTTTGATTTGGTTACGACTGGGCATATTTCTAATTGCGATCGTGATAAGTCCAACACTCCTCTTTGGTCAGGCGAAAACCGGGGCACTGCCGCAAAAAACCAATTCTAAATTGGCTTCAAAACCTGACCAGATTCAAGTAAAAAAAATCCTTTTCATTGGCAATAGTTTTACATTCTGGAGGGGTGGATTGGACCGGCATCTGCAAGTTCTTTCCAAATCGATGTCGCCTCCTCTAGGGTATCAAGCCAAAGCCGTCACTCGAGGAGGAGCGTCATTAAAGGTGATGTGGAAAAAGACATCTGCTGTGGAAGAGATCAAGAATGGCAAATACGACATTGTCATTCTTCAGGATGATATTCCAGAGACTACTGTTGAGTCCTTTCGGATTTACTCAAAGAAATTTGTTGATCTGGTCAGGGAGACGGGAGCCCGTCCCATTTTATTCATGACTTGGGATTACGAACGCCTTGATTGGATTTCCATGGAAGAGATTGCCAATGCTCATCTCAAGGTAAGCCAAGAATTGAAAGTAGAGGTTGCACCGGTGGGAATTGCCTGGGGACTTTCCCGTAAGCGGTTACCGGATCTCAATATGTATGACGCGGATGCTGAACATCCAAGTGTCGCTGGTATGTATCTCTCTCTTTTAATGATTGAATCAACAATTTCTGGGAAAAGTCCGCTTACTCGGTCACCCAAAAAGCTTCCCATCCCCAAACTCAAACAACTCGATGCCGATAGAAGAAAAGACCTTCAGTCAGTAGCCGAGGACGCC
>CALKCK010000046.1 GCA_938083195.1 uncultured Pirellulaceae bacterium | reverse complement strand
TTGTTTTTCTTTCCGATGATCAGGGCTATGGTGATTTCAGCTATACGGGGAATCGGGATTTAGCGACTCCCAATATTGACGGACTGGCGCGAGACGGAGCTTTTGTTGAGCAGTTTTTTGTCTGTCCAGTTTGCTCTCCTACGCGGGCGGAATTTCTCACGGGGCGATATCATCCACGCGGGGGCGTTTTTTCAACGGGAGCCGGTGGCGAACGATTGGATCTCGACGAATCGACGATCGCACAGGCGTTCCAAGCAGCGGGGTATGCGACGGCAGCGTTTGGAAAATGGCACAACGGAATGCAGGCTCCCTATCATCCCAACTCTCGTGGATTTGACGAGTACTACGGTTTTTGCAGTGGTCATTGGGGAAATTACTTTGACCCAATCCTCGATCACAACGGGCAAATTGTGCGAGGCAAAGGATTTATTATCGATGATTTTACAGATCACGCGATTGAGTTTATTGAGAACCATCAGACGAAACCATTTTTCATCTATCTTCCTTTCAATACCCCCCATTCCCCGATGCAGGTTCCCGATCAGTATTGGGATAAATTCAAAGAGAAACAGCTGACTCAAATGCCGAGTTCTGCTAACGCCAAAAAAGGCAAAGGCACTGATCATGCCCGGGCAGCTTTAGCGATGTGTGAAAACATTGATTACAACGTTGGTCGAGTTTTAGGAAAATTGGACGAGCTAAAATTAGCTGATAACACCATCGTTCTTTACTTTTGTGATAACGGCCCCAACGGGCCGCGTTACAACGCCGGCTTAAAAGGACGCAAGGGTTCAACGGATGAAGGGGGAGTTCGCTCGCCGCTGTTCGTTCGTTGGCCCGGAGTTATCCCCGCAGGTAACCAAGTGAATCTGGTAACCGGTGCAATTGATTTATGGCCCACGTTAACTTCACTCTGTGGAATTCCTCTTCATGATCAACCAGATCATCCACTGGATGGGATTTCATTTGACTTGGAATTGCGGGGAGCGAAGGTAAAGCGAAAACCGCGGTACTTATTTAATGCTTGGCGGGGAAAGGTGAGTGTGAGAACGCAACAGTTTCGACTCGACAACAAAGGTGTGTTGTTTAACGTAATGAATGATCCCGGTCAGCAATCGCCTGTTAATGATCGCCCAAAAATAAAACAAAGGTTGCAAGAGGCCGTGGACCAATGGAAGTCGACAGTGCTGGCCGAGTTAGTGGAAGAGCAGCGAGTGTTTCCAGTTGGGCATCCAAGTATGAAAACAACCCAGTTGCCCGCTCGTGATGCAGAGGTAACCGGCGCGATTAAGCGATCCAACAAATTTCCCAATTGTTCTTATTTTGGCAACTGGGTGAATCGAGACGATACGATCTCGTGGCCTGTGGAAGTTATGCGATCTGGAAAGTTTCGCGTGGAAGTTTATTATTGCCTAGCCAAAGAAAATGTTGGAGCTGAATTGCAGCTGTCGATGGGTGCGAATCAGGTCACCCAAGTGGTCAACGAGGCAAACGACCCCCCTGCTCTAGGCGCTGAAAATGATCGATCTGTTCGGGGTGAATCATTGGTCAAGGATTTTAAAGCACTCGACATGGGCGTGATTGAGTTAGATCAGGGAGTCGGTCGAATTGAGTTGCGGACAGTGAAGATGCCTGGTAAGGAATCGATTGAGTTTCGTCTTCTTATGCTGACTCGAATCGAGTGATTAAAAAATGGCGACACCAGCGAACCTTAAGGAATTTCGGAAGGCAATGCGTTCCGCACGCAAATCCGTAGCCACTCCGCTTCGGAAGCGATGGAATGATCAAATTTCCGCTCATATTTTTGAGACCCCTGAATATCGAGAGTCGAAGCGTATCGCTGGGTTTCTTGCGTTTGATGGCGAGGCTGATCCTAGGGTTGTCATGGATCAAGCGATTGAAGATGGGAAGCAAGTTTTTGTCCCCTTACTGCAAGGGAAAAACAAACCTCTGCTTTTCGTTGAGTGGTTTCCGGATGTTAAGTTAGAAAATAATCGGTTTGGCATCAAAGAACCCGTCGGTGATGAAAACTCGATCGTGCCTGCGACTTCTCTTGAACTGGTCATTACTCCGCTTGTCGCATTCGATGCGGTGTGCAATCGCATCGGAGTTGGCGGGGGATTCTACGATCGAACGTTTGAGTTTCTGAATCAGAGAAGTGAACATACTACTCTTGCCAGCGGCATTGCGATGATCGGGTTCGCATTTGAATTGCAGAAGCTCGACGCAATTCATGTCCAACCCTGGGACGTTGGGTTGTCAGGTGTGGCGACTGAATCAAAGCTCTATCGTCCCCATTCAGTTTGATTTTGCCGGTTGCCTATTGAACCGGGATGCGACGGAGCCACTCTGTTGTTGCTCTCCACACCGTCCGTCGTCAATTCGGTTGAATTCGGTCGCCAAGCTTTCCTTTAATACTCGAAGTTAGTTTTTTTACTTCGAGCAGCAACTGTTTTTCGGATTTGTTGCCAATCGAATATTTGTCAAGCATTGAGGCCATCCAATCCCCTTCTTCTTCATCGATCTCACCGGGCGAATTCATATCGAAAATGATCAAGCGCGAAATTGAGGTAACGAAAAAGGCAGACCATTCGGGACAACTCTCGTCGTTCTGGTTGAGGGAATGATTCACCCTCAGTAATTGTTCTGCTTCGGTTTTATCAATCACCCAATCTTGGCGAACGAAATCCTCTAAGTACTTTACTTGCTCGGCATTGATAGAAGAGTTGTCAAAAATCTCTTTTAATACATTTCGAACAGGATGGTTCGCTGAACCCATGATTGGTTCCCTAAATATTATTGTTGTTGGACTAAAAAATTCAGTTGTCACCATGTTAACACTTTACTCGCAAATTGTTGAGAAGGTAGTTTGAAAAGTCTTATGGTGATTTATTCGTTGGGGACTCCGATTTATTGGTATTTTTAGATTGATAATTTCACGGCTAGCTTTACCGCTGAAATTAAACTGGAAATATCAGCTTTTCCTTGCCAGGCAATATCGAGAGCGGTGCCATGGTCGACGCTGGTGCGAATCAGGGGAAGGCCAAGTGTAATATTGACTCCCGTGTCAAAGTTTAAGGCCTTGAAGGGTATTAACCCCTGGTCGTGATACATGCAGATGTACCCATCCGTTTCTTCGCGTTTCCATGGTAGGAAAGCGGTGTCTGGAGGGATGGGCCCGACAATGTCGACGCCCTCGTTGGCCGCGCTGGTGACCGCGGGAAGGATGATGTTTTCCTCTTCGTTAGATCCAAACAATCCCCCCTCTCCCGCATGGGGATTTAGCCCCAACGCGATTAGTTTTGGCTTGCGACCGAGGATGCGAGTGAGCGCTTCGTTGGTAAGCGAAATTACCTCGCGAATTCTATCGGTCGTCAATAGTTGTGGCACTTCGTGATAGCCAACGTGGGTAGTTACGAGACTGCAACTGAAGGTGGGGGCTGTCATCATCATGCAGAAACGGTCGGACTTTGCTCGGTCGGCAAATAGCTCGGTATGGCCCGGGTAGTCAATTCCCGCCATTCGCCATGCCTCTTTGTGAATGGGGCCTGTGACGACCGCGTCAGTGCTTCCTGAGATTGCCGATGCAATGGCAGATTCGATAAATTGAAAGGATGTTCTTCCTGTTTGGGCACTGATTTCCCCTGCAACTAAGTCGATCCCCGCTTCATTGGCGAGATCAACGAAAGTGGAGGGAGCATCGGTGGGCGGATCGATCAATCCACCTTGAATAATTGCACAATCGGGGAAGCTAATCCCCATTTGAGAGGCAATTTTTTGGATGGCGGAAAGGTCGCCAAAAATGACTGGGTGACATTCTTCGAGTACGGACGTTGTCGATAAAAGCTGCAGGCAAAGTTCTGGTCCAACGCCAGCGGGATCACCCATCGTGATGGCAATGCGGGGGGATTTCAAGGAAAAGTACTTTCTGTTTGAGGGCGAGTGAAAATTGGAATGTTTCAACAATTCAAATTATACACGGAAATGCTAAGTCGAAAGATCTTGCTTTCGAAAGGATAAATTCAGTGATAGAATAAGTCGGATCTTCCGTGTTCCATTTTCCATCTTTTTAAGACGTTATCATGTTACGAAATTTGCTTTCATCGATTGTCACGGCAATTCTCTTGGTTGTCATTGGTTGTGGATCAAGCGAGAATCCGGCAGCGTCTTATAACGGCAAGCCGCTTAAGTTAGCCGTAATTCCCAAAGGGACAAGTCACGAATTTTGGAAGTCGGTCCATTTTGGTGCTGAGAAAGCTGCCAAGGAACTGGGGAATGTGGAAATTGTCTGGCGCGGACCGGTGGTCGAAAGTGATACCGGTAGCCAGATTGAAGTGGTCAAGAATATGATCACACTGGGAGTCGATGGGATTGTGTTAGCACCCAACCAAAAAGGTGGACTTGTTGACGCGGTGGAGGAGTCGATTGATGAAAATATTCCCGTTGTGATTTTCGACAGTGGCCTTGATGACGGCCCAAAAATTGCTGGCTATGTGGCGACAGACAATTTCAAAGGAGGTCAATTGGCCGCGGCGGAAATGGCAAAAGCAATTAACAAAAAGGGGAACGTAATTCTCCTTCGTTATCTGGCTGGTAGTGAAAGTACGGAACAGCGAGAGAATGGGTTTTTAGAGGGTCTAAAAGAATTTCCAAAAATTAAAGTTGTTTCATCCGACCAGAGAGGTGGAGATAATGCGACTTCTTCCAAGGAAAAAGTGGATCAACTATTGCAGTTATTCGGCGATGATCTCGCCGGGATTTTTGCAGTATGTGAACCCAATGCGAACGGCACATTGGAAGCATTAAGGAATGCGGGTCTCGATGGAAAAGTAAAATTTATCGCATTTGATCCCAGCGATGCGCTGATTGAAGGGTTGAAGAATGGTTCTTGTTCGGGAATTGTCCTTCAAGATCCGGTTGAAATGGGTTACCGAAGTGTTCTTACTCTGGTTGATCACATTCAGGGTAAGACTGCGGAGCCATTCACGTCGACGGGAGAGTATGTGGCAACTCCTAAAAATATGGATGATCAACAGATTCAAGAATTGTTGACGCCTGCGATCTTTGAATAAGTGAAAGCGGTTGGCTAGGTTGACCTTTGAGATGATTGCACGGCAACAGTTTCACGCGGGGGCGAGACGCGATGAGAGGTCAGTCAATTCTGGAAGTCAATGAAATTTGCAAAGCGTTCGGACCGACGAAAGCACTGCGAGGGGTTGGTCTAAAAGTTCGTTCTGGTGAAGCACTGGCATTGATTGGGGAAAATGGCGCAGGCAAGAGTACGCTCCTTAAAATATTGAGTGGAGCTCATCGTGCAGATTCAGGACAAATGTCTATCGACGACAAGCCGTTCCGCCCTTCTGGGCCCTCGGATACGAGGCAGTCCGGTGTGGCGATGATTTATCAAGAATTAAATCTCGCCCCTGAGTTAAGCGTGGAGGACAATCTGCTGCTTGGCTATCGCGGCAGTGGTGGCGGTTTGTTGATTCGAAAACGCCAGCGCCCTAAAGTGATCGAAGCGCTCGAAACGGTCGGTCTTGGCGGACTAAGTCCGACGGCAATCGTGGGCGAGCAATCGCTTGCGACCCAACAAATGATTGAGATCGCCCGCGCGTTGGTGGCTGAGGCACGTATCATTCTGTTTGATGAACCGACCAGTTCACTTCCGAAAAAAGATGTAGCCCGTCTATTTGCAATTATTAATGAGCTGAAAGAGCGAGAGATTGGAATGGTTTACATCAGCCATTTTCTCGAAGAGGTTCGAGAAGTGGCCGATCGTTATGCAGTCTTGCGCGATGGTGAAAATGTCGGCGAGGGAAGAATGGAAGATGCCGATGATGACACGATCGTTTCGCTGATGGTGGGGAGAGACGTTAAAAATCTATTTCCAACCGTCGCTCACCGTCCGGGCGAGCCATGGGTAAGCGTCCAGAAATTGACTGGTTTTCGCTATCCCAAGAAGATTAATATTGAACTTCGAAGAGGTGAGATTTTTGGGATTGCCGGGTTGGTCGGGGCTGGCAGGACCGAGTTGATTCGCACGATTTTTGGTTTGGATCACTCTTCTGCGGGAAGTGTATCGGTGAATGGAAAACCCATACGCCCTACAATTGGTGAACGCATCAAAGCAGGTTTTGGGTTTATTTCAGAGGATCGAAAGAACGAAGGATTAGCACAGGATCTTTCGATCGTTGACAATCTCACGCTCAGTCGCCTAGCTGACTATACAACCATCGGTGTGCTCAATCTAAAGCACAGAAAACGAGCGGCTGAAAAATTACTTGAGCGAGTACAGGTGAAATGTAACGCGAGCGATCAAGCGGTATCAGAGTTGTCAGGCGGGAACCAGCAAAAAGTTGCAATCGCAAGAATTCTCCACCAACAGGCGGACATTCTTTTGATGGATGAGCCGACAAAGGGAATTGACGTTGGAACCAAGGCGGAGGTCTATCAAATGCTTGGCGAAATGGCAGCGACGGGTAAGACCATTGTTTTTGTCAGTTCGTATCTGCCGGAGTTATTGGCAGTTTGCGATCGAATTGGCGTAATGGCGAGAGGCGAATTGCGAGACGTTAGAGATGCTGTGGACTGGACAGAAGAGGAAGTCATGAAGGTGGCGATTGGTTGAAAATTATCAACGCAGACCTAGAGTGTAGAATTGATTGTTTCCATTTGCGATTTCAAAAAATAGAGCGAGCCTGAAACATAGATGAATTTTCGAAGAATTTTTAAGGCTATTTTTCAATCCCAGCTTGGGCCAATTTTCGCGCTCGCATTTATATTGATGTTGTTCGCGATCGCAGATCAGCGATGGAGTTCTGGGAATTACCTTTCCCCGAGAAACTTTCGCGTGATGATGAATTCGGCCGCACTGATTGCCGTGCCGGCGTTGGGGATGACCATGATTATCATTGCCGCCGGGATTGATTTGTCGGCCGGGACTGCCCTGACGTTGTGTGGTACCGTCCTCGCGACTCAATTCAAGTATGCTGCGGTTGCTTCGGGTGAACCCGGATTTGTCTGGGTGGTGCTTCAGGCAGTCGGTTTGACTTTGCTAACCGGTTGTCTTTGCGGTTTGGTCAACGGAAGTTTGATCAGTTTAACCAAAGTCGTACCCTTTATCGTCACCCTCGGTACGATGACAATCTTTCTGGGAGTCGGGCAGATTATTTCAAAAGAGTCAACGGTTTATGCGGACGAAAAAAACATTCCGGGGTGGCTGAGTGATTTCTGTTATACCGGTTCGAATTCAGAGCGATATTTAAATTTTGGGGTTTTCCCCAACGTCCCCAACAGCGTTTTGCTTACGTTGGTTCTGGCGTTAGCTGTTGTGTTATTGTTGCGTTACACAGTTTTTGGCCGGAATGTATTTGCAATTGGATCGAGTGAGTCGACGGCAAGACTATGTGGCGTCAATGTTCCCTTCACGATTATTGCGGTTTATACGCTTGCCGGAGTTTTCGTCGCTCTTGGTGGATTGATGTATTACGCCAATGTGAAGAACGGCAATCCATCTGATGGGATGGGTAAAGAACTTGAAATTATTGCAGCAGTCGTCCTTGGAGGGGGAAGCCTCAGTGGCGGCCGCGGTTCGATACTGGGAACGCTCATGGGAGCTCTAATCATTACGGCGATCCGTAGCGGTTGCGCACAACTTTCGATTCTTAACACTTACACCCATATAATTATCGGTGGAATTATTATTGTAGCCGTGATCGTCGACCAATTGCGGCACGGTTCTCCAGAATGGTTTTTTCGCCTGTTGCCGGCAAAGAGTACCGAAGGTTAAGGCGATCGTCTCAGTTTTTTTTCTGCTTGAGCGTGGACAAGTATTCCACTAAATCAATTAGTTGATTGGTTGTTAATTCTTTGTGGAGGTCGGCAGGCATCAAAGAAACCTGCTGTCTTTTTCGGGCGTCAATTTCGTCAAGGCGAATATTATGTTGGATGCCTTTGTCGTCTTTAACTTGGATTTCCGTGGCGGTTTCTCCAAGAAGAACTCCCGTAATGCTTCGACCGTCTGATTTTTGGATCATCCAGTTTTCGTAGTTATGGCTAATTCCAGCAGAGGGAAACAAAATAGATTCATAGAGGGCAACCTTGGATAATTTATTACCGATCTCCGAAAGATCGGGGCCTACTTCAATTCCCTTTCCATTGACGCGATGACACTTCGCGCAAGTCCCAGCGTTTTCGAAAACGAGTTGGCCTTTACCGGCATCCCCTTTCCGCTTACTTAGCCGGTCCATGGAAGGCAGTGTCTGGCTATTTTTAGTGGCCGCAATCGGGAAGAGTTCATTCGCTTTTTGGCGAATGTCATTCCAGCGGGCACCGTGGAGCGTGGCTTGTATTGCCGGAAGTGATCCAGGATCAATTTTCTCTTTTTTTGTAATCCAGGAGAGCACTGTGCGAGCACCAGATTGACTTTCCCCCATTTTCTTAATCGCATAATTTCGTAGTGACAAGTCGAAGAACCGTTGTTTTGCAATTCCATTAAGAATGACACCTCCTTCTTTTGTTCCTGAATTTGCCAACGCATCGCAGAGGCTCTGTTGAGTTTCAAGTGGTGATTGGAGAATTAGATTTTTTACGCGCGTGTCCTGCTTCTTGCTCAACAATAGTTTCATGGCATCTGCTGCCAATTGAGGATTAGAGGAGTCTGCGCTAATTTTTAAAACGTCTGGATAAAACTGCTTCGCTGAAAAACGGCCGATGAGAGAAACAAAATCGGGCGTCCCTCGTTTTTGTTTAATCAGTTGATTCAGCTTCTCTATTTGGTTCTCATTAAGCGATTCAAGCGTTAGGCGATTTGCCGATTCCATCAAGACGACGTTAGATTTTGCAGATTCGTAGTCGCGATCACCAAAAGCAATTTCAGCGAGCATGTTTGATTTGTCATCCGAAGTTAAAAAGTCGAGTGCCCGAAAATAACGCTTGGTTTGTTCTGCCGAGGTGGATGGGTGTTCGATGATTTTCCCCAGTGCTGCGATGGATGTCTTTCCGCGAGATCGCCACAGGATATCTTTCGTTTCCTCGGAAGCCATTGGGTCTCCTGAAGAATTGGCTTGCCATTTGGCTAGGCAGGTGTCCCAGTGATTGTCAGCGGCAATTCCAAGTGCCTCAAGCAACCAGCGGTCTGGAGAGCGGTACAACGAAGCGATGGTTGCCCACGTTTCGACCAACCGATCAGCTTCCTCGCCTTCAGGGGCTTGGAGCATCCATTGACGCATTGCAATGAGGATTGCCCGCAATAATGCAGGGCTGGCATTTTCAAAATCAATGGCGTCACAAATATCCGAATAAGCGATTTGATTCTGCAATAGCACAGCCAAACGAATGGAGGTGATTTGCAAGTCGACATTCGGGTCGCTTAACCCGGTTTGAATGTATTTGATTTTGTGTGTTTTAGGAATGTCTAGGTTTCCCAGGGCCCATAAGGCACGGGCGCGGTGACGGGGATTATCCTGACTCCCTAGGGCTTGAAGTGCAGGAACAGACTGAGCTCCAAACTCTTGCAATGCGTTCCATGCGAGGTAGCGAGTCGCCAGATTGGGACTGCAAAGAGCTTGAGCGGATGATTCAGGAGTTGAGAAATCAACCGCAGGTGATTGGTATTTTCCGCCAGCGTTCTTGGTCGTGACACGGAATAAACGCCCTCGTTGAACATCTTGCATTCGATGGCCTCCTACTCCAGGGTCATACCAGTCGGCGACGATTAGAGAGCCATCGGGGGCAACGCAAACATCAGAGGGTCGGAACCAGCGATTTTTTTCGGCACCATCAATCATGTTGACGATGGAAGCCGAGTAGCCTGCACCGGAAACTTCAACCGGATATGCTCGAACGATGTTCGGACCAGCATCGCAGTGAATCATTTGGTTTTGAAAAATCTGAGGAAGGGAGTCACCTTCGTAGACACATATTCCCGTAGGCGAGCCCGCGCCGGTAACCAATAGATTAGGGACGACGCCTGGATCATTCTGGTACCAGTGTCGCATGGGCACGTCCGGGTGCATGCCGGTTCTTTGCGTTCTCCACCCTGCCCCGGTTTTTTGATCGGTGTAGCCATAATTTCCAAATGGCATCACGAAGTTAATTCGGGTTGCGCGGTTGCCATCATCGTCGTTGTCCGACTGCCAGAGAGATCCAAACGAGTCGATGCAGACTTCCCAGTTGTTGCGGAAATTCCATGCGAGTGTTTCAAAATCTGAGCCATCGAGATTGCATCGAAAAATCATTCCCTGATTATAAGGGCGGCTGTTTGCGATCACTGGATTGCCAGCTTTGTCGATGATTTGTTTTCCATCTTTATCTTTAATTTGATGGCCGCTATTGCCAAAATTGAAATACAGTTTCCCGTCGGGGCCAAAGACAAACGCATGAATTCCGTGATCGTGTTGTTTTCCACCGATTCCGGTGAACAAAATTTCTTTACGATCCGCTTTGGAATCACCATCCGAATCGATCAAGTAAAAAACGGCGTCGTTGGCAGACACCAAAACTCGATCGCCAAGAACGCAAATTCCATGGACTGAATCAATGTCGCGGCCTTGGTAGAAAACTTTCTGAGTGTCCGCCTTGGCATCGCCGTCGGTGTCTTCCAGAATTAGTATCCGGTCACCCTCTTCGCGGGGTTTCGAATCGCCATTTCGAAACTGCCGATAATTGATAACTTCGCAAACCCAAACTCGCCCAAGATGATCGATGTCAATGTTGGTTGGGTTGGCCATCATTGGTTCAGACGCAAACAATTCGACGTCGAGCTCCGGGTGGATGGCGAATTGATCGATGGCGTTTTGAGAGTCGTGAACTTTTTCGGCTTGCCCAAAAACACTGCTCAAATTTCCCAGCGTCATTAATAACATTAATCCGAGAGAGAGTTTGTTGATCGAAAATTGCATATTGTCGTAAAAAAGGCTTGGGTTCATGGAAGACCGATCAACGATTAAAGAGGTTGGGCTGTTGGTGGATTTTAACAATTTCAATTAGAGAATGAACGCGGGGGTTGGCGTTTTGATTCTCAAAAATTAGGAATGGAATGGAGGTTGAGAAGGCTCAGATATAAAGAATGTCTAGTTGTTTTTCTGATAAAGCGGTAGCATTCGATGTCGAACTTCGAGCGACAGTAAGTTCATGGTGGTGACGTAGAGTCGCCCACCAAATCCGCCCCAACGATCTGGAACGGGGCGATAAGGGTTCCAGCTACCGGCGAAATCCCCCGACTTTTCCTGAGATCGAATGAGCATCGGGCGCAGTAAATTGTTCCATTGGTTCCAACGTTGCCCGTCCACAAACTTTAGAACCTGGGTGGCATAGTACCAGTAATAGGTGTCCCTTACCTGAGGGCTTGTGTCTCCCGGAAGTTGGGTTTGCAGAAGATAATCTGCACCCGCTAATAACCGTGGGTCATTTTTGTCCCAGCCGGAATAAATTCGCATTAGCAAACCAACCGAGGTCATCGACGGAGTCGGTTTGCGTCCCTGGATTCGGGAAATGCCTTTTGAATTAATGGCAAATGGATCGTAACGATAGGTTGATGGATTGTCGGGTGCTGCGGCAACCTCAAGCCAATCGTCAATTGAGCGGAAGGTTTCGGGCTCCACATCCAGTCCAGCCAGCCGACCACTTTGAAGTGCCATCATCATCCATCCAGAAACGGAGGTGTCGGATGTCAGGTTTCCCGGTTGGTCAAAATATCGCCACCCTCCCCGACGCGGATCTTGGGTTGCCTGAATGTAGTCCAGTGCTTTTTGGACAGGAACTCTTAAACGTTCGTCTTGGGTCATCCCGTAGGCCTCGGTCAAGGCAAGTGTGGCAATGCCGTGGCTATATAGCCGACAGGCATTGTTGGACTTTAGATTACTGGGAACGTAGAGACCACCATTTTCAGATTGGTTGTCGACTAACCATTGAATGGCTCGATCAATTTGGTTGGCATACTGAAACTCTCGATGATTAAATCCTGCTCCTTGAAATGCGAGCACCGCAAGTCCTGTCGCTGCCGTGTCGCTTTCAAGTTGCATGATTTTTTGGCGTGAGCCTGCATCAAATCCACCGAGCGTCCAGTTTCCTTGTTGTGTCTGGTAGCGGGCTAAGAATTCGAGTCCGAGTTGAATAGATGCTTCGGTCGTAGGTTCGCCGGCACTGGACATGCCGTTTGGCGTACGATCTTGAAAGGCCTCTTGAGCGAGCACTGCGTCAGGATTGAGGGCTGGAGTGCCACCTGCTGTTTTACTTCGGAAACGAGTTTGGGGTGTCGGTTGCAATTGTTGACTGTCGGTCGCGGCGGGCCGTTCCATGATGCCTGCAGATTCCGCTGGCCGCAGCCCGAGTCCGGCTGGCCCTTCGGGGGCTTTGACTTCAAATGCTAGGCTCGAGTTGTCAGAATTTTCCGAGCGCTTTATCTTTGCCATAGAATCGCCACTAACATTCGCATTCGTTTGGGATTCGTTGTTTCCAGTTTTTGAATTTGCCGAATCAAATTTCACGGTTGCGACAATCGAGGGAGCGAGTTGTTGGGTGCGTGCTCCTGGGCTTTGCTTAGCCCTGGTCGATGATGCAACGGTGTTGTTCGAATTCGATGTTTTATCGGGATTCTCCGTTTCGTTACCGCGGGCGAGAGCGGAAGAGAGTGGGTTCATCGCGGCTGCCGGTGCTCGTGCGGCAGCGGCAGATTTGTCGTTTTTACCGTCCCCCGCGGAGCCGGCCGTTTGTTTTTCAACTCGAGTGTTTTGAGCGTCGAGGGAAGTATCATTGCCTGGAGTCGTGGTTGAGTTTTCGGATTTTGATTCGGAAGTTCCCTCGCCTGTACCTGCTAATGAACGAATGATAGGCGCTTGGGCGAGTCGAGTTCGCTGGTTACCTCGTTGGTTCTTTAGTTGTTCTTCTTCCTTGCCTGGACTGGCATCCTCGATATTTTGAGTTGCCTTTTGGCGGGAGTCCGACAATTGATTCGAAACATTCGTTTGACCCGCGTCTGCGATTTCCCCTGAAGCGGTCGCTGCCCATTTCTCTGAACCGGAGGTTGAGTCTGCGATCGACCGTGCGTCAACGGTTAGTTCTGCGGAATTGTCGAGAGCCTCCGTCGAAGGGGGAGCCGTCGCGGCGTTGTCGGGCGCCGAGACGGCGGCGACGGTATCTGCTGCGATCGATGGTTGAAGGTTGGATCGTTGTTTTGACCGCCGAGTTGACTCAGGGTTGAGTTCAGAGATTTCGGTTTGGCCACCTCCGGATCGGCGTTCTGTTTTTTGTTCTGAAACTACCTTGGTGGCTCCTAAATCGATCATGCTGGTGCCTTTAGCTGCCGATTGATTGTCCCGAGATTTCGTGGCGGCTGCATCAATCGAAGCGGCAGAGGACTCAGTGGTTTTTTCGCCCATGGTTTTTCCGCCTGCTAGTTTTGCAGGGGCCGTCGTATCGGCCATTAAGATATTTGTAGGTTGGGCATTTTTTCCAGAGGACCGCCGCGTCGTTGATTTTTGAGACGAAGTTAGCATTTCGGGGCTATCGGCTCGACTTAGACTACGGGTTCGCTTTGCTGAGTCGGATGCCTGGGCTGCTGGACTGGTTTCACCGCCATCGAACCGCTCCAAATTTTTTGTTTTCCCAGATCCGGCAATTCCCGCCGAGTCGCGGGTAATCGAAAGGGTTTTTGAATTCTGTTCTCGTGAGTTTTGCGTTGACTCGGGAGAACGCCCTGGCTTTTCAACGGGCACCGTTGTCGAAGCAATGCTGGATTGAATGGTTGATCGTTTGGGAGTTGAAAGTTGTGATTTTGGTTCAGAAATACTGGGCTGTGTATTGGGGGTACTTTTCCGATTCACAGTTTTTGCTATTTGTGGCTGGCGACTTAGCGTGGGTGAAGGTTGTTGGCTCAGCGATGGCCGAATCGCTCGATCTCGCGTTGGCCGGCGGGTCAGTTGAGCAGCCGATTGAGACGGCTGATTGGTAGATGGCTGAATGGCGGTTGCTGATTCTGTTTTTTGAGGTGTTGGAGAGGGCTTGGTGATAATTGGAATCCGCGGGTCACTTCTTTTGATGTTGGCACTCGCTGCAGACGCGGTTGCTGTTGGTTTAATTAACGATTGGTTCGATCGTGTAATTTGAGCGCGACTCGCCGAGGATGTGAGGGGAGAAATTTGCGTTTCAGATAGGGCATTTTGTGATTTAGATTGAACTCGCTGTGGTGTCAAACTTGCAGGTTGACGTTGGGTGGTGTTAGCGCGAGCGGTATCGTTGGTGGTCGGTGAGTTGGGGTTTGCCGGTTGTTTGACGGTTTGTTTTTCTAAGGTCGATTTCCCTGAAATAGTTGGTTGGGCGGTCGATGGTTTTGTCTGGCGTTTTAATTGCGACAACTCTGGGCTTTGCCGGGGGACGGTCTGCGATTTCGTTTTTTGAGGGGTGATCTGAGGGTTTACTTCAGGCTTGTTTTCGATAACCGGTACCGGCTGGGTTTCAGTGATGGTCGTCGTTTCTTGTTCACGTTTAATGTCAACGACGGGTTCCGGGGTTGGCCGGGTGTTCGGTTCTTCAAAAATAAATGCTGCTTTTCGGTCGCTAATTTCGATGGTGCGGACGGGTCGTTGAACAACTTTTTTGGAAGGTTCCTCAAAGCGATTTTCAAAAATATTCGTTAGTGCGGCCGTGAGGATTACTAAAATGTGGATGGCGAGACTGGCGATAATTGCCAGTTGAAGTGAGCGGCGAACCGTGTAGTTTTTGATGCTGAACAAGAAAAACAGAGCCATGATGGCGAACACGGGCAGTCCCATCAGGCCGGCCCACATCCACGGCCCTTTGAAAAGCGTCACGACAGCGCCCGAAGCGATTCCAACCAGTACCGTCAACGCAACCAGAATCGGCCAGAATTGCTGGTCGAAAGATGGCTGCCTTTGCGGCGTGATTTTTTGAACCGTTCGTCGTTTCACGGACGTCGCTCTTGGGTAAGGTGCATAAGGTGTAAACGTCTAAACTTCAGAGATTTTAATTTTCATCGATGGTTGCTGTGAAATCGTGAATACCAACTTTTTTGCAGATTCCAATTGCAATGGCGACTGGTTCCCAGTCCGCTTTTCTGTCGGCGCGAATGACGACCGTTTGCGTTAGTGGGTTGTTAGATTTTGCTCGACTTAGAATCTGTTCAACTTGTTCTGGTTGCCGGAAGGCGCCGTCGATGTAATAACGTCCTTGTTCGTCAACATTGATCACCATTTCAGCAGGTTGAGCGGACGCCGGTAATGCTTCTGAAACACTTGGTAGATTCAGATCAAGTTCACGTTCTTCTTCTGAAAAACGGGATGACACCAAAAAGAAAATCAACAACAGAAATACAACATCGATCAACGGCGTGATGCTGAGGGAGCCAACTGCGGAGGTCCGTTTAATTTTTACTGCCATGGGATTGCCGATGATGATTACTGAGTGGCGGTTTGTCGCGTCTAAAACTTGAGGTTAAGCGGTTTTTACTCGGTCTTTTTTCGAGTGCCGGAGGCCGTCGTTGGAACAGGTTCATCGAACCCTTGAGTAAATCTCACTTGCCCTTCGTACCGTTCGAATTGAGGCAGAAGATTGTAGACCATTTCTTCGATTTGATTCATTAGCTGAATGATTCGATTTTCGAAATGGTGTGACAGAATCGCTGCCGGAATGGCGATCACGAGTCCGACCATCGTGGTTACTAGCGCTACATAAATTCCGTTGGCAAGTGCGACGCCACGGTTTTGCCCGGCGTTGAGTTCAGCCATTTGAGTGGTGTCATAAAATGCCTGCGTGATTCCCCAAACGGTTCCCAATAGACCAATTAGAGGTGCGATTGCCGCAGCAAGTGCCAGCCACGAGGTCATTTGGCTCAACCGAGTTGCTTCTCTTTGGCTGGACTCGGATACTGCATTTTCCATTTCCATTTGTGGCCGACCGACCTTTACCAGCATCGCTCGAATGACATAAGAAGCAGAGGACGGGTATCGTTGGCAAGCTTGGTAAACACCACGTGGATCGAGACCATTTGGTGAGTGACTCAACTCGGAAATCTGATCGATCAAAGCAGGTGGAAAGATTTTTTCGCGACGAAGCGCCAAAAATCTTTCAATGGCGATGGTGACCACGCCGAGTGAAAGCACGACGAGCGGCAGCATAAACCAGCCACCCTGGGTCAGTAGTGAGAGGAAATTGATTCCTGTCTTTGCATTCGGTTGCGGTTCCGCAGATGTTGGAGGAGCGGTTTGCGGTGGTACAAACTCAGGGGCAATAGGGGGCGGTAAAACCGTCGCGGCCAAGGCGGATTCAGTGGGGCAAATTAACGGAATTAACAGGAGCAGTGAAATTCCAAAAATGACGGCATAGGTCAATCGTTGATTCAGTCGACAAAAGAGCGTCATAAGATCTCCGGAATGGTAAAATCTGCAGCAGATGGTGATTTAACAAGATGCCTGGGTGGCGACACGAGTGTTTACTGGAAGTTCATTTTCTTTAATTGTTCCAGCTGTCGACTAGCCTCTGGCACAAGTTTGTCGTCGCTGTAGTTTTTTAATAGATATTCAAATTGTTTGATGGCCGCAGCAGTCAGTGCTGGTTGCTCAGGCCGAGGGGCATTTTTGATTTGTACAAACGAACATCGGGCCGCCTCATAGATTGCATATGCTTGCCATGGTCGAACCTCCGGTTCTGCCTCGAGGCCATTGAATCCGTAATAGACTTTTTTAAATTCCTTGATGGCATCTGCAAATTGTTTATTTCCGAAGAGTGAATCGCCAATCATGCACCTGGCGCGGGCACCTGTCTTGCCTTCATTTTTTGCGGCGAGGCTAAAATAGTTGAGTGCTTTTTTGGAATTTCTCAACCCGCTGTAGGCCATGCCAAGCTCCAGCATGGCGTCTTCGCGCATCGGAATTCCCGCGGGTGATGTGTTGGGATCGATGTTCTCGAATGGTTCAAGTAGTGCAATGGTTTCTTGATGTTGCTTAATCTGATTGGCACTCTGGGCGGCATGGACTCGCGCCAACCATTGAATTTTAGGCTCGGTCAACGTTGAGTTTGACACAGCGGGTAACGCAATTTGATACGCTTGCAGCGCCGCTTCATAATCCTTCAGCCGGTAGAGAGATTCAGCCTTCATGAAAAGACCATCGGCAACCAGGTCGCCCTCTGAGAATCGCTTGACTTGATTCGAAAACTGATCGCCAGCTTCCTTGAATTGGTTCTGTTTGTAATGAGACCATGCCAGTTTGTAGGCCGCTTTTTCTAGAATCTCGTTCTCTGTTTTGGACTCGAGGCAGAGCCGATAGGCAGTGACTGCATCGTCGTAATTTTTTTGGTTGTAGAATTCAGATCCGATATGAAAATTAGATTCAGGAGCAAGCGAGCTGGCGGGAAACTTGGACGCGAGGGTACGAAAGTTTTCCATCGCAAGTTTTTCTTGATTGCTTGAGCGATGCCCCCAGGCTAATTCATAAAGGTAGCGATCCATTTGTTCCGAGGTCTTAAATTCATCGACCAGGGCCTGGAACGTCTTGGTGACATCGTTCCACTGTTGGGCGTCAATTTGTGCAAGCCCAAGATCGTACAGCGCGCTTTCTCTTCGTGCGGTTTCAGGTTTAGAGGCAAGGAACTCGTTGAGATCTTCGATTGCGGCTGTAGGGTTGCCAAGTTTTCGTTGAGCGTTAGCGCGACCGGTTCGTGCAAGTGTGGCGAGGTCGTTGTTAGGGAATTGAGTGATCAATTCGGTAAATGTTTTTGCAGCCGACTGATGCTGATCGATTTGAAGCTGGCAGTAGGCGGCGTTGTAAAGTGAGAATGGCGTAAACTTGGTTGGCGATTCGAGTTTGTTAATCAACTGAAAATGCTCAAGTGCAGCCTCATATTTTTCTTGCTCGTATTCGGACTCGCCAAGCCGATAGTGAAGTTCTATGGCGAGTGGTGAACTGGCATGGTTTTTCAAGAAAGTTTCTGCAGTGACGTTGGCGTCTTTGTCCTTTTTCTGGGCAAGCTGCGATCGACAGAGAGTGAGGAGAGTCTCAGCCGTTCGTTTCCATTGGTTATTGTTCACAAAAGAGTTGGCCAAAGATGTTTCAGCAGCAGCGAATTGCCCGAGTTTAAAATGGCTTGAACCAATCCAGAATTCAATTTCTGAAAGCTGGCTGGCATCGGTTTTTCCGCTTGCCTGTATTGGCTGTAGTTTTGAGATAACCTCGGCATAGTTCTGACGAATGTAATCAGCAACTGCCGACCGAATATTCCAGCGAATCACGTTCGCATTCCCCTTGAATTGCGAGATCAATTGATCGTATGTTTTTTTTGCTTCGCCGGGTTGGTCATTTAATAACTGCGCTTCTGCCTTGATCTCTACGGTGTCGGATAGCAAGTCGTTGGCGGGGAATGTGGACTCGAAAGCATTCGCTGTTTTGATCGCCGTCGCAAAATCCTCGGTGTCGAGCGACGTGAATGCGGAGCTGTGCAGCGCGAGTGGTGCTAGATCGCTGGTCTGATAAGACGTTGCGATGTTATCAAATAATGCGATAGATGATTTTCGTTTGTCGGGAATCGCAAAGGCCGCGTCGGCTTGGTCCATCAAAAGATTGATCCAGCCGATTGGTTTTTCTTTGCTGTCTTTCACCTTGTTGATTTGTTTCTTGGCAATAGCGAAGGCCTTGCTGGGTTCATCAGATTTAAGATAAATGCCCGCCAGCCAATGCGCCGCCAGCGTTCCATTGACGGGGTCGACCTTGATGGCTCGTTCCAATAAAGGAATTGCTTTTTTGGGCTGCTTCGAATCTAGGTAATTCCGTCCTGCGTTGGCAAGAGCTTCTTTGGCTAACGGAGATGCTGAGGTGTTGGAGATTTCCTCAAATAAAACTGCGGCGCGTTGGTATTTTTTTAACTCGCGGGAACAAACGGCGAGTTCGTATTTCGCCTCATTCATAATGGCGTCAGATGGCATATCCGAGTCTGGAACATCTCGACTGACAATCGATTCGAGGATGGACTCCGCCTGTTTTAGTTTTTCAGTGGCGGCTGGCAGGTTTTGCTGTCCAGTGTCTTGCAGGGCAAGTTTAATTAGGTTGGACGCGGTTCTCGACTGAATTTCAATTAGCAGCGGGCTGTCTAGTTCAGCGGCCACTTTTGCTGCTTTTTGAAAAAAATCAGAAGCTTGATCGTATTGCTGTAGTTGATCGTGCAGATCTGCGATGGCGAACAGAGATTCGAGTTCGAATGCGGGCTCGGGGAGTTGGAGGATTTTGGAATAAGTTGCTAACGCTTTTTTGCGATCTCCAAGTGCTTCGAGTGCGTTGCCCTGAAAGAAAAAAGCTTGGTCAGCGCTTTCGAATTTTGGATTCTCTTGGAGTAATTCGGAAAACGTTTTTATTGCTTCCCCGAAAAGCTGGTTAGACTTTTTTGACTTGGATTCACTTGCCAAATTTTGGCCCGCTTGGAATTGAGTGAAGCCAAGATAGAGCATCGCCAAGGGTTTCTTGGTGGTTTCCGCAGCGGTTAGTTTTTCTAAGGAGGCTTGGAATTGGGGGATCGCTTGAGTTGGTTTCTCAAGTTTTAAATAACAAAC
>CALKCK010000045.1 GCA_938083195.1 uncultured Pirellulaceae bacterium | reverse complement strand
GCAATAGGCTCCACCCAATTTTTCCAGTGACTCCGCCATCGCTATCGACTTCGATTGTCAGGTGTTGATTGCAGTCAAACCTTCCGGCCTTGTTAATGACCTTTGCGATTCCATGCCAGCTCCCGTTGAAATCTTTAGCAGTAAAACTCTTGTTCTCTGCAGGGGGATTCGCTGTTTGAGAATTGGTGCTTGCTGGAGGTGTGTCGCAACCCATTAGGATGACAAGTAACAGGAGTGGTAACAGTTTTTGTATCATTCAATTTTTTCGGGTTTAGTGAGATGGGTTATCAGTGATTAAATACTAAGGGCCTAGGGGCTTCAAATATTTGGTAAATGCTCGTCAGGCATGCACCGCTCGGCAGCGATTCCGGTTTGCTTCTTATTATAACTTTAGTCTAAGCTGTTTTCGTCAGGGCTGTTTGAAGTGGGCAATCCGAGGTAACGGACTCCCCTGCCCGATATTGACTTAAGAGCTTTTTAGAGCGTTGGGCCAATTTTCGTCTAAGTTCGCGCCGTTTACCCTTCACTCGCTGAACGACCATCGTGTCATAACCCGTGGTTTGGTGACGCATCCAAGCGATAACGGCGGCCTCTGCCCGGTGCTCGATAGGAATCCTTTTTGTGCGTGCAACGGTCCCGCTGCCAACAGGGGTTGCATGTTTGGTTACGGCAGTCGCCATCTGGTGTGCCAAGTGCTTGTGATTGGGATGAAAGCCGAGAAAGGCTACCACGGCGCCATGGAAATCTTCGACATACTCGGCTTGGACTTTGGTGCGCCGTTGTGCAGCAGCTTTTTTTCGTTTGGCAAAACCCTCGGTGGAACGTTCGGCTGCCAAGTCTTTGCGAATTTGTTCGATCGTATTTTGAGGTGCCCAAACGCCTTTTGAGTAATTCCTTCTCCCTTTTTTCTCTTTGACAATCCAGTGATCGCCTGCGGCCTTTGTTCGTCGTGTTAAGGCAGCATCGCCTGGTGGAAGCAAGATCCAATTTCGAGGTACTTTTCGAATTTTTTTACTGGCATCCATCACCGTGTTTTTGGACGGACCCGGGGAGAACGTGTTTTCACTCATATCTTTGCTTCCTTGCACCAATGGCGAGTTTCGACGGACAATCAAGAAAAATGGCCCTTAAGTAAACTAAGCTTTTAATCAAACTTAGCCTTTAATCAACCGTCCCCTTCAATCAAACATCCCCTTCAATCAATCCAGAAATTACTTTGGCGACTGAATGTTGCTAAGAATTTTAGAGATTCCCAGATGGCATGTTGAGTCGTTTAACCCTTTAGCTTTTTACTGCGCAATCGGTGTGATCATAATTTACAACGAGGGGCTATGCTTCTGAATCCTCATCATTCGGCGGGAGCGGCGGTGCGGGTTGCCAGTTCGCGGTCAATTAAGAATAGGCCATTGGCGTTATCGCCAACGAGTCGTAATTGATCAATTACGTTTTGAGCATTGGATTCTTCTTCGACTTGTTCTCGAACGAACCACTCTAGAAAAACATCGGTGGCATGATCCGATTCACCACGAGCAAGGTCTTTTAATCGCGAAATGCATACGGTGATATGTTGCTCGTGCTTTAGCGATTTTTCAAATAGGCTTAACGGAGTTTCCTCAGCTAATTCCGGTTTGCCGATGGGCAGCAAATCGACCGAACCGTTTCTCTCCAAGATGTAATTAAAGAACCGATCTGCGTGTCCGAGTTCTTCCTGATATTGCATTTTGAACCAGTTACTGAAACCTGGTAGTCCGATCTGATCCGCTGCGGCTGACATGCCAAGATATACGTAGGCAGAGCAAAGCTCTTCATTAATTTGTTGATTGAGTGCCTGTTGCATTTTGTCGCTGAGCATTCGGTTCTCCGGGAGTGATACCTGAGGCATCGGTTGATAAGAAATAGACCCGCTGATTATCACCAATTGTCTTTTGAATTCAACACGAGGTGTGGCTAGGTTAATTTGCCAGTAATGCTGGGGCTTTGCTTTGCCTGGGGTTTTGCTTAGTGCTTGTTTTCACTGAGCTAAATTTCGGTCATTTATCGCCGGCGGGCTTTGGGAATACCACAGGCTCTTCGTCTTGTCGTTCCGAGAGATTGGGAGTGGGAGTTTTGTTTTCCATGCGTTTTTTGAAGAACGGATATAAAAATTGATTCCAATAGTGCCTGGGAACAGGGTTCCCTTCGATTCCATAGCCTTGGGGCCATTCGTTTTTGGGGAAGTAATAGGTGCCAAAAATCATATCGAGAGCGGGAAAGTGAACTGCATAATTTTTGTTAATTGCTTCTTTTTCGATGCCGTGATGCCAGTGATGGAAGCGAGGAGTGGCAATGATGTATTCGAGCCAATAAAATCGAACGCCGATATTTGAGTGGATAAATACAGATGAGAGGTAGACCAGCAAAATGTACCCGTAAAGTGCTGGTTCAGCATATCCGATGAGGTACATCGGCAGGGTCGTAAAACTTCGTAGTAAAATGACTTCGATGATGTGCATTCTTGACCCGGCCATCCAGTCCATCGCCTGTGCTGAATGATGCACAGCATGAAAATTCCAAAGTAGTGGAAACCGGTGAAAGCAGCGGTGGAACCAGTATTGAGCTAAGTCTGTAAAGAACATGATCTCCAAAATTTGGAGTCCGATATTTTGGCTGGCGATTGCTTCTCGGAGGCCGCTGGCCCACGGCGTGTTCGCCAGTAATGAGAGTGCGGGTGCGAGCGAAAGAAGGGTTAAGAATTGGATGAACAGTTTACTGATGAAGAAATATAATAGATCTTCCCGCCATTCGTATCGTAATATCCGTTGATCGACTTTTTTGAAAATCCGTTCGAGTGGAATGAATAGCGCACCAAGCATGATTAGGTTTAGGAAAAAGAAATCGAGTCCTAACGAAACGTCTCCCTTGATATCTTGAGTAGCTTCGGCTGAGGCCCCTCCCAAGAGACTTGCCGTTAGGGCGAGGCCGAGTGTGGTAAATCCTAAAGTCTTGTTTTTTCGGAGGGCTAAATTAGTAATGCCGAGCAGGTAAGCAATTGCTAAAACGGCAAATAAGAGTGGTCTGATCCAAATCAAATTTTCTCTGTAAAATCCGTACCGGATATCTTGGATGGTCAGAATGTCTGGATATAGAAAACAGATTACAGCGGCTAGACCCATGCTGGAGAGCAGCAGTCCCAAAGTGCCGCTGATCCACCCAGATCCAAATTTTCGATCGGCAGAATCAAGTTCACTTAATAAAGATTTCACAATTAACACTTTCGATCAGGCGGGTAATGCTGAGCTATCTATTATGAAGAGGTTGGGGGACGCAGTGCAAACATCAAAGAATTAAATTGAAGTTATTGTCCGCAAGTTCTTGGTATGCTGATTGGGGTGACGGTTTTGAACGGGATCGCTCATAGATTTCCGCTTAAACAATGGCTACTAGTCTTTTTTGTCGATGATCATTGGATTGTCGGTTAACCAGCTGTCGAATTTCCCAAGTGAGGTCGCGAACGTTGCCCGCCCGAATCCGATGCGCATGTGTTGATCGTCGGAACCAAGAGTGACGGCAGATTGAATTAATACGCCTGCCTCGGTGGCGAGTCGTTCGGTGATTTGATTCACCGAGTTGACATGGAATTGCACTAACGCGGTAGAGCCAGCCAAGGGTCGGCGCCAAGTGAAATGGTCTGGCCACCGATGAAAGAACTGATCTGCAATTTGCAGATTCGAATTGATTTGGGTTAGGCTCCGTTGTCGTAATTTGTCCCAGACTTTGAGGGCTGCAGTCGCGAGAAATTCGGAGGGTCCTGGCGAACAAATGCTGGTGTAAAATTTCCAGTTAATGTACTCTTCCATGAGTTGCTCGTTGGGAACAACGAGCCAACCCGTTCGTAAACCGGGGAGACCATAGGTTTTGGAAAGCCCCGAAAGCACAATTGCTTTTGGGGAAAGGTCGGCCATGGATGGAATTTTGTGGGTTCCCTCGTGAGTGAGCCCAAAATACATTTCGTCAGAGAAAAGCCAAACATTATTTTGCTCCGCAATCGCGATGATTTTCTGCTGCATCTGTGGGCTCGGAACATAGCCCGTGGGATTGTGTGGAAAGTTGACGACGATCATTTTTGTCTTGGCAGACAAAAGTTGAGTAAGTTCTTCGATTCGCAATTCCCATCCGTCGTCACTCGAATGGAAATTCCATTTTTTTACATTTTCGATCCCAACCACATGCTCGAACATATTGATTAATGCGTCGTATGCCGGCGAGAGCACGATCACTTCATCTACGGGGTTCAATAATGCACGGGCAGTGAGATAGATTCCTTCTACCGGAGTGGCTAAGACAAGGACATTTTTCGGTGAACATGATTGATAGGTGTTCGCAATGTTTTGTCTGAGTTCTGGGCTCCCTTGTGATTCGGTGTAGCCGAGAGTTTGCTGAGTAAAATCAGTAATCGAAACATTGGCTAGTTCAAGCAGTGTTTCGATCGACATGGTCTCGCAATCGGAGTTGCAAAGTTGATAGGGAGTATTGAATTCATATCGAGCGAAGAAATGTTCGGTCTCAAAGCGGGCGATCTTCATGCAACTTGTCTTCGGGATTTAGTAATTTTGAGTAAGTCTGGGTTTGCCTGGTGGAGCACGGCAAGTTCGAGGTTGCCGGTTCTCAGGTCTTCTTTTTTAAGGATGGATAAAAGCTGCTTCATTAATGTATCGGATCCTGCATTCGTTTCTCATTGTTGCGTTGGGGCTTTGGGTTCGAAAAATTACTGGGGAAGAGAATGGGAGCCAGCGTTAAACTTGCTTTTTATTGCTTCTAGTAGAAGGGTTGCAGGGGCGCTGCCTAGTGATTTGTCGATATGTTCTAAGGGTTACAGCGTCTTGGTTGTACTTGGGGACTAAGAAACGTGTAATTTTAGTGAAAACTAGACCAGAATGGGAAATTAAGCCGTATTGAAGTGCAAGACTACAACAGAGGTAAATTTAAATGGGGACGCGGTCGCTGCGTAGTTCTGTTTAAATGACAGGGGAATCAGCCAGTGACGTGAGACGTTTAGAAGTGAGACGTTTAGAAGTGTCTTAACTACTTCGCATGCGTCGACATTCAAAAACGCCTGGGACTAGGGTCAAAAATGAGCAAGTCGGAAGATTTAAATTCTGAAGATTATCTAAAACTGCTGAGCACGTTTGCGCTCGATCTCCTTCAAAAATCTTCCCTGGATGAAATTTTCTGGCTCATCGCCGATCGCGCTATCGCGGGGATTGGATTCGATGATTGTGTAATCTATTTGATCGACCGAGCGACGGGCGAATTGGTACAAGCGGCCGCCTACGGCCCTAAGAGTCCCGAGGGTCGAGAGATCGTTGACCCGATAACGATTCCGATTGGAGAAGGTATTGTTGGTTCGGTAGCGGCCAATTTGAAACCTGAGCGCATTGAGGATACGCGGCTTGATAAACGTTACATTCTCGATGATGAATTCCGGCTTTCCGAACTTGCGGTTCCTATTGTGCTTCATGATGAATGCATCGGAGTCATTGATTCTGAAAATTCCAAAGTCGATTTTTACACCGAAAAGCATGAAGAAATTCTGGTCACGATCGCTTCGATGGCCGCCACAAAAATCTCCGATGCGATGCGTGAGGAAGAGCTTCAGTCGACCGTGAGACAATTGAAAATTGTTCAAGATATGCTGGCAGCGCAGGCGGATGAGTTGATAAACGCAAAAGAAATGGCGGACTCTTCGAATCGCGCGAAGAGTGCTTTTTTGGCAACGATGAGTCACGAGATTCGGACACCACTTAATGCGATCATCGGCATGTCGGATTTGATGCGAGACACGCCATTGGATCCAGAGCAATTTGAGTTTGCAAATATTATCTGGGACTCAAGTAACCACCTGCTAAATTTAATTACGGATATTCTTGATTTTTCAAAAATCGAAGCGAACGAATTGAGGATTTCAGAGAATTCAATCGACTTAAAACAATTAGTTGAATCGTCTGTTCGAGTTTGCACATCTGCAAATCCCAAGAATGAGGTTCCAGTCCTAATCGAATTCGATCAGTCTGTGCCGGAGTGTATTCTGGGCGACGAACCAAGGGTGAGGCAGATCTTGGTAAATTTGATCGGCAATGCTCTCAAGTTTACGTCGAACGGTCAGATCGCAGTAAATGTAAAGACGCAGTCGGAAAATTTATTATTCATGATTTCTGATACGGGAGTCGGGATTCCAACTTCGGATATGGAGAACATATTTAGCCCATTCCAACAAGTGGATTCCTCGCATTCACGGGAGTTCGAGGGGACAGGGCTTGGCCTGAGTATCGCCAGGCGTTTGAGTCGTTTGATGGCGGGTGATTTGACGGTAAGCAGTGTCGTTGGCGTTGGGACTGAATTTACTTTATCACTTCCGCTCAGGGTTGTCTCACGTCAGCGAGCAGAACCGAGTGACCGAGTAGAAATTGAAACCAACAAGAAACTGAAGATCTTGATTGTGGAAGACAATCCGGTAAACCGATTACTGGCCGTCAAAATTTTAGGCCAGGTTGGATTTACGGCTGATGTTGCCGTTGATGGTTTAGAGGCTGTCGAGTTTGTAAAGAAATCGCCTTACGATTTGATCTTCATGGATCTTCAAATGCCTGTGATGGATGGTTATGAGGCGATGCGAAAAATTCGCTCGAATGTGGCAATAAGTCAGCCGCGAATCATCGTCATTTCCGCCAATGTTCAGCCTCAAGATGTTAGCAATTCGTATAACGCTGGTGCAGACGGATTCCTCCCTAAGCCGATCGACCGGAAGGCATTGGTGGATATCATCAATGCGATATCGTAATTGATTGATGGTTTTGGGGATTTCGATCGGAATTTTTGGCTCTCTCCCAAGGTTCTGTTTTCACTGATTTCTAGTGAATTGACTCTCTTTTTAGATTGCGTTTGCCGTAATGGTCTCGATTACTCTATCATCGGGAGAACGCTAATTTGAAATTGATCCAGGAATATCTATGTCCGCCGCTGCAACGCTTTCTTCTGACTTGACCGATCAAAGAGTTTATTTTCGCTGCTTTGCGGGCTGCGAAGGCAAGCATTCGATTTACGACGTTCTTTATCGGTGTCCCAAGTGCAATTCATTATTAGAGGTCTATCACGATCGAGAACCACTGCAGAATCGCAACGCTTACAAGTGGCAGCAATTGTTTGATTCTCGGGCGAGCACGACCAACTGGCCTTTCGGGAGTGGCGTCTGGGGGATGAGAGAATGGGTGATTCCAGATTTGCGTGATGAGAACGTTGTCAGCATGTGTGAGGGGAATACAAATCTCTTTTGGGCTGACCGTTTGGGTAAACAATTGGGCTTGTCTGAACTGTGGATCAAGCTTTGTGGAAATAGCCATACCGGCAGTTTTAAAGATTTGGGAATGACGGTCTTGGTCAGCGTGGTGAAGCAGATGATGGCGATGCCGAACAATCCAGTGCAGGCGGTTGCCTGTGCAAGCACTGGAGACACGAGTGCGGCCCTGGCGGCCTACGCTGCCTATGCTGGAATTCCGGCGATTATATTTTTACCGGCTGGAAAAGTCAGTACCGCGCAATTAATTCAACCTGTTGCTAACGGAGCGCACGTGTTGGCCCTCGATACAGATTTTGACGGATGTATGAAAATTGTTCAGGAGGTCACGGAGGATCAAAGTATCTACCTTGCAAACTCAATGAATAGCCTTCGGATCGAAGGCCAGAAAACGGTAGGCATTGAGATTTGTCGACAGTTCGATTGGGAAGTTCCTGATTGGATTATTATTCCCGTTGGAAATCTTGGAAATATCAGTGCTCTTCACAAAGGTTTTCGGCTAATGCTGGATCTTGGTTTAATCAATCGGATGCCGCGATTAGTCGCCGCCCAAGCTGAAAGAGCTGATCCGTTTTACCAATCATTTAAAAACGGATTTTCGGATAAGACATCCGTAACTGCGGGAGAAACACTGGCGAACGCGATTCGAATCGGTGATCCAGTTAGTTATGAGAAGGCGGTCAAAGCCGTCCAGGAAACGGACGGAATTGTTGAACAGGCGACGGAGCAAGAGCTTGCTGCTGCATCAGCACGGGCTGATTTGACTGGAATGTTCACGTGTCCTCATACGGGGGTTGCCCTTGCTGTTCTCGAAAAACTGGTGAATCGCGGGGTGATTAAACCGAATGATCGAACCGTCGTCATCAGTACGGCCCATGGGCTGAAGTTTACCGATTTTAAAGTGGGCTATCACGAGTCGACGCTTGAGGGAATCGCAAGTGAGTGTGCCAATCCTCCGGTATACCTGAAAGCTAATACTCAAGTCGTGAAGGACGAAATTAAAAAACGTCTAAGCCTCTAATGCTTAGCCCCTTGCTTCGGTCGATTTAAGTTTTCGATTTCAGGGCCGTGACTTCGACTTCGATGAGCATTTCGGGGCGAATCAATCCACACACAATCATTGTGGCGGCAGGGCGGATGGACGCAAATGCCTTTCCAAGGACAGGAAACGCGAGCTCGGCGTCGGACTGATTCGTCACGTAATAATTGGCTCTTACGATGTCTGAGAGTGAAAATCCTGCATTCTCAAGCGTTTGTCGAATCGTCTCGGTGCAGTTTTGTGTTTGTGTCTGAATATCGGAAGGCATAAACATCGTGGTGTAATCGTAGCCAGTGGTTCCCGAAACAAAACACCAATTGTCCTGCACAACTGCGCGAGAGTATCCAGCTTTTTTTTCGAAATCAGAATCTGTTGAAAATGTTTTTCGAGTCATCTTGCCTACCGAATTAAGTTAGGTTGGATCTAATTGCCACTGGCTTTGGAGTTTCTAATGGATTTAAATGTAATTGTAATTAATCGTTTTTGAAATCTAAGTATTTTGAGTTTCAGAGATAAGAGTGACAGATGGCCTATATCGAACAAGTTTCAATTGAAAACGCGGCTGGAAAAACTGCGAGGCTATACCAGTCGGCGGTTGAGCGGGCAGGCGACGTTGCCAATATTATCCGGGTAATGAGTCAGGATGGCGCGAGTGCCAACGCTTCGATGAATCTCTACGTTTCCATCATGAAGACTGACAATCACCTTTCCGGGGCGCAACGTGAGATGTTGGCGACGGTTGTCAGTAACGCCAATGATTGTTTTTACTGAACGCTGTTCCATGCCAGAGACTTCGGTCTGGAGTCTGGGAATACAGAGTTAGCGGAATTGCTGATTTTTGATTACCGCAATTGTAATTTCAACGAGATGGATACGGCGCTCTGCGAGTATGCAGTGGAGCTGACCTGTCGGCCAGGGGGGATGTCGCAGACTAACATTGATCGATTACGAAACGTCGGTTTTACCGATGATCAAATTACGGTCGCGACTCAGGTGATTTCCTACTTTAATTACATCAACCGGATCGCGGATGGTCTCGGGGTTGATTTGGAAGACTGGATGACGACCTCGGAAGAGTCGTGGAAGTTGGAGAAACCAAATTGGCGGTCGTGAGCTTGGAGGGAGTGGAGCGATAAAAAAATGCGGCCCGAGTAGACTCAGGCCGCATGGTGTTATCGTTCGTTAGAATTCTGATAACGCAAAACTCTAAGAGATGAACTTAAAAGTTCACGTTACGGATTAGGGTTTGCGTCATCTTTTGGTGCTTCACCGGGATCTTCATGATTCGTAAGATCCACTTCATGGCCCATTTCCGCTAACAATTCAGTAAGTGCTTCGTCCATTTTTGGACCTCGCGCGTTTTTGTACCGAATTTTTCCTTCAGCGTCGATGATGTAAATGGTTGGCCATCCGGATACACCCCAGCGAGTCGAAATGGGACCGCCGGTTCCTTGAGGACCGTTCCAGAAACTACGCCATGAGATGTTTTTCTGCTTGGTTGTTTCCCGGATTTTTTCCAGGTCACGATCACTGTTGACACCAATAATTGCGAATGGTTTGTCAGCAAGTGTTTTTACGAGCGACCGCTCGTGTGGGTACATAGCCCGGCACGGTGGTCACCAATCGCCCCAGAAGTCGAGTACGACAACTTTGCCGCGGTAGTCGCTCAGCTTAAAGGCGACTCCATCAAGGTCTTCCCCTTCGATATCGGGAGCGACTTTACCAATGCTTAGATACTTCAGTTGGAAGAGAGCATTGTCGGCAGCTTCTTTAAAAGTTTTGCCGCGAGTCATCGAACTTGTCAAATCTCCGTAGTTGGCGATCAGAGATTCGTACAGTTCCTCTGCACGTGTTTCGTCTTTGACGGTCTTGGCTAGAGCCATCGTTGCCGAAGCCCTCACAGCTTTGTGTGGCGATTCTTCGATCAATTGCTCAAGCTTTTCATCAACATTTTTAACGGGCATTCTGCCTTGTGCGAGGACGCCGCAAAGGTTGGCCATTTTTTCGTTGTCAATGTACTTTTCAAACAATGTGTCCATTGCTTTGTTCCCGGCTTCCGACCCGGCCATGTTCATGGTAACCCACATGATGGCGTCGAAGTTAGCGGGATTATCTGCGTTGGCAGCGACAACTGCGTTTAGGTCAGTTCCGCATTTTTGCTGTAGTGCGGGAAGTTTCGCGTAGTAGAAATCGCGGCCTTCATTACCTGGCATTTTTCTTGCCTCGGTCATCAGGCTTCCTTGGGCCTTAGAGTATTCGGCGATGATTGTCTTAATTTGCTCAGCCGGTGTTGCGTCAGTAACTTCAGGCTTAGTTTCTTCCTGCTTTGGTTCAGGCTTAGTTTCTTCCTGTTTTGGTTCAGGCTTAGCTTCTTCCTGTTTTGGTTCAGGCTTAGCTTCTTCCTGTTTTGGTTCAGGCTTAGTTTCTTCCTGTTTTGGTTCAGGCTTAGTTTCTTCCTTGGGTGCTTCCGGTTTCTTTTCTTCCGGAGCCGGTGTCACATCTGGAGCCGGTGTCACATCCAGGTAGTCTATTCCCGACGCGACCTGGGCCGGCGTGGAACTCTTGGTTTGGGATGTCTCGTCGCCCGGATTACTGCAAGCAGTGATCAGGAGGCAGCCAAGAACTAATAGCCATCTCATTTGCATGTTATTCCTCTGGGTAAATTATCTAAGCATTGTTTTCAACGCCGTCACATTCTACCGCGACTTACGATAATGTGAAGGGAAACGACAGTTTATCTCGCGTCAAGTTGCCGAATGTCCGTCGCAACCATAACGATAGTCCTGCCTGAGATTCGTCAAATCTCGGTATAATTCGGTTTACATGACGATTTTTAGCTGACGGGGTTGTTCTTTGCTGGAAATTCTTCAACACCCGACTCGAGGATAAAAGGCAAGCTCAACAGGTTTGAGCCTAGTTTCCCGATGATTTGGCGGTGAGATTGAACCGATGTTTCGGTGAAGTCTAAGACTATCTATACTTCCCCATTCGCCAAGGACCGCGATTTGTGAACGCGGGGGGCAAGAATTTTGTTTTGAGTAACACGCAAGAAAAATGACAACTGTAAAATTACCTGACGGAAGCTTAAAAGAGTTTGATTCAACAGTCTCTGTAAAAGATGTCGCCAAAAGCATCGGATCTCGTTTGGCCAAAGACGCCCTCTGGGGTGAGATCGACCTGCAACCGGTCGAGTTGGACTACGAAATTCCAGAGGGTGCGCCTGTCAATTTAAAGATCATTACCAAGAAGGATCCGAATGCGTTGGCAACCATGCGTCATAGCTGTGCGCATGTGATGGCGCGGGCGGTGATGCGCATTAAACCAGGGGTTCAGTTGGCGTTTGGCCCGACAATCGATGGTGGTTTTTACTACGACGTCGAATGCGATGAACCCTTGACTGAAGAGGATTTTCCGGCGATCGAAAAAGAGATGGCAAAGATCATTGCCCTCGATGAACCATTTGAGCGATTGGATCGTCCGCGGGCGGAAGCCATTCAGGTATGTAAAGATCTAAGTCAAGATTTCAAAGTAGAGCATATCGAAACCGGTTTGGCAGACGATGAATCTCTTTCGTTTTATCAGCAGGGAGAGTTCCTTGATTTGTGTCGCGGGCCTCATATCCCCTCCCCTCGTCGAATTGGCGCATTCAAGCTGCTTTCGATTGCCGGCGCCTACTGGAAAGGCGATCAGTCAAGAGAGCAGCTCCAGCGACTGTATGCCACTGCCTTTTTTACCCAAGCGGAGCTGGATGCGCATTTGGAGTTGCTTGAAGAAGCGAAAAAACGAGATCACCGAGTATTAGGTAAGCGTCTTGGGTTGTTCCACATCGATGAAATGGTCGGTCAGGGATTAGTGCTGTGGACTCCCAAGGGGAGTTTTGTCCGTCAGAAACTTCAGGATTTTATTTCGGAGCATTTGCAGCGTCAGGGATACGATCAAGTTTTTACTCCACACATTGGCAAGCTCGATCTTTATAAAACATCGGGACACTTTCCCTATTACCAGGACAGTCAATACACGCCCCTGGTTGACCGAGAGTATTTGAGTCAATTAGCGGAGGAAGGCTGCACGTGTGGCGAGTTGTCTAACTTGATGAACGAGGGAGAAATCGAAGGCTATTTGTTGAAGCCGATGAATTGTCCACATCACATTCGGTTGTTTGCGTCTGAGCAGCGAAGTTACCGCGACCTTCCAATTCGCCTTTCTGAATTTGGAACAGTTTATCGTTGGGAACAATCGGGAGAGATTGGCGGGTTAACCCGCGTGCGTGGGTTTACTCAAGACGACGCGCACTTGTTTGTGACTCAAGAGCAGCTTGGTCAAGAGTTAATTGGATGTATCGAGTTGGTGAAAATTATCTTTGGTGCGATGGGCATGGAAGATTACACGGTTCGAGTCGGTTTGCGAGATCCAGACAGTTCCAAGTACGTGGGTGATCCCGGGAATTGGGATCTGGCGGAACAGGCCTGTCGCGAGGCAGCTCAAACGCTTGGAAAAGACTTTAGTGAAGATCCAGGAGAGGCGGCTTTCTACGGACCAAAGATTGACTTTGTGGTCAAGGATTGCATCGGACGGAAATGGCAACTCGGAACGGTACAGGTGGACTACAACTTGCCAGAACGATTTGGGCTGGAATATATAGGTTCCGATAACAAACCTCATCGTCCGATCATGATTCACCGAGCGCCTTTTGGCAGCATGGAGCGATTTATTGGCGTGTTGATCGAGCACTTTGCCGGTAGTTTTCCACTGTGGCTCGCTCCCGAACAAGGGCGGATTTTGACCGTTAGCGATAAATCAGAGGAATATGGGAAACGTGTAGAGTCTCAGATGCGAAATGCGGGAATCCGAGTCAAAGGTGATTACCGAAGCGAAAAGCTTGGTGCCAAGATTCGCGATGGCCAATTAGAGATGATTCCCTACATGATGATCGTCGGGCCACGGGACGCCGAAAACGGAACCGTATCGATTCGAGACCGAATAGATGGAGATTTAGGGGCGATTCCGGTGGAAAAGGCGATCGCTAAATTTCAGTCCGAGATTGCTGACAAAACGGTCCGGAGGAAGAGCTCCTAAATAAATTCCGCGAAGCCGCTAAATCTTGAGGAACCCCGACCGGACGTTGAATCCGATTTATGGTATCCTCAGAGGCGTAATTCGCCTTGAAAGCCCAGAGTGGGTACAATAAAACGAAGATATTCGCTGACGATCGTTTTTGATCGTCAGCACCATTACCGACTGTAAACAGTTGATTTTCGGAGTTGAAAACCGAACTCACCGCCGTGACCAGTCTGCGTACGCCATTGATTTTTTTAGAAAGGGAAAACAATTCCTCCGAGCGACAAAAAACAGACCCGCATCAACGAACAAATCAGAATCTCACCTATTCGTGTTATCGACCAAGACGGTAATCAACTTGGAGTGATACCGACGGAAGAAGCACTCAGCAAAGCAAAAGAAGCGGGCTTTGACCTAGTAGAAGTTGCAGGCGATGCGAAACCGCCCGTTTGCCGAATCATGGATTTCGGTAAATTCAACTACGACAAAAAGAAACGGCAGACTAAAAACAAGTCTCATCAAACAAAGCTCAAAGAGATCCGCGTCCGTCCTAAAACGGGCGAGCACGATATCGGGTTTAAGGTCAAAAAGGCAATTGGCTTTTTAGAGCACAACGACAAGGTTCAAGTCACAGTACTTTTCCGAGGTCGAGAAAATGCCCACATCGATGAAGGCCGAAAAGTGATGGACTACATCATTGAGTTGTTATCCGAGCACGGCAAGGTCGAGAGCAATCCGTCTCAGCAACCGCGAAGAATGGTTTGCACAATCGCTCCGAATAAGTCATAGCACCTGATTGCGGCGAGCGAGCGGATCGCAAGTCCGCCAATTATTTTATTCGATCCATAAGAATGCTGAATCGGAGGGGCTTGATCTTCAGGCTCACGATTCGATGGTTCATGAAACACGCCGAGGCCTTAGGGTCTCGGCGTGTTTGTTTTTAGTAGACGGATTTAAAAACAGAATTCGCCACCGTAGTACATGCCGTGAAGCAGTAAGCTGCCATTCACATCGCTGTTTTCAAGATCGTATGCGTGACCAAAATTGTAAGGCACTTGGTCTCCAGCGAGACTCACTCCTGAGATTCCCATAAGGCGATATCCGACTTGGGCGCGAAGACGACGGCTGATCTGCATCGATAATCCTGCGTCGAATTGGCCAAGCAGCGAAATTTGATTTTCAGAGGATGAATAATTCATAGCAACATAGTCAGTATCATCTGAGATCATCTGCTGAGTTTCGATGAAGTTGTTGAATCCGCCACTACTGCCGCTCAGGATGAGCCGAATCCGATTCGTTACCGAAATTTCATTTCGACAACCAAGCTGAAACCCGGTCAGCAGATTGTTGGCGTCGATTTGATAATCGGTCCAGAATGGATAATTCGCGTCCCCTGACTGACTTCCATAACGAATGCTTTCATCAAAGCTAAACAAACGAAAACCACCATAAAATTCAAAACTTGCCGCCCGGCATCCTCGCATCGTATACTCCCCGCCGTTGCGAAGCAGATTAAATTCGAAGTTGAGGATTTCAGTGTCTCGGTAGAGTTCTGAGCAGCAACCAGCATTATAGATGTCTTCGATGGTGTCACCCGAAGGCACGTGGGTGATTGAATCGAGACCTGTGAGATGTGTAAAAGTGGTTCCTTCCAAAGACGCAGTTACCTCGTCATTGAGATACCAAAAAATGGACTCCCAACCTTTTCCACATTCATTTCGCCGGGCGAGTGAGGCGCCAAGTCCATTCATCGATTGGAAATCGGCGTCCGTCGAGTCAATGGTATCTCCATTAAGATTGTAGCCGTAGCAAAGATCATCTTCATAATCGCGGCGAAGGGTGATTCCGAAGACCCCGCCAACAAGTGTTGCGTTCCGCTGTCGATTCCCCACTCGTGCGAACGGTTCACATGCTCCGGTCTCACAGTCCGTCGAGAGAACGAAGTCGTTTTGGGGACTAGAGCCGGAGAGTTGTATTGGACTGCTTCCGACGCGGTTGGGAAGAACGGTGTTCCCCCAAGTAGGCGAACTATAAGAGCCGCCGTAATCAACGATAGAATCACCCTTGTCGAGGATGGTCTCGTTGTCGCGATATTTTTTGGCGGGTTCAGCGCTTAGCTTGGCCGGTTGACTGGGGGTATCGATAATGAAATCTTCACTGGATTGTTTTCGGGCCAGTTTGGGCTGGATGCCTGCTGCTTCCAGTTCTTCATTGCCATAGCCAGCTCGCGATAAGATAGATTGATAGGATCCAATCACACCGTCTTCATTCAACTGCGCACTGGACTGACTTGTGAATAAGAGCAAAGCCAATGTAAAACAGAGCCGGACAAAATATCTCATCGATTCTCCTAGTGTTTTTCTACGCACTAGAATCCGTGCCAGAATGACAAAGTTAAAGCGCAGTCATTTTTGAAGCTCTTCCAAAAATGTTCGAGCCGGATTCCAGGGAGTAGACTCCCCGTAATGACATCGTCTAACCGTTGGAACTATGCCGACCCGACTTATCGGTAAATTTGCAAAAACCGGAAAACTAGGCGGAGCAATCCCGATCATCGGAGGCCTTTGCCAGATCGGCAATCCCCGTGGCACCGTTGATGTCGGGGCAGTTGCGAAAGTCTCGCTGACCGGCACAGTTTGACATTAGTGGCAGTTTTACCTGGAAACCCCAGTATTGCTTAGGGATTGAGTCCTCATTTGTCTTTTTTGAACGACAAATGATGCGTCTCGATGAGCAGTCTCGCCCCATTCATCCATGGGAATAAAGAAGGGGCTAAACCCCGAGATCGTTGACGTGCAGCAAGGAGGTGAATTTGACCCCCACTGCATCAAAAATTTCTGCTGAGTTTTCACCGCGGTCGACGATCGCAATGATGCGATCGACTTTTAACCCAAATGCTCTAGCGTGTTCAATCGCTCGAAGTGAGCTTCCTCCAGTCGTGACAACATCTTCCATCATGACTGCGGTCTGTCCCGATTCGATAGGGCCTTCGACCTGTTGCCCTGTACCATGTGTTTTGGCTTCTTTACGAACAATAAATCCTTTGAGCGGTTTGCCAGCCTGCCACCCGCAAGTGATGACCGCCGCGGTGATTGGGTCGGCACCGATCGCCATGCCCCCTACTGCGTCAGGTAGGTTATCTCCCATCATTTCGAGAATGCCTTGGGCAATCACATTCGCTCCTTCACTATCGAGCGTCAATTTGCGACAGTCCAAATAATAACTGGCTTTTTTTCCCGAAGCTAAAGTAAAATCGCCAAAACGCAACGCGTGTTGTTTTACTAATTCAATAAGTCGCTGTTGATCGTACACAGTATTCTCACCGGATGTCTTGCTGTTTGATTAAAACGCTGATGCCAATATGATGGTTTTACCCAATTCGTCAATGAGCAGGCTTGGTTTATTGTCTGGGATTTAGCGGACTTGATTAATTTTTTACCCAGACTGTTTTTCTTGCGGTCACCTAGAGAACTCAGAATTGTCTATGAGCGGAACTGAAATTCGAAATGCTGTCGTTCTGGTGATTGACCAACTGGGAGCAAATTTACTAGGTGCTTATGGGAGTACTTTATTTGAGACTCCCAATTTTAATCGCCTTGCGGCTGAAAGCTTGTTGTTTGATCAAGCCATTTCTGCTGCTCCTCACTTGATTGATGCCTATGATCAATTTTGGGGTGCCTCAGAAGAGACTAGCTGGCTTGAGAAAATTGGCGAGGCGGGATATTCGCCGGTCATGCTGAGTGATGCTCCAGAGTTATTGACGCATGCTTCGTCAAAATATTTTGATAGAGTTTTGCCATTTGAAAAATTAAGCAATGACGGACCTGCTGCTGGAATGGAACAGACCGAACTCGCTCATTTTTTTGCTCAGGCAGCTCAAGCAATTTCTTCCCTTGAAGATGGTTCTTGTTTGTGGCTTCATTCACGTGGGCTCTCGGGGGCCTGGGACGCGCCACTTGAATTGCGAAATCAATTGGCAAATGACGAGGATCCAGAACCACCGCATTGGTGTGAACCACCGTCGGGTTGGTTTGACCCAGACAATGATGATCCCGATCAGTTGTTAAGCTATCAGCAAGTTTGCGCAGCGCAGGTAACACTGATCGATGATTTTTTAGGAGTTGTCCTTGATTTGATGGAGACGGACTTAGGTGAATCAACCCTGCTCTGCCTTTTGTCGCCACGAGGGTACCCGCTGGGTGAACACGGAATAGTGGGAAGTGACTGCTCTCATGATTTTGAACGGTGTCATGGAGAAACACTTCATGTCCCGATGATGATTCGGATGCCCGAGCGTGACAGCTATAACCGTTTTCGAAGTCTTCGTTCTGGTGCGCTTGTTCAGCCAGCCTTGGTGTCTCAATTATTGCAAGATTGGTTTTCCGGGGATGCACCGATGCAGCAGTCCTTGCAGAATTTTGCATTTCGCCTACCCGAGAAGAAAAAAGAGATTACGTGGACAAAGTCAGGGGATGTGAATGCCGTGCAGACGCATGCTTGGAAGTTAATTACCGATGGCGATCGAACTTCTCTTTATGTGAAGCCGGATGATCGGTGGGAAATTAATGACGTCAGTCGCCGCTGTCCTTCCATTGTCGCGGCGATGGAAGACGTGATGAAAGACTTGACTGAATCGGGAGCGATTCTCTGGCCGAAGGGGTTTGAGCTTAGCGCAGAACTGTCCGATCGCCTCGAATAGCACCTCTGTTTACTGAGTCGCTTGCTTAATCCTGAGTCGCTTGCTTAATCCTGAGTGGTGAAACCACAGGTCACATCAGTTCGAAGGGGTGGCAATCGGCGGTTATGTTAAAAGAGAAAGTCCGTTCCAGCCAAAGAATAATTTCAGAGCGTGCTAGCATAGTGGAGTTTGGTTGGGCTAGATGACCATCAATTGGATTGGTAAAGTTCGCGGAGATGTAAAAGATTGAAAAGTCGACGGCTTTTCGAAACGTACCCAGTTGTTTTTTAACTTAGGTCAATCGAATGACCGGACAAGGAAGTCCGAAATTCGTTTTTTCGATAATTGCGGCAAAATGCGTGCTCGTGATCTTCTTTTCTGCTGCGCTTTTTTGGGCACTGACGCCATGCGTTTCTTGGGGGATGGTTCAAAATCGTGATTCGGTTCAACCATCAACCTTGGCTTTAAAATCCCCCACCAAGCTTCTCCCTGCCGCTAGTGTTTTTCGGTTTGATTCGGGAGTTGAGTTCGATGCGGTTGAGAGCCAAGACTTGCGTTTTCGCATCTCCTGGGGTGGAGGTTTGCCGCAAACGTGGGCTGGGACGGTTACGGTCGTGAATGGAGAACTTTCCGACCCATCTCCATTAGGTTTAGAGGCGGAGGCAAACGCAACCATTGAAAAATCTGGAAACGTCTTGAACGTCCAGCAATGGTCTAAAACAACTTATGGCGGTTTCGATTTTTCATTAACGGCAACGAACGATACGCGGGTCGTTTTGGACTTGAGTTCGGTGGAACAACCGGCTTCCCGGTATGAACAGACGCTCTCGCTAAAGCAGCTTTTGAGTGGGGTGGTTGCTGGAGAGATTGATTCGATTGGTAACCGTTGCTCAATTTCGAGAGTCCCGGGAGACGAGCTTGGCGTTACTTTTTCTCGTCCGCATTTAGTTTTTACTTCCGGAGAAGAATTCGAATTTTCGATTTCTCCTAATCGAACGCCGTTCTTAGCGCGGGCGGTAGCCTGCAGAATTAAAATGGTGTCTGCCAATCCGGCTGGGATTGTCGGTGGTCGATCATTAATTTCAAAATCGATTTCATATCAAACGGACTCAGTTGGGTCGGCTCCCTCTCAATCCGTAAAATTTAGGATGCCATTAAAAGAGGGTGTTTACAATATAGAGCTGGAATTGGAACAGCAGCGTTATCAGGCGTCCTTTAGTTCGAGGAAACCATCAATTAGCCGGTCGATGCAGATTTTGGTTTTGTCTAATGAATCTGCGAAGTCGAATGGGAAAGACTGGGAGTCAATTTACTCGACAGATCTTTCTGGAGAAGCAGAAGCAAGTTCGCCTTGGAGCCAACTTGCGCAGCTTGCAAACTTAAAGCATCCGAAGATCTTTGGTAACAACCGTTACACACCGGTGCGGGTAAATGATCGTGACATGGGGGAGCTCGCTCCTGGAGGTTGGCAGGCGATTCCAATAACGGTAGGTGAGTTGGGGCAACCCCATCTCATCGAGATCGAGTACTTGGCGGCCGAGGAAACGGCCATTGGTGTAAGTTTTTTACAGCCTGATGCCAATGGGCAAGTTCCAAATTACGGGTTCGATTCTGGAGTGCAGATTGAAAAATCGTTAATGCCTCGTTCGAAAAACGGAATTCAAACTCGACGCTTACGTTTGACGGTATGGCCGGAAACGAGCTCACCGTATCTTTTGATTGCGAATCGTCATCAAACCGATAAGGCAATTGTCGGTTCGGTAGAAATCAAAGCCGGCCCTGATCACTTGCCGTCTAAAGTCTCGTCAATGCCGGTGAACGCGGGCCATCGCAAGGTAATGGCCTTTTATGAGATGCCGCTATTTTCCGAAAATTTTGGAGTGTCGGAGAAGATTGATCCGTTAGTGAGTGAGCCTCTTGATGATTGGCAAGTTTTTTATGAGGGCGCTACGAGGTTCATCGAGTATTTAAAAGCCAATGGCTATGGTGGTGCGTTTGTCACCGTTGCTTCTGATGGAAGTTCGATTTATCCAAGCAAGCTCCTGCTGCCTTCCCCTAAACACGACACCGGTATCTTTTTTACCAACGGGCAGGACCCCATTCGAAAAGACGTTCTGGAAATGTTGTTTCGGATGTTTGAACGCGAGGGATTAGTCCTAGTGCCTACGCTGGCATTGTCGGGGCCGTTGCCGGAAGTGGAGGCAGATCGTCGCCGAGATGGTACCGATTCTGATTTTGACATGTACGATTTGAATGGCCAAAGGCGAGAGTTTTCAAAATCTAATAACCGCCTTCCAATTTATAATCCGCTGAATCCTTTAGTTCAGCGATCCGTTCGGCGGATTGTCACCGAGCTTTCGAATCGCTATCGGTCTTTCCAGGCATTTGAAGGAGTCAGTATTGTTTGTCGCCCTGACACGTATGCCTTATTGCCCGGTCGACATTGGGGATACGATTCACTAACCATACAGAGGTTCATTCAGTCGCAACCTGATCTGAGCGGTGTCCCCAAGGAGTGGCTGGAAATTCAAGGAATTTTACTGGGTACGCATGCAGACCAATGGATTCAATGGCGGGCAGCACAGATGCGACACTGGTATCAGGACTTGGCCGATGAAGTCAAGCGGGCGAAGCCAACCTCTAAGTTATACTTGGCTCCGGTAGACCTTTATCGAAATGATGAAACTGCTTCGGCGTTTTCTCCTAGTTTGCACGCCAATCCGGATTTCAAAAAAATCATGCTACACATGGGTTTTGACGATCAGCTCAGCACGATTTCTGAATCGCAAGAAAATCAGGGTAAGCTAATTTTGCTCAAGCCTCATCGCATTGCCCCTGGGCAATCTTTGGCATCTGAACGGGTCGATTCTAATGTTGAAAATTCTGATCAGGCGAAGCAATTTTTTTCAAATCTAAATTACCCAGGTGATATCTTTTCGAATCGTTCGACGTGGGCTCATTTCGCACAACTCGAGGAGCAGGTTCCTTTTGGGAAGCAACAGTCGCCATTGATGCGGTTGCAGCCAATGAGTCAAGGGAATGGGCTTAGCCGGCAACGATTTCTTCAAAGCATTAAGAACCGTGATTCCCGACTGCTTATCGATGGCGGCGTGACGCTGTCGTTTGGGCAAGAGTCGGAATTGCAAGAGTTGATGGAGGTGTTCGCACGACTTCCCGATGCGCCGTTTCAAGATGTTTCGTCGGAGCGTTTTCCCAAACCGGAGTTAGGGCATCTAGCTGTAAGGCAATTGGAATTCGAAAATGAAACGTATTTCTATGTTGCCAATGCATCACCTTGGCCTAATCGTGTCCGCCTTTCATTGAGTGGTAAGACTTCACCGGTCGAGACGATTGATTCGTTTTCCGATTCTCGTTTTGAGGTAATTCGGGAACCTCGGGGCACCTCAGGTAAATCGATCGACGGTGCGGAAGCCAGAAAAGAAAATTTCAATAGCCAAGTGACTTTTGAGATTCCAGCTTATGGTTTACTGGGTGGAAAAATGGAATCGGGAGCAGCAGTCACTGATTTCGATTTTGCCCTTCCAGAAGCAGCGGACAACGCACTGCAGCGACATGTATTTACTCTCAAATCAAAATTGACAAAATCGGGTAGTCCTCAGCCGCTCGGCGTCCTCGAAAATAATGGCTTTGAGTTCGATGGGCAATCAAATTTTATCGGCTGGAGCACCATTCCACAGCCGAGGGGGTATGTGGAACTAATCAACCACCCGGAAGGTCCTGATCCAAGTCCGGTCCAAGGAGTTGCTTCGCTACGTCTTACCGGTGATGACGGTGTAGATGTGTGGGTTCGGAGTAACAAATTCGAAGTTACTGAAACCGGGCGAGTGTCTATTTCGGTTTGGCTTAAAACCGATAAGCCCGATCAACAACCGCCATTACGCCTAGCACTTGAAGGGCAATCTGAGGGCGTAAGTTACTACCGGTTCGGTTCGGTTGGAAGTCTTTCGTCTGATCCCGAAGCAAATCAGATCGAATCGCGATGGAAGCGGTTCGCTGTCCATTTTGACGATCTTCCTTCTGAGGGGATGACGGATGTCAGCATTGGATTTGATTTGATGGGAGCCGGACAAGTGTGTATCGATAATGTGGAAGTGTTTGATCGGTGGTTTGATGAGAACGATGTCAAAGCTATGACTCAAATGTTGGCGAGTACAACGCCGCTGCTTTCCGATCCAATTGGTTACGAGCGATGTCGACAGTTGCTGACAAGCTATTGGCCTATGTTTCTCGATCGATTTATTGTGTTGAAAGAGGCCCCTGCCGAACCTGCGGGTCAAGTGGCGGGCGAAGGCGTGGAACCCGTCAGGGCCAGCCAGATAGGAACGGGAAGCAGGCAGGAAGAGGCCAACGAAATTCAAGAAATTGAGGAACCCAAAGTTCCGATGTTTCGCCGAATCAGAAACTTGGTTCCTCAACGAAAATCGCCTGCCAAATAGGGATTCGATTTGGTTAGTCTTGTGGTTGGGCAAATTTCTTTAAGTGTTCCTCTACTTCTTTTTCACCGCTCAAAAACTCCACATCAACGACCATCGCATAGACTGGGATCCCGCCCAATCGGTTGGTCCCGATCTTTACCAGATCTTTATGGGTGCAGACAATCATGGCTGCCCCGTTGGCTTGTGCAGAATCTTTGATGTGTTCCAAGTCGCTTCGTTGATAGTGATAGTGGTCAGGATATCGCTCAAAGCCAACGCTATCACAGTTTAGCTTTTCCAAGGAGAGCTTGAAGTTTTCTGGGTTACCGATTCCGCAAAAAACGAAAACTGGCTGGCCTTTTAATTTAGCAATTCCTTCTGTTTGTCCATCGAATTGCAGAAGATGACTGGCTCGGATTCGTGTTTCAGCAATTGGAATGTTTGGCGCGTAACGTTTGATCTTTTGAACGATCGCGTTGCGGTTGGCGATAGAAATTAAGTGGACTCGCGTTAGGACAATGAGGTCAGACCGCGATAAGCTATTGAACGGCTCCCGCAAAAGGCCGCGAGGCAACAAGCGGTTAAACCCAAACGGAGCGGTCGCGTCAATCAAAACAATGTCGAGATCACGGGCAAGTTGGCGGTGTTGAAACGCATCATCGAGAACAATGATTTCTGAATCGAGTTCATGGAACGCGATTTGAGTCATTCGGTAGCGGTCGGGATCTTGGAGGTGCGGTGCATCGGGAAGGCGATGTTCCATTTCCAGCGCCTCGTCATTAGGGCCATCGACTCCGTTGCGAGCTTCGGAGCCATAGCCACGGCTAACGAGCGCGACGCGCATTCCATAGGAGCGAAGTCGCTTGGTGATCCAAATGACCATTGGAGTTTTCCCTGTTCCCCCAGTGGTCAGGTTACCCACAGAGATCACGGGAATACCGGCATTCCGGATGATCTTCTTGTTATCCCGTTTGATTGCAATGTCGAATTTTCTGTTCCGCAGATAAATTACCGTTCGATAGATTGGCGTGGCGCATCCTAGACTAGTGCGTATCAAGACAGCGACGATTCCCTTTCGGTGCCCACTGATGGTTTCGAGGAGTTGGGTGCGATCGAACATGGCGTCAGTATGCCAGTGAGAGGTAGTTGAAATCAAGCCGCCAGTCGAGAAACTCAGAAGCGGCTGGCTATTTTTTGGGCTTTGTATCCTACCTTTTGTTTTCCCTGGATGATGTGTTCTCTTTGAAAGAATCATCTGGTTATAATTTAGAGCAGCAACTATCTGGATCTAAGTAGTGCCGCTGAAAAAGAATTATCTGGTAGTTGCGGTAAATTAAGCAATTTTTCGACTGAGTAGTTCGACATGAATTCTAACGACGATGCATCAAAAACTCACGAGACGGAGGAAGAATCGGTTGCTTTGGCACGCTGGTGTGCATTGGATTTTATTCAGCGTCGAATTGCTGGAGTTTTGGTGGAGAAATCAAAAACGACTCCCGACGTCTATCCGATGACGTTAAACGGTATAAAAACCGCGTCGAATCAAAAGAGTAATCGAAGTCCCCAACTCGACCTTCGGGAGGATCAGGTTGAGCAGGCGCTTTATGATCTACGGCAACTTGGTGCCGTCGTCGAGGTGCATTCCGGAGGGCGTGTGCCAAAGTTCAAGCACCAGCTTTACGAGTGGATGGGAGTGACTACGGCGGAGCTCGCCGTGATGGCGGAATTGTTACTTCGCGGTGAACAAACGCTCGGAGAATTGCGAGGAAGGGCTTCTCGAATGACCAAGATTTCCGATTTAGGAGAGCTTCGGCCAGTCATTGCCTCCTTGATTCAGCAGGGTTTAGTAATCCCTTTAACGCCTTCAGGGCGTGGTCAAATCGTGACTCATGGTTTGTATGAGGCCGACGAACTAGAGGGATTGAAATCTCGATTTTCATCGGTTGATTCTGGCGACTTGGAAATGCCACCGCGGACGTCCCGGCGACAAGAGCCGATGGCGGAAGCAGCCCGGGGCGACTGGGCAGGGATTCAGCAGGAAATCGCTCAACTGCGGCTAGACGTGGATCAGTTAAAAAAAACTGTCGCGGATTTGCAGCGGTAATCACCGGCTCTCGATGGAATGAGAGTTAAAGTTTGCGGGTTGTTGGGATGGTTTGGTTTTCAGCCTGAGCCCCGCCATCACAATCGGAATTTCACCTAGGGTTTACCTCAGTTGATTTCCTTACTGAAACCATCGGACGCGTTTTAACCGAGTATTCGCCAAGACGCGCGCAACGGTTGAAACCGAAAATGCGCACCGGTTTGATACAGGCGTCAGTGGTTTCGTTGCAAACCTGTTAATCGTGTATTTCCGGCTTGCTTGATCGATAAGGAAAGTCGATTCGACTGGTAAGCGGACCGTCCAAACCATTCGATATCATCGTGCAAATCGTTTGGCTAAGTAGCAGGCAGAGTTGAGTCACTTGGTGATTGTTCAACCTCTCAGCACAGGTTCGCTTCCATGAAGAGTGATATTCGCTGTCAGCCAGAAAAGAACGAACCATGAATCTAAAAATTGTTTTCCGCTCAATTCTGACCACCTTAATCTGTTTGCCATTAGTTTCGAGTCAGGTCGCAGCACAAGACTTGAATGCTCCGAGTGGCTTAGGAGGTTCCGGCCTTGGCCTCGAGGAATCGGCGAACGAAGATTTTACGGAAGAAACGCGGAACATGGTCAACCCGCGATTTGCTGGTTGGCAAGAGGTCACCCACGTTGCCAGTGGTGACCGAGTTAGCGAGACCCTCCGTGGGAATTGGATTATGGTTGATTCCAATGGTCGATTTGATGGTTCAGTAACCGCGGCGGCGGGAGCAGACGTTTCGAGGATGCAAATCTTCTTGCTGAATCGAGGGCGATTGGTAAAGCAAACGGCACTCAACGCTGGAGGGCGATTTGAATTTAATAATGTCAGCCAGGGTGCCTATTCGATTATTGGTTGGGGCGAGAATGGTTTCTTTGCATTCGGTTTAAATATTTTGCAAAACAACCCCAACAACAAAGGTGAAATTGGCAATCGAATTAGTGCCACCGCATTTCAAAATCGCACGACAATTAATACTGATTGGATCAAGTACTATTCACCTCAGGTAAAATTTCGTGTCTTCGGAGCCTATTCTTCGGGACAGGAAGCAGGTGCTCCTGCTGCCCTTCTCGGATTTAAGGGGCTGGCCAAAAATCTTCCGACGTCAGTTGCTTCTACCTCGCTATCAAGCCGCTCGGTGTCGCGTCTTGCCGATGGACGCCTGGTGGGCCGTGTTCACCAAATGAATTCACTTAATGGCCGACCGGTCGATGTTCGGTCGACGAAGGTCATGCTCTTTCAAGGCGACATCGTGGTCGCTTCAACGACCACTGACAACTACGGCACCTTTGCCTTCAACGATGTCCCCGATGGTTCCTACGGATTAGCTGCCGTTGGTGCCGATGGTGTTGGCTTGATTGGCATTGACGTCTCGAGTGAGCAGTCACCTACGAACAATATTAGCCCCAAGGTTATTGACTTTACGATGACCTCGGCGGAGACGACAGGCTGGCTTAATAACTTTGCTGGTGGATTTGCTTATCGTCGGGCTCTTTTGGCTCCGCGTCCAGAAGTCGCGAAGCAAGATCCAGCACTTTGTCCAGGTTGCGGCGGACAGCCTGGCGGTTGCAGTCAGTGCGATGCCAGTTTTGCTGAGAGTTGCAAATCCAGAAGCATTACGTTTGAGCAATGGTCTCAATGGGGCTGTGAAACAGAGGCTCAGAAATACGGCGATGGATCAATTCTTGCTGCCTGGGCTGCACAGCAACGGAAAAATGTAAAGAAGAACGATGCAAGATTTGAAAAAGCATTTTTCCCCAACGAGAGTCTTGAGGGGTTTGACCTAAATCAACCAACGCCCACTCCAGCACCGCAAAATTAATCAGATCACAAATTGGCGGTTTGCATCGCCAGACTAGTATTTGTTTTCGAAGGTCGAATCCAATTGGATTCGGCCTTTTTTTATTAAAAAAAAGGGCAGCCTCGGATGAGACTGCCCTTTGGTTTTTGCGCTACGAACGGTTCTAGCCACTGACGTGACTAAGTTCGAACTAATTAAAAATCTTCATTGCCGCCTTGCAGGCCTTGCATTTGAGTCCCTGCAGCTCCCAGAAGTGCGAAAATGCCATCCTGGATTTCAATTCGGAAGTTAACACCATCGTCGATGACATAAGTCATGTTGATCGCATCTTTTCCCGACTCCTTCAGGGTGTCAATCATCTCGCCCATCATGGGGTTGTCGTCAACTCGGGCAGCCATTTCAAGAATGGGAACTAAGTTGAAACTCATCGCCATTGCTGGAGATTTTGACTTGCCTTTGCCGTTACTTTTGGCACTCGCATCCATCGCTTTTTTGAGGATGCTTTCGGGGTTGGTGCCAGCTCCCATGTAAGCGGTGTCCATTCCAATACCAACGACGATCGCAAGTGATGAACCAAGAACTTCTTGCATTTCGTCAGGGCCGGATGAGACATCGATGTTGATCGTGTGGAAAGTGACGTCTTTGTAGCTGCCCGAATTCAAATTGACTTCGAGTAGTCCCGGAGCCATTTCCTCTGCCATGTTGGTCAGTTCTTTTACAGCCGACTCCAGTTTTTTGGGATTGGTTAATTGCAGTCCCATTCCGAAGTTAACGTCTTCTTTTCCCATCATGATCACGGCGCCCATATCGATGACACCGTTTTGAAGTGTCTCTTCAGCAACATCGACAAATGTGTTCATTGCTTTTTCAATGGCATCGAGTTGTTCGTCTGACAAGTCTGCTTCGTAGCCCAGTTCTTCCATCATTGATGGGACAAGGTCAACTAGGACTGTAGAATAGCTTGCAGCGTCTTCACCGGAGATCGAACCTGACTGGTTGAGAGTCATTGCCGCTCCGTCCATGACGAAACCAGAAAATTTCGAAGGCTCTTTCGGGGCTGAATCCGCAAGCTTCGCAGCGAGATCGGAGTTAGGCATTCCTTTGAAGCCAAATTCCATCAGTACGTTATTATTGTCCTCATTGATGCCGAGTCCGATCGTGATGCTTTCAGACTGCGTTAGAAGCATCTCGAGTTGCTCCATTTGAAGGTCGAGACTGGTCTCATCGCCAAGCTGAGACTGAGTCATTTCAGCGCTTGAGCGAATTAGGTCCATCGCCTGATCCTTCATCGACGCTGGAATGTTTTCGGCAAAAACTCGTGCCGCAAAATTATACTTTCCGGTGAGTTCTTTGACGATGTCTTTAGGAACACTCGGGGTCGCTTCAAGCATTTTAGCGTTGTTAGAGAAGAAGGCGTAATCGCCGTCCATTTTGACTGACATTTCCTCACCAGAATCCATGATGATGGTTGTCATTTCGTCGCCTTCATCGATTTCCGCCATCTGGGAAACCGTATCGAGAATGGCGTCCATGTTGGTGACCGGCAAAAAGCCAACCATTTCAGGCATGGGAGAGTCGTCGGAGAAGTAAATCATAAGTCCGGCGTCTTTTTTTCCGTCGATGCCGCTGGTGTACGGCTTAATCATCGCGTCAACGAAGAACATCATTTGCCCGAAACCGGCGGCGTCCATCAAGTATTTTACATCTGATATTTGCTCGTCAATTTGTTTGATGGAGACCACAACAGCGGGCTCCGGAGTGCTCTGGCAAAACGCATTGCTCATTGGCAGCAACGTCATTGCACTTATTAGCAGGCTTAAAACGAAGGGTTTACATAAAGACTTCACGTTTGGTCTCCAAACTCTGGATGGTGCTTATTATTAGGTACAGTTCGAAAAATCACTTTTGATCAGCGTGTGTCCGATCATGGCGATTGATAGTTCTATTTTTTTAGTTGCTTTCGCAGACACTGGCCTCTTGAACCACAGGCGGCTTCATTGTCCATCAACCGGCTTTAGATGCAATAACTAGCGACGAAGAACAATGCAAGAATGTTTCGCAAAAAAGGATCTATTCTGTTACGAAGTGATACTAAGCGAAGGGATACTCTCTGTAGTCATTACCTCGGAAACGCGACATTTGTTTTAGCTTGTCCAGATAACTAAGCAAAGAATGTTGCGATCTAGACCAGGATTTGAACGTTTGGGACATCAAATCGCGATTTATCAACCCGCGATTAGGCAGAACACGTTGGAAAACTGAGGTATGCGTTACGGATTTTACAAAAAATCACGCCACAACCACCGAGCGAATTGGCCGGATGTTGGAATTTTGGTTTAGATTAACCGAAATGCCAGAGTTTATCGTTCTCGGTAAACGATACGTCCTTTGGTCAGGTCGTAGGGAGAAAGTTCGACTCGGACCTTATCGCCGGGAACAATTCGAATAAAGTGCTTGCGCATCCTACCGGCGACATGAGCGAGGACTTCATCGCCGGTCTCAAGTTCAACGCGAAAACGTGTGTTAGCTAGCGCCTGTGTAACAGTGCCGTCTACTTCAAAGGCTTCTTCTTTGGCCATGTATTCCCTTCGGAATTCTCAAAAAAAACGATCTTCGAAGAGAGTCCGAAATCGCGGTGATGTTCAATTCGCACCATTTTACTCCGAGAGTGAAACTAGTCTATAGCAACGTAGAGGATTTGAAGGGCGATTTTTGGACTTTAGTACGGTTTTGAGAGGGTTTGGCGTGGTTTGCGATCTGGGAGTGCATCGTTGAGAGTCAGCGTGATAGGATTGTGATAGTCGAAGAAAGGGATGAGTCGACATCTTACGATGCCTTTTTCAGGGAAATGAATTGAATTCATCAAAGGAACCGAGGGAGTCGAGTGACTCGAAATCAACAAGCTCGCGCGTGCTGACGCTTTTTGATTGCGTTTGTATTATCGTCGGCACGATCATCGGAGCCGGGATTTTTAAGATGCCGGCGATTGTTGCTTCCAATGTTCCCAGTGCGACCTGGTTAGTCGCGGTTTGGGTCGCTGGTGGGCTAATTGCTCTCATTGGAGCACTTTGTTTCGCCGAATTGACGACGACCTATCCCGATCGCGGTGGCGATTATGGTTATCTCAAGCGAGCCTATCACTATCGAGTTGGGTTTGCGTTTTCCTGGGCGGCATTTTGGGTCATTCGCCCGACGAGTATCGCTTTGATGGCAATGATATTCGGCGAGTTTGCCGTTTCTGTTTTTCCAGACTCATTGCCTCTTTACGCTTTTGCGGGGCTGAGCGTTATCGGCTTGAGTCTTACCAATTTGATTGGAGTTCGTTTTGGAAAAGCATCGCAAAACCTCCTGACGGTTGCCAAAGTAGCTGGAATCATGGTCGTCGTTGCGGCGGCATTTCTTGTTTGGCCGAGTGCTGAGGGACCAGGCCCTGAGTCCCTTGTCGAGATTCCTGCACAGATCAACGACGCGGTTGATTCCACGGCCGCGGTCGAGGAATCTGGCGAGTCGACCTGGGAGTGGTTTTGGCTTTCCATGGTTTTTGTCATGTTCACATTTGGAGGCTGGAACGATATTGCTTTTGTTGCGAGTGAAACTCGCGACCCCAAACGCAATCTCTTACGTGCTTTGGTCGTCGGCACGGGTGTGGTTTTGTTGGTCTATCTGCTTGTAAATCTGGCTCTTGTTGCCGGGTTAGGATTTGAGCAGATGGCGTCTTTGGGGAGTCGTTGGGAGAATGCGACGTCGGTGTTGGTCGAACAGAATATGGGGCCTGTTGGAAAAGATCTGCTTTCGATTTTGGTATGCGTCTCTTGTCTAGGAGCAATCAACGCGATGATTTTTACCAGCCCAAGAATTTACTGGGCGACCGCCGTGGACTACCCGAGTCTCCGTCTCGTGGCTGGCGACGTCACTGGGAAAGGTTGCTGGCGGGGGATTTTACTACAGGGTGTTGTCACGATTGCCTACATTTTGACATTCGGGGACGACAAGAATGGTGTTGAGAATTTGACCGCTTCTAATGCTCCCTATTTTTGGTTTTTCCTTGGTTTGACGGTCATTTCTTTGATGATAAACCGCGTCCGTTTTAAGGGGCAGTTTGAGGGATATCGAGTTCCGTTCTATCCAGTTCTCCCCATCTTATTCGTTGGCGCCTGCCTTTTTATGGTTTACCGAAGTTGGACCTACATGATGGATCAGGAGCTGTGGTTAGCCACGGCTATCATTGGAGGGTGGGTATTAGTCGGTTTAGTAATGAGTTTTCTGCTGAGAAATGAAGCTCAGCAATCACTAAAGGGGCGATAGTAACTGCCTCGGGAGCTTCGTGGGATCGAAATAATTCGCCATTGACCGGTAAAAAGGAAAGAAAAGCGTCTAATCCCTTCAGTCGTTTCATGTGATCCCGAGCCGGTTTTCCCGCAACAAGATTCAAAGCAGCCAACATATCGTCTTGCCAATGAGGGGTTCTGTCGTTACGATGGGCGTTCAAAATTTAATCCGATACATCATCAAAACAGGGGTTCATTCGAGTGGGAACCAAAAAGACCGGTAAGGGTCGTCGCAAGTTAGGCCGCAAAAAACGACGCATGCGAGCCAAAATCCGACATCGCAAGAAGTAATCGATCGCAATCGATTTGGCGTTGCAGCCTTCGTTCGATACGATCCGCTGCTTTCTCTTTTTTATCTGCTACGCATCGAGGGACTGCTGCGCGGTGATGTATACGCGTATCCAGCCTCTCTCGTTTGATCTGGTAGACTCAAGCATTGAGAGTCAATCGGCGGATCGACCGGTTTTCTGATTTATTCTAGGAATCGTAAATCCCCTTGTTTCTCCGTGAAACATCCTAATACGTCTCTCTGCTTTTTCGTGGGTTCTCTTTCATCATGCCTGAAGCAGATAGCTCGGCGAATGCGAATTACTTATCACCGCTCTGGCGCGGTAGATTGCTGATTATTGCTGCTGCGCTGATGTGGAGTACCAGTGGATTTTTTGCAAAGGCTCCCATTTTTGACCAGTGGCCGGAGGAATCCAGAGGCTTGTTGCTCGCGTTTTGGCGTGCTTTTTTTGCAGCGTTGATCCTCATGCTGATGGTTCGAAAGATCCAGTGGACTTGGAAATTGATTCCAATGGTGACCACGTTTGCTTTGATGAACTGGACTTATCTGACAGGAATGGTTTATTGTGAATCGACGTTGGCCATTTGGCTCCAGTACACCGCACCGGCATGGGTGTTTTTAATAAGTTGGTTTTGGTTTGGCGAACGTCCAGTAAAACGCGACTGGGTTTTGTTAGTTTTTGCATCGGTTGGCGTTGTGATCATTTTACGAGCGGAACTGTTTGGCGCTTCCCTCGTTGGCGTTCGCTATGGTTTGGCCTCGGGTGTGTTTTTTGCAGGCGTTGTTGTGATGCTGCGGTGGTTGAAAGATTACGATGCGGCTTGGATAGTTTTTCTAAATCATGCGGTCACCGCGTTGGTTTTAACGCCGGTGTTAATTCAGACCGATATTTATCCGACGGGAAGTCAGTGGGTTTATTTGGCTGGGTTTGGAATGCTGCAAATTGGGATCCCGTATCTGCTCTTTGCGCGAGGTGTGAGTGCCGTTTCGAGTCATGAGGCGTCCGGGTTGACGTTGCTGGAACCGCTATTGGTTCCAGTCTGGGTGTTTGTTGCATGGCATCAATCCCCCGAATACACTCCTCCCGCTTTGACGACGATTCTGGGTGGCGGATTAATTCTTGCGGGACTGCTCTTTAGATATCTTGGGAAAACAGCGGGGCGGCAAATTAAACCGGTGAAAGCTGATTAGGGATTGTGATTCACGCCGGACGAAAGCAACGGCCTCTTTCCCCGCAAGCCAATAAAAGTCTGCTGGTAATTTGAATTCAAATCGATTCAAGTTTTCTGTCGTATAGTGCGAGATAGCCATTTATCATCGACTCGATTGGAAACGCCCGTTCCACTAATAGGCGTCCCTGCTTGGCCAAAATGTGTGATTCTTGCGGTTTTTCAATCAGGAATTTAGTCCAGCGGGCAAACTCATCGCGTGCGCCAAAATTGACGGCGAATCCCGTTTCCTGATGTCGAATAATTTCCTCAGTTCCTTCTCCATAGACTGCGATGGAGGGGATTTCTGCGGCCATCGCCGACATTAAATTGCCCGAAATTGGTTCTTGAAGATGAGGGTGCCAATAAAAATCGAGTCCTTGAATCACGGGCGATTCTGGGTGGCTTAAAAAATGAATGTGGTCGCCGGCCTCCGTCAAACTTGCAAATCGTTGTAAACGACTCAGTTGAGAACCGCTGCCAATAATCAAAAAATGGAAGTCGGGACGAACGCAGGTGAGAAGGTCAGTGGCCCAAATGAGGTCTTTCAATCGACTGCGGTGAACCAGAGGGGCGACGGTTCCTGCGAGATAGGAGTCCTTCGCGAGACCCAATTGTTTTCTAAGCGATTTGCGAATGCTTGATTTTTCGGAGACCTGTTGAGGTGCGGCCGAGTTGGCAATGATTTCGATCTGAGCTTCTGGTTTTCCAAGCTCAATCAGCTTGGTTTTGATGGAAGCATGAGGGACTACGGTAGTGAAGTTGTCATCGTCTCCAAGGTAGTTTTCAAAAATTTGGTGTCTGAAACCTAATTCGCGGGGAATGGCAAGCTGCGTACTGATTAGATGCTTAAAAGGTAGTTGCCGCGTTAGGGGCACGTTCCGGGTTGCAATCAGGGTTAGAATTTCGGCCTGCCCGCACCAGGCGTGCACTAAATCGGGCGAGAGGTTGTGAATGAGTTTTCTTAGTTCGGGCACGATCGAAAAGCAATCGCGAAGCGAGTGAAGTGGAGTTCGATCGTCTTTATTAAGCACATGTACCTTGATCCCGGATTCGAGCCATTGGTTCGGTTCGAATCGGTGCTCGCCGAGGATGGCGATATGAATTTCGCATCCACGTGCCGATAGAGCCCCCGTCAGAATTTTCAATTCCTCGACAGGTCCTAATTCAAATAGGCTCTCGATTGTAAACAAGATCCGATAATTCAAAGATTGTCCCTGTCGGCTGAACTGGAGTCCGGTATTCGGTGTGTTGATTGTTTTTCAAATGGTCGGAGAAAGTCTTTGGCGGAGTCTTGAACATCAAATTGTTTGCTGGCTGACAAACGACCTTGCTCTCCCAGTCGTTCTCTTAAATCCGGATTGCCCAAGGCAAGAATGATGGCATCCCCAAGGGCTCGCGCGTCGTCGGCATGAACGACCAAGCCGCTGACGTTGTTTTCAATTACCGTCTGAGTGAACTGAGTGGAGGTTACCACGGATCCCACTCCCGCAGCCAGCGCTCTGGCAAGAAATCCGCAGCTTTCATCGGATTTTAAAGGGTGAACGTAGAGATCGGCCGCTTGAAAGATCTCGTGTGTGTCATCGAAACTGCCAGGCATGATAACGGATTGGACTAGATGTTTTTCAAGAATTTTCGTCCAGACATCTCGACTCTTGGAACCGTCGCCGAGAATCCAAAGCTTTGCTTTGGGGAATTGAGCGATCACCTTGGGCCAGGCATCGAGGAGGTTGAGCATGCCAGGGTCGCCTTCAAGGGGTGCTCCGCAAACGACTAAAGGTTGGTTGGAGCCAATCAATAGAACCGGGTGTGCGTCTGAGATGGCAACTCGGGCGGCACTTTGGAGTGATGGCTGACGTTTTCCTATTTTGTCGAGCAGGATTCCCTCGTAAGCGACTTTGATCTGCGAGTTGGTTACGCCAGGTTGTGCTAACATTCTCTGTTGAGTCCCGAGAGAATCGGTCAACAAGGACTGGGCTGAATTGACTGCGAAGCGTTGCCGTGGAGTGAGTTCTGGCTCCTCCTTTTGGGCTCCCGGAAAGTGATTGTCGATGCGAATTACGAATGGGGTTTTTCCAGAAAAGGCACGGCTAATGGCCCACGCTTCTTCGTCGAGTCCAAAGACAATAATACCGTCGGGTTCCAGTTGGTTTAATTCTCGCGTTAGGGAGCGTAAATAGCGGAACGATCCCCATGGATGCGATTGAGATCGATTGATTCGGCGAATTGGAATTTCATCGTAATCAAAATACAGGGGCCAGTTCTTCTCCCAGCGTACTGTCAAGATTTCGACTGTGTGTCCAAGCCGTTTGATTTGAGATGCAAGATCGGCAACCGCGAATTCTGTGGTTCCCGAGTAAGGCCAAAAGCGACGGCTGACAATCGCAATTCTCAGCGGTAACGAATTCGCGGGCAACACCGGCGATGTTTTGTCCTGATCGCCAAGTGTTTTATTCATTGCAGAAAATCCTGTGACTCGCCTCCCATCGAAACCCGCCTGCGACTTAGCTGGCGGTATCGGGAAGATCAGCTGGCTCCAGGCAGGCTAAATAAGGTAGGTTTCGATATTCATCGTTGAAGTCAAGTCCGTATCCAACAACAAACTCATCGGGGATATCAAAGGCTACAAATTCTGGGACCCAGTCGACTTCTTGCCGTCCCGTTTTTAACAGCAAAACAGCTGATTTCAAACTGTTGGGGCCGAGGCTTTTCATCAACTGAGTTACTTCTTGAAGGGTGTTGCCAGTATCGAAAATGTCGTCGATCAAGACAACGTCACGCCCGGCAATATCGAGCATCATTTCCGAGTTGATGCTCAGAGCCCCTCGCTCCGTTCCTTCGTAACTGCTCGTCTGGACTACACCAACCCGCAATGGCATTTCTAGTTTTCGAATCAAATCGGCCATTAAAATAAAACTGCCGGTCAGAACCCCAACAATCGTGAGGGGGCGGTTTCCGTAAGTTTCATTGATTTCACGAGCAAGCCGCTCAACACCGGCGTCCAGTTCGTCTTGATTAAGTAGTATTTTCACTGAGAGTTCAGTCCTTAGATTTTTTGTAATTGCCTAGTCTAACCGCCGCGGGGGCTTGCCGTCGATTGGCGTGATGTTTTTGGTCGTCTTGGTTTTCGGTGACACACGGGATGTCACCCTCGCGCGATGGCGTCGGAGCAATCCGTTTTGGTTAGTGGATGACAATCATCTTGGATTCGGTCATTTCTTCGATCGCGTATCGGGGGCCTTCTTTACCGAGGCCGCTTTCTTTTAGGCCGCCGTAAGGCATCCCGTCGGCTCGCCACTGTGAACCCCAGTTAATATGGATGTTGCCGGATTCTATTTCGTTGGCGAAACGCATAGCAAGATTGATGTTTTCAGTGAACACTCCTGCACTTAAACCAAAACGGGAATCGTTAGCCATACGGATTGCATCGTCAATATCGGCGGCTTCAATGACCGAGACAGCAGGTCCAAACAATTCTTCCTGAACGATTTTCATCTCCGCGGTTGCATGGTCAATCAGCGTGGGGGCGTGAAGGGCTGAATCTCGCTCTCCCCCACAAACGATTTGAGCACCTGAGGATTTAGCTTCGCCAATCCATTGCTCCACGCGTTTCGCATCTTCGATTCGCACCATCGGTCCCATCCGTGTTCCTTTGGCGAGTGGGTCGCCGACGGTGATCTTCTTAATATCTTCGGCGACGCGAAAGACAATTTCCTCGTGGGTTTCGGGGAGTGTAATTAACCGTTGGGTTGAAATGCAAACCTGTCCAGCGTTAGCAAATCCATTGGTGGCAACAGAGTTGATCGCTTTGTTCATGTCCGCGTCTGGTAAAATAATGATTGGGCTATTGGAGCCGAGTTCCATCGTTATTCGTTTCAGTCCTGCGGCAGCGCAGATTTTTTTTCCAACCTCGGGGCTGCCGGTAAAACTTATTTTCCGAATACGCGGGTCTCGACAAATCGCTTCTCCGAGTTTCGAACCACTCCCGGTCACACAGGCAATAGAATCTTCTGGAAGCCCGGCTTCCAAGAAAATCTCGGTGAGGCTAAGTGCCGATAGCGGGGTTTCGCTCGCGGGTTTGATCAGCACCGCATTGCCGGCGGCGATGGCGGGGCCGACTTTGTGGCAGACGAGATTAAGCGGGAAATTAAACGGAGTGATTGCGGCGACAACACCGCAGGGTATTCGAATCGTAAATCCAAGTTTGTGTTCTCCACCACGCGTGGCGTCGAGAGGGATTACTTCGCCATGAATTTGCTTTGCTAAGTCAGCTGAAAGGTGAAGTGTCGTGGCGGATCGATCGACTTCTGCGAGAGATTCTCGCAGCGGCTTTCCTTCTTCACGCGAAAGTTGTTCTGCTAATCGATCACGGTTTTCTTTCAATAGCGTCGCGGCCCTGTCGAGGATCTCGGCCCGCCGCCATGCCGGCGTCGCCCGCATTGTTTTTGCACCACCGATTAATCCAGTGACGGCTTGATCAATATCTTCTACAGTGCAGGAAGGAACGGAGGCAATGACCTGTTGGTCGAACGGGTTAGTTACATCAAAAGTGTCAGTGCTCGAGTGCCAGCAACGATCGAAGAATGTCTTCACTCTTAGATTCCTTAAATGGGTTTGAATTGTGAGATTTACGAAGAGGCTTGAACTCGTTCGTGTGTCATTTGAATTGCCCGGAGCAGTCCGTGGGCTTTGTTCAGCGTTTCCTCGTATTCGCTCGTTGGGTTGGAATCCGCGACAATTCCCGCCCCCGCTTGAACGTAGGCGACATTGTCCTTGATGACCATCGTCCGCAGTGCGATGCAGGTGTCCATGTTATCGGAATAGTCAATGTAGCCAACCGCTCCGGCATATGGACCCCGGCGATGTGGTTCGAATTGGTCAATGATCTCCATCGCCCGAACCTTGGGTGCTCCGGAGACGGTTCCCGCGGGAAGGCTCGCCATTAAAGCGTCGAAGGCGTCGGCGGATTCTTGAAGTTGTCCAGTGACGGTCGACGAGATATGCATGACGTGGCTGTAGCGTTCCACTACCATTCGATCCGGAATTTCAATCGATCCGTATTGTGCGACCCGTCCGACGTCATTGCGCCCTAAATCAACGAGCATCACATGTTCGGCAAGTTCTTTTTCGTCGGCGAGCAGTTCTTGCTCTAGTTCCAGATCTTCTTGTGGATTTTTTCCTCGTTTTCGCGTACCTGCTAATGGGCGAACCGTCATTTCATTGTCCACCACCCGGCACATGATTTCGGGGGAACTGCCGACGAGCGTGGTTTCGTCAGTGCGAAGGAAGAACATGAATGGACTGGGATTCATGACGCGGAGGCTGCGATAAATCTCAAAGGGATCACAGTTGATTTCTATTTGAAGCCTCTGGCTAAGAACGACTTGGAAAATATCGCCGGCGCGAATGTACTCGATGCAATCCAGAACTGCTTGCTCGAATTGTTCTTGTGTGAAATTTGAGGAAAACTCGGGTGGTTCTCCGGTCGGGAGGTCGGCATCGAGGCAGAGGAGGTCCGTTTCAGGGCGGTTCAGGCAGTCCAGCATCTCGTCAATTCGGCGGTTGGCATCTTCAAAAGCTACCTCAAGATTTTCGTGTTTTTTTGTCCAAGCCAAGGCGACGACCGTGATGGTTTTGGTGATATGGTCAAACACCAGCATGCGATCGTAAAACGCAAATGACATGTCGGGTAGGTCGCGATCGTCTTCCGGCGCATCGGGGAGGTCCTCAACGTAGCGGACAACATCGTAGCCGGCATAACCTACAGCACCTCCAGTAAACGGCGGCATGTCAGGGAATTGGGCAACTTTATATAAGTTGATTCTTCGGCGAATTTCTTCGAGTGGATTTTTGCATTGATAGGAGTTTGAGCTTGCGCCTTCGGTGTGAGTGACTCGATTCCCGAATGAAGCAACCTGAACTTGCGGATCGATGGCAAGAAAGCTATAGCGTCCGACATTTTCGCCGCCGATGACCGATTCAAACAAACAGGCAGTACTGCCATTGTCAATTCTTCGAAAAGCAGACACTGGCGTTAGCGAATCCGATAGCAGGCGACGCGAAATGGGAATTGCGTCGTAATCGCCCGCCATCTCTGTAAATGTTTGTTGGTCGGGAAAAGATGCCATTGTGACGGGTGCTTTTAACTTACTTGGGGATCGGGTTGGAAGTGGTCGAGTTGGAAGTGGTCGAGTTAGCCTGCTAACGCAAGAGACCTTCGAAATTCAGTCTGTGTCTCAAAATCGAAAAATAATGAGAAAGGCTGAACTCGGGGCGAATGTTTGATGTAAATAGCTTAACGGTGGCAGCAAACACCGGCAATGTCCACGTTATATGGAGCAGAAGGACGTTTTATCAAAATTTAGGATGTGAAAAAGTAAATTAGAGAATGCCAGCGTTTCCAATAAACCTTGTACCTTATTCGTTGGAGGGATAAAATTTGGAGACAGCTTTTACCGATGGATCGATAAAGCAGACCCAAACTAGAAATGTCGGCCTAGGATTGCGGCCGATCAAATAAAAATATGAAATGCCAAAAATGCCAAAAGCAGGCGACTTTTCACATCACGGATCTAACCGGTGATGACTTGCTTGCGTTGCACCTCTGTCCTGATTGCGCCAAGGGGTACCTTGAGACTGGTGAATCATCCGAAGATGCTCCGGTTATTTCCGACGTAATGTCGAAACAACTTAAGCCACTTGAGCAGACAGCGGATGATTTGCGAGAGTTGGATGCTAAAGAATGTCCAATTTGCGGAATTTCATTTTATGAATTTCGTCAGGGCGGTCGTCTAGGGTGTCCGCATGACTATGTCTTCTTTGGAGAGGATCTCGATCCTTTGCTGATCAATGTCCATGGTGATAACCAGCACGTTGGGAAACAACCCAAGCGAGGCATTACAGATACGGAATCTCAAACGGAATTGATTCGCTTGCGTCGTCAGATGAAGGAAGTTGTCGAGCAAGAAGACTACGAACAAGCGTCTCAGATTCGCGATCAAATTCGTCAGATCGAAGGCGAAGGGCCTGCCAGTGAATGACGTGCTAATAGAACCAAATGATATTGTCATCAGTAGTCGAATCCGACTTGCAAGAAACATTGCGGATTTTCCTTTCATTAGTACCTGTTCCGATGATCAGCGATTGGAGATCGAAACCGTCGTTCTCAAGGGGATTGCGAATGACCAAGTTTTAAGTGATCTAACGCTATTGGATTCTTTCGAACTCAATGCCCTTGAGCGGCAGTTTTTGATGGATTTGCAACTCGTCAGTCCTCCGTTGCAAGAAACGACTGAACGGGCGACTAGTTCGAGCGAAACGAATGATGTTGTTTCTGCGGAGGCAAATGTGTCTGCGATTGCCCGTGAACTACCGTGGGAGGAGTTGGCGAGCTATTCGATAAATGAAGAAGATCATTTGCGAATTACAGTGAACCGCAGCGATCTGAATCTTCAGGCAGCTTGGCAGCAAATAAATGCACTCGATGATCGTGTTGAGAGTCAGTTGACCTATGCCTTCAGTCAGCAATTGGGATATCTAACAGCTTGCCCGGCAAATGTCGGGACGGGGATGCGGGTGAGCGTGTTGATGCATCTGCCAGCGTTGGTGATGACTGGTCAGGTTGAAAAAGTGATGCGGAGCCTCCAGCGTCTCAATGTGGTCGCCCGCGGCGAATTTGGCGATTCGGCGGTGGGTGATTTTTTTCGGGTTAGCAACCAGGCGACGCTGGGACTTGACGAAGATTCCCTGGTTGCGCAGGTGACGGCGATTGTTCCAAGATTGATCAAGTATGAGCGGGAAGCTCGGCGTTTTCTGGTGGAGCAAAATCGCGAAGGTTTACGAAGAGACGTTGCCGATTCATTGGAGAAACTTTGCCGTCTTGATCTCGAGGATGAAGACGGTGAGAGTCATGAGCACATCATGCAGTGTCTTTCCAAGATCCGCATGGGGGTCGGAATGGGGCTGTTGGAACAGGCGGATGCCGATCGTGTGAATCGTCTTTTCGCACTAGTGCAACTGCGTGACCAACTCGTTGTTGCAATCGCTCGCGAGGATTATCGTGAAGCTTCTGAATTAAGAGATCGGATTGCAACCCTGGAAAAAGGAGGTTGGCGACAAGAGCCAACTGACTCGGAGATGATTCGTGATGAGCCATCTGAAGAGGGAGGGACGCAATGATTCTTGATGATATGGCGGGACGATGCGGAGAATGGCTGAAGGGCTGTGGCCCAGAATCGGACATTGTCATGAGCAGTCGGATTCGCTTGGCCCGCAACCTGGCTGATTACCCGTTCATCCGACGATGTACTGACATTGATCGCGCGAACATTGAATCGACCGTGCGAGAGCGATTGACAAATAAAGCGAAATTAAAAGATTTGACTTTTATCGATGTCGCTGATCTGCAAACTCTGGATCGGCAATTCCTGGTAGAACGTCAGCTGATTAGCCGAGAGCATGCAAATTCTGATGGTGCACGTGCGGTGGCAATCGACCAGCAAGAGCGACTTAGCCTGATGGTTAACGAGGAGGATCACTTGAGGATCCAGGTCATGAAGAGTGGTTTGGATTTAGTTGGAGCCTGGGATCAGATCAACGACCTAGATGATCGAATTGAAAGTCAGCTGACTTACGCCTTTCACCCAAAACTTGGATATCTGACGGCCTGTCCAACCAACGTTGGGACGGGTATGAGGGTCAGTGTATTGGTCCACCTTCCTGCGTTGGTGATCACGCAGCAAATCGAAAAAGTTTTTCGAAGTCTACAGAAAATCAATCTGGTCGTACGTGGCTTGTACGGTGAAGGCACGCAAGCGATGGGTGATTTCTATCAGGTAAGTAATCAAATTACTCTTGGTAAATCGGAAAATGATTTGATCGATCAAGTTGGCGATGTCATTCCTGTTGTGATTGATTACGAACGCAAGGCGAGAGACTTCTTGATCAACGAAAAACAGAATGATTTGTTTGAACAAGTAAGTCGCGCTTACGGCACGCTTCAGAATGCCCAGCAAATCAGTTCTGAAGAAACTATGTTTTTGTTATCCCGTGTTCGCATGGGAATCAATCTCGGCCTAATTGGCGATCTGGAAATTCCAGAGGTCAATCAGTTATTTATTCGAACGCAACCGGCACATTTGCAAAAGCTTCGCCATTCGGAGTTGGACACGGATCAGCGGAACGTTGAGCGTGCAAATTACCTTCACAGCCAACTCAAGCTCGATGGTGGATCGGAAGCATCAAATAATTAAGCTGATTTGGATGAACATCGACGTTCATTTGGAGAGACGATTTTGGGTCGGATAGGCAGGATTCCCCGCGTATCTTGCCGTAAACTTCGAATCAAGGCGATCTTGTAATTTGGATTTGCTCGTGATCTTGAAGATCTGCTCTATTTCAGCCGATTCTCTGGAAGGAGCGGATAGCCTTAGACGCCCGTTTTTACTCCGATAATTTACCGTGTCGGCGTATCTGAAGGTGGGGCTGTGCGTTTTTAACGATTTTCGACGGTCGAATGAGCGTTACGACGATTGATGATCGTCGGTTATAATAGTCTCACAAAACCCATTATTTTGGAACCAAACTGATTACGCGAGTACCATGTCAACGACCCAAATTGATCTTGAAACAGCTGTAAAACAAGCCAAAGATCGGCTTGATGAGCACACCTACAACACGGTCCAACGTCACTTTCACGATTCGACGGGATGCCCTTTTTGGCTTTCCAAAAAATCGGAGTTAAACTTTGACCCGCTCACGGAAGTCAAAGTTTATGACGACTTGAAGAAGTTCCCATTATTTGAAGACGATTGGCTTCGGGGAGGCCCTGTCGAGCGTTGGCGGATGAAGGATCACGCAGATCGACCTACCTATGTATTTGAAACGGGTGGCACGACCGGTGTCCCAAAGAGTCGCGTTGTCGTCGATGACTTTCGAATTGATTACGAAGTTTTCAGTGAGACCTTGCCCGACCAGTTTTTCCCGAAGGGTGGAAATTGGCTGATGTTGGGTCCTTCAGGTCCGCGTCGCCTACGGCTCGCCGTAGAGCATCTGGCTCAGGTCCGAGGCGGGATTAGTTTTTGCATCGACCTCGACCCGCGTTGGGTTGTCAAGTTGATCAAAAAGGGTTGGATGGAGCACCTTGAAGAATATAAAAAGCACTGCATTGATCAGGCGGTGACCGTGCTAACGGCAAACCATAACATCAAGTGCATGTTTGGAACGCCGAAATTGATTGAATCACTTTGTCTTGGTCTCGAAGAGCGAGGGACGACGCTTGCGGAAACGGGAATCACGGGAATCTTTTCTGGTGGAACGGAATTCACGCCTCAGTGGACACGTTATTGTGTAGAGGAATTATTTGGCGGCCCACCCGAAGAGAGTGGAATCTACATGACGCCGACCTACGGTAACACGTTGATGGGATTAGCGTGTAGCAAACCAGTGACGGCTGAAGAGAAGTACAAAATCTCATATTACGCCCCCCAACCGCGAGCGGTAACCGAAGTCGTTAGTTTTGATGACCACAATTCTGTTGTTGCGTTCGGTGAGACCGGGCGAGTGAAATTGACGACGTTAACTGCTGAATTTTTCGTTCCGGGGTTCCTAGAGCGAGACGAAGGGGAGCGGGAAATGCCGTTTGAGACTTTCCCTTGGGATGGAGTAAGCGGCGTGAGGCCGTTTCACGAGATTGCAGCGTCGACCACGGTCGGTGTTTATTAAAAAATTCAGCGCGGGACAACTCGCGTCAGACTTATTCTTGCGACAAATTTTAGTTTACCGAAGATCGAGAGATTTCGGATCTAAAAGATGACCGCTCATTGTTAGATTCATAAATCAATTGGAGTTTTGACAAGTGCTTGAGATACCCGTCATTCGTTGGGGCAAACCATATGAGTCCCTCGAAACAACCGAGGTCGTTCATTTTAATACCGGCGAACCGATCGCAAGAGTCAGTTCAGCCAATGGTGGTTTGGTCAGTCGCGACATGCGAAAGGCCGATGAGGCTCGAAAGATTCTTAAACAGTTTTCGATCGAAGACCTGATCGCCAAGGTCGCTCAAGCGGCGGATTTATTTGAGAATGAAACGTTACCGCTTGGATCGGGTACGCAAACTGCGGATGAGTTTGTCGTGCATCAATCGGCGTCGACCGGATTGCCGGAGCATATGTGTCGTTCCAACATGCAAAAGAATTGTTTCGTAATGCGGAACATGACGGAGATTTTGCAGTGCCTCACGCGAGGTTTGGATCTCAATATTCTCAGTCGCGGATACGGGATGGAGTCGCGGGGAGTGGTGGTTAGTTTGCAGGCGCAGACACCCGTGCTGGGAGCTGTTTTGCCGTCAAATTCACCCGGCGTCCATACCCTCTGGCTTCCTGTCGTGCCGCTTCAGATGGGGTTGGTGCTCAAGCCAGGATCGTCGGAGCCTTGGACAGCTTATCGAGTCGCTTCGGCCTTCGAAAAGGCTGGAATTCCGAAAGAGGTCATTTCGCTTTATCCGGGTGGACATGATGTGGGCGGGGCGCTGTTGACGGCCTGTTCAAGAAGTATGATTTTTGGATCTCAGAAGACAATTGATCAGTATGCCGGAAACCCTAAAGTACAGGTTCATGGTCCCGGGTTTTCGAAAATATTCCTCGGAGATGACTGTGTCGATGATTGGGAAAAGTACCTCGACGTCATGGTGGAATCTGTTTACGTCAACGGCGGTCGCAGTTGCATAAACTGTTCTGGAATTTTCGCTTCCCGTCACACTGATGAGATCGCCGATGCGATTGCTCAAAGAATAGGCCCAATTGAAGCGTTGCCTCCAGAGCATCCGGATTCGGGACTTGCGGCGTTTACAACGGACGGCGTAGGTAAAGCGATTCTCTCGATGGTGCAGCAAGATCTGGAGGCAGACGGAGTAAGAGATGCGACTGAGCCTTACGGAAATCGGTTGGTCGAAAAGGAACGTTGTTCTTACATTCGCCCGATTGTTGCACACGCAGCCAACCCGCAGTGTGAGATCGCGAGTAAAGAATTTATGTTCCCGTTTGTCAGCGTGGTAAAATGCCCACAGGATCAGATGATCAAAGCGGCTGGATCGACGCTCGTTGGTACAGCAATCACTGAGAACTTGGACTGGATTGATCAATTGACCGATGCGACTAATATCGATCGTTTGAATATCGGGCCGATTCCCACGAATCGCTTGAACTGGTTGCAACCGCATGAAGGAAACTTAATTGATTTCCTATTCCGTTCCAGAGCTTACCAGATGCCTGAAGAGAAAGTTGCTGCCTTAGTAGGTGGTTGAACCTCTACTTCGCCCAACTCCATTGCCAACCATGGTCCGATTCACTAACCACGCCGAAATAGTATGCAGGAATTTGATTTCAACCTTCGCACCCGCATCATCTGTGGACAAGGAGCGCTTAATCGGATTGGTGAGTTAGCCAGTAGCTTTGGCGTAAGTCGGGCACTGATTGTCACGGATCCGGGGATAATTGCTGCGGGGCATGTAGACCGCGCGATACAGTCGTTGACCGCGTCAGGGATTGAGGCACTTTGTTTTGATGGGGCACACGAAAATCCTACGACCGAGGACATTGATCGAGGGCTGGAATTTGCAAAAGGTTGTGAACCAGAATTGCTGATTGGTCTCGGCGGCGGCAGTTCGATGGATTGTGCGAAAGGAATCAATTTCGTTTACACCAACGGTGGGACGATGCATGATTACCACGGTGTTGGCAAAGCAAGCCGACCGATGCTACCTATGATTGCAGTGCCGACCACGGCAGGCACGGGAAGCGAAATGCAGTCATTCGCGTTAATCTCGGACGCTCAAACTCATGTGAAAATGGCTTGTGGTGATAAAAAAGCGAGTTGTCGGATCGCAATTCTTGATCCAGAACTGACGTTAACTCAACCCGAATTGGTAACAGCGTTGACGGGGATAGATGCGGTTTCCCATGCCGTAGAGACCTTCGTGACGAAGCGTCGTAATCCAGTTTCGATAATGTATTCCCGAGAGGCTTGGCGATTATTGGCCGGTAATTTCAAGACGGTGCTAAAAGATCCGGGCAATCTGGAGGCGAGGTCAGCGATGCAACTAGGCGCCGCGTACGCTGGTGTTGCAATTGAAAACTCAATGTTAGGTGCGAGTCACGCTCTAGCAAATCCATTGACAGCTTCTTATGGAACTGCCCACGGTCAGGCTGTTGGTTTAATGCTGCCGCACGTCGTTCGATTCAACGGTAAGCACTTTAACGCTTGGTATCAGGAATTGTTGGGGACGACCGAATCCTTGCCCGGTCTGCCATCTCCATCCAAAGGAGCTGAAGGGCTCGCTGAGTTTTTGACGGAATTGATAGAAGCTGCCGGGTTAAGCGTAAAACTCGACCAATGTGGTGTCGAGGCTGCTCAAATGCCGGAACTTGCCGCCGCTGCGGCGGTTCAATGGACTGGGACTTTTAATCCGCGAGACGTCAATCAGGAGTCGCTGCTGGGGATTTACCAGAACGCTTTTTAAAAGGGCGTGTTGAAGGCTGGTTTTGAGTCTTCCGGTTTTTTTCTTATGATGTCGGTTTGGCTCCGGCGTCGAGTGGCCTTCTGCAGTGCTGTGTGTGGATCACTGGGGAGCAGGTGGACGACTTGATTTTCTGTTGATGTGGGTAGGGAAATGAAAAACCAGAATGAAAAAATCGTGAGTGCTTCGGGGGGCATTTTGTTTCCAGGGCTGCAGCTACGGTTTATTTTAATGTTTTGCTGTCTTGCTTTAACGACAGGGCAAATTGCTTTGGGAGCCCAGGTTCGTACCGAAGACGATGCAAAGAAGAAAGCAAGTATTGGCTGGCCTGTTTTTCGGGGCAACGCGGAATCGAGTGGCGTCGCCACAACTACCCTCCCTGCCGAACTCAAAGTCGTTTGGGAATTCAAGGTTCCTCAAGGCGGGTTTGAAGGAACGCCGTTGATTGTGGAGCTGCCTGATGGAAAAAAAACGGTCTATATCGCCGATATGGATGGAAAGCTTTTTTCGATTGATTTTGCGACTGGCGAAAAAAATTGGGAGATCAAACTCGGGATTGGAATCGCAGCTTCGCCGGCCTATCAAGACGAGAAAATATTTGTTGGCGACATTGATGGCTTTTTTCACTGCGTCGACACCAGCGGTAAATTGGTTTGGAAGATTGAAACTGGAGGTGAGATCAATTCGAGTGCCAACTTCTTTAAAGGGCATGTGTTATTCGGATCTCAAGATGGCAAGCTTTATCTTCTCAATGTTTTAGATGGCTCGGCCATTTGGGAATTGGAGACACCCGACCAAATACAATGTTCCGCAACGGTTGCTCAAAACCGAGCCTTTGTCGCGGGTTGTGATGGATTTTTGCATGTGATTGATCTTGATCAAGGGAAAGAAGTCGGTAGTGCCGACATTTTTTCACCGACTCAGTCAACGCCAGCAACGTTTGGGGATCAGGTGTTTTTTGGAACCGAGCAGGCCGAATTCGTCGCCGTTAATTGGAAGAATCCAAAAATCGACTGGTCGTTTGTGAGTGAACAGGGACAGGCATCGGTTCGTGGCAGTGCTGCTGTGACCTCAAAATACGTCGTCTTTGGAGCCCGTAACCGAGCGGTCTACTCATTGGATAGGAAAACTGGAAAGCGGAATTGGTCGGTCACATTGAAGGCCAAAGTTGAGTCAAGTCCGGTTATTGTGGGAAGTCGCGTTTTTGTTGGATCGACAGACGGACGCTTCTACGAGATTGAACTTGAAAAGGGTAAGGTTACATGGGAAAAGCAGTTCAACGGTGGATTTCTGAGTTCTCCAGCAGCCGCTTTTGGCAAGCTCGTTATTGCGACTGATCGCGGTGTTGTCTATTGTCTAGGTAGTGAATGATCGATTCGGTCGTTTAATTTTCAAGTTCGTTTAACCCCTCTCCTTTTATGTCATCTGAATCAACGAAAACAGAAGTCGGTAGTTACTTTATTTCAAACTATCCTCCCTTCTCTCAGTGGAAGAATGACCAGCTTGATGAGGTTACTCGCGCTCTCCATTCGCCACCAATAGCGGAAACGCCATTAGGGCTTTACATCCATATTCCGTTTTGCCGTAAGCGATGTAAATTTTGTTATTTCAAAGTCTTCACCGACCAGAATGCAAAAGAAATTGAAAAGTACGTTTCCGCGCTTTGTCGAGAAATTGAATTGGTGAGCCAATTACCCGTAATGGGAGGGCGTCCGTTTCGATTTGTTTACTTTGGTGGAGGGACCCCTTCGTTTCTCAGTTCTCGTCAGTTGGTTTCATTGGTTGATCGACTGCGGGAAAACATTAACTGGGATCTGGCCGAGGAAGTCACCTTCGAGTGCGAACCCGGGACGTTACAGGAAAACAAAATCAAAACGCTGAAAGAACTTGGCGTAACCCGACTCAGTCTTGGTATTGAGAACTTTTCAGACGCGGTGCTTGAAGAGAATGGGCGAGCTCATCTTTCAAAAGAAGTTTACCGAGCGTGGGACTGGATTACTGCGGCAGATTTTGAAAATGTGAACATCGATTTGATTTCCGGAATGGTGGGAGAAACGTGGGACAACTGGAAATATAATATTTCGGAGGCGATCAAGTTGTCGCCCGAATCCATCACGATCTATCAAATGGAACTCCCTTACAACACGGTCTACTCGAAAGATATTCTGGGAGAAAAAATTGAAACGCCCGTTGCTGATTGGGAGACGAAGCGGGCGTGGCTCAATTACGCTTACGATGAATTCCTACAAGCAGGCTACAAAATCAGCAGTGCTTACACGGTGGTCAAAGATAATAGCAAAGTGAATTTTAGTTACCGAGATAATCTGTGGCAAGGTTCGGATTTGATCGCTACGGGCATTGCGAGTTTTGGCCATGTGTCGGGAGTGCATTACCAAAATAAAGCCGACATGAAAGAGTATCAGGCGGATCTGACGGAGCATGGTAAACTGCCGTTGGGGCGCGGTTTTAAACCGACTCAGCACCAACTTTTGGTTCGTGAAATGATTTTGCTCTTGAAGAGAGGTTACTTGGATGTGGACTATTTTCAGAACAAATTTGGGGTTGATATTACACAGCACTGGAACAGCCAATTTCAGCAACATTCGGAAAATGGCATGTTAACCATCGAAGGTGGTCGCATTGAATTGACGCGAAAAGGATTCTTAAACGCCGATGCATTGCTGCCAGTTTTCTTTGAAGAAGAGCATCAGGGAATTCGCTACACATGATCGACTCTTCCGGCAGAGATGCCACCAAGAAATTTATGATGGGAGAATTTGAGGCAGAGTTTCCCCTCGGTTTCCAGTACGCGAAAAATCACATGTGGGTCATTGCTTCGCCAGACGATTCGGCACTGATTCGATTCGGGTTTGCGGCGTATGCTGTACGACTGCTGCAAGACGTCTATTTTTTGGACTGGCTTCTCGACGCGCCCTCAAAAATTTTGGAGAGTCAAGAAATAGGAAGCATTGAAAGCAAGAAGGCCGAGAGTGCACTCTATGCTCCTTGCGAAGGGGAGTTAGTGCGGTTCAATGCGGAGTTGATGGAAGATCCGTCTGCAATTAATGTCGACAAATACGGTGAGGGCTGGCTTTTTGAGATGCAAAAAAGTGACACCGTTTTTCTAAATGTCGATCAATATGTTGATTTATTAGATTCTGTTTGGGCGAAAACGCAGCGAACGATTAAAGGCCAGGTCAACGAATAGTGTGTTTTTTTCGGATTCGAGGCAGGCGACGCCGAGATGGGGAAATCTCGCAGTAGGAAACATTGGATTTTCGATTCTTAGAGGAGTAAGATGAATTGAGTCCCATGGCCAAAGCGAGGCTGGTATGCGTTACAAATTACAGGTTTACAATCCTGCGACGGCGGCGGTAGAGCGAGAGTGGATTCTTCATTTACCAGCGACGGTGGGAAGGTCTCCCGATGCCGACGTTTCGATTGGTGACGAATCCATTAGCCGAAGGCATTGCCAGTTTTTTCTCAATGCCAGTGGCGCATTGGCAGTGCATGATTTTAATTCGATGAATGGGACCTACGTCGATGACCAGCGGATCAAAAAACGGGCGGTTCTTAAGCCGGGAGAAAACGTCCGCGTCGGTTCGATTTGTTTGAAACTCGAGTGGACGGATGAGGAGTTGACGGGAAATCAAACGACGGGAAATCAAACGATGGGAAAACCAAGTGTTACCTCTACTCAGCCCATGCGTTTGGTAACGAAGGACGACTTGCGTTAGTTTTGCTGGACTTCTGAGAAGCTGAAACGAAGCGATGAATCAGAAGACTCTGATGGTCCTATCTTTTCAGTCTTGTGAGGTCTGAGACATTTCCGCATTGGGACGTCCATTTTAATTCCATTTCTGATAACATTAGGTGGGCGTTAACTGGCCTACTCAGAGAGTGGGCAATTCAATCGTTTCAAAATATTTAACTATCTGAATTCATGGCAAAACGAATTTCTGTCGTCGTCTCCCAGAGTCCGAGTAAGAATCCAGCTAAACGAAAGTTGGAAGAGGATATCGTTGCCGGGTTGTTGTTCGAAAATGGAATTGACGTCACGATCGTGCCGAACCTCTATGACATCAAACCTGAGAGTACGGGGATGCTGGCGTTGCGGCAAATCGCAGGAAACGTCGTTGTGGTTTCGTGGCTGTTTGAGCGAGCAGCGCATTGGATACTTGATCGGAATGCGATTACTGGGCACGTCGGCGAAGTCCTGCTGAAAAATGACGATGAGGAGGAAGACGATGCCGACGCTGAACAAGCGGACGACGAAGACGACGACAAGGATCGAGTGATCGACTCGCGGTCGCTAAAGAACCGTAAGATTTACTGCCTGGATTTAAAAATCAGCAATCGCGCAGAGGATTTTATTGATGAGGTCAAAAGGATCCATCAGGAGAATGCGGTTCAGGTGGTGGGCCTCGGTGACATAATTAACGGTGGGATTTCTCAGCCTATCGGAGAGCGAATGTCAACTGCGCCCAGCGATCCGGCGTTATCTCTTGAAGGAAGCGGGCTCGATCAGCCATCGATTGTAAATCGGGTTGAGGAATCAGGTGGTCGGCGCTGGTATCCGGTGATCGATTACAGCCGTTGCACGAATTGCATGGAGTGCATCGATTTTTGTTTGTTCGGCGTTTACGGAGTCGACGCAGTAGACACCATTCTTGTGGAGCAACCCGATAATTGCCGCAAGGGATGTCCTGCATGTAGTCGCGTCTGTCCAGAAAATGCGATTATGTTTCCGCAGCACAAGACTCCTGCGATCGCAGGTTCTAGTGACGGTGTGGCGAGTATGAAGATTGATTTATCCCAATTGTTTGGTGCACCTGCTGACGGGAAATCGGCAGAAGAACTCGCGGCACTTGAACGAGATGAGCAGTTGATTGCGGTTGGCCGCGATGCAGTTGGAATGACGGCCGGGGTTCCTCGGCGACAAGAAGATAAGTCCGAGCGAAGCAAAGATGGCTTAGATGATCTAGTTGATCAATTAAATGATCTTGATATCTAAGCCTTGGCTTTAGGTGAGCCTAGCTTTGAAGATGTTTAATCGTGATCGACCATCATGCCGAAAATTTCGTAGGCCTCGCCGAGATTTTCTTTGACTTGATGGGGATTAATTCGTTTGTTGACGCGGTAATAAAACAGGGTGCCCGACTGGGCTTCCACACAAATGTCTGGTCTGGCTGTAAAGAAATCCAACGTCTCTTGATTGAAATACTCTCTGAGTTGTTGTTCGTTGGAGCCTTGCAAAACGAATTTATTTGAAAACTCTGGGTGATCGTCGAAATCAATGTCCTGAAAGCCCAGTGCGCTACCAATTCGAGCAAGAAAGCCTTCGGGGCGGATGGTGAAATCCGGACAGACTAAGTCGGGTGAGTGAAGGGAAACGACCGACTGTTGCCGGGTCTTAGAGCTTTTTCCACTTCCAGTTGTGTATTTGTACTCGAAGATTGCGAGTTTGACTTCACTACTGTCCCCTTGGATCAGGTTCCTCATTCGCCGGTTTCGACCAACATTGAAGAGTTTGAAGTCGGAGAACCGGGTAAGCAGATGGGGGTCGCCATCGGGGGCGAAGGTTAACCCCATCTCTTCAGCGATCTCTTTAAGTTTTTGTTTCCGCCTTTTTTCGTAGATGATTGAAAAAATGAGGCCGCCTCCAATAAAGAAGACGATGGCAACCACCAATACTATTTTTAAAGTATCCAAAAATTCGAACCGTTATTGAACGTTGCGATTGAGTTTTGATTTTTCACTTGAGTTGTACTAACTCAGAATCTGGTTGGGGCGGATTGGCCTCTCGCGGGTCTTGCCAATTCTCGGCCTCAAAGTGTTGATCATAGACACCGTAGTCATGATAAGCAATTTTCTTTGCCAGACGATAGGCCCAGCTTTTCTCGGGAATTGGTTCTAAGTCCGGGGAATATTGAGATGGATGGGGTTGGGTGGCTCTCAATTCAGCGATGGCTGATTTTCTTGCTGTCGAGTCTTTTGCTCCGTGTTTTTCCGCAAGGGATTCAATTAGGTCAGGTCGTTCAAGAACGATGCAGCCACGAGTGTTTGCGGCTGCCGTTTTTCTGAAGTCAGCTAAGAACTCAGATTCGTTGAAGACTTGGTCCAGCGGCCGCTCATCGTGAATCGATTCTTTGGCAAACTGAATGATGGGGCAAGGTTCAATATCACCCCAAGGATTAATGTGGTGCGTGAACCCCGTGGCCGCAGGACAGAGAGCCTTTCCGTCTGCGTCGTAGTAAGCATCGATGACAATGATGGGTTTCTTACATCGCATGTCGACCACGAATTGTCTTGCTGTCCGTTGTTGTTCCGGCGTAAGTGCTAACTCGGGGGCGGGGTCGGGCCCCATTGGGCGATAGACGTGATACCAAGTGTAAAGCACACCCATCTCAATCAAGCGATCGACCCATTCCTCACGGAGGAGTTCATCAAAATTGGTTTGGCATAAGCTCGTGCAAACGCCCGTCATGACTTTGTTGTTTAAGCAGTTTTGAAGGCCAGTCATCGTGGCCGACAAGACGCCTGATTTTCCTCGCCGTTGATCGCTGATGATCTCCGTTCCCTCGACGCTGATCAAAGGCGTCACGTTACCGCATTTGCGTAAACGTTTAGCGACTTCATCGGTAATGAAATGTCCGTTGGTGAACACTTGGAAATAAACATCCGGATGTGATTCAAGAATCTCAAATAATTCTTTGTGCATGAATGGTTCACCGCCGAGCAATCCAAAAAATGAATTCCCTTGTTTCTTGGCTGATCCGATCATGCGGTTCATCGCCTCGACGTCAATTTTGCTTTGTTTTGACGCGACATCGACCCAGCAACCGGTGCACCGCAAATTGCAACTGTTGATAATCGAAATGTAGAGATAGGGTGGGAAGAACTTCCCGTTCTTCAAACGTTTTTTGTGTTTCTGGACGCTTCGCCAACCTTTGAATCCCATGTTCCATGCCAGTTTCCAAAGCAGACGTTTGTCTGTTTCGAGCAACATTCGTTTGGCCAATCGAAGATACATTTTCTGTTCCGTTAGAAATCCGGTTTTTTGCCGCCCAAACAAGTCAGACGAGATGCAAAGGTGGAGAATGAAAGATAGAAAGATCACTCGATTCGATGGAGATTCGCTTCAATTTTGAGCGAAGCCTGTTCCGAGTGAACTCAGTTGTCGTTACCCAGTATAACCACCATCGGAAAGTTTCGCACCGACAGCGAAGGGGTAACTCATCTAAGAAAACCGCATCATAGTGGGATATTTCACGGATCAATGGAAAGTTCGAAGCCAATATGTCCCAGCGTGGATTTGAATCGGATCCGGTCGGCGATGCTTTGACTAGGCGGCACGACGCGCTGTCGACAAGTCCATACCACTCTCTTTTAACGATCGACCTGGCAATTCCAATGGCAACAGTAGCTGATTTTCTGAAGCGAGTTTCGTCAGGTAAGCACCATGCTCACGATCCTCTCGGCGATGCAGTACCGCAGAAATCCGTCCGCCCGCTTGTTGTAATCGCCAAGGTTGTAGTGGGGCATTCAAGAGATCCCAGACGATCAAGGAGGCTGTTCTTAGGGTAGACGCACCTGCGACGGACTGCCGGCGATACGTTCGTTGGGCTGATTGACCGTGAGCCAGTTTCTGTTCGCCAGTGATGAGACCAGCTCGTTCAACTTCCAAATTTGTCTCTGGGCTAAACTTGGTCCCCATCCCAATCGTTCGAAGGCTCATTGCGATTTCCTGATCAAGAAAGACTGAGCTGAGATTTTCTGAAATGGGATGAATTTGCTCGATCGCCGAGCGACGATAGAAAGCTGCCCATGATGTCGGACCAAGTGGGGAAACGCGATTCAATTTTGCGGGAGTCGTGCGCCAACGGGCACCCGTCAGTTTTCTTTGAAACCCGATTCCAGCCTCGACGCCAGCGGTAACTATTTTATGAGGCTCCGCGGGAGTCGTAATCAGTGGGGAAACGCTGGCAATATGTGGTTTTTGAAATGCATCTTCGACCGTCAATTGCCAATTGGGAGAAAGTTCCATTCCAGGGCGAATGAACGCTATGAAATCTCCAGACGAGAGACTTACACCGAGATTAAACATTGCAATTAAATCACATCTTTTCTCGGTGGATACGAAAGTGATTTCGTCGCCTAACTGGTGGGGGTCTTGGTAGGTCCCATCATGGATGACAAGTATTTCGCTTGACGGCGATCGATCTCGTAAAATCGAAGCCAGCGTCTGATCGAATAAGCGTTCGTCACCCATCAAAGGGATGATGATAGAAAACCGTGGCATTTTTTAGCCCTGAGTCAGGTTCTTGGAGGGTTGCGAATGAACATCGCGTCGTAAACGAGAAGCAAGCATCTGATTGCTGTCATCGGATACTCTTGCAAAGGAAATCGAAAAAAAATATTTAGATTCGGATTGCCACATTGATAGCACTAATTTTATTTCCGAATTTTAGGTTTTCGCTGAAGTTTATTGCCTTGGGTTTGGTCTGAAGGGGTTCGCAATTTTTGCGTGACGAGTAATCCAAAGATAATGAGAAACCCGCCGAGTATTTGGATAGCGGTAATTTTTTCATTGAGTGGCGAGATCCAGGCGGCCGCTAAGGCGACCAGAGGCACCAAGTTTTGAAAAACAGATGCGTGCGATGCACCCAGTTTATGAACCCCGTAATTCCACATGGCGTAGGCCAATCCCGTTGAGAAGATTCCGGAGTACCCAATGCAGAACAAAATTGCAGGTTGATTTAGATGTTGAAATCCATTGGTTTCGAAAAGCCATGCCATCAAGTAGTGGATTGGCAGCGTGCCAAGGGTTGCATAAAATGCCAGTTGAATGGGCGAAATCGTTTTCATTAGCGGGCGACTGATGATGACTCCCGTCGACCATGCTAGAGCCGCAATGAGAATGATTGAGTTGCCAATTAAATTCTCATTTGAAAAATCGAAACCGCCGCTTTGAAGGGTCACAACAAGCGTGCCAACGAAGGTGATTGTCAGGCCGATCCATATTTTTTTGAGATTTTCATGGAGGAAAATGAAGGCAAGTAGTGCGGTCCACATTGGAATCGACGACATGATTAATGCTGAGTCGCCGGCGGTTGTTCGGTCCATGCCGATCGCAAATAAAATCTGATAGAAGCCGCCAGAGAGGAGGCCAAAGGCGATGACCACTGCCCACTTTTTTGTCGCTGAGCGAGCCGAGTGTGGACGAAGGGGCGGGCTAGGTTCGCTTGTTTGACGTCGTTTCTCCAGCCAAACACACACTCCTAAAGTCATTGCAGAGAGAGTCAGGCGGACCGAATTGAACGCGAATGGGTCTATCATCGTGATTCCCATTTTCATGACTGCCATGTTGATGCCCCAGATAAAGGCAACTAATAACAGACACGCGTCGGCAAGTCGGTTAGATGGCAGGCGAGATGGTTTTGAGTTTTCGATGACAGATTTCAAATGATTACGCGGCAGTGCGGCCTTCCGGTATTGGCAGGGCGCGAGTGCTTTTCGAGGTTTTCAGGAGGTTCTACGGTGGATGATCATAGGGTCTCAGTGGTCTCACTCGAAGATAGGGAGCAAATATGGGGGAAGGCTTATAAATATTGTCAAATTCAGGCGTTTTCCAGCGGTGATTCAGTCTGGAGAGAATTGCCGGGCTTGAATCCTTCAACTTCAACCCATACAAAATGATGATGCAACAATATTTAGACCTTCTTCGACATATTCTCGACCACGGAGTTGAGAAAACCGATCGCACCGGAACCGGGACGAAAAGCGTTTTTGGATACCAGATGCGTTTTGATCTCCGGGACACATTTCCGATGATCACGACAAAGAAACTGCATTTTAAGAGTATTATTCACGAACTACTCTGGTTTTTGAGCGGTGACACGAACGTTCGTTATTTGCAGGAAAACGGCGTTCGAATCTGGAATGAGTGGGCCGATGAAAATGGGGAACTTGGCCCCGTCTATGGATCGCAGTGGCGCAGTTGGCAAGGTGCGGACGGAACGACCGTTGACCAGATTGCGCAGGTAATTCATGACATTGAAAACAATCCAGATTCGCGGCGTTTGATCGTGAGCGCTTGGAATGTGGCTGAGATTCCAAAAATGAAACTCCCCCCCTGCCATGCTTTCTTTCAGTTTTATGTTGCTAACGGCGAATTGTCTTGCCAGCTTTATCAACGAAGCGCAGATGTCTTTTTGGGAGTCCCTTTTAATATAGGCTCTTACGCGGCATTGACTTGTATGGTGGCGCAAGTCACTGGCTTGAAAGCTGGTGATTTTGTACACACGCTCGGAGATGCCCATCTTTATTCGAATCATCTTGAGCAAGTCGATTTGCAGTTGTCTCGCGCGCCCAAGCCATTGCCAAAACTTTCGATGAATGAAAATGTAAAATCAATCTTTGATTTTAAGTTCGAAGATTTTGAGCTATTGCAATATGAAGCTCATCCTCATATCAAGGGCAAGGTTGCAGTTTAGTTGCGTTCAGCGATTGCAGAATTGAAATGGGTGAAGTCGATGAATAAGTTAGCGATGATTGTGGCTGCGGCCGAAAACGAAGTTATCGGGGTCAACGGAGATTTGCCATGGCAGATCTCTGCCGACTTGAAGCGATTCAAACGTCTGACGATGGGCCATCATATTATCATGGGTCGAAAAACCTATGATTCTATTGGTCGATTATTGCCTGGGCGAACGACAGTTATCGTGACCCGCCAATCTGATTTTGTTTGTCCAGGCGCGTTGATCGCGAATTCCATTGAGGAAGCGATTGCCTTGTGTGGGGAGGACGACCTTCCGTTCATCACTGGAGGCGCGGAAATTTACCGGCTCGCCATTCCGTTTGTTAACGAAATTCACCTCACTCGCGTGCATACCGAAATCGATGGAGATACAAAATTGCCCGAAATCGATTGGAGCGCTTGGACTCTTTTCGAGGAATCTCATTTTCAGAAAGATGAAAAGAACAGTTTCGACTATTCATTTCAGACTTTTCGTAGATCTTAATTAAGCGGTTGCTGGCTTGTGGTTCGCTGCTTCTCAGGCCATTCCATTGGGTCGTTGGTGAACGACTTCACTTCCCCCACGGAATCGGGGGTATCGCGTTGTTTTCACAGTAAATCAGCCCCTGTGAATCCGGTTTGATTACAATGGACGGCGATACACATACTGGATTGATCGCTGCCGAAAATTATTTTACTGGATTTGGTAATTCATCATGCTTCCACATTTCACGTTTGTTTTGGCCACCGCACTGGGGCTTTTTTTTAGTTTTGGTGATGTTGCCCAGGCACAGCCAGATGGCGCAAATGAGGCTCAAGAATCTTTTTTCGAATCGTTGTCGTTTCGGTCTTTAGGCCCTTATCGCGGTGGGCGATCCGCGGCAACATCCGGCGTTGCTGAGAATCCAATGCTGTATTACATGGGAGCCGCAGGGGGAGGAGTTTGGAAGACCGAAGATGCTGGGTCAAGTTGGGAGAATATCTCAGACGGTTTTTTTGGAGGATCAATTGGTGCAATTGAAGTCTCTCCATCCAATCCGAATGTGATTTACGTGGGTGGTGGTGAGGTCACAGTCCGCGGCAATGTTTCTCATGGTAACGGTGTGTGGAAGTCCCTTGATGCGGGGAAGTCGTGGAAGCAGATGGGGTTAAAAGATTCTCGACGCATTCCTCGAATTCGCATCCATCCAACGAATCCAGATATCGTTTACGCCGCCGTCCTTGGACATTTGTTCGGCGCCAATCAGGAGCGTGGAGTTTTCAAGAGTGTCGATGGAGGCACAACCTGGAAGCGGGTTTTGTTTGTCAATGAAGAGGCCGGTGCTGTTGATTTAGTCATTGATCCACAAAGTTCAAATGTACTTTTTGCAACCACTTGGAAAATTAAGCGAACACCTTTCAGTCTTGAAAGTGGGGGTGAGGGTTCGGGCATTTGGAAGAGCGTCGATAGTGGTGACACATGGACTGAAATAACGCGCAATGACGGACTGCCTCAAGGGACTGTCGGGATTTGTGGTGTTGCTGTATCACCCGTTGATTCCAATCGCGTGTGGGCAATGGTTGAGGCCAACGATGGTGGTCTTTTTCGAAGCGATGACGGAGGCGAATCCTGGGTTCGCATCAATGACGAACGGAAATTACGGCAGCGAGCGTGGTATTATACGAGAGTCTATGCCGGGCCAGAAAATGTTGACGAAGTGTATGTGCTGAATGTGCGGTTTTGGAGATCTGGGGATGGCGGGAAGTCGTTTGATTCGATTTCGACTCCTCACGGTGATCATCATGATTTGTGGATCGCTCCGAATGATCCTCAGCGTATGGCAGTCGCTGATGACGGAGGGGTTCAGATTTCATTGAACCGTGGTAAAACCTGGTCGACTTACGAAAACCAGCCAACAGCACAGTTTTACCGGGTCACTACCGATAATCATTTTCCCTATCGGATTTATGGCGCCCAACAAGATAATTCTACCGTCCGTATGTTGAGTCGAACCGGAGGACGGAGCATTGGTGAACGAGATTGGATGCCGACAGCGGGTGGCGAGAGTGGATTTATTGCGCCTGACCCGGAGGATCCGGAGATTGTCTATGGCGGTTCTTACGGTGGCTATTTGACTCGAGTCAACCATCGAACACAGGAGACACGCAATATTCACGTTTGGCCTGATAATCCAATGGGTCACGGCGCGGGTGATGGTAAGTATCGGTTCCAGTGGAACTTCCCTATCTTCTTTTCGAAGCACGATTCAAAAGTGTTGTACACCGCCGGTAACGTGCTTTTCAAAACGACGAATGGAGGGGATAGCTGGAAAAGGATTAGTGGTGATCTGACGCGAAATGATCCGTCCAAGTTGGGGTCATCTGGTGGACCAATCACGCAAGACAATACAAGTGTCGAGTATTACTGCACAATTTTTTCGGCTTGTGAATCTGCGATCGAGAAAGATGTTTTGTGGGCGGGTTCGGATGATGGGCTGTTGCATGTGACGCGTGACGGTGGAAAGAAATGGGTAAATGTTACGCCACCGGAATTGCCGGAATGGGCTCAGATCAATTCGATTGAACCGCACCCCACATTGCCCGGTGGGCTTTATGTTGCCGCAACTCGATACAAGCTTGACGATTTTAAACCGTATCTATTTAAGACAGAAGATTACGGTGCGTCTTGGACGGCAATCAATGATGGGATTCACCGCCAGGCGTTTACTCGCGTTATCCGAGCTGATCCCGCTCGCGAGGGATTATTATATGCAGGAACCGAATCAGGGCTCTACATTTCATTGGATGACGGTAGGCACTGGAGTCCGTTTCAGTGCAATTTGCCGATTGTTCCAATCACGGATCTCGCTGTTAAAAACGGAGATTTGATCGTAGCGACTCAGGGTAGATCGTTTTGGATGATGGATGATCTTAGTCCCATCCATCAATGGACGCCGGAATTATTAGACAAAGAGATGCAGTTGTTAGCGACACGACCGACGATTCGAATGCGTGGCGGTGGCAGCAGTTCTCCGGGAAGAACCACTGGCCAGAATGCGCTCGCAGGAGTGCCGATTCGGTTTTATGCCAAAGATGTGCCGGATGAGAAAATGAAAACCGAACTGCAGTTACTTGATCCTTCGGGGGACGTAATCCAAACCTTTAGCACGAAGCCAGACGCAGATCGCAAACAAAAGAAGCTCAAAGTGGTCGCGGGTGTGAATGAATTGCGGTGGAATATGAGGTATCAAGGCGCCGAAACTTTTGAAGGAATGGTCCTCTGGGGTGGCGGCACGGGAGGTCCGATTGCTGTTCCCGGAGTTTATCAAGCGAAGCTGACGGTCTCAAAATCGTCTACTGACGATGGAGCGTTGACCTCTAAAGAAAACATAATTTTCAACCAAACCATGGATTTTAAAATTGAGAAAGATCCAAGATCATCGGCCACCCAGGGTGATTTTCAGGCTCAATTCAAGTTCTTGATTGGTGTGCGGGATAAATTGAGTGAAATACACTTGGCAATTAAAAGTACCCGCGATATTCGTGAACAGCTCAAGAGTCTTCGGGGCAGGCTTGAAAAAGCGGGTGGGAACGAAGAGTTGGTAGGGAAAGCCAGAAATTTAGATCGGAAGCTCTTGGAGGTCGAGCAAGCGCTTTACCAAACAAAAAACGAAAGCCCTCAGGATCCACTTAACTACCCAATTCGGCTCAATAACCGTCTAAGTGGTCTCGTTGGCGTTGTCAGTACAGGTGACAATCGGCCGACCCGGCAGTCGATTGCCGTCCGTAATGAGTTGATTAAAGAGATCGACGACCTACTCACCACACAAAAAGAGGTAGTAGATCAGGGAATCAAGAAATTTAATGAAGCCGTTCGAAAGGCGAGCGTCCCGGCGATTTTCACCAAGGTTCCATAAGTTGGCTGCGACAATAGAACGTTTGCAGTGAGTTTTATGGTTGTTTTGCGACTTCGTTGCGACTCCTGCGCGTTCGTTGGTTGATCCCGCGTCTGGAGCCTGTGAGGAAGTGTAGATTGTCGAGTTTCTGTTAAGTAATTTGAAGTGGGATACGGGAAATCCACGAATTGCCGAGGAAATTCGTGGATTTGCGACGTTTCCAAGATTTCTCAAGAGCTTCTTCTCCTTGGATATCCGTCCAGCAGTGCAAAATTCCTCCGATTAACACGAGGATTGGTGAGAGTTGCCGTCTGACACGTTTCCATAATTCACCATCTATTCTCGATGAATTTTCGGCTCAGAAGTGATTTGGATTTGTCCAAAATTCTGGATCGCTCTACAATTACCTTAAACACAACCTCGAGAGGAATCCTCTCGTGTAACCAATAAAAATTTCGAAATGGGGGTTAGGGTGGAAATCAAAGTTACAGCCAGGCATGGCAACATGAGTGACGAGATTCAAGAAACGATGAAGGCAAAAGTTTCTAAACTCCCTAAATTTTTTGATCGGACAACAGCGATACAAGTGTTGGTGGATTTGGAGCACACAGATTCTCCTAAAGTTGAAATCATTGTTTCAGCAGAAGAAGCTAATGACTTTTTTGCTTCCGACACAGGCTCTAACGTGCTTGTCGCTCTAGACAGCACCGTTTCCAAAATGGAACAGCAGTTAAAAAAACATAAAGAAAAACTTATTAGTCATCGTGGACGAGATCACAAGATTCCAGAGGAATCAGCAGAGTAAATTTTTTGCTTGATGTGAACTTATCGTCTGCAAGACAACAAACATACAAAAGGAACCATTTATGAAGTTTTCTGATTTCGTAAGAACTGAAGCGATCAGAGCGGAGCTAACGTCTTCTGACAAAGAGGGAGTGGTCCGTGAGTTAGTCGCCAGCTTGGTCGAATCTGGACAGCTTGGTGGAGATGATCAGGAAGCGATCGTCCAAGCGGTCTTGAAACGGGAAGAGTTGGGGAGCACAGGAATCGGTCGAGGAATCGCCGTACCACACACAAAACACCCGAGTGTAACGCAACCGGTTGGAACGGTTGGCGTTAGCCCGACAGGGGTTGATTTTCAAAGTCTTGATGGAGAACAGGTCCAGCTATTTTTCATGCTGATCTCTCCACCTGACCAGCCGAATGACCATCTTCGCGCGTTGGAAAACATTTCCAAGCAGTTGCAGGATGAAACTTTTTGCCGATTCCTCAAACAGTCGCGGACTTCAGAGGATATCCAGCAGATATTGGAAGAAGCTGATAACAATCAGTTTGTTTCCTAAACTTGTTTGGCAAACTATTGATTCAACCTTAGATGGCTCAAATTACAGATGTCGGAACAGTTTCAATCAGCGATGGTTACGATCAGCAATCCTCAGGGTTTGCACATGCGCCCTGCGTATTTGTTTGTTTCAACCGCGTCGAAGTATGACTGTAAGATTGAAGTAGTCAAAGATGATATCCGGGTAGATGGCAAAAGCGTGTTGGACATTTTGACACTCGGCGCGACCCAGGGAACAAGGGTTCAACTGGAAGCGACTGGAGTAGATGCACAACAGGCTATCTCAGCCCTGGAGGAACTGGTGGTAGCGGGATTTCCTGCTACCGCAGATTCAGGAGACACAAGTAGTGGTTAGGCTGGGCGTGGTAGGACCAAGTGAGGCAAGTCGAATTTGTTTTAATCGAAGTTGTTTCAATCGAGTCTGTTCCATGTCTATTTGTTTTGATCGCATTGTTTTAAAAACTGCGTGTCACTGAAATCTTAAATTTGAGCGAGAGTTGAATCGAGTTTGCGTTGATCTGAGGAGGAATGCAAGTTCGATGATTACCTATGCATTAAAGATTAAGTTCTCTACGACTGCCGGATTGACGGCGGATGGGGGTTCTTTGCGTCGCGGTATGGTTGCCGATTCGACAGACAGTCTTTTGGCGGGTCTTTTCTCGAACTTCCAACACCAATTGCCTCGGTACACCAGTAAGTATTTGCGGGTGTTCGATGTGGTGCGAACCTTCAGGTCTATTTTTCAAATCCGATTCAGTCACAGAGAGTTATGTGGATTCGGATTCTTAGTTAACCGTTGGAATGATCAACATTTGCGGAGAAATGACTTCGCTCTTCGTTTCAAAGAACCGGGCGCAACTGAAGTCAGTCGTTCCTATTCCAGCGAAAAAAGTCACATACTTGGGCGGTTGGATAACGTCATCGATTCGCAAACGGCGAATCGGGAGGCAACGCCAAATGTTACCGGTCTTTCTGTAGTAGGAATGGCCCGCCCATCGCTGTCAAACAATGGCAGTCAAAAAAATCAAACCCATGCGATTCGATTGTTTGAGTCCCTTTCAGGTTCTCCAATCAATCGCCAGCAAAGAATGAATTCAAATGAAAAAGACAATGCTTATCAATGCGTCGCAAGCCGAAGAAAATCGGATTGCGATTGTTGAAAATGATCGGCTCGAGGAACTTTATGTAGAAAGGGAAAGCCAAGAAAATTTCGTTGGTAATGTCTACAAAGGAAAAGTTGTCAATCTTGAGCCAACTATCCAGGCCGTGTTCGTCGATTTCGGCGTTGGTCGAAACGGTTTCCTGCACATCAGTGATGTGGAGCCCCGCTATTTTAAGCAAGGGGGATACGATCCGGACGAGATGATGCGGAAAGAGAAGGAAGCGGCGGCGGCAGCTAATGCAAATGGAAGAGGGCGGCGTCCGCCATCGCACGGTGGATTTCGGCCACGGGTAAAGCCTCCGATTCAAGAGATCTTTAAGCGTGGTGATGAAGTTCTCGTTCAGGTAATCAAAGAGGGAATTGGCAATAAGGGGCCGACGCTTTCTACCTACATTAGCATTCCCGGACGTTACCTTGTTTTGATGCCGGCCCTCGGTCGGATTGGGGTCTCCCGCAAAATAGAGGACGAAGAAGAGCGGAAGCGACTGCGAGAATATCTGTATGACCTTAAGCCGCCTAAGGGTTTGGGTTTTATTGTGAGGACCGCTGGTGCGGGACGCTCGCGCCGTGAACTCTCACGTGACCTTGCCTATCTCTTGCGGCTTTGGAAAGTGATTTCCAAAAGAGTCGTCACCATGCCTGCTCCGATCGATATCTATGAAGAAAGCGACATGATCATTCGCACGATTCGAGATATCCTGACTTCGGATATTGATACCATTATGATCGATAGTGAAGATGCCTACGAACGTGCCAAAGAGTTTTTGAAATTGGTGATGCCGCGGCATTCGAGCAAATTGCAGTTGTACTCCGGCAATGATCCCCTGTTTCATCAATACAAGGTCGAACAGGAGATTGCCAAAATCCATGCTCGTGAGGTGCCACTGCCCGACGGTGGTTCCATCGTGATTGACCAAACCGAAGCATTGGTTGCGATTGATGTAAACAGTGGTAGTTTCCGTACGGATGATTCGGCAGAAGAGTCTGCTTATCGTTTGAACATGGCGGCGGCAAAAGAAATTTCTCGGCAATTGCGGCTGCGAGATCTTGGAGGTGTCATCGTGAATGACTTCATCGACATGCGTCGAGATAAGCATCGTCGGGGAGTCGAACGAACTTTACGAGATTCGATGAAGCGGGATCGCGCCCGGACGAAAATTTTGCGAATCAGTCCATTCGGATTGATTGAAATGACTCGCCAGCGAATCAAGCCGGGGCTGAAGCGGAGTCTCTATCAAGAATGTCCCTGCTGTAACGGACGCGGGAATGTCAAAACGGAAGAGAGTATGGCTCTTGATGTACTACGGATGTTAATGCTGGCGACCGAAAACAAGAATGTTGCAAGCATTTCGGTTCGGGTCAATGAAAAAGTTGCATCGTATTTGAATAACCAAAAACGTAAAGAACTTGCTGAATTAGAGGGTCGCGGTACACTCGATATCCGCATCGTTGGAAGTGAAACGGTCTTTCCAGAGCATCTTGAACTGGAATGCCGAGATGCCAATGAACGAGAAGTTGCCGTTTCCTTGCTGTCAAAAAATTAGTTTGACTCAATTGTTCGATTCAAGCACCAACGCCCCGAGGGATCCTCGGGGCGTTTTTTTTTGCCATCTGGGTTCAGTCTCGATTTTGTGAGCCCCAAGCCTACAGTGATTATTTTTGGAAATCACCTGCCCGAATGATGACCAATTGAGACGGGTCAATGTGCTTTTTGAATGCGGTTTGAATATTCTCGGGGGTCAGTTCTGCGATGTTTGTTTCTCGCGATTTGGTGTAGTCAAAGGTTCGCCCAAACTCCAAATTTGAAATCATGCTTCCCGCAATCGATCGGTCAGAGGAGCGTGATACTTTTTGACGTTCCAGCCAGGCTTTTTGCGCATCGGCAACTTCAGTGGCGGTAGGCCCTTCGTTAATGAATCGCGTCAATTCCTCGATCGCTGCCGCTTCTACGGCATCCATGTTGTCGGGGTTGGTGATTGCGGTGATCGTAAACCGACTGTCATTGCCACGCGATGGAATCGAGACGGAGGAACTGACGCCATAAGAGAGTCCTTCTTTTTGTCGAATTCGATTTCCTAATCTGGAAGAAAGTGTGCTGCCTCCCAGAATATAATTCCCCAAGGTCAGCGCCTCATTTTCAACGTCAGATTCTTCCATTGGAAAAGCTAATCCAGCAGTAAACGTAGCGTTTGCTTTGTCGGGAGTCACGATTTCAATCCGCTGGCCTTTGCGTTTTGATTTGACCTCGCGTTCAATGGGTTGATACTCAGTTTCCGAATTCCAGCCATTGAGGATACCTGCGAGAGATTGAAGTACGGGTGATTCATCAAATTCTCCAACAATCGCTACCTCACCTCTGGCAGAGGAAAGTTGAGATCGATAGATATCTTTTAGATCATCGAGGCTTAATTGATCGATACGATCGAGTGATTCTTCGGGAGTTGGAATGTAGCGGATGTCGTTCTCGGCGTAGCCGGAAAGCGATCTGGATAATTCGTTCGAGGCCAACATCTGTGGTTCACTCATAAATCGTTTCATCATCATCGAAGATCGGGATTTCATTTGTTCAAAATCCTCTTCCGGAAAGACAGGTTCCCGGAGGATTTCGCCGAGCAATTCAATCGCTGGAACAATCGAGCTGCGTTTCGCTTGAATTGAAAAAGTCAGCCCCCCTGCTCCGCCGCCTCGTCCCCCGCGCCTGCCGCGGCCGGAGCTGATGCGGACTCCCATTTCCGCCATCTTTGCTTCGAGCGCCTGCCGATTCATCGACTTCGTACCATTGAGTAACATGCGGGGAATCATCCCCGCAGCTGTCGTTTTATCGCGAAGAGAATCCTGGTTTCCATAATGCAGGGTAAGCGTCATGTTGACCGTTTCACCGCGATTTTTTTTGGCAAGCATGGCAACTTTTAGGCCATCCATGTCAATTGCGTTGACCCGAGCGTTAAGATTCTCTGGGCTGGGATCGAATTCTTCACCACCGGTCATGGCAGCGCCACCTCGGTAATCTTTGACCATGGCCGCGATTGAATCGACAGCCGGTATTTCCATTCGCTTGGGTTCATCGGTGGGAAGGAACACGCCAACCGTCCGATTGTGTTGGGGGAAATAGGTTTTAGCGACTCGTAGTACATCTTCTGGAGTCACTGCCTGGAGACGATCTCTTTGAAGAAAAAGCAATCGCCAGTCACCTAGTGATGCTGCGCTGCTGAGAGAGGAGGCGATGCGGCTGGCATCATTCATTAGTCGTTCCGAACTACGTTGCTCCCGCATCTTGGCGCGCTGAATAGAGCCGGAGTCGAATTTTTTTGATCCTAAACTGTCAATGGTTTCGAGCATGACAACTTTTGCTTGATCGAACTTATTTTCAGTCGGTTGCAGTGAGAACATAAATAGACCCGGGTCGTGAGCGGTGTCGGCGCGTCCCGACGCGCTAGTGGCGAGTTGAGGTTGGACTAGTTTTTCTTCGAGTAAGCCGACTTTGCTTTCTGATAGCACACTTCCAAGGATGCGGAGCGGCGCCCAGTCTGGATGGGCCGCGGCGGGCATGTGGTAGGCTGCCAACAGAGATTCGACTTTACCGACGCGTTGCAATGTCACGTTTCGTTCGCCGTCTTGAGCAGGTTCTTCGGTGTAGGTTGATCTCAATTCCCGTTTGGGTTTGGGAATCGAACCCAAATACTTTTGAACCAGTGCCAGTGCCTTCGATTCTTTAAATTTCCCAGTAACGATCAGCACAACATTGTCAGGCTGATAGTAATTTCGATAAAATGCTCGCAGGCTGTCGATCGGAACTCTTTCGATGTCCGATCGATTGCCAATGGTTGTTTTTCCATAATTGTGCCACTCATAGGCGGCAGCCATGACACGACGGGCAAGCACACCCTGAGGGCTGTTTTCGCTTCGCTCAAATTCATTACGGACGACGGTAAATTCAGATTGCAGATCCTCGTGTTTAACAAAACTGTTTACCAAACGATCTGATTCGAGATGAATAGCAAACTCAAGATTTTCATCGTTTGCGGGTAGCGTCTCAAAGTAATTGGTACGGTCGCGGTTTGTAGTTCCATTGAAACTGGCGCCGTGGTCACGAAGCGCTGTGGGGACATCCTGAAAGGTTGGGGTTCCCTTGAAAACCATGTGCTCTAGTAGGTGAGCCATTCCTGCTTCGCCATAGCCTTCGTGACGAGAGCCCACCAAGACGGTCATGTTGACAGTGATTGTGGGTTTAGATGATTCAGGGAACAACAGAACTCTTGCTCCATTGGCTAATTTGTATTCAGTTACCCCTTCGACGGATGCGACTTTTTGAGGGGGTTGAGTCGTTTGGAGGGCGGCCGATAGAGTCGCTGTGAATAATGCCAGCGCGATGCCGATTGATAATGCGAAACGGTAATGGCTCATTTTGACTCCAAATAAGTTGGCTAACTTGATGCAACTGAAACGGTGGAAATTGTAAGCCAAGCAGCCGAGCATCTCAAATCGGTCATTTTTTCAGGTCACAATGGCGCGGTTGAAGGCTGGTAATCGGGTATTCGAGTTGGCGCATAAAAAAAGCGTAGCAAAAAATGCTACGCTTTTCGTTGATTGAAATGTCGATCAGCGATTAGAAAATCTCGAGTTTTGTGAATAACTCGTCGACCTTATTCATCTTATTCAACAGTCTGGTCTTGTCGGCATCGGCAGCAGGATCATCGTTGAAGTAGAGATACCAACTCGTTGCCCAGTCTGTATCCGGATTGAATTTGCCGTCGTCGGTTGCGAATTCGGCAGTCTTCAAGTACCACCAGTTGTTGTCGCCAGAGACTTCGTAGAACTGAATTTGATTCGGAAAGGTATCAGTCCAGCCGCTCAGGAGTCGCCACTGAGCCCACCAGGAGGAGTCGTTTGGTAAAACGCTTGGTACCGCATCCGGGCCTGCCCATGTGTAGGCCATGACCTGTGGAAGCCCCTGAATGATCTCGTCATTTTCGGCAGGATCAAATTCGTCCCATTCCCCAATTGTGATTTGTCGTTCGAGTACGATGACGGGAACAATTTGTCCGGTTGTCGGATCCAAAACCTGTTTTGTGACACTGACTAGTGCATTCGTTCCAACTTCAGTGGCCGAGGCGACTGCAAAGTCTTTGATGAAGACGAGTGGTTCGGTAGTCATCGTGCCTTTGAGTAAGGCAGTATTGTCAGTTCGGTCAACCAGCATTTGGAAGCTGTCGTCGAGGATTTCAACTTCAAGATTGGTCCAGGTGACGTTGCCGTTTCGAATTTCTACTTCGGCATCTTCGCCAAACGCATCGGCGACGTAGTCATAAGCTGAAAACAGGAATCGGTCTTTTCCATCATTGCCGAAGAGAATGTCCTGAGTGTTGACATTGATACCGCCGAATAGGCCGTCATCCCCATTTTGACCAACGAGCGTATCTGCTCCCGCCTCGCCATAGAGGTTGTCGTTCCCGTCGCCTCCAAAGAGGGAGTCATCTCCGTCACCTCCGTGAAGATCGTCGTCTCCGACGCCGGCGTTTAGTTTGTCGACACCTTGATTACCGTACATGTCATCATTGTCTTGCTGGCCGTAAAGAAGGTCGTCGCCTGCAGCTCCAGAAATGGTATCGTTTCCTTCGCCGCCGAAGATTATATCGTCGTCATTCTGTCCGTTAAGAATGTCATCCCCTTCGTTACCGATCAACGTGTCTTCGCCGTCGGCGCCGTAAATAGAGTCATCCCCTTCGCCACCGTAAGCGATGTCATCTCCAGAACCGCCGAAGATTAGATCATTACCGAAGTTTCCAAAGATGATGTCGGCGTCAGCACCTCCAGAAATCGTGTCATCTCCAGCTTCGCCGTAAATTCGATCGAGGCCATTGTCGCCGAAGAGATTGTCAATGCCGTCACCGCCAAACAATAAGTCATTTCCGTCTCCGCCGAGGGCTTGGTCGTCGTCTGCTCCACCGACCAGAACATCGTCGCCTGATTCACCTTGAAGGAGATCGATTCCAGCACCGCCGTCCAGATAATCAACGCCTGCTCCACCGACGATTACGTCGGCCCCATTATCGCCAATGCCGCTGTCGTCGCCGTCTTCACCGTTGATGAAGTCGTCTCCCTCGCCTCCGTAGATCTTGTCGTTATCGCTACCGCCCATTAAGCGGTCCGCTCCGCCAGAGCCGATCATCGTATCGTCGCCTGCTCCGCCAAAAATTAGATCGTCGCCCTCGTGCCCAACGATCGTGTCCTCACCGGCTTCACCATAAAGTTTGTCGATATCTTCGTTGCCATAAATATCATCCGCTCCGTCACCTCCAAGAATGATATCTTCTCCGATTCCGCCGAAGAGATTGTCGTCACCTTCTCCGCCCTCGATGTAGTCGTCTCCATCTTGACCAAAAAGGTCATCTGAACCGGCTTCACCTTTGATGATGTCAGCGCCTTCGTTGCCATAAACGTCGTCATCTCCGTCGCCAGCGTAAATGACGTCATCGCCGTCGTCGCCGATGATTTGATCGTCTCCGGCTTCCCCGTAAAGGTTATCTGCTCCGGTAAATCCATAGATAAAATCATTCCCGTCGCCGCCGAGGATATCATCATCTCCAGCATTTCCGTGAAGTCCGTCACTGCCGCCGTTGCCGCGAAGGATGTCATTGCCATCTCCACCGAATAGTTGGTCGCCAGCAGACCCTCCGTTTAGATCGTCGTTTCCAGCTTCGCCTTTTGCGGTTGACACATACGAGGTGAAATTACCAAAGGTGTCGTTTCCGTCGCCGCCAAAAAAGCTGATTGAAGTTAGAGGATCGGAATTGGTGTCTAAAGTGAAATCGGGGGTGCCGCTAAGTTTAAAGATAACGTCAGTTCCACTTTCAAAGACCTGGGCAAGATCGTCAGTGGCGTCGGCCTGCATTGTGACGATATCGGTGGTGGGGTTGTAGGTGATACTAGCGAGCAGATGCCGAGACTCAAGGTTTTGGTATTTAAGCCCTTGATCTCGTGTCGATTTTCTGACCGATGTGCGAGGCAATTGAAACAACTCAGAGAGGTTTGCTACAAATCGAAGCATTGTGGTAATCCCAGGCAAAATTGAACTCGGTGGAACGCAAGGTAAACCGATAATACCTTGATATTCCGTTGTAATTAGCGGTGCCCATCCATGCAAATAATACCCTGATTTTCCCCGATATTTAGTTCTTATTCGAGGAAGATCGTAGGATTACGCCGATTCCCGACGCAATTTTAAATGTTTGGCTCTGAGTCGTATTGGATTAGTCGCCACCGAATACAGGGCGAACCCAACATATCTACAGAGTCCGGGCGTTTGATATCTACTTCGGCTATTTAGTTCCCGCTAGCGGTTGGAAAATTACGATAATCCTCAAAGTTCTCCAAATCTAACGCGTATTGCTGCCGATTCCTGAAAGGTATGAGGATCGCGCAGAGTTTTGCGCCAAAATTGTAGCCAAATATTCCAGCGAGCGAAGTTTTACCCCGCCCGCGCACTGAGGTGATCATGGAAGATCGCGTAAGAATTAAACGAAAACCATCTCATTGGCGATTTGCACTTCGGTGCATTGCTCTTGTTTTAGGTGCATTTTGCCTTCTGTTCTTGCCAGAACAGTCGGGTTTTGCGGACCAACCCGAGTGGATTTGGTCGCCTAAAAAGAGCGGTGCGAAGGATCTCAAAAACCCCGGTGAATGTTATTTTCGCAAGAAATTCACTCTGATTCGGCCAGAAGACGCAGAGATGGAGTTTGCCGCCGGCGATGAATTCGAGATTTATATAAACGGTAAATTAGCGACCCAAGGGCAGTCGTTCGGTCAGTCGACAGAAATGAACATTGCCGATTATTTACACCCTGGTGTTAATTTAATTGCCGCCCGTGTCCGCCATCACGACGGTGATCATGTTGGCTTGGCTCTTCGTATCCGGGTGAAAGAAAAAGGTGAAACTCGTTGGCGGCGTCTGCTGACCGACGAATCATGGAAGACGCGAACCGCCGCTCCCCGTAACTGGAAGACCACGGCAGCAAGCGATATCGGTTGGCTGAAAGCACAAATGCTTGGTGCCATTAGTCCAAGTAATCTGACAGCGAAAAATATTGCTTCCAGTTCGAGTACTCCTTTACCCGTTGCAAGCACTGCCAGTGATTTTGGTAAACCATTACCTGTGGATCCTGCCGAGGCGGCTGCCCCGATGAGAACAGGAAAGCTGATCAATCATGGGAATTCTGATAGCAATGCTATCGCTGATTCTGCAGTTGTTAATTCTGAGAGTGGTAAAATTCAGCAAACCGCAGGGCAACGGCAGTTTGAAATCACTGAGGGGTTTCAGGTGGAATCTATTTTGGCGAGCGAAGAGACTGGTTCGTTAGTGGCAATGGAATTTAATGAATTTGGATCGCTCCTGTTGTCGCAAGAAGGTGGCCCGCTATTGATTGCCGACCCAACTAAATCGGAACGCGATCCTGAGAGGATTCGAGTTTATTGCGACGAAGTCAAGAATTGCCAAGGTATTTTGCCACTTAACGGAGAGGTGTTTGTAACTTGTGAGGGCCCCGAAGGCCACGGGCTCTATCGACTCGCTGATCAAGATCAGAATGGTCTTCTCGAAGTCCAGCAAAAGCTTGTCAGTTTTAAAGGGGAAAGCTTGGAGCACGGCGCTCATGGTTTGCAGCTTGGACCGGATGGAATGCTTTATGTGATCCTTGGGAATGGCAGCCAGTTGGCCGATACTCTCGACAGTAGCAGTCCCTATCAATTTTTCTACGAGGGAGATTTAATTCCTCGATTCGAGGATCCTGGCGGGCATGCTCTGGGTGTCGCAGCGCCTGGCGGGACGATCATTCGAGTTTCTTTGGACGGTACTCGGAAAGAAATGGTTGCTGGTGGAATTCGAAATGCTTACGACCTTGTGTTTGATGCATGGGGTGATTTGTTTTTTCAGGATAGTGATATGGAATCCGATATTGGTTCCAACTGGTATCGCCCTACGATGGTCTTTCACGTTCTCGAGGGAGCCGAATTTGGTTGGCGGAGCGGTTGGTCCAAATTTCCACAATATTACGTTGATCAAACACCTGCTATTTGTGAAACGGGTCGAGGCTCACCGACCGGTGCGGTCTTGTATCAACACAATCAATTTCCCAAATCTTACCAAGGCGCGATGTTTTTTGCCGATTGGTCGGAGGGACGCATCCTGATGCTCCAAGCCAAGGCCCAAGGTGCAAGTTATGTTGGTCAAGCAGAAACATTTTTGAAAGGGCGTCCACTAAATGTGGTGGACCTTGCCGTTGGATTGGACGGAGGCCTTTATTTTTGCACGGGCGGTCGTGGAACTAAAGGCGGAGTTTACCGTGTATCTTCGACAGCAGGCAAAGCTGCAGAACCTCTAGCTGTAGAACCTCTAGCTGAGGCATCTGCAATTGCCAGAGCCATTCATCACCCGCAGCCGATGGCGGCATGGGCGAGGCAAGAGATTGCGCAGTTGAAAATCGAGTTGGGGGATCAGTGGGGAACTGGGATTGAGGCAGTGGCAAATGACAAAACTGAAGCGGTGGAAGACCGGATCCGGGCGATGCAGCTCATGGTGTTTTTTGGTCCCACACCTTCGGATGAAATGTTGATTCAACTGAGCGAAGATGAAGACGACTTGGTTCGCGGTCAAGTTGCTCGATTGTGTGGCCTAAAAGAGGGGCGAAACATTGAAACGCTTCTGGGAAATTTACTTGCCGACCCTTCATCCGCAGTAAGGCGAAAGGCGGGTGAGTCGTGGATGAGAATGGACGGCCTCCCTCCTCTTCGGCCAGTTTATGCGATGCTTGGCTCGCTTGATCGTGCTGAGACTCTGGTGGCGAGACGAATGCTTGAGAGGGTGCCTGCAGAACAATGGGAAAATGAGATTATCAATTCAGATGAGCTCAGGTTATTTACTCAGGGATCGGTAGCGTTGATGACAGCGTCACCGTCACTTGAGCGAGCTTATCAGGTTCTAGCGAAGGCTAGCCAATGGATGGAAGGATATGTCAATGATCACGACTTTGTTGATTTGTTGCGTGCGATGGAGTTGGCGTTGGTTCGTGGACAGGTAGATCCAAAGTTGATTGGCGGATTTGCTGATCGAATTGGGAGCGAGTTCCCAAGTGAAAACTCGGTGATTAATCGTGAGTTGATACGCTTGTTGGCATTTTTGCAAGTCAGGGAACTGGATGGCCGGATGCTTGAATTCCTTTCAAGTGAGACGGTAGACGCGAAGGATAAAATTCATCTCGCCTTCCACTTGCACGCTTCGGGAGAGAGTCTTGATCCCGCGTTGCGCTTGGCAATGATCGCGACCCTTGAGGAGGCTGGCCAAGCAAGTCATGTGGGTGGAAACAAATTGTACGTGCGAAAAGCATTGAAGATTCTTACCCAGACGATTACCGAAGACCAGTTGGCCCTTGTTTTTGAAAACGGGCACCAGTGGCCCAATGCTGCGATTGCCGCGTTCTATAAGTTGCCGCAGGCGCTGGATGCAGAAACGGTACAGATGGTCATTGACCTCGATCGGAACTTAAAAGCAATCGAAATCTCCAGCTTTGCAACAGATCAGGTTCGGCTTGGCGTGATCGCAGTTCTAGGTCGGAGTGGTGATTCAGATTCGATGGAGTATCTGCGGCTTCTCTGGCAAGAGGAACCTTCTCGTCGAAACGATGTTGTCATTGGATTGGCTCAACAACCGGGAGATGGGAACTGGGCTTATCTGGTCAGTAGTCTTCCAGTGCTCGACGATTTGACTGGTGTAGAGGTTATTCAGACATTAGTAAAGGTTGCCCGTCGTCCGCGGGGTCCCCGACACTATCGCGATTTAATTATGGCTGGTTATCGAATGCGAGGCCAAGACGAAGGTGCGACAGCACGTTTGCTGGAGCACTGGGCAGGTAAAAAAATCGATTCGGAAGGTGACGATTGGGAGTCGATCATGAGGGCCTGGGGCGAGTGGTTTCGGCAGACTTGGCCTGCTGAGACTCCGGTGTCGGTTCGTGACGATGATCAAACTAACGGTAAGTATTCTGTGAGTCATCTATTAACGTCGATCGAGGGGTTGCCTGTTGGGAATCAATTGATGGGCGGTGCAGTTTTTGAGAAAGCTCAGTGCATCAATTGCCACCAATTTCAGGGTCGAGGAAAAACCATGGGCCCCGATTTGACTGGATTAGGGAATCGGTTTTCTCTTCGAGAGTCAATCGAGTCGACCGTTCATCCATCCAAGACAATTTCAGATCGATATCAAGCGAAGTCTATTTTGACTGTCGACGGACGCCTGCTTAACGGTATTGCCCGCCAGCAAGCCGATGAATCGTTTTTGGTTTGGCTCGAAGATGGGCGGTCCGTTACGGTTGCCTCGGATGATGTGGACGAGATCAAAGAGAGCAAGCAATCGACCATGCCTCAAGGCTTGTTGGATGCTTTGACGATTTCCGAGATCAATGATCTATTCGCCTATCTCTTAGAGCCGCGGATCGACACTGTCGATACGACTGAAGTGCCGAAAATTTCTGAAGCGGAGTCTAATTCTGTGAAATAGGCCTGCGTGTTGGTGCTTTTCGCTTTTTAGAGAATGTCATGAAGGCCGGTTCTGATTCAACGAACTGGTCTCTTTTTTTAAGGTGAGTCGTTCTGAGAAATAATTAACCTGCTAGACTAGCGGTCGTTAATTACTTCAGATGCAGGCCAATTGATGTCAGAGCAAGAAATATCTACCGACGCGAATACTTCCCTTTCTGATTTGCGGGAGTTAGTTCGCGAGTTTGTCGAAGAGCGGAATTGGAAGAAATTTCACTCGCCGAAAAATTTAAGTATGGCCTTAGCAATCGAAGCTGGGGAGTTGATGGAACATTTTCAGTGGATCACCACTGCGGAGTCGAGAGATTTAGACGATGAGAAGAAGGCCGAGGTTGGAGAAGAACTGGCCGATGTCCTTTGCTATTCGTTGGCTATTGCCAATGAAATGGGAATTGAGATTTCCTCGACTTTGAAGAAGAAGATGGTGAAAAACAAACTCAAGTATCCTGTCGAAGAAATACTCGGTCGGTTTGGCCACGATGATCCTCGCCCAATCAGTGAAGATTAGAATCAAATCGCAAAGCCATCAGAATTCATCTGATCAGATTGGCACTTGCTGGATTAGACCTCTGCATCGTTTCTAAATACATCCTCGTCTAGCTCGCCTTCCCATTTGGCAACGGTACAGGCGACAGCAATGTCGCCAGATACGTTTGTGAGTGTTCGCATCATATCGAGGAGGCGATCGAATGGGAAAATAAAGGCGATGATTAAGAGAGATTGCTCGGGAGAGATTCCAACAACGCTCAAAACGGTTGCCGCCAAAAGCAAGCCTGCCGATGGAATTCCGGCCGCGCCGATTGAAACCAGCGTCGCGGTCATGGCGACCATCACGTACTGTGACATGTCTAATTGGAGTCCGTCGGCTTGAGCGGCGAAAAGTGCTACGAGTCCAAGGTAAATCGCAGTGCCGTCCATATTGATCGTCGCGCCAAGTGGAAGCACTGATCCGGCAACCGATTTGTCGACTCCCAGGTTAGTCTCTGCACATGAGATCGTAACGGGGAGAGTTGCGCTCGAGGAAGCAGTTGAAAAGGCTACGCCCTGAGCGTCCGCGATCCCTCGGAAGAACTGCTTGAGTGGCAGGCCGAGAAAAAGCCGGATGATCATGAAGCCATAAACGAATATGATTTGAAAAATGCAGGCGGCGTAGAGTGCAATTGCCAGCCACAGTAAATTGCTCAAAACTTCGATACCCTTTGTCGCCATTACCCAGGCCATAAGTGCGCAGACACCATAGGGAGCCAGTTCCATGACCATCATCGTGATTCGCATGACGACTTCGGCCGCCGCATCAAAGAAATGACGAACCGGATCTGCTGCTTTTCCAACGAACAAAATCCCAATCCCGATCATCAGCGAGAAGAAAATAGTTGGTAGCACTTGGCCGTCTGAAAGTGCGGCGACTGGATTGCTAGGAATGATGTCGAGGAGGCGGTCAACGAAGCCACCTGCTTGTTCTGCTGCTTCCATTTTTCCAGTAACCGAAGCGACATCTGCCGCTGAGGCGGTGTTGTATTGGACACCTACTCCCGGTTTGATCAGCGTTCCCATGGCCAGTCCCAGACTGACTGCAAACAGGGTGGTGAGCATGTAAAGGCCAATCGTGCGAGCTCCCAGAGAGCCGAGCTTTTTGGGGTCTCCCATTGCCGTCACTCCGGAAACCAGAGTGGTGACAATCAAAGGAATGATGAGCATTTTGATCAACCGGACGAAAGCATCGCCGAACGGTTTAAACCAATTGTCACCGATCGCAGCGGCTCGCTCAAATCCAGAGAGAGTTTCGTTTGCATTGACGGAGTCCGGGGTGCCGTAGCGAACGGCGAGTCCTAAGCCGAGACCGAGGACTAGGCCGACTAAAACCCGTTTCCAAAGCGTTAACGCCTGCCATGATTTAAACATGTTTTCTCGGGGAAGGAGTGTTCCAACTGTTACTTGGTTTGGCCCAATCGCCAAACCCAAGCCACAGTTTAAACCAAGTTGAGGCGGTCGTCATCTACGGGGGTTCATTGGCCAAAATTATAAAATTCACTCACGGTTTCCGTTGGAACAGTCTCTCCCGCAGAGAGTTCCAGACTAATCGTCTTGGGTGCTTCCGCTGTTTTGATGAAAAATAGCCATTTGGATTCTGGTCTCATTGGTTCATCTGTCTGGACAAAAGGGGCGCGAATGTAGGAAGAGGTCCCTATCAGTCGGACGAGAATCTGATTGCTCGCAATTTGGATTTGATTGAATTCACCGTAGATTGGGAGATATTGATTTGGTTTCTGTAATGCAGATTCTGCGAATGTCCGATTCATTTGTTTCAATGCAGATTGATCATCGTTAGAAAAGAGAAGTGCACGTTCGTGAAGCGAGGTTTCAAGTTGAGCGAGTTGTCTAGTAATCTGTTTGTCTGTTTCGGTGTCAGGGTCTTTGTTTACTTGTTTTTTGATCGCGGCATACGAAGTTATCAACGATTGGAATGATTCGTATTCGGATTCTTTTTTAGGAATCCAGTCGAATTGTTTGCACGTATCTGTTAGTTGGTTTAGCTCCACAATCGAGTCCCGCATCGGATTGCTATCGCTGATGGAAATAAAGTCTGAAGCTTCTGAAAGAGGAGAAAGTTCCTTCAGTGGTTTGATGTCTCCTGTGGCATCTGCCATTAACGTATGGGTTGGATCGACAGGCACGAAGAAATTATTCTCATCGATTCGAAACGAGAGCAAGGCAGCGAGATCACCATTGATTTTGAATAGCGGGGTGCCCGGTAGGCCGAGCGTTGAGGTTTGGGCGGAGAACCAGACCAGGTCAGGATTTTTTAATTTCATCCTTTTGGCCGTGGCTTTAGGCACAGCATCAAGAGAGTTGAGTGTTCCCCTCGATTGAATTCTCGTTTCAATTCCTCCGTAAAGATTTTGGAGAGAAGGCGGTGCGCATTGAAGTAAGAATTCGCTTTTTACGACATTATTGCGAGTGATCGGATCGATTGTTGTGAACGCGACCACGAAACGTCGATTGACTGACAAGATGATTAGGTCTTCTTCTTTGTTGACCGCGATATATCCTCGTACGACATCGTTTAGTAATTTGGTTTCGCCAAGATATTGAATTGTTTTTAGGCTGGAGGTGACTTCGATTTTTGAAGCTCCTTTGACCGCGCTGTAGTTCGTCAGCACCCATCCACGTGAATCGATGATGGTGCCCACTGCCTCGTGCGTGCCTGTGCCGTCGTAAACTTTTAGGCTAAGGAGGTTGGGCTGAACTGATTCCCAGCAGTTTTGGGCAGCCTTGGCGTCGAGTTGTACAAATTGTTGGTTGGGAATGTTTTTGGGGATCTGCTGCTTCAGTGTTTTCGGGGGCGGTTTCGGTTCTGTTGGTGGGCTTTCCTTGCTTGGTTCAACTAATGGATTCCCGTCGGAAGTTGTCACCGTGTCCGAGATCAGAGGTTCGCCCTTTTCTGCGACCTTGTCCTGTTTCATTTGCTTGACCAGCAATCCAGTCAAAATGCCAATGGCGATTGTGAGTAACGCCGTGGTAGCCAAAGTTGATATGAACCGCCGTTTCCTTCTTTTTTTTAATTGCAGCTCGAGTCTGTTTTTACCAACCGATTTGGAGGGTTCGCTGGCAGGCGATTCAGATTGCCCAAGTGGATTTTGAACTGCAGTTGCAATCGGCTGCGAAGGAGGCTTGCCAGTAGCGTTAGGGACCGAGAGACGACCAGGATTCGCTGGTTGATTTTTTTGGCTCGGCAGCTGTGGAGAAATTTTGGCGGCGGCTGAAAATTTAAACTTGCGGGAACAACTCGGGCAGATGATTGTCTTGTTAGGGGGTAGTTCCGGCGTGGTGATGTGCTGCTCGCAAATGGGGCATTCAATGTGGAGTTGCATCAGATTCGAGCTTTCGAGTGCAGTCTTTGAAAAGGTTCTTAGAATCGAAAATGAAAAGTATTCAGTATGGTAATCCGTCGGTTGAATCAGATCCCTCGTTTAAGCTTTGCGAGTGATCTTGGGAGACCGCCGCCGCGGATAGCAGGTCTGGCAAATTTCACATTTAGTGCCGTCGCAACCGCGAGCAGAACAAAACTCTCGTCCGTAGAAAATGATTTGTAAGTGTAAGTCATTCCATCTCGGTTTGGGAAATAACTTTTTTAAATCAAGTTCGGTTTGTTTGACATTTTTTCCGTTGGTAAGCCCCCACCGTTGGGCGAGTCGATGGATATGAGTATCCACAGGAAACGCTGGAACGTTGAATGCTTGGGCCATCACGACGCTCGCTGTTTTATGTCCAACTCCAGGCAAAGTTTCAAGTGCTTCGAATTCGGCAGGTACCTTCGAATCGTATTCATTGACAAGAATGTTGGAAAGCTCCGAGATCGCTTTCGATTTCTTGGGAGAGAGTCCGCAGGGGCGGATAATGTTGAGGATTTTCTCGACTGGCAGTTTTGCCATTTTGCCTGGTGTGTCGGCGAGTTGGAATAGCGCGGGGGTAACTTGATTGACTCGTTCGTCGGTGCATTGGGCACTTAGTAGTACGGCGATCAATAGTGTAAAGGGGTTATGGTGGTCTAAAGGCACCGGGGGATTCGGGTAGAGTTCTTCGAGCCTTTGCTGGATAAATGCCACCCGTTCGCTTTTTATCATGTTGAGATTTCTCGATCAGTCTTAAGCCGGCGCAACCTTCGCCGAGCTTTCTAAAAATCAATTGAAGTTGGTGCTGGCGGTGGAATTCAAGACCACTATTTTCCCTCGGCACTTGTTTCAGTTTTGATTTTATCGGGTTTGTATTCGTGATCCCGCTTGCGGATAACTTCGGCGCTAATAATTTTGTCTTTTTGGACACCTTCGATGGGTTGTTCGGTTTGCGGCGTTGGTATGTGTGTTTTTTTGACGGCAGCTAAGACATCCATTCCCGCGATAATGCGACCGAAGCACGTGTGTCGACCGTCGAGCATGTCTGTTCGGGAAAGGGTGAGAAAGAACTGTGCTCCTCCGGTGTTGGTTCCGGCGTGTGCCATGCTGATGCAATTGGTAAAGTGCAGTCTTTTTTCTGGTGAATTACATTCACATGGAATGGCATAACCAGGCCCGTCGCCATCGACTTCCACTCCTCCTTGAAGTTTGAATCCCCCGCCTTGTGCCATGAAGCCATCGATTACTCGGTGGAAGAGTCTGTCCTTGTAATAACCAGATTCGACCAGGCTAATGAAATTACCAACGGTATCTGGCGCTTCATTCTCGTAGAGTTCAATGACAATGTCTCCCTGAGTGGTGGAGAGTCTGACCCGAGGGAGGTCGTTTTGTTTTGCTTCGGCGTGCCGCAGTAATAGTTCATCGAATAGCTCGCGAGCGGAAATAGAAAGACGTTCCGAGCGAGATGCCATGACAAAATACTGCGGGTTGATGCCTTGGCTAATGAGGGAGTCGCCAAGCTGGAGTACTCTGGCGTCTCGACCAAATTGGGCGTCATTCAGCATGATGGCAAGTAGCGTTCTGGTTGCTTCGGAGTCATTGGGGTTGGCTACCATTTGAGCTTTGGCCTGAGTCTGAAGTTTCGTGATCAGCGTCTCAGCTTGTGCTAATAAGTCTGTGTATTCGGCTGTTAACTTTTCGCGATCTTGAGGCTCTGCTGGTGGAGTCTCTGTTGGCTGTGCGGCATTGGGAGTAGTCGATTTCAATTCTGCTTCTTTGGCAGTCATTTTTCCATCAAGTGTTTGCCATTGCTGGAGAAGCTCTTTTAAGGTGGGGTCGTTCTCTTGGCTCTGCCATAGCGCGAAGCTAGTGGTTGGCAGAGTGTAAAAGACGAAGCAGAGTAGGATCAAAGAAATTGAAAAAAATCTTGAAGGGTTCACCAGAGACTCCAATAGAGTTTGAGGGTCGCTGAACGGGCAGATATCAATTCTGCTTTCAGTTTATTGCTCAGCGGTTGTTTCTAAGCGGTTATTGTAGCGGGTTACCACTAATCAGTTGAAGATTACTTCGATTCTGAAACACCGTTACTGGGGTTTTTTCTCTGTTATTTTTGTGGGGAGATACTCATGGTCCCGCTTCCGAGTTACCGTTGCCGTTAGGATTTTTGAATAATTCCCTTGTTTGCTCGGGTTCATCGTCAAAGAGCCGGTGCCAGTGACGCGGTTGAGTTGCTGGACCGCGTCCATTCCAGAAATCACACGACCAAATACTGTTTTCTTACCGTCAAAATTCTTATTTCGTTGATAAGAAATGAAAAACTGGGATCCCCCTGTATCGGATCCGGAGTTTGCCATGCTCAATGTTCCGGAGAAATGGTGGCGCATTTTATCTCCCGAGGTTTCACATGGGATTTTGTAACCAGGGTCCCCCGTTCCACGATCATTTTTACATCCAGTTTGTGCAATCCGTCCGGGAAGAACGAGAAAGAAATTCATTTGGTCATAGAATTTATTCTCCACTAAATGAATGAAGTTACCCACTGTTTTTGGGGCTTCATTTTCGAACAGTTCGACAACAATTTCACCTTCGCTGGTTTCTAATGTAACACGAGGCAAATCATTGGAAGTTTTTTCCTGATTGCGTATCTTTTGTTCACGATTCCATTTTTTGACGGAATCATTGAACTCGCTTCGGATTGTTGGTTGAAGAGCGATCTTTTGATCTTCGATGCGTGTAAGCATCGCGTTGGCATCGGGATAATTTTCGATGGCGTTCGCAGCCAAAAACCCTTGGTAAGCAACGTCCTCCATGCGAATTGTGGACGAAAGCTCGTTCACCTGATCCATTTTAGTAAGCATCAGTTTGGCAACTTCTAGAGCTTTCTCGGGATCAAAGTCGTATCCCCCTCGCGAAATATCTATTTTCTTGGAGATGATATTGAAAACGGCCTGACAGACACGGGGGCTGGGATTGGCTGACTGCTGGAAGGAAAGCAGAGCCGCTTCGTCGAGCCGGTTTTTAAGTTGCCTGTTTTGTTCTTTCAAACGGTCGATTTTTGCCATGTGTTCAATTTGCCGTTTGGGGAATCCAATTGGGCTGGAACTGAAAAGGCGAGTAATCGTAACTTTGTTTTCGTTGTATTGCGCGAGGACTTCCTCAAACGTCATCGAATCGTCTTTTGATGGAGATTCCAGCAACAATTCTTGAGCCGCCGCAACGTCAGGATTAGCCGTTGGTGTTGGCGTAGAATTGTCCTGTGCAATCAGCGGTAGGCACGAACAGATCGTGATTGCCATCACAGACAGTAAAGCATTTCGGCAAAGCGTAAGCATCATGTCACCAAATTTTACGAATGATCGTAACCCTAATTATTTGTCTTTGACTCGCTTGGGTTCGTACTCGTGGTCTCTCAAATTAGTGACCGTGATTGACTCGATTATGTCTGGCGTCGCATCCTTAATAAACTCTTCTTTGTCTTCTTCTGCGTTTACTTGAAACGTCTCTTGGATACTGTCGAGCACACTCATGTCGGAAATGACGCGCCCAAAAACGGTGCTCTGGCCGTCGAGATTGGGACCCGGGACAAGCATGATCCGGAATTCCGCTCCAGCAGAGTTAGGTTCATTGTTTTTGGAAACCATCGCGACCGACCCGCGAAAGTGGTGCCGTGCATCGGGTTTTTGGTATTCGTCGTAGATGGTATACCCGACTGGTTGAGGCCGACTCAACGTCATCAATCCAGCGTCTGCGATGAGGTTGCGGAGTACGTGATGAAAAATCATGCCGTCATAAATCCCGGTTTGGACGAGACTGACAAAGTTCCCAACTGTTTCTGGTGCTTGGTTCTCAAACAACTCAATCACGATTTCACCGCGGTTGGTTTTGATAATCGCCCTTGGTAATGGCTCCCCAGCGGCATCCGCAGTGCGTAGAGCTAATTCTCTTTCATAGCCAGTCACAAGTTTTTCCATTGAGTTGCCGTACAACGCGCCTTCGGGGACACCGAGTTGCTCGGCTGTTTCCTGGTTGGCTTGGTAATATTGTTGAGCAAAGGTAAAGTCGTTATTCAGGATTGAGATTCGCCCCATTAGATTGTAGAGGTCTTTGTTTTCCGGATAGAGTCCAAGGAGTTTTTTTGTCGTTTGGTAACATTTTGAAAGTTGGCCTTGGGCGATAAGGTCTTGGTTCATCATCGAAACAATTTCATTCACTTGTTTGCCCGGGTTAGCGGTTTCAAAAAACAGTGCGAATGAGGCTTCTCGGACTCGTTTGTAAGCATCTTGCGCGGTGACCGCTTCCTCTTTCCATTTTTTTCGGTATTCATGCGCAACGGTGCTTTTGTTTTCGTAAAACTGATGCCCGGTCTTCTTGATCGCTTTGATGGCGTCTTTTAACTCGAGAATGGCTGCGTCGAATTCCGAACGTAATTCCTGAACTCGCTGTGGCGAGTTTTTCTCAAGCTCTTGAGCGGTGGACACTGTCGAGAAAGCAGTCACCGCGATGATTAGGCAAGCCTTGATAAGCCAAGTGGATCGAAGAGATCTCAAATTAGGAAGTCGAAGCATAATTGTTGTTGCTTTAATTTTGTGGGATTAGCGAATACCGGGGCAGTCAACGGGAAGTGAATGGTGAGGGAATTACAGGAAACGTAAACCGCAGATCAAACTCCAGTTTTCGACTGGTATTTCAGGTATATCAATCATAGTATAGCGGTTCGACATCGTTTAGACCGTATTCCAGACTTTCCCTTAAAAGAAAACATCGATGCCAAGGTTCAAGCGCGGAAAAAATTTGGCGAAATGGAATTCCAATCGCGCTGAGGCGGGGCACGGGAAGTTAAGGATCGTCGGTGGTTCCTTTCGGGGGAGATTAATCGATTATTCCGGTGATCCGGTTACGCGGCCAATGAAAGACCACACCCGCGAGGCGGTTTTTAACCTCGTTGGTGGGTGGGTAAAAGGCAAAACGGTTTTTGACTTATTCGCGGGGACTGGAGCGATGGGGTTGGAGGCTCTCAGCCGAGGTGCATCAAAATGTATCTTCGTTGAACGCCACTTCCCTACTGTACGGATTATTCGAGAAAATGTTCTTAGTCTTGACCCCAATCTGCCCGTTGACGTGAATTCGTCGGATACGTTTTTCTGGGTTAGGCAGTTCCTAAAAAGCCCCGAATTGTGGCCGTCTGAGCCATGGGTGGTATTTTGCTGTCCCCCCTACGCGCTCTACGTTGAAAAGCCAAAGGAAATTGTCGAGATGGTGGAAGGCTTGATGAAGATCGCGCCTCCCGAAAGTGTGTTTGTGGTCGAGTCTGACAGTCGATTTGATCCTGAGCTGCTGCCAGAGCCTCAGTCTTGGTTTGTCCGTAAATACTCTCCTGCGCTCGTTGCCGTGCGGCGTGAACGTGAATCGGGCAGTGGCGACGTGGTTGCGGAACCGAGCTAGAGGAGGCCGGACGGTTTGAGTTGTTTGAGAGCGACTAAATTGTTCCCCAGGCACTCCGGATGGGTCTTTCTGCCTGAACTACCCAAATAACCGACAAAGTTTTAATTTTTCGATTCGGTTGCAGCGAATTCCCTATTTTCTTTAGGGATTACAGTTTGACTTTGCCGGACTAAGCCACCGATGAGCTAAATAGCCCATTTTATCCCGTCTAGTGCGGTTTAGTCGCCGGTTTCTCGGAGATCACTGTTCGATGCTCACACGATACGCAAGGAATGCGTTTCTCGGTCTTTTGTTCGCCACTCTTTCGATGGCCAGCAACGGTCTCGCAAAGCAGACGGCTCAGCATGCCCATTTCAATGATGGTACGGCGTCGTTATCGGGTGATCGTGGCCCTGTTTGGGTGACATTTCAGAATGAGATTCGCAACTACCGTCCTCCCGCAGATGCATTAATTCAGCAGATTGAATCGCTTGCGTTGATTCCCGAGTTAGATTCGTGGTCGACGGAGACCCTTTCAATTCTGGGGCAGTTATCTCAGGAAGAGTTGAGCGCCGGTCAGACCCGTGAGCTTTATGAGCGATTGGAATCGCAAGCAAATGTCGCTCGAGAAATTTCAGAGGTGGTTCGCCAACGTTGCGAAAGCTCGACTGAGACCAAATATGATTATTGCGAAGTCGCTCGACTCTCCTATCGAATCAAGCGACGCCTGGCGATTTGGAATTTGATTTTAGATTCTAAGGCAGTGTTTGAGGCCAATCAGCAAGCGGTAACCCATTCATTTGGAACGGGTTCTGTTTCACATCAGAGATTGCTGGACGACCTTGCTGAGAGCAATATTGATCCGGTTTGGCGTGATTATTTGATGCTGGAATCACTAGAGTCGGTGATGGCGACCGCATCACCCGGGTCTCCTAAAATTAAAACTGCCGCTCGCGAGGTTTTAGCGAGGATCTATTCCCCTGTCCTTGATAAAGAGCAGGCCAGTTATGTGATGAGCGCGATTAGTCCGTACTCGCTTCAGTTGTTGAAGGATGTCGCTACGTTGCCATTTGATGAAATGGAATTGTTTCGTCGGATCGAAAACTACGAATCAAATCCATCTTCCTTGACTGGGTATTATCTGAATGATCAATATCAAAACCTGTTGTGGTCCGAGAAGCCAGATGAGACTGCAATGGCGAGAGCCATTGAAACACATTACCGAAACGCGAATATTCGTTTGGCGTTTTCGGAGCGTTTTCTCAATCGGCTGCTTCCTAAGCTTCCTGAAATTGAGCAACCGGTGGATCAGAAAATCAAGGGCGCTCGTGTCTTGGGAAAGAGTCGGATATCGAATCAACTCCGTGTTAATTTGATTCCTGATGATACGCAAATTCAATTGAATGTAGAAACTCGAGGCGATGTTCAATCGGACACGGTAGCAAAAACAAAAGTCTTCAAATTAACGAATCTCGGCAGGGCTAATTTCGAGGTCTTCCAAAATATAATGATTAACGAGGAAGGCATCGAAGCTGTCGGAGAGCCCTATGCTCGCGCGAAAGCAAATCAGTTACTGGTCGGAGTGGAATCTGGATTGGATAACCATCCAATTCTGGGTGGAATAGCTCGGAAAATTGCCAAGAACAATTTGAAACGGGAGGCATCAGAAACCGACCGGATGTATAAACAGACGGTGGAATCGTCTGTGGAGGAGCAGATGCGGGAGCAGGTTGGTGAACAGTTGCAGGTCGTTCGCGAATTGGCCTACACAAAATTGTTCCAGCCACTGTTTGGAATGGATTTAGAGCCGGAACCCAAGCAGCTGTCGACGACCGAAGACCAAATGGTGGTGCGGTACCGGATTGGCGGACGCGACCAAATGGCAGCAAATACAGCGAGGCCGCTGGACAGTGCGAGTAGCTTGATGAGTTTCCAGTTGCACCAATCAGCCATCAACAACGCGATTTCACGCATTGGTCTCAACGGTAATAAGTTCACAGTGGATGAACTAGTTGAGCACCTGAAAGAGTTCGTGGGCGCGGGGGATTCTACCGAGCCGCGTGCTAAAAGTGACAAGCACGCTGAAATCGGATTTGCCTATTTCGATCCGATCCTGGTTGAGTTTCAGGAAGATCAGTTAAAGGTGACTTTGAATCTCAAGTCGTTAAAAATTGGGGAGAAGGGGAAAGTTTGGAAAAACGTTTCTCTCACCGCTGCCTATCGATTTGTCAGAGATGGAATGAAGATCCAATTGCAGCAAAACGACGACGGTACTCGTATTCGTGGAAAGCGGCTTCGGTTTGGCGATAAAGCGGCGATCAGTACCGTCATGAAGGTGTTATTCAAAAAAGAATACTCTGTTGCATCATTACCCGAAAAGATTGCTCAACGGATCGATACGAGCCAACTTGAAATTTCACAACTCTCCGTCTCGGATGGTTGGCTTGCCGTTTCGGTTGACGATCGAGAACTAAACACTGCTCAAGAGACTGTCTTGGATATCTTGCGCACTAGCTCGAGTCGAAAATTGATCAACCGACGCTAGTTTTGGGTGTGATCCAAACCGGTTCCGCTATCTGCGAATGGGACTCCAAACAGGTTTGGGAGGATTCACCTGAGGAGGGGGCGATTTCTTGACCTCTGCTTTTTTAGCTTTGGCGGGTTGTTTCTTGCTCGGTTTCCAGATCTTGTCAGGCGTTGAATTGGGAACTTTGCGAATCTGCTCGACTACCTCGGGTTCGCCTGAAGCGGGAAGCCAACGAGGATCTTCACGCGTCCAGCGACGAATTCCTGAATTATCTACGGAGTACTCTGCGTCAGGTGGAGTGATTGTGAGTTGATGCTTTGTTTTCAGGGTGCGGCCGTCGGGCGTGACGAGCCGTACGTGCAAATCAAGTGAGCTGTTGATTGGAATTGATTGTTCCCAGGGGAGGTGCAAAAGGATTCCCCTTTCTCCGGATGTATCCTTCGCAAAGAATAATTTTGTTTCCTCTGAAACAAACTTCCATAACCCGATTCTTTGTTGCTCGGGAGTTGCCGTTGGGTCGATCAAGCTGACGGTGAGTTCGCCGTCGCAGTGAACTGTTTCTCCCAAATCGTCCTGGGGCGTGATGAAAATTTCGACACCTTCGTCCCCTTCGATTTCATCAAGATTGACCCCGGTTGTCGGCGGCGAGTATACGGAAATCGACTCGGCTTTTCTTATCTTGAGAGCAGGCTCAGGGGCCGCCAGGGTTGGGATTGCGGCGTTGTAAGTGACTTGTCCAATGGTGGCACTGTCTGGTCGAGGTTGAGTAGAGTCGCTTTGACCCGTTTTGTTTTGAATTGGCCCTGCCTCTGATTGAGGCTCAATTGTTTCTTGGTTTTGGTTTTTAAGCGCTTCTTTAAGGTCAGAGTTTTCCTGTTCCAAACGCTTCAAGTCTGCGTCATTTAGAAAAGAGTATTCTTCCCAATCCAGAATTTCCTGTCTCAGCTCAACGATATCCTTTTGGTCGGACGGGTAAGACCGACAGCCAATCGCTAAAAGTGAACAGCTTATTGCCAAGAAAAACAGGCGCATCGCTAAAATGCCTCATGAGAGAGAAATCGAAAGACTGTCTTTAGATGATTTCTTTGAGTGGCATCAATCCCAATTCGTTCCTGCCTGACTATTACAGGCCCGAATCAGAGACTGCTTGTCTGGTAGTAGCTAGCACGCGTCTGTACTCATTGGTCAGCTAACGATAGCAGCAGTTGTCTGCTGGTTGTGACTAGCCCACTTTGACTTGAATCTCGAGCGTGGCCGAAAAATTCAATGAGTTAGTAATGAAGCAGGCGTGTTCGGCTTTTTCCAGCAGTCGTTCGGCTCGACTGGCGTCTGCGTCGGCGGGGATTGTCAAATTTGCGAGAATTTTCATCTCGGTAAATTGCATTCCCCGGTCAACTTTATCAAGCGTCCCGGTGACGTCGCAGTGGAGTGCCGTCCACGAAAATCGTGAAGCGGTTGCGATTGCTTTGAAAGAAAGCGTGAAACAGTCGGCAACTGCAGCGACAAGTAGGTCTTCGGGAGACCATTCATTGCCAGATCCGCCGAATTCGGAAGGTGGTCCGGATACCAAGGTGGGCAAGCCATCGGCGGTTAAGTCGACGAGTTGTTCCGGTGTTGCAGTTGCGCTGACTGAGTACTGGTGTGCCATGAGAGTCTTTGTTTTACTGGGTTTCACCGAGGCTTGTGACGACCTGATCGATCAAGTTAAATTCCTGTGCTTCTTCGGCGGTCATGAAATTATCACGATCCGTGTTCGCTTCAATTTCTTCCAGTGTTTTGCCGGTATGTTTTACTTGAAGCAGGTTCAGCCGTTCTTTGACTCGACGAAGTTCTTTTCGGTGGATCATAATTTCTTCGGCGGTACCCTGCATACCGGCGAGTGGTTGGTGAATCATGATGCTTGCATTCGGCAGAGCGTATCGTTTGCCGGCTGTGCCAGCTGTCAGCAACATTGCCCCCATCGACGCGGCTTGGCCGAGGCAATAGGTCGCGACGTCACATGAGATGAATTGCATCGTATCGTAGATCGCCAATCCCGCCGTGACGCTTCCACCAGGCGAGTTGATGTAGAGGTGAATATCTTTTTTTGGATCTTCTGATTGCAGGAACAGCATTTGTGCAACCAACGAGTTCGCCAGATCGGCGGTAACTTGTTGGCCGAGAAAAATAATGCGGTCCCTCAAAAGTCGACTGTAAATGTCGTAAACCCGTTCTTCGCGACCTGAATTATCGACCACGTAGGGAACGTATGACATAATCTTCTACTCCGATTGACCGTTTGAATATGAATGAAAGCTGAGATGTTTTGTGTGCGCTGGCGTTAAGTCGCCACAGTCATTCAATGAACCGAAAGCCCATTGGTCGACTGGTTTGGAACCAATTTGAAATTAATCGTCGTCGTCTTCGTCTTCGTTAGTTTTCCGAATCGTAATTTCGTCAACCACGCCATACTCTTTAGCTTGTTCGGCGGTGAGGAAAAAGTCGCGATCGGTATCTTCGGCAATTTGCTCAACGGTTTGGCCAGTGTGTTTGGCCAAGATTTCGTTGAGCACGGTTCTGTTTCGAAGGATTTCGTCGGCTTGAATTTCAATGTCACTTACCTGCCCACCGACACCCCCGTGAGGCTGGTGAATCATGACTCTCGAGTTGGGCAAGCAGAAGCGTTGGCCCTTGGTGCCGCCAGCGAGCAACACTGCAGCGCCACTGGCCGCCTGTCCGACGCAAAACGTTGCTACCGGGCAGGACATGATTTGCATTACATCGTAGATTGCCATGGTGGCAATGACGTCACCCCCGGGTGAGTTAAGATAAAAGTTAATTGGCTTTTTCTTGTTCTCACTTTGCAGATAGAGCAATTTCATTACTAATTCATTGGCATTCCCCGTGTGGATCTCGCCCTGCAGGAAAACGATTCGGTTTTCTAAAAGCAGATCGCCTAACGTCATTTGACGCTGGCGTTGGTACGAGGCTGTGGAGTATGAATTTTGTATTTCGGAAAGTGGATCCCGCATAACTGATCCCGTGGTTGAACCGAAGTTACTCATGACTGATCCGTTTTTGGTTTGTGAAGTGCCGTTCAAGACAAAGTCCTTTACAAGCGTAATGATTGGGTTGCGTGGTTCCGGCTAAATGCACCGAAGAATCAGTTCTATGAATCAGTTCTAGTTCTGAATCAGTTCTGCTTCTTCGTTCTAGTTCTTTTAACCGAGTAATTAAGCTATCGAGAATCTAAAACGGAGACAAGGTGAGATACGGTTTCGGTGGACACACTCTTGGCATTTACCGGATATTTTGGGAAGACTTTTGCGGCCTGACCGAATTATGATTTCGAACCCAAGGGAATACGGTGCGAAGAACAGATTGGTTCATCGTTGAAGCCGACGATTTTGGGTCAATAACGAGCCAATGGATGCCACTTGGCATCCATTGGGTGTCATTTAATGATTCCATCAGTCAAGCGTGGGCGTGTCGCCACGGCAATACTTGAGTGGACTGGCGTTAGTCTTTTTTCATGCCAGGTTTCATGCCAGGAATAGGCTCTGCGTCTCCGCCTTCGTATTTCGCTTCAGGAATGCTGCCTTTGCGGCCAGCGGCAAAATAGGTCAATGCTGAAGAGTCAGCTTTTTCTTCGGTTTCGTAATCCGTGCCTTTAAAGTTGGCACTCTCAGTAATTAGATCAATTACCTTCCGCTCGATGATCATATTTCGCAGAGAGTCCATCTGGCCAGCTCTTTCAAGGCGGGCACGAACTCGTCGCGGTGAATCATTTTGCTGCATTGCGATTCGAGCGATTTCAATCTCGTAATCTTGCGGCTCGTCTTCGACAGTTTCCTGTTCCGCGATTCGCTCAAGAATGAAGTGTTCTTTTAGCAACGTTTCGGTTTTCTCAAGGATATTTTTCCGAAGCGTGTTTTCGCGGGCGACGAGCTCTTGTTCTGAGAATCCGCTGGATCGCATTTCCATAACGGCTCGATCAAGTTCACGGCCCGATTGGCGACGCAGAAGATCCGGTGGCAATTCCCAGTCAGCCGACTCAGTGAGAACTTTGCTGATCTGATCTCGAATGGTTTCACGTTGAGCATACTGAAGTCGTTCTTCCATTGATGAGCGAACGAGCTCTTTCAGTTTGTCGACAGAATCGAGGCCAAGTTGGGTCACGATTTCTTCGGGGTTCTTGTTTTCAACTCGTTTTACGTCGAGCACTTCGAAGTCAACTTCGACTGTTTTTCCACGAAGATCTTCATTTTCAGCGTGTTCGCTGATTTCGACATTTGCTGTTTTTTTGTCTTCCGCTTTGGCGCCGATCATTAACTTATCAAAGCCTTCGATCGTCGCGTCAGAAAGACTGAGTGTCGGTCGAACCTGAATCAACTGCTCTTCGTTGGTGTTGAGTTCAGTGTCCTCGAACCGGCTCGTGATGTTGCAAACGACATGGTCGCCGGCCTGAACGGCTTCGTCGACGGGAGCCAAGTCGGAGAACTGTTGAGAAAGATTACCGATGTGATTATCGATATCTTCATCAGTGAACTCGCGTTCGGGTCTCTCGAGGGAAAGACCTTTCCACTCTGGAAGATCAAACTCTGGTCGCACTTCGATATTGAATTCATAGGTTAGGTCGCCCTCTTCTGGAATGACGACCTGCTCGAAATCAAGATCTGGTTCGCTGATCGCAGAGAAATCCTGTGAATCGCTTACCTGGGAAAGGCTGTCCATCAAGATCGAGCCTTTCACCTGTCCAGTTAGTTGTTTGCGAAACTTTTTCTCGACCAATTGACGAGGTGCTTTGCCAACGCGAAATCCGGGGACTTCGGCGCGGGGTACTAGTTCGTCAAACTGCTTGTCGAAATACTTTTCGATGTCCGAGCGTGGAACCGTAACGGTGACGTGACGCTCGCAAGCACTTGTTTCTTTGACCTCAACGGCAAGATCCAGTTTTTCTTTTTCTTCAGTTTCAATGGTCTCAGTATTCACAAATCTTTTCCTTGGCAGGAGACTTGGCTGTCGTCCCTCTCGTTGGAACGGTCAGCGATTCAAAATATTTATCGTTTGCCAAGCAGTTTGCGAATTTCAAATTCGAAATTCAGTTGCTGCCGAGCATTCATATGTGTTCGTTCGAACCTGAAGCATTCAACAGCGAGCGTGAATTCAACAAGTCCAACAGGGTCGGAGAAAGCCAAAGTGGATTTCTATCGGGTTCGACATTGTAGCCAATCCGATTGGTATTTATAGGCCTTTTGGTCATGAAATTAACCACAAAACCCTTTTTAGAGCAGTTCAGCCGATCGGCAGTCTTGGAGCGTGCCACCGCGGTGAGGGAAAAGAGAGCGGGTGAAGGGATTCGAACCCTCGACATTCACGTTGGCAACGTGATGCTCTAGCCACTGAGCTACACCCGCATTAATCCGTTCCAGTTGATTTCGAAACCTTAATGGCTCCGAATTCTGCAAGCTGGGATTATACGTGGGAAAATAAGTGCTGCAAGTGCTACCGTGTCCCACGCCATCAAATGGCTTGGAGGCCATTTATTTCATGACTTTCGGCTTTTATTTTGTTGATCATCCAGCCTTAGGCACGAATAAACTGGGATTTTTCCAAGTTTATTGTTTTCTGGTTCTGTGTTCCGAATTCGAATTTCTTGGGAATTTTTTTCAACGTGAAGTGCTGGCTGGCTAGGGAGTGCAGTCGCGGAGGTAAGAATCTGGGAATTCGTCATTTGATCCTTGCCTCGAATCGCTTAAGATGGACATTGCTCCAATAGTCGGTTTTAATGGAGGACTGAGTGCCGGTGTGGTTTTTCAGTCGATCATCTTTAGAAATCATTCTGAGTTTTATGATTTCTGGGGTATGATTTTGCAGCGTCGTCTGAAGTTCAAATGTTGGATATTTAGGAATATATATGCTCGAAGCCAAGCTCGTAGTGGTCGGTGGTGATGCGAAGAAAACAGAGGTGAGTCTGGATCTCCCTGTCGTGATCGGCCGGGGGAAAGAGGCTGGCCTGACGGTTCCTCATGCGTTGGTTAGCCGGAAGCACACTGAAATCTACGAGCAGGACGGGCGGCTTTTCGTACGAGATTTAGGGTCTCTCAACGGAACCTACCTCAACAACACTCGAATTGAGTGTGAGCAGCCTCTTGATCCTAATCAACTGCTGACGCTTGGAAATATTACGTTTCGTGCCGTTTATGAATTAGGGGCCGCGGCGATCAGTCCCGCTGTGGATGAAACGCTTGCCGATTTGGTTAGTCAATCAGAGACCGCGGCAATTCCAGTTGTCAAAGAGGTCGTTTTTAACGAGGACGCCAAAGTTTACTTACCCTCGACCTCCGTGGGCGAGTTGCCTCACGCGGTTGAGCCAATTCCACTGGCATCACCGCATCAGCTTGGAAATGGTTCGCTGAGCGAATTGCCGATCGCCGCCTCGATTCCGGTAACCGAAGTTCCCAAACCGGTTGAAATCGTTAGCAGCCAACCGACCGATCCGGCTTTGTTTGAGGATCCGTGTGGCACCCAAGCGCCGTCGGACACTTCGGCTAGTTTTGTTGGACGAGAGACGCTCACCGATAGTTCTGTATTTCAATTTAGTTCGGATGATCAAAAAGAGCCTTCTCAGCCCTCCGCCGAATTTCTAGGAAGCCAAAATTCGGATGCGGAGAGCCCGCGAGAAGATCAACCGGGTCGTGAAGGTGATGCGACGCTCGATAATTTTCTCAAAAATTTCCCGAAATAGCGTTTTTGAATTTCACGCTTTTTCTCGACGCACAACCGTGCTGAACTGACGAAACTGCAAATCGGTAGTTTCATGAGTGTTGTTTTTTTGCGCGAATTGCCTCGTTTCCGTTCTGCCGCAGTGTTGGGAACGGCAAATCTAAGATAAATGGGAGTCATTTTTTCACTTTGACTTGCATTTTCATGGTGCGTAGGACACGATCGGGGAAACCAATTTTCAACGTAAGAGGCTTATGAAACGTTCCAACGAAATCGACCGAATTTTAATTGCCAGGATTCGTTCTGGTGATTCGGACGCTTGGACGGATCTAATTGCGAGATACGAGGGTCGATTGCAGTCGTTTGTCGACAGTCGTTTGTCGAACCGATCGGCGAGTGAAGACATTGTGCAGGAGGCGTTTGTTGGGTTTCTTAATAGCCTGCCAAATTATGATGGTCGTCGAGCTTTAGAGTCCTATTTGTTTTCAATCTGCGCCTACAAGTTGACGGATCATTTGCGTCGAGAGGGGCGAAGGCCTGCGATCCCATTGTCTTCTGGATCTGATTCAAGCGGGCAGTGGCAGCTTCCAGGGCCTGCACGTCCGGCAAGCAGTATCGCTCGGAGTGTAGAGCGCAAACGAATCGAAGAGGATGCAATCACAGAAGCGATTGAGGTTCAGGTTGATAAGTGGCAGGCAAAGGGCGATTGGGAAAAGCTGAAGTGTATTGAGTTGTTGGTGGTTCGAGGTTACCCCAACAAAGAAGCTGCGGAAGTTTTAGAAATGACTGAGCAGCAAGTTGCAAACTTCAAGTTTGATTTCCTCTCTCGCTTGCGAACGCTGATTAAGCGACAAGGTTTGTCACAAGAAGTTTTTCCCGAGCTTTACCAAGAGTAGCATTTCGTTTGTCGGGATCACGCCGTGGCAACAGTTTCTTGGGAGTGGGCTCTCGGTTGTCGCAGGGGAAGATGGTGATAGGTCAGGAACACGATCCAAAATCCTGCGGCGCAATAATAGAATGAGTATCCTGCGTGATTGGCGACTAGCGATTCAAAGCAGAAGTCCAGTGTTATTAACGCGTGAATACTGAATTCAAAACGATTTCTAAAGCAGTTTTGGAAGACAAAACAGCTCGAGAGCCAGATCGCTGAAAACGCTGCCCCCAGTCGTTGGATTTGCTCGGCGTCCGCTGCATTGAGCAGGTGAAAAAATGTCAGATACACCGCAAGCAAGTAAATGCTAAGCAGATACCAAGCAGTTCGTTTCAAAGCGTCGGTCATTGCGGTTCGCCTTTTCCATCGTCCTCGGAGGTCGTCGTTAGCTAGGTACCGCAGCGATCCTGTTAGCTTAACTCAGCAGAGGATGCTTTGGCCACGCGTGGATGTTTATTGTTCTGAAGGGGTTGGTGCCGGGTAAAAGTGGGTTTGATTTTTAGCTTGTAATTGGATCGTTGCGTTTGGAGAGATGCGGGGGTCAACTTTGCTGATGCTTTCGAGTGTTTGCAGAACCGTCTCGATTCCAACCTGATCCGCCCAGAATAGAATCCCTCCATGGTGAGCTGGGAATCCAAAGCCCTCGATAATGCAAAGGTCAATGTCTCGAAAGTCTTGGACAATTTCCTCTTCGATAATTCGAGTTGCCTCGAGTACGATCGCAGAGAGGATTTGAGTGACGATTTGTTTTTCGTTGAGGGTTGAGGATTGATCTTTTTCGTTGCGGTAGATTTCAATGACCGACAGCAGGTTGTTGTCCCATTGTCGCTCGCCGCGCGCGTCCGGGTAGGCGTAGAATCCTTTGCCTTTTTTGCGACCTAGAAAACCGGATTTTACTAATCGTGGAAGGATGGGCGAAAGTGTTACGCATTGTGAACCGGATTCCCACATTGTGCGACCGGCGTAGAGACAGGTGTCGACTCCGATAACGTCGATGATCTCGAACGGCCCGCCGGGAAACCCAAACTCACGCATCGCAAAGTCAATGGTTTCAATCGAGGTTCCATTAGTGAAGATGCGAAGAGACTGGTCGATCATCGCAGCCAGCAATCGGTTCACTACAAATCCCGCTCCGTCGTTGATGGCAACCGGTGTTTTTCGGAGAGATTTTACAAATTTAACGGCGGTTGCAATTGTCTGTTCGGATGATTGAGGGCCACACACGACTTCGACAAGCGACATTAATTCTGGATGGCAGAAGTGGATGCCGCAGAAATTTTCAGGCCGTTGGAGATGGTTGGCGAGGGTTTCGATTGGAATCGCCGACGTGTTGGAGGCGATCACGGTTGCCTCGTCGACAGCGGATTCAATTTTTTGAAGGACTTGTAGTTTGACAGCGGCTGTTTCAACAACCGATTCGATTACCAGTTCGCACTCAGTGAATGACTCGTAACTTTCACAAGATTGGATCGAGCGATCGGGGTAATCACATTTCAGTTGGTTAGTAACTAATTGCTGGGTTTGCGTGTTGGCGTCCAGCAGGATTACATCGAGACCTCGCTTAAGGCAGTTTTCGGCGATGGCCTGTCCCATGAGTCCCGCTCCGACGACGCCAACCGTGTGGATTTTCATCGGTGATAAATTCATGTCGACCAAGCCAGGTTGTTTTTTGTTGTGGTCGATAAGGAAGAAATGATTGATTAATCCGCGACTGGCGGGACTGCCGTAGACTTGAGCCATCGCGACAGACTCAGAATTCCAGGCTGCTTTGATTGGGAGGCTGGCCGATCGCGTCATGTGTTCCAGTGCTACGGTTGGTGCAAATGGAAAGATCTTTTTGTTTTCAATGATTCGCTTGCCATGTTTCAGGACGATCGCTTCCAGATCGCCGACTGTTTCGACGGGTCCCATGATTTTTTTTCGGTCGAAGATAAACGATTCAGAAGTAGAAACGCGGTGGATCATTTTGATCGCTTCCTCGATCAGTGATTCCTGCGGCACCACCGCGTCGATCAAGCCAATCGAATTGGCTTCACTGGCAGAAACCAGTCTGCCGCTGGTGACCAAGTCCACGGCGATATCCAGATTGGTAATACGGGGAAGTCGAGCGGTGCCAGCCCAGCCTGGAACCAATCCGAGCTTGACTTCGGGCAGTCCCAGGATTGTTCGGCGGTCATTGGAGGCAATTCTCAAGTCACACCACATGGGGAGTTCGAGCCCACCGCCGACGCAAGCACCATGGATCGCAGCAATGGAGACAAAGGGACAGCGGCTGAACCGCGCCATGACTGCCCTGCCCCGTTGGCAAAATTCGACAATTTTTTTCTCTGGCCAATCGAGTGTAGCGGCAATTCTTTTTAGATCTGCACCGGCGACAAAAATCGTCGGTTTGGCAGAAATTAAAATAACACCTGTTAAGTCACTTTGTTCTGCGAGTTCGGCCATCGAGCGATCGAGTTCTGAAAACAGTTGCTCGTCCAGAATATTCGCCGCCGATTCGGGAGCATCCATGGTGATCATGGCGATGCCCGCTTGCGGGTAAGTTACGTTGACAATCGTGTTGGTTGGGTCTGGCATGTTTTGGCTTTGCGAAATTTCATCCTCGAATGTCGATGTCCGAACGACGTTATCCTAATTCGATCCTGCCATCGTTTAAAGAACGCCCTCGATGGAAAAATTGATTCGAACATTAACCCGTTCTGTTTGTGTTATAGTGATTTTTGAGAATTAAACTCAGGAGTTTTTCATGACGCTCTGCGACATGGATGACGTGTGATCAGCAAGCAACGTGTTGAAAAGGCGAGCAAATTGATGAAACTCAGGTTAGCGGCGTCCAAATTGTTGATATTTGGATTCCTTTTGGCGTTATCGGGATGTACTGATTCAGAAGGAAATGGAACGAACAAAAATAACTCCACCACCGATTTGGCAATCGGCACGGTTGAGGTGGAGATTAGGTTTGGTTCTGACCGGGAAGGCATTCAGAGCCAAGTCGACTGCATGAACGATTCCACTGTGTTTTCAGTGCTTCAGACAGCCTCCATCAAGGGAGGATTTACTTTTGAATCGACCGGAGTATGGGAGTCTGATAAGTTCATTACTTCGATTGGAGGAGTCGATAATCTCGCGGGGGATGGCGAAAATTGGATATATCGGGTCAATGGAGTACTTGGTGACAAGGGAGCTGGGGTGTTTGCAGTGAAACCGCAGGACCGCATCGTTTGGTCGTTTGGCAAGTATGAACCAGAGTGATTTGGATTGTTCGTTTGGCCGTCTTTCGAAAACTGATCCTCGAAGACTCGTGATTCCCAAAAACTCGGATAGCGAAGCCCCGACGGGTTGTTATACTACTGAATCTAATTTTCACCTTCGTTTTACTGCTAACCGCCTCGCGCATGAAGCGAGATTTTGAACCATGAAACAGCCACGATCAGCAAAGTCGGTTTTCTTTCAAGCTTGGGATCAAGAAAGATGGATTCAAATTGCGTTTTTTGCAATTGTTGTTTCCATTGGAGTGGCTAGTCGGTTTTGGTTAGTTGACTGGCCGAATGTCAAACCAGTTGCTGCACTGGTTTTGTTCAGTGCTTTCTTTTTTCGCCGCCTCTCCATTGCCTTGCTGGCTTTGGTTCTGATCATGGTGATCAGCGATTTGAGCATTGGTGCCTATGACTGGCGTTTGATGGCAAGCGTTTACCTTAGCCTCGCGGTTGCTGCTGGTTTAGGGTGCTGGGTGAAATCATCTGTAAGCAAGGCGGCACCTACGCGGATGGGCGTTGGCCAGATCGGGCGATTTACGATTGCTTCGTTGATCATGTCGACCGTTTTCTTTGCATTGACCAACGGAGTTGTATGGTGGTTTGGCCAGTGGTATCCAGCAAGTTTGTCAGGGTTGGCGAGTTGTTATGCCGCTGGATTGCCGTTCTATCGGGCAACGATGATGGGTGACTTGTTTTTCACCGGTGCTTTGGTGGGCGGTTACATGGCCATGGATGCAATCTGTGCACGTGCAGCGCTTTGGCAAGGCAGGATTGCAATCGCTATTTCCGATTCTTAAACACTTGCGGTTGCGTTGTAGTTGGAAATTGCCATTGCTGAGCTGCTAGTTTTTTCTTGATTCTGGCCTTTGTCAAAAATCGCATCATGGGCGGGTCCGGACTCGGCTTGGCATTACGAGAACTATGCCTTCCCCCCTCAAGTGCATTGTTTGAACTTTGGCTGCCCTTCATGGCTGGGTCGGAAATCTAGATGGAGTTTTTGAGTCTCGGGTGGAGATTAGATTCTGACGCGCAACAAAAAACCTCCGACGGAATCGGAGGTGGGTGTGAGAATTATTCTGAGTACAGAATGCCGGCAAAAAATGAGAATTAGTTGCCTGCGGCACCGAGCGGATCAGCTGCTGGGGCTGCGCCGAGCGGATCTGCTTCAGCGGGAACCTCTTTGCCGAGCAGTTTGTCGATTTTCTTGCTCGATTCGTCGCACAATTCTGAAAGTTGGTTGGCAACGCTTTTTGGCTCGACGTTTTCGTCTTCGTCCTCATCTTTTCTTTTTCGAGCATCGAGGTCGACAATGCCAACATTAGACTCTTGAAGGAGTGATGACAATTCGCCGTTTAATTTCTTAATAAGATCCTTGCCAGACTCGTCAACTAGCTTGGACATGCCACCGGTGCCGTCTGCACCGCCGAGGATCTGTGTCGTGGTGAGCGCGATAGTTTTAATTCGTCGCCGGAAAATGTTTAATTGATAAACGGGTAGTTCGAGAATATCGCTCGTTGCAACTTCATCGTTGCCTCCAAAGCCACCGGCACCAGCACCCATGCCGGCACCCATGCCCATCCCCATGCCGGAGCCGCCGGTAAATTTACCGGAATTACCACCGCCACCAGAGCGACCGCCGTCAGTGCCACCGCCACCGCTTGAGCTAGAGACTGATGCCCCGCTTGAGTAATCGGTTGGCGTTGCGATGAGATCGAGATCTTGAAATAAGATTTGGTCGTAAACAAGCTGCTTGATTGCCCCGTTAATGGCTTCGGATTCTTGCAGCAGTGCCGAGGAAGCGAACTCGGCAATAGCCTTGGTCGCTTCGAGGTTTTCGGTGGCGTTGCTACCAGCAAGATCGAGTTTTCCGATTGCTTCCATGGCATCAAATTTTACCCAAAAGCCGGCGTCTTTGGATTGCATGACGGAGACAGCTTTTTTGAGAGTTGTGGCGGATCCCAATTCCCCGAGCAACTGCATTCCTCGTCGTTTCAGCCAGTAGCTGAGGTCGTCGTTACTTGGCGAGTCAAGGTACTCGTTTCCTTTATCAGTTAGAAAGGTCTTGTTGGCGTCGGTTAGCTGGCCGTTTTTGGTGATGTTGTCAATTTCGACGTGTCGCTGGATTCCAGCAAGAGCCGCGACTTTCAAGAATGCCGGTAAGTCGGCAGATTTTAGAATGTCGCCAAGTGAATCGAAGGCGGATTTGGAGGGTACTGGAAATTGCGGTGGTAATCGCACGCCAGGCGTTTGGTCTAGCATTCCAATTAAGTACACCATGTTCAGTCGTGCGGCGGGGTGAAGCGAGTTGTTTCGGTAGGCTTCACGTGCCTGTTGGATCGTTAGGTCAATCAACGCGGCGCGGGCAGCGGGGCTGATTCTTGGGTCAAAGAAATCTTTGAGGAATTTTGCACGCATGTTGCCGAGTTGAGAGAGAACCCGATTGTCGACGACGGTCATCGCTGGAAACACGTAGCCTTTGAAATATTGTTCCACAAGCGGATTGTCTGATGGGTTTCCACCACTGCTCAGGAGAGATCGGACCTTTGAAAGGTCATCTCGCTGATTCTTTTCATTGGCTCGGTTTGCTTTTTTTGTATCATCCATCTCGTCCTGGTCGGCGTCGAATGCGGGCAATTCGGTCGCGTATCGAGGGTTCATTGGGATGGATTCGAACTGTGCCAACGCAGGCTCGCTGCAAGCTGCAAACGCAAGCACTGCAATTCCAGCGACGATTGTTTTAATCGTCGTATTTGTTAGGCAGGATTGGAAACCGGATGTTAAAGCCGATTTTACGGAGTTCGAAGAACTGGAAATGGCCATGAATGCCTCAAGTGGGGAAATCGTCGCAATACAAAACTCGATGGACGGGGATTTTCTCTCCGTACCGTACACATATGTCTATTTCTAAGATACTCGTTGAACGAGCAAATTGTCAATTTTTTGTGGCTTTTCTGCCCGATGTGCAACGATTGAAGTCCGAATAATTCGTTCGCATTGATTTGGCTTTGAGCATTGAAAATGCTGGCGCTCTGAAAACTCGGACAATGGACCGTTCAAATTGAGGTTTCGGAAAAAAACGGTCGTTCCTTATATTCGTTATGTCGGGAAAGCGAAATTTATGGGTATCTCCCCTGCCGACGGACGTTACTGATGAAATTAGAGTGAAAGAGGCAAGGTTTATGCTTTTGGAATCCAAAACGGTGCGGGTGATTTTTGGCTGGAAGATATTGATTCTTCTGGTCTTTAGCGGGGCTTCAGAGGCTCAACAGGGGCCGACGCGAACTGAGGTTCAGGCTCAAGATAGGTCAGCCGAGATCGTCGAAATTGAGGAGCTGCGGGAAAAAATTGGGGGGGGTGTAGGTGAAATCATGGGTGAATGGCTCGATCCCAAAGCTGCTCAAAAGGAGTTTGCTCTCGAATTAGAGAGGCTTTCAGATGAGAGCAAGCGATTGCCCGCCATAAAACCTAAATACCAGTTGGTTTCCCCTCGTCCGTTGGGAGTGGTTGCGCGTCCAAAGATGCGTCCAAAGATGAGTCGTCGGTCGCTCTGCCATTCCATTGCGAGGAAGCTCGATGGGATCACCGCAGATTTGGAAGAGGCCGGTTATTACGATGAAGCAGATTCGATGCGAGACTTGGCCGGCAGCTACTGGAGCAAAGCTCGCAAATTACAGCCGGTTCGGGGAGAGGCGGAGTTGCTTCGGCTCCCGCCAGATGCTCTCAAAGAAAAAAAATAAGCTTCCCTTGGCTGAGATGGTTTTTGTAATCTGGCGAATTAATGAGAAAAGCCGTTTCAGAGCGTTTTTGGGGCGAAGAAACCGTATTTGATTGAGCTTATTCCTTGATTAATTGAAGCTAACCGTTCGTGAGACCGTTATAATTGATCCATGCGGTCTAAATTTCCACGGGCCGATTGGGGTTTTAGGGGACTGTATCAAAAGATTTGATCAATCCGAGAACTTAATCGGATGGGGATTTGATTGACAAGGATGACGAAAATGGATCAATATACAGTTGATTTTAGATATGAAATAAGGCGTCGCGGTTGCTTCGTGTGAAAATGAAACAGGCTGCGAATCGAAAGCTCAGCGAGATATGGCAACAAACAAAATTCAGGGGTTTGTAAAACTCCTTTTAGATTCTGGTTCGATCACCCAAGACCAAGTCGTCGACGCCGAGAATCTGGCAAAGCAGACGGATCGGGCGATTGCGCAAACGTTGGTTCAGCTCGGTTATTCTACCGAAGAGGAAGTAATGCGTGCCCTGGCTGAGCATAATCGCATGGAGTATGTCGATCTCGCTGAGGTTGAGATTCCAGAGATGGTGATCGAACTGATGCCCGAAGCGGTCGCGCGAGAGAATATTGTTTTGCCGATGAGCGAAGTCGACGGCGGACTAAAGGTGCTGATGAGTGAGCCGGGTGACGTGGATACGATCGAGAAGTTGAGGTTCATTCTTAATCGAGATGTAACCGTCGCGTTGGCGACTCGTTCTAGCATCACGCTGGCGATCAACCGAATGTATGGCCAGGTCGAGGGTGAATCGGCTGACTCGATTTTGCAAGAATTTACCGACACCGCGATCGACTTCACCGAAACGGTTGATGACGACAGCGGTAGCGATGGGAAGGGAGACGAAGAGTCTAGTGCCCCTATCGTGCGCCTGGTTCAGCTGATGATTACCGAAGCGGTTCAGTTGAGGGCTTCTGATATCCATGTCGAGCCGTTTGAGGATCGTGTCCGGATTCGTTATCGAATTGACGGTGTGCTTCACGAGCGTGACCGGCTGCCGAAACGACAGCTGGGTGCCATTATTTCCCGCATCAAAATCTTGTCGTCGATTGATATTGCTGAAAAACGCCGCCCGCAGGATGGCCGGATTAAGGTGAACGTCGGCGAGAAAGAGCTCGATCTTCGCGTCAGTATCATCCCCACCAGTATGGGGCAGTCGGCTGTGTTGCGATTGCTCGACAAAGACAATATTCGGATTGGTGTTCGTCAGCTCGGATTCTCTGAGGAGATGTACAAGAAATTTAACAACCTCATTCGCCGGCCAAATGGAATTATTTTGGTCACCGGCCCAACCGGATCCGGGAAAACGACGACGCTCTACGCGGCTCTGAATGGTTTGAATCGGCCTGACCGAAAAATCATCACGGCGGAGGATCCGGTCGAATACTACCTGCCTGGAATCAATCAGGTTGAGGTGAAGCATCGCATCGGATTGGACTTTGCTCGGATCATTCGCTCGATGTTGCGGCAGGCTCCGAACGTTATTCTCGTCGGTGAAATGCGAGATGCCGAGACGGTTTCCATGGGAATTCAGGCCAGTCTTACTGGACACTTGGTTTTCAGTACACTGCATACGAACGATGCGCCCACGGCTGTTACGCGGATGATTGACATGGGAGTGCCGGGATATTTGGTGGCCAGCAGCGTGGTGGCGATCTTGGCTCAGCGTTTGGTGCGGACCATTTGTCCCAAGTGTCGGGCGAGGCACATGCCTGGAGAGGCTGCAATTAAGGAGGCGGGTTTGACGCCTGAGCAGATTGAGGGCGCGACGTTTATGCGAGGGAAAGGCTGTAATAGTTGTCAAAAATCGGGTTTTCGTGGAAGGGTTGGCATTTACGAGATGTTGATCGTGGATTCCAAGGTTCGCGAGATGATTTTTGCCAACTCACCTGCACAGGAGATTCGAACCTATGCAATGCAGGCTGGAATGACCACGCTCTATCAAGATGGAATCGACAAGGTATTGAAGGGCTTTACGACATTCGATGAAGTCTACCGGGTGGCGAAGCGAACGGAGCAAGACGTTTAGGGTGGTCCTTATGGGTGGTTATTTCCTGTTTTAAGGCGCTTGGGTGGCAAAATGGGAAGATTTTTGGACGGCGAGAGGGTAGATGCGAACAATAAGGGCGATCTTCGGATTTATAGTTACTTAGTTATTTAAGAAGATCACTATTCCCTCCTCTTCTCCCAAACAGCCACGAACAACTCACTTATCCTTTCTTGGTCCCAACTCAACGCTTCCCTTGCTTGGATTTAGGCATGTCCTTTAAACCCGGCACTAGGTAACTGAAAACAACAAGAACTGGCTTTCGTCATTGGGATGGATGCTGGAGTTTGAGTGACGCGATCTCCAATTGGAAATCGGTTAAACAGGAAACGTTAAAGAAAAAGACTTATGGCAACCGTACTTATCGACAAACTGCTCGAGGCCTGCGTAAAACAGGGTGCGAGCGATATTCACATTACGACTGGTCAGCCGCCGGTTTTTCGTTTGCATGGTCGATTGCGAAAACTGGAAACCAAAGTACTCGAGTCTGAGGATACGGTAGCGTTGATGAAGAGTATCGCGCCCGAGCGATGTCAGCGTGAATTGCAGGAGATCGGAAGCTCTGACTTTGGATTTGCCTACGCGGACAAGGCTCGATTTCGCGTTTCAATTTTTAAGCAGCGTGGCGACATCGCGATGGTGTTGCGGCAGATTCCCAATGAGATGTTACCTCCAGAGGTACTTGGTGTTCCGGATATCTTCACCAAGCTTTGTATGCGTCCACGTGGTTTGATTCTGGTCACTGGGCCGACGGGATCGGGCAAGAGTACGACGCTGGCCAGTATGGTTAACTTTATCAACGAACGGGTTGATCATCATATCATTACGATTGAAGACCCGATTGAGTTTTATCACTACCACAAAAAATCGACGGTCAATCAGCGAGAAGTGGGCGTCGACGTTCCCTCGTTTTCCGAAGCGATCAAACGAGCGTTGCGTCAGGACCCGGATGTGATTCTGGTGGGTGAGCTTCGCGATCTAGACACCATTGAAGCTGCGATTTCGGCGGCGGAAACAGGTCACATTGTGTTTGGGACCCTGCACACCAATAGTGCTCAGGGCACCGTGAACCGAATCATTGACGCGTTTCCCGGTCAGCTTCAGGAACAAATTAGAACCCAGCTTTCGACGTCCTTAATCGGCGTGCTTGCCCAGACGCTGCTGCCGCGTATTGGCGGCGGGCGAATTGCTGGATTTGAGTCGCTGGTAGTGACGCCTGGCGTGGCCAACCTGATTCGCGAGAACAAAACCTTTCGAATCAACTCCGCGATTCAAACGGGTGCCAAGTTTGGCATGATGCTGATGGACGATTGTCTGTTTGAGCATTGGGTCAATGAGAAAATTGAAATGGAAGACGCGCTTGGAAAAGCACAAGACCCGGACGCACTCGCTAAACGGATTGCGACCGCCCGTCGGCAGATGGAAGAGGGTATGCCGTTGGGTGAGGGTGATTTGGAGATGGATGACGAAGAAGATTACTAACGACAATTTAGCTCCCTGCTCTGCAACACTGAAACTTACAAAACTGAAGCTCACGAAACTGAAGCTCACGAATCAATAACTAAACATTAAAGAATTAGGTGTCATATGGCCGTCCGAAGACTCGGTCAAATTTTTGTCGACTTAGGTTTTATCACCGACGATCAGCTTGAGATGCTCGTCGAAGAGCAGGCTCAAAATCCAGGTCAGTTGATTGGCCGGGTAGCTGAAGATATGGGACTGGTTTCTGATGACCAATTGATTCAGGCACTTGGCGAGCAGTTCGGGCTCAATCATGTCGACATTGAAGGCGTTGTGCCTCCTGACGCTGCCCGGGAATCTGTTTCGGAAGCAATGGCGCAGCTTTATCGAGTCATTCCGTTGCAGCTCAATGAGAACGTTTTGACCCTCGCGACCTGTGATCCGCAGAATCTTTCGATGCAGGATGAGTTGCGACGTTTTTTGGGTTATGACATTCGCTTATTGGTGGCGACTGAATCTCAGATTCTAAAAGCGATTGATAAATACTTTAACGAAGATTCAGAGAGCATCGAGAAGATCATTAGTGATCTCGAAAACGATGATGATCTAAAACGAGCTACCGAAGCGCTTTCTGCCGATGGCCCAATCAACCTTTCGGATGTGAATGAATTAGTTGAAAGTGCGCCGGTTCGTAAACTACTCAACATGGTGTTGTTGTTGGCGATTAAAGATCACGCCAGTGATATTCACTTCGAGCCATTCGAAGACGAGTTCCGAATTCGAATCAAAGCGGATGGTGTATTGTTCGAGATGGTTCCGCCGCCACGTCACCTCGCGTTTGCAATCACTACCCGGATCAAGGTGATGGCGAATTTGAATATTTCTGAACGACGACTACCCCAAGACGGTCGAATCGAATTGATGGTTGGTGGTCACCCCGTTGACCTTCGCGTGAGCGTGTTGCCAACGATGTTTGGTGAAAGTGTTGTTTGTCGAGTGCTTGATCGCTCGGTGGTCTCACTGGATCTCAACAACGTCGGAATGGACGCACATATTATGGAAGAGTTTCGCACAGTAATTGCGAAACCGAACGGAATTATCCTGGTCACCGGGCCAACAGGTTCGGGTAAAACCACGACGCTTTACTCCGCCCTTTCTGAATTGAATGTGATCGAAGACAAGCTCATTACGACGGAGGATCCCGTCGAGTATGACATTGACGGCATCATTCAAATTCCCATCAATCACGATATTGATGTGACGTTTGCCAAAGCGTTGCGAGCTATTTTGCGGCAGGATCCAGATAAGATTCTTGTCGGTGAAATTCGAGATCTTGAGACGGCCGAGATTGCCGTTCAGGCCTCTCTGACGGGTCACACTGTCTTCAGTACATTGCACACCAACGATGCCCCCAGCACGGTGACACGGATGAAGGACATGGGAGTTCCCACGTTCTTGATTACCGCGACGGTCGAAGCGATTTTGGCTCAACGACTGGTCCGGCGAATTTGTGCCGAGTGTCGTGAGGAAGTTCCGGTGAGCGACGAGATGATGCTGGAACTCGGTTTGAGTGCCGAGCAATGCGAAGGCAAAAGTTTTTACCGCGGAGCTGGCTGTGCCAGTTGCAGTAACACGGGCTACAAAGGACGCGTCGGGTTGTTTGAGTTGATGATCATGGATGATGAATTGCGAGACATGATTAATGACAATTGCAACACCGACGATTTGCGTAATAAAGCTGAATCCAAAGGGATGCGGTTGTTGCGTGACATGGGCGTCGGGCTTGCGTTTGATGGAACGACCACCGCAGAAGAAGTGGTTCGCGAAACGGTACTGGACGCGTAACGAATAATTTAAGCGATTAAACCAAGCGAATTTTTAATATTTAATTTTACGAACGACCTGAAAAAGAGACTCCGCCAATTTAGCGAGTCGACCTAAGTCGAAAAGGAAACTGAAAATGCCAACTTATCAGTTTGAAGCGATGGACCCACAGGGTCAGGAAATCAAGGACATCATCGAAGCGGCCACGCAGGATGATGCTCAGGCCACGATTCGATCGATGGGCTATTTTGTGACCAAGATCGCGGTTCAAAAGCAGGCCAAAGGCGCTGCGGCCTCGACTGGGAAAAACCGAAAATCATTTGCTGTCGGCGGTGCCGGTGGTAAGAAGATTGTGACGTTCACGCGCCAATTGTCGATTTTGCAAGACGCGGGATTGCCGATTCTGCGAAGTTTGAAAATTCTCGAAGAGCAAGCCAAACCGGGTGCGTTGAAAAATGGCCTGATTGACGTTTGCGATGAAATTGAAGGTGGAGCGTCGCTTTCCGAAGCGCTTGCGAAATCGCCAAAGGTTTTTGACCGCCTGTATGTCAATATGATCAAGGCGGGTGAAGCGGGTGGATCGCTCGAAGTGATTCTTCGTCGTCTCGCCGAATTTAAAGAGCGAACTCAGTCGCTAAAGAACAAAGTCATCGGTGCGATGATGTATCCGATCATGGTCGTCTTGTTCACGATCGGTATTTTGACTTTCATCATGCTCAAAATTATTCCTGAATTCCAGAAAATGTTTACCGAGTTTGGAATTGAGCTGCCGGCGATGACTCAGTTGTTGATGGCGATTTCAGATCGTGTCGTGAACCTGTGGTTCTTGTTCCCGCTGATGCCGATTGCCGTCATTCTGTTTATCTCATTGGTTTGTAAGTTTCGAGCGGGACGCATGGGTTGGCACCTGTTCCTGCTCAAGCTGCCTGTGATGGGTAAGTTGGTTGAGAAATCGAATCTCGCGCGAACAACGCGAACTCTTGGAGCCTTGATCGCTTCGGGCGTTCCGATCATTGAGGGATTGACGATTACGCGAGAAACATCCGGCAACGCGATGTATGAAAAAGTTTACAGTAAAGTGACCGATTCGATTCGCGAAGGTGACACGATCGCTAATCCGATGAAGGCCAACTCATTTCCGGCTTTCCATCCGGTGACGGCATTCTTCTTTATCGTCAGTGTTTCATTGCCGCCTTTATCCATTTTGTTCGTGAAGCCTGACATGTGGTTCTTCGTGCTTTACGGGTGTGGTTTCATGTCGCTGATTGGCGGTGCGTGGTACTTCTTGAACTACAAAAAACCTGTCGTCGAAGATTTGGTTGTCAACATGGTGGCGGTAGGTGAAGAGACCGGCGAGCTCGATACGATGCTCTACAAAGTCGCCGACTACTACGAAGAAGAAGTTGAGCAGTTGACCGAAGGAATGATGAAGATGATCGAACCGTTGATGATCATTTTCCTTGGTCTGGTGGTGTTGTTCATTGTGGCATCCCTGTTCATGCCTTTGATCGCGATTATTTCCGGTTTGACCAGTAATAAGTAATGAAATCCCGGGGCGATTGCCCGAATGAACTGCAATCGCTCCTGGTTCCGTATAGTAAGAATTTAACGCAAGAATCCAGCCCGCTTTTCCAACCTATTGAAGAAACTCTTCCGGAGAAATGAAATGACTAATCAACGCCGCTTTCGATCGAGATCCGGTTTCACGTTAACCGAACTGATGGTCGCCATCACGGTGATCGCTATTCTGGCGGGCATGTTGATGGCCGCGGTCATTCCTGCGATGTCCTCCGCTCGGCGGACCGCCATTTTGATGGAGATGAAACA
>CALKCK010000044.1 GCA_938083195.1 uncultured Pirellulaceae bacterium | reverse complement strand
GTACGAAAGCGTATTCGAGCGGCCTTCGCCACCCAAACCTCCCTCATTGCCAAGCACGAGACTCGGATAGCGTGTCTTGTGGCCATGCAGCGCTGCGGCGATTTGATCAATCGACGGGCTTTTCACGGCAGCGGCAGGATTGCTGCCGGTCAGAAATGAATCGGCTGTACTATGCCCGTTAGCACTCACGCATTGGGGATGTTCTAGGCCTTGCACAACCGTGATGCGATTGGCCAAAGGTGTAAAGGCTGCCATTGACTTGCCAAAACGCAGCTGGCCTTCGACCAGCGTCGGGTACCAACGCCAATCACCCTGCAGGGCAAATCCGTGCCCCACATACAGCCCTAGAAACCGTCTGGGGACCTCGAATTTTGCATCACTCGCCATGCATTAGAACACCGGCAAACTTAAGGCCACACCACCCGCGCCGCGGAGAAATGTACGTCGATGAATCTGCATTCTCTTCGCCATGATTATCTTCTTTCCATCCAGCCATCGTTGGCACAGCCATTATTCTTGAGTCTTTAATTCCGTGCCTTGCCGATAAACCGTTGATGTAACAATCGCTTTGATCAGGGTTCGCATATTGTATCCGCTTTTTTCAAACTCTGCCTGCAAAGCCCGAACGGTCGGCTCATCGCGGAATGTGAGTGGTCTGCCCAACGCATAAGAAAGCATATGACTTGTAAAACCATAAGCAAACTGCTCGCGGCGTCGCTTGAGCAGAAACTGTTTCAACGGCAATAAGCCATCAATCTCTTGATCGTCAATAACAACTTGCTTTACAACGGGGCCAGCCTTTTGAATCATAGTTCGCGGGAGTCCCACCGCATCGAAGGCTTCGGTAGCAATACCCCAGGGATCGATATCCTTGTGGCAGTCGTAACACGTTGTGCCTGTCTTGAGATGCAAATCCAATCTCTGTTTGACCGATACCGGGACACTCACTTTGAGATCGCCGGATGGTTCCGGTAGCGAAGGCACGTCCGGTGGCGGATCGGACGGTGGATTTCCCAATAGACGCGAACGAATCCAAACCCCGCGGTTCACCGCATGGGAATCCTGCCCGTTGGACTGAGCCAGCATGACCGCAGCCTGCGCTAAAACGCCTCCACCTCGATGTGCGGGCGCAGCCACTCGCTTGAATCTCGGCGTTAAAACATCGGCGATCCCATAATGCTCAGCCAGTGTTTCGTTCACCATTACAAAATCAGATTCGAGAAAACTGAGGCAGCTCACATCCTCGTGAAGAACGTGTGAAAAGAATTCGACACATTCTTGCTTCATGTATTCCCGGATCCGCATGCCACGGTTTTTGAACGAAGGATAGTAATTTGGATCGATGGCGATCTGATCGAATCGGCTGAAATCGATCCACTGTGCGACAAAATCTTCGACAAACCGCCAATTGCGTTTGTCATCGAGTAAACGGTCCACCTGCTGCTCGATCAGTGAGTCAGCAAGATGTTCGTGCTCACCCGACATCGTGATCAATTGAGTATCCGGCGGACCGTTCCACAGGAAGTAAGCGAGACGAGAGGTAAGGTCGTAATTATTGGATCGTCGCAAATATAGAAACCGCGGGTCGGAAAGGATCGTGACGATTGAGCTTCGCAAGGCTTCAAGTTCACTGCCGCCAGCGGCAATTTCAGCCGCCCAAATTTTGTCGACATGAATTACATCGGCTTTGGTCAAGGGTCGTCGCCAAGCCCGTGCCGCGAGCGATTTCAACTTGCCCGGCATTTTATTTTCATCCAATTTGGCTTCCGCGAGGAACGGCTGAACTGCTGCTGGTGGCCAAGTCTCAAAGAAAGGCGTTTCGAACTCCACCTTTTCAATAACCACATGTCCCTGCGTTTGCATCACCTCGGGATAGATCGCCGGACCTTTGGCTTCATTGCCATGAGTACCGTTATTTCCATTGGCCGAAGGAATTAAACCTTGAGTATGGCCAAACGCCTTAATCCACTGTTCATCGGGCCGCACAAGATAAATGGGCTCCGTCCACTCGAATCGAGCAGGTAGCGGGAAACCTTCGAGCTTGTTGTGATTGACAATTGTCAGCGTGCGGAATTTCAACCAGTAGCCGGGGCTCCGATCTTCAGCTTCGATCGGATCAGAAACCACGCCTGGGTAATCTTCCAACGCTCCAAACAATTCAAAGACTTGCGGACCTGCTTTGGCCGCGACCGTGATCGGCTCAACCAACTTGTATGGATGCTGACCGGATTGATCCATGTACACGCCGATTTCCTGAGGCGTGCGAGCAGTCTTCCGTTTTTCAAATTTTTCATACTCAGCCGCAAGATCGCTCTCCGCAGACATTGGAGTAATATTGATACGGTGAGGAGCTAATCCGTCTCCATAGTCACCAGTGACCTGCAGTGGCCCCGCTGGCAGGCGAACTCCTACAAATGCGGGTTGATGAAGGGTCCCGGTAAATTTTCGCTCACCCAGATTCAAGGTAAGTTCCTGTGGCGGCTCCGAGGGTTCCCGTACAAACTGTTGACCAGGTTCCAAGAGAGCTTGGATTTCCGTTAGGTCTAAAGCTCGATTGTAAAAACAGACCTCATCCATCTGCCCCTTGAAGAGCCGAGAACCCTGAATGCGACCAATGTGTAAAGCTACCGAGGTGTTATCTAGGTTAGTGGGGGCAACGGTTCCAGAGGCGACCTCAAAACCGTTAACGAACAGTCGTGTTTGGTTCTCGCCACGCCGCACCACCGCCGCCACGTGCTGCCAAGTGTTTGCCTTGAGAATGCCGGGCTTGGTAGCCACCGTGCCATTGGATTGATTGGCAGGATTGACCGTTTCAATCCGCAACACGCCCCCTTGCAGCATGTCCAGATACCAACCGTGCACCCAGTTGTATTGGCCTAGGCAAACGATACCCGCCTGCCGCAGTTCGCTTGGATTAATCCACGCAGCCACAGTGAAGTCCCCTTCCCCCACCTCCATCCGGGGATTGCGTGAGATCACCACCGCATCATCGTGCCCATCCAGAGAAATTGCTTTCCCTTGTTTACCGATTGGTGAATCGACAAACGTTGCTCCACCCTCAAGTTTCCCCGTCAGTTCCTTGCGTTTGGATTCACTCTGGGTATCACCATTGAGTCCCCAAGAGCCCACCAATCCCTGACGCAATTTTGAGGAATCCGCTGCGATCACCACCTCGGTCGGCGGGTTTAAGAAAACATCGATCTGGTAGATACCTGCCTCGGGAATCTGCACGGTTCGAGGATTGGTTAAATCTTGTAGCACCACCTGACCAGCCACCGATTTGGCGATAGGAGCTTCAGGTTTGATCAGAAAATGCTCTCCATACCCGTAGGTTGGTGGCTCATTGCGTAGGGTTAACTTGATTCGAAATTTTCCCGTGCTCCTGTTTTCACGCAGAAACATTCGGTACTCGTGCTTGGGTGGAATAGGGATCTCAAAATCATCGCCGATCCATTTCGGCCCCTCGTACAACCGCCGATATCCCTGATAAAGATAGTTATCACCTCCCCAGTGGCATTTTTCCCAATCGTTGCCAGCAATGCGAAACACATCGGGGCGGGCCGGTTCCAGGTTCGGCATCGCTCGTTCGACAATCTGCTCAAGTGCATCGGTATAGAGCTGAAGGTACGAACCCGAAAGATCGAGTTCTGCCTGCCGCGAAAACCCATGCTTATCGATTGGGTCGCCGATGAGCTGATCCGCAATATGCTCGTGCGTTTGTATGAGATCCTGAAGACTATGCGCGATCTGATTGTTAGTCAGGCGCATGAGAGGATCCCGTAACGTCTGTATCTCTTCCTCGTACCTTGTTAATAACCGAATTGCCCCGGTCAAGAACGCCCGGCGTTCATCTGCCGTCGGCTGCTTGGTATCCTCGGGCGGCATTTCACCTCGCTGAATTTTATGGATGATCTCTTCCCACAGTTCGTGGTTATCACCCGTCACCTGCCAATCAAACCGATCCAATCGAACATCGCCCTTCAGCTCATCTGCGCCGTGACATTTAACGCAATAATTGTCAAGAAACGTAATATCATTTTTTTCCTGAGCCTGAGCGGACGAAGTCAACATCGAAACAAAAATGATCATCCAAAAATGAATAACAGAACCATTCATGAACGTTTCAGGTTTTAGCATGTCTGATTTATTCATTTTCTTTCCGATGAATCCTCGTCATTCCTTAGATCGAAAATTTATGGCAATACCCTTGTCGACGCGCTGTTCCATTGCTTCGCTGGGGGCTCGTGGACTTTGCCGGTGGCGAACTCGCGCAGGTCGACAACGCCATTACTTTCTAGTGTCAAATAGCCGGAAAATGCTCGGCTATCCACATGCAGTCTAGTCGTTATTTCAACCCGCTTCGCATCCCAAAGTCATTCGCTGTCCATTAAAGCTAATAAAACATTGGGGTTGGCAAAGCCCCTCGAATGAAATGCGTTGATTATCTAGTAATCTCTTGTTTGAAAAACAATACAGCCAGCGGCGAGCATCACAAGCATAAAAATAATACCACTCGTCAGAGGAGCCCACGGCGATTCGCTCGCTGCGTTTCCACGCTTTTCTGCGTCCCGCAGGTCGACATTCTCATTCGCACTTGTGTCCGATGAAGAGGCAAGATAACTGACGACTTTGTAAAACTCACTCGGTTTTGGGCAGAGCGTATAAGCTGGCCGAATTGCATATCGATACAACGACTGAATAAAATCATTGGATGGATTGAGGGATTTCAGAACTGTTCCATCGTCAACGTTACAAAGCGTTGCTGATTGAATGTCCTCGCCCAGCCAAACGTTGCCATCTTCAATCAAGTCGAAGGTGCTAATTTGCTTAACACCTGAAAAGCTCACTTTGCTCATCTTTTGACCGCTTTCCAAGTCGAGCATCCATAAATTTCCATTCCTAAATAGAACGCCGATATATCGCCCATCAGGTGAACCATCAACCTGGCGAATCGAAGATCTGGATTCAAGCTGGAACTCGTTCTCCTCAACCATCGTTTCAGCATTCACGCTGATGACTTTTCCGTTCCCAAAAGCAACCGCAATTGTCTTGCCTGAAAAGGCAATCATGGCACTCATTTTCTTGTCAAACGAAAGGTTGAGCATCAACTCGGATTTAAGATCGTAGCTGCCATCTTTAAGTCCAAGAACTTTGATGACTCCTTCGTTGTAAACGGCAAATTGATCGGACTCTTGGTTGTAACTAATTGACGATCCTGTGCGCAATCTAACCCCTTCGACCTGCCCCATCTCAATAAACAGCTCTGATTCTGACTTGTTTGTATCAGCAGTTTCACCACTCGCACCCCCTGCACTCGCATCTGGTTCGCTAATGCCATTCGTTTTGGTTTGCTCGGCCGCCTTAAACAGTTCAACGACCATCTCAGAATTCATCCGATAAATCTCGCCACTTGAGGCAACGGCGATAATTCCATGAGGTGAAGAAAATAATTGGATCGTGCTATCAGGAAACTTACCGACCTCCAAAGCCTCAGCCACCCCTTCCCGCACAATACTGACCTCATTGCTCCTCAAATTAGGACCAAAGCCACCTAGACGTTTGCAAACCACAAAATTATTAATTGGGTCAAACACAGGTTGAGGCACTTCACTTAAACCAGGAAAAGGCACTTCACTTAATTTTGCAATGAACGTGATCGTGCCGGCCGCCATTTGATCTTCAGGTGACATTTTCATCCCCGACACCACACTCCAGCTCTTGCCTGAATCATCCCATCGATAAACCTGACGAAAGACGTCGGTCGCATAAACTTGGTCCGCCGCCGGAAATACGCTGGAAAACTCTGTGTTCTTCATTTTTGTGTCGAACAGGCCATAAGCCGACCCGATCGAAAAGCAAAACGCCCAAAACACCAAAGTCAAAATCACAGAGACGATTGAGCTTCGCCAGACCAAACCGACAAACGCAGAGACCGCGAAATAAATTGCAAACACCAATACATAAAGCGGGATACTCAGCAAAATCGCCCGATCCCAAGTTCCCATTCCAATCCCCAGCCAAAGCCACAGACCAAAAAACAGATAGGCAGCGCAAATCGCAATGAAGGCACACCCCCCAACAAACTTCGCGACGTACAACCCCCACCGAGAGATAGGCTTGCTCAAAAGAAGGTTTAACGAACCTGGCTCAAAAGTTTCAGGGATTAAATTTGCAGTTACAATAATCGCAATTAACAATCCAATCGACAAAACCAGTTTCTCAAAGTACCACGGTAATTCTGAGATCAAAAGTTTAGATAGTTGCTGCTGACTCATCGGAAGAGGATCAATCGGGCTCCAGATGGCATAGCAAAACTCAATGGCCGAATCTTCACCTGGAGGAATCAATTTTCTTGAGAACGCGCTGGACAGGAGAAGCCGATTGACGCGTTTCACTTCAACCTCTGACAACTGATCGTATCCGGAATCAATTAGCTCTTTCGCTTCGAGATTCAGTAGTTTATTTTTCCAATCGGACGCCACATAAAAATCTGGATTCTCAATTACCGAATTTAAGCCTTCGATTAAATCTCGCCTTACTCCTGAACCTTCCGAATCTCCTCGCCGTCTTCCGCCGCGCCGGCCTTCTTCGTCATCTGTTTCAGGTTCAACCTCTTCGGTTTCTCCTTTTTCGGCAACTGCGATTAAGCGATCTTTCAAATTATCTTCATCTGGAAGCAACTCCCAAATACGAGTCATCACCGCTTCTTTGGGCTGCCCTTGCCGCTCCACAAGCACCTTGGCTATCCCCTCACTATTTAAACCTCGTTCCGGCAACTGCCAATCGAGTGTCTCACGGATATGCAACGGAGCAATAACTAGCAGCAGCAAAGTGATAAAAATCAGGAGGACATAAAGCACCCTGGAGGCCAAGGCCGCGCGAAATGAATCTTTGATGATTGCGAAATAAGGTCGCATTAGGAACTTTCTATAATTTGATAAATCGAAGTAAGCGTCAATTAAATCTCGGATCTTTACTCCGAGACAATTTTTAAGAACGCATCTTCCAACGACGATTCTTGTCTTTTCATTCTCAACAAACTAACCCCATTGCCTCTAATTCGATCGATCAAGGCATCCAAAGCATCTTGGTCGGCAAGGGTTACCTTGACGGAAAAATCACCAACCTCGGATTTTGATAAGATGCTAAATTCCTCTCCTTCCATCGCCTGATGAATGGCGGTCGGTTCACCGGAGATATCTAATTCCACTGTGATAAGATTCCCTTCAACTCCTGAAAGCTTCTGAACGAACCCTCCAATTTCCGAAACAGGTCCGCAATACTTCAGAGCCCCCTGATTCAAGATCGCAACGCGATCGCAAACCATTTCGACCTCCTGGAGAATGTGACTGTTCAGAAAAATGGTCACACCCTCATTTTTTAAGTTACGAATAATATTTCGAACGTCAGCACGCGCCCGGGGGTCGAGCCCGTCAGTCGGCTCATCAAGAATCAACAGTTTTGGATTGTGAAGTAACGCCTGGGCTAGTCCAAGCTTTTGCAACATCCCTTTAGAATATTTCCGACATCGATCCTTAGCACGACCTGTCAAACCGACCATCTCAATGACTCGATCTTGCTTTTTACGAATCTCAGCGGTCGGAATGTTACTTAAGTTGCCATAACACTCCAACGCGGAAAAACCTGTGAGATGAGGCGGGATTCGAAGATGCTCAGGCAAATAGCCCACCAGCCGTCGGGCCGATCTGGAGCCGGCACTCAAACCCATCAATTCGGCCGAACCGGCACTCTTGCGAATAATGCCCAAAAGAATCTTGATGAAAGTTGTCTTGCCGGCGCCATTAGGCCCCAGCAAACCAAAGATTTCTCCTTGATTTACTTGAAACGAGACATCCGTGAGGGCTTGAAACCGCTTTTTAAAGACGACGCCCTCGGAATATATTTTACTAAGCCCAGTGGCCTCAATCGCCGGAATTTTGGGAGATAGCTCGTTAACTGTTGAGTCCTTTATCATTCGCCTACCGTCAAAGATCAAAATTTTGCTTCAAAAAAGTCTAACCGCAATTAGTTTACCGCTGATTATAAAACGAGTTCAGCCTGTGCGATAACCGGGGCCAAGTGTAAATTGTACCTCTGATTCCAGTTCCAAGTTTCGATTCGAGCACAAGTTAGAGTCATTCTGTAAAAACTAAACATTTTCACCATCTAATCAGCGTAAGCTCCTCGCGCGAACAATTTAATGAATTTACCCAACCCTGAAGATAATCGACTCGATGACCCCGTCGTCCTTCTGTTTCAGTCATCGCCGTACGGGACTCTCGACGCGATCGTACAGCACGACAATAAAGCAGTTTATTTTTATCTAAATCAACCCGTTGCCACAGATTCAACTCAGAAACCGGCCTTTGGTACCCGTGCATGCTGGGTTCGAAACCTCGACCTCGGGCCCCTCGTCGTCAACGAAACCCAAATGCGGCAGGGCATTTCGCCTATGCTCCCCCGTAACCTTTGCATCCACCGCGAAGGGCAAATACTCCCCAAAAGCGAAGATCTTCGGATCGTCTGGTTCGAAGAAGGCAATGGCGCAGCACTCCTCGAATCATTGCCGGGCAAAGAACCTGTGATTCTTGCAGTCATCCCCCCATGGAGCGGGCTGGAGGGGTTTCATGGATACGCTCACGAATGTGCCGTAGAGAGCCCACTCTGCTGGCCAATGCCCGACAATCCAAAACTCCGCCAACGAATCGAAAATGCCGATCAATTTTGGCTCGCTTGGAAACAGCAATCAGCGACCGATCGAAACTCTGAAATTGCAATGGAAACAAACAAGACGCCCTTTGCTGAACTCCAACCATCTTTGTTGGAAGATTTTGATCGTCACTTTTTCACTGAACCTGAAACCACCCAACGTGAATATTTTTCAGTTGGCGAAAACCGTTTCCCACCTTGCGGCATCGTTCGGTACTCCAGCGCGTCTGAAACCATCATTGCGACCGTGGGCATGTCAGTCTGCCCCCAACCTGCTGTTGAGCTATTTTCGGACACACCCGGACTCTATCGCCGGATCGAATTGGCAATCAAGTTAACTCATCTTCAAACTGATAATTCGGAAGCCAACGATAAAAAAATTGAGTTGGCTACGCAAAGACTCAGCGGATTAGCCAACTACCCGTGGAGTCAATTTACATGGCTCGGGCCGGGCCATACCTGTGCGTTCTCCGATGTCGTTCCCGGATGCAACAGTGCATTGCTAGTCCATGAAACTCAATACCTTCCCAATCTGCGCACCATTGAAACAACCAACACCTACCGCAATGACCCCGTCAATAGATTGTGGATGGTTCCAATCACTGAATCCCAACAACAGGGCCTCCAATCTGGCGAGCTTACTGCGACTGATATTTATTAATAGGAGCGTAGAAAGCAGTACAAAACACTCGCGATTACTCGACAACTTTGGTTAATATTTTGGCAAATTTAATAATTGCCCCGCCAAAACGCAGGGCTTGGTTATGGTAGACTTGGGGATCGGTTGAGATGCAATTTCGAAATTTAATTCCCAACCAATAAACCGCGGCCCCCAACAGCCTCATCTTACGATGACTCCGTTCAACAAAATTTGATGACTGAACCAAAAGATCATTCCTCGAGCGACATTGCGACTCAATTCAATTTGATTCAGCAAGCTAAGGCAAACGAACCGGTCGCCTGGGAACTGGTTTTTTCTCTTTACGCCCCTTTAATTAAGCGGTGGGCTCGCCGTTACGGTGTTGATTGCCCGTTTGAAGCTGACAATGTTTGCCAAGAAGTCTTCACCAAGCTGGTAAAGAATATTGACTCGTTTCAATACCGTGAAAATGGGGGTTCCTTCCGAGGATGGCTCCGCGTCATTACGCGTAATTACATCTGGACTCAGCAGATGGGGAAGGGAAAGCCTCAAACCATTGGGGGAACACTTTGGAATTTGCAATTGAATCAGATTCCCTATAATGCATCTTCAGGTCGCAGTCTCCTAGATGCCCCGGAAGAGGATGGCGACGACGACACTCGTAAATTAATTTTCTTTCGAATCATGCAATGGGTTGAGGCGAATTACTCTGAGTCACAGAGTATCGCATTCAAACGAGTCGTAATTGATCACCGCCCTGCTCGGGAAGTCGCGGAAGAATTGGACTTAACCCCCAACATTGTCTACCAAAACAAATCTCGCATCTTGGCTAAAATCAGAAGTGTGTTTCAGGATTTAGTTTAGAGAAATACCTCCTATCAAAATCTGCGCGCTGCAAAACCATCGAATAACTTTTCAATAGACAAAATACCTTGATCGAAACCTGCCCGTCCGAAGAACTTCTTCGCCAATTCAACGAGGGACGCATCGACGCATCAAACGATGTCGACAGAATCACAGAACATCTGGGGTCCTGCGAATCTTGCATCGACAAGCTTGAGGCGATGGAACCTGGTCCAATCGCAGAAGGGCTTCGTGAGTCTGCTGCTTCGCAACTCATGAATGAAGAAACACTACTTGTCCCGGAAGATCAAAACTTCGATTCCATTCAAGGCACAATCGACGACGTCCTTTCCACCGTACGCAACAATCCCAGCAGCGAGCAACTCGACCCCACTCAATTTGGAGAAAACCGGTACCAAGTCATTGGGGCAATCGGCGAAGGTGACTTTAGCTGTGTTTACGGTGCGCTGGGTGCTGCCACGGGAGGAACCGACGAAACTCATGACCTCTTAGCAATTAAAATCCCTCATGACTCGAAGTTAACGACCGACCGCCATGCACAACAGTTTTTCCTTGACTGTAAAAAATCAAAACTGTTGGAACATCCAAACATTCAGCCCGTTTTAGATTACGGGCGCTGGGATGAGAAAAAATTATTCCTTACAAAACCGCTCCTCCAGCATCCGACGCTAACCACGCTTTCTCGAAACCGAATTGAATTCAATTATGCAACAACACTCTCGATCATCAAGCAAATCGTAAATGCTGTTTTTCACGCTCACTCAAAACACGTTGTCCATCGGCATTTGTCACCCAACAACATTCACTTGGTCAAACAAACCGAGGCCGAGAAATTAAACGAAAATTATGGAGACTATCAAGCAATCGTGTCGGATTTTGGATTCACCCTCGATTCCCGCTATCACTTTGATCTCATTGAGCCTCTCCAACGCAAGGACCCATTTGTCTCCCCAGAAAGCGACACCCAAAACGTCGAATTCATTGACGACCGAACCGACGTTTACTCTCTGGGAAAGATCCTCAAATTACTGACACGCCTCACCCCAGACCTTCAAGAGGAAGACAACCTCAAGAAGATCATCGAAAAATCTACCACGGCTCGCCGCCGCGAGCGTTATCAGAGTGTTGGCGAATTGAGATTCAACCTTGGGTTACTGTAATTCGTTCACCCACGAGATTCCCCGCCCAGCCTCCCAAACAGCGTTGACATCGCCCGACGCAAGCGTATGATAAGGGCATGCCTCAGAGAAACCACAACACGCATTCCCATTTGCACCATCCTCCTCGATGACGGTTGTGGACTAATCTGACAATGCATTTGCAAAACACAGAACGCTGGCCACAAGGTCAGCGTTTTTTTTTATCCAGCAGCATCTCCTAAACTTTATTAGAATTTAAAAGGTTACTATGTCGCCCAATCTTGATCCCTCGATTGTCCGCTTGGCACTTCCCAAAGGCCGAATGTTTGACCAAGTCGTCGATCTTTTAAAAGGAGCCGGTATTTCGATCCGCCAATCCGAACGCGGTTATCGGCCAAATATCTCCCTCCCATTTTTTAACGCAAAAATACTCAAACCAAGGAATGTCATCAGCATGCTTGCTGCGGGGGCGAGAGATATTGGCTTTGCAGGCGAAGACTGGATCCAGGAAACCGGCACCGAACTTCACGAGCTCCTCGACACTGAACTCAACCCCGTAAGATTGATCGTAGCCGCTCCTCACCAATTATTGGTCGATGGAAAATTACCCCACAAACAAATCACCATCGCGTCCGAGTATCCTGAAATTGCTCAACGCTGGGTTGCCAGCCAAGGTATCGAGGCAAATATTCTTCAAACCTTTGGCGCCACCGAAGTTTTTCCACCGGAAGACGCCGATTGCATTATCGACAACACCGCTACCGGCTCGACGCTACGAGCGAATGGGTTGCACATCATTGACGAAATCATGACTTCCTCCACACGACTATATGCCTCGAAAAGCGCAATGGACAACCCTCAGATCCGGAATCGAATTGAGGACTTCGCCATGGTCATTAGAGCCGTCCTCGAAGCAAGGAAGCGAGTCATGATGGATTTGAATGTTGCTCAAGAAAATCTCGAATCCGTAATAAACTGCCTCCCATCGATGAGAACACCGACGGTATCGCCACTAAGCAACTCAGATTGGGTCGCAGTACGTGCCGCCATTCCGAGAAAACAACTCGCCGAAATTATCCCCAAGCTAAAATCCGCCGGTGCCTGCGATATCGTGACCACGGCAGCGGAACAATTAATTTCTTAAATTGCTTAACCTTCTGATTGAGATGCGGTCATCTCCTTTCACTGACTGAGCCGATTCCTACGTTTTTTTGAAACGCTGTTATGAAACAATCTGACAACGATGGCTATCAAACGCCTGAATTCCAAAACAAAATCACGCTCCAACTCAGTCGAAATGAATCGACCTGCGCCATCGAGAATCTGGAAGACAGACTTACAGAACTCGACCATGCACTTATTTCGAACTACCCAGCTCATCAGGAACTCCAGAACCAACTGGGACAATATTGCAAGGTTTCAGCGGATCGAATTGTAGTGACCGCTGGTGGCGACGATGGAATCGACCGCATCATTCGGCACGCAATTCAGGGTTCAGCCAAAACCATCGTAACCCACTCGCCATCTTTTGAAATGGTCAATATCTATTGCCGCAATCATGGCGGTTCAATGTCCTCTGTTCCCTGGCTCGGAGGAGACTTTCCCGTAGAACAGTTCGTGGATCGAATTGACCAGGATACGGCACTGGTTGTGCTGACCACGCCCAACAATCCAACCGGCGGCGTCATCTCCATGGAAGCAATCCATGAAGTCAATCAAGCGGCAAAAAAGGTTGGAGCGAAACTTTTAATCGATCATGCCTACATTGAGTTTGCCGATCAAAATCCAATCGAACAACTGACTGCTGATGACAACACGATCATCATCAGAACATTCTCAAAAGCCTGGGGATTAGCTGGACTGCGGGTTGGCTATTTACTCGCACCCAGTGTTGAATTTGCCAACACAATGCGGAACTCATCAGGCCCATTTCCCGTCAGCGCCGTATCGCTTGAACTGGCCCGACTATCCTTGGTCGAATTCCAGAACTCGATGGAACACAATGTCATCCAGATTAAGAAGTATCGCGAATTACTAATAGATTTAGTCGCACAATGTGGTGGGACTTCCATTGAATCTCAGGGGAATTTTATTCTCGCGAAATTCACAGAAGCAGACTACATTTGGAAAGGACTCGCCGAGGATGGCGTCGGGGTTCGAATATTTACCGGAAACGCTTATTTAAAAAATCAACTGCGCATCACTTGCCCAACGCGTCCCGCAGATTATCTACAACTTGCTCAATCACTCTGCCGTTTATGCAACGTTGATTTCGAATCCCAAAAAGTCTCGATTGGCGTAGCGCACACCCAAGGCACAGAGGAAACGCCATCGCCACCCCGAGACGCTCCCAACGAAACTACGAGGGTTTGGACCTCCAATCGACAAACCAAAGAAACCGCTATCGATCTGACAATCAATCTTGATGGCTCTGGAATAATCGAAATTGAAACTGGCATCGGGTTCCTCGACCACATGCTAACCGCACTCGCCTTCCATGCGGGCTTTGATCTCCAATTGAAATGCACTGGTGATCTTCATGTCGACGACCATCACACTGCCGAAGATTGCGCCTTGGCACTCGGGACGGCAATTGATAATGCACTGGGAAAACGATCGGGAATCAAACGATTTGGCTATGCCTATGCTCCGCTCGATGAATCACTAGCCCGCACCGTGATTGACTTAAGTGGCAGGCCTTGGCCTGAAATCCATTTGAATCTAGAACGTGAGATGATTGGAACATGGGCCTGCGAGAACATCACCCACTTTTTTCAATCCTTTGCGATGACTCTTAAATGCTCCCTTCACGTCGATGTATTAAGGGGAACCAACGATCATCATCGCGCCGAAGCCGCATTCAAATCGTGCGCCAAAGCCCTCCGCGAAGCACTCACGCGTACGTCGGGGGAAGTCCCAAGCACCAAAGGCGTTCTGTAAATTTGCAACCTAGATATTTAATTACCTCTAACCAGCAACCTTCAAACTATTCAACCGCTCCATTGTTGATTTTTCATGATACAAATAATTAATACCGGTGTCGCCAACATCCGGTCCTTACAAGCTGCGTTCGACCGCCTCGGTTGCACGTGGAATCTCACGGTGAGTGCCAAAGAAATTGCTGACGCATCACATGTTGTCCTTCCAGGTGTAGGGGCATTTGCAGCAGCAGCTGAATCAATCGATCAGCTCGGCCTCAGAAACGCAATTATCGATCGAATCAATCAACTGGATTCGGCAACACTCTGCATCTGTCTAGGCATGCAATTATTATGCGAATCGAGTGAGGAATCCAAATCGGCGAAAGGGCTTGGAATCGTCCCCAAGGCAATCACTAGATTTGGAACAGGAGTCAAGATTCCACAGCTAGGATGGAACGAGGTTCGCCCGCTCGATAACGGCCCTTACGTTACGGGCGAAGCCTATTTTGCAAACTCGTACCGACTCGAAACTGCGCCCGAGGGATGGGGAGCAGCAGAGACCGATTACGGAGGAAAATTCATCAGCAGTATTTGGCGGGGCCGTACGCTGGCCTGCCAGTTTCACCCGGAACTTTCGGGAACCTGGGGTGAGTCAGTACTGACTCAATGGATCGAGGGAATCACATGTTAAAATCAAGAATCATCCCTTGCCTTGACGTAAATGAAGGGCGAGTTGTCAAAGGTGTGAAATTCCAAAACCTTCGTGACGCCGGAGACCCGGTGGAACTCTCATTTCACTATCAAGACCAAGGCGCCGACGAGCTCGTTCTTTTAGATGTCACAGCGACCCGCCAAGAACGGATCGCGATGCTCGAGACCATCGAGCGAGTCAGACAGAAGCTTTCAATTCCATTGACCGTAGGCGGTGGAATTGGTTCCATTGAAGATGCCGGACGGTTGCTTAACGCTGGCGCGGACAAAGTCAGCATCAACTCGGCGGCTGTTCGAAATCCAGACCTGATTGAAGCCATGTCCACACGATTTGGTGCCCAATGTACCGTTGTCGCAATCGACGCAAAAAAGCACGGAGAGATTTTTCAAGTGCTCACTCGCAGTGGAACTACGGCTGAAGCGATCGATGCCGTCGCCTGGGCTGCCCGCGCAGAATCTCTCGGTGCCGGAGAAATTCTGTTGACCAGTTTCGATCGAGATGGAACTCGCAGCGGTTATGACTTGCCTATGCTTTCGGCAGTCACTGATGCCTGTGCTTTGCCTGTGATTGCATCCGGAGGGGCTGATTCAGTCGCCCATATGGTCGAAGCCTTTCAACACGGTGCCCATGCTGTGTTGGCCGCCTCAATTTTTCACGATGCGAATATGACGGTCCGGGAGGTTAAACTAAAACTCGCTGCCGCCGGCATTCAGGTTCGAAACGATTAGTGGTTGCGCCAACCAACCCCAAAAGATGAGACACTCGAGAGCCTATTCCGTCCCACGTTTGAGCGTTATGTTCTACTCTGGCCGTCGCGTTTAATGTTCTCTTTAATTTTCAAATATTCCTTCCTGCACATCTATCATGATCATCCCTCAAATTAAATATCCATCGGTTGACTCACCCCAGCAATTAATCCAAACGATTAAGCAGTGGAGTCTTTTCGGACAGATCGCTATTACTGGAATCGACGCAAACGCAATCGACGAGGTAAAATCTATCCTTAGAAAGCTGGGGGGAACTGTCGACATTTCCATTGAATTCGACTCACTGGACGCAGAGGGAAAGTTGGCCATGCTCAATGAAGGGGCATGCCATTTACTCAACCGCGGCTCTTCGTCCGATTCAGAGATTGTGCCACCCGATCGGCAAATCGGCATCATTGATAACCCGCCACTCGATCAAGCCATCCCTAAAAATACGTGGGTCGCTCTGGACTCACCAAGTGCCCCACGGATTTCAGAATTGGAGATGGCAAGAATCGACTGCCTAGTCGACATCGTCGATTTATCGCCTGAGTTAATTACCAATTTTTTCAAAACAGTTCTGGTAACTGACCGGCCCGATGGACTGTGGTCAACGGTCATCGTCGACCCGATCGGAATCGCACTCGGACTAGCCTATTCCAATCACGAGAGTTTGCTGCATGCGATCGAAACGCGATGTGGAACCTACTGGTCGCGGTCGAGAGATGATCTGTGGATCAAAGGAGAAACTAGCGGGGCAACCCAGCAACTTCTTGGCATTCGCATGGATTGTGACCGCGACTGCCTGCGGTTTACTGTGACCCAGGATTCACCTGGATTTTGCCACCGCAATACTCATACCTGCTTTGGCCAAGAAAGAACCATTCAATCCGTCGTCGAACGATTACAGCAGCGTTTGGCCGAGGCCGATGAAAGTTCATTTACGCATCGCCTTGCCAATCAGCCCGAGATGCTCGAAGCCAAACTACTTGAAGAAGCCAAAGAACTTTCCTTAGCAAGCCAGCAAACCGATCAGGACGAGATTGCCTGGGAGGCAGCAGATGTCCTCTACTTTTCGTTGATCGCGATGTTGAAAAATGGGGTGAGTCTCGATCGTGTCTACGCTGAATTAGCCAGACGCATGAATCGGGTAGTCCGACGTGACCCAGGCCTCAAAACCTAAGATCAAACCGAACTCCGCTCAACACAGGCGTTATGATAGTTTCAAATTCTGCGGTTATCGAGCGAACGGTTGCCTAAACGACCCTAATTCCTTTACCCGCTAATCGTATCCTCTCCGGATTGCCAACTCGTGTTAAAAATCATCGAAGCAAGTTCATTCGAACCAACCAATCTGTTCACGCCACTCGACGAGGCCACCATCCAGACAGCGGGGGAAATTGTTAACTCCGTCCGTTCCCAAGGCATGGTTGCGATCCGACAATTCGCAGATCAGTTTGGCGAGCGGAGCGGCAACCAACCGCTTTTGATTGAAAGAGCGGAAATGGAGGCCGCCACAGGCCGGATTGAACCAAGCGATCTTGATTTGCTGAAACGCATTGCCGGGCGAATCCGAAACTTTGCCGACGCTCAGTTAAGTTGCTTAAGCGAGTTGAAAACTCCAGTACCCGGTGGATTTGCTGGACACACGATACAACCAATCAATCGCGTCGGATGCTATGCTCCCGCTGGTCGGTTTGCGCTACCCTCGACCGCACTGATGACAATCGTTCCTGCCGTTGCGGCGGGTTGCCCTTCTATCATCCTCGCAACTCCCAATCCATCTGACATGATGCTCGCAACGGCATTCATTGCTGGAGCCAATCAGGTTCTAGCGATCGGAGGCGCCCACGCTGTGGCCGCACTGGCCTATGGATTCGAAGGGTTTGAAAAGTGCGATCTGATCGCAGGGCCAGGCAATCGATGGGTCACCGCTGCCAAGAAAATCGTCAATGGCGATTGTGGGATTGACATGCTCGCTGGGCCATCCGAACTAGTTCTGGTAACCGACGAAACTGGAGAGCCAGAGACGATTGCGGCTGATCTCTTGGCTCAGGCTGAGCACGACATCGACGCCCGCCCTTTTATGATCACCACTTCGCGAGAGATGGCCGATAAAGTCAACGCACAAATTCAAGTTCAACTGACGGCATTGCCGACTGGTAAAATCGCTCAACAAGCGATTCAAAATGGCGGAGCGATCATTGTTGAGTCGCTCCAGCAAGCGATTGATATTTGCAATGTGCTCGCACCAGAGCACCTAGAACTCCATTGTCTTGATGCCGAATCCATAGCTTCTCAAATTAAACATGCTGGCTGTATTTTCATCGGCCATCAGTCAGCCGAAGTCTTTGGGGATTACGGAGTCGGCCCCAACCACACACTCCCAACAGCAGGAACAGCCCGCTGGAGCGCTGGACTAAATGTATTCACCTACACGCGGGTTCGGACTTACCTACAGCTATCCGATGTCCCCGATTCGCTTGTCCAGGACACCGCGCGACTGGCTGAAATTGAAGGGTTAATTGGCCATCAACAAGCTAGTCTGCGACGCCAACACTAAAATTACGCCAGCGGCGGAATACGTCAGGGGTGGGGTTGTTGTTTCTCCGAATCGAAAATTTGGAATGGCTCAATTGCTCGCCCGCTTTTACTCCCCGTCGCCAAATTTGTAGATCGAGTTGTGGATTTTACCCCGAACCGGTTTCCCATCGGTTGCCTTCAACGCGTAATTAATTTCCATTCCCCAAGTCAATTGCTGATCGGGGATTTCAAGGAACACTGTTGTTCCGTCATCTGACAACGTTGCACTTTTCACGGTTAATCGTTTTTCATTGTAATGTTTAGAACCATAATTCGCCGTTCGCTTTAGATCCCAGGTATTGACCGAATAGTTGGATACGTCCGTCGCTGATTCAGCATCCACCGCACCAGACAATCGTATTTTGACACCAGACCGAGTTGCATTAAGTCCGACCGGCAAATGCAGTGGTTTTCCAGTGTAGCGAACTCGGTAGAAACCTCCCGGTTGATGCTGACTGCCGGCCCAGGCAAACATCCCGCAACAGTACAACTGGCCGTCGTCGGGGCTAAATCTCCCCCGCATGACGCCGGTTGGAAATTGCGATATTGGAAACTCACACATGCCTCCCTGCATCTGACCATCAACTTCTTCGTGCGGCACGACATAAATTTTTCCATAGCCATAAGAAAAATTTAACAGTGCCCCATTGAGAGGCCCCCATTGGTCGCTATCTACCCACAACAGTTCCGACGGCGAGCGATCAAATGAGTTGGTAATCCAGCACAACGGGTCGGACATGGCCTCATCGGATGAATCAGTCACATCGTGATAGCCGAACATATTCCCGTAAAACTGACCCGGCTTGACCCAGTTAATTCTATTTTTTGGGTTCCAGTGTCCCTCCTGATCAGTCACAACAAACGACCCATCAGGATTCAGGCAGACACCATTCGCCGCCCTGAAACCGTTGGCAATAATCTCAGTCGTCGCGCCGTCAGGGCTGATTTTCAATAAAGTTCCATGATGCGGCACCACTGCTTTCTTGGCGTGGCGAGCTGATTTGGCGTAGTAAAAATTACCGGCTTCATCGGCTTGGAGACCCATCGCGAATTCATGGAAATGCTCAGTCACCTGATGGTCACTATTGAAATTCTCATACCAGTCCGCTTCGTAGTCTCCATTGAGATCGTGCAAAATCACAATCTGATCACGACAAGTCACATAAATCTTCTGATTCACGTACTTTACACCAAGCGGTTGGAACAAGCCTGATGCAATACGTTGCCACTGAAGCTGCTGCTTGGCGCCTGGCTTAGCCAGCTCACCAAGGCCTGTCACCCTCCAAACCGAACCATCCCATGCGGCGACAATCACAGTATCGCCATCGGGTAAAAAGTCGAGGCCCGTCAATCGAAGCTGACAATTCCACGGATTGTTGGTCGGGCGCTGAAAGACGTCGACGGCAAACGGAGAAGCGTCATCTCCACGCAAAACCGGTGCCGTCAATTTCTCCGGGTAATTGGCAGGCCCACCCTGCGTCAAAGCGGACAGATTAACTGGCTTTTGGATCTCAGCGAGTTTGCCTTCAATTTCTGCCGCCTGCTCTGCAGTACTTAACGGCGCTTGAGTAACAACAAATTTTATCGGTTCACCAGCAGGAATAGTAAGCCTTATATTGCCATCATCATCCGAATACCAGACCGCTTCGCTGAGCGACGTACCGACCAAGAGGCCTCGCGCGGGTGCGATCTTTTCCGCCGCCCCCATCACGATCGCTGACAATTTTTTCTGCCCCGTAGCCTCGGGGAATTCACTCCCCTCTTGCTGATCCCAAACACCAATCAATTTCTCTGGTTTAATCGCGTCCTGATTAGCCAGTTCTTCCGCTGACAATCGCCGCTGATAAAACCGCAAGCTTTGCATTTCACCTTGAAACGCCGACTTTGAAGGGAAATTATCGTTGGTAAATCCAAAACGAATAACTGAATTTGCTAGAGGTTCAACCCCACCCAGCGTTCCACCACCAGCGGGTTTACCGTCGATATAAAAATCAGCGCGTTTTGTTTTGGCATTCCAAGTCAATCCAACGTCATGCCATTTTCCGTCGTTGACGGCTCGATTCGCGGTAACCTCTCCAACCCAGCCAACATCGAGGCTAGGCCGCCCGCCACGAAGGAAAAATGTTTTACCCTGAGCAAGCCATTGGTCTTGTTTTTTTGTTTTTGCAAGGATGGTTCCATCCTGTCGCGTTTTCAATCGCACCAGGATTGAATAATCCTGACGGGCTAAGTCAAACTGTTTAGCTGTCTTGATCTCCGCAAATTTATTCCCGTCAAATACGAGTTCGCCGTTTTCTGATGGACTCGAGGAACTCTTATTTACCTCCGCACCCTCTGGAAAAACAAAAGCTATATTTTCCGACGATGCTCCCTTTTTCAGTAAAACCTTGTGCTTCGCTATTCCCTTGTGCTTCGCTATTTGAATAGTCAGATCTCGATCTCGACGCCCAATTTCAAAACGCCGCGTGTAAATCGGCTGCCCTGCCACAAATTCAAGACCGGGTGACTCCAGTATTTCCGTTTCCGCAACGCGATATTTCAGAATCGTCTGTTTACCAAACCGGTACATCCCCAGGTACTTTGCCCAAGAGGAAGGCAAGGGGCCGTAGTGTTTTCCGTCTCGCCCCACCACGCGATCATCTTCGAAACGCTTCGCCGGGGACTCGTCTTTTAATGCTTGAGGGTTCGCCCAACCCGGTCCCGTCGGGTTGGCCACGTGTAACTCACCAGCAATCTTTGGATGCCTTCCGTGAGTGCCATTAAAGTGAATCCCTTCCCAGTCAATAAATTTCCCACTCCAAGCTCCTGCCATCCGCATTGTGTCATGTTCGTACATCATCCAGTGGCTTCCCGACTCGACACCACCAGGGCCGGCATCGAGCCTAACCGCAATCCCCTTCTGTGCGATATTCGAGCCATCTTTGGAAACCTCGATGGTGTTATTTAAACTCGGCCCATAATCCATCAAAGTCCAAGGAGTCGATACCACAGGCTTGGGGCCCCGCGTGTTACCGGCAGGTAGCGAAGCGAGATAGTCATCTGTTATTTCAAAATATTCAGAAGGATTGTGATCTTTCAAAAAGTGTTCACGAATGAAGTGAAGCACTTCGTATTTCTGTTGCGGCACCATCCAACGCTGCGGATTCATCATGCCAAATCCATGCGTTAACGTGTTGTACATCACAAGGGGCTGATTTCCGTGCTTAAACTTCCCCGAGGCAAATCGAAGAGAAGTCGGCATCGAACCCTCCTCAGCCACGGTACCGTGACAACTGGCACAGCGTAGGCGATAAGTTTCCTGGCCACGTGCAAAACTGGAAGCATCGAGACTGGTAAGCAGGCCAGCGTGATCAATTCGTTCCTCGTATTCAGGCAACGGCGTTAGTGCAATCGAACCTGCTGGTCTCAATTCAGACGCCCGCCCTGCACCGTTGGCTGCAATCTCAGTCAGGTAGGCAATTAGATCCAGAAACTGCTGACGGTCGACGAGCTGATTTACTAAATCAACCGGCATCGTCGAAGTTTTTGTTTTCGACCAATCATCGGCATCGGCCTTTGAAATTTCTAATGGTTTATCGGGTTGTTCGATTTGATCTAAAAACAACCGCTCGTCGGTTTCGCTCGCTAAGATTCCAGAAACCAGTCGGCCATCGGCCAGCAAGACCTTCATCGTCTCAAAACCTTCGTTGATTTTGGCCGATGGATTGAGGACCGACTCAATCAGGTGGGCAGTATCTACTGTTCGTTTTTCTGACAACTGAGGCCCTAAACTCCGCCCACTCCCAGAAGCCTCATGACATCGAGCGCAATTCATCGCCGGTTGATAAAAAGCAATCGCCCCGCGTTGCGCATCTCCAAATTTAACAGCATCATTCACTAACTGTTCAACTGGCTCTGCCTGAAGGCGTTTGGAAAGAGACGTTTGTTTTTCTGTCTGTGCAGAGGAACTTGAAACAACGCATAAAAGCAAAGCCCATGTGAGCGTATACAAAAAACGATTCAAACTAAATCTCCAATACAACTATCAATGCCCTTTGAACGCCAAGACACATTCAAGCATAACAAATTTTGTAAGCAAAAATTGAAATCACGTCCAAATGTCTGTTTCTTAGATCAATCGAGCGGATTATCGAGCGGATCGATTCCAAGTTCCTCAATTGGTCGGGAAAGGATATCGAGGTCACGGGGAGGCAACTCGTCTTGAGCATCGACCTCTCCGTCATACGGCTCTACATAAACGTGATTCCCACGAACCGAAATCACTCGAATCGAATCCCCTTCGTCCACCGCAAAACCTTCGCTAACCGCATCCAATTTTTCGCCATTGACCAACACAATCCCACTGGGCAGCATTTTTGTCTGGGCGATTCCCAACTGTCCCTCGAGACGCTCCTTTTGCTCTTTGTTCTCAGTGTAGTTGGGAAGAACATCTTCTGGCTTTAAGTCTTTTAAAAGAATGCGTTTTCCAAGAGGCGTGTAAGGCCATACTTTTACCATCAGCGCTAAGAGTCCCGGAATCGTCACGATTGCAGCAGTCAAAAGAAGGACACCGTAGCTCACACTCTCCATAAATCCCAGAACAACGGAAGTCACGATTAAAATTCCAGCGACAATCCCCAGAATACCCGCCGAAGGAACGAACAGTTCGAGAACAACGGCAAACAAACCGATGGCTAATAACAAGAAGGCCCAATAGATCATTCGATCAACTTAAAAAATAAATGTGCTTTGACTACTATCATACGTTCGCTAAGCCATGAATTCTAGCGAATCAAAGTAGCTGCCTCATCCGTCCGAACGTTTTTTTAGTTTGAGTTTACGTCGGGCCTTGCCGTAACCACAATTCGGTTGCCGATTGCCTCGATTACTTCGACTCTCTGGCCCTGTTCCAACATTTGGCCATTAGAAATCACATCGTAAACTCTTCCTTGAATCCTTGCTTTTCCAGACGGATTTAAACGAGTAGCCGTTTCGCCCGAGAGCCCCATGAGGTAACTCCAATCCACAATCGCCTCGGGATCTGTGCGCCCGCCGAGTCCCGTATCAACAAACTTGCGTGGCTGAAGAATCATGCGTCGCAGCATTGGCGTTCTCGGAATCAAGTTACGCAGCACGATGCCAGCCGTCAAAACTCCAAACCCCGCTCCGATTACCGGAACAAAGGAATACGTCATTTCCACAACCTCATTCAGCGATCGGGGGACAAGAAACGACTGAGACGCAAGCACCAGTGAACTGAAAACCAGCACGATCCCGCCAATCCCAAACAATCCAAATCCCGGTATTACAAAGATTTCCATCACAATGAAAATCGCGCCAATAACGAACATGATCACTTCCAGCCAATCAGCATTCCCATCTAAACTCTGACTCCAAAAGAACAACCCAAAACAAAGCACAGCTAAAAACCCCGGTACGCCCAGACCCGGCGCGGACAACTCTGTCGACAAAAAGAACATTGCCCCAAACAAGAGAAACGGAGAAACAAACGGGGATGACAAGAATTCCGCAAACTTGGCAATCCGACGATCAACCTTCGACGGAGCTAAACTAGGGATTGTCTCATCGAGCTGATAAAACAATTTGACTTGTTCGACATTGGATACGATCGTTCTAGCTAACCCATTTTGTTCTGCAGTGATTGGACTAATTCCCTCGGGACTTCCTATCGGCCCCAATGCCGCCCACTGATCGGGGTCTTCGATTCGCTCAAATTCAGCGTTACACAACAATCGAATCTGCCCCGTTTTTTGATGGCGATACCGCGTCACCACTAAACTCGGCTCTAGCATCTGCTGCAACATCGACCAATCCGATTCTTTATCCTCGGCTAACCGCTTGACTTCCTCACGAAATCCGGCGAGTTCATTTTCATTCATGACCTCGCTCTGCCCATAGTCTCCTCCGAGTCGAGAGTCCTCACTCATGATTAACTGATTACAAGCCAAAGCAATTACACCCGCCGGCCCGCGCACCGAGCTTTCCAGAAACGCAACCGTTCGCACTTCATCCGGATCATAACTGGCAATCAATCGGCCTATTCGCAAACAAGCCTCCTCCTCTCCTAAATTATCGCCGAGATTAAAGATGACTAAGTTCACCTCCTTCCCCCCCAACTGCTGCTTCAGTGACCTTGTCACCCAAGTTGCCGTCCGACTGTCGATAAACGGTGGCAACGTTACCAACAACGGTTTCCACTTCCCGTCGCTTCCGGGGTCCCCCTGAAGAACACTTGGATCCAAGTCCAATTCCCGAGCCAATTCCGCTCGCGATTCTGGCAACAACCGAACTAAACCAAAATCCTGAAGTTCCTTGCCAGTTAACAAACTAAAACTACCCGGAGGAGTTACTGTCACAACAGTAATCGGTTCTCCAGAAGCTTCCATTTCTTTCAATGTTTTGCCGTTAACGTAGGAAACAGCTCCCTCGTTATCGGTCACCCGGTAGAGTTCCTGGTCTCGCTCAAGCATGCTGAGGGCAACCGAAACTGGCAGGGTCGTTAACCCTTGCGACGCAATGCTGCGATAAATTTCACGATGGAGATCGTCAGCCGTTTTGTCATCAACTCCCGCTTTGCCAATCGCCGCATCTGGATCGATCGCAATTTGATTGGCTGCAATGGCGACCAGTACCGCATGACCGTTAAGCCCGCCATTAGGCATTGATTCATCGTTATCCCATCCGAGACCGTCACGGCGTTGAGGAATATAAGCAACGGTTTGCAGACGATTTAAATCTGGATCTCTTAGGTAGCGTGCTAAACCCATGCACGCCTCCAGTTCGCTCCCACGACCAGTCTGCCCCCCACGCGTATCAAACTCCAAAATAACGACCGGTCGGTTACGTCGCTGCGCCGCTGGACTGGTCTTTTCCGATATTCGTTTAAGCGTTTGCCGAACCGCGGCACTGGCCTGCCCATCGATGGGAAGGGGTACTTTAACACGGTAGCCTTCGCGATTGGCGTCGGTGCCAACTCCGGTGCCTACCTGTTGAGGCGCTAGAACGATTGCGATGGCAGCATCGACGTGCACTGCTTGCGCAGCCGAAAAAACAAGGAATGCAGAAAGGGCTGCGATTCTAATTTGAATCAAATGTGTCATCTTCATTTCAGGAGCTAGTGTTTACTGGCTGGCGAGTTGCCGCCGCTGTGTAAGTATAGGTCTGAAATGGTCTTTAAGTACAGCGAAATTAGAGCGATATCAACTGCACTGAGGTTGAGGCCTCTGCAAAACACGACAATTCGGATCAACGGGGTACATGGAAAGAACGATTTTGCTTAATCCGTTCTAACGCTAACAATTCCAACAAGGCATTCGCCCCACCCCTCGAGCAGCTTAGCCGCCCACTGCCCAGCCAGAATCAACGAAGATGAGCTTGAGGATAAAGTAGAAAATCATGCAAAGGATCGCGCCGGCTGGAATGGTAATTGCCCACCCCGCAACAATGTTCCTCATTGTTTTCAAATTCAAGGCATTGATTCCACGCGCTAAACCGACTCCCAAAACAGCACCCACCAGCGTATGCGTGGTCGAAATTGGCAGGCCAATCGGCAATACAGAAGCACCCAAAATAGTAATCGCCGCTGCAAACTCGGCAGAAAAACCACGACTTGGCGTTAGCTCGGTAATTTTTTCTCCAACCGTCTTGATTACCTTCCAACCCCAGGTCGCCAATCCAATCACAATTCCGACTCCACCGAGTAACAGCATCCAAGGAGCCGTGGTCGATTCCGCAATAATGGCCTTTTCAGATACCGCCTGATACGCAGCAGCGAGCGGACCAATAGCATTGGCCACATCATTTGAACCATGGGCAAAAGCAACCAAACACGCCGTAAAGATTTGCAACACGCTGAATATTTTTTCAACCTGCCGCAACTCGTCAGAATCGGTATTGGTCGTGATATTGTCCAACGCTTTGTCCTGAAGCGACTCGACATCTATCAGCAATTGTCTTGCCCGATCTTGGATTTCATCGGTTGAATTATTTCTAACTCGCTGAAGGTGTTTAATGGTCTTCGCGAGCGATCTCGACACGTCCGCGTCGAGCACTGGATTTTTCTTAGATTTTGTATCGGCAGGACTTGGCTGCGTTCTAGACAATGAAAGTTTCGTGACGAAAAATCCAATGATACCCAACAGCACCGCAACCGTGACGACCACAAGTACAAATCTGGGATCCTCCGGATTCATATCCCAGTTTTTCCAAAGTGGCTTGAGACCTTTGTAAGAGGTCAGTCCCGTCATGACGAACATCAGAATAAACACGAGTTTCGGCGCAACGCGCCGCGCCGCAGCAACTGGATCGCGTTGATAAAACACAGTCTTAAGTAAGATCCCAAACACGACGTAGGCAACGACCGCTGATATCAAAGGCGACACGATCCATCCCGCACTAATCAGGCCTACTTTATCCCACAGAACACCGTCAAACCCTAACGCTAATGCGCCGAATCCGACAACAGCACCGACAATCGAATGGGTCGTCGAGACCGGCCAGGACATATATGTCGCGATTAACAACCACGTTCCCGCTGCCAACAAGGCCGCAATCATCCCGCACGCTAAAATAAAGGGCGCCTCATTGGGCGGATACATATTAGAGATTTCGAGTGGATCAAAAATCCCCTTTCGCACAGTTTTTGCAACATTTGAACCAACAATATAGGCACCAGCAAATTCAAAGATCGCGGCGAGAATGACGGCCCGGCGAAGTGTCAGCGCACCCGACCCCACCGAGGTTCCCATTGCGTTGGCGACATCATTGGCGCCAATGTTCCACGCAACGTAAAAACCGCAAACGAGAATCAAGCCGATTAAAACATATTCAGCACCCATGATGGCGAAACGGCCCTATATAAATCAAAGGATAAATTATTTTCAAACACCAAATAAAAACGAAACTGTTCTGACAATTTGCAGAACTCTTTATTTCAAACTCAAAGTTTTGAGAATCCGATTTGCAAGATTTTCAGAATCATTTGCCAAACGGCTCAGTACCCGCGTGACTCGCATCCAAAGATGAAACTCACCCGTCGAAAAATCTGTGTCGTGAGCATAGATCTTTTTTAACAACTGCAACTGCACAACGTCTGCCTCGTGCTCCGCCAACGCAGTCTCTTTCGCAAGCCCGCGAATTCGTTCAGCTTCGATCCCACCAAATCCAGACTCGATCAACTCGTCCATCTGGTTGATGATCGACGCACAAATTTCACACGCCTTAATGTTAAATCCAACAAACTTGTCGAAATCTTCGACCAGGTCTTCGGGGAACGGCAGCGGCTTCAGCGTGAGCACTTTGCAAACATCCTCGGCTGTATCGGCAAGACTATCCTGAAGCGACAAGATTTCCAAAACCTCAGATCGATCGATTGGCATGAAAAATCGCTTCAACAATCGCTCTCGAATATCTGCCTTGATCTGGTCAGCCTCGTGCTCCAGTTCAGACACTTCATTAGAGAGTCGATCAAGGCTCTCAAAATTTCCAGCCTTGACGGCGTCCAGTGCTTCGGACATCTTGCCAATGCACTTATTTACCTGCTCCATATGAAGCTGAATTTGACTGAAAGGCGAACGTCCGAATAGCTTGCCAATTGTGCTCATTTGGTCTACCAATGGGGGTTCGTGGTGGATTTGAACTGGAAATCTTAATTGATGATTTCCCTACTTCTAGTGGGGCAAAATTAAATTCACGAGTTTTTCACTTTTCACAGGAACCACCCCGTAAATAACGTCAAATTTTTACTTTCATACGATTTCATCACTTCGTCCCCCGCCCGGCTTCCTTTAGAACAGAATGCCAACAAACCCAGTTATTGGGGCTTATCTTCCCTGAATTACTTGCAACCACCTAAATCACGGAATCTAAGCAAACCCCGCCCCCAACAGCCTGAAAAGAACCGTTAGATGAGATTTACACGCGCAGCACGTCGATTAATGCTGGGATATTTTATTCTGCACCTCCTTACCGCTGGGCTCTTCATCCTCGTGCTCTCGCAGATCGTTCGAAATCAAAAAATTGACGACATCGAAGCCGAAATGCAATCCGTTGCGTTTGTGCTTGCTGGACACATCGTCGATCTTGAAAATGGCATCCATGACGAGGCCCTTGCTGGGCATCTCAAACGAATCGGTACGCTAACCAATATGCGGTTCACGATCATCACTTTTGATGGGCAGGTCGTCGTTGACTCAGTTAAGGGAACCCAAGAGATCGGCCCCCACGGTAGTCGTGAAGAAATTTTGATTGCAAAGAGAGACCGATGGGGATTCACTCAAAGATACAGTGACACGCTGGGCGTCAATATGATGTACGGCGTACAGAAATTTGACAATTCCAACATAGACATCGGTTGCTACCTTCGCGTCGCCAGCGAGAGCTACGAAATCAATCATGAGATTTTTGAAATCCAAACGTTCGTTTGGATTCTTGCGCTAATCTTAAGCTTACTCACTTCCACACTGATGGCACTTTTCTCAGTGCGAAGTATGCAGCCCCTTTCTACTTTTGCGCAAGCCGCTCGGCAAATCGGGATTGGCAAATACGACACAGCATTGACAACTCAAGGACGTGATGATGAATGGGGCGCCTTAAGTGAAGCATTTCAACAGATGCAAACGGAACTCAATCGACGTGAACAACATCTACTCGAAAACAGCCAACGACTGGAAGCGGTGCTCTCGAGCATGATTGAAGGAGTGCTCGCGGTTAAACCGTCCGGCGAAGTAATGCTGGCCAATGGAGCAGCCTGTCGAATGCTCCAACTAACTCACCCTGAAATCTTTGGGAAAAAGCTATTGGAGATCGTGAGGATCCCAGAACTTGCTCAGGCAATTGAAAAGACTCAATTGCAGCGAACTTTTTCCAAAACGGAATTCAAGACAATCTCAGGACCACAAAAAACGCTCAAGGCCCGTGTATCCATGCTGGCCAATGAAGACAAACCAGGCGTCGCTATCGTCCTGCACGATGTCACAGAATTACGACAACTCGAAACCATGCGACAGGACTTTGTCGCTAATGTTTCTCATGAATTGAAAACACCACTCGCCTCGATCAAAGCCTACTCCGAAACATTGAGACTCGGAGCACTACATGACGAAAACAAAAACATGCAGTTCGTCGAACAAATCGAATTTCAAGCAGAATTACTGAACCAGCAAATCCTCGATTTACTCCAACTTGCCCGAGTAGAATCTGGAAAGGATACCTTCACCATTGCTGAGTTTGAAATTAACCGAGTCTGCCAGGCTTCTTATGACCAGTTCGTCGAAATAGCAGTTGAGCGAAAACTGGATTTCCAGCTAGACCTGACTCACCCCAGTCCAGTCACCGCCGCCGATATTAAGTCGATTGAGACAATCGTCAAAAACCTAGTTGTCAACGCCATTCACTACACCCCCGAAAATGGCTCCATCTCGATTGCGAGTCACGTCAAGAACGACCTGGCGATAATCGAAGTAAAAGATACCGGAATTGGGATCGCCAAAGACCAGCAACAACGCATTTTTGAACGCTTCTACCGAGTCGACAAAGCTAGGTCTCGAGATATGGGGGGCACTGGACTGGGCCTGGCCATCGTAAAACATCTAGCGCAAGCCAACGGTGGTTCGGTACACCTAAAAAGCCAATTGGGAAAAGGAAGCTGTTTCGAAGTCCGCTTACCTTTAAAAACGGCATCGGATTGCGATCACGGCGATCCCTAACGACAACGCTCATTAACAAGACGTTTAATAAAACAGAGGAACGCAACCTCTACTCAGCTAGACAATCCCAATGCAGACGAAAACCACCCGCCATCCTCAATTCTTTTTTGGTGTTTCGGTATTTCGCAATACTTCAGAGAGTTCGCCTTGGATAACTAACTCAACAGGGTTACTGGCAATCTCGGCAGATTCCTGAGCCATGGCGACCGCCTGAATTCGAACCGGCCCCCGGCCTAGCAACTCCGCTGGCACTGTAAATTCAACATTTTGGCCCGACTTTTTCATCAACGTACGACCGTTGTGTCGCAGCTCAATCGATTCCCCCAGCGTAGCCTTTGCGATTACCTGAATGTCATCTGTATCGCGATACTCCGTTTGCTTTACCTGTAACTCAATAGAATGACTATTGTTATCAACCACCACCGGAAGAACCACTCTTCCTGTTGTTTGAACAAGATTGTTAGCAACCGCTACGATCCTGAGTTCATGGTAACCATCAGACAGCTTGCGGGTATCGATTTTCATTTCGGACAACACGGGCATTTGCTGCACCAGTCGGCCGTCGATATAAAACAGTAGCGCACCGACCTTGACCGGCGAGTTTTCAACGTTGATCGAAAGATTCAACACCCCGTTTACCGATTTTTTAAAACTCGAGGGAGTCAGTTCAATCACGGGTTCGATCGCCCACGGACTACACAGTGCATCGCCAACTACGATTGTCTGAAAGGGGCCACTCACCGATTGATAAAAGGCTTCCGCCAATGAGCATCCACGCGCGTAATGCACATGAATCATTGGATGTGGAAATTTCGCCTGCACCGCGTATGGCTCTACCACGGTACCGCTACTCCCGGCAGCTCCGTATCTTAAAAACTGACTACACTTGGTTTGTCCAGCTCGATGAAACATCCCGCCAAAACTCGTGAGGTTGTCACAAAAAGCTCCCGGCAAAATTTGACTACCTGAGGCTGCCCAGTTGAACCCAGGCGTGCCGCAGGTAAGCCCAATGATATCAAGAGCTTTCACTGGAACTCCCGAAGTCACAATTTTTGTCTCGAAGCCCATCGCCTCGAGTTGAGTCACCGCAGACGCAAAATTTGGCTTTCGAGTAGTCGAGCGAACGTCTTTGGTGTCAGTGAAGTAAAACGTTCCTTCTGGCTGTGTACCATCGGCCTTGATCGACCGCTGCAGTTGTTCAACCGCCTGTTTTTCATTGATACCGTAATTCCGTGTCACCGATAAAATGGTGGATAAGAAATACTGATTCCCCTGACCTCGCTCGTTGTTTAGCATCCCGTTGGCAGCCCATTTGTAATTGTTTTTAAACCCATGGGTTGGAGCAAAGGCAAACGGCAATTCGGGAATCCGGTCAACAATTCCGCGAAACAGGGGATCATCTTTGACTCGCTCAAACGCTAAATCAGACTGGGTGTGCTGTTGGAAGCACCACCCCTGCCGCAACGCGAGGATTAGCCACTTAGTTGCGTTGGGGGCATCGCCTAGCTTTCCATAGAATTTTGCCAGCCAATAACTAATGGCCAACTGCGATGGATTGCTTTTCCTGAATTCGCCGAGTTTAGTAATTGCTTTTTGATAATCCTGCTCCTGCTTGGATTTAATCATATGAATGACAGCCTCAAATTCAGATTGTCGTTCGCCCGAAAACGGCGTTCGAAGCAATTTTTCAGCGACTTGACGATAGTATCGATTTGATTCCAGCAACATATAGGCCGGTTGCTCTCGCAAAGCCGCACCAGCAAAAAACGTAAGAGAGGTGATGGATGCGTTGGGGTTGAAGAGTTGCGGAGGAACGTTTTCCTGCCCTTGCTCCTTTAGCATTTCCAACAGCTTAGCTCGATGTTCATTAATAATGATCGTCGTTGGAAAATCTGAAGAGTAAACCACGTAGTCAATCTGTCCAACCAATTTTCGACGCTTAATCTCATTCAACAACGGTTCCAAAATCTGTGTTTTGAACTGTGGCCATTTAATTATCTCACGGTCGGGAACGTCGGCCAAATAAATAACATTACTTTGAGGGATTCCCCGACCATGGATGTAGTGATTCGCCAGTAATTTCGAAGAAGCTGAATCGGCATTGACGATTAGAATTAAGTTCTCAGGTCCCCCACCCGCGAATGCGGTAACGGGCAACAGGCAAAACAAGAAACCTAATAAAACCATGACTGACAATCGGCGTGTCGAACTCAACGCCGAAATAACTAGAGGTTTAAAATACATTTAGTTTACGTTTTCAATCGAGGTTTCTGGCGCCCATCCGAAACTTTCGCTCGGTGCATGGCCAATGGTTTTCAACGTCAGCGAATCTCAGGGCAATCCTATTTTCAACACAATCTACCGGCGAACCAGGACTTTCATTAATTCCCCTTAACACTTGTCCAAGCAAATGAAAACAGACGAATCGTCTGTTTCAGTGTCTGCGGTCATTGTACCAAAAATGAACGGACACCAACGCCTCGAAAAAACTAACGCAGTTCGTCGCCGCCGAAGGAAATCAAGATCTTTCCCCACGTCGCGGATCGCCAATTCTTCAACCTTGCCCCTGACCTTTGGAAGGCCCATTCAACCGCCAAATGTTAACGCAACGTGAAGAATTTCGAATATTAAGAAACCCTAACCAACACTTTAACTTTGCTTGTTACCTTTTCCGCTAACAAACCGAGATCAATCTCAGAAATACCTCAAACACACCCAACCTTTAATCGGAAAGACGGATGATTCGAACCATTCTGAACTTAGTTATTCTCACCTCGTTATTTGCCCTCGCTGCAGGCTGCGGCTCACCGAAAACAGCTGAGAATTCGAGTACCAAAACAACGCCAGGCTTGGATTACGGTGATAACTCAAGCCTTTCAGGGAATATCACGATCGAAGGCTCAAGCACGGTTGAACCCATTTCCAACCGCGCTAAAGAAAAATTCAACGGTAGTTTTCCAAACGTCAATATCTCTGTTAGCGGGCAAGGTACCGGCAATGGATTTAAAGCACTTGGTGCCAAAGAGTGTGACGTCTCTGATGCATCCCGACCCATCAAGCAAAAAGAATTAGAAGTTTGCAAATCAACTGGCATTAACTTCTACGAAATACCCGTCGCCTACGACGGCCTTACCATTGTTGTTAACAAGGAAAATGATTTCGTCGATGAGTTGACGGTTGAGCAACTTAAGCAAATCTTTCGGGAAGACACCGCCGCGAAAACCTGGAAAGACGTCAACGACACTTGGCCTGATAAGCAAATTTCCATTTACGCTCCGGGAATTGCCTCGGGAACGCACGACTACTTTGTTGAAGTGATTGGCAAAAAAGATGGCAAAGGACTTCGTGCCGACGAACAGACAATGCTGAGCGAAGATGACAAAGCACTGGTTACCGGCGTAAAAGGTGACAAGTTCGCAATCGGATTTTTCGGATTCTCGTACTACGACGCGAACAAGGATGAATTAAAAGCAGTTTCAATTGTGAATCCCATTTCAACTAAATCAGTTGCACCGAGCATGGCTTCGATCGAGTCAGGAGAATACGCACCCTTTAGTCGTCCTCTGTTTATCTACGTCAACTCGGAGTCTTACCAACGAGCCGAAGTCAAAGAATTCGTTGATTATTATCTCCAGAACATCGTCGAAATCGTTAAAGACGCCAGCTACGTGCCGCTCCCCGCTGACATTTATGAATCAGCGAAAGCACGCATCATGAAAGACCTCCCTGGTTCTCATTACCTAGACGCTGAAGGCAATAAGCGAGAAGGCCCAGTCACTGAAGTTTACACCGAAGCGAACTTACCTAAGTAGCTTACCAATTCGGGGATCGAATAACGCTTCTGCACCAAGCTTATTGAACACAGGAAAGTCCGTTTATGAACAACACCTCGGCCGGCCAAGGCGAACTACTAGGCGATGCTGTATCGCCGCGTGGAAAACTGCGCCCGCGTTCATCTGCGGCCAGTAAGCGTTGGCAGGCTGTGGTTGTGACCGGGCTTGTGTTTTGTGCGCTAGTCTCAGTGTTCACTACCATCGGAATCATCTTGATGCTGGTGGTTGAATCCTGGGGTTTTTTCTCGGACGACAAGATTGAGATCTGGAAGTTTTTAACCGGCACCAAATGGACGGTTGGACAGACGCAGGGCGAGCTCAGCTACGGCATCTGGCCGCTTTTATCGGGCACACTTCGCATCACTGGAATTGCGATGATGCTCGCACTGCCAATGGGTTTGGTTTCCGCAATTTACCTCAGTGAATATGCCTCAAAACGAACCCGATCCCTCCTCAAACCAACCCTTGAAATTCTTGCGGGAATTCCAACGGTAGTGCTTGGTTTCTTTGCGGTTAAATTCATTACTCCCTATATGCTGGAACCCCTCGGCGATTTCAAAACTTTTAACGCAACCTCCGCCGGAATCGCAGTTGGCATCTTGTGTATTCCCTTGGTCGCATCTCTGGCGGAGGATGCACTCCGAGCTGTTCCCAATCGACTTCGCGAAGGAGCGTATGGATTGGGTGCGAACCGTCTGGAAGTCACCCTCAAGGTCGTAGTTCCCGCAGCACTTTCAGGAATCATCTCAGCATTTTTACTTGCCTTAGCGAGAGCGATTGGTGAAACGATGGTGGTTGCATTAGCCGCCGGAAGCACCCCAACACTGACACTCGACCCGCGTATGCCGTCGCAAACAATGACCGGCTTTATCGTCGAGACGTTTAAAAGCGAATCGGTGGTACCCGGAACGCTTAGCTATTTCTCCATCTATGCCGTTGCTGCCGTCTTGTTCCTGAGCACATTTGGAATCACTTTGGTCGGCCAAATTATTCGGATGAAATACCGGGAGGTCTACGACTGATGAAGGATTCCGTCGCTCAACCTCGCAAGCACCGCAGTGTGGCTCGAAGAAAGTTGTTCAACAACTCGTTCTCGGTCATCTGCCTGTTGGTTTCAAGTCTCGCGATCGTCGTACTGGCAACGTTGTTGGTTGCTATTTTTTCAACCGGCGGCAACTGGCTAAGTTTTGAAATGCTCGCGGGAAGCCACCGTGAAAACAACCCGGAAGAATCCGGCATTGGACAGGCGATTCTAGGTTCTCTGGTTATCTGTTCGATTTGCGGGTTAGTCGCACTGCCGATCGGCGTTGGAACAGCGATTTTTCTGGAAGAGTTTAAACCCAAAGGCCGTCTGCTAAGAATATTTCATGGACTCGTCCAGCTCAACATTAATAACCTCGCAGGGGTTCCCTCGATCGTTTACGGAATTTTGGGTTTAACTGCATTCGTTTACATGTTCGGAGCCTTCAGTCCGATCCGTGTCAACGATCAGCCTGATTATGAAATCGGGGCGACTTACTTTTACCAAACCAAAACACTAGGTGGCAATTACGTTCGATTTCCAGCAGTACCTCTAATCCAGCCAGTTATCAAAATTAAACAGGGACAAATTGCGAGCAAAATCAATGGCGATAAATTCAAACTGAATGTCGTTTCAGCCTCGACCGAAAAATCCGAGTACGCGAATCAAGTTAACGAAACGGTCCTTCTTGGAACCGAGGCTAAATTGAGCAATCGGAATGGCAACGAGGTATACGAGGCTAAAACCATTGGCGGGGAACCATTTGTTTTTCCTGCCGAAGCTACCTACAGCCAATTCGCAAAAATCATTGACCCCATCACGGTCTCCAACTCTGCTGGGGATACGTTCAGCCTGAATGTGCTAAGTAAATCGGAACCAATTCCAACAAATCCTACAATCCTGGCGCAATCGGTATTCGCTGACTCACCCGACCCCAACAAACGAGCATCTGCCTCGATTTTCCGCGAGAATTCATTCTTCCATCTGCACCTGCCGTTCAGCAAAAGCGTTTTATCGGCAGCGCTCACGCTGGCTTTGGTGATTCTGCCCATCGTGATCATTGCCTCCCAAGAGGCGATTCGAGGAGTTCCTCAAACACTACGAGAAGCTGCTTTTGGGATGGGAGCGACTCGCTGGCAAGTCGTTCGCAGTGCCGTCCTGCCATCGGCAACACCGGGGATTATGACAGGCGCAATTCTCGCAATGAGCCGAGCCATCGGCGAAGCCGCACCTCTCTTGGCGGTGATGGGAGGCGTGCTCGGCACAACCAATCACTTATCCAGCCTGATGGACAAAACCCCTGTCCTTCCCGTTACGATTTTCAAATGGGCAGGCGATGAAAACCAGGGCTTCGAACATCTGGCCGCCGCTGCCATTATCGTTTTACTTGCCTTCTTACTGTTGATGAATTCGCTCGCGATCTTCATCCGCTACCGCTACGAGAAAAAATTAAGCTAACCCGCAACCTCCCTTCAAATTAAGCTCGGACTTCCAATGTCAAACCTAGCTTCCTCAACACGAATGAATCAAAGCCGATCCATTTTAAGCAACACCATTGCTCAAGCCTCCACAGCCACGCTGGAAACTCCCGCAGAAAACGAATCCATTGCGATCGACATCACTGGGTTCAATGCATTTTACGGCAGCTTTCAGGCCTTGCATGATCTCAATTTAAAGATCCCCAATCAAAAAGTAACGGCGTTTATCGGGCCTAGCGGTTGCGGAAAAAGCACCTTGCTGAAATGGTGCAACCGGATGAACGACATCGTACCGATTGCCCGCGCGACCGGCAGCCTGAACGTAGGAGGGCGAAATATTTTAACTCGTAGTACCGACGTGGTTGACCTTCGAAGACAGGTAGGAATGGTATTCCAGAAAGCTAACCCGTTTCCAAAATCAATCTTCGATAACGTAGCCTACGGTGTCCGCCTACACTACAAAACCTCAAGGTCAGAATTATCTGACTTGGTCGAGTGGTCCCTAAAAAAAGCGGCACTTTGGGACGAAGTTAAAGATCGGCTCAAACGCTCCGCCCTTGGACTTTCAGGTGGTCAGCAACAACGACTATGCATCGCCAGAGCAATCGCCACAGGTCCTGAAATCCTGCTGATGGACGAACCCTGCTCTGCACTCGACCCTGCATCGACTGCGAGAATTGAAGATCTTATTTTTGAACTGAGAGAACAATTCACGATCGTAATTGTTACCCACAACATGCAACAGGCTGCACGGTGCAGCGACCGAACTGCTTTCTTCTTTGACGGCAAAATCGTCGAAGAAGGCGCTACAGAAGATGTTTTCACCCGCCCCCGGAAACAACAAACGGAAGATTACGTCACCGGTAAATTTGGCTAGGATCATGATGCACATTGCCAAGATAAATTTAATGTCCTGCGGTTCGCCATTTAGAAATTTATAAAGTAAAAAATCCATGTCAAAACACTTTTTAAAAGACATTGAAGTCATTCACAATCGTTTAATGTCACTATTCGGGGTCGTTGAGCAGATGGTCGACAAAGCCGTTCGCGCGCTCTGTGAACAAAAGGTCGAATTGGCAATCGAAGTGATTGAAACTGATCACGAAGTAAACCAGACGGAAGTTGAGATTGAAGAAGAATGCCTCAAAATATTGGCCCTCCATCAACCGGTGGCGACGGATCTTCGCCGCATCACCACAGTATTGAAAATCAACTCTGATCTGGAACGAATCGCCGATTTGGGATGCAATATTGCCGAACGAGCCCAATGCATGCACGAACATCCGTTTTTCCCAATTCCCGAGCAACTGACCGACATGGTCCGCCAATCAACCATGATGGTGCGCTTAGCACTCGATGCTTTTGTTGAGTCGAACGTCGATTTGGCGAAAAAAGTCATTCAATTGGACGCCTCGGTGGATGCCTACAACTTATCGGTAATTGAAGAACTTCAGACACTCATGCGTCAGGATTCAGATCTCGTCGTGCCAGCTCTCCACTGCTTTTCCGCCTCTCGCCATCTTGAACGAATAGCCGATCATGCCGAAAATATCGCGGAAGATGTAATTTATTTGGTTGATGGTGATATTATTCGACATCGCCACGAACTACTCACCAAAGCACACTTATCTAGGCCAAACCGACCACATTAAAAAACCTCAATCCCAAGGCAAAATCGCGGAACCTGCTTAAGCTTCATTGACTTCGTTTTTTCAAAAATGGATACTAGGGAGACTCTAAAATTAAACCGATATTTTTACCGACTCAAATGCAAATCTCTTCTTTACCTGCTAATTTCTCCCGGCCCACTATGTCTAAAAAGAAACTCTTAATTGTCGAAGATGACCGCTCGCTCGCCAGCGTTCTCGAGTACAACTTTTCAACGGCTGGTTACCAAGTCATCTGTGCCTATGATGGCCTGGAAGCCATAAATCAGGCCCGTTCTAAATCTCCAGATCTTATCATGCTTGATTTAATGATTCCGGTTATCGACGGAATTGAAGTCTGTCGCAAACTCCGGTCCGAGGCAGAAACACGAGATACACCGATCATGATGTTGACCGCGAAGTCAGAAGAATCCGATCAATTGATCGGATTTTCGACGGGCGCTGACGACTATGTCGTCAAACCTTTTAGCGTTCGTGTTTTGCAAGAACGGGTTAAATCATTGCTTCGCCGACGCGAACGCGTCAATGGACCTGGCGATGATATGGTCGTTAAGGGGTCAATTCGCGTCGACCGCGTCAAACATCGAGCTTGGGTAAATGATGCAGCGATGGAGTTAACACCCAGCGAATTCCGATTGCTCGATACGCTGATTCGCAACCCTGGACGTGCCTTTGACCGCTCTGAACTAATCGACTCCGCGCTCGGCGCCGACACACTGGTTCTGGAACGAACCATCGATGTTCATATTCGCTCACTGAGGAAAAAACTTGGAAATCAAGCTGACATGGTCCAAACCGTCCGAGGAGTTGGCTATCGATTTCGCGAATCCTCCGAATCTGAATTAGCATGACCCTTCCACGGGATCATGATTTCAGCGGTGAAATGGCGACAAAAACCGATTCGGCCTACCCCTGCGGCAAGTTCATCTTCGTTAGGCGACGACAAGGGCGATAATGGAACGGTATTCAAGTGGTCGGTAATTCACCCCACACGGGTATTAGGAGGTTCCGATCTTGTTGGATTCAACGGATCGATTGGCTTTGTGATCGAGAAATGCAGAATTGCGAGAAAATTGCCTCGAAACGGCCTTGCCCATCGAAATCACATTTTCTAAACTTACCAACCTGCAAAGCAGACTTCGGTTCGCTTTTGCGTGATCCCCTGTAGCTCAGTTGGTAGAGCAACGGACTGTTAATCCGTTTGTCGTAGGTTCGAGCCCTACCGGGGGAGCTTTTAAGATTTGCATCAGCGAGTCTACTGGAGCACATTTGAGAAAAGCCTCGGCAATCGTCGAGGCTTTTTTCGTTTCAAGCTCCAACGTGCTTTGGCACGCTGCTGCCAAATCTGCACCACTTTGCACCGTTTTGGGTTCACCTGCTGCCAAATCTGCA
>CALKCK010000043.1 GCA_938083195.1 uncultured Pirellulaceae bacterium | reverse complement strand
GGATTGTTGATATATTCATCGAGAATTTCACTAAGGTCCTCGGGGTTAATCGCCCTACCGCCAAATGTTTGATCTGCCAAACGCTTCATTTGCTCCGGATTGGCAACTGGATTGGCCTTTTCCTTATCGCGATCCATCACCACGAATTCACGAGCAGATTCTCCCACCGCAATCCCATTGCGATTCGCGGCGACTTGCACCTGATACAATCCTGCCTCGGCGAGCAACTCGGGTTCCAATACGGACTGAAAACTATCTCCAGACTTAGTAATCGAAATCAACTTCTCCTCACCGGAAGGCAAAATCAGTTTAGCGTCAAAATCAACATCCTCAACAATCTCTCCGGCAATCGATTTAACGACCACTCCAAACTTCACGAGCGACTTCGCATTGAATCTTCGTTTTGGCAATTCGATCGAAACGGCTTCATCGTTGCGAGCGTCCCAAAACGCTAACCACAACACAACCTGCCTCCAAAACCGGTTATACTCAGCCTCGAAACCGAGCCGTCTCCAACGCCAGGTAGAATCTCCGGCAAACACTAGCACGCGCCCACCTACCGTCGCACTCGCCATGATCGGTCGGTTTGCATCATCGTCACTAACGAGATAAACCGTGGCTGTTTCTTTTACTGAGATACGATTCGCACCAACGAGCGGCGGAAGATCCGACCAGGCTTTTTTGTAACTTTCCACATCGGAAATACGGGTTAAAAAATCATTCCGAACCGGCTTCAATTTAAACGGCGAATTAATGTGAAGCTCTCGACGAATATCTTGATCGAATTCCTGTCGCTCTCGGGCATCCATCTTAATGGGCAACAAATCAGCAAGCGCTGTTTTAAAATACTGACCGGCTCCAAAACTGTGCGTTCCCCCAAGCATCAACAAACCTTTGCCGCCACCCACTGCCTCCGCCAACGCTTCCCAACTCGCGGTACTCAGCGACGTCGCATCAACATTGCAAAGAATAAAAACGTCATATTTTTTTGGATCGCGAAATTCAGACTCCAGCGTTTTCAACGGCCATTGACGTCTCGCATTCTCACTTGGATAGATGGGAACAAAGTCCATGTCTACAAAATCGAGTGCCGGTAGCGAGTATCTTAAAAATCGTTGCTCATTGCCCAACGCTCCGTTCACAAACAGCACTCGCATCCCCTGGTCACGCACCGTGAGAAATCCATCCAATTCATTATTCCTCACAGCTTTTTCGTCCGGCATAGGCACTGCCCGCACTTTAATTCGAAACTCACCCGGTTCCGTGGGACGATACTTTAACTCAACATTCGTTTCCTCAAACGGATTGGTCGGCCGGAAGATCTCCGTGGCTACGATTTGCTCGATGCCAGTTTCATCTGAAACAACGAGCTCGACCTTTACATCCTGGTTCACATAGCCACGGGTGACCATGGTTGCTTTGGCGATCAAATCATTTTTCTTATTTACCACCAACTGTTCCGGGAAATTGGTAATCGCGACATCAGCCAACTGCCCTGAATCACCCGCCAATCCCAACTGCACTGCGAGGAGCGGGACTTCCATGTCTTCCAAAGCCTCGGCGGCCTGTGATAATTCAACCTCAGGCTCCAACGCGTTCTGATTCCCATCTGTCGCCATCACTACAGCTAACAACCGCTGGTCACGGGCATCGATACTCGTTTGATAAAGCGCTGAACCGATGTCAGTTTCGACACCTTCTGGTTTTTCTGGAAGATTCACAACTCCGTCTTCCACACTCAACAACTGCTGACGGTTATCAAACGTATAAAACTTTGTCTCGATCTTATTTTCAGCGAGCTTGGCAATGCGGCCTTCATTTTCGCGGACCATCTCAACCATTGCTTGCCACCGACTGGAATCATCGGCAACGTGAGGGAGTTCCATACTCCGCGACGAGTCTAATAAGAACAACAAAATCGCAGCTTGGTTTTTCTCGATCTTCTCAACACACCCCGGTCTCAACATCGCTAAAAACACAAGCAATATCACCCCGAGTCGCAAACCGGTTAGCGTCATTCGCCGGGAACGAGTCAACTCGACAAAGGAAGGACCAACCAGCAACATCAGCAGCGCAGCGGCGAAGATGATCGCTAAGACGACCCAAGGAAATACTGGTTGAAAAGTAATTAATTCCAATTTACGTTCGTGTCTAAAACCAGGTTCAAATGAATTCAACAAATATTACTGAACGAAATCTATTTCGAATAAAAGCGGTTTGACATCAAATACTCCACTGCTAAAACGACTAACATCATCACAACAATCAACGGATAGAACTCTTTACCGCGACGCATCGTGCCCTGTTGTCGCTGAATCTCTTCCTGCTTCGTCGCCAATTGATATTGATCAGCTCCAAGAAACGAATCCAATTCATCCATCTCAATTCGCGTCAAATCAGTCACCGCATCACCGACATTTGCACTAAAGCCTCGCAAGACAATTCGCTGATCAAATTGACCTTTCAAGCGAAATTGACCAGGTGAGTCGATAAATCTGTATTTGATTTTGTTGTCTACCGAATTTAAAACAGTCGGAGGCTTTTCAGGATCAGGCGAAAATGCCTGATAAGACTCGGGAAATTTCCGGAGATCATTATTTAGCACTGCCGTTTGTGCAACTAGCACATTCAACGACTCAGCATCCCCTTCAACGAGATACGACGCAATTCCATCTAACAATAAAAAAGCTGGTACTGGATTCCCCGACAGTAACGCATTCCAGCTTTCACGCTGAGTTACAAAACCGTATTCCGTAATCGGAGTCGTCATGACAATTACCCGCCCGGAACCAATCGAGCGCTCAATCAACGCCGGTTCTCGATTACCGTAACGCAACAGAGTTTGAGTCGGAATACCATCATCAATCCCGGGTTCAATTCCCCAATGGATGAATACTGGAAAACGATTCCAGAGTACTGTTGATTCACTATCGCGAATTGAATCGAAAACTGGATGAACTAACTCTTTCGGACTTAGAAAGAGATCAGGTTCTTCATTGAACCATTGCTGTTCGAGGGGGCCCGACAAAACACGAGCGGCAGCGGCGGTGGTAAAACTAGAATCAGCAACGCCACCCTGAGCTGCATTGTGCCCTAGAAAAATCGCCAAACCACCACCATTGAAAACATAACTCTCCAGTCGCTCCCAAATCTCGTCCTCCCAGGGAGAGGGATCAAGCAAATAAATCGCGTCATAATCATTCCAGTCCTCCAATTGACTGAAGGTCATCTGATCCATCGTCTCGGATTCGTACCGAGCAGTTCCAGCCTCCACTTTATCACGTGGCGTCAACAAACTTTCCATCACACGCGGATTTACGTCTTCAGGATGCACAATCAACGCATTCTTTGTCTCTCCAACGCGAAATGTAAAAAACCGTTGATTATCAACTGCCAATCCATCCTGCCCCTCCAATTCAATCCGACCGTGATACACCCCAAGTTCAAGGCGCTGACTAAAACTGAATTTCAGCGGCACGGAGGCATCCTCTCGAATATCTGCGGTTACTCGTTGAGCTTCGAGGGACTCCATTGGGAAACGGCTAACGCCATCTCGCACGATGGGTAACGGAAGCTCTCGTTTCTCAATTACCATTTTGACTGATCGCTGATCAGCTGGACCGAATCTTGTCAGCTCGGTTGAAATCGAAAGCTTCCCGCGACTAGAAATCTCGGCATTGGCAAGCTTTAAAGCGCCAAGTGAAAAATTGGTAGCATCCAGCACACCCACGTCAAAAACAAACGTGCTGACCCCGCTGTCTTTACCTAACTGCTTCACTAAGAGCTTCGGGTTTTCACCCACCCAACTCTGCTGGGTTAAATCCGTAACGACGTAGACTTCCTTTCGATCCTGAGTCGATTTTTTTAAGATCCGTAACCCGGCAATCATGGCACCCGGGATCGAAGCACCCGAATAATCTGTAGCAAGCGACTCAATTCTACGTTCCGCAGCCGCTACATCTATTGAAAAAAAAGGGCGATCATTATCTGTCGCTAACACGCAGACTTGACTATCCGGAGGGAATTGTCGAATCAAGGAAATCGCAGCTTCCTTGGCCTTCTCCAATCCCGTGCTATTCTCACTGACATACTCCATCCGAGGAGAAGTATCGATAACAATTAAGGCTGCCACCGGCGCTTGAGCATCACCCAGCAATTGTGTTGATTCTGACGTGAGTAATTTCGACGCAGCCCAACCACCATAAGCCAAGTGTCCTAGCAATAAGACAATCAAAATCGCCACAAGCAGACGCTTAGATGACTTACCAAACAGTGCAAACGCCAGAACACCAGCCACAATCAAACCGCTGAACGCAATGCCCCCCAACGTCAACCAATTCCCAAATTCATTAGACGCAACGGAGGGGCCTGCCAGAGCGACGGCGACCAATGCGATCAACAAGCACCTCAACAGCAAGAGTAGAAAATGGCGAACACGCATCTTAGAGCGGTTGGTCTGTCGACCTGCAATTAAGAATCTCATGGCAGGAAATACCATTTCGACCGGCTTGGGCTGCATCAAAAAATGCAACACGATCGGCACCGAAATTAATAATCCGCCCACACCGAGCATCGCAATGTTTACCCAAGTCATCATTACCCCCTCGCTCGCCGGCTAAGGAGGTATTCCAATAAAGCCTTGTCAAATTGCATGCTCGTATCCAGCGGCACGTAATCGATCCCGCTATTCCGGCAATTTAATTCCAGCCCGTCACGAAACGCCTGCATCTTCTCCAAATAATCTTTTCGTGTTGCCGCCGCATCAACCTGAATTTCCTCCTGGGATTCCGGGTCGAGCATTTTACAAATCCCTCGGAAGGGAAAATTCACTTCGGCTTCGTCAAGAATATGAAACAGAATCACATCGTGTCCACCGTGCTTCAAACGATAGAGCGCGTTTAAGGTCTCTTCTTCGTCTACAAGGAAATCCGAAAAGACCATTAATAGACTGCGATTCTTAAGAAGCGCAGAAACCTGAGTCAGACTATTGAGGAGATTTGTGGTTCCACTTGGCTCAAGATTCGACAACAGAGAAAGTAAGTTTCCAAGTTGCGTACGCCTCGATTTCGGCGGAAGACTTTGACGGATCTTGTCGTTAAACGTCACCAAACCAACAGGATCCTGCTGCGAAATCATCAAGTACGCTAATGCCGCGGCTAAACAAATCGCGTAATCAAATTTGCTTAATTCCTGCTCGTACGTGTACCCCATTGATTGGCTCAGGTCCATCAACAAGTAACCAGTAATGTTCGTTTCCGACTCGAACTTCTTGATGTAGTACTTGTCCGTTTTCGCGTAGACCTGCCAATCAATATCCTTAAGATCATCGCCCGCGGTGTACTTTCGATGCTCGCTGAATTCGACGCTAAAGCCATGAAAGGGACTTGCATGCAATCCGTGCAGAAAACCTTTGACCACAAATTGCGCGCGCAGATCGAGTCGCTTGATCTGGTTGATCACGGAGGGTTTAAGGTACTTTTCTACTGACATTAAAAATCGCAAGTTGGATGAATTGCACAACTAAAATCGACGGCAACCAATATTGACAACAACGACATGGCTCCCTCCGCAAGCGGCAGAACCGTGGGCACACTTATTTTTCAAACTTAGGAACATCCGGCTCTGGGATTTCATCGAGAAGTTTTTGAATTACATCCTCGGTAGTCATCCCCTCCGCTTGAGCTTGAAAATTCGTGCTGACGCGATGCCTCAACACGGGCATCGCAACTTTTTTAATATCATCAATTCCGACAGAGAAGCGACCTTCCATCGCCGCCATCGCCTTGCCGCCCGAAATCAGAAACTGCCCTGCTCGAGGGCCAGCTCCCCAGTCCACTAACTCCTTTACAAACTCCGGAGCCATCTCATCTTTAGGGCGAGTCGAACGAACCAAACGTGACACGTACTTGATGATGTAATCGCTGACGGCGACTGAATGGACGAGCTTCTGAAGATTGACAATGGCTTTCGCCGAGAGAACTTTTCGCACTTCCTGTTTCTCATTTCGACTCGATGCAGAGAGGATCTTCTCCTCTTCATCCGCAGTGGGATACCCCACCTTGATGTTGAACATAAACCGATCCAACTGAGCCTCAGGAAGAGGATAAGTCCCTTCCTGCTCAATTGGGTTTTGAGTCGCAATCGTAAAAAATGGTGGCGCTAAATTATACGTTGTTCGGCCAATGGTAATCTCTCGCTCCTGCATCGCCTGCAATAGTGCCGCCTGGGTCTTGGGAGGAGTTCGATTGATCTCGTCAGCCAACAGAATATTGGTAAAAATTGGACCTTCGACGAATCGGAATTGACGGCGCCCATCCTCATCTTCATCGAGCACGTTTGTCCCCGTAATATCAGAAGGCATAAGGTCGGGTGTGAACTGAATTCGTTTAAAATTCACATCCAAAATTTTGGCAATGGTGCTCACCATCAATGTCTTGGCCAGCCCCGGGACACCCTCGAGCAAGCAGTGCCCTTTAGTGAAAATGGCAGCGAAAACCTGCTCGATCACGTCCTCCTGCCCAACAATCACTTTGTGAAGCTCAGTTTCCATCACCTTCCGGTGCTGACTGAATTCCTGAAGCACATCTCCGAGACTTCGTTGTTTTCCGCTCACACTGTCCTCTTGATCGATTTTTTTCAGACTATTATTTCGGAATCCGCCAACCATCCAATTTGTCGCGACGGGCTACCAGGAAACTCTTTTGAATTCGCTAATTGCCATCATCCCGCAAGAACTCGATGATCTGCCTCTGGATTGTAGGTTGGTAAGCAATTGACAGCAACGCGAAAGCTCGCGTTGTCATGTTTCAACCGGACTTATAGAATCCGGGGGAAAGTCAAGTTGGGCAAACGATGGAAATACAAATGCGCTCGTTGCAGATAAAATTAATATTGTTTTTGACAATACTGGTCAGTTGGTCGAGTCTCAGCCAGAATTCGTCGAAAAGCCAAGAGCGACTACCAAATTCAGTCCAGAATTCAGGCCAGCCGTCCGACCTCAAGTCTGTTCTTGAGCGTCCGATGCTGCTCCCCACCGCAGTGCAAGAACGCCCCGGTCTGTCCCTTTTTTCCAAAAGTCAAAAAGTCGACAAGACTCCGCTTAATGCTGCGAAGGTCAATAACTCGATCACGCGAGCGGTGCAGTACCTCATGAGCCGGCAAAAAGAAGATGGCTCATGGAACAAACTCACTTTTACTGGCGACACGACCGCCCTGTGTACGCTGGCTCTGCTCAATGCCGAAGCGACGAACAACCCAAATTTTGCGCCTCGCATTCTCAAATCTCTAGACTATCTGGTCGACATTCCTCAGGAATCGACTTATGTCGTGTCCCTCAGAATCATGGCGTTGACGACCGCCGACCCCCGTGGACAAAAATATCGTCAAACAGTTCAGAGTGATGTAAATTGGCTTGTAGCGCAGCAGACCGATGCTTCTGGATACGTCGCCGGCGCCTGGAGTTATGGGCTGAGAAAAGGGCAGGGCGATTCCTCCAATAGTCAATTCGCAATTTTAGCGTTGCACGAAGCGAGTAAAATTGGCATTAAAGTCCCCAAAGCAACTTGGGAAAACGCCCTAAGCTACTGGAAAAAATGTTACATCGAAAGATCCGGTGGGTTCACTTATTATCCCGGCTCAAAAGACCCCAAAGGGAGCATGACCTGCGCTGGAATTTCATCCGTCATTATTGCTGAAGAAAATCTGGTGGAACCTTCCAAATTGATCAATGGCGAATTCGCAAACTGCTGTGTCGAAGATGACCTTAAGAAAATGGTCGACGCCGGATTCAACTGGCTGGCTAAACGTTATACCGTCCGGGCCAATCCGTTACTCCAACGTGCCGACCCCAGAACACGTCTTTATTTTCTCTATGGATTAGAACGAGCCGGAAGACTTTCGGGACGAAGATTCGTGGGGGCCAACGACTGGTACCGGGATGGTGCAAAACAACTGCTTCGCACTCAGCACCCACTCAATCACTACTGGCTTACCCCTGGAGGCCAAGGGGAAAACAACGAACTCGTCGCCACCTCTTTCGCACTGCTCTTTCTATCGAAGGGAAAACGCCCCATTGTCATCGGCAAATACGACCATGGAGCGGAAGACTGGGATTTGCACCCTAACGGAGTTCACTACCTAACCAGACGATTGGAAAAAGAATGGAATACAAAACTGAACTGGCAAACGGTCACTGCTGAAAACTCAACCGTCAACGACTTAATCGAAGCTCCAGTTTTATTCATGTCAGGCAAAGATCTGATTGGTCTCGATCAAAAACAAAAAGACAATCTAAAAGAATATTTGGAAAATGGAGGCTTTCTTTTCGCCGAAGCCTGCCAAGGCGATGGATGCGGTAATAACGGTCGTTACGACCGTGAATTCAAACTATTAATGCTCGACCTGTTTCCCGACAGCCGACTTGAACCGCTGCCCCCCAATCACCCAATTTGGAATTCGCAGTATCCTATTGTCGCCAGTAAGGAGCGGCCACTCCTCGGCCTTCAAGCTTGTTGTCGAACGAGCGTGGTCTACTGCCCAGCTAACCTTAGCTGCTATTGGAACCTCGATCGACCGGCAATTCTCGATTCCCCCAATGTCAATCAGCGACTGAAAAGGCGAGTCGAATATTGCACCAAAATTGGGATCAACGTAATGGCTTACGCTACAGATCGAACCAATTTGAAAGAAAAAGGGGACACACCGACTCTCGCGGAAACTAACCGGCAATTACTCAACGACCGCGTTTTGGTTTTCCCTAAACTCGATCATCAGGGAGGATCTGACGACGCACCCAATGCGTGGCGAAATGTCCTGCGTAAAATCGAGACGACTGGCCTTGAAGTCAAAATGGACAAGAAATTAATCTCTCCCACGAATGCCAACCTCGCTGATCACCCATTCATCTTCATGCATGGACGAAGTGGATTTTCCTTCACGCCCGAGGAACGAACCGCCCTGCGACAGCATCTTGAGTATGGCGGGTTTATTTTTGCCGATTCCATCTGTGCTTCAGAAGAATTTACAAAAGCGTTCCGAAGAGAAATGACTGCCATCCTCGGTGATAAACCAATGATCTCAATTCCCCCAAATCATGAGATTTGGACGAATCCAATGTATGGATTCAAAATTGACTCCGTCACCCTGCGAACACGAAAACCGGATGGAACTTTTTCCGAGATCAAGACAAAACCGAAATTTGAAGGAGCCGTAATCGACGGTCGACTCGCCGTTGTCTTTTCCCCCAACGACCTTAGTTGTGCCTTGGAGAACACGGGGAAATCACAATGCAGCGGATATACTCGCGAGGACTCACTGAAAATCAGCACCAATGTAATCCTTTACAGTCTACTCAGTGACTGACCGGCAATCACCGCTCTTTCAACCACGGGAGCGCCTGCAAATCAACATTCCCACCGCTAATAATTATCCCAATATTCTGGGGGAATTTGCGGGAAGAATCATTGTGAATCGACTTTGAAAAATGATTAATGATGGCAGCTATCGGCACTGCACAACTAGGCTCAATCATGACTTTGGTTCGCTCCCAAAAAAACTTCATTGCCGATATCGTCGCCAAATCATCGGCAAGTAATATCTCGTCAACTTCATCCCGAATGAACGGCCAAGTCAACTGACCAAGACTCGTTCGCAACCCATCTGCCACTGTATCTGGAGCCAACTGCGGAATGAACTTACCCGCCTTCTTGGATTGAAACGCATCGTCCGCTCCCACCGGTTCAGCACCGACAATCCTGAGCCCAGGCTTTAACGCTCTGGCGGCCAAACAGGTACCCGACATCAATCCGCCGCCACCAATCGGTGAAACGATCATGTCTAGTTCTGGAACTTGCTCAATCAACTCTAAGGCCGCGGTTCCTTGTCCAGCAATCACATGAGGATGATCAAACGGAGGAATCAAAACCGCTCCTGTCTCCCCTCGTATGCGAGCCGCCTCCGAAATTCGCGAGGCAAGCGTCGGTTCACACTCTGTGATCAATCCTCCATATTCACGCACTGCCGATTTTTTAATCTCTGATGAGTTGGAGGGCATCACAATATGTGCTTTCGCTCCAAACTGTCGAGCTGCCAAAGCTAAGGCACCGGCGTGATTACCTGAGCTATGAGTCACAACTCCACTGGCCAAATCCGCTTCGCTAAGCTGCGCCACTGAGTTCACAGCACCGCGAAATTTAAATGCGCCAGACTTTTGAAAGTTCTCACACTTAAAAAAAACATTGCACCCCACCCGATCGCTAATCGCCGCACAGGTCAGAACCGGTGTACGGTGTATGAAGGAGCGAATCCGGTCAGCAGCCTCCAGAACGTCCGCAAACCTGACGGAGGTTGCATTCGAATCTGCGCTGCCATCTGAAACGGTATCTTGATTCATCCGACTCTCATCCTCGATAAAGCGTAGCTAAGTATGTGAAATAAGCAGGTAAAAACCTGGGGCGGATACAGCTCGCGGGCTCCATTAAATCGGTTCACCCGACTTCGATCTACGCCACCGAAAAAAGCCAACTTGGCCAACGGGACCAGAAAAACATCTTTTTACCGATTTTCTGGTGCGAAACGCTCACCTTCTGGACATTCTAGCGAACCCACTGGTTGGTAGAAACGTCTTAGAATCTTACAATAACGAGTCGATATTTTCCCGCATCTGGTTAAAATCTCAAACTTTACTTCAATACTGCTCTCTGACTTACCTGGACAACTTCGTGAACGAATCTAGTTCTACTGAACCTGAAAATGAAGATTCCCCTTCCGGTGCAGCGGCCCAACGCGTCGATCCTGATCGCAGCTTGGAACTCGCACGCGCGTCGGCTAAAACTGCTGCTGAAAATGGTGGAACTGACGTAGTCGTCCTCGACATGTCAAAACACACTGCCATTTTCGATTACTTTGTTATCGCCACAGGTACCAGTCGTAGACAATTACATGCCATCAGCGAAGAAATCGACAACACCCTAGAGAAGGTGCTTAAAGATAAACGCATGAATATCGACGGTTACGATGACAGCAAGTGGATCGTACTTGACTACGGTACTGTCGTTGTGCACCTATTCGACGAAGACACGCGCACGTTCTATAGCCTCGAGGCTCTCTGGGGAGATGCCGAGAAAGTCGACATCTCAGATTTGCTAAAAAAGGTACGCTAGTTACCCAGCATTCTTTCAAAGATCGCTCACTGCTCTCGTCCGAATCATAAAAAAGCCGTGGTTAAAACAAATTAACCACGGCATCTCTTGACAATCATTGACAGATGTTTTTTTGGATTAACCTTTCGATTTGGCCTTAGGCTTTCTCTCCGGATAATCTTGGTTCGCCTCTAAATCGGACTCGGTTGGAGTCGTGGACTCGATACCAGAATCCGGAATCTCCCCATGGGCAGTCCAGACAATCGAGTTCAAAACTAACTTTCGGAAGTCATCGTTTTTCCAATTGTTATGGAAGTGTCCCCCGGTAAAGCCAAACCCACGACCACGCCCATCACCTCGCTCAAAAGCCCAGGCAACATGCTGCGGCTGTTTATTTTTTAAAACAGCTTCTCGGACTGCAGGATTCCCACTATGAGCGCCGTCCTTGCGAGACAGGGTCTCATTGGGTGGCATCGCTGTCAGCAGTGGCGTAACTCGTGTCATCTCAGGTGAGAATCGCATGTGATAATACCATTCATCCTGAATCTCAAAGGGATTCACTCCATTGGTTGTTGGGTGCTCAGGGAACGACTCGAATTTAGCTAACCAGTGGGGATTAACTGACCAGTCAGTTTCAAAATATCCGCCGATCCAATTTAAGAACCGCTGACCTGACATTCCTTTAGGAACCTCAACACCATAATGAATACAGGCCAAACCGACCCCGCGTCGCATAATATCTTCGAATGCTTCTCCATTTTTATGTAAATAGTGCCGCCCTCCACCATCACAATACACGACCACGGTGTCCGCATTATCAAGGGCCGTCGGATCGGCAGGCCAGCCATTCTTGTAAACGGTTGTTAACACTGCGAGCCCCGTTTCTGACGCAGCCTGTTCCAGTGATTTTGCCAATAACATGCAACCGGCATTGTGTTCGTGAGATCCATAACCGTGGCTTGGCTTGCCCGCGACAAAGACAACCTTCTTCGTCTTGTCTTGCAACGGCAATCGCTTTAAATGAATATCCTTAAATTCAATTTTCATTGGCGGACCAACATGAATCTGAAACCCGAGGAGGCCTGATTTTTTATATTGCTGCTTGTCCTCATCCGTAACGTCAGAAGTAACCTTTCCATTGATTCGCGTAACCAAATGATTCCCGCGAGCCGAGATTTCCATCTCATTCCAATCGTCCATATCAATCGCTTTTAATAACTCAGCGGGATCCGAGACCTTTTCAACGTCTTTGTCTTTTTTGCCCCGCAAAGTCACTTTTTCTCCGCGCTGACAGAGAATTCCACGGCCAGTTCTTTCCGAGTAGAGAATCCCGATAAACTTTCCAGACCTGTCGATATCCGCTTGGTAACCCGAAAGCCGGTCTTTCTCACCGTCGAATAATGCACTCCGAAACTGAACACCGCTATTGGCTCGATCGGTTCCAGAGACCTTGAATTTCAACCGCAATACAAAGTCATCAACCTCGCCCTGATCCCATACAAGAAAACGGTTAACATCGACCTTATTGTCTTCCGTTGATTCCCCAACAATTGCGCCATCCTCGACACGCCAGAATTTCTCATTCCCCGCCCAACCAGCGAGTGACTTGCCATCAAAAATTGGTTTAAACCCATCATCTTGGGCGGAAACATCTGAAACAGGACCAAACTGAAGGACCAAAGAGGCGAACGCAAATAATAAAAAAGCCCGAAGCATATTTGTTTTCCGTTGAGTGCGATTGAAATGACTAAACTTTGCTGCCCTTCTAGTTTACCGGCAGAAACCGGAGCATTGCAAACCTTCCCTTGCTCGATATCAAAAATATTGCAATTCCTAGCCGATTAACTGCAGGTTTCAGAAGGGGCCAATAGACTTTCCTCCAATGAAACTTGGGTTTACATTAAGACTGCGAAATCTATTGCGATTCCTTCACTAACGAGGAAGTCACTTGTACAACGAAATCTCTCGCTATCTAACATCGGTCCTTTTTCTTGTCGGGAGTTTACTATCTCCCTACGCCGTACTTGGTTCACCCCAAGGCGATCCCATTCGACTGTCCCACGGGCCCATGTTGGGCCACGTCACCGATAACTCGGTTAGAGTCTGGTGTCGCACATCGAAGCCCGGTGCATTTAAAGTCCGCCTTGGAACGACATCGGATTCACTTGCCGAGAACCAACAAGTCGCGCTGACCAAGATCGAAGACGATAATACGGGGACTCTGGAAATCTCCAGCCTTCTTCCGGATACAAAATATCATTACCAAGTTTGGGTGAATGAACGTCCTCATGGACTGCCTGGTTCCTTTCGCACTTTGCCGAGCAAAGAACAATCTAAAAACGAAAAATACAATCCTCAGGGCCTGTTTAATTTTCGTTTTGAAATAGGATCCTGCGCAAATCAAAACCCGCTGCATGGAATCGGCCACCGAACGCCAACGTATGAGAACCTAAATCGCGATTGGGCAGACAAGGTTAACTTCCATATCATGAATGGAGATTGGCTTTACGAAGAGCAGCGAGAGTTTCCCGCAGAAGCTTGGCGACTGACTCAGGGAATCAATCGTTTACCAAGCGTCGTCGAGATCATGCCAACCGTCGTTGGCGTGTGGGAAAACTACAAACTTTATCTTTCGAGGGGGAGCGAATTAGCGAGGTGGCACCGGAACGTCCCTTCTTATTTCACATTTGACGATCACGAACTCGTCAATGACATTTGGGGCGCCGGAGAAACAGGGAAACGCCATCGCCGTACCGTTTTTAGGGATATCGGTACTTACGCGTGGCACAACTATCTTGGCTGGGCCAATCCAATTGCCAAACCACAACGGGTTCATTTCGGAAAAGGCACCATGAAGGCTGGCTCCAAATTCCTCGTTGACCCCAATGCGGATTTCACCAAACTGCCTCTCAAGCAAATGCTCAACCTCCATGTTCATTGGGGCACTCCCCAGGCAGGCGTCAATGACATTCAATATGACGATGACTCCGGTCATAAGAATTCGTACGTCTATGAAATCGCAAAGGTAATCGATGCCAATACGCTTGAACTCACCGCCAACGCAAAAATTTCCGACACCACAAGCTACTCAATTGGCAGACAATCTTACAGCAAATTCCGAGTCGCCAACTGCGAGTACTTTCTCGTCGACACCCGCGGTTCGCGAGACATGCACGACGTCACGCAACGAGATAAAAAAGGAATCTCGATGCTCGGTAAATACCAGCGAGACTGGCTCCTTCAGTCGATGCGAGAAAGTGATGCCGATTTCTTTTTTGTCATTTCATCCGTTCCATTCATGATTCCTCATAGTGGGGCTGGAGGATTCGAAGTCGCAGGAAATAAGGAAGAGGCATGGACAGCCTTTTTTGACGAACGAGAAATGTTAATCAACGAATGGGATAAAATTGGAAAAAAAGTCTTTGTAATGACAGGGGATCTTCACAACAGCTTTGCAATCAAAGTTACCGACAATGTATGGGAATTTTGTTGCGGACCCCACAACAGCGTTAACCATGTCCCCAAAAATGATGAGATGGATCGCCCGGCAACAGGCAAATTTAAATTTGGCCCACGCGAGTGTGACATTCGATGGAGCAGTTACATCCTGCCCGACCTCCCTCGACTTGAAAGGCTTTATCCACATTACTGTGTGGTGCAGGTCAATAATGTTTTCAACATGCCCAAACAACTGGGAGGTAAAAGACTCGTTGCTTACCCTCATCCTCAAGTTATTTTTCAGTACTTTGACGGACGCACTGGTGAATTAGCTTATTCCGAAACTGTTACAGTCGACCACTAACGCCTGGCTTAATCAGCTTCAGCATTCGATCCCGCCCTAAAACCTAACTCACTGTCTACGATCACCTCAATCGGCATTCGCAGACACTCAGCCTATGCAAGAAGCTCTCCTCCAACTCGCCACGCCAACCGGGCTCATTCTAATTGTTTTTGGAACGACGCTTGGCGTTTTCGTAGGCGCGATTCCGGGGCTAACCGGAACGATGCTGATTGCACTAACTCTTCCACTAACGTTTGGGGCCGACCCCCAATACGCGATGACACTTTTGATCAGCATTTATGTGGGGGCAATTAGTGGCGGCATGATTTCGGCTACTTTGTTACGCATGCCCGGGACTCCCGCATCGATCGTGACTACGTTTGATGGTTACCCTATGGCTCAAAATGGGCAACCAGAGCGCGCCCTTGGATTGGGTATCATGGCTTCCGTTACCGGCGGATTAATTTCCTGGTGTTTCTTACTAACACTCGCTCAACCGATTGCGAGATACTCAAAAGAATTTGGCCCCTTCGATTATTTTTCCCTCGTGATGATGGCGTTGGTGCTAATTGCCACGATCGGTGGAAAATCAATTCTACGTTCGCTGCTCTCTGGATTTCTCGGCATTTTACTGGCGATGCCAGGGATCGCAGTTGCCACGGGTGAAACGCGCTTGACATTCGGCATCACGGAACTAAACGATGGGTTTCAGTTGCTACCAGTATTAATCGGAATGTTCGCAGTCAATCAAATCCTCCGAGACATCATCGATTCTGCAAAACCGCAATCTGCGAAACCAATCGCAACTCAGGGCCTCGCTTTAAAAATTTCGGACATAAAAAAGCATGGCCTGAATTTAATTCGCTCTTCATTGATTGGGACCTGGATTGGAATTTTACCGGGTATTGGAGCAAACATTGGTTCGGTCACGGCCTATTCGGTTGCTCGTTCAACATCCCGCAACCCTGAGAAATTTGGGACCGGCTGTGAGGATGGAATTGTCGCCGCCGAAGCCGCAAACAACGCGACAATTGGGGGAGCTCTGATTCCATTAGTCGCAATGGGGATCCCGGGCTCGGTTGTCGAAGCCGTTCTCTTGGGCGCCTTGGTAATTCATGGATTCCAACCTGGCCCTCGACTGTTCGAACAAAGCCCTGAATTGGTTTATACAATAATTTTCACCTGCCTTTTTGCAAACATTGCGATGGCAGTCATCATGTGTTGCTCAATTCGTACGCTTGCCTGGCTAACTAAAATCCCTCGCGCTTTTTTGCTACCCATCATTTTAACGTTTTGCGTTGTCGGTTCTTTTGCTATGTCGAACCGCCTGTTTGACGTTTGGGTGATGATCAGTTTTGGACTACTTGGGCTTTTCCTCGAATCCAAAAAGATCCCCCTGGCTCCGTTCGTTATTGGATTCGTCCTAGGTCCCATTGCAGAAGAAAATCTGTCGGCTGGCCTAATGGGATCGGGAGGGGACTGGATGCCGATTTTCACTGAACCCAAATCGCTTGCCTTTCTGATCATTGCAGTCCTACTCTTGGCAATCCCAATCTATCGCGGTCGCCTACGAGACAGGAGGAGCCAATCATGAAAGCCCCAGTAAACCGAACGAAAATCCAGGCAATCGCATTTCTCGTATTGTTGCTCATTACAGTCTGGCGGCTGATCAACGCGATCTCAATTGATCAGCCAAGTCAATTTCCTCAAAAGCCAATTCAAATCGTTGTCCCTTATCTCGCAGGGGGAGGGACTGATACGTTCGCGCGCATTCTTCAAAAATCATTGAACCGAGAAGACTCACTCGGCCAAGAGTTTGTCGTCACCAACAAAGACGGTGGGTCGGCAACAATTGGAAGTCGGCAGGTCAAAGATGCCCCACCCGATGGATACCAACTCCTCTGCCATCACGAAGGTATCATCGCAACGCAGCTTGCGGGAGTTGTCGATTACGGACCCGAGGCATTTCGCCCGATCGCTCAAACAGGAAGCATCGTCCTTTTGATGGTCGTCCGAGCCGACTCGGAATATCGCAATTTAAACGATCTCCTTCAAGCAGCTCAAGAAAACCCAAATACGATTCGTGTTGGCGCCAACCAGGGCTCTCCGGCTTATTTCATCTGTAAACAACTTCTTGGTGAATACCCCGGAGCGGACTTTAATTTCATTTCTGCCGGCGGAGCGAAACGCTATACCTATCTCCTTGGCGGTAAGCTCGAAGCGGGAATTTTCTCACTCGCAGAATACGTTTCCTTTCGAAATTCCAACGACACGCCCGCATCAGATAACATTCTCGCGATCGGCAATTTTGGAGACAAGCGACACCCTGCGATTCCAAAGGTTGCCACATCGACCGAGCAAAACTTAAAAACTCGCGCTGAAAACGCCTATTACATTTGGGCTCCCAAAGACACGCCCGACCACATCGCTAACATTCTCGCAAGCACCTTTCACGACTCTCTAAAATCACCCGAGATTAACCAAGAATTACAAAAGCTCTCGATCGACCCAACGTTTCGCAGCGGAGAGGACTTGCGAAAACATTTGGCAGTCCGCGTGGAAGCATTTCAAAAACTTTCTGTCGATGCAAAAACTGAGCTGCCCAATTTCCCCCTATGGATAATTGGAATTGTGGCAGTGCTACTGGCAGCGGTTCTTGTTTTCAACACCGATGCTTCGGAGACATCAATTCCCTCCAATAATTTGCACGGAAAAGAAACCTCGATTCTCGGCGCAACCTGCCTGGCCATCCTGATTGCCTACGTTGCTGCCTTGCAATTTAATATTCCGTTTGGGATCGCGACACCTTTGACAATATTTTTAATGGGATTATCGATTTCCAAAGCCAAACGAAAACAATGGTTAATTCTCGGAATCATTGGGCTAGGATTTAGCTTAACCTTAGAAATTGTTTTTACACAATTGTTTTCAGTTGCACTTCCCTAACTAACCCTTTGGTTTATTTTTCATTAAGCCCTAAGTAACTTCAGCCTTTTTTCACAATCGCATTTATGACCGATCAACCGAATATTATTTTCATCATCACCGATCAACAACGCTTCGACACCATCGCCGAACTTGGTTTTGATTATATGGAGACTCCCAATTTAGATCGCCTGGTGCGAGAAGGTGTGACATTTGAAAATTGCTTCATCACTGCAGCATCCTGTGCGCCGGCTCGAGCCAGCCTTTTCACTGGCCATTACCCGCACACCACAGGCATCTTACGAAACGCTGACAACTGGACACGTGGCTGGACTTCCGATTTGCAAAAAGCTGGATACCACACGGTCAACGTCGGAAAAATGCACACGTGGCCGTACAACACCCCCATGGGATTTGACCAACGATATGTCGTTGAGAATAAAGACCGCTACCTCGAAGCTCGGTGGTATTTTGACGAGTGGGACAAAGCCCTTCGCGCCAGAGGCTTAGTCAAACAACAACGAGAATTATACCGCCAACGAAGTGACTACAAAGAAAGCCTCGGAGCTTTTGAGTGGTTGCTGGACGAAGACATGCACCCGGATGTTTTTGTCGGTGACCTCGCAACTTGGTGGCTAAATAACTACCCAGTTACAGAGCCGCTCTTTCTCGAAATTGGCTTCCCTGGGCCCCATCCACCGTACGACCCTATCCCACGCTACACCGAACGCTATTTAGCACAAAACGATCTCAATATTTTGCCAGTCACCCAGCAAGAACTCGATTCGCAACCACAACCCTTCAAAGGAATGCGAGTTCATAATACTGAAGTTGACCATGACTCCGTTCACTATCTTTTAGAACCAACGGCAGAGCAACGGCATCGGCAGCGAGCTTTTTATCTCGCCAATGTGACAATGATTGATGAAAAAATTGGCGAGATACTTTCAACTCTCGAAACATCTGGTTATGCGGAAAACTCGATCGTCATCTTTACCTCTGACCACGGCGACTGTCTGACCGATCACGGGCATAGTCAAAAGTGGACGATGTACGACACCATCACCAAAATGCCAACCATCGTTTGGGCGCCCGGTAGATTTGAAGGGGGGCGGCGAATTGAAGGACTATGCCAGCAATTTGATCTTGGCCCAACTATCCTTGAACTCGCTGGGGCAACCGTCGATTACCCAATGGCCGCCCAGTCGCTTCTCCCAGTCTTACAAAACTCAGCAGCTCAAGATCAGTGTTTTCGCGATATTGTTTTCGCTGAGCAAGCCCGTGATGGAAATCTAACCGAAACAGATTTCATGACGATGGTTCGAACAAAAGACTGGAAGCTCGTGCATTTTTTAGAAGAATCGTTTGGGCAACTGTTCGATCTAAAACAAGACCCCACCGAAGTAAACAACTTGTGGAACGCTCCCGAGCACGACCCCGTTAAGCAAGAGCTATTGGGTCGCCTCAGGGAATGGCGAATTCGAGATGGCTTTAACAGCTCGGAACTATGGAAGAACGTCCGCTAATTTGCGTCTCTTTCGTTAAAAGAACTCCCTCTGAGTCGATTCACAGCGGCTCGGCCAATGACCAAATCATCGCAATACTGCGTTTCTTTCTGCGCGCTCAACGGTCGTCCAAATTTCGCCTTATTGTACATTTGACCGTTTTTGGCACGCCATTCGCTTTCTATAACCTTTGCGGGCCCAGTGACTTACCAACAGTAGTCAATTCCCAGCAAGAATAAGCCGAAAAAGCTAATAGAACAGCCGTTAACGCGGAAAGCACTTTTCACGAAAGCAGAAAAGCAATGGTCAAAATGATAACACCCTGTCGCCGATTCGATACTCCGCGGCTCTCCTCCACCTTGTTTGCCTTGGCCATGCTTGCCACAGTCTTAACTCCTTTGGAATCAAAAGGGCAGGAATCGCCTTTGGAATCAAAAAAGAGCTATTCCGTTCTTTTGAACCCGCCTTTATCCACGACAGATTCAGAAACTGAGACTGAACTCCAACAGGAAGAGCCTCAAACAAGCCCCGAACCCGAGGTCTTGATGCGCGGGCCACTTCACGAAGCTTTCGCCGAAGCCTATCTCGCCGACCCCCAACCCAATCCAGTCATCGACCAAAAACCGCCGGCTGATATTAAAGAACTGCCTCCGGAGTTTCGACCAGAGGGCAAAAATATAATCTGGGTTGCGGGATACTGGTCTTGGGATGAAGCTAAAAATGATTTCATCTGGATCAGTGGCGTTTGGCGAGATGCGCCCCCCAAACGAAATTGGATTCCAGGGTACTGGGAAGAACTTGGCGATGGAGCCCGCTGGATCTCTGGATTCTGGCTTGACGAAACCCAAGACCAAGAAGAACTGAGCTACCTACCTGAGCCACCTAGTAATTTTGAAAGTGGCCCGTCAGCCGAAGCTCCCAACGAAAACTATTTTTACTGCCCAGGTCATTGGGAATTCCAAACAGATCGACAAGAGTATTTCTGGCGATCGGGTCACTGGCACCCTCGTGAAAAAAACTGGATCTGGATCCCCTCCCGCTATGTTTGGACACCTCGAGGATGCGTTTATCGGCGAGGGTACTGGGATTATGAATTTGAAAAACGTGGCACAGTCTTCGCGCCAGTCGCTTTTGATGACAATTGGCACTTTCAAGACACGTATCGCTACCGCCCCGACTATTGCATTGACACAGGTGCTAACTTTTTCGTTCACCTCTTTTTCCGCGACAACTGTAGCCAGTATTATTTTGGCGACTACTACGAAAACCAGATCCACGACAACCACTATCATTCGTGGGTGAACCGCCGAAATCTTCGTGACCAGTATGACCCACTCATGGCTCATTATTGCGGACGTAGCCATCGCTATAACGACTTTCCACTTCTGAATTGGATTGACAATCAACACCGCCACTACGAAACCTATCGAAACTTGCGTCCTCAGATTTCTCTGAGTGCCCACATCAACTTGACCGGCTCCTCCAATCACCACGACCGCAATCACGATGACTATTTTCGCCGCTCGAAACTAGCCAATCGTTATGGTGATCGTGACCACGATGACGGGCGCCATGACGGACATGACCACGGGACCGACCGCAGCCATGCCGGCAATCAAACACAGCGACAACGAGATAGGGACAACCGTTCGACTAAGCCAATCCGTGTTAATGACCGCGATCATCAGCAGCATGTTCAGGCCAATCAAATCGCGAAACAAAAATCAGATCGCCGCAAAAAATCAGAAGCAAGAGCGGCTGAAAATCAACTTGCGGCCAATGAAGCGCGTGCCCAGGCTGCACAAAAACAGCGTGAGCGAGATTTGGAAAAACAAAATCGAGATCTCGAACGCGAGCGAAAGCTTGCTGAAATCAAGCAAAAATCAGCGGACAACAAGTTAGCTCGTGAAACACGATCTGCCGAGTTAAAACGCAAGCAAGAGTTGGAGAGACAAGCAAAATTGAATAAGAAATTGACACCTTCTCAAACGGCATCTTCCAACACTCGCCCTCCAACCAACAGCACGTCTCGCGCTCAACAACGAGAAATTGAAAAGACGGCGAAGAAGAAAGCAGATGAACTCAAACGTGCTCAACAGCAGCGATCTCTAACGCAACAGCGAGCCGAGCGGGATGAGAAGTCGAGAATCGCCAGCCAGGAATATGAGCGAAACAAAAGGCTACGTGAATCTCAAGCGAATGCTGAGCGGGAGCGAAGTCGCGCGGCAACTCAACAGAAAATTGCCGAGTCGAAACGAGCGGCTCAGATCAAAGAGCAACAAAGAGCAGCGGAGAAAGTACAGCGAGATCGGGAGTCGGCTAGTCGCCGAGCTCAACTTCAAGCAAAACTAGCTCAGGAAAAATCGCAGCGAGCCGCGAAAGACCGAGCCAAGGAAGCTCAACGTCAAGCGGACAAGGTTCGTCGTGATCAAGAGACTCAGCAACGGCGAGCAGCAACCAAAGCGAAAAAGGAGAATCGAAAGAACAAGTAAAACCGCATCGATTGCAACGATTCCGCACACGATTACAGGTTTCTGTTAGTGAAAACGACGCTCGATCTCGTCGAGATCGACACCGAATACATTGACGGAAACCTGTGAAAGTGTCTGACGGTCGCCTTCCATTCGAATAGTGCGATGAAGATGAGTGTAAGATTCACCGGCCTTAAGCGCCAATGCTGGACTGATCGTTTCCAACTCAAAGAACCCACCCAACTGGCCGCCTGACTCATTGGGGCCGTCGTTATAGCCGTTGATGACGTCTCCAGAGTAAGGTTCTTTCTGAATTTCCCACAGATTGTTGTTGTAGCCGTTAGGTGCCGCGTCGGGCAAATTAAATTGGACGACCGACAAAACACCACGATCCCGATCCCAACTCCCCAGATAAGGCTCGACCCGTTTGTATGTCAGCCCCAGTTTGCTGCGCATTTTTCCATCACCAAGGAAATACAGCATCCCGCTGGACTCATCCATCTGCAACCGCGACTGATCGAGCTTACCGAAATAGTCAGCGTTAACGATGGGACCTAAATCACTCTCACTACCGACTTTAAAAGGAACCAGTAATGTTGCGCCGGCAGCAGGTTTATTCATACACAACATCCAAATCCCAATTAAGCCGGTCTCCGGTTCCCATGGCGATTCGCCGATGTTACCTAATCGATTCCTGCTTTCATGTGCAGCAACGGATAGACCATCCAAAGGGCAGCCAAGATGCTCGGCGGCCATCGCTGTATCTAGCAGCGTCACCGTGCGTTCCATTTTTAGATTAAATTCAAACTGGCTCCAATTGGTCAGCCTGGCAACCCGCTCGAATGACGCGGAAGTCTCGTCCTGCTTCGTTAAAACAAATGGCTCGGTGTCTAAACACGCCGGCGTCCGCCAGTTCTCATAGAGCATCTCCACGTTAGGATCAAAAAACACCGAATACTGGCCACCTTCAGGTGAGATCCACATCCGGTCTTCACCTCCATAGAGGTTGATTTGGGGATCGCGGTTCCCCGCAGCAATCGCATCGTAATTCAAATAACCGTAACTGGCCCCAGACATCCCCGATGATGTCGATGTCATCGTGCGACCTTGATAAGCCGGAACAACAATCGCCGAAGCACCCTCTGAATTGGACAATACGATCGTCTCAACGTGCCGATTGAGAAACTCAAGATCCTGTCCAAACGTGTTTTCATTCATCAAAACTTACATCTCTTTAGGTTTACCACTGGCATCGTACCGCATCAAACCGAAGTAAAAAAAAGCAAAAATAGCGATCGGGATTGCTGAGAGAAATATGTATGAAACGAAAGAACCGCCCAAAATCCCAAACGAAAGAATCGTCAACCAAGCCCACCATGTATCCCGCATTAACCCCTGATAACGTCGCACATTAACTCCAAGTTGGTTTTTCTAGCCGAATTAAAACACCCCGTCCTGCCTTCTACCTACCGACCCAGCAGAACATCCGCAACACAGTCACCCTCTTAAACGTCGAACTCAACTTGAATTTGTAACGATTCGCACTCGCTAACGCTTAACACGCGCACTATCTCCAGCCATTAAGGCCTCCACTTCCTCTACGCTTGCCATCGTAGTGTCACCCTGGGTCGTCATTGCCAAAGCCCCGTGAGCAGCCCCATACTCAACCGCCTGTTGGGGATCACCCGTCTTGAGGAATCCGTAAATCAAACCCGATGCAAAGCTATCGCCACCTCCAACCCTGTCAAATATTTCAAGATTCTTTCGATGAACTGCCTGACATAATTTCCCATCGCTCCAACATAACGCACCCCAATCATTGACAGATGCTGTTTTGACGGTTCTCAAGGTTGTCGCAATCGCTTGGAAATTGGGGAAATCAGAAATCGCCTGCTCAATCATTTTGGTATAACCTTCAATCGGCAATTCTGTCATTTGCTCATCGAGTCCCTCGACCTTCAAACCTAAGCAGGCAGTGAAATCCTCTTCGTTGCCAATCATGACGTCGACGAAGGGCGCTAGAGAACGGTTCACGCGTTGACAACTCTCTTTTCCGCCAAAAGCAGACCAGAGTGAACTGCGAAAGTTCAAATCGTAAGAAGTCACCGTGCCGTGTTTCTTCGCGCACTGCAATGCCTCGGCGATCACTTCGGGTGTCGTTTCGGACAGTGCCGCATAGATTCCACCCGTGTGAAACCAACGAACTCCCAGTTCACCAAAGATGTGCTCCCAATCAATATCGCCGGGTTTTAATTTAGATGCCGCTGTCGCACCACGATCGGAGGTGCCTAACGCCGCACGAACGCCATAACCGCGTTCGGTAAAATTCAATCCATTCCGGCACGAGCGACCAACTCCGTCAAATTCCATCCATTTGACGAACTCCATATCCACACCGCCGGTGAGGATTAAATTCTCTAACAAACGCCCCACTTCATTTTTGGCAAAGGCTGAAACAAGTCCGGCCCGCAGCCCAAAACAACGACGCAATCCACGGGCAACATTGTACTCGCCGCCCCCTTCCCAGACATCAAAGCTCCGAGCCGTTCTCACGCGACCATCAGCTGGATCAAGCCGCAACATCACTTCACCCAAAGACAAAATATCAAAACGGCACGAGTCTGCGGATTTAAATTGCATAGCATTATCAAAACTAAAACAGGAACGGAATAAACAGAATTCACATGGTCTCTTCTCGCTGAAGAGAGCAGGATTTTACACAAATATGATGCCCTCAACACCGCTCGCTGAGACCCACAGCTAAAATTTTACTGGATTTGAAAAAATTGAGCCGGTTATTTGTGAACAAAAACAACTCGCTTTTGTTTCCATCAGAATCGCACGCTCTATTCCCAAGACACTCCCAAGACACTCTGTACAAGTTTCCATCTATCTAAGATTTATATTAGGATCTAAGGGGATCTAGAACCAAGCGTTGCCTGAAAGTACAAGCCATTACGACTCGCCATTGATTTCAAGCATGACGACCAATTGGAAAACACCGACGGTGGCTTTGTTTCAATGGGAAACAAAGCCAGCTTGGACATGCTCAATTGAATAAGATACGATTCTCGATTACTTCTGTTTTACGGACTTGCATTTGGTGTATTTTCAAAAACAATTTCGAACAACCGTCGCTGCAGCTCTCTCCCTTAAATGCATAAAAGACAGACATGGCCATTCAATTCCCCTGCATTCATTGCAAAACAATCCTTCGAATTGACGATGAGCACATTGGCAAGCAAGCCAGGTGCCCGCAATGTCAAACGCTAAATCTTGTCACAGAGAACATGCAGTTTTCCGATTCCCATTCCGAACAGGATGAACCTTCCACTCCGCTTCCCAACCCCTTCTCGAAGAAGTTTTCTCCAACACCCTCAACTACAACCCCGAACTGGCAACCTCACCGAGGGGGATTAATTCTAGCGTTTGGGATCGCCTCAATAGTCTGCAATTTATGTTACCTCCCCGGCATTCTGGCTTGGATTTTTGGCAAACAAGACATGCGAAAAATTGATCAGGGCATCATGGATCCAGAAGGACGCTCGCTGACACAGGTTGGAATGATCATGGGAATGGTCATGACCATCTTCTACCTCTTATCCGCGGCCGCTATCTTTATCTTAAACGCAATTGCTTTTGCTCTTTCTTAAGGCATTTGACAATTAATTGCTTGCCTTCAATTGCAAAATTACACTTTTCCAATCGACGCCCGGGACTTCGTATTCAGTCAAGACACGCACATCAACCTGCTTAAGCAACTCCAGTTCATCGGCTTCAGATTTCTCTTTGATCCACTGCGGTCCCTTCACTGCGAGTAACCGACCAAGTGACGGCCAGCAATCAGCAAACCACGTACCCATTTTTTTCAGCGGGCCAACCGCTCGCGCGATGGAGTAGTCGTAACGAAAATCTTCTAACAGCTCTTCCGCTCGACAATGGTAAATCTCTACGCTTGCATCGATTACCTCAGCAATCTGCCCCAACGCCGCAGCTTTTTTTCCTACCGAATCGGTTAAGGAAATCTTTAAATCTGGGCGAAGAACGGACAGTACTAATCCAGGCACTCCTCCACCAGAGCCAATATCCAACACCTCCTTGCCCTCAGGAATTAGCTTAGATAATTCAATCGTATCCAGCAGATCCCGAGTCACAAACAACTCGTGGGTGGTGTGTCGCGTAAGATTAAGGTCTTGGTTAATTTCCCACAAAGCCTGACAGTAATGCTTCAACCGTGGATAAGCCTCGAACGGGACCTCCAACTCGTACATCTCAATTGTTTTTTTTAAACTAGCCACGAAATCTTTTTACCTTAATTTTGGTTGATGCTTGTCGGCACACTTTAACAGAATCCTAAACTATCTGAAATCGCTTCTGGCCATTCTTTTAACCCTACGTGCCGGCTCAAATGCCGAAGCATTGTCAATCACTCCTCGCTCGAAGGGTCTTCAGTCTCCTCACCACAAGACCAACAACAATGAAAACCCGCGTCGACCTCCGCTCCACATGAGCATACCCATGACGGAATCAGCACCTCCGATGCAGCAGGAATATCACGTATGATCACCCGCGCCGTCTCAACCTGCTCAGCGTGGATATAAACCGATACCAGCTCAAGCCCGGTCTCGTTCATGACATCGCCCACCACCATCGCCTTCACTCCATTTGCCTCAAGCAGAATCCGGACAGAATGGGCCGATATGGAACTATTAAATTCCGCAACTTTCTCGAGTCGATCCGAAGATTTCATCCAATCTAGACCATGAATGAAACACAAGACATTCCCGTTGTGACCGCTGCAACCGATTGCTCAACGGCAGCACCTAAATCACAATTCTCACGATCTGTGAAAAAGCGTGTCAGATGAAAAAAGATAGGGGCGGAAAAACAAATCGAATCGATGCGATCCAACACTCCGGCATGCCCGAGGACCAATGTGCCATGCTCTTTGACACCACGGTCTCTTTTAATTGCAGACATCGTCATACTTCCTGAGGACGCCATAATACTAATGATCAGTGCCATGAACCCGGCGCCCCACCACGTAAAGGGCGTGACCGGCAATACAACCTGAATGACCATACCAACCAAGCTCGTGCAACAGGCAGCACCAAGCAGACCTTCCCACGTCTTGGTTGCATTGACCGCGGGCGCAATCACGTGCCGACCAAACAATCGATCCCACAGGAAATGCAAAATATCACTTACCTGGACAATCGCGATGAAAAAGAATAGCAATCCGTAGGTGTCGCTTTCCCATGGCTCGTATCCACCCTTAGCCGAATTCCATTTCGCCAAGTCTAAATTTAACAAGGCGGCGGCGTGGCTCAATGAGTAAACACAAATCAATAACCCAAATTGAATTTTGGCAGTCCGCTCGAGGAATCGTTTGTGATCCCCAGCAAAAGCGATCCTTGCAGGAATGAATAGCGACGCGTAAACCGGGATCACGATCGTAAAAAGATCATAGTTGTCAATTCCAACCAAAACATACTGAAGTGGCGTGAAACCGAATAAGACCCAGAACAGCGTCCGGTGATCCCCACGGCGAGTTGGAGTCATCGTTATAAATTCACGAAGCGCCCAAAAGGAGACGACCCCAAACAAAGCGATCGTTACGCTGCGATGCAGCATCAACGCAATGACGAGCATCACACAAATCGTCAACCAAGACGTGACTCGTTTGTTAAAGTTTCGGAGAATTGCTGGATCAATGTGCGATTCAGGTTGTCGTTTGAGGGTTTGCCCCGCCGCCAACAAAGCGCCCAGCGACACCAAAACAACCAGCACTAAACCTATCGTCCACCTTCCCGGTCCTTCTCCAAAAGAAGACGCGGTTTCGTTTTGAATCGCAAGTAAGGTTGTAAGCGTCGCGTCCATCACATTTCACGTCGTCAATTTTCGTCGAATCAATTATTGGCCCAGCAACGAAGAGGGCGGCAGTGACTAGATTATGCGAGGGCTTGCGGTGGATTGATAGGCATTCCCACCAGAACCCCTCGAAGAATTCAAGAATCTTTCATTTTAAGTACCGACTTTCGGGCTCGCTGGAGAAATTCCGCTTTGCTCTCTCCCGATTCCAGCCAAATCGGCGCCCCAATTGAGATACAACTAAGGAGCGGCACCGGCAAAAATTCACCTTTGGGCATCACGCGGTTGAGGTTATCGATATAGACGGGCATCAATTCCAAATCGGGCCTCTTTTTGGCCAGATGAAATAAACCACTTTTAAATTCACCCATCTTCCCTGACAAATTGCGACTCCCCTCAGGAAATACAATCAGCGAATTAACGTCTCCAATTTCTCTCAACATCATGTCAATCGGGCTGTTGTGAACTTTGATTTTCTTTCGATCAATCAGCAGGACATTAAAAACGGTCGCCATATATCTTCGGACCGGACCGCTCTGCCAATAATCCACCGCCGCAACCGGCCGGGTCAAATTACGAATATTCTTGGGAAGCGAAGCCCATAAAACCAGAGCGTCTAAATGACTGGTATGGTTAGCAAAATAAATTCGCTGACATGCCTCCGGTTCACACCCAATCCAGCGCACGGTCGCCCCACTCAACACTTTCGCGAGTGCTGCTAATACGGGAACCGTGACTTGCTTCATTCAACTTCACCCTAAACAATCGACAACCAGTCGCACTAAATATCCCAGCATTGTTCTTAAGATACAAGCGATTTCAAGACCAAGAGGCCACTTCTCCACTCAATTACTTAAAGCAATTAAGAATTCCAGGACGCCACAGTCATGAATTTGCCTCGAAACTAATCGCACCTCGGTCACTGGGCCGACGGATGCTGGTAGGTACTTGGCATCAAATTAATCTCACCCAGCGGAATTCCAGTGGTCGGCTTCGTAGGCGGGGATTCCAATTTGGATTTTTCAAACTCACCGGCCGAGTAATCGAATCGTTTGACCCTGGCAAACCGTGGATCATAGGTCATCCAGTTTTTGAAGCGAGAAAAATTAGGGTCACCGTGAATTCGCTGTATGTGAAATTCATCCAAACCGATTTCATTCCACCCCTGATACGCCGAACAAGCGCCCAGAAACCCCGCCTCTTTCAACATCGCAAACACATTCGCATTCAAATTGGAATGTAAGCCATATGGAAATGCAAAGTACCTGACTTTACGTCCAATGGCAGACTCGAGCTCCCTCGAAGATGCAATGACTTCATCGATCAATGTTTTTTCACATGTCACTTTACCAAGGTCGAGGTGCGATCGAGTATGCGCGCCAATTTCGACTCCCGCCAAATCAAGCGCCCGAAGCGACTCAATCGAATTTGTTGGCAAAGGCTTTTGAATCTTGAGATCGTGCTCGAAGGCTTGCTGATGAAGCGTGTGCTGAGTGGTAACAAAATAAGTTACTGGAATTCGCCTTTCAATCAACATCGGCAAAGCAAAGTCACAGTTGTCTGCGTAGCCATCATCAAATGTGATCGCGACCGTGGGGCGTTTATTAAATCCGCTGCGAATACGCCGCTGACATTCCTGCAAATCAACGATCTCAAAATGATCCTGCAGCCAATCAATTTGACGCTGGAAATCATCGCACCCAATCGTCCAGGGGTTCTGATGATCGTCAGCTACGCGATGGTAGAACAGAGCCAACACTGGCACTTCTCCTGAGCGTGCCATGCGACGGTGCATCGACCACCGATAAGGCCACGACGCAAACCGATAGGCGTCAATAAGTTTGGATTTCCAGTATGTCATATTGCAAAATCAGGCCGGATTAAATCAGCATTGTTGACCTTGCCAAACAAACGAGAACACCCGAATTTCAAGAGGCCGTTCAAGTGTTAGTCATGAATTACCATCGTCCAATAGTATCTTGGGGTTCGATTAAGAATTCCTGACACACAACCCTCAAAACCCATTTAATCCAACCTCAATGGAAATTTTGACTCGTATCGATGTCTCCCAGAAACCAACCGCATTGATTTACTGGACAACCGTAGGCCTGCCATGAAAAACGAGCTTAATCAAAAGCAAACTTCCCGGCGCGTCTTTCAATCAACCGAAATGAATTTAAACCCGTGATGAACCTACGGTGTCGCAGCAAATCCATTCGCTGGCCGAAGGCGGAGCCAGAAGAAAACTCGACCAACGATTACCTAGGGAGCATTCATTCGGACCAGTTCGATTTCATAGATAAACGGGCATAGTTTCCCGGTCACAAACATCCGAGGAGGCATATCTCGAGTGACTGCAATCCCATTAAGAACGCCGTCTGCGGGACGCTCGCTCATGGGCCACAAACCCGCTAGGTCGATAACTCCGACGACGTTACCCGTATTTATATCGATTTCATAAATCTGATCATATTGATATCGATTGGCATAAATTTTCCCACCCGCATATTCCAACTCGTTAAGCTGCCCCACCTGGACGCCACCCTTTCGCAAAACCCGAAGAGGTTTTTTTATATCGAAAGTCTCGGGGTCAATAAACTTCAAGACTGAACTGCCATCACTCAAAATCAGATCGTTACCGTCGGTCGCTAAACCCCAACCCTCCCCCGGATAGCTGAACTCTTCAATTGGGTTTAAATCCATGTCATAAACCAAAGCCTTGCCAGCCTTCCAGGTCAACTGAATCAGGCGATCTCCATACTGCACCATCCCCTCGCCAAACAAGTTATCATCAAGCGAGTGCTGACGAATGATCTCACCAGTTTCGAGATCAATCTTGCGAACTGTCGATTCTCCATAGCGACCGGTGCTTTCCCACAAAAACCCGTCGTGGTACAGCAACCCTTGAGTGAACGCTTGCTCGTCATGAGGATATTTTTTAATCAACTTAAACGTGTAACGAGGGGATGTATCGTTTTGTCGAAGCCATACAGCTAGGTAGGTGCCACCGATAGAAATCACCAGAAACAACACAATCAACCCCCAACGCATCGGGCGCTGTTCAGTGCTGCTAATTGTTCTCTGTGCCACCGGAGCCTCGGCAGCGGGAGGAAATCCAGTGCGTCGCTTTGGTTTTTTCTTTGCCATTCAATCAACAATCAATAAGTTACAAATCTTTTTTTCAGCTTGAAGTACTATCGCTATTGGACGACTCAGCACCAGCATCGTACTCACCACCGCAAGACCAACAAACACCAAATCCCTCGTCAACCTCCGCACCGCACGAACAATTCCAAGCAGGGATTTCGTCTTCGGTCTCTTCCTCCAACTCCGCAATGATCGCTTGGCTGGCCTCAAGGTCTTTTCGGTAGACGATAATTTCAATCTCACTAGGACCGTCCAACGCCGCTCCGAATGCCGATCCCTCCATGCCATTAACAAAAACTGTAATGCCGCTCCCCTCGAGTGCGGCTTTGTAAAAACCAGCGTCAACTTCGGTCTCCGTTACCATCAAACGCGCCATCGGTTGTTCTTCCATTCTTATCTCCAAGAAATCAACAAAAGTCAGCATCCGATAAAATTTTAATGCGTTCCGCCCAATTAGCTATCATTTTCCTTCGCCCAAAGCGACGCGGGTAGCTCAATCGCTTTCGTTAAGCCATCAATTTCCTCTATTTCATCATCCGAAAAATGCAAATTCTCCAAGGCGGCACAGTTTTCCAGAATTTGTTCGGGACGACTCGCTCCGCAAAGTACGCTCGTAATTTGCGGCAACCTCAAAATCCATGCCACTGCCATTTGAGCAAGCGTTTGCCCTCGATTTATAGCAAGTGTATTAAGACTCGAAACAACCTCCAGGACTTCGCTGCACAATTCCTCCGGACGCAACGTACTGGGAGAATTCACCGCGCGAGAGCCATCGGGGATTTCGGACAAATATTTATCCGTTAACAAGCCTTGGTAAAGTGGACAGAAAGCAATCATTCCCATCCCATTTTCCTCGCAGGCTCCGGTGAGCCGATCCTCAACCCAACGATTAAATAAAGAATAATTTGGCTGGTGAATCAACAGGCGCTCCCACCCATTGGTCCGGCAAATTTCCACCGCTTCAATTGTCTGCTGAGTCGAGTAACTTGAAATGCCAACGTACAACGCCTTGCCTTGCTGAACGGCCGTATTTAAAGCTCCCAATGTCTCTTCCAAAGGCGTATCGGGGTCGAAACGATGACTATAAAAAATATCAAAGTAATCAACATCCACCCGTCGCAAAGACTGATCGAGGCTGGCCAACATGTATTTGCGTGAACCCCACTCACCATAAGGCCCAGGCCACATGTCGTAGCCCGCCTTCGAGGAAATCAATATTTCATCCCGTGGTAGGTCAGTTAAGATTCGACCGACATTTTTCTCAGCACTTCCGTAGGGCGGACCGTAGTTATTTGCCAAATCAAAATGGGTAATGCCGGCATCGAAGGCCGTGTAGATCATTTGCCGCTGATTCGCCGTCGGAGCATCGCCGCCAAAATTGTGCCAACAGCCGAGAGTTACCGCTGGCAATTTCAAGCCAGATTGACCACAGCGTCTGTAAACCATGCGCCCGTCGTATCGGTTAATGTCCGGTTGATAAGATTTCAAAGTACTCTGCCCCGCAGTCAAGCGATTGATATTAAAAGTCCCATTTTCTATTGAACCCCCGCTTTAACAAGCCGCCTTATCAATTTTGAATTAAAGTTGTTAACAGCAGCTTTGCTCGATAAAATTTGACAACGGCACTGACACCAATAAACTCTCCACCCCACTGTCTCACACTTTGGCGATTCCTTGACTCCGCACCGCATTCTGCTCGCTACCGATTTACCGTTTTGGCGGCAATCGACCGGCGCTGAACAACGAATCGCCCGCTTAGTTGAATTCTTGAATTGCTCCGGGTACTGCGTCCGTGTTTTTTTCCTGTGTGCCACCCCGCAAATCAATCACGAAAACTCAGAACTGACGGAGAAAGACCGACAGACCATTGAAGTGCAGAAACTCGACGTTGAGGTGAATCGGTCGAGCCACCCTCCGGCTCAACTAAGCAAAAAGATTGCGTGGTACTGCAAAGCGATTAAGCATCGTCTCAGTGATGCTGGATTCGAAAAACGCGAATCGTCACCTGCACTACCTGCCGACACCCCCGCAACCCAACCATTCGAAACTTCAACAACTCTCGCTGATTATCGCTGGCCGTGGGCGATCAATGCCTTTCAGGACTCAATCCGATCCTTCGAACCGGATTCCGTTATCATCGAATACGTCAAACTAAGCTACCTCCTAGAAGCTCTTTCTGTCAGTCAACGGAAAAAAACCCATTGCCTTCTCGACACTCACGACATCCTTCATCTTCGCAACGAACAATTCCAGGAACGCGGACTTGTTCACTGGCTCGACATCAGCCGGGAAGAAGAAGCCAAAGAGGTTCAACTCTTCGACACAATTCTCGCGATTCAAAATGAAGAAGCAAATTTATTTCGCGACCTAGCCCCGCAGCAAAATGTATTGGTTTGCGGACATGCTCCCGCTCCACTGCCCTCCTCAAAAGATCAACGATCGACTTCGGAAATCCTTACGGTTGGCTATCTCGCTTCAGCCAACGCATCTAACCTTCAATCCTTTACTAATTTCATCAGCCGATCCTGGAAGACAATCTCTGACCGATGCAATATTCGCCTCGTCATTGCCGGCATGATCTGTGAATTAATCTCCGAGACTTCTCCCAATCTACTAAGAGAACATAGCAATATCACCGCCATTGGCAGTGTCGATGAATTGGCAGAATTTTACCATCAGATCGATGTAGTAATTAATCCAGTAGAATTTGGCACAGGTCTTAAAATTAAAAATTGCGAGGCGATCTTTTTCGGAAAACCGTTAGTCACAACAACCACGGGGATGGACGGTCTTTCGGGCGAATCAGGCGAATCCTTGATGGTTTGCAACTCACCCAAAGAATGGATCAATTGCCTAGCTCAACTCGCCCAGAACCCATCGAAGCGACTCTCCCTCCAAGAGGCTGCCGCAAAACTGTCCCAAACGGGATTTTCGGACCAAGAAGTTTATTCCGAGCTGGATGTCGCGTTGCGCAATAAAAAATAGGGGTCTACCGGCTTCGCAGTCGACATCCTGAAACCCCGCGGGGTTGGATTTTCAGGCAAATTCCTATCCTTATGGGAACAGTCCTACTTAACGTGCGTCATAATAGACCATGAGCGAATCACCGTTTTACCAGAGTCCACGCATGAACCGCAAACACGGCTTCACATTGGTCGAATTATTAGTCGTCATTGCAATCATTGGCACCTTGATTGGGATGCTGCTACCAGCGGTTCAAATGGTACGTGAGGCAGCACGACGAACTGCCTGTAAAAACAACCTTCATCAAATTGCGTTGGCAATTCATAGCTACGAATCTGCGAAGCAACTTTATCCGCCTTCACGCGCTGCAGATGAATTCTTGACTTGGCCAGTTTACCTGATGCCATTCCTCGAGATGAACAATCTTTACGACCAGTTCAAGATCCAAGAAAAATACCAATTCCAAGACCCCGCGATTGTCCAAAACACCATGCCAGTCATGCTTTGCCCGGCACGACCGAGAAGAAGCAATATTAGCATCAGTGAAACCAAAGGCCCCGTTGGCGCAATTGGAGACTACGCCGGAAATGCCGGTACTCCACGATTTTTCCCTTTCGATGTCTGGGCAAAATTCCAAGACCCCGTCGATGGCGTTTTCAACTCAGGCCTGGCAAGCCAAAACCCGGTTGTAAACGGTAAACTGGAAGGCACCGAACGTGGCCGGTATGGACACGCTGAAATTACAGACGGATTGTCTAATACAATTTTCATTGGCGAAAAATACGTAAGCACCTACGGTGAACTAAAATCACAAGGCTGGGGCGATGGATCAATTTACAATGGCGACGAACCAGAGACCTTCATGCGCATTGGAGGTTTCGCAATGGGATTAGCTGCCAGCCGCACACTTATTTTGTCGCCGGGCGAATACCCAATCTTTGGCAGCGGCCACGCAGCGGTCGTTAATTTTGCCTTCGGAGACGGCAGCGTGCACTCGCTTCCCATCGACACCGATGAGGAGTCTCTATTTCGACTCTGCTCTCGCAAGGATGGCCTTTCTGTAAACCTCGATTAAGTCGGTCGAATTCCATCAACTTCATTTTCAAGTCCACTCCCAAACGATCATGAATGAACCCTCGGTATATTTTGTTGGCGAACCCACCGAGGTCTCCCACCACGCCGCCCCCTTTAGGGAACGGCTAAACGTTAAAATTGCCTCTTCGGTTGATGTAATCCAACAAGCCAATCCCGGCGATCTCGCAATTTTTTATTCGGAGCATTTTGATCGGTTCCGGGAGTGCTGCACGGAATTAAAACGCAACAACGTAGCGACTCTTTATTTAATAGACGGCATTTTGGAATGGCGAAACGCGTGGGATAATCTGCCCGACGAAGTAGCTTGTCCCTATACCATGCGGCCCATCCTGGCTCATAAGGCTGCTTGTATTGGGGCGTCTCAGGCCCATGTTCTAAACCAGTGGGGCAATTTAGGGAAAACAGAAATCGTAGGGATCCCGCGGCTAGATTCCGTCCCAGCCCAACCCGTCCCTCCCCGCGATGATCAAGAGTTTCGAATCTTGGTGATGACCGCAAAAACTCCCGGGTTCACACCGACTCAGATCAACATCGTCAAGCAGAGCCTTCAAGACCTTAAACAGTGGGCGAACGAAAACGCCAAACTTGATTTCAACGGCGCCTTCGCTCCCGCTGAATCCCTCAATACAAAACTCGTCTGGCGTTTAACGGGAGGCCTGGAAGACGAACTGGGCGTCACCAACGAGTTAAACGACTTCACTGGCAAAGAACTGAACGAGGAACTCGCTCGTGTTGATGCCGTGATCACAACCGCCTCCACCGCAATGCTCGAATCAATGCGGCGGGGGATTCCCACGGCGCTATTGGACTACCACAATTGCCCGCGCTACGTGAACGCTGGCTGGACAATTTCAGCTCCCGAGCAAATCTCATCAACCATCATGCAACTCGCCCAGCCAACACCTGAACACCTCTTTTACCAACAGACACAACTTTGCGACGCGTTACTTAACGTAGCCAATGCGACCGACCGACTCGTCGATCTTGTTGAACAAATGCTTGTCATTGCTGGTACGCAGTTAACAACCTCACCCAGACTGGCCGAAAACTCACTCTCCTTTCCTGACGCAATTCTAAAGCCGGCTGAAACTGCATCCCCACTGTTCTCTCACCAACAACTCTATCCAGATGTCCCTGAATTCCAACAAGACCAGCAAGTCGAAACTCAAGCACAACTCGCACACTCGCGACGAGAAATATCCCACCTCCAGTCGGAGCAATCTCAACTCCGCGCCGAGTTAGAGGAAGCCCACCAAATATTCGAACAAATCGAAAAACACCCGATTGCTGGCCCGATTGTGCGCGTTCGTCAGAAGATGCTCGGTTTAATGGAAAAAATGGGCAAACGTAAAAACAATCTGGATGGTACTTGTCCGATTATCGAACCCAATCCATCGAATTCAAACGCAGATTCTGCAACGAATAACACCAGTTAGGCTAATCCGTGCAATAATAGGTTGCTGAGAACCGAAAAGAGCAACCTCCGTTGGCACTTAAAAGCAGAGAAGAAACGAAACACCCAATCGACGCCCTTAATGATCCAAGAACTCCTTCAATCCGAAACGCTTTCAACCATTCCCGTGGAGGATCCGATTGTCCTCTGCGCTTCGGATGATAATTATGTGAAACCACTTGCGGTCACTCTCTACTCCGCGGCCTCATCACTCAAAAATGGAAACCACCTTCACGTGATACTGATGGATGGTGGCATCTCGGAAGCCAACTGGATGGGCCTGCGAGAAACACTGGTCGATCTCCCAATTTCCATTCACGTCCTGCAACCCAATCTCAGAGAATTAAGCGACCTCAGTGTCTCTCATCACATCACTCACGCAGCATACTTTCGACTTTTGGCAGCCCGACTCCTGCCTGACACGATCGAGAAAGTGATCTATCTAGACTCCGACGTTCTGGTCCAATGTGACCTAACTGAACTTTGGAATTTTGACGTAGGTGAACACTACTGCCTCGCAGCGGTTGATATTGCGTGCCCGTTTGTTGACGCCTATGAGGCACAAGCAAAACTCGGCACGCTAAAAAAAGCCATTCCTCACTTAGCTGCAATCTCACCCATTCCCAATTGGCGGCAACTAAATCTAGACGGTTCCGCACCTTATTTTAACAGCGGGGTGATGGTTCTAAATTTAGATCGCTGGCGAAAAGAATCGATCGACCAAAAATTACTAACTTGCCTCCGAGACAATTCAAACTTTGTTTGGTGTTGGGACCAGTACGCACTCAACGTGGTATTCGCAGGTCAATGGGGACAACTGCCACCACGCTGGAACCAAGGAGCCCACGTTTTTGAATTCCCGGACAACGACCACTGCCCCATCAATCCGGCTGAATTTTCCCAAATGCGAGACAGTCCTGCACTCATTCACTTCACAACCGAATTTAAGCCATGGAAGTTCCACCCGTTCCACCCGCTTCGTGAAAAGTTCTACGAGAGCCTTGATCAAACAGCATGGGCGGGCTGGAGACCAGAACGGCCAGAATTCAGTCTCAAGCGATGGTGGGACCTAACTGCCGTGTATTGGATTCGAAAATGGGTTATTAATTATCGAAAGGCGCGTTCGCTCTTCGCTTAGCGTTAATCCGTGATTTGATCCATGCTTGATTCCAATCCGCAAGCCGCATTAATGAATGACTCCGGCACCGAAGCCCGCGAGCTTTCCGCCAATCAATCCCTGCCCGCAGTCACTATTTTTGCCCTCCCCAAACCCTTCGGCGGGAAAACTGACCTAATCCAAAGAAACGCAATTCAATCGTGGGCTCGCTTGAAACCAGACGTCGAAGTCCTGCTACTGGGTGATGAAGCGGGAATCAAAGAAACAGCAGAAGAACTTGGCGTCCGTCACGCCAGTGGCCTAAAGAGCAATGAACACGGAACGCCCCTGCTTAACTCCGCCTTCCAACTTGCCCATCAGGAATCAACCACCGACTATCTTGCCTATTGTAATTGTGACGTCATCCTTACAAGAGATTTCCCTAATTCTATCAAGCGACTTTCCGACGAAGCTCACTTCGGCCAATTCGTTGCTTTTGGTCAGCGGACCGATCTAAACGTGGATCGCGCCATTGATTTCGATCAGTCGATTCAGGTCGAACGTCTGCTAAAAGAATGTCAAAGCGAAGGAGTGCGATCCTCCAATGTCTGTAAAGAATATTTCATTTTCAATCGCCAACTTTATAAAACCATTCCACCCTTTGCCGTTGGGCGGGGTAATTGGGACAACTGGATGATTCATTCGGCAAAACAAAATCGAGTCCCCGTAATTAATCTGTCAAAAATGGTAACGGCAATTCACCAATCTCATGATTACTCGCACGCCTCGCTCAATCGCTGGGGTTGCTATGTCTCCGGCGCAGAAGCCAAAGAGAATCGACGTTTAGGGGGAGGTAGTCATATCATTTCAGGCTCGACCGCCAATTGGAAACTGACGCGCGACGGCCTAAAAAAAGAGCTACCCAAACTTATCAATCCAAGTTTTTGGGCAGATGCACCGCGATTCACTCGACTAGTGTTTGATCTGTTGGTGAGATAGCCCATGCTCACCATTACCGCAATCATTGCCGGCCAAATTATTTTTGCAGCGGCGTTAATTCAGCTCTCAATCGCAATTTCATTCGGACGCTGGTTTTCAAGAAAAACTGGCACCCTCACGCCCGAATCCGACCAAGCGATGACCGCAGTCATTATGTCCGTGCGGGGTTGCGACCCCACCTTCGAAGCTTCTCTCACGGGTATTCTCCAGCAACAGTACGCCCACTACCAAGTCCACTTAGTCATCGACCATCGAGAAGACCCGGCTTGGGGGATTGCAACTCAAATCAAATCGAAATTCGATCGTGACGATCGCCTTCGCATCCACGTAATGGAATCACCACGAGAGACCTGCAGCCTCAAATGCCATTCCATCACCCAAGCCATTGAGCATCTGTCAAAAGATACGGAATTCATTGCGTTTTTGGATGCTGATGTAGCGCCTCACTCGACTTGGTTAGCGGAATTAACTGGGCCGCTTCAAGACAAAGAAATTGGCGGAGTCACAGGCAGCCAATGGTTTGAACCACCCACTCCGACCGGCCCCGGTTCGTTAATTCGAAGTGCCTGGAACGCTGGAGCGCTCGTCTTCTCAGTTTACTTTGCCAACCCGTGGGCTGGCAGTTTCGCAATGCGGCGATCCACTCTAGAAGCCACCAATTTAATTTCGATTTGGTCAAATTCGATCGTAGACGATGGTCCTCTTAAAAAAGCGATTCAAGATCAAGGCTTAAGAATTGAATTTGCTCCATCACTTATCATGATCAATCGCGAGCACTGCTCAGTCTCGTACGCCAATCGATGGGTTACTCGAATGCTGACATGGTCTCGACTTTACGAAGACACTTTCTTTCTTTCCGTAATTCACTCGTGCTTCAGTAACCTTGTCATGCTGGCCAATTTCACAATTTTAATTCTGGCTATTTTGCTTGGAAATCCGACCGCTTTGTTTGCCTGCACGACAGCGTTAATTCTGAGTGGCGGCCTCTCTACATGGGCCTATTTTGTTTCCAGAAAGGTCGCTGCGAGAAGCGCCCAATTACGCGGGGATGCCATTGGAACGACAACTCTTTGGCGAACCACCAAGGTGTTACTATTGGTTCCCGCATGCCAATTAATCTATGGCTTGTCTTCAATCATGTCACTGGGCTGCAAGCGAGTCCGCTGGCGTCAAATCGAATACGACTTGAGCTCAGCACCAAGTTTCAAAAGGCTGACCTATCAGCCCTTTATCGCGGAACCAGCCGACTCAAGCAGATCCATATAGAATGGATAGGAAGCTTAAAAAAGAATACTGCCCAAACAGAAAATTTCACTCATCAATTCTTAAGACTGTCGAAAATCATCTGATCTTCAGGCGCCGCCAAGACCACGACCTCACCCACGCGTACAGGAAGAATCAACTTCAACTCCCCTCTTGCAACTTTTTTATCGTGTTTCATCGATGCGACCAATTCATCGTGACGCTCAGCAGGGCAGTCGACGGGAAGCTTCATTTTTTGAAACAGCTCAGTTTGCCTTGCCACAAAAGAGTCTTGCACCATTTCAAGATCACGAGCCAATCGAGCCGCACAGGTCATCCCAATTGCGATGGCCTCGCCGTGGAGAAAACGCCCAAAACCAAACACCGCTTCGATTGCATGCCCGTAGGTATGCCCGTAATTTAAAATCGCTCTACGTCCCGAAGTTTCTCGCTCATCTTCCTCAACAATCGCCGCTTTACATTGACAACAGCGAGCGATACATCGGGTAAGCGTCTCTGGATCCCGCCGCTCGATCAGGTCAACCGATGACTCGAGAAACTCAAAGAAATCCATATCCATAATCAATCCATATTTGATTACTTCGGCAAGCCCCGCCCTGAAATTCGCTTCGTCCAAAGTCTCCAAAACCAAGGGGTCTATCAAGACCACCTCAGGTTGCCAAAAAGCGCCAACCATATTTTTTGCACTCGGCAAATTGACCCCCACTTTACCGCCAACGCTACTATCTACCTGCGCCAACAGCGTTGTTGGGATTTGAATAAATCGTATTCCACGCGCAAACGAAGCGGCCAAGAAGCCGGCGAGATCACCGACCACCCCTCCTCCTAACGCAATGACGATGGATTGACGATCCGTATTAAAACTGACCATCTGCTGCCAAAGTTCGTCACACACAGAAATTGATTTAGAAACCTCCCCGGGAGCAACACAAATCACGTCCACCCGTTGCGCAATCTCGGAAATCTGTGAAACAACCGATTCGAGATACAAACCGGCGACATTATTATCTGTTACCAAAATAACATGCTCGTCGGCAACAAATTTCTCCAGCGCCCCCGAAAGCCGACTTAACAAACCTGGCACAATTTCAATCGAATAGCTTCGACTAGCCAAATTCACGGTAACCTGATTGTCGGGCTCGGAAACATTATCTTTCAACTGTCTTGCCTCACGTTGCTTTTTTAAAAACCACTCAAATAAATCGCAGAATAGAATCTCTCATCACGGAGCATAAAGCAGTGGAAAAAACTGCCCTGCCATCTTCTGGCCACTTGGAATGACTGGCACCCCTGGCAATAACTCATCATTGGTATCCGATTGGACGCCATCGCGCATCACGTTAAGCACAACTGCCCGACGCGGATGTTCCGTCTGATTACCAAAAGAACCATGTACCATCAATGGATGGTGAAACGCACATTGCCCAGGCTCAAGTTCGATTGCAACAGGATTCTGAAATACTTCCCACTGCTTGTCCGTCAGCACGTCTTGAATCGCACCCATATCTCCCGCCAAACCAGTAATTGGAAGCAGATCCCAATGATGACTCCCCGGAATATACTGCAAACAGCCGTTCTCTTTCGTCGCCCGGTCCAAGCCCGTCCAGCAGGTCAAATGGGCCATCGGTTGAGTTCGGATCCAATAAGAGTAATCCTGATGCCACGCGACATTTCCCCCGTGCTTCGCTGGCTTACAAAACAATTGATCATGCCAAAATCGCACCCCGCCACCGAGCAACTGCCCCGCAGGGATCAAGAAGGCCGGATTCCACAGCAGATCGTGAAAACCAGATCGCAACCGCCACGCCCCTAAGGCATGAAAAAGCACTCTCTCTGGATCCCCCGACTCGTTAGTATGGTACTCATGCCACAAATCATGGCCGTCATGTTTTGGATCAAAAAACTCCGCCAACTCACCCTTTAAAACTTCGATCTGAGTGGAGTCCAGCAATTTCACTCCGGCCAGGTATCCTTGCTCGTGAAAGAATTCCACGTCGTCGCTGGAAAGGCAATAGCGATCAAAATCATCATCCTTCAAGCTTGGAAATAGAGAAGTAATCGAACGATGTATCGCTGATAGGTCCTCGATGCTCATTGAATTTCACTTAGCTCAAATACGAAACATAGAATATAAGTAATTATCAACCGGTGACGGTTCACCCGCAGATCGGGATGATGAATTATGCGAACTTATGATATCCCAGATGGACTTCATTGGATTGCATAATCACCGCATCTTTGTGTAAAACGTGCTCATGAAAATTATAATCTCGATTCGCTCGTTTTTTCGAGTTCGTCGCTTAGAGGCAATGCTCCTCGAATCCTTGGGCTGAGGAGTCTATCGCCAAAAAATTCGACTGCTTAAACCGGAAACCGGTCAATGCTCAAAGGATTCAGGATGGGTCGACTCCAGTTGCAACAACATTCTTTGAGCCTTTTGCACCATGTCGCTCCCCTGCCTCGAATCTGGAAACCGTCCCCAATCAATATCTTTTGAATAGCTGACAATCGACTTGTACAACCGGATCTGCTCATCGACATCCGTCGTCTGCAAGGCAGTATCGAGCACCGATCGAATTCGATTCAGATTTCCTCGCAACTCGCTTATCGCATCGTGCTTGATCTTAATTCGATAGGCCACTGCTGCTTCGAAACATTCCTGATCACGTGGTTCAAGCTCCACTCCGTTTAGGAAATTGACAAAAACATCCATTTCTTCTTTTGCCTTGATGGGATTTTCATCCGCTCCATCGACAATGCGAAGGAAACGCTGTTCAATGTCGGTCAGCCGTGACGAGCCTTTGGCCGTTAGAAAATTTCGACGACTTTTGTATAGCCTTATCGCATCTCCGACACGGCCCAATTCCAAAACCTGCTCCGCTCGTTCCTCGTCAGGATAGAGCTCTAAAAACTGATTAATCTCCAGGAGCACCGTGTCCGGCTTAACCGATCCAAGCTCTATTGCACCGTACAACTCCTCAGCACTGGGCGGCTTGAAGGCCTGCCAAACACCGTAGACACCAATCGCAACCACAAACAAAAAAGCGAAGAGCAGTCGCCACACGCCTTTGCTTTCTCGAGGCTCAAAATCAGCGACATAAGGTTTTTCTCTCGTCTTATCCGTGACGGTTTCAAAATAATCTTCCCGAACCGGCATCGCATCAATTTGCTGGCTCTTATGATCGGTGAACTCAACAGTCTGCATATCAGAATTTACAACGCCGACCTTGCCGGTTGACTTCTTAGAATCAGCGCGTCTAGTATTTTCACGTGTCGCCGGAATCCCGACGTCAAAAGTATCAAGATGCTCTTTACCTTCTGGCCGATGCGTCGTTCTCGCTTCGCTGCATTCACGCAAAGCCGACTCGACCTCTTCAATTTGATGAAATAAAGCCAATGAAGTTGGAATTCGATCCTCAGGTCGCTTCGCCATCAACCGACGTATCAAAAGGTCAATTTCAGCCGGAACTTCCGGAAGCGAAGCTGAAATACTCGGCGCCGGCGCCCGCAAAAGATTGCTCAAGGAACCCTCGACCGAATTCGTTCGGAATGGAGGCTTGCCCGAGAGTAAGGCAAACATCACAGAACCAAGACTGTAAAGATCACTCCGAATCGTGACCAATTCCCCCTTCGCCTGCTCCGGGCTCATAAAATCCATCGTTCCCAAAACATTTTGCCCAGTGTTCTGCGATGAACCAAATCGTTTTGCAATTCCAAAATCTGTGATCTTTACAAAGTCAGGCTGAGAATTTTCGTCATAGGTCATCAATAAATTACCCGGCTTTAGATCGCGGTGGATGATCCCTCGATCATGAGCGTGCCGCAAACCAGCACTGACATCTTTGACAATCTGCAATACGGCTCGCCAATCAAACCGATAGCCATTTTTTTGCATTTGAAAAAGACTGTTTCCCTCCACCAGTTCCATGGAAAAAAACAACATTCCATCTTCTTGACCAAAGCTTAAGATTCGGACAATGTTACGGTGATTGAGCTTAAGCAGTGATTCAATTTCAGCTTCAAACCTGCCGCGAAAGTGATCGTCGTTCGCATAGTTGGGAGCCAATACCTTGACTGCATGTATTTCACCCGTGTCTTTGTGGACACCACGAAAAACCGAACCCATCCCACCACGGCCTAATACACCTTTGAATTCGTAAGGGCCAATTTTTTCAAGTGCCATGTCGAGCTCAGTCTTTCGTGCTGACGAATCAAACGAGATTTTGCCGTTATTGTAGACTCTCAATACAGCAAACCCCACCTGTTTAAAGCCAGAATCCAAGTTTGTAAACTTCAGTATATTGAAATTACCTTTACGGAATGCCGGTTGTGTACAATCATATTTTCCAGAACCGACCTCTCTACCGCACATGCCGTTAACTAACCCTGTCTTCATAAACGTTGCTAACTAGACTTCGAAAAACGACCAAATTTTAATATCGAGCCGATTAGTAAAGTGTCTCAACATCCCGCAAGCCAATCCGATCTATCGCTGCTTAAAGACTGCTCGGTGAAACGAACCCGGGGAAGCGGCCCAGGCGGACAACACCGAAACAAAGTAGAAACCGCAATCGTAATTACACACCTTCCCACGGGGATATCCGGTCAGGCCAGCGAAGCAAGAAGCCAGAATAAAAACAAAACCGTGGCAACTGGAAGACTGAGAACCAACCTCGCAATTGCTTTTCGCACCAAAAAATCGAAAGAATCGGTTCCAAGCGAACGATGGAATTCTCGGCTGAAGAAGAGGAAAATTGAAGTCAGCCACAGGCACTCTGAATTTCCAGCACTTCTTGCCGAAGCACTCGATTTCCTGCATTTTCATGATTTTAACCCAGCAACAGCAGCACAGCCCCTAGGTTGCTCTACCTCGCAATTAGTCAAATTCATCAAACGCAGCCCCCAAGCCATCTCAATGGTGAACACGCAACGAAAGGCTCTCGGCCTAAAGAAAATCGCCTGAAATTGAACGCGTGGCTCAATTCTCCAGCAAACCAGTGCCAACAAACCCAAAATTTCGCAATTACAACCGCATATTTTTAAATTTCAACGCGCTGTCAGGCGTCTTATGTAGTATCTTTCCATGAACTACTACTAGAGAATGATTTAGATCGCAGACGTCGCTCACTGTGAAACAACCGAGAAAAACGTGGTTTCTGGCGAGCAACGACAAAAAGTGAGTTTTTCGCCACTCCTGAGAAACGCTCAAACAGTCTGGTTAGATTTGGCACACAGATTGCTTAAGTAAGAATCGGAAGTGGTTCGCCAAAAGTTGTTTAACTCCTACTTTTGGCGAAAAGAGACGAGGCAGTGCCTAGACTGCTCACTTTTTCGAGCAGTCTAGGCCATTTTTCTTGGGATTCGAGACTGAACAAAGCGGGGAAGACAAAAGAGACCTCCCTGGGGTGTTCAATTTAAATACACCAAAATGATACACCTGTGCAATAATAAAACACTCAAGTTGGATCGAAAATAGAGCCTAGTCTAAAATACTGTAAGAAAATCAGTAACAATAAACGCTTCACCACACAGCGGGTTGTTCCTAACCGTACAACTCCAATCCACCACCAAGGACAATCAATGGGCCAGCAGTTCAAGACGAACAATTTGTTAAACGCAGCAAGTTATTTTTGTTCGACAATGTTGATTCTGGGTTTTGCCACAACCCTTTCCGCCCAAACTTCTCCCGTTTCTTTCCGTGGACCGGCCGCGTCGGACACTGATTCCACCGTCCTACAAATCAATAAGTTGGTGGAACAAGTCTGGACGGACTATGAACTGAAACCTTCGAGAGAGGCAACCGATGGCGAATGGTGCCGACGAGTTCACCTCGACATTATCGGACGGGTGCCGTCGATTGAAGAAGCAACCGAATTCATGGATTCTCGCGATTCGGATAAGAAGAAAAAACTGGTTGAAAAACTACTTTACGACGATAGCTACACAGAAGAATTTGCAAGAAACTGGACAACAGTTTGGACCAATTTGCTAATCGGTCGCACAGGCGGAAATGATAATAATTCGATGATCAGCCGTCCTGGAATGCAAAAGTATTTGCGGGACTCGTTCGCTCGCGAAAAACCTTACGACAAAATGGTTCACGAATTGGTCACTGCGACTGGTTCCACAACGCCTGGCGATGAAAAATTCAACGGAGCTACCAATTTCTTAATCGACAAAGTGAATGAGGAAAAAGCATCGTTAGCGACGGCTGCGACGACAAAAATATTCCTCGGCTTACAGGTTCAATGCACGCAGTGCCACAACCACCCGTTCAACGATTGGAAACAGCAAAAGTACTGGGAAATGAATGCGTTCTTTCGGCAAGTACGCGCCTTCCCTGGGGGAGCTCGCCCACGAGACGGCGGAGTCGCTCAACTAGCAGATCAGGATTTTCGAGGCGAGAGCCAAGGTAAATCAGAGATCTTTTTTGAGATGCGAAACGGCCTGAGCAAGGTCGCCTACCCCGTCTTTGTTGATGGCAGCGAAATTGAACGGAGCGGACTAGTCAACGTCGTTAACCGCCGCGAGGAACTCGCCAAGATGATGGTTGCGTCTCCGTTTATGACACGTTCGATCGTGAATCGGATGTGGGCACATTTCCTCGGCTATGGTTTTACAGCGCCGGTTGATGACCTTGGCCCTCACAACATTCCGTCTAATACAGAACTCCTTGAATTTCTCTCCGAAGAATTTCGGCGTGCTGAATTTGACCTCAGAAAACTAATCTCCTGGGTTGCCTTAAGCAAACCCTACGGTCTTTCGAGTAAACGCTCCTCGGGTAACCAAAGCGACGACCCACTCCTCGGTGAATCACCGAAGTTTTCGCATTTCTATCTTCGCCAAATGGAAGCCGAACAACTCTACGAATCGATGATGGTTGCAACCGCGGCGATTGAACTCCAAGGGAGTTACGAAGAGCGGGAACGTAAAAAGAACACGTGGCTGGGCCAATTCAATCAAGCATTTGGTACAGACGAAGGACAGGAATCGACCAGCTTCAACGGCACGATCCCCCAAGTCTTGATGCTGTTCAACGGAGACATGGTCAAACAGGCAATTGATACGAAAAAAGGCAGCCTGATCGACAACCTTTCAAAATCAGGCAAAAACTACTCGCAATGCGTTGAACAACTTTTCCTCGCTGGCCTGACAAGAAAACCACAAAGCGACGAAAAAAACCTAGCCAAGCAGTTCCTGAAGGCTAGAAACGGAGACCCTAAAGAGGCACTTCGGGATGTCTGGTGGGTGATTCTAAACACCAACGAGTTTATCTTTAACCACTAAACATTCCTTGGGCGAGCCAAAAGAGTTTTCCTTGGATTCACCCTACGCCCTTCAATTCGATTAAAATAAAACAGCAACTGATTTTTTCACAAAGGACGACGCCATGAACTTCAAAACACCCCAGGGCATGAACCGACGCCACTTCATGCGTCACCTCGCAGGTGCATCAGCCATGACCGGTACCGCACTCGCACTGGGTAACACACTCAAAGCAAGTACGAATCAACTTAAGAAAAATAAGAAGGCTGCGATCCTACTCTGGATGGGAGGCGGACCGTCGACCATGGACATTTGGGATCTTAAACCAGGGTCCAACAACGGTGGCCCGTTCCGACCAATTTCAACTGCCGGAGATGTGCAAATTTGTGAGCACATGCCCATGATGGCAAAGAACATGGACAAGCTATCGATCGTACGCTCAATGAGCACGCGGGAAGCCGATCACATGCGAGGCCGGTACTACATGCACACCGGGTACGTCCCGAATCCAAACGTGAAACACCCCGGTTACGGTTCCGTGATTGCTCACGAACTCTCTGCAACACGTGAAGACCTTGAAATCCCACCTTTTGTTTCCGTCGGCGGCAACAGCGAAGGCCCTGGATTTCTCGGCATGGCCTGGGCTCCATTCTCAGTAAATTCGAACGGACAAGTTCGCAACTTAGATATGGGAATCGAGCCAGATCGACTGACCCAACGAATGCAGGCACTCAAAATGATGGAGTCCGGCTTTATCGATTCCAATCGCGGGATTGCCGCGGGCGAGCACGCAAAAGTGCTCAGCAAGACGCTAAGCCTCATGACGAGTGAGCAAATGAAGGCGTTCAAGGTCATGCAAGAACCAGAAGACGTTCAAGAGCGTTACGGCCAAACCAATTTTGGACGCGGCTGTTTGATGGCTCGTCGCCTGGTTGAGTCAGGCGTCCCGTTCGTAGAAGTTGGCCTTGGCGGTTGGGATAACCACCAAAACATTTTCCAAACTCTCGAAAACACAAAACTTCCAGAACTTGATCGCGGAATGAGTGCTTTGATGGAAGATTTGGCCGCACGTGACATGCTCGATGATGTTGCCGTTATCTGGATGGGCGAATTTAGCCGAACCCCAAGAATTAATGGAAATAATGGGCGTGACCACTGGGCAAGAAGTTGGAGTGCAGTCGTCGGTGGCGCCGGAATGAATTCTGGAATCGCCGTTGGTGCTACCAATGAAGATGGAACCAGTGTTGTGGGTCCGTCGAACTCGTCAGAAGACTTGATGGCAACCGTCTGCCACTCACTGGGGATTTCACTCGAAACAACCTTCACAAGCCAAAGTGGCCGGCCAATGAAAATCGCCAATGGCGGTAAGGTCATTAAAGAGCTGGTTTCCTAGAAACAAACGCGATTTCATTCGCGTGAGTAAAACGAGACAAGCGAGCCTTCGATTTCCCGAAGCGCTCGCTTTTTTATTGGATTTTACTGGAACAGACCGGATTTCGATCTTCCTGAAGATGAAATCTGCCCCCGTGAACTGGCGGTGAACTGCTGCGAACATTTCCAACGGTTGCTATCAAAAATTAGTATAGCCACGGAAGCTGCCTTTGGCTTACATTTAGAACTTCAAACTCGGTTTAGTAACTCGTGCTGGATTCTCAGGAAAGGATGCCTGAATCATGATGCTTTTAGGCGATCTCACCGAAATTATTGGTGGGCGATTAACGAAGAACCCAGACCTCGAAATTTTCGGGGCAGCATCGATATCTCGGGCCACAGCGCGTGACATTACGTTTGTATCCAGCCCCAAATATTACGATGACTTTCTCAACAGCCCTGCGATTGCTGCGGTGATTGGGTTCGATGCGGACCCTCCGGAAAAGGCATGCCTGATCGTTGAAGATGTCACGCAAGCTTTTGTTGAGATTGCCGAGCGTTTTAAACCAACCGTACAGCGAACCCAGTCGGGCGTCAGCGCTCAGGCAATTGTCAGTCCCAATGCGATCATTGACGAAGGAGCCTGCGTACATCCTGGGGCGGTCATCATGGATAACGTCCAAATTGGCTCAGGGTCAGTCGTTTTCCCTAACGTCACCATCATGGAAAACTGCAACATCGGTAAGGACGTCCAGATCTTCCCCAATGCAGTGCTCTATGAAAACACCATCATCGGCGACCGCTCCATCATTCATGCCGGTGTAGTCCTAGGGGCTTTCGGATTCGGCTACCAATCGAATACCGGTCGCCACATTCTCTCCGCACAAATTGGAAATGTCGTCATTGCAGAGGACGTCGAGATTGGCGCGAACACGACGATTGATCGAGGAACTTACGACTCGACGACTATCGGCGCGGGAACCAAAATTGACAACTTGGTAATGGTGGGTCACAACTGCACAATCGGAGAACACAATTTGCTTTGCTCGCAAGTTGGAATAGCCGGGAGTTGCTCAACAGGCGACTATGTCATCATGGGAGGCCAAGTTGGATTGGCCGATCACCTAAACATCGGATCGCACGTTTCAATCGGTGCTAAATCTGGCTTGATGCACGATGTCGAGAGTAACCAGCGAATTTTTGGGATCCCGGCAAGACCGGCCAGAACGGAAATGCAAATCCAGGCGGTCACCTCCAAGCTTCCAGAACTTCGACGCACGGTCAAAAAGTTATCCAAACAATTTGATCAACTAAACGATTCTGAAGACAACGGATCGCGTGCTGCCTAGCCCCTATTTCGCTTTCAAAACAACCCCATGGCTACTGTCACCCAAGATCTCAATCTACCTCAACTCGCCACCAAAAAAATTGGATTGGTTGCAGGCTGGGGGCACTTCCCCGTCTGCATCGCTCGAACACTCATCGCCCAAGGCTACGAAGTTCACTGCACCGGAATCAAAGACCATGCCGACCCTGTATTAGAAGAAATTTGCACATCCTATCGCGTATTCGGAATGGCACGAATGGGAGCCCAATGCCGCTTTTTCCGCAAAGCTGGTGTGGTTCACGCAACCATGGCTGGCAAAATATTCAAAACACTTTTGTTCCAAAAAAAATCCAGATTGATAACGCACTTCCCCGATTTAGTATTCTGGCGACATTTCTACCCAATCATTATTTCGAAATCGAAGGATCGGCGGGACGATACACTCCTCAGTACGGTTGTTGAACTGTATAAATCAGAAGGAATTACTTTTTCCCCCGCAACTGATTTTGCTCCGGAGTTACTGGTGAAAGCAGGGCCACTGACAAAGAATCAACCCAACAACAGCCAATTGAAAGACATTCGATTCGGCTGGCAAATGGCCAAAGCGATGGGAGCTTTAGATATTGGACAAACCGTCGTTGTAAAAAATCAAGCAGTCCTGGCGGTCGAAGCCATCGAAGGAACCGATCAATGCATCGCCCGTGCTGGTCAACTATGTGCCGGTGGATTTACAGTAGTCAAAGTTTCCAAACCCAATCAAGACATGCGATTCGATGTACCAACCATCGGGGTAGGAACCATTGAAACCATCGCTCGCGAAGGTGGGCGCGTTCTTGCGATTGAAGCAGATCGAACAATCGTCCTTGAGCAAAGCAAAACCATCCAAATGGCGGAAAAACTCGGGGTCGCAGTTTTCGCCTATAGCGACAACCTCTTCGATCAAGACAATTGACCGCACCAACGCAGTTCTGCAATCAACCTTATTTTGCCTCAGCGATGATTGCACCAACTTGCTGATTAAACTGACCGCGCGTCAGAACCTGATCAAACCCCGCTCGACGTGCTTCGTCCAACGACTCTAGGTTGACATGTTGAGCATAACCAATTGTCATTGGGCAAACTGCATCCGGTAAGCCTCGCACCGCATCGCCCAACGCAGCAATCTCCAACCCCGGAGTCTGCAAGTCTACTAAAAATAAATGAGGGCGGGCTTCTTTAACCAACGTGATTGCCGACTCAGCACTGGTAGCCGTTTGCAGGGTAACTTTTTTTTGCCTCGCATATGAACTCGCCGTAGAGGCCATCATTAGGTCCGCTGTAAGAAAAATAATCATATGCCCCTCGATGACTTCAAGTCACCTCCTAATTGTTCTCTTCATGGCTCTGTCAATCTCAGCCAACCCATCCGCAATAATCTACACCCAAAACTTGCTGGCTTCATAGACGGCTGCTAGACATGTCGTAGTAATTTAGAGCAACTTTTCCCAGCGAGAACCGGAAGCCAAGAGCAAACGGGGCGTTTAGCCGCCGGAATTCAATTAAAAGGTGATAGCAAAAACCAATCTGCCCAGCCCATTTCAGAGAATTCATAGATTCACTCTAAAGTGCCATTGAGACAACAACTTGCTCCTTGGTACCCTCCGCCGCCAGTAATGGCAGTTTAATTAATGCATAAAAGGCGAATTTCGTCACGGTCAAGGATGATCTAATGCGGTTTCAATCATTGATATCCCCCATCGCTTTCGCGTTAACCGCGATCGTCTTGCTTTACTGCCAATCTACTAAAAGTGGAACAGATTCCGCCGAATCACCCACTCTTAAAACGGTCGCCACCCCCTACACCGCAGTGACCCTCACGACTCAGGAAAGCCCTACTACTCAGAGCGAAGAAAAGACAACCGACGAATCCCGTAAACCTTTTCGACTTTCATCTCGATTTCATTTAAAAAAGGGAACGGATGAGGGGTATTTAATTGTTAAATTCGAGCTCCCAAAAAAGAGCTACATCTACTCACTCACTCAACCTGAGCTATTCCCGAAAACAAAAATAACCGTTGCTCCTTCCCCTCACTTCTCACTGACCGGCAAACAGCGATTCACACCGGATCGAAACCCAAAGGTCATCGAAAGCGACCCTGATTTTGGAGTGCGACTAGAGAAGCACTCTGGAGTAGTTCAATTTTTTGCTCCCATAAAAATAAATAAAACAATCACCGCGAACGAACTTCAGGTCAAAATCGAGATCGACGGGCAAGTCTGTAACGAGACGACCTGCCTCCCAATCTCCCGCAAGAAAACCACAGCGAAATTCGCTGGATTTTTCGATCCGACCGACAAAAAAACTGGCATTCCCAAAAAAGCGAATCCTAAGAAAAATTGAGGCAGGGTGTGCCCTACCAAAAATAATGTGTACTTCGTTACACAAGTTCTCGTCACTGGGCTTTCAAGGTAATTTATTCACCTCTCGCGTTTCGGGACAGTTGGAGCATTTCACCTATTTTTGGTACGATAAATGTCGCGTCAATGCCGGACAGGCCGACTCAGATTTCGCCCTTGTAGATACTTTCTTAATCGTGAATTTCGATTAACTGACTTGTTGCAAAAGATTACACGTAAACAACGTTAGACTTGCCAAACCTTCGTTTTAAGCTTTGAACCCGGGAAGACATTTTTCAATGCAGTCACTATTGAACCGTCACTACATTCTCTGCTTCGCATTCTTCGCGCTCGCTCTGAGCGGCCTTGGAAACTCCCAACTTTGCCAAGGGCAAGAACAGGGTCTCTTCCTGCAAGATCAACTAGATCAATTTGGCGACATCCAGTCGAGCGATCCGGTGTCTGTAAATTCCAGCTTTCAAATACTGACGGGTACACGTCAGGGCATTCTAAAAGTCACTGTCGACATCATTCCAAATTGGCATGTCTTTTCTATGAAGGATACAGACGGGCCCATCCCCACGAATATCAGCGTGGGTGAATCTGATGATTTTAAATTAATTGGAAAATTTCGCCCGGACAGAAAGCCACACATCGTAAATGAAGAGGGATTCGACAATCCTTGCGAAGAATTCGAAGACAGTGTGTCTTGGTCCGCTCCCTTTGAAATGACAACCGAAATCAACCCCGACAAATTAGCAATTAATTTGGTAATCAATGGGCAAACGTGTCAAACGAATGGCAATTGCAAACAATTCGAATACAACCTTGAAAGCAGTTTCAACGGCGTTAGCGACAAACTTACCATTACGCCCGATTTCATTCAGCCGAAATTGAAAATCGAGGACCGTAAAATCCGTGGAGCTCACGCGGAGATACGTGGACAGATCATTCGAAACTCCGGCACCGACAAACCGCTCCGACCAGGTGACGTCGCCCGCTTGGAACTTACAATTACACCCGAGATTGACTGGCACGTTTATGCTTACTCGCTCGAAAAAACACAAATTAAGTCAACCATCCTTGGCCTGACTCAAACAAACAGCTGGAGCGTTGTGGGGCCGAAACTCTCGGAAGAACCCGAGGCTGGCGAAGCGTTTGGGGCTCCCATGTACGCCTATTACGAACCCGTCACACTTGAATTTTTCATTACCATTCCTCGCAATGCTAAAAAGAATCAGCCTTTTCAATTTAGCGGAGTCATTGGTCTCGAAACCTGTGACGAAACCCATTGTGATCCTCCCACTGGGATCGCATTCTCTGCTTTGCTCAATCTTGGGAAAGCCGCCGCAGCTCCGCTTATTTGGAGTGACTCTACCTACGAAGCCGCCGAGAACGCAAACAAACCCCACGAAATTTCAGGGGGTTCAATCCCCGTTGATGATGGAGTCGACGATGAGAACGTAGCGGAAGACGAGGCGGTCACCTTGCTTGCCGATTCGCCCGAACAAATCGCAATCATGAACAGCCTTTATGACCCTAACGAAAAACAAAAGGTCATCTTGTTTGAAGATCTCGATGAATTCCCCGTCGGCTCCGGAGGCAGTAGTTCACTCGGGAAAACAACCTTCATTACCGCACTCTTCGGAGCATTTTTTGGCGGGATGCTGCTTAATCTAATGCCGTGTGTATTCCCTGTCCTTGGATTAAAAGTGATGGGGTTTGTAATGCAGGCCGGCAGCGAACCAGCAAAAATTCGCAAGCACGGAATTGCCTTCGCGTTTGGACTGGTCGTCTCCATGTGGATCCTCGGGGGAACCGTTCTATTCATCAAGCTTTGGTTCGGAGAGGCAATTAATTGGGGAGCCCAAATGGGCAACCCCTATTTCGTATGCGGCATCATCGTCTTGCTATTCCTTTTGGGATTGAACATGGCGGGAATTTTTGAGATCGGTACATCACTTTCCAGCGTCGGCGGGGGCCAGAAAAAAGGCTACCTCGGATCCTTTCTTTCAGGTGTCCTCACTACCTTAATTGCGACACCTTGCTCAGGTCCATTTTTGGGCGCGGCAATGAGCTACACGCTTGCCCAAGATCCACTGCCCTCCATGTTTCTCTTTACCGTTTTTGCCTTGGGGATTTCTTCTCCCTACGTAGTCCTCTCATTCTTTCCATCACTCATTAACAAGCTGCCCAAACCGGGGCCATGGATGGAAACCTTCAAAGCCACCATGGCTTTCACTCTCTTCGCAACCGTAGCATTCTTCATGCAAGCTTTCGGCGGTCAAACCGGAGTCAGCGGCCTTAGCTGGCTTGTGATGGCACTCGTAGTAATCGGACTCGCTGCTTATTGCTATGGACAGTGGAGCGAACCGAGCATGAAATTCTCAAAACGATTAACCTTCGGATATCTCTTGCCGCTAATCATCGCCTCTATTGGTGTCTGGATGTGTTACGGAGCGGTCGAGGAATCTAAAAACCTGATATCGACTGGTGCCAACAACGTCGCTGGACTCGGTTGGCAAGAGTGGAACCCCGGGAAGGTCGAATACACATTGAAGAACAATGGTCGACCGATATGGGTGGATTACACGGCGGACTGGTGACCGACTTGTAAAGTAAACGAAAAGCGTGTCTTTTCGGACGAAGCTGTTCTCGCAAAATTAAAAGAACTAAATTTTGAGTTTATTTCAGTGGACGATACCAAGCGAAGACCTGAGATAGCCCTGGACTTGTTACGAGTAGGCCGATCTATCATTCCGGTCAATGTCATCTATCCGCCGAACTATCCGGAGGAGCCAGCCATCATGATCGATACTCTATTCGGACCGACTGAGGCACTGAAAATTCTCGATAGAATTCAAGAAGTCATGGAAGCGTCAAAGTAATTAAGGGAAAGACAACAGACCAGTGATCACTTCGATTTTCCAGCACGCCAACCGTGCCAGATGATTCGAACCGGTTAAGCAAGTATTCCGCTATACCGTTTTGTCGTGAACGGTAACTCGTTTTTCACCCGACTTAACCGTACCGATCACCCAGTTTTCGTGTCCATGTTTGCTCAATGATCGCTGAATTGACTCGGCGTAATAAGGACTAACAATCATTGCCAGTCCAACTCCCATATTGAACACGCGGAACATCTCTTCGGTTTCCACTTTTCCTAATTTTTGAAGCCATTCAAAAACAGGCGGCCGTTCCCAAGCTTGGCCGTCGATATCAATCTCCATTCCCTCAGGTGTGATCCGTTCAATATTCTCTTCCAGACCACCACCGGTAATGTGAGCAATTCCATGGACGACGTTTTTGACTTTGTAATGACTTAGTACATCGCGAATCGCTTTTGTATAAATCAAGGTTGGCTCAATTAGCACGTCGCCAATCGAGCGATCCGTGCCTTCCATTAAATCGTCTGGTTTCTTCTTGCCAACATCAAACGCTATTTTACGTACGAGACTGAAACCATTGGAATGTACACCGCTTGAGGCAACGCCAATCACCACATCTCCGTCAGCGATGGAATGGCCGTCAATGACATGATTTCGTTCGACCACGCCAACGCAAAAACCAGCGAGATCGTAATCGCCTCGCTGATAAAGGTCCGGCATAATAGCGGTCTCTCCACCTAACAAGGCACAGTCAGCAGCCAAACAACCGTCACTGATACCACTCACGATTTGCTCGAGAGCAACCGGATCGTCGTGGGACATCGCCACATAATCTAGAAAAAACAGCGGCTCCGCTCCGCAGCAAATAGCGTCGTTAACGCACATCGCCACCAAATCGATTCCCACCGTTCGATGACTGTTGAGCATTTGCGCCAACTTCAATTTAGTCCCCACACCGTCGGTGCAGGCAACCAACATCGGGTCCTGATAATTACGTCGAAAAAGTTTACTTTCAAAGTCCAACTGGAACAGCCCGGCAAATCCGCCATCAAGCTGACGAACACGGGGTGAGAACGTCCGATGCATCAACTTGGGAAGTCGCTTCATCGCCTCGTTGTAGACTTCGAGATCAACGCCGGAATCTTTATAGGAAACGCCTGTCATTAGCTCGCGGATCAGTTTGGCCAACTCAGCGAGTTGGATTGTTTTCGGATGAATTCACTGCTCTATAGTTTCCTCGATTCGTCCGATTCCGGCAACCATGCCGAATTGGACAACTGAAACCACGTGCAGACCGAATCCGTAAGACATTTTTCAAAAAATCCAATGAAATATTTAAACGAAATCGCGGAAAAAATCCCCCCCATGCAACCGTCAACGGCGGGTGAAACACTCCCTTAAGCGAGCCGAACATCACAAGAAACAATTGAAAAAAAGGGGTGGGATTGCCAGCGAGGTCAAAATCGACCTATGTTTACTTCCATGCGTCGCCCATTAAAAAAATTTCAATTCACGCACCAACTACCCTATGGTGCGGTCGTCCATGACCATGGGGTTCAATTTGTAATCTTCAGTCGCCACGCCAGCGAAATGAGACTGCTCCTCTACAATACAGTTGAAGATACAGAACCTACAGAAATCATCACGTTTGACCCGGACAGTGATCGATGGGGTGACATTTGGAGTGTTTTCGTTCCTCAGATCTCTGTCGGCCAACTCTACCACTTTCAGGCCAGTGGCCCTGACGACCCGGACCGCGGCCTCCGCTTCCAACCACATGCTCGGCTAATCGACCCTTACGCCAAAGCGCTCGCAGGCACCTTTCAGCATCGTCACGATGGAATCATTCGCCCTCCCAAATGCGTGGTCGTCGATGACCATTTCGACTGGGGCGGAGATCGTCATCTCCGTCGGGACATGTCCGAGTCCATCATTTATGAAATGCATGTGAAAGGCTTTACTCAACATCCCTCCAGTGGCGTCTCGCACCCCGGCACCTATCTGGGAGTCATCGAGAAAATACCCTATCTACAATCTTTGGGGGTTACTGCCGTCGAACTAATGCCAGTTCACGAATTCCCCATCTTAGCAATGGACGGTACCGCCTCAAGTCAACCCAACTACTGGGGCTATGACCCGCTCGCTTTCTTCGCCCCTCACCGAGGCTATGCTGCCGGCTCAGAACCGGGCTGCCAGGTTGTTGAATTTAAACAAATGGTAAAGTCTCTGCATGAAGCAGGAATCGAAGTCATCCTCGATGTGGTCTTCAACCATACCTGCGAAGGAAATAACCACGGACCAGTTCTAAGTTTTAAAGGACTTGAAAATCCAGTCTACTACATGCTGGAAAACGATAAACAGAACTACAAAAACTATTCGGGATGCGGAAATACCATTAACGGAAATCATCCCATCGTTCGGGAAATGATTTTTCACTGCCTTCGCCACTGGGTGCACAACTATCACGTCGATGGATTTCGATTCGACCTGGCATCCATCCTCAGTCGTGACCGCAACGGCGAGCTAGTCCCCAATCCACCGCTCGTCGAAGCGATTGGCGAGGACCCTCTATTAGCTGACACCAAGATCATTGCAGAAGCCTGGGACGCAGCCGGCGCCTACCAAGTTGGCTCTTTTGGAGATGATCGCTGGGCAGAATGGAATGGTCGTTACCGCGACGACATTCGAGGATACTGGCGAGGTGACCATGGCACTCGAGGCCCGCTTGCCACTCGCTTGGCAGGCTCGGCCGACCTTTACCAACCCGGAGGCCGACCTCCCTGCTGCAGCATCAATTTCGTCACATCGCACGATGGATTCACACTCAACGATCTGGTTAGTTACTGCGAAAAACAAAACCTTCCCAACGGTGAAAACAATCGCGACGGCGATAACAATAACTACAGTGAGAATTTTGGCATTGAAGGCCCCACCGATGAACCACTCATCAATCAACTTCGACTTCGCCAAATAAAAAACATGCTAACCACACTGATGCTCAGCCAGGGTGTGCCAATGCTAGTCGCAGGTGATGAATTCCGAAGGACCCAGAAAGGGAACAACAATGCCTACTGCCAAGATAATGAAATCTCATGGCTGGACTGGAATTTAGTTTCTGAAAATGCAGAGCTTATTCGGTTCTGCCGTTCATTGATCGAATTTCGACGCCACCAGCCAACGGTCCGACGTCACCATTTTTTAACCGGGGTTCCCGACCGCAAAGATTGTTGGCCCGACGTCAGCTGGTATAACCCACAAGGATCAGTAATCGATTGGCACGGCGATGCCCTACCTATCCTATGCTTGCTCGCCGCCCCACTCGAACACGATGCCCTGGAAACATCGGGGCGAGATGTCCTTTTGATGTTTAACTCAAGCCACGAACCGGCGCAATTTTTAATTCCAGAGATCGCCAAATCGAGACGATGGCAACTCTTTGTTGATACCTCTGCAGAATCTCCTCATGACATTTACCCCAATCTGGACGGCCCCGCTCTCGAAAGCGAGCAAGCTTGCCCTCTGCCTCTGAAATCCCTGAAGGTTTACGTCGCTGGAAACTAGAACGCCAGTCTCAGTTTGCAGAAACGCTGGCACAGCTAATACTTGAATTTAGCAAGCAATTCGGAGATGTTTTGTCCGATCCCGCTCCGCGACTTGTTTCGAGGCCGGTACCAGATAATACTAAGCGAAACGCACCGATCTGAAAGTACTCAAAACTGAGGAGAATTCGATCGACAACAACACCTTCTCTTCGCAGCAGAACAACGTGAACTCGACGCTTCGCCTGAGCCGGACCCCAGGTGTTGGGCCGATCGTCTATTCGGAATTAATCCAACATTTCGGCTCTGCTTCCAACGTGTTTACAGCCACCGGCGCTGAACTTGGACAACTTCCTGGGGTTGGGCCAAAACTAATTTACGCTATCTTAAACTCCAGCGGTTCAGCAACGGTCGATTCGATCATCAAGACATGTCAGACGCACAAGATTGACGTGATCGAAAGGTTCGAAAATGCTTATCCAGAACGTCTTTTAGAAATTTACGATCCGCCCTCTATCTTGTTTTCTCGCGGTAAAATGATGCCTGCCGATAACCTCAGCATCGCCATTGTGGGATCCCGACATGCAACAAGATATGGAATTAAAATTGCGTCTCAACTCGCCCGAGGACTCTCAATGGCGGGCATCACGATTATCTCCGGATTAGCAAGAGGGATTGATGCCGCTGCCCACCAAGCTGCCCTCGAGGCTGGCGGAAGAACAATCGCTGTTCTTGGAGGCGGTCATTTGAAACTGTATCCCGCTGACCATGCTGCGCTGGCCAATGAAATCGCTCACAACGGCGCTGTCATTTCCGAATCACCACCAGATACACCGCCTCGCAGCGGATCTTTCCCAAGACGCAATCGAATCGTCTCGGGCCTAAGCTTAGGAGTGATCGTCGTCGAAGCCGCCCAAAGAAGCGGCGCATTAATTTCAGCTAGACTGGCAATGGAGCAGGGCAGGGAAGTGTTCGCCGTGCCTGGAAGAATCGACAACCGCATGTCCCAAGGGTGTCATAAATTAATTCAAGATGGAGCGAAACTGGTAAACTCTGTCGACGATGTACTCGAAGAACTCGGCCCCCTCGCTACACCTATTCAAACAGGCGATGCTGGAGAAATCCGCAACCCCGCTGAACTTAGGCTCACTGAACAGGAACGGAAAATCTTAAACACCATCGAGACAACTCCGACGTTGATTGACTCGATCATTGAACAAACCAACGTGCCTGCCGCTAGAGTCATGTCAACTATCAGCATTCTTGAAATGCGGTCATTAATCAAACGCGTCTCAGGCACTTCAGTAGTTCGTCGGTAAAACAATTTTTCGCTCGATTATTTTGACCATGAAGATCATCACGTATAACGTTAACGGCATTCGCTCAGCAATTAAAAAAGGACTATTGGATTGGCTGGAAGATCACGACTACGATGTGATTTGCCTACAAGAAACCAAAGCCCACTCCGGAAGCGTGCCAGTTTTACTGCTCGACAGCATTGGCTACCACCACTGTTGGCATTCAGCCAAGCGGAAAGGCTATAGCGGAGTTGCTACATTTTCCAAAAAGAAACCACGTCACGTGGAGCTCGGAATGGGTCTCGACAAATACGATGTGGAAGGCCGAGTCATTCGCACTGATTTTGAAAACTTGACGGTCGTAAACTGCTACATACCCAATGGCTCGGCAAGCCAAATTCGACACAATTTCAAACTTGAATTCCTCGAGGACTTCACTCAGTGGGTGGAAGAAATTAGAAGAGAGCAATCTCGAGTCATCGTAGCAGGAGATTTCAACATCGCGCGATCACCGCTAGATATCCCTCAGCATTCAGCGAATGCGGGGTCGTCCGGTTTTCGTCCGGACGAACGCCAATGGCTCCAACAGTGGCTTGCAGATGGCTTTGTCGATTCATTCCGAGACCAGAATCCAGACGGGCAAAGCTTTACCTGGTGGCCCCCCACCAATCCAACAAGAACTGACCGAGGCGCCTGGCGCATTGACTACCAATTGATTAGCAAGCCGCTTCAATCGTCAATCAGAAACGTATCTCACTTAAAAAACATATTCTATTCTGACCATTGCCCAGTTTTGCTTGAAATCGACAATAATTAACGCCAGAATAAATGGCTCACAAAACTCCAATTGAGGCCACTCATGCGACCACGCCATCTCTCCATCATCGCTGCCAGTTTAATCTGGTTCATCCTACCAAGCACCGAACTATTGGCGGAATTGAAATTACCATCATTCTTCAATCACCAAATGGTACTTCAACGCAATAAACCTGTATCCATCTGGGGTTGGGCTGACGCCAACACGCAAGTCGATGTTGCGTTCAAGGGAAATGCAGTTTCCACAAAAGCCAATGGGGACGGAAGATGGCAAGTCACGCTACCAGCGATGAAGGCCAGCGATCAGGGAATGAACATGGTGATTGAAAATGGAAAAGACAGAGTTGAAATCCAAAACATCCTGATAGGTGAAGTCTGGTTTGCGAGTGGGCAGTCCAACATGGCATTCAAGCTGCAAAGCTCCCTCGATGCCAAAACAGATTTGCCAAAATCCAAAAACCAAGCGATTCGATTTTTCCTTGCCACAAACACACCTGCCTCCCAACCTCAGACCAACATCACAGGTACCTGGAACCTCTCCTCCCCTGAAACCTCAGGGAAATTTTCCGCTGTGGCCTATTACTTTGCCAAACAAATCAATCAAGAAACAGGCATTCCTGTCGGCATTATCCAATCTTGCTGGGGTGGCAAAAGATCTGAATGTTATACGAGTAGAGAAGCCATGCTCTCTAATACGCACGGAAAAAAGATGATTGCCGAACTAGACCGCGCGGCTGAATCTTTTGATCCCGTCGCGGCCAAGAAAAAACACGACGCGGCAATGGCATCCTGGGAGAAAAGAGTCGCCAAAGTTCGGACCCAAAATAAAAACAAAGAAACATCCGAACGCGCTCGAATTCCTCGACGCCCGCAACCTACAAAACCAACCTACGAAAACGAGCGCAACCCGACGGTTCTTTACAATGGCATGATCCACCCTTTCGTTGGCTACACCATGCGCGGAGCGATCTGGTACCAAGGCGAAGCAAATGCCAAGGCGGGTTTAGCTGAAATTTACCAAGAAATGTTTACCCTCATGATCCAGGACTGGCGAAATCGCTGGGGGGATGACTTCCCATTCTACTTCGTCCAATTGGCAAACTTTAAATCAGTCACATCCGATCCTGGACAACAAAGTGATTGGGCGACCGTACAAGACCAACAAAGGAAAACTCTTGAACTAGTCGGCACTGGCATGGCGACCATTAACGATGTTGGAGACGCCAAGGACATTCATCCAAAAAACAAAAAGACCGTTGGATTTCGACTAGCCCGCTGGGCACTAAACAATGATTACCAAAAACCAGTTACCGTAAGTGGCCCACTCTACAAATCTTCTCGGGTAGACGATGGAAAGATGATCATTGAGTTTGCGCACACCGGAAATGGATTAAAAACAAGCGATGGAAAACCCCTCCAACGTTTCGAAATAACCGGTGACAACCAAACGTGGCATTGGGCAGACGCAAAAATCAGCAACAACACGATCATCGTCAGTTGCGCAAAAGTGCTGAAACCGACAGCAGTTCGTTACGCCTGGGCAGCGAATCCAGCTGGGGCGAACTTAGTTAACTCAGAAAACCTGCCAGCTTCGGTCTTTTCAACCCGGGATGACTGATTGGCGAAACGCCCAAAGCCTAGTTCCTATTTCAAAAAGCAATCACGTGTTAGCTAACACGTGATTTGTCACCCGTTGGACTCTGTGTTTTGCTTTGTCAATTCGAGTGAATTTCCTTTGTCGTTGTAAAGCACGACATCAACAAAATTCCGAATGAGCATCACACCTCGACCGCAATCCTTTTCGAGGTTCTCCTCTTCGGTTGGGTCAGGAACTTTGGACGGATCAAACCCTTCACCTTGGTCAGTGATTTTAGAATAAAATCGATTACCACAAATCTCAATCACCAAGTGAACGGTCTTATCCGGACTTCGACCATTCCCATGGTCGATTGCATTCATCACCGCCTCTTCCATGGCCATGTGAATACCAAACGTATCTTTGTTACCCCAACCGTTCTTTTCCAATTGCTCAAGAACCATGCCAACTATCGTCGCGCAGCAATCTGGCTCACTCGGAATGTGATCGTCGTACCGCCAATGCTGAGTTGTACTTTCCATGATTAACCTGAATCTTCAATCTATTCAAAAACTCGTCTGAACACCTAAGCTCGTCCTCAAAACCAACTAACTTTCGAGTGACTCAATTGCATCGAATTGATTATCTCTTATCTCAAACAATGAATCGAGATTTGTATAGCTAAACAAATCCCGCACCTCAGGACGCAAGTTACTCAACCTTAATTGCAGTCCATTTTTTTTGATCTCACTCTCCAGCCTGATCAACTTGTTGATCGCAGCACTAGAAAAAAAACTAACACCATCAAAATTCAAGACAATCCCCGTCGCCCTCGTCGCATCCACCAGAGAAAGCAACTCTCGACCAAGCGATTCAATCCGAGCCGGATCCATCACTCTTTGATCGACAAACTTGACGACCGTCGCGTTTTCGAGAACTTCTGTGGCAATGCACTCAAATTCTGACATTACATTTTCTCGAAAGGGAAAACTTAAAAACATACAACTGGTTTTGATTATTTATCATACCTCGCCAATCCAATGCGTCAAAAATAAATCAGCACCTTTTCAATCTATTATTCCCCGTGATTTCCCGAGGTTCTCTGACTAAAACTGCTTCTCAATGAAATCAGCAAATTCTTTTGCGAAGCAACTCCTGCCTCAATCTTTAAATAAAAAACACTAGCTGACACGTCCCCGAATGATCGACCAGAATCTCATCCGTCTACGCATCAAACTAGCATTTTTGTTTTCAATTTGCGGGCCCACGATCCAACATTAAGCTACTCCAACCAACCAGTCCGTGGTCAGCGTTTAGGTCACTTTCATTGGAAACTCCTAAAACGATCATTCTCTCCTAATAGAAAATCCATTCAGAAATACAACTGTTCCTAAAAACAGAATGGGCCAACACAGCCATGTTGGCGTTGTAATCTTTTTTTGAACCCCCAAGCCAGATTTCCCCAGCTTGGATTCGGCTCGGTTATTATTCGAATAGGACGCTCGATAATAGGGACTAGAACGGGTTTCCACCGGTGTCCCCAAGGTCGCCACTTCTCGCTCCACGGTCGCATGGTCCGCGAGAAGATTTGAAAACCGGGGCGTCAACACGTAGGTATCAACCAAGTTCAACTGAATCCCGATAAAAATCAGCACAAGCCCCAGCGTCATGATTGAAGTACGTCGCATTATTTTTCCATCCAAGATTGGGAAAAGAATTGCAATTCGCGAATGCCTATGCCCCATGAAACATCGTCTCATTAACAAGCATCGCATCTGACGAGAGCAATTTAACCTGGTTATCTTATCGTTTTTCTGATGTTTTCTTCTTGAATCAGTGACCCACAAATATCTCCCCTAAAAAGAATCAGTTCCGTTTTTTTGGGTTTTATTGAAAACAACTCTTGTCGCTCTTGCGATCTCTGGAAGGAAGCAGAAGTTATCCCACGTCTAACGATTGGTTCGGCAATTCCAACGATTCGGGTATCGGGGTACAGAATCACCTTTTAAACTGACGGTGAAGTACTTACATTTGACTAGCTCAGCTTGAAATCCTGAGTGGCTGTCGAACCCATTCCGAGCAAAATCCGGTAAATCCATGAGCCAACCAACCGAACCCTCCTCCCACGGAATTTGGTCCCCCAGCTTTCAAGGCCTGTTATGGACCCAGTGGCTCACTTCGATCAACGATAATGTTTTTCGCTGGTTTGTGATTGGCGTCGGCAAAAATCAATTTGCTCCTGAGGACCAAGGGACGCTTCTAATCATTGGCTCTTCCTTTTTCATCATTCCCTATATCCTATTTGCGTCAGTCGCTGGCTGGCTCGCTGACCGGTTCCGAAAACGAACCGTCATTATTGGCTGCAAGATTGCAGAAATTGCAATCATGATTATCGGAGTCATCGCAGTGAGTTTACTGGGTGAGCCAGATCCAGCTGCTGGGATTGATCCCTTTTTCTGGATATTGCTCGCTGCTGTTTTTCTGATGGGACTTCAAAGTGCACTTTTTTCGCCAGCGAAAGTTGGCACGATCCCGGAGCTATTGAATGAAAAAACGATTGCCGCTGGCAATGGAGTTTTCAACCTCGCCACCCTCTCTGCCACCGTCATCGGCATGGCCCTCGGCGGCGCACTTTCGGATATTACGAATCGTGGACAGGACAACATCGGTTTAGCCGCAGGCATGCTAGTTGGAATAGCTATTGTCGGGACCCTATTGAGCTTTTTAGTCTGGTCTTTACCGGCAGCCAATGCAAAAGCCAAATTCCCAATCACTTTGGTTGGTGAAACAATCAAAGACATTTTGCAGCTATTCTCGTACCGCACGCTTTTCCGCATTGCCTTAGGCATTTCCTTTTTCTGGGCAATTGCCGCCCTTGCTCAACTCAACATCGATGTGTTTGCTACCGAGAGTGGTGGCATTATTGAGTCGGATCGAACACCACTTTTGATTGCTGTCGTTTTAGGTATTGGATTTGGCAGCGTCGCCGCCGGATTCATTTCTGCCGGCAGAATTGAACTGGGGCTCGTCCCCATTGGAGCGACTGGAGTTGCAATTTTCTCGTTTTTATTGTGGTTTTCGCCTCCCGATTTCATCAACGGTGATCCGTACAACTTCGACAAAATTATGACCTTCATTTTCCTTGCAGGTCTTGGATTTAGTGCCGGCGTCTTTGACGTCCCCTTGGCATCCTACTTGCAACACCACAGCCCAATTGAGAAACGCGGTTCAATACTCGCCGCCACTAACTGTCTAGCTTTCAGCAGCATCCTCATCTTCTTTGGCGTGATGTTGTTTTGTACGCAATCCACTGAACCAGGAACGATCGCTCAATTACCCGCTGAACTTAGACCCGAGAGTTTGAGCGAACCTCAAAGACAAGAACTTGATCTTACGGTTGGCCGTTTCGAAAAAACGCCAATTGGCGATCAACCCGGGATCGAAGAGTTCGTCAGTCAAACCGCCAATTCACTACGCCCTGCGACTCTGACACTTTTAATCGCCAAGGATACTGAGCGCCGAGCCGCCGTCTCAAAACCACTGAGGCTCGAAGATTATATTGCCGAATTCAATCCCGACAATTCCAACTTAGATGAACAACAGGCGATCGCTCTACAACGCCAAATCTCCAAAGTTCAACTGCAAATTCGCCCACTACCTTTGCTTAACTCCCGCCAAATATTTTTGGTGATGTGTATTTTGACGTTGCCCGTCATCGCATACTCACTTTACCTATTAATTAAACAAACCGTGCGATTGCTGTTCTACGTTGCATTCCAGACACTCTACCGAGTCAGAATCAATGGTATCGAGAATCTTCCAAAAGAAGGCGGCGCCGTGGTGGTCGCGAACCATTCCTCGTGGCTCGACGGAGCGATCCTTCTCGTCTTAGTCCCCCGTCTACCTCGTGTGATCGCATGGGCAGGTAATTTCTCGCACTGGGCTCTTCAGAAATGGGCGGCCTTCTGTGGAATCATCCTGATTGCCGGTGGTCCAAAATCAATTCGCAGCGGACTGAAAACGGCAAAACAGACGATTGACCAAGGAGAGGTCGTTGGATTATTCCCCGAAGGAGGAATCTCTCGGGATTGCCAAATTAAAAATTTCAAGCCCGGCCTTACCAAAATCATTAACTTAAAAGAAAACCAAACCCCCGTCATCCCAGTTTACTTTGACCAGCTCTGGGGAAGCATATTCAGTTTCTCTCAGGGAAAGAGTATAAAAAAGTGGCCACGATCATTTCGTCGCCCGCTTTCGGTTCACATTGGCAAACCGATTGAAAAAGCTGATACGATGTTTGCAATTCGTCAATCTGTTCAAGAGCTTAGCGCAACTACCATGGACAATCCCGCTGGAAAATTCGTCTCTGCCCCTTCGGCATTTATCAAAGCCTGTAAACGCAATAAGTTTCGCTCGAAAATTGGTGATTCCACCAACCAAGAGGAAACCGGTGGAAAACTTCTTACCCGCGCATTAATCTTGAGACGCCTGCTAAAAAAACACGTGCTCAATAATCAAGAAGAAAATGTGGCCGTTCTCATTCCGCCATCCGTCGGCGGTGCGATTGTCAACCTCGCTTTAGCGCTCGACAAACGCGTAGCGATCAACCTGAATTACTCCCTTTCAAATGATCTTATTAATCACTGCGTAAAAGAAGCGGATATCAAAACCGTTTTGACGACCCGAAAGGTTGCTGACAAATTCAACTTTGACTTTGACTGCAACATTTTCTATCTCGATGACCTCAAAGACAAAGTGAGTGGATTAGACAAACTGATTGGAGCATTTCAAAGCTTCGTGGTACCAAGTGCCCTTCTCAACTTGAGTCTCGGCCTCAATCAAATTAAACCTGACGATACTTTGACGATCGTGTTTACCTCGGGATCCACCGGAGTCCCCAAGGGCGTGATGCTCACTCACAGGAACATTATGAGCAACGTGCTTGGAATCGAACGCGTTGGTTCGCTGGTTGCTGATGACACATTAGTTGGCGTCTTGCCGTTCTTCCATTCGATGGGCTACACCGTAACACTCTGGGTCCCCATGACGACTGACTCGCGGGGAGTTTATCATTTCAATCCACTCGACGCTAAAATTGTCGGCAAAATTGCGAAGAAATTTTCGGCTACCATCATCGTCGCCACGCCGACCTTCCTGCGCTCCTACATGAGACGTTGCACTCCAGACCAATTCAAATCACTGAACATGGTCATTGCAGGGGCTGAGCGACTTCCACCCGAACTGTGTGAAGAGTTTGAAAACAAATTTGGCGTTCGACCGGTAGAAGGATACGGCACGACCGAACTCTCACCAGTCGCGGCGGTTAATATTCCCTACTCGCGACAAACAAAGAAAGAGTTCCAAATCGACGCGAAAGAAGGCACCGTCGGCAGACCGATGCCCAACATGGCAGCTCGAGTTACCGACCTTGATTCGGACGAAGTACTTGGCCCCAACCAGCCAGGTATGCTTTGGATATGCGGCCCGAGCGTGATGAAGGGTTACCTCAACAAACCCGAAGCGACTGCCGAAGTTCTCGATGGGCGATGGTACAAGACAGGGGATGTCGCCATCATCGATGATGACGGTTTCATTAAAATCACTGGTCGAATGAGCCGATTTTCTAAGATCGGTGGTGAAATGGTACCGCACCTTAAGATTGAAGAAGTCCTCTCAGAGTTTCTCGATTCGACGCCCAACGATGACTCCGATGACCATTTACTTGTTGCCGTGACCGCCGTACCAGATGAAAAAAAGGGAGAGCGATTAATTGTTCTCTACACAAAAACCACGAAGACGGTAGATGAAATGCAACAGGCACTTAAGGACGCTGGATTGCCCAACATCTTCATTCCCATGACCGCAGGCTTTATCCAAGTAGATCACCTACCTATCCTCGGAACTGGCAAACTTGATCTCCGTGGAATCAAAGAAATCGCGATCGAAAAAGCTGGAACCTAGTTCCCGGCAGCACCTGAAAAGTGCTGCTGGCGGACAACTATTTACGAACTTGGGCCTAACATTCTCGTGGCGAGATTAAAGGCACAAACCTGCCTTAGCTTTAAATAGGACATGGTCAGCCGTGGATTAACTTCGATCAACTGATCTCCCTCGGCTCCAAGCACCATATCTAAACCGACATACCCTTGGGTGGGCGGCAACAACCGAATGGTTTTTTCCGCCAATCGACGCGCCCTGCATTCAAGATCCTGATGCACGGGAAAACGCGAACCAATAAAATTACCAAACGGCTCGCGATCAAACACCTGCTCTGTCGCCGGCAGAAAGGTGAACCTATCCCCGTGACAGATCACCGACACGCTAACCGGAACCCCCTGATAAAATGGCTCTAGCCAGTAGTCCGAACCAGCCAACTGACCCTCCAACTGCTCCAACTCTCCGCAGTCCTTTATTAGCCTCAGGCCCTCGCCCCCAACCCCATCCATTGGCTTAATCACCATCGGAAATCCGAAATTGTCCATCGGCCCATTCAAAAAATCAGCAAATTCCATTCCCCTCGAAACTCCATCAAATCCTTGAGCTTGTAAAAAATTAAACGAAGCTTGTTTGCTTGAGGCGATCCTTACAAACTCCTCCACTGGACTCAGAAACTTCTCACGAAACGACTCCAGCCATTGAACACAATTTAACAGGCGTGCTCCTGTTTCCGGAGCAATCAGTAAAATCCGATCAACGTCTTTCGCCAAATTTTTCAGGAAATCCCCGAGGTCTACCTGACTAGAAACAGGCCACAGGGTCAGCCCATCTACCGCTGGGAAATCGCCAATTGACCGTTCGTCAATCGGCAAAATCACTTCGATCCCTGCAATAAGGAAATCTTGAGCAATTGCCTGCAACATACGCTTCCCCTGGGACCGAATTGCCGCCCCGCAATGGAAGGAAACCCCATCTATCCAGAGCCCACCTCCAGTCAACCATTCAAATATTAGAATTTGCATTTAACTTGCCCAACTTAAAGTTCGAAGCTATATACTTCAGTGGTTTTAGATTTGCTTTACAACCCACACAAAAACCGTACAATCCGGTATCCATTTAAATCAGTTCGAAATTACAAACGGCCTGAAAATCAAGAAGGAAGAAATCGTGACATTGATCAACCGCTTCGAAGGCGACAACGTCCTTATCGTTTACTTTCAGGATGTTAGAATCATCGATGATTCGAGAATCAGCAGCCTCGGACAAGAGCTCGGTGAACTGATCAACAACACCAGCAACTCTCGTATCATATTGAATTTCCAAAACGTCGGCTTTATGTCTTCGGCAATGATCGGAAAACTGGTCCTGTTTGGCAAAAAATGCAAAGAAGCAAAAGTGAAACTTCGCCTTTGCACTATCGGTGATAACGTAGAAGAAGTCTTTAAGCTGATGCGACTGAACAAGGTTTTCGACATTGATAAAAATGAAGAAACCTCGATCAAGAAAATCAAAAAGTAAGTTAGCTTGCCAACGTTTTCCTCCCGGAATCCGGCTGCTTCCAACCCAATTTCCCAGCAGGAACGACCCTTTCGGTTTATTGACCGGAGGCCTCGTTTCCACGGTTGCCGTTATCTGAGTCGAGATAGGCCCCCATTTTAGCGACCCCCATTGTGGTCGCGACGCCACCACCGATCAGCAGTAGCGATACCGCTACCTGCCCCCATCGAGGTCGCACCCAGACCATACTCCAGTCCTCCGGATCAATCTCAGCTTGGTTTTCAACGGTCACCACCCTTCCTTTGATCAGATCGCCAGGAATCGGCCGCACGCCTTCTTGAAAAGGCCACAACCCCACGGTTGAGCCTAGTAGCAAACCAAGTAGCATTCCCAGTGTCGCCTTTTGATATTTCCGCAGCAGCCACTCTAGCAAATTCCCAACAATCAACACTCCACCAACGACGCCAAGCCCAACGGGCAACAAAACCGTCAACCCGGGAGAGACCGCTGCCGCCAAATCTCGACTCGAGAGCGCATCCTTAAATTGATCAATGGCTCCTAGGATCGGCACATATTGCCCCAACAGTAGAAGTAAATATCCACCCGACAATCCGGGCAAAATCATCGCACTTGCACCAGCCAACCCAGCGATGAACAACATTAAGATATTGGAATTGCCTTGGCCAACAATTCCGCTTGACTGCAAAATCGCCAGAACAACCATCGCGAAAAACGAGAGCAACGCTGCCCCAACCAGAACCGGGGATGCGGGGCGCGCCAGTTTCCACACGATTGGAATCCCCCCCAACGTCAAACCGATGAAAATGCTGTACATCATCCACCGTTGATGGACGACCAACTCTTTCAGTGTACCGGCAAGCAACAGAATTCCGATTCCCGCAGAAACCACCACAGCACCCATTACGATTATTGAACGAACCCGAAATCGAAAACGAGTCAAATCCGCCAACGCGTCAATAAAGGCT
>CALKCK010000042.1 GCA_938083195.1 uncultured Pirellulaceae bacterium | reverse complement strand
GACGCGAGCGAGGGACGCAGGCCTGCGGTTAAATCAATTCCCCATACGATCAAGGAGACCGGGAAGACAATCTATTGTACTTCTCTCAGGGTATTCGGCGGCGAGAGTCCACCGGTTGTACTGCGTCGTGACAGTCAGTTGGTCGTTGAAGGCAGAGTTGCTAAAAAGACGAAACTCTTGTTCGTCGGAGTGACGTTGCAACATCCCAACGGCGATTTTGCAGGTCGATTTCAAATTTGCCTGCCGGGCGAAAGTGTGAACGTCAACGAAAAGTTTGAACTCGATCTAGATGTCGAGGATTTCAAACTGGATCCTTCCTTGCGGGAGACTCGACACAAGCTTGCGGATTCGCCGCTCGGTTTGATAGTCACTGATATCTGGTGTCATACGCTCTGGGATTCCGCAGGGCTCGAGCTTGAAGGTGTGGAGCTTTATGAAGCGGCTTCAGTGGACTGAGCTGGAGGGAAAACGTTGCCGCACCCCTGTATGATTACAGGTGGCTGCCTCGCCAGTAGATTGCAACTATGTGGGACAACATGGGTTAGAGCAATTTTTGGTGCGGCAACATTTTTCAGGTCGGCTAGATTATGAAATAAAGAATCCAGTAATGCAAAGTCAATGATCAAAAAACAGTCAAAACTTATCGACGCCCTTCGATACATTCCACTGCTAGTTTGTGCCGTTTGTTTCCCGGTTCAGGAGTGCCGCGCAGATTGGCCGCAGTTTCGAGGCCTCAATTCAGCCGGCATTGGCAGTGGTTTGCCACCGCTTGAGTTTTCTACGGATCACAATCAGCGTTGGAAAGTGGACGTCGGGGCAGGGCATAGCTCTCCATGTATTGTTGGACCTCATCTATTTGTCACCTCTTACGACGAAGCGAAAAACACACTCGCAGTCATTTGTTTGGAAAAGACCAGCGGGAATTTGATTTGGAAAAATGAAATTCAGGTGAAGCGATTCGAAAAAGGACATCCGTCTTTTAACCCAGCGAGTAGCACACCAACATCCGATGGCAAGCGAGTCGTTGCTTATTTTGGTTCTTATGGTTTGGTTTGCTATGACGTCACTGGCAAACTGGTTTGGGAAATTAAGATGCCAGTGACCAAATCGTTTGGGGGCAACGCAACTTCCCCAGCGATAGTTGGGGACCGTGTAATTTTATATCGAGGAAATTACGTCGATCATTTTTTGTTAGCAGTTAACAAGTTTACAGGCGAAGAAGAGTGGCGGGTAGCGCAGGAGGAAGAGTTCACCGGCGAAATGGCGTGCACAGCGTGTCCGATCGTCGCTGGTGATCAGGTCATCATTCATTCTGCCCGGTCAATTCAGGCTTACCAACTGAATGATGGAAGGAAAGCATGGGAGATGAAATGTGCGACTACCGGGACGAGCACTCCAGTGCTGGTTGGAGAAGAAGTACTCGTCGCCGCATGGAATAAAATGGGGGAGCCCTCTCTTCGACCGGAGTTCCCATCGTTTGAGAAACTGATTGGTGAACATGACCGTAATGATGACGGTTTCATCAATCGCGGAGAGTTTCCTGAGCTTTGGATTTTTCACCGCCCCGATGGGATGGAAGCTCCAATGAACGGGGCGAAAATTAGATTTGACCGCGCCGATCAAAACAAAGATTCCAAATTGTCGGCTAACGAATGGAGTCGCCAGCTAAAAGGTATCGAGAAATTTCGCGAGAATTATCAAACCCACGGTATTCTTGCGATTCCACTGAAGAGCGAAGGGATGTTGGGGGTCGATCAGATTCGAACCTTAGAAACACAAAGCATATCTGAGGTGCCCTCTCCGATCAGTGATGGCAAGTATCTTTATTTTGTCAAGAATGGCGGAATACTAAGCTGTCTTGAGATTGCTACGGGGAAGCGAGTTTACCGAAAACGAACAGGAGGCAAGGGAACTCATTATGCGTCTCCTCTAATTGCTGGCGATCGAATCTATTGCACTGCTGGAGACGGAAAGATCAGCGTGATTTCCACGGGAGCGAATCCAGAAGTTCTTGCGATCAACGAGATGGGAGAAGATGTTTTTGCGACCCCTGCGATTGTCGATGGAGTCATTTACGTGCGAACGCATTCAGCGCTATTTGCTTTTGGCGAGGAGGGAAAAAAATGATATTTTTTCGACGTTCTCTTTGTTGGAGTCTGGCTGTTGTCTGCTGGGTTGGGTTTTGGACGGAGAGTGGATTTGCCGAAGACCAATGGTTCAAGCAGGTGCAGCCTTTGATTGAATCTTCTTGTCTTAACTGCCACAGTGACGCGGAGGAATCTGGGTTAAATCTTTTGACGCTGGGCCATGATCTTTCGGATCCTGAGGCATTTCGAAATTGGGAGCACGTTTTCGATCGTGTCCAAACTGGAGAAATGCCACCTGCGACTGAAACTCGGCCAGAGACTGCCGTTTTAGATGCCGCGTTAGCTGCATTGGAATCAAACCTTCGGAATGCCAGCCAAAATCACCAAGAGCAACTTGGCCGCGTACCGACGCGCCGCCTGACGCCGCTTGAGTTTGAATATTCACTTCATGATTTGTTTGGAATTCACGGAAGCCTTGCCAAGTATCTGCCTCCCGAAAATCGTTCGTCTTCCTTTGATACGGTGGCTCGCCAGCAAGGAATGTCTGCGGTTCATCTACAGGGGTATTTAAAGGCAGCAGATGTAGCGATGGAGGAAGCGATTCAGTTGGGGGGGAGGCCAAACTTAAAGCCAGTTGAGATGAAGTATCAAACCAATCTTTACGCGACAATGTGGTTCGAGCGGCCGTTAAGAAATGGTGGTCAGACTGTCAAACGGGTCGACGGCGCATGGGTTACTTTTGATGTAAGGCCACACGTGGCCCAATCTAATAATATGGGGTATCGGCCTCGGAAGCCGGGGCTGTACCGGATTACCGCTGAAGCGTACGGGTATCAGGCGGAGACCGTTGTTTCGTTTCAAATTTACAAAGGTTCGGATCAGCAAGGTGGTGCTGAGCTAATTGGCTCGTTCGATTTACCTCCCGGCGAAACGCGTCAAATTGAGTTGATACATTTTTTCACACCGGGTGATTTCTTTTATCCTGCTCCGGGTGATCACGATTGCCAGCCCGATGGCCGGGAAATATTCGCAAATCAGGGTCAAAAAAATTACGGCGGTGAGGGGCTGGCAATTAAATGGTTGAAAATACAAGGTCCTTTGGAGACCTCGTGGCCTCCGGCGAGTACCCGAGAGTTTTTGCAGACACAGCAATACGAGAAGAAATGGGGCAAAGGTTTTCACTATTTCAAACCTAAATACCTCAAATCCGAACCGGATCAAGCGCGAGACATCGTCTCAACTTTTGGCTATCAATTCTACCGACGGCCCCTTGATGGTGGAGAGCTAAATAGACTGACCGAAATGGCTGAGTCCGAATTAGGAGCTGGCCGCCCCCTTCATGAGGCGGTGCAAGTGCCGCTTAAAACGATGATCAGCTCTCCTCAATTTCTCTATCACGCCGGATCTCCGGGGAGGCTGGACGGGTACGCGTTGGCGACACGCCTATCCTATTTTTTATGGAAGAGCATCCCTGACAAAGAGCTTTTTAAACTTGCTGCTAATGGAAGGTTGCTGGACAAAAAGGTTTTGGAAAATCAAGTGAATCGAATGTTGGATGATAAAAAGTCAGATCGTTTTATCAACGATTTTCTTGATCAGTGGCTCGGTTTAGGCGAAATCGATGCGACGACTCCCGATGAAAAATTATTCCCGGAATACGATGACAATTTGCGACAGGCGATTTTGGGTGAGACGCGGTTGTTTTTCCGAGAGCTGGTTGATGAAAATTTAAGCCCCGACAATTTAATTGATTCCAATTTCACTTTTTTAAATCGACGTTTGGCCGAGCATTACGGATTGCAATTAGATGGTGAACAAATGGTCAAGGTGTCACTGGCTGACAATAGTCCGCGAGGCGGATTAATGACGCAGGCGAGCATTCTTAAAGTCACCTCTAACGGAGTGGTTACGTCTCCGGTCAAACGGGGAAATTTTGTATTAGATAAACTGCTTGGCACTCCGCCTGCCTCCCCTCCGCCTGACATTGGTTCGATTGAACCAGACACACGAGGGACCACCACTGTGCGTCAGACATTGGCAGCGCACCGGGATGTCGAGTCGTGTGCGAGTTGCCATCGAAAGATCGACCCTCCCGGGTTTGCGATGGAAAGCTTCGATCCGATTGGCGGATTCCGAAGCCGTTATCGCTCCACTGGGAAAGGTGCAAAATCCCAACGAAAATTTAGAGGTCGGCCAATTCGTGAATACCGTGAGGGACCAGTGGTTGACGCATCGGGGGTCACGGAAGCCGGCGAAACGTTTAGAGGGATTAGAGAATACAAACAGATTCTGGCAAATCAAAAAACCTTAGTCGCCAAGAATTTGTTGACACAACTGGTGGTCTACTCGACCGGCGCGGAGATTCAATTCGCTGACCGCGATAAAATTGCCAAGATGATGGAAGATAATCTTAAGAAGTCTGGTGGAGTTCGGGATCTGATCCATGCGATGATTCAGAGCGACCTATTTCTTAATAAATAAAGAAACAAGATTAACCCCCTCAGTAATTTGGGATTGAAGAGAATGAAAAATCAACTGAGCCGCAGAACCTTCCTGCGGGCATCTGGCGTTTCTTTGGCACTGCCTTGGCTGGAATCAATGCAGCCTGCGTGGGGCCGAAATGTTGATGCACCGCCTGAGCGAATGATCTGTATCTGCACTGCCTTAGGACTTCACGGGCCGGCACTTTATCCTCAAACGCCTGGCACAAATTACGAGAGTACTGAGTACTTAAATCAACTCAAACGGCACCGAGACGATTTCACTTTGTTTTCTGGCCTGTCTCATGTTGACCAAGGTGGTGAGCATGCGACGGAACTTACGTTTTTAAGTGGCGCCCGTAATCCTGGCAAAGATGGATTTCAAAACTCAGTGTCGGTAGATCAGGTTGCCGCAAAACATCTCGGGTACGTTACTCGCTTCCCTTCGGTGATGCTCAGCAGTGAGGGAGCAAGCAGTCAGTCTTACAACGAAAGCGGCGTGATGGTGCCGGCCGAATACAGTCCGGCCCGTCTGTTTTCTAATTTGTTTTTACAGGGAAACGCCCGAGAGTTGAGTTTGCAAAAACAAAAACTAAAACAGGGTAAGAGTATTCTCGATGAACTGCGAGCGCAGGCCCGATCGATGCAAAAGACGGCAACCGCGGCAGATCGAAACCGGCTGAATGAATATTTTTCATCGATTCGAGATGCGGAGCGAGATTTAGCGGCGGCAGAAGTTTGGTTCGATCGCCCCAAGCCCCAGACCACGGCCCAGCCTCCAAGGGATATTCCTAGCAAAGCAGATTTGATCGGGCGAACTCGATTGTTGTTTCAAATGATTCCACTGATTTTGGAATCGGATTCTTCCCGAATTGTTAGTGTCTTTATTCAAGACCATCATGTCGTGCCTCAAATAGATGGTGTTGAATCGGAGCACCATAATCTCTCACACCATGGCCGGGACGAAGCCAAAATTGCCCAATTGAAGAAAATTGAAACGGCTATTCTTGGTTGCTATGGTGGATTGCTGGATCAACTGAAAATGAAGGAGGAGGCGGGTGCTCGTCTGTTAGATAAGACCACGGTGATGTTCGGCAGTAATCTTGGAAATGCGAACGCTCATGATCCGAGCAACCTGCCTATCTTTCTCGCCGGTGGCGGTTTTGAGCATGGGAAGTATGTAGCCTTTGATCGAAAGAATAATCAGCCGCTCAGCAATTTGTATATGACCATGCTAAATAAAATGGGCGTTCCCGCAGAGAGTTTTTCGACGAGCACGGGAGATTTATCGTGGTCCTAAATTGTCAATGTTTATCTGCGAATGTAGGAATTCGAATTATGAAGAATTGTTTTCCGTTGATGTTGTTTTGCGTGGTCATTGTTTCGCTAATTTGGATTGGTACTGGAGATGCTCAATCAACGGATGAAATTGGCAGCCAGTGGCATCATTGGCGTGGACCAAGCGTTACAGGAGTGTCGGCAACCGCTCAACCACCGCTGGAGTGGAGTGAATCGAAGAACATTCAATGGAAAGTGCCAATCGACGGTGTGGGCGGATCGACACCAATCATCTGGAAAGACAAAGTTTTCCTGCTGACCGCCGTTAAAACGGACAAGCTGGACGCTTCCATTCCTAATCCAGAGGATCAACCCAAACGAAATTTTTTCGACATTAAAACTCCCAATGCGGTTCACCAATTTGTTGTTATCTGCCTCGACCGTCATTCTGGAAAAGAGCTCTGGCGTCGAGTCGCTGATGAGCGAATTCCTCATGAAGGACATCATGGCGATAATGATTTCGCCCCGGCGTCACCAACGACCGATGGCAAGCGGTTGTATTGTTGGTTCGGTTCCGCGGGACTCTATTGTTTTGATCTCGATGGGAGGCTTGTGTGGCAGAGAGATCTCGGAAAAGCATTTGTAGGTTCAAGTCTTGGCGAGGGTTGTTCGCCGGTGATCCACGATGGAAAGTTGGTTGTCGTCCGAGACCATTCGAAGCAATCAACAATTTCGGTTCTCGATGCGGAAACGGGTAAAACACTTTGGGAAAAAAACCGAGACGAACCTAATGCCTGGGCAACGCCCCGAGTGATTGAATACGAAGGCAAGACGCAAGTCATTACCGCGGCTTCTAATGAGATTCGCAGTTATGATTTAGCGAACGGAGATGTAATCTGGCGATGTCGTGGTTTGACTGGCAATGTGATTCCATCTCCAGTTACTCAAGGTGGGGTGGTTTATTGCATGAGCGGGTACGAGGGATTTTCATTGTTAGCACTTGAGATTTCCAAAACAGGTGACATCACGGATACAGATGCCGTGGTTTGGAAGAAGCAGCAAGGGACACCTTACATTCCATCGCCACTGCTATACGAGGGAATGTTGTATTTCAGCCAGTCCAATCGAAACATATTGACTTGCTTGGATGCTGCGACGGGAAAGGAAATTTTATCGCGAACTCGGCTGCCAGAATTGTCAAACATCTATGCTTCACCCGTTGGCGCGCAAGATCGTATTTATTTGACGGGTCGAAATGGAAAGACCGTTGTATTGAATCGCACGGATAAAATTGATGTGCTGGCGGTGAACCAACTGGACGAGCGGATTGACTCGTCGCCAGCATTAGTTGGAAAACAATTGTTTTTGCGAGGAGAGAAGAGCCTCTATTGTATTGCGGAAAAGTAATAAACGCGGTGGAAAGCGTTGCAGTTGTTAGTGTTGGAGTGAAATCGCTGTTGCTGTGTGAGAGGATCGGAACGCCTGTTAAATTAATTTGGTTAAGATGTCCCCATGGATGCTGTTAAGGCGTCGGGAAATTGAAGTCCAAAGTTGTTTTGCGGCTTTGCAATTCAAACGAAATTATTAGACATAGGAAAAGTAGTATGAAGTTTTTGATGACTTTTAGTGCGTTGGTCATTGCCATGATTAGCGCAGGTAGCGATGCGATGGCGGGCACCAAAATTAACAATGCAAATCAAGGCAAGGAATTGAAAGTGGGTGACGCAGCTCCAAATTGGAAAATGACTGGCAGCGACGGCAAGGTTTATCAGCTGTCAGACTTTAAGGGTAAAAAGGCAGTAGTTGTTTCCTGGTATCCCATGGCCTTAACCGGTGGCTGAACGATGCAATGTAAGTCGCTTCGTGAAAGCGGCAACGATTTGAAGAAATTTGACGTAGCTTATTTTGGGGCAAGTTGCGATTCGCTTGCAAAGAACAAGCAGTTTGCTGAAAAGCTGGAATTGGATTATCCCCTGCTCAGTGACACCGACAGTAAGGTCGCTGCAGCTTATGGAATTCAACGAGGAACACTTTCGAAACGCGTAGCTATTTTTGTCGATGTGGACGGAAAGATTGCGCACATAGAGTCAAAGGTAAATTTGCGAGCGCATGGCAAACAAATGGTTGAGCAACTTGAGAAGTTGAACGTGCCGAAAAAGCCAGCGGACGCAAGTGAAAAGTAAAATTGTGTAACCAGCGTTAGCTATTAAGGTGGTTCGAGTGAAACTAACTTGTATTTGGGTTGTTATTGTTTCGGTCGCGGCTGGTATCCTTGCCGGTTCGGCGACCTACGATAAAAATTCGAACCACACTTTTTCAATAAGTCGAGTGTACCGGCCTGTCGTTTCGAGCGAATTAATTCGCGTGCCAAGTAAAGTTGGTAACCGAAGTTACATGAGTCCTCATTCATCACCGATTGCGGTAAGCGATCGGTTTGTGTTTGCGGTCAACACGCCCGCCGATACGCTCGATGTGATTGAAAAAGCAAGTAATGAAGTTGTGCATCGAATCAATGTTGGGATTGATCCAGTCAGTGTCGCTGTCCGTCCGGATGGCAAAGAGGTTTGGGTCGCTAATCATATTTCTGACTCGGTCAGTGTGGTCGATATTGACTCTGAGAGCCGCACCTGTTTTCAGGTCGTTGCGACAATTCAGGCGTTTGAAAAGAAGGGCCGTGCTACCCGTTTTGACGAACCTGTTGGGATTGCTTTTGCAGGTAATGAAAAAGCCTATGTAGCGCTTTCGGCGGAAAATGAAATTGCAGTTGTCGACGTTCCAACGCGAAAACTCATCAAACGCCTTGATATTGTCGGGCAGGACCCACGAGCCATTTCTGTTCGAGGAGATCGACTCTATGTGATTCCATTCGAATCCAACAATCGAACCCAGCTTTCGGGCGGTAAGAAAGAGGAGATTGGAAGTGATTTGGTAACCTTTGACGCCTGGGATCACTCAATATCGAACAACAATGTTCTTTCTTTGGGCCATGTAGTTGATATTGTTAAGCATCCCAATGTTCCCGATCGGGATCTTTTTGTTTTCGATACGAAGACCGATGAGTTGATCGAAACTGTCGATTCGATAGGTACTTTGCTGTACGGTGTGGCCGTAGACTCAAAAGGTCGAGTTTTTGTGGCTCAAACGGATGCCCGGAATGATGTTAACGGGCGGGCGGGAACCAAAAAACACGGGTTGGCGGAGTTGGGCAATCGCGCTTTCCTAAACCAGATTACGAAAATTGAGTTTCGTGGGTTGAACGCAAGCCAACCAGAATTCATTGATTTGGAACCTGCTCCTCCCGCTGAGTTTGACGCTCAAGATGCGCTTGCCACCCCATTCGCAATCAAAATTAGCGACGATGATCAGATCTTAGTCGTCACTGCGGCAGGCTCAGATAAGCTGTTCACCGTCAATCCAGATACGGGGAAAGTGCTAGGTCGTGTAGGCGTGGGTTCCGTTCCGCGTGGGATTGCACTGGAATCGAACAAGACGGGAGAAGTCTCACGCGCCTGGGTGCACAACAGCATTGCCAACACTGTTTCCATCGTTGAGCTTGATGATCCGGCTCAACCGATCGTCGCGGAGACGATCGCGCTGGAGGATCCAACACCGGCTGAATACAAAAAAGGTCGGGCTGTCTTCAATTCCGCAAGGGCTTCGACAAGCGGAACCTTTTCCTGCGCTAGTTGCCACCCCGATGGACATACAGATCAACTGCTTTGGGTTTTGAAAACTCCTGTGGTGACAGGGGGGAATCAAATCATGCCGAGATCGACGATGCCACTGCGCGGGTTGAGAGACACCGCTCCGTTTCACTGGGATGGTATCCCCGGCGACCCGTATGGCGGAAACAATAGTGCGAGCATTCACGCGCATGTGGAGCCTAATAGTGATCCGAATATCCCTGTCTCAACGATTCGAAGTGTTGTCGATGGATCGCTTGCGTCCACGATGGGTAGCGTTGAATTAGACGTGGTCAACGATGAGGGTAAGGTGGGAGCATTGTCGAGAAGCGAGCGAGATGCGCTGTCAAAATTTCTTCTCGATGTTCCATTTCCGCCGGCTCAGCGCAGAGCCTACACGAATGTCTTGTCTCGAGAAGCTAAAAAAGGTTTTGAGCTGTTTCATATTTCTGGCGACGATGATCCTTCGAAGGTTAGATTTAATGTCTGCGGTGACTGTCATCGGATGCCGTATTTAGTGAGTACCAATACGCCGGGTACTGGGATGGACGCCCCAACGTGGCGAGGGGCTTACGATCGTTGGCTTATTCTTCCGCAAGGACGGTTGAATATTATAGAGTTTCCTTTCTTTCGCAGGATCGCCGAAGCTGGATTGGATGAAGAGTCAATTTGGAAAATGTCATGGGGTGGGCGAGCAAGATTCAATCCAGTTTGGAAGATGGTACTAGAGGGAAGCACGGGAGTTTCCGGGGCTTTAGGTCGTCAGGTGACATTAAATCGTTTCACGGCCAAAAGTGGACGATCGTCTGATTTGCTGAAGGCACTCGAAGGTGCATCAGCTGAGGGGGCGGTGGTGCTGCAGGTAGATGGTGCCCTGTTGGATCGCGAATCGTCATCTCAAGTACAGTTGCAGTTTGACGCTGAATTAGAAGGTGGGAAATATCGATTGCTTGTTGAACGTTCGAAGGTTTCAACGAGCGGTTCGCATGTGTCGAGCTCCTTTGAGTTGGGTGAGTCTTATTCGCGGGAAGAACTGATTCAATTAGCGAATCAGGATCTGTTTGTTGGCACCTTTACGGCGAGGCATGCAGGCAACCATCGGGATCAGACGCCACAACCCGCACTGTGGACCAAGGGCTCCTTGCATGCTCAGCGGGGGCATCAGAAATTTCCGTTTTTGTACGAAGGGAATTTGAAGATGTCGATCAGCGGTCGGCATGTTGCGGAAGACGCGGCGGTGATTGTCGATGGGCGACGGGTTAGTGGAAGCGTCGAAATCGAAGAGGACAGTGTTGAAATTGAACTCGTGGAGTTGCCGCCCGAGGGCTTGCATATGCTTCAAATTCAAAACCCAAGCGGCCTCTTTAGTAATGATTTCATATTTCATGTTACCACTAATCAAAAGGCAGCGATTGCTGAGGAGAAAAAGATTCGCAGAGATCGAGTTCCTTCCCGGTCAGGATTGTGGGATGCGATTTCTGAAAACGATCTACCAAAAGTAAAAGATTTGGTCCGTCGAGGTGCTAACGTGAGTGCTCGCCATCTTGAAAACGGCAGGACTCCACTAGGTCAGGCTGCGTTGTTTGCCAATGTCGAGATCGGTAAGTTTTTGATCCAGAGAGGAGCAAGAGTTTCGGGGAGTAACCGAGACGGAAATACTTCTTTGCACGTGGCAGCGTTTCTTTGCGATTTCGAGTTTGTCGAACTACTGCTCAGGCATGGTGCGGATCGGAACAAAAAAAATGCCGACGGCCGGACACCTGTCGAGGTGATTCATTCTGATTTGAGTAAACGAACCGTGGAAATTTATGAGGGCATTGGCGAGGCAACTGGAAGGGGTTTTGAAATAGATAAAATCCGAAAAAGCCGACCTAAGATGGTTCAATTGCTGCAGGATTATGAGCAGGCTTCGGACGCAGATGATTGATATCTTTGTGGTCTGATCTAAAAATTCGGAATCAACCGCGACCCCATCGTTTGCATGTTGAGTTTGTGATGATGCAAGGCAGAGTTTAGGGTTTAAGAATTCCCTCTGGGATTTTGCCGTCGCCGGTTAGTTCGCCTTTGGCAAGCCAGGACAGATTGAAGCGAGCAACCTGTGATCCGCCGGTTGGTCCTCCTTCGTAGTGAAGGTAGATCCAGCCTTGGGAGGCGGTTCCGGGACGACCGGCGGTCAGGGAAGAATAGGCAGATGCTCCTGCGAACACCAATCGTTTGACTGGCCATGTTTTTCCACCATCAAAACTTGCCCAAACGGTAGCCCGCTCGCGTTTTGGATTTTCGGTATCGATGTTGCTGAAGATTAAAATGTCTTGTCCGTTGACAGGTAACCGGACCAATCCTCCCATGCATCCGTAGGATCGGTGTTGGTGTCCATCGGGTAGAACTTCAACAATGTCCCAATCTTTCCAGGTTTGTCCGCCGTCTTCGCTGATCGCGCTCCGACGGCGAGTATTGTTAGGGCGTTCTTGCCAGTGGACACGTGAGTTGTAGTAAATACGCCCGTCGGCCAGTTCGGCAAGTGTCGCCTCTCCGGTGCCGTTTTCTGGAAACGGTTCGCTTGTTTTCCACGACTTGCCGTTGTCGTCACTAAAAATTGCATTGGTGTAGTGGTTAGGCCACTCGGATCGATCGTTCTTTTTTCCATAGTACCGGGATGCACGAATAAGGCGTCCTCGGTGAGGCCCATGCCGCAGCGTGATGCCGTGTTCGTTCATATGCATCGAAGGCAAATTGCCATTTTTGTCGGGCTCAATGTTTGTCTTGTCAGCTTTCCAGGATTTACCATCATCCTGACTGCGGTACATCGTGAGTGGCGCTGGTGGATGGTGGTCTTCGACAAACATGAGAATATCTCCCGTATTTTCGTCGACGGTTGTTCCACCGCCATGAATTCCAGATTTCGTAATGGATAATTCTGGTCCCCATGTTTTGCCGCCATCTTCGCTGCGGCGAACGCGAATGTGATTGCTCCCCCAGGATGCGAGAACCGTCCCGCGACGTGTTACCGTGACGTTAGGAAACCGCTCATTTTTGAATACCTGCGAAGATTCCAAAATGGGCGTTCCGAGGAATGGTTCGACTCCAGATTCAATTGGCGTTTGTGCGGTCGATAGTTGCGTGATTAATAAACAGAGGCAAAGACTTAGCAGGGTCAAGTTAGTTTGTTTGGGTGGGTTCATTTTTACATTCGATTTAGGTAGAGCGGTGCAGTAATGAATCTGAGCGGTCGAAATACTATTTTGGAAGGAGAGGCATTAACTGTCAAACAAGAGTGGAGATTTGTCGAGATTTTTGAATAAGTGTCAAAATCAATTGCTTATTGAGTTGCAATTAATAATTAAGTTTCGAAGATGTACTTGAGATAACTGCCTCTAATAACTGCTTCTAATTAGTGAGGTTTGTTAGACGCCAGAATGAAGCGAGGCAACGAAGGTTCGATTCTCGTGGGATCTTTGGTCGACGGCGGAGATTTTTCTAGTCTATTCGAGCGGTAGCTCGCACAATCAATTGTTTTTGATGCTAAGGGTTTTGTGGCGATGAATTCAAATATTACGAAGTGGGTCGGCGTGTTCTTTTTTGGGATAGGCCTAAGTTTGTGTTGGGTCAATGGCGAGAGCGAAGCACAGGAGGAGAATTCAACTCCACCGAGTTCGATGCGTTTTCGGGGCAACAATGCCGACGGCCTTGCACCCGATAATTCAGGACTCCCGGAATCTTGGTCAACAACAAAAAATGTGAAATGGGTAGTGGATGTTCCCGGTTGGGGATGGTCCTGTCCGGTGGTCGTGGGGGATCGTGTTTTTTTGACCGCGGTTGTAGGTGATGAAGAAAATGTAAAACCTAAAAAAGGACTTTACTTGGGCGAAGGAGTCCGAGACCCGGCGAAAGGCCTTCACCATTGGATGGTTTATTGCTTTGACCTTAATAGTGGGCAACAGATTTGGAAGAAGGAAGCTCATACTGGCCAACCCTTGATTCCTCGGCACCCCAAAAGTTCTTATGCCGCCGAGACGCCCGCGAGTGATGGAGAGCGATTGTTTGTCGTTTTCGGAGATGTTGGGATTTACTGTTATGACCTGGACGGCAATTCGATTTGGTCAAAAAAGATTGAACCTAAAAAAACCCTTAATGATTGGGGAGCTGCGTCTTCTCCAGTTGTGCACGATGGAAAATTGATTGTGGTTTATGACAATATGGAGAGTTCCTGGATTGCCTCTTATGACGGAGCCACAGGTAAAGAAATTTGGAATAAGCAGCGAGATGAAACGCATACTTGGTCCACCCCCTTTGTTTGGGAAAATGAGATAAGAACCGAAATTGTTGTTCCGGGTCAGCGAAAGAATCGAGGGTATTCATTGTCGGGCGAGGTCCTTTGGGAATTCGACGGTAAAGCGAATCTTGTCATTTCGTCTCCCTTTTCGGCTCACGGACTTTGCTATCTAGCGTCGGGATATGTGGGGGCTCCACACAAGAACACTTTTGCGATTAAGCCTGGAGCACATGGTGATCTTGCGCCTAATACAGACAAGTACACCGAGAATGAATTTATTGCCTGGTACACGCCGCGTTCTGCACCCTACAACACCACTCAGTTGGTTTATGGAGATTATCTTTATACGCTTTACGATTTCGGTTTCTTGACTTGCCACGATGCCAAAACCGGTGTGGAAGTTTATGGCAAGCAGCGGTTGAAACCGCGTGGTTCATTTACAGCATCTCCTTGGGCCTACAACGGTAAAATTTTCTGTCTTAACGAAGATGGTTTGACCTATACAATTCAACCGGGGCCTGAATTTAAAATACTCGAAACGAGTGATTTGGCCGAACTGTCTCTCGCATCTCCAGCAGTAGTTGGCGATAAATTGTTGCTTCGAACAGCGTCGAAGCTGTATTGTTTAAGCGAGTCTGAGGACTAGATTTTGGTTCGGCCTGGTTGGGAGGGGCATGCTGCTGAGTTGACAGTTCGCTGGAGTTGTTAGAATGCAATGACGAGAAGCGGTTGGCAATTCGATCTGCTTTCCGATATGGCAGCTATTTTTAAGGCGGTTTCTTTGGTTTCTAAATTTGGATGGACAGTGGCTTCGATGCGTTTAACGATCGTGGCTTCAATTCTAAGCCTCAATGTGCTGGCTGTTAGTTTCGCCTTAGCTCAGGATTCGGATTCCAAGCCTCGTCGGTATGAGCAGGGGCCGTTGGTTAAAAAAGATTACCAAGGTTCTCCACCTGATACGATTAAAAATTTTGCCGCTTCAACAGAAATCGAGGTGCGTTATGAATATCGTTACCAGCTTCACGAAAAGGATCAGCGGTTTCAAATCTACGTAACGGACCTCGAAGTGTATTCGATTATGCTGCAAAAAAAATCATGGAATAGGCAACTCTACAATGTTCGCCTCCTCGACCATGAGCAGGGGCATTTTGACATCGGCGAAATTTTTGCCTTGAAAGCGAAGATTGAGATTGCCAGAAAGATGAAAGCTAAGCGTCGTTTCTTTAGCACGGGCAAGAGTAAGGCAGGGGTGATTGCTAACCTTGAAGAAACCTTGAATCATCAATTCAATCATATCGTAGCTGAGATGAAGGATGAGCAAGTTGTCTACGATGACGCTACAAATCATGGCCTCGATCGGAACGCACAGAAACTTGCCCGACAAGGCCATTCAGAAGAGTTAAAGACATTGCAAAAGAAAGTTAAGAGCTTGCTTGGGCATCAATAGCCTGTTTTTGGTCTGTGTGGAGCGTAGGTTTTTTGACGGCGTCGCCCAATTGGAGGCCGTTTATACCCCCGCAAAGGTTGACTGATACGGCATCGTGCCGTATGTTTACGCCTTAATTGCGTATTGATTGGTTCCGGTTCCCGTTGGGATTAAGCGGAAGCGATGGAGTTTGATTTTCACTTCGTTGAAATATCGAGTTGGCAAGTTGAATCTAGTTTGAAAATGGTTTCTTAAGGTTTTGGAATAATGAAAATTAATCAAATTCTCGTTAGTTTATTTGTGTTGGCTTTGGCCGTTCCCTGTTTCGGTCAGGAGAAAGAGGGCAAAGAAGGCAAGGGTGGAATGTTCGACTCGAAAGAGGAGTATGGAAATTTCATTGGGTCGGCCAAAAGGGCATCCGCTGAAAACCCTGAATTGCGATCTTTGATTCCGCTGATCAACGATATTGCCCAGGGGATGCCTATTGGATCAACTGCCTCGCGTTACGGATCTGCCAGCAGCGAACTTGGTCTTCTGGCTAACCCGCGTATTCGCGAAGACATCGAGATGGTTGACGATCAGTACCGGGAGTTTCAGGACCGACAAAGAGCATTGCAAAAGGAAATGGCAAATCAGTTAAGACAAATTGATTTCACAGATACCGAAAATCTTCCGAGCCAAATTAAAGAGATTCGCGACTCTGCTGAGCGAGAAATGAATGAGTTGCTGCTTCCTCATCAGGTTAAGCGACTGCGGCAGTTGAGGATGCAATCTTTATTACAGCGTCGTGACCTGGTTCAAGTTTTGACGGCTGACCCTATTAAATCTGATCTTAAGATCACTGATGAGCAATCCCAAGAGTTGCGAGACTATCAAGTGCAGATGCAGGAAGACTTGCAGCGAGAAATTGCAAAACTACGAGATAAGGCACGAAGTCGTTTACTTTCTAAATTGAGTCCGTCGCAAAAGAGAGAAGTCGAAGAGATGATTGGTGAAACTTTTGTTTTCCAAAACCCAAATGGCAATTCAAAAGGTAAGTCAGAAGGAAAAGCGAAGGGAAAGGGCAAGGCGTTTGGCAAAGGCAAGCCGAGTGGCAAAGGTAAGTAATTTTCGAATTAAGAATTTAGCTTTTTGTCCCACTGCCGAATTGAAGTGGGTACAATATGAATCCAAGAGGCATCGCTGATCGAGTCGGCGGTGTCTTTTTTTTTGGTTACTTAGCTGTTTTTTTGTGAGGTGGGAAGATGTGGATCCTCTATTCAACACGATGTGTCCTGTTAGTTTTGGCTGCTTTGTTGGTGACCCACGTTGCCGAAGCAACTGAGAAACGACCAAATATCATCTACATTTTGGCAGATGATTTAGGTTACGGAGATTTGGGGTGTTACGGACAGGAAAAAATCAAGACTCCGAATATTGACCGCCTGGCAAGGACTGGAATGCGTTTTACCGACCACTATTCCGGGGCTCCAGTTTGTGCGCCTGCCCGCTGCGTTTTATTGACGGGGCTTCACACTGGCCATTGTCCGATTCGTGGTAATCGGGCGTTAGAATTTGAGGGCAACGTACCTATTCCTAAATCGTATGTGACCTTGGGCGAGGTAATGCAGAAAGCTGGTTACGCGACAGGAGCATTTGGCAAATGGGGGCAAGGTTATCCAGGTTCTGTGGGCGATCCAGTCCTTCGAGGGTTTGACCAATTCTATGGTTACAACTGTCAGCGGGAAGCGCACAATTATTACCCGGGACATCTTTGGAAGAACGATAAAAAAGTAGTCTTAACTGGAAATGCAAAAGGCCAGAAGGAGCAGTACTCGCACGATTTAATCACAGAACAGGCGTTAAGTTTTATTGCAACGCCCCGTGACAAGCCATTTTTTGTTTACGTTCCTTACACGATTCCTCACACAAGTTTTCAAGTGCCGGATTTGGAGTCCTATCAAGCGACAACTTGGTCGGCTAATCAGAAAACCCAGGCTGCTATGATCTCGCGAATGGATCGAGATGTTGGGCGAATTATTAAAGAGGTTCAGGCGTTGGGCGAGCTTGAAAACACACTGATTATTTTTTCATCCGACAATGGCCCCCACGGAGCAGGCAAGACACTGGCGCACTTTAATGCTGCCGGCCCGCTTCGTGGTAAAAAGGGAGCGACTTACGAAGGAGGGATCAGGGTGCCGTTGGTTGTGAGTTGGCCGGGGAAAATTAAGTCGGGGTCCGAAAGCGATCACATTTCAGGGTTTCAGGATTTGTTGCCAACCTTTGCCGAATTGGCGGGTGCAAAAGTTCCTGCGAACATCGACGGCATCAGCTTTGTTCCTGAGTTATTGGGCCGACCCAGTCAGAAAGAACACGAGTATCTTTACTGGGAATTGGGGACTCGCCAAGGTTTGAGAAAAGGGAATTGGAAGGTGGTTCGGAACAGCACGAAAAAGAAGCTAGGCAAGGTCGAAATTTATAATCTTACCAATGACATTGGCGAGGGAACCGACCTCGCAACGCAACGACCAGAACTTGCTGCGGATTTTCTGGAATTACTGCAAATAGCTCGCAAGCCCTCTGAGCTCTTCCCGATACCAGTTTTGGACAACGAGAAATGAAGTTTAATCATAGATTCATGGTTGGGGTCCTTGGTTTGATGATGCTGGCTCCGTCAGTAGTTGCGCAGTCCACGGAGCCTCAGACTACAAAATTGGATCAAGAGCTAGTCGGAAATGAAGGGGTTGCTCAGCCATTGATTGCGCCTGTCTTGATGAAGCCAGGCAAATTAATTTTTGCGGATAGTTTTAAGGTAGCAACGATTCGGTCCCAATGGACTCCGCTGCATCAAACCAGATGGAATGTCACCAATGGTAGGCTCCACGGTGTTCCTGCAACAGAAGAGTTTCAGAAAAGTCGTACTAAGCACAACGGAGGCACGCCCAGTTCGAAACTTGTGGTGCCAGTGAATGACTGCATCCTCCAGATGTCTTTTAAATTGACGGGTAAGATGACCGGTGTCCACTTTGGATTTAATGATGGAACGTTTCAAAGTGGAACGGGGCACGTCGGGCGTATTACGTTTCACAAGCGCGACGGCATCTCGCTCATCAAAGATAAAAACACCAAACTCGGCAACGATGAGGTTGAGGTCCTTAAATCAAATCCATTTAAGATTCAGTCTGACCAATGGTATACCTTCGTGCTGGAAGTCAAAGGCGAGCAAATGGTGATGCAGTTAAAAGACGGCCCAACTTTGCAGGCGAGTCACAAGCGTTTTGGTGCTCCTAAATCCTGGATTAACCTGCCAACCCGTGGCGGTGGTGAAATCTACTATGACGATGTCCGAATTTGGAAACCATTAGACGAGTAGTAGTCTTTGAGGATTAGTTGTCTTTAGTTATTTCGAAATTTCCGTTTTCTAGCTGTTGGATCGTAATGAGTCGATCGAAATCAATGGAAGGAAACGTTTGAGATTTTTGATTAGGCCCCATGATTTCGATCGAGACAGGTGCGTCGATTTTGCCAAGTCCGAAGTGAAGCGTCATTTCATTTTGATTTCCCTGACCAGTGCCCGCTTCGACTGCTCTGGTGAAGACGTGTTTCCCAGCAATGACTTTTACGACAGTGCTAATTGCTGATCGATTTAAATCAGTCCCGTTCCCGTGTACTAGGACTTTCAGCCAATGCCCTTTTTTTAACTGATTTTGATAGAGTTTGTTCGCGGTGATTAAATCAAGGTCCCCGTCGCAATCATAATCGGCCCAGGCCGCCTGATAAGTTGGCGGTAGATTTTCTAATTGGTTGACAGCGGTAACATCGGAAAATTGAAAGTCAGTTTGGTTCTTGTAAAGTACGGCATTGTTCTTTTTTCCGAACGAGGCGGTGCCATAAACGGTGGTAAAAAATAGGTCCAGATTTCCATCGTTATCAAAATCGCCGGCCGCTGGACTGGCGTAAGATTCTTGATAAAAAACGCCGGAGGTACCGCGGTCTTCAAATGCATATCCCTGGTCGGATCCCAGGTTTTTTAAAAATCTGGATTGCGGCTGGTTACCTCGGCTATCTCGATGCGCAAAGTTCCCAGCAAACAAATCTATTAAACCGTCATTATTAAAGTCGCCCCATGCCGCTCCAATCGAATGTCCACCACCGAATTTATCGGAGGTAGCAATCGCATTGAGAGCTGGCGCTTTATTTTCGAAAGTTCCCGATCCATCATTCACCCACAACAGATTTGGTTGGAGTCGATAATTGGAAACGTAGATATCTGGATCGCCATCGAGGTCATAATCACAGGCGGTGACACCTCGCGCGCGGTATTGAGTGTCCGTTCGCGCAAGTCGAAAGGCCGTTCCTTTTTCGTTCATTAGAAATCGGTCCGGGTAGGTAATTCCGTTGCCCCAATCTTCGTAACCGCCTACGTAGAGGTCAATGTACCCATCGCGATTGAAGTCCGCCCAGCAAGCCCCAAGGGAGACGCTGGCTGGAAGTTCGGGGAGATCAATGGGGATAAATTCCTTGCCATCGATGTTTTTATAGAGTTTAAAGTTGGACCATGAGAATAGGTCAACAAAACCATCGTTATTAAAATCCGCTGCGATCAACTCACCTAGTCCAGTCGCCAAGCGAGAGAATTTCTGACCCTGTTCATTTTTCCAAACGGTGCCACCACAACATAGGTCTGGCCACCCATCGTTGTTGAGATCAGCCCAGCATGCACCCGTTCCACCTAGCTCAAGACCTAGGTTTGCAGTTTGATCGGTGAATCCAGGCGCTGCAGAATCCTGTGCAGTAAGATTGCCCGTTGCGGTCAATAACAAGACGGAAAAAAGAAGATAATGTCGCATTATGTTCCCAATCTTTTGCTAGTTGTTAAATTACCAGAGCTTTCGATTATTTGCAGGTCAGCTGCTATCGTGTCTCACTTATAAGGTCAGTTCGAGAGGAACGAACTTATTCGCGAGGGATTTCATTTAATGTGTAATACGCGTCTGCGTGGACAAGAGATTCACCCTCATTTGATCGAATTCCCGGAAGTCTAAAATCGTGCACGTGCCCTTGGACTCGGTTGTCAACTTTGAGTTCGACGGTCATTCGATCTTCGGAGACAACCGCTTGCGTTGCGACGGGTGTGGTTTGATCGACTTCGGGACTGCCGTAACCCTGGCGATAGATGTGAGTGAAGGTCGCCAGTTGATAGTTTGTAGCTAGGCTCGCAATTTTAGGATCCACTGGCTTGGTGAAGGTAATCTTAAAACCGTCCACGGTTGCAGATATCGTTTTGATTTCGAAAGGCGTGACACCTGTCCAATCCAGACGCTGAATGGCGTATGCTTTAGGGCCTCGGACTGGCCACCCGCGATTTGTGCCCCCGGCAATTAAATTGCCATTGGGTGTGAACTGAACCGCTAATAGTCCGGTATCAAATCCTTCTCGGAAAGGGTAGCAAGCGCCTTGCCAGACGCCGTTAACTTTTTCTGTAGTTGCGCGCATCACGACACCGAGGCTGAAGTCGCCGATGAAAATTTGATTTTCGAACGGGCCAAATTTTCCGCCCGTGCGATCGACCATGAATCCAGAAATTGACCGTCCCATTCGCTTGTAAGGAAAAACGACGGCATAAGGGACGAGTTCTTTGACTCGTTTTCGTTCCACTTCTAATCGGGAGGGTGTGTTAGGGACGGTCGGTGGTTGCCCCATTTCCGGAGCCAATTCGTAAGAGTTAAAGCTGACCGGGTGTCCCATAAATCCTCCAGGTTCGAGAACCTTCAAAGAGCATGAGCCATTCCACGGGCCTTGGCTTTCGGCATAAAACATAACCCCATGCTCGTTGGGGCCAATTCCGCAGGGGCTTCGAATGCCGCTACATACCGGGATGGAGCGTCCATCGGGAGTAATTTTTAAACACCACCCTCGGAACGGAGCCTTGGAGTGATAGGACTCTGAGAGGCAGAGGGCAACCCAAATGTTACCTTCCGGATCTGGTTTGGAGCCGAATGAGAATTCGTGATAGTGTCGAAATCCCCAGCGGTCGCTTAGCGTATCGAATTGATCGGCGCGCCCATCGTTATTGGTGTCCGTGATGCGAGTGACTTCTGTTTGCTGAGTGATATGAAATGCGTCATTTCGGTAAGCCATCCCAAATATTTCATCCAAGCCACTGGCGTATTTTTTGAACACTGGTTCAGGATGTTTTTGAAAGATGCCATCAACAAGGAAGATATCGCCCCGCCGCGTAGCGATTGCAAGTTGTTTTTTGTCTGGCATGACCTCGAAACTGCCTGCTTCAACAGCGAGTTCTGGAGGAAGTGGAACTTCGACCATTTTGTAATATTTTGCTTCCTCTTCGGCAGTTCCCCAGTACTCCCCAAGTGGTTCTTGTTGAGGCAAGCAAATGAACAGTAACGTTATCAGTGATTCTATGAGTACAGTGTACATGTTTGATGTTTTGGATGTAGAGATGGTGTTGTCGTTCGTTGGTGTTGTCGTTCGTGAAAGCTAGTGAGTTTACTTCCACTCAAATTCTAAAATTGTGTTGTGCGGACGCCCGCCAATCAATTCAATTTTAATTTTCAGCTGCTTCTCTTCGCCCACCTCAATGATTTCACTTTGATGTCCGGAAGAAACTGTGACGACCACTTGATTGTCAATTAAGTATTTTCCCAATCCAAGATCCTTGATTTGTTTTCCCGTGGCAGCCTTCAAGGAGAGATCTTTTTGATCAGTCGGCGAGGTGAATAATGTGTCGCGCCTTAAAATGGTGGAATCACCTTGATCGGCGATACTTTCAAAGAAGTCTTCAACTTCGATGTTTTCAAAGCGGTATAAGAAAGTTGGCGATTGAGTTTCATCCAATTTGTAACCAAGGAATTGGTGGTCGGGTGGTCGAGAGTCATCCACTTTCCATGGCTGCGAATGCTTATCAACATCGGGGCCTTTGCTGAAATTGATTGCCCGTTCCATCGGCCTTGCCGTTCCATGTCCTTGCCCGGTCCAAACTCCGCCCGGATCCAGGAATTTTCCTTTCCAGATCATGGCAAGTCGCATTTGTTCGGCGTCAAAGGCAAGGTTCACCCCGCCTGGATAGCCAACGCCGATGCCTCGTTTGCCGATGCCCTGGTAGCTTCGACGTAACATTTTTGCTTCGTCGGTTACCACGATTTCAAGGCGTTCTCTAACGACGCCGCGAGGTATTCGGGCTTGGCGACCATCGATTAAATATTGCCAAAGAGCTTCGATTTGAAATTTTGAATCACCCTTGAGGTCGGCCCGAATGGCCTTTCCGGCAGGCCAAAAAGAGGGCATGACGGTATTGGGGCTAAAGGACTGTGGAGCGAGCATGTATTGAAAAAACCATTCTTTTTTCAAACGATCTGTCATTTCAGTTAGGTCGACTGCAGGCATGGTGTCGGATTGTTTGTACTGATAGGTATGGCAGGCGACACAATTAAGCCCTTGATTACCCGCCATTCGGTGTCCCAGTTCCCGCATCTCTTTTTGGTTGTCAATTTTGGCGAATTCCATGCTGGGCAATTTATCTTCCGATTGAAATAAATCGATTAGGTGGCCAATGTTAGATTCGCCGTATTGGGGCATTCTGGTTTTCATGTACGGACGTATCGTTCGTGCATTGACCAGCACATCCCGCATCCAGTTTTGATTTAGTTTCGCACCGACTCCCGAAAGAGTGGGAGGGATCCGGCCTTGATCTCCTAGATTTAAATTGGTTGTTTTGAAGTGTGGATTGCGGGCTTGGGTCACGCCTCCGAGTTCACCGCGACGATGACAGGCGATGCAATTGAAAGATTTGAGCGACACAGAAATCTGTTGTTCTCGACTTAGTTCTTTAATGGGGTTAGTGATTGTGGACGCCATTACTGATCTATCGGAATCGCTAAGTTCATAGTTCGGCCATGCTCCGGTAGCATTTGAAAGACACCCTTTATCTACATTTACATCTGCTAACGATGGGAGTTTAGGGAGTTCAGTATTGGGTAAAATACCTTGATGGCACGCGCTACAGTTGGCGTCCTTAAATAACTGTTTTCCAGTCCCGGCAAGGTTGGAGTCCGCTTTCCAGGGCTTCACAGTTTCTGGGGCATTTTGGAGTAAGAAAGCGGCGATATCCAGTGACTCGCGATTGGTTAGAGACATGTTGGGCATCCGGCCAGAGGGCCGGACAGCGTGTGGATTTTCCAGAAACTCAACAAGCCCGGCAAGTGAATATTTGACGGCCAGTTCACCGAGAGGAATGGATTGCTCAAGTGGTCTTTCTTGTGAGGCCGAATCGCGAGGGGCGTGACAGGCAACACATCCGAGCGAATGAAATAATTCATCGCCCCGTTTGATGGATGCGGCATCCGTTTTAGCTGGCGCAAATACGTTATTGGTGCGGGAGGTCAAGAAATGAGTGATTGCGATGGCATTGTCCATCCGCTGGCTTTTGTCTTTACTTTGAAACAGATTCGGCATTGTTGTGCCAGGTTTTAACGCGTGGGGATCAGCAATGAATCGCGCAAGAAAATCGGGGTTCAAATGTTGAGCTGACCAATTTAAATCGGGTGCCAGTTTAGGACTTGTCAGCGAAAGTGCCGCATCAGGGCGATGGCAGGCGGCACAATTAAGTTCGTTAATCAAGGCAATCCCACTTAGTTCAGGGCTCAGCTCGTGTGTCGTTTGGGTTGCTGTCGCGACTAATTCATCATTGGAGCCGCGCTCTTTTAAGTCGATCACATAACGAAGTAGATCAAGGAATTGTTGACGATCTTTAAGCTCTTTCACCAGGTCATCCGGCATGCTTGATTTTTTGGCCGTTCGCATCTCATCGAGATCTTTACGATCGATTGTCATGACTCGATCAGCTTCTGCGGGGTCGCGTAAGATAATTTGAGCCTCGTTTTGCGATTGGACGATACCTGTGAAAATCTCTCCGTCTAACGTCGAAATGATGACAGACTCGTATTCTTTCTTAATCGTCTTAGAAGGTTCCAGAATGGATTCGACTAAATAAGTGTCGGTAACATCCGCTTCCAGTTTGCCCAGATTGGGACCTATTCTTATTCCATCCGATTGAGCGCGATGACATTTCGCACAATTGATGTTTCCTTGGTGAAACAAAATAGCCCCGCGAACAATATCGCCGCCCTCTCTTGCAGCCGCGACGAGTGCCTCTGGGTTTTCGCTAAGCAGTTTTTCATTAAGCGTCTGTGCCGACGTAGTTTGCGAGAAAAAGACTAGCAGTAGCAAAAACGACACGGAGAATATGATTCGCATGGATCTTTCGTCGATAAACCTGAGATTTATACATTGATGAGCGTTACGAAAACTGGGTCTTGGGCTGGGTTGGAACCAAATTTAGAATCGAACGCGGTGTTTGATGAGCTTACAATATAACCTATTTAATGATGGTTATTGATGTAGGATACAGCTTTAGCGTATTTCTTAAGGGTGTTGTTTTTTGAAAGAATGATGTCATGGCGGATAAAGAAGATCGAGATATTGAAAAAGGCTATGCTAACTCTGAGTTTGTCGACAAACTCAGACGCTTGGCGGATGCGATTGAGAATGAAGATAAGTTTGAAATTCAAATTGCTGGTGAGCGAATTTATGTACCCGTTCGTGCCGTTTTCAATATTGAACATGAACGGGAAGATGGGTTTGAGGAAATTGAATTTCAAATCAAATGGTCGTTAAGTCACGATTAGCGGTCATCGGGGTTTTTTTGAAGCCAAATCCACGTGGAAATCCTATTGGTTGGTTGACTCACAAAGGGTTACGATGACGGACGTTTGTTTTCGTGCAATTAAGTTCTTCCAATTGGAATCCACAAATTGGAATCCACAAAAATGCTGTGTGTAGAGAAATCGGAAAGTGGTTTCGTGGCGAATGACTGCCAAAGCGAAATCGGTAAATGTAAATGATCTTCATCGTCAATCGGAAAAAGTGAAATAAAGATGGTCTTAAATAAATGGGCTGAGTTGCGCGTAATGGTAGCCGCGGTGTTGGTCCTGTGTGCCATGGTTAATGTAGAGGCACAGGAACTACCACACTCCTGCGCCCGTCCTGATCAAATTGCGATCGCCCATCTTCATCTAGACTTAAAAGTTGATTTTGAGAGCCAAAAGCTTTCTGGATCGGCAACGATGAAACTAGATCGCCGCAAGGCAGCCGAGAAGCTGTATCTCGACACCAACGGCCTTAAAATATTTAAGATTCAATCGCAGCCCAATGGCAAAGAACTAAAGTGGAGTCTTGGCGAATATAAGTCGAATCTTGGCAGTTGCTTAAGTGTTGAGCTTGCCGAGGGTGTTGATGAAATTACGGTCTATTATGAGAGTCAACCGGGTGCGGAAGCAGTGCAGTGGCTAACCCCGGAGCAAACGACTGACAAGAAGCATCCGTTTTTGTTCACACAGTCGCAAGCGATTCTTGCGAGGACATGGGTTCCTTGCCAAGACACTCCCGCCGTTCGCATGACGTATTCTGCAAAGATTCAGGTGCCCCCAGCGCTGCTGGCGGTGATGAGTGCGTCGAATCCGCAGAAGAAAAATAAAACGGGTGTCTATGAGTTTGAGATGAAGCAACCGATTCCTGCCTACTTGTTAGCGTTGGCTGTTGGTGATTTGAAGTTCTTAGAATTGGGGCCGCGAAGTGGGGTTTACGCAGAACCTTCAGTATTGAAAAAAGCGGTCTGGGAATTAGCGGACACGGAGAAAATGATCTCAGCAGCGGAAGCACTTTACGGAGAGTATCGATGGGATCGGTATGATGTGATTTTTCTTCCTTCGAGTTTCCCGTTTGGTGGAATGGAAAATCCGAGATTAACCTTTGCAACACCGACTATTTTGGCGGGCGATCGTTCGCTCGTGGCATTGATCGCTCATGAGTTAGCTCATTCGTGGTCTGGCAATTTAGTGACGAATGCGACGTGGGATGACTTCTGGCTGAATGAAGGTTTTACGGTTTACTTCGAACAGCGAATCATGGAATCAATTTATGGACGAGAGTATTCTGAGATGTTGGCAAGATTGTCGCTCGACGGTCTGCTCGCAGAGATCAAAGAACTCGAAGCACGTGATACATGGTTAAAACTGGATTTGCGGGGAAGAAACCCGGACGATGGGATGACTTCGATTGCTTACGACAAAGGGTACTTCTTTTTGCGAATGCTTGAAGAAAAAGTGGGCCGTGAAAAATTTGATCAATTTTTGAAATCCTATTTTAAAAAATTCGCCTTTCAGAGCATGACAACGGAAGGGTTTTTGAGCTACTTGCAAGAGAATCTCGATGAGAAGATAGATTTCAATGCATGGGTTTACTCCCCCGGTCTACCTTCGGATGTACCGGTCGTTAAGACGGAAGCGCTGGAACGTGTCGAACAGGCGGCACAGGCATTTTTAAACGGGAATAGTCTTTCGGTTCTGGCAGTTGATTTCGAGACAGACCAATGGACTACTCATCATTGGAACCATTTTTTACGCTCTTTTAAAAACGATCTTAGTCCTGCTCAAATGAAGCGTTTGGACGACCAGTTTAGATTTACTCAGTCGGGCAATTCAGAGATTACGCATGATTGGATGATGCTTGTAATTGGTTCAGGCTACCAAGCTGGTTTGCCACGTCTCGAAGGATTTCTGACGGAGCAAGGGAGGCGAAAATTCTTGCAGCCTTTGTATGAAAAAATGGCGACGACTCCTGAAGGCCTGGCGCGGGCAAATCGAATCTATGCCAAAGCTCGTCCTGGCTATCATGCCGTTTCACGGCAGACGATTGATCAGATTTTGAATTACAAACCGACTGAGAATTAGATTTTTTAACGAGTATCTATTTTGACGTCTTTGCCAAGAACTGCATCTTCTTGGTTTTTTTTGGTATACTCCGCCGTATTCTTGGCTAAGTTTGCCGGACTCTAGTTTTGAGAAACCTCTTTTAAAATATGGAAGCAACATGATGACTCCAATTGGGATACAAGTTCGAGCTTATGGATTACTTGCGGCAATTTTTTCTGTCGCGTTGGCAATCACAGGCTGCGCCCAGTCAGACCCAGTTCCGCAGGTTTCGGAGGTAGTTGTTACTGAAACCGTAGATGGTGTCGAACCGTTGGTGAATCGGGTGTTAACTGAGGAAGAGCAAAACGCACTAGAACCTGGGACAGTTTTGACATTGCTTCAAGAAGGCAATCAACGATTCATGGCCGGGAATCTCACCGCTCGTGATCACACGGAGCAAGTGCGTGATGCGGCGATGGGACAATTTCCCAAGGCTGTGATTTTGTCTTGCCTTGATTCTCGAATTCCAGTGGAGGATGTTTTCGATCGCGGGATTGGAGATATCTTTGTAGCGAGAGTGGCTGGTAATTTTGCGAACATAGATATTCTTGGCAGTATGGAGTTTGGCTGTAAGGTATCTGGTGCAAAGTTAGTTTTAGTACTTGGGCACGAAGGTTGTGGTGCGATTGCCGGAGCGATTGACGGTGTTGAACTTGGGAACATTACTCCAATGCTCGCAAATATCAAACCTGCGATGGCGTACTTCGGAGATTATTCAGGCGAAAAGACAAGCGCTAACAAAGTGTACATGGACATGGTCACTGAGCAGAACGTTGTGTGCACGATTGAATACATCCGAAAAAACAGTCCGATTCTCAAGACGATGGAAACGGAAGGGCAAATCGCTATCGTCGGTGGTGTTTATGATATGCACACCGGTAAAGTGAGATTCTTAAAATAAAACGGTCGCGAGATCGCTGGTGGTTTGTCTCTCTAACGAACGCTGGTTCGTGTTAGAGAGTGGAAATGTCGATTGCGGCCACTTCGGGTCGGTTTGCAAGACGCAGTTGGTTTAACCTACTTCCAGCGTGGTAATGCCAAAAATTCTTGCGTGGTCCAATTCTGGAGGCTGTCCGAGATACATTCGCTGGCACCCGAAAACTTCTGTCATTGAATAAGACTCGCAAAGACGAATCGCAGCTGGATTATTGTCCGGTGAGTCGATGAATATCGATTTCCCCTGGCTATGTTTGGCAAATCCGGACCATAAGCGGTTTGCACTTTCAATCTGGTCGGCGATCAGAGGACCTACTTTCCAGCCAGATAGACAGGGCCGCATAAGTCCGTATCCGCGTAGACGATCTTTTTCGACCAAGCCGAGTCCGATCGCGTTGTCTTGTCCGATCCAGTTCTTAAGAAATACTTGTCGATTGCCTGGAAAGCAGCCTTCGTCCAGAGCTTCGATATCGCTGAAATCAATCTTGGAAAGATTGGTCAGACCTGCATCTTGATCAAGTCTAAGATTGGTTGGTTTAAATTCGAACCGGCGGTGTTTAGTAAACTGGCGAAACCCCCCTCGCTCGTAAAAAGGAACCATTTCGGTAACGCCATCGAGTCCAATTGTTGCTCCCAGTTTTAATCTCGATTGCAATTTTTCTTTTCGAGCAACCCAGAGTTGTGAACCGAGTTGTTGACTCCTAAATTGTGGATCAACGATAAACAGGCCCATAAAACCGAACATTGAATTATGTCGAATGACGGCTCCACCGCCCGCTAATATATTTTCGACTTCGATTGCCATAAATCCATCTGGGTCGAGATTCCAGAAGAGGTCAGCATCATTAATGCCGGGGTTCCAGCCCTCAAGAGCGGCCCAGTCGAGCAACTGTTGTTGCTCGGGTCGTGACATCTGACGAATAATCGCACCCATGATTTTACCGGCTCTTTTTTGATTTACTCATGATCAGGTTTTCTATGTGGCCAATTTATTTACTGGTCGCTGGCGTGAGCTTGTTTCTGGCTTTGCGCCAATCGGCTTGGCGATCGAGAGCGTCAAGCTCAATAGGTCTGCCTGAATCTCCCTGCTCGGTCATCCATTGTTCGAGCGTGGTAACGAGTTCTTGTTGAACTTCTGAGAATTCAGGTTGACCGAATAAATTCGTTTGGCAATAGGGGTCATTGAGGATGTCGTACAGTTCTTCGGGCGGTCGTTTCAAAAATCGGTCTGCTCGTTGCCGAGTGTTGTCGTCGCTATCTCGGGTCTTTTCAAACAGTGTTCTGGAAACGGGGATGCTGAATTCATTTTCGGGAAATAGGTTTCGGATGTACCGGTAGCGATCACCAACGACCGTTCGGACTCCATAAGGAGCACGGCATCCATTGACGCCAATCGTAGTTTGCATACTGAACGCGTATTGCTTGTGAGTTTGAGTCTCGCCTCGAAGCAGTTTTAAGAACGATCTTCCGTCGAGCCCCGGAGGCGTATCGACACCGGCGACATCGAGTAGCGTAGGCACCACGTCGGTGTATTCAACAATCGCATCTGTCTTAGAACCCGCGGCAACGACTCCGGGCCAGGAAACGACCAGTCCACTTGCAACTCCAATTTCGTAACAGGTCCATTTCCCAAATGGAAACCCGCTGCCTTGTTCGGTCGCCACCATCACGAGTGTCTTTTTTCGTAAATCTAACTGATCCAACATTGCTAAGACTTCACCGACTTGTCCGTCGAAATAAGTAATTTCAGCAAGGTACTTAGCATATTCATTTCGATGATAATCGAATTGCTGAGGTGTCAGGGGCGCATCGGCATAGGGCGCTGGGTCTCCTTTGGTGTAGGGGCCGTGTGGTTCGTTGGAGCAGAGAAACAGACAGAACGGATCGCCGGTTTTAGTAGATTGCTCCAGCAAATTGAAAACTTGGGGGTATCGCCAGCCGTTGACCAGCGGTACGTCTTGATCTGCAGGTTCCGCAAATTCTTTAAAATATTCAAACGGAAAAGCAGAAGGTGGGGCAATGTGTGTTTTGCCGTCGAGAACGACTCGGTATTTAGAGTCAGCAAGGAAGTGAGGGATGCTTTTTATATTCTCATAGGCCTGTGCATGATTGGGATAGGCACCACTCTTAACAGGGTAAAGGCCAGTATAAAGTGCGTGTCGAGTCGGGGAACACATTGGCGCAGCTTGGTAACACCGATTAAACGTCATCCCCTTTTTTGCGAGAGAATTTAAATGAGGCGTTTTAGCCGGGCCGCCATAGAGCTCCAAGTCGAGGTAACTACAGTCATCCGCAAGAATGAAAATGATATTGGGGTTCTCATCTGCTTGTGCGGTAGAGTTCAGGGTGGCGGAACTCAGCAACAGGCAAGTGACACAATAAAGGATTAAAGTTTTCATTGGTTTGAATAATTGAGAGGGATCAAAGTTGTTGCGACTAACGTTCGAATACGAGTGTTCGAACTGCCTTGGCGGGGATAGGGCTTCGAAGTTTAACCGTGGCGCAATCCCTATTTTTGTCGGTTTGCCAAGCGCCAGTAAAGTTGAAACCTCCTGGTTGGTTGATGGTAATTTGTTGGCTTTGATCGGTGTCGTTGATCATGACCATCACAAGTTTGGAGCGATCGGGGCTTTCAAATGCAGAGACCTGAAGGTTGGAGGGTGATTCGAATTGAATCCGGCGGTATCCGGGTTTTACAAATGCTGAATATTGCCGGAAGGCGTAGTAGGTTTTGGTTGTTTCAAGAAAGGGTTGAAATCCATCCACATTTTTTTCCCGAACCAATACAAGTCCTTCGTCGCGGTGTTTCTGGCGTGTATTGGGGTTGGTGACGGCATCGGGCGCGAGACTGTAAACAAGTCCCCACCACAGGAAAGCATTCGCTTCCGCGTCCACGAGTGTTAAATGAATATAACGTGCTGCTTTAATGGCTTTGTCATGCTCAGTCAGCGTCGGAGTCCAGCCATAAGTGTGCCAGGCGTCTCCGTTCCATTGAGCGCCAGTTGTCTCGGTCATCCAAAGTCGCTTGCCGGGCAAATACTGCGTCCTCAGAGAATTAAGTTTCTGGGTGTTGTCGACTAACGTCTTGATCGAGCCCGCTTGCCCCTCCATGAAACTGTCGTAAATGTGATAAGCCGCCACATCAACATCAGGACTGGTTAGCACAGGGAGATAGCGCGCGAATTCAGAGGCTTCGGACCCAATATAAGCGAGGTCGGGAGCGGCGATTTTGATGTTCTCCAGTCCAGCAGATTGAAGCCGAGGTTTTATTTTCTGCTCGATGAATTCACGCAAATCGTTAGGTGACCAATGACAGGTTTGGGTTCCCGGATGAGACCAATTGGTTTCATTTTGCACACCGATGGTGGTGACGTTGATGCCCCATTGCAGATATTGCTTGACTCGCCCAACCAACTCGTCAGCCCACGCATCTTTGAGCGCGGGCTTGATGACATATTGGTCATTACTGCCAATGGTTTTGACATCGAGCCAATAATTGGGGTCGGGGTGAGTGGCTGATTTTGGTTGCCAGAAAGTTAATAAGACCTGAAGGTTCGGATTGATTTTCATTGCCCGTTGAAGGACGTCGCGATTGCGGTCATCCCCGCCTGTCTTAGACACTTCACCTTGGGCGCGAATAATATTAACCCCCAGACCTTCAATGGCAGTTGACAGTGCCTGTTCGTCCGCACGAGTTCCCCAGAAGGCAATGGAACCTCCAAATCCGTCGATGGTTTGCCTGATTTTCGATGGGGCTAGATTGATCGACAATTCAATTTGATTGATCGGTGGGTTGGAGTTTGCCACCGGAGTGGTCGCCGATGCATCTGACTCAGGGTTGGCGGTGCGGGCAGCTTTAATTCGAAAGTCCAGACGTTCCTTCGCCATAGCGAGCGCTTCGGCATGCTTAGGATCGTCGATGAGATTTGTTTCTTCGCCCGGATCGAGTTTGAGCTGGGTCAGTACACTGGTTTTTACTTCTCCAGATTCGTCTCTCCATTGAGTGTAACGATAATCTTTTATCCGGATGCTATGTCCCAATAGGTTTCCGGCGGGATAAGAACTGTATGCATCGTAACGATGGCCAGATTCCGGTTCGGTGATTAGTTTTTGGAAGCTTCTTCCTTGACAGTGGGAAGGGATCGGAATTCCCGTAAGTTCACAGAGGGTGGGGTAAAGGTCAATGAGTTCGACCAGCCTTGAAGTTGATTGCCCCGAAGCCAAACGTGGGTCACGGATAATCAAGGGCGCGCGAGTGTCACACTCGAAATTGGTGTGTTTGACCCACGTTGCATGATCACCTAATTTCCAGCCATGGTCCCCCCAAAGCACAACGATTGTGTTTTCAGACAAGCCAGTTTTGTCTAAGGAATCGAGGATTCGGCCAACACATGCATCTGCGTAACTGGTGGCGGCGGCGTAGCCGTGAAGCAGTCGCAGGTTGAGCTCGTCTGAAAAATCGGTCGGTTTTTCGCCTTCGAAGTCACTGTATTTATGCATTTCATGCGCCATCAGGTTTGCCGCATGGGGCGGATAGCCTTCAGGGATGGATTGATTGGGTGGCATTTTGAAATTTTCACGCTCGTACAGGTCCCAGTATTTTTTAGGTGCGGAAAACGGCAAATGCGGTTTGGAGATGCCTACGGCAAGAAAGAAGGGCTTGTTTTTTTCGGTCGACAACTCTCCAAGCAATTGGACCGTTTTGGCGGCACGCATCCCGTCGAGATAGGTGTTGTCATGAACATCAGCCGATTCGGTAAGGGGGCCTTTGGCTGGATCGCGGGCATCGCCAATTTTACCGCTGGCCAGAGCTTCTTTAAGCAAGTTGAGGTTTTCAGGTTTTGCATAATCAGGCGCGGAAAGGTCAATCCACCGATTCCAATTGTCAGGGTCAACGCCTGCTCCGGTATGACCGTGATAAATTTTCCCCAATCCGATCGTTTCGTATCCCTGTTTTCCAAAGTGCTGGTTCATGGTCAAAACATTAGGGTGGCGGTCGCGCCAGTTGGAAACATGGAAGGTCTGCTCGCCAGTCATCGTGGGGTAAAGACCGCTCATCAGTGAAAGACGGGAAGCCCCACATACCGCTTGTTGGCAGTAGGCACGATCGAACCGGATTCCTGAATTCGCCAAACGGTCAATGTTCGGTGTGATTGTTTGATTATCGTAGGTGCCTAGATTGGGTCGTAGATCATCAATCGCGATAAACAAAACGTTCGGCCGATTGTCTTCTTTTTTGACCGGTTGATTTTCTTTTTTCACGACCGGCTTCATGGGCACACCGGAATGCATAGGCACACCCGAATGCATAGGCACACCCGAATGCATAGGCACACCCGAATGGATGGGTGGATTGCTGGTGGCTAATTGTTTTTTAGGGGTGCTGACAGTTTTCAGAGTGATAGGTTGGCTGAGTTGGTCCGAGGAGGGGCCGACACGCACGAGGTACTCTCCCGCAGGGAGTACGCGTTTAAGGTCACGGTCATGAAAGTGAAGGTCGTCGGCTGAAATTTGGACGTTGACCGTTTTTGTTTCTCCGGGCTTAAGGCTGATCCTCGCAAAACCCTTTAGTTCCAGACGAGGTCGTGCGATCGGGAATGACTCTCCAGTCACATAAACCTGTACGATTTCATCGCCGTTCCGCGTCCCACGGTTAGCGACGTCGATGCTAACCTGCACAGATTCTCCGGGGCGGATTGTGGTTTGAGATAATTTTGGAGAACCGTACTCAAATGTCGTATAGCTTAAGCCGTGCCCAAACGGATAGACTGCCTTCAGGGGAGAGTTGACATAATCGAATACATTTCCACTGCTGTGTTGGTTGTAATGAGCCGGTTGATGGCCAACGCTTCGCGGCCAACTAACAGTTAATTTTCCGGACGGGTTCGTTTTGCCGAACAGAACATCCGCTGCAGCATTGCCTGTTTGTTGACCGTTGTAGTGGCCCGTCAAGATTGCTGGAATTTGTTCTCCGAGATCACCGAGTGAGACCGGTCGCCCGTTCATCAAGTAAAGGACTACAGGTTTGCCAGTTGCTAGAACGGCATGGGCGAGCGTCAGTTGGGATTCGGTGAGATCAAACGTCGGGCGATCTCCCCGATGGTTGTCTCCCCAGGCCTCTCTGCCAAGAAAAAGATTTTCTCCCAATGCCAAGACAACTAGATCCGCAGTTTTTGCAAGCTCGACTGCTTCGTTAATCAAGGATTGATTTTCTTTGAGAGTCGCGAATTCAGGTTCATTGACATGACGCCAATTCTCGTAGGAATCACCAGAATCATTGTGAACGATGACACATCCCTGGGCGTGTTTGATTTGGATAGAATCGCCAGCAGCTCCCTGGATTCCTTCCAATAGAGAAACTGTTTTGTGAGGAGAGCCAGAGTAGGAGCCAAGTCGACAGGCGTCAGCATTTGGGCCGATTACGGCAATGGTTTGACCGGTTTGTGGGTTTAGCGGCAGGAGGTTGTTTTCGTTTTTCAAAAGCACTATCGACTGGCCTGCAGCTTTCCGAGCTAACGCCACCACTTGAGGATTTTTAGTCAGTTGTTTTGCTTTGTTTGCATCGAGTTTTGGATTTTCGAATAGGCCGAGTTCGAATTTTAGATTGAGGACGGCACGGACATTGTCATTAATTGTATCCGTCGAGACCTTTCCCTCGTTGACGAGTTTGACGAGATGTTTGTAGCCAAAGGCAATGGGGAGTTCCATTTGAAGTCCCGCATTGATTGCCATTTCTGCTGCATTTGCATTGGACGAACCGATTTTTTGGTACTCACGAACCAATTGGATGCCTTGGTAATCGCCAACGACGAGCCCTTTAAATCCGATTCGATTGCGCAAAACATCGGTCAGCAACCATGGATTGACGTGGCAGGGCAGACCATCGACTTCGTTGAACGCTGGCATGATTGCTGCCGGTTTTGCAGTTTTAATAATGTGTCGAAACGGATAGACCTCGGTGTCCAATAGATTTCGTTTTCCGCCAGGGTAGGGTGCGCGGTTTCTTCCACCTTCAGCGGCGGCGTAGCCGGCAAAGTGTTTCAGGGTCGCCGCTGCGTGTGTCGGTGCGATTTTCCCATCGTCTGACCCCTGAAGTCCCCGCACCATTGCGGCTCCAAGTCGTGAGACTAGGAACGGATCTTCACCGAGAGTTTCGTCGACGCGACCCCAGCGGAGATCCCGTGTTACATCGACAATCGGGGAGAGGACATGAAAAATGCCTCGTGAGCGAGCCTCTCTACCGGCGTGGTCATAAACTTGTTCGACGAGTGCCTCGTTCCAAGAACAACCTAAGCTGATTGCGGCCGGGAAAGAAGAGGCTTCCAGTCGCATCAAGCCGTGGGCAGCTTCCCCGTGTCGCAATGCTGGAATACCTAAGCGAGTATCGTTGAGGAAATAGTCTTGAATGACATTGTGCTGTTTGATGTCTTCTTCGATCGTGAGGTTGACGGGGCCAATTTCTCCAATTCCAAGTGGTGCAATATCTGCGTAAAACTCCTTGGTGAAGATTTTTCCTTCTTTGCGCATTTTCCGTTCATCGTGATTCCACCATCCCTGAAGCTGGGCGACTTTTTCTTCCAGTGTCATTCGTCCGAGAAGATCCTCAACGCGTTCGTTGGTTGGAATTGCCGGATTTTGAAAGGCGTAGCGGTAGGCCAGTGGTGCCACTGGTCTCGAAGATTCGGTTGGAAATCCGATGTGTTCAAACGGTTTGTCACTGGCGTTAAGAAAGCCCGGTTCGGCCATCTTATTTAACCAGCGTTGTTTAATGAGGGGTGCAGACTCCATTCGCGTTTGACCCCAGTCGGTCCACATCTCCTGTGCGTCCCAATCTGCGTTGATGTAAGATGCCGCCCGGATAACATCTTTGTTTTGCTCGATATGCTCGAAGAATTTTTCGAACCACGAGTTCCAGATTTTTTCAGGATCATCTTTATCGAAGAAAAAACCTCGCGGTGTTGCCTCAGCGACAAACACAGGTTTGTTGACCCGTCGAGCAAATTCAAGTGCGGGTAACGCGTCTTTATCACCGCCCCACCAAGAGTAGCCGACCCAATCGTAGTAATCAGCTCCGGGGTCATATTCTTCGAATTGTCCGGGCTTCACACTGCTGGAGGAAGCAAAGACCGTCGCGTAGTTTGAGAGATTTTTTTTTCTTAAAGCGTCAACGATTCGGCGAAACGCTTTCTTGAAGTTCTCCGGATCATAGTCGTTCCAACTGCCGTCAAATTCATAGCCGATTCGAATCAAGAATGGATGTTCAGGGTGGTCGGCAACGAACTGGACGAATTCGGTAATGAGGTGGTCAAACGAACCATCGGCGACCTTGTCCTCGCAATTCCCTTCCATCGCGATTGAGACGTGCATAATGCAGCGATCGAGAAGTGGAGAGTCCAGATACGCTTTCTGATTCATCGGTCCCGATGCCCACTCGGTTTCTGTATTCAGTCCGGCCACCTGGCCTTTGGCAAATGTTTTGCCAAAATCATTGGTCCAGCCTTCGGAAAAATAAACGTAATGGGTAATGCCCGCGGGAACGCCAATGTTGTCGACGTAACCATTTCTGTAATCAGCCGTCCCCCCAACAGAAGCGTTGTCCTGTCCTGCAAAAATGAGCACTTTGCCAGCGTCTGGCGCGAACCGCCCCTGAACCTGAGCGGATCCGGTTGAGCAAAAAATAAGTGAGACAGCAAACGCTGTGAAGCAAAGCAAAAATTTCTTCATAGTGAGTTCTTCGTAACGACAAAGTTGGAACATAGCTGGTGATTTTTCAACGGGGATTGAGTTGGGAGCGAAAATCAATTCGCTGAATTTCTTGGAGGGAACTTAACCGTCAACAGGCTGGAACCATTCTGAAGACGGTTGTCAACGCGTGGTAGTCATCCGAAAGAGCGAGGTGGAATGACAATTATTTCTACTTCTTAATCTACTACGCTGGAGGCGACCTGTCGGTAAGAAAAACTACTGGAAAAAGAGGTTAATCTGCAATCGTTCATGTTTTTAAAAGGAAGTGGTTTCAGGCGATAAAAGTAGTGCTTGAATCCGAGATCGTTGTAGGGGAAATACCAGTCGTTTGGGTCGGAAGTATCTGTTTGTAGTTATGGCGTGTGAGGTCTTGGTCTAGTCATTTTGCAGCTCGACTAATTCTAAAAAGTCAAACTCGGCAGGTTGTCTGCCACCGGTTAGATCCTGGCAGGCAAGTCCGATGAAGGAACCGGTAAAGCCCCAGTGTTTGCCATGGTCATCGGAGAGAATGGAGGCGTCGAGTTCATCACCGACGGGAGTGTAAGTTTGATCGTCGTTTGACCAAAAAAATTGGAGTCGGCAATGATCGATTTCTACTTTGAAAAATAGTTCGCTGCGGGACACGGACACGGGATGCTCTGCCAGCGGAAACGACGAAGTTCCGTCATCACAACTGTGAATTTGAAGGCAGGTGCCAAATTCTTCATCGTAGGTCAGATAGAGATAATGAAATAAATGGTTGTTGTAATAAACCACCAGTCCCGCCATTTGCTGAAATGAATCGGGCTTAAATTGAATTTTTGTTTTTGCAGCAGCTTGCTGAGTCGTTAAACGGCGGGCGAGCATCGCCTGTTCAAAACAGGATTCCAGAGATTCGGAACCTTGGAGAGTTAGTTTTTCAGGTTTGCGAATCACGCAGGTTGACGGCAAGCGTGGCGTAGCATATTGAATCGAATCGAAGGGAGCGCGTGCAGGCGTTGTAGGCCACGGATGTGACGGCAGATTGGGAGCCGCAACTTCGTTGGCTGGTGAGTTGCCCTCGCCGATGAGGTAGAGCCAGTCGTCGTCCCGCCATTCGACTTGCTGAATCGCAGTTTCGCGACCAAGATTGCAGCGTTGTGTATCGGGCAAGGGGCGCCCGCAAAGGTGAGGCATGTACCACTGTCCGGTTTGCGTTTCTACAAGGCTGGCATGACCCGCTTTTTGGAGTTTGAGATTGGGGTGCCCGTTGGACGTTAGAATTGGATTGGCAGGATGGATCTCGTAAGGACCCAGTATATTTCGCGATCGGGCAAGCGTGACTGCATGTTCGTATTCGGTTCCTCCTTCGGCTGTAAGCAGGTAATACCAGTCATTGCGTTGATATAAATGCGGCCCTTCGGTCAAGCCAATTTCGCTGCCTTTAAAAATAAGTTCTGGTTTTCCAGTAAGACGATTTTCGACGGGGTCAAATGGCTGGAGCGCGATTCCAAGAAAGGGATGTTTGTTGGGGCGGTGATCCCACACCATATTAAGCCAGTATTTCTTGCCATCTCGATCGTGAAATAAAGATGGGTCAAAACCAGATGCATTGATCATCACTGGATCGGACCAGGGACCTTCAATCGAGGGCGATGTAACTAGAAAGTTCGGCGTATCTTTGGTGGCGGCTTCGTGTTGGTGAACGACGGTGTAGCAAAGATAGAACAGCCCGTCGCGATGACTTAAGGCAGGCGCCCAAACACCTCCGGAACTTGGCACCCCTTTTAAATCTAGCAGTCGGGTTTCCTTCAGTGCATGCGTCAGTAGTCGCCAATGGACTAGGTCGCGCGAGTGATGAATTTGAACGCCAGGGAACCATTCAAAGGTTGATGTCGCGATGAAGTAATCATCGCCAACCCGACAGATGGATGGATCTGGGTTAAATCCAGGGAGAATGGGGTTCTTGATCATCGCCTTATTTTGATCAGAAACGTAGGTCTACACAACCGAAAAAAAGACAATTGGAAATATCGCAAAGGAGTTCAGCAGTGTTTAGAAATGTAGTCAGCTTGGGTCATGTTGAAGTGTTAGATTACAAATGGTGTCGACGGGTAGACTTACGGGGATTCCCGGCAATCAAGGTATGGCTTTCAGCGAGGGCGGGTGGGAACAGCTCCCCAGTGGTTGCAAGTCGTCGATGCAATTGTGCACGCTTGCTGCAAGATTAGGTCGTCGGATTTACCTTGGAGCCAGCCCATCAAAAATGCGGCGGCAAATGAATCTCCCGCGCCGACAGTATCTTTTACTTCAGTTGGAAACGCAGGTTGATTTACCGTTCCATTATCGTTCACGAGGATTGCTCCCTTCTCTCCGCACGTCATCACGATTCCTTCAAGGTCAGCGATTGATTTGATGCGTTGCAGGGATGCTTCGGCAGATTTCTCGAGAGTAATATTTAACGCTTGGCAGACAAGTGGAAGTTCCTCATCACTCAACTTAAGAAGGCTGGCGTGCATGATGGAATAAGTGATGGTGTCTTTGGTAAAAAATGGAGCCCGTAGGTTGATATCGACAATTCGAGTTACTTTGGATCTTGCGGCGGTGGCAAGGGCTTGCTGGATAGTAGACCGAGCGGGCTCCTGACGTTGGCCGAGGGTTCCAAAATAAACGGCGTCGGCGTTTGGAATGCGTTCGGCTAAATTCGAATTCCAGGCGACGGTATCCCAAGCAGAATTGGGTTGAATGGTAAATTCAGGTTTACCGAAAGCGTCCAATTCAATCTGGACGATGCCGGTTGAGGTGTTCGGTGAGATTTGAATTAATTCGGTATCAATTCCGTAGTCTTCTAAAGTATTGATAGCGAGTTGACCACGACGGTCATTACCAAGGGCCGTAACCATGGATACCTCTCCACCTAGGATCGCCGCGTGACAGGCAAAATTGGCAGGTGCACCGCCAAATTTTTCGCCGTCAGGAAAAATATCCCAGAGGACTTCGCCGAAAGAAATAATCCGAGGAGAGGTCATTAATTCTACCAATGGGATGCAGCGCAAGTTTTATTATGGTGAAAGGCAGGATCAAGCAATGATGTCTGAAATGACGGTTCCACCAACATCCGTCAGGCGGTAATCACGCCCGCTGTATCGGTAGGTCAGTTGTTCATGGTCAAGTCCCATCAAATGGAGGATTGTGGCGTGGAGGTCGTGCACGTGCACGCGGTTTTCTACCGCTGTTAAGCCAAATTCGTCAGTGGCTCCATAGCTGATTCCCCCTTTGACGCCACCGCCGGCCATCCAGGTTGTGAATCCGTAATGGTCATGGTCGCGTCCTTTTTGTCCCTCAGATGTCGGAGCCCGACCAAATTCACCCCCCCAGATGATCAGTGTTTCATCGAAAAGGCCACGCTGTTTCAGGTCTTGGATCAAAGCCGCAATTCCTTGATCACAGGCAGTAGCAAGTTTGCGATGGCCATCGACAATATTCCCATGACCGGTATCCCATGCGATATCGTAGCCATCGATGGAGAGTGAAAGCTGGACGGTTCGAACACCTCGCTCGATTAAGCGTCGGGCTAAGAGACAGCCTTTTGCATATTCGCTATTGCCGTACATTTCCAGTGTGGATTTGGTTTCTCGAGACGTATCGAACGCGTCAGGAACGGCAAATTGCATTCGGAATGCCATTTCCATAGCCTGAATGCTGGCTTCTAGCTGTTGATCTCCTTGTTGTCGGTGGAGGTCTAATTGGTTCAGTCGGGCTAAGAGGTCAGCCTGTTTTCGCTGGTCGACCTTGGGAAGCCATTTGTTTTTAAGGTCATCGAGAATGCGTTCGGGTTTCATGTCGTGAATGTTGACGTAAGTCCCAGTGTAGGCACCCGGTAAAAAAGCATTGCTCCAGTTAGCCAGTTTGTTACGAGGTTGAGCCCGCGGGCTCATTGCAATGAATCCGGGTAGATCTTGGTTTTCGGTGCCGAGTCCATATACCATCCATGAACCCATGCTGGGTCGACTTGGTTGCAAGTGTCCTGCATTCATCATCATCATCGCCCCGGCATGCTCGGGGATGTCGGTGTGCATCGAATGAATAAAGCAAATGTCATCAACACATTGGGCAGTGTGCGGAAAAATTTCGCTAACGTATTTGCCACATTGGCCGTACTGTTTAAAAGCATAGGGAGACGGCATCAGTCCCATTTTTGTATTTCGCAGAGATTTTCGATCGACACATTCAGGACGCTCGCCGGCGTGTTTTGCAATTTCAGGCTTGTAGTCGAATGTGTCAACTTGCGAAGGTCCGCCCGGCATGAATAGCTGAATAACGCGTTTCGCTTTTGGAGCAAAATGCGGCGGCTTGGGTGCTAACGGTGAGGTGTTGCGACTTGTTTCAGAAAGTTGGCTGCCTAGTAGGTGTGTTTGCGAAAGAACGCTGGCGAGTCCCATGGTGCCAAAGCCTGCCCCAAGTTTTCGCAAAGCGTCGCGGCGAGTCAGGGATGGAATTGGGTTGCGATGGAACATGCGATGAGCCTGTTGGGGGGTGTCTTGAGTAACTAAAGTGTAATTTACCGGACGTACATAAACTCATTCGCACTCAAAAGTACTTGGGCGTACCGATCCCAATTCGATAAATGATCTGTGTTTTGATCACTCTTAATAAATTGTAATCCAATTTCGATCTCTTCGGGGTTGGGTTCGCGCTGGTAGAGCCAGCGATAGGCTAGGTGGATTTTCTCCGTATCGGAATTGCCTGCTGAAGGGTTACCTGCTGGATTGCCAAGCCGCTGCACAAGTGATTTTGCACGCGCCGTCATGAAATCGCTATTCAAAAGAAAAAGAAACTGTTGAGGAACGATACTATTTGGACGTTGGGCAACGGTTGCTCGCATGAGTGGGAAATCAAAACGTCGAAGAAAACGGTCGGATTCATAGACGTCGCCGTTACGACTTACTTTGGCGTACAGCGTTCGACGTTTGTTTCTCGTTGTGTCCGGCAGGGATGGCCCGCCGGCTTGCATATCCAATTCGCCGGTGACAGCTAAAAGCGAATCTCGAAGCGATTCAATGTCCATCCGCCGCGGTGACATTCGCCACAGTAAACGGTTGTCGCCGTCGCGACGAAATGCTTCTGGATTATTTTCGCTGCTTAATTGGTAGGTTTGCGAGTTCATTATTTTCCGATGAAGCGATTTCAAAGACCAGCCGTCGGCGACAAATTCGCTTGCCAGCCAATCCAATAGTTTTGGATGGGTTGGTTTTTCTCCAAGTGTTCCAAAGTTGCTAGGTGTCGATACCAATCCGGTGCCAAAATGGTGCATCCAAATTCGGTTCACAAATACACGCGTGGTAAGCGGGTTTTCTGAGTGAATGATTGCATTGGCGAGCTCGACTCGTCCGCTCCCATTTTGGTACGCTTCCGTGTTTCCTGAAGATATCAAACGCAGGAATCGACGAGGAGCGACGTCCCCAGTTTTTCGCAAATTACCCCGAATCGCAATTTTCATATTTGCATTGCCGGTATCGCGGAGGGAATGTGCAGTTTCATAACCTGGGGGTTGATCTGCGAGCAGCGTTTCTAAATTTGGAATCCACTGATCGAGACTTTCTTGCTCATCGAGCGTTGGCTCCCGTTTTTCCTGCCGCAGTTTGTTTTGGAGCGGGTTGATTTTTTTATTGAGTGCGTCGACTTGCTGTCGGTGTTGATTAAATTGATTGACTATTTCTGCGGGAGCCAGGGGTCGGTCATGAACCGTGGTGTTGTTAAAGATACCGGCAAGCGAGTAGTAATCGATTTGCGGAATTGGATCAAATTTATGATCATGACAGCGTGCGCAAGATCCTGTGATTCCCATGAGTCCGCGGGTGAGTGTGTCGACTCGATCATCTAAGGTTTCGCCTTTCGCTTGGGCGACACTGTCGGGGTCGCCGCCGTCGGATTGATAGGTTGGCCCCAATGCAAAAAAGCCAGTTGCGATGGCTTGATCGTTTTGAGTTGAAAGGTCACCGGTAATTTGAAGCCGTATGAATTCGTTAATGGGTAAGTCTTTGTTAAAAGAATCAACCACCCAGTCGCGATAACGCCAGGCTTGATCTAGCGGTTTGTTGTCCATGAATCCGCCCCGACCATCACTAAATCGGGCGACATCCAGCCAGTGCCTCGCCCATCGTTGTCCGTACTGCGGTGTTGCTAATAACTCATCCACTAAAGTTGCTACGGCTTGTGGGTAATCCGCGGCAGCGGATAAAACGAAAGAATCCACCTGGGCAGGAGTGGGTGGGATCCCGATAAGGTCGTTGTAGATGCGACGCGCTAAAATTACTGGACTGGCAGGGGAGTTCGAGGGTAAGTTTGCGGCGGTCCGTCTGGCAGTGACAAAATAGTCAATCGGGCTGAGACCAGATTCGGGGGTTGGGTTGATCAGCAAGGGGCGCTTTACCGGTTGCCAAGCCCAATGGCTTTGTCGTGCCGCTTCCCAATCAAAGCTAGACCAGTCAGTTTTTTCAGACGTCGGACGGGTTCCCGGTGCTGAAGTTACTCTTGGCCATGGAGCACCCATTTCAACCCACTGGGTTAGCGCAGCAATTTGTTCCGGATTGAGTTTTCCGTCAGGGGGCATTTCCATGGAAGTGTAGTTGATGGAATCGATCAACAAACTATCGTCGGGGTGCCCCGGCGTGATTGCAGTCCCTGAATCACCACCGGTGATTAACCCAAGTCGGCTGTCGACGTACAGGCCGCCCCGCAGTTCTGGCGCGTCGGTACTGTGACAGTGATAACATTTTTCAATGAGGAGCGGGCGTATTTTGGCTTCAAAAAACTCAATCTGTTCGGCCGGGAAATTTGCTTTTTCTTCTACCACTTCTTGCCCAAGTGTCTGCAATACAAGTGTCTGGAATGCAAGTGTGCTAATTGAAAAGAGAGAGACCAGAAAGGCTCTTTGGATCACCGCAGATGGTAAAAAAAATCGTTGACTCATGGTGCTCAAAGTCGCAAGGTCAAGAAACGGGTGGAAAGGTGTCGATGTGTCACCGGTGACTTACTCTATGATTTGGTGATAGTCTAAAGGGAATAGTCTAAAGGAAATAATTGTCGAGGAAATGGATTCTAGAGCGATCGTTTACGATTGTGGCATTTTCTTTTTGCGTATTTTTGGGCATGCTATTTGGGCATGCTAATAGGTTCTGGCGTTTTGTAGGGTGTGGTTGACGAGATGAATGTAACTGAATTTGCTGAACAAATCGTGTTTGGAACGACACTGGAAGAAAAATTGGCAGCTCCGGGAGATCTCGATTTTTCGGAGGTAACAGAAATGTCGACGGTCGTTCACTCAATTACCGCTCCGGGTCGACCGGTGGAGTTGGCGATGCAGTCAATTGCTGGAAAAAATGTCAAACCGCCGCGAGATGAGAATCTTGGAAACGATCTTGCGCGAGGCCAGTTGCTTCATTTTCTCGCCAATCACGAGTTGCTGGCAACGGAGTTAATGGCGTTGGTTCTGTTGAAGTTCCCGAACGCCCCCTATGCGTTTCGCCGAGGCGTGTTGGTGACACTTCAAGAGGAACAGGAGCATACCCGAATGTATTTGCGTCGCATGAAAGAATGTGGCGTTGAGTTTGGGAGCTACCCATTAAGTGGTCAATTTTGGCGGGTCGTTGAGCCGATGCAGTCTCCCCTCGATTTTGTTGCGAGGTTGAGTCTGACGTTTGAGCAAGCGAATCTTGATTACAGTCAGCACTTTGCAAAGTTGTTTCATCGCCTGGGAGACCAGGTGACATCGGATTTGTTATGGCAGATCTATGAAGATGAAATTGGTCATGTCAAACATGGGCTCCAATGGTTTCGAGAATGGAAAAACGAAAAGCAGACGGATTGGCAAGCCTATCAACAAGCCTTGGAATTTCCGATGTCGCCGCAGCGAGGGCGAGGAACTTATGGGGCATTCAATCGTGACGGACGAAAACGCGCTGGTTTGAATGAAGAGTTCATAGCTTCAATGGAGGTTTTTAGTAAATCAAGAGGGCGGTCGGCAACGGTTCGCTGGTTCGATCCAGGGGCTGAATCAGAACTCGCGGGTGAAAATCAAGCGAAGGCAAGAGCCTTGATGCTGCAATTGGAACAGGATCTGGCGATGGTGTTGGTCGCAGTTTCCAAGCCGGATGATGTGATTTTGTCGCACCGTCCCCCTTCCAGTGAACTACGAAAACACTGGATTGATCGGGGAGTTGAGTTGCCCGAATTTTTTGCTCTCGATCAACGGGAAAAGTTAGTTGAAAGAAAACTACGAGACTGCAGTCCTTGGGCTTGGACTCCAAAGAATCATGAGATAGCCAATTCATTTAAAGCTTCGCTGCGGCATGCTTCGACTCCATGGCATCGAGAACAGGCTCTGCTATATCGCAAGTCTTGGAGTATTTCGAAAATGAGAACGTGGATGGAGAAGCGGGGAGAATGCGACGAAATACCTGATTGGTTTGCCAGCCAAGGGGTGCTGGGCCACCCAGTGAGCAGTTTGCTCGAGGTTGAATCCGCTCTGCATGATTTCGAGTACCGGGGGTACACGCATGCAATTTACAAGACGGACCTTGGTGCGGCCGGGCGAGGGCAGCGAAGAGTCGCGTGCGGTTCGCCAATCGATGAAAAGGATTCGCGCTGGCTAGAGGCTGAATTCGCGCGGTCGCGGGAGAGCGATTCGTTACCTCGAGGCATTCTCGAACCGGAATTATTGCGGCGAGTTGACATTTCATTTTTGTGGAATTTTGACTTGCAGCAACAAACACTTGATTTTATGGGTTGGACGCAACCAGTGGTTAGCGGCGGACGTCGTTTTTCAGGCACGGTGCTGGGGACTCCATTTTCAAATTGCGATTTGGAGACGAAACGATTTTTGCTCGAGGATCGGTGCGCTCGATTACAACGGACGGAACGGTGGCTTGCTGAACATTTAAATCCAGCATTATGTGAGGTTGGATTTAATGGATATCTAGGAGTCGACGCCTTTGTTTTTGAAGATGCGACGGGAGCTTTAAGCTTAAAGCCATTAGTGGAATTGAATCCACGAATGACCATGGGGCACGTTGCTTTAAGTTTGGAAAAGCGTCTGGCCCCAGGCGTCACTGCAGAGTTTCGGATTTTCAAGGTCGAAGAATGGAACGCTGTGAAAGATTGTCTTGAGGAGGTGCAGTATCAAGCCTCATCGATCGCTGGGAAGCGGCAGGCAAGGTGGAAAGCTGGTGTCATTCGCCTTGGCGAAACTTCCTCAGAGACGAAGCACGTTCCCGCACTGCTTGTGGGAGAGGCAGCGATAGAGAGATGTGGCAAATAGATAGAGATGTGGGAAATGTCTGCAGTCGTAAGCTGGGATAAAAGCTAAAAATCATTTTTCGATTTCAATTGCCTTCAATCGTTCCAGAATCTCTTGGCAATTCGACAAACGTTTCTCGCGGTCTTTCTGCATCATCGACTCCAATAGTTGGAGTAGGTCAGCAGGGACGTACATTTCCTCTGACGCGAATTCAGGTTCGAAGTTCTTGACGGCTTCGATTGTGTCGAGGTTGCTAAACCTTCGGAACACCTGGCTTCCAAAGAGCATTTCATAACCGACTGTCCCGACAGAAAAGATATCACTTCGATAGTCTGCCGGTAATCCCGTTAGGCATTCTGGGGACATGTACTCCAGTGTGCCTGAGATCGAGTTTGCTTTTTCTTTGTTTTTGAACTTCTCATGGGAGAGCCCAAAGTCGAGGATTCGACAGTTCAATTCATCTTGGAAAAGCATGATATTGTCAGGCTTAATGTCGCGGTGAACTAGACCGCCGACGTGGATGGCGTCGAGTCCTTTTGTGATTTGAGCAAGTAGGCGAATGACGATCGAGACATCAATGGGGCCCTCTCTGATTTTTGCTCGGAGCGTGCGGCCCGTTAAATACTCCATCACGATGAAAGGACGTCCGTCAGTTTCACCAACATCGAAAATCTGAACAACGTAAGGGCTTGAAATTCTAGCCATCGCACGGGCTTCTTCAAGGAAATGCTGAACTTGATCGTCTTTAAGTATTTCAGCTTTTAGTGTTTTCAGTGCGACGGTTCTGCGAAGATAAATGTCTCGAGCCTTTAAGACAGATCCCATGCCACCCGTGCCGAGGAGAGAAAGAATTTCATAGCGGCCAAAATTCTTGGGCAAATTGGAATCTTGAATGCTCTCGGAAACTTCAAAATCGAGATCGCTTCGATTTTTGTTATCGAAGATTGTGGCAGATTTAATTGCGTCAAGATCAGCAACGACGGTTTCGCTATTAAAATGGCCGGCGAAATTACCAGAGGGTGACTCAGGTAGTTGGCCCATGAAAAAATTCTTATCGGATTTGATGGAAGAATTTCGTTTGACACTAAAAGTGCAAAAAGCATTGGCATCTTGAGTGCACGTAATTTGCTCGACAACTATGTCTTCTTCGTAGTATTCGGCGATGCCTTCAATAATGCCGTGAGCGAGAGCACAAAGTCCCCGCCGAGAGGTATAGACGACTTCAATTTCGTTTTCGCCAACTCGAAAGGCCTGGATGTTTGCCGGTTGAGCTTTGGAATTCTGAACCTTAATTGTGGTGTGAATTAAAGTTTCAACATTCGTTAAGACTTCGAATGTTTTCCAAGATGGATGAAGTAAGTGATTGGCAAAGTTAATCAGTTCGCCAGCGGCAAACTTCCCCAACTCCCGCAAAAGCGAGGCAGGTTCCGTATTCAAGGCCTTGCAAGCAACGCCAACAATCGCGCCGATGTACTCATCCGGGTAGATTTGGACGGGCGAAAAGTGCGCGACTGGGCATTCGGCTTGTTCAAGCAGATCCAGCCAAGTTTGATTCCCGTAGTTTGATTCAACAAACTTCTGGGTCACGCAGTAGATCGTTCCGTGCATTTCTCGGTTTTTTAGATAGGAGTCGTGTGAAGCTAGGCAAACATTTCACTGACTGCAAGTAACAGTCGATTTGCTTCTTTATTAAGTTTCGACGTTGATAGCAAAAAAGTTAAATCAACTTCGATTGTTGAATATTATGAGTCATGCTAAGAAAGAAATCAAACTTCCGATTTTTTCGATTACTCCAAATTGCGATGCCGATAAGTCGGTTAGATTTTCTTGTCTGGAAGCGAAACAACTCAAGTTTACCGAGAAATTCTTGAGTTTTTGCTAAGAAACTTAGTCAATGTCTGCAGCCAGACGGCTTCGAAGTCAGCCAGTTGGGGAAAGATAATATTAGCCGGTTGTGTCGATTTGTATCGAATAAACGGCATATTTGCGTTTGTTTTCGCTGCATAATTATTGGCAGAGGGAGGCTGGCCAAAATCGAGCGTTGGTAGTCAGTTTGGTAAAGTGCTTGCATTTGTGATTGGCTGTTAAGCCTGAGGGATTAAGTCGGTCACTGCGAACGTGTTTCTTTTAATATTTGGATGCTATTTGATGATACGTGGTTCACTTTGTTTTTTGCTCTGCCTGCCTTTAGTTTTCGTCTCTGTTTGCTGTGGTGTTCAACGGGAGACTGACACTCGGGTTGCTGGGCAGCAAGTCACGGGCGGGAATTTTACCCCGCCAGTTCAGGGGGGAGGCGATCTTAGTTTATCCGGCGTTTATTCGGAGAGACTTGCCGAACCATCCGAAATTCGATCTCGCCGGCCTCCGGTTGGGTTAAAAGCAGAATGGATTGCTGATTCTGAGACTGGCATGGCGAGTACGGATTTTAACATTTCGTTTCCGTTGTTATTCATTGGAACGCCTCCTCCGATCGTTAAGGTCGGTGTCAGTTATACATCTCTGCAGACTCCCGAGTCTTTTGGAATTCCAGAGGACCTGTTTGAGTACTCGGTAGGGATTGCTTCGGTTCGTAAATTGAATGAGCGATGGAATGTGCGCTCTATTCTTGGAGTCGAACTAGCAACGGATAATGAAAACCGTTCTAGCGATGCGTGGAGGTTTCGAGGCGGGATTTTTGCAACCTATTCTAAGAACGAAAATGTAAGTTGGACCTTTGGCGCAATCGCAATGGGACGGCAGGACCTGCCTGTTATTCCTGTCATCGGTGCTGTTTGGCAACCCAACCCCTCAGTCAGGGTCGATCTTGTATATCCCCAACCGCGAGTCAACCGGTTATTATTCGATGATGGTGAACGTCAGCAGTGGGTTTACCTCGGCGGAGGTACGAGTGGTTCAACGTGGGGCTATCAGCAGTTTGATGCGATCGACGATCAATTAACGTATAGTGATTTGCGAGTTGTTCTTGGTTTGGAGTCGCGACCGGCTGGTTCTTCAGGGATGCCGTTTGTGCGAGGCAAAACGATGCAACTCGAATTGGGTTACGTTTTTTCCCGTGAGTTGGAATTTGAGCAAGAGACTCGACAGGAATCTCTTGGAGACGCATTGATGCTAAGCTTTTCGACGAAATTCTAGGCGATGCGATTTCGCAATAGGTTGACGGGAGTTGGCCGGTTGACCACTCAGTTGGCTAATCACTCATTTTCCCACTGTTCTCTGAGAAATAAATCAATGGCATCGACGGTGGGGCCGAACCATTGTCGGTAAACCCAAAAAGGATGCGGCGCTTTTGGGAGGATGATGAGCCGGTTGGGAATTTGGTGAGTATTCAAAATCTCACGCAGTTTTTCTGACCGTTTCCCTGGATTATCTTTTTCGCCATCAATGAAGAGCATTGGTGGAGTTTGTTGGCCGGCGTGAAATAATGGCGAGGCCATTTGATATAAGTCGTGGTTTGAGTTTGGAGTTTCTCCTTGGAGAAAGTCAATCATTGCGTGGCCGACGGGGGATGCTGCTGCGGCATTGATTCGTTGGACGGACTCGGAATCTAGCAAGTTCATTGGTCCACACATTACGATCGCAGCTTGAACATCTGATGTAACTTCCTGATGTTCGCCCGTTCCTTCGAATTTTCCACTGCCTGTGGTTGTTGCAACGAAGCCTGCCAAATGGCCACCAGCTGATCCTCCGAGGCTGGCGATTTTTTCAGCGTCAATATTAAATCGTCTCGCATGCTTCCGCGTCCAGCGAATGGCAGCTTTGGCATCGTGAATTGCAGCTGGAAAGGGGGCTTCGCCAGATAAGCGGTACTCGGGCACAACACAAACGTATCCCTTTTGAGCTAGCGCCTGAGCGAGTGGAGCAAACAGGGCGGGCCTACCGTTTTGCCATCCGCCGCCAAAATACATAACGATTGCCGGGGATTTACCAACCGGTTCTTTGGGGCGATACACATCTAAAGAAAGTCTCCGTCGGCGGTTTTGATCGACATAATTAAAAATGATCGAGCCTTCCGAAATAACGCCATCTGTCATTTCAGGTAGCACTTTGACACGAGGTTTTTGATTGCCGATAGGTTTGCTTTGAGCCTTTAGAGATTGGCTGGTACACTGGCTTGCAATTAAATGCGAGCATGCAAACGCGAGCAAAACTAATCCGTGTGGCAGGCGGTTCATGGCAGTTTTCCGACTCTGAAGGGTAGCTCTGAAGGGTAGCTCTGAAGGGTAGTTAACCGGTTTTGGTGTCGATGCCGATCGACTGCGTCAGGTAGAGCATTTGTTCAGCGGTGATAGGAATGGTTTTAATGATCTCGAAATGTTTCGAAATCAAAACATGCCAATCGTCAAAGTTTTTTCGGTTGACGTGAAGTTCCTGTCCGGTGCCGGTGGACTCGCCGTTATGAATCGAAAAAGCTTGCCGCTTTACTTTTTTAAAATTCTCAAAAAGCCCGGCAACTTGATCGTCATACAAGTGTTCGATGCAGTCGACGCAGACCACACTGGCAAACATTTCCAGATCTTCAATGGGTTGCGTGATGTCACCAACTTCCATTTCGGGATTGTTTTCAATTTGGTCAATTCCACTGGCCTGTAGGCCGAGTTGGCGAATGGCGGTGACGGTTTGTCCCCGACCACATCCCAAATCCATCACTGGTTCGAGTAGCCAATCTTGATATTGCGGAAGCAACCTGACTCCAGGACATCGCCCTTGTTCCGCATCACCGTACCATGGATTTTCATCATAGATTTTTTGATAAAGGTTGGCTGAGCTTGGACTTGGCAGTTGGACTTTCGAAGACGTACTAGTGGTCTTGTTACTTGCAGAAGCGGATTGCTTAGATAACGGCAAATGTTTCCACAGGGTAAGCTGTTGTCGCTGACCGTCATACTGCGCACTGTCGGGTTCAAACTTGTTAATCCACCAGTCGGGTGACTTCACCGTTCGATGCAGATTGTCTCCATGCAAGTCGTCGACTCCCGATTTGCGACAGGATACGGAGCCTAGAAAGACTCCGCCTAGGCGAAGCGTACGCAAGATTTCGCTGATGGTGGAATCAATATCCTGTTCATCGAGGTGTTCGAGAACATCAAAGCAGGTGATCAGTGAAAAAAAATGATCTTCGAAAGGTAGTCTTTGCGTATCGAGAACAGAAACTTGGTTTGGGCCGCCTGGGACGTGCTGCATTCGTGTTTGTGCTTGCTGAACGGCTAAATCACTGATGTCCACGCCGAACACATTGAGATCAAAGTTTGGCCCGGCGAGATAATTGAGAACAAACCCGACACCGCACCCAATATCTAAAGACCGCCCAGAAAGCATTTCCAGTTGACCCGACGCTTGCACCACAGCGCGAAAGCCTGGGGAGTTCTCAGCCAAGTTGTATCGTGCGTCTGTCGATACAACGTGATTGTAAATTTCGCGATAGTCAGGCATTGGACGTCATTGGCAGATTGAGGGTTGAAAGCCCCTTTATAAAGAAAATGAAACCTAGGGGCAACGTTGTCGATTGGTTTCGTTATTAATCTGCGCGAGACGGAGAGGATTCATTAAGTTTCGCGGGAGGAAGATATGTGATTTGGCTTTCTGGTTTCAAGAATTTGAGATGCTTAATACGAATCGAAGATGATGATCGGTCGGTAGGCAAACTCGATAGGTGGTTAATTGTTGGTCGAATTAATTTCTTAAGTCAAGTCGATGGAAGGTGTGAAGTGATTGGGTTTCGAAAATAGAGTCATCGCTGGGAGGGGGAATCTTTTGTTTCATTCAGGTCGCACCGCTATCGATTAGCAGTGTTCAGCAATCTAGGATTTGCAAAAATGGACTTGGAGATTTTTTAGAATCGTCTCGAAAACTGAACGTCGAGCGGGTGCGTGTTTAAAAAAAACAACGAAAGTCAGCAATTCCGTACCGTGCGCACAACGGAAAAGTCGAATGTTACGACCAGTCGGCTCGCTGAGTTTTATTTTTGTTTATCGGCCTTCAATATTTGTTATTTCCCCCCACTGGAAGAGGTGGTTGGTACCTTTGACTGTTCGGTCTTGCTTCAAGTCAGTTTAGATTTGGGAGAAAACGGCCATGTATTTTTATTCCAATTGCCGCAAGGCGAGTGTTGCGCGAAATGGAGCCACTTCAGGTGAGGTTACCGTCCTGATAGTTCTGTTGTTTGTGGCAACAGTTCTTGCAATTTGTAGTCCGGGCGTTGGGCTTGAATCGTCGGTGTCCGGTGTCGTCGATGAGATTGTTGGAATGTTTGAAGCCCCACGTTCTCTGCAGCCTTAGGTGATTTACAGCTGCCAATAAATTGGAAGGCGTTCAAATCTCCTCCGATATCCGTCTTGTCTTTTGTATTTCAACTCTATTATTGTTTTTACTTTGCTTCGCGTTTCCAACGGGAGCATTGAAACAGAGCGTCTTAAGCCACCTTGATTTAGAGTGACCATTGTTGCGGCAAAAGTATGGGGGGGCGGTAAGGTCTTGCGCAGGTTTTATTCCGTTGCAAAATTCTCAATCCAGCAATTCTATGCTGGAATCTTATGGCTGGATGAACCATCGATTGCCAAAATGAACAAATCCTGCGATAGAAGATGGGTTACCCCTAACGATTCTAGAAAAATGTTGAAAGTCGCTAACGCAGGTAATAGATTAATGGGACGGCCCTGTAAGATAATTATCTAGACAGTTTTGTCGGCTTGAATTTAGATCACGGAGACTACAAAGCGAATGCGATTGTTGAAAGCACTAAGTCATCTTCATGAACTGAGATTTGTTCTTCTCCCGAGGTTCCCACTTTGGAGAACTCAGGCATGCTTGATTTTACTTGTTTGCACGAATGTCTTGTTGTTCTTTCCTGCGCTTGCTGCGGCACAAGATGAACCAATTAGCGATAACGAAAATGTTTATGAATCGCTTCTTCGACCAACCTTCGAATCTTATTGCGGAAAATGCCACGGTGTAGATGGTGTAGAAGAAGGTGATGTCAATTTAATGGAGCTAGGCGGTGCCCCGATTGGTAGCGACGTTGATCTGCTTAGCGAGCTGATCGAGGTGCTCGATTTAGGCGAGATGCCGCCAGAAGGTGAGCCTGATCTGAAGCCGGAAAAGCGAGAGCGATTGGTTTTTGAGCTAAAGAAAATTCTAAAAGTCGAAGTGCAAAAATTATCGATTTACGACCAGGCGCCGATCCGACGCATGAATCGATTTCAATACAATAACGCAGTTATCGATTTGCTCGACTTGAAGTGCATTGTGTTTACGTTGCCTGAACGAATGATGCGAGAGCATAAGCTATATTTCAAACCAGCATCGGGTAAAATGCCTGACGTAGTAACGGTAGGCAACCGACCGCTTGGAAAATCACAGATGATTGAGCGACGCCTCGCTGGTGTCGCTGCCTTTCCGCAAGACCTCAGAGCAGAGCATGGTTTTGATAACCGAGGAGACCATTTGTCGATGTCTCCGTTATTGATGGAAGCATTTTTGAAACTCGGTCAGTCAATCACACAGAGTCCCGATTTTGTTCAGCGTAACATTGGCATTTGGAAAACGTTCTTTGAACCACCCAAAACAAAGGACCAGTGGAAGTCGTCGATTGGTCTGCGCTTGAAGCCATTTTTAACTCGCGCTTTTCGTTCGCCTGTAACCTCAGAGGTTCTTGATCGCTATCTCAAGTTTGCAGACGCTCAGATCGATCAAGGTGCCGAGTATACGGACGTAATGAAGGCATTAACAGCAGCGGTGATTTCATCTCCGCGATTTTTTTACCTTTACGATAAAGTGAGTCAAACAGAAGCGTCGAGTTCGGTAGATGAATTCGAGTTGGCGTCGAGAATGTCATTTTTTCTTTGGGGGAGTGTTCCCGATCAAACTTTGTTAGATCTGGCGATTCGGGGTGAGTTAAGTGAACCCGCAGTATTGATTGAACAGTACGAACGAATGATCAAGGACAAAAAGATCAAGCGGTTTTGTGATAGTTTTCCTTCGCAATGGTTGCAGTTAGAGCGGATTATCTCCTCGGTGCCGAACCAGGAGTTGTTTTCGCAGTTTTACTTCTCGAAATATCGTGACAGTATGCACATGTTGCTCGAGCCATTGTTATTGTTCGAAACGGTGCTGATTGAGAATTTGCCCATTACCCAGCTTGTCGATTCTGATTTCACTTATCGATCGAATCGGCTTCAGAATTCATACACAGAGTTTGGAGCCAGCCCGTTGAAGGGTAATAAGGGAGGAGGAGCTGTTGGTGTTTTAACGTTCCATCGAGTTCCAGTAACTGATCGTCGGACTGGCGGCGTCATCACTAATGCAGCAGTAATGACAATGACTTCGGGGCCGGATCGTACCCAGCCCATTACGCGAGGGGCCTGGGTGGCGGGAGTGATTTTTAATAATCCACCCAAACCGCCGCCAGCGGATGTGCCGCCGTTAGCAGATAAACCAGCAGGGGAAGAGTCTGGTCTTACCTTGCGAGAGCGTTTGGGATTGCATCGAGAGCGGTCGGATTGTAAGGGCTGTCATGAGCAAATTGATCCACTTGGTTTTGCGCTTGAAAACTATAGTCCAGTAGGTGGATGGCGGGAAGGATATGCTAACGGTCGGGAGATCGATTCCGCAGGTGTTTTGTTTCGCAAGCACCGGTTCAACGATGTCGTCGAATTTAAAGATGCGATTTTGGTTGAGAAGGATCGCTTTACTCGTGGATTTGCCGAGCACTTGTTGTCTTTCGCACTCGCCCGGGAAATTGGTGCTGCCGATCAGCTTGCGCTTGACCGGATCGTCGAGGCAACGGCTAAAGATGACTACAAGATCCAAGCGTTAATAAAACACGTAATCTTAAGTAAACCTTTTCAGAATAAAACGACGCCAAAATAGGCAGTTCCAAGTAAGCAGACTAAAGTTAAAATCACGCTTCATCGCTGGCAGTGCGATATAGGATTATGAAGATGACAAATCGAAGAAATTTTTTGCGAGGAATCAGTGGTGCATTCCTTTCTTTGCCTTGGCTGGAAAGTCTGGCGGTTGCTCAGACTGCGGGTCCCTCGTCGCCATTTCGGATGGCCCATTTTTATGTTCCGATTGGCGTTGTTCGCCGCGGTTTTTTTCCCGGCGAAGCGGCACATGTGATTCCCAAGGGAAATCTCGGGAACGTCATGAAATCGCTTGGAAACCAAAATCCTGACTTAAGCGTTTCCCAACTTGATCAACTGACTCCAACGATGCAACCACTCAACGGCATCAAAGGTAAATTAAACTTGATTACTGGGATGGATCGAACGTTCCAGCAAGGGACAGATGTTCATGCTCAGTGTGCTTCTTGTTACCTAAGCAGTGCTCGGCCTTACACGATCCAGGGGACGGCGTGGCCGCTGGATCGAACGTTAGACCATTTGGTGGCTGATCACATCGGTTCTAAAACTCCGTTTGCGACCCTTGAGTTTAGTTGTAACAGCCATCGAGATAATAAGGAGTCTATTTATTTTGATAACATTTCATGGTACGGAACGGGTCATTTAGCGCCGTCGATTCGTGATCCGCGAAAAATGTACAAACGTCTTTTTTCGACACAGGAAATCGCTCGCTATCGAGACATTACCGACTTGGTGCTTGAAGATGCCAATTCGATGAAACGCGAATTGGGATATCACGATCGGCAAAAATTTGCCGAGTATTTTGATTCCATACGTTCGATCGAAAGGCAAATGAATCGGCTTGAGGCAATGAAAATTGAACTTGCTAAAGTCAAATTCGAAGAACCTTCGGAAGCTTATCTGCCACGTGGTGATTACATTCGGTTAATGGGTGACCTGATGGTTGTGGCCTTGCAATCTGGTTTGACGAATGTTGCAACATTTATGGTAGGTCCTGAACGATGGGATACGCCTTATCAATTCGATGGCCTGTTTGATAAGCCACGCAGTCATCATCAGATGTCACATAATCAAACCAAAATGATCGATGACCTTTTGAAGGTGGATCATTTTCATATGGAACAGTATGCGTACCTGCTTAATAAGATGGATCAGATAGAGGAAGCAGACGGAACGACTCTTTTAGATAATACGATCTTTACGTATGGGTCCGGGTTGGGAGATGGGTCGACGCATCAATATAATGATTTGCCAATTATTATGGCGGGTGGCGGTAATCACATAAAAACAGGTCAGCACATTAACATGCCGGAAGGGACGCCCTTGGCAAATCTTTGGCTCACGCAAGCAAACTTGCTCGGGGTTGGGTTGAAGAGTTTTGCAGACAGTAGTGGCACCGTCAGTCAATTGATATCGTAGATTCACGTTAAGCGATCGTAAATATACGTTAAGCGATCGTGATTCACGTTAAGCGATCGAGAGTCCCGTTCAGGAGGAAATGATGTCGACCGAAACCGAAAGTCAACTTCTTGCCAGGCGTCCTGAACGCCTGGTGAGTCTCGATGTGCTTCGCGGTTTTGACATGTTCTGGATCATCGGTGGGAAACAGATCGTGGTTGCAATTTCGTTGCTTACTTCAATGCCCTGGATTGATTGGGCGTTGGCTAGAATGAAGCACCCTGAATGGCATGGGTTTGAGCCTTGGGATTTAATTTTCCCTTTGTTCTTATTTATCGCCGGCGTTGCTACGCCCCTGTCGATTCAGCACCGCCGCCGTCGGGGTGATAGTGACCGCAAGATTTATGGTCACATTTTATTGCGCGGAGTATTGTTGGTTGTATTAGGAATTGTTCACAACGGTCTTCCAGCGGATTGGACAACGGCGACTGGTTGGCAAAACCACCGCTATCCAAGCGTTCTCGGGCGGATTGGATTGGCCTACTTGTTCGCGGCACTTATCGTCATGCGGACTGATCTAAGAGGGCGTTTGTTGTGGATTGTTGGATTGCTGGTGGGTTATTGGGCCGCCCTTCGCTTTATTCCGATTCCAGAATTTGGTGCGGGTGACTTTGCTCCGGGGCACACTTTGACAGATTATCTCGATCGACTGATGATCCCAGGTTCTCTTTATCAAGGTGTTCGAGATCCGGAGGGATTAGGCGGTGTGGTTCCCGCGATTGCTACGGCACTTTTGGGTGCAATCACAGGACAGATGCTAATGCGATCCGATCGAAATGGGATCGAAAAAACCTTGCGAATGTTCCTTGGTGGGCTGATCTGTTTGGGACTTGGCTGGGCTTGGGATCAGGAGTCGGTTCTGCAATTTCCAATTAACAAAAATCTTTGGTCTAGCTCGTTTGTGCTTTACTGTGCGGGTTGGAGTTTGGAGTTGTTGGCGGTGTTTTATTTATTGATTGATGTTTGGAAATGGCGATGGGGTACGACATTTTTTATCGTCATTGGTACCAACTCAATCTTTATTTATATGGCTCCGCAGTTCATCAATTTTCATTATGCTGCGAATCAGATCCTAGCCGGACCTCAATCACTCGTTCCGCACTTCAGTGGGTTGATTCTAGTTTTAGGTGTTTTCGCATTGAAATGGTCGTTGTTGTATTTGATGTACCGAAAGAGAATTTTCTTGAAGATTTAATCGAGTGAGTAGTATCGTCGGGCTCAGACTGCTTCAAGGCGCTCGCAAGCATCTGAGGCGTTCGCGCAAGCATCTAAGGCGCTCGTTGCCGTCTTGCTGCGATGCGATCGAGGGCCGCCTGTGCGTCATTGGCGACGTCGATATTTTCATGGCCCAACGCGAGAGTTTGCAGGGCAAAGATCGCACGTTTCACGATATCACTTGCCGCCTGCTTCGAGGTAGTTATCGCATCGCCGTTGGCCATCATTTCGAGCGCCATGATGCTGCGATGAAGTCGGCATAGTTCTTGCGGGTCGATTGGCGGTCGCACAACTGGCTGGCGTAGTAACCTCATTATTCGATAGCGCATTTCGGCGGTCGTTGCTTTGTTGAGTGCTTGATTGGCTAATGAAATAGCGTGGGGGCCATGTTCTTTCAAAGCGATACTCGCTTGTTCTCGTTCCGAGTACAGTTCGCTATTGAGCATGCCAATCAATTTGGTGATTTCTTTTTCATCGATGCTTGCAGTGGAGACGCCGATTTTTTCTTCCAGAAAACCGAGTAGATCGGCACCTCCGAGGGCGAGTTTCCGAGTGGTAATTAGAGCATGTTGTGGCGGCCGAGCGCTCATGCGTATCCACAGGTGCGTAAACGCATTGGCGTCAGCCGGTTGAGGCGGTTGGAGTTCTTTCGACGAGAACAGGAGTGAACTCAGGTTCCAAACAATTCCGCGATTATCTTTTTGGCCTGAGGAGCCTGTGACAAGTTTTGCATCGAGCGGCGCAAAGGTGACTGAATTGACATTGTCTTGGTGAGCATTCAGTGCTGTGATTTTTTGGCGCGTGAACAAATCCCAAATAATTGCTGAATCGTCTAGTCCGGTTGAAGCAAGAAAGCGGCTGTCGCTGGAGAATGCGATCGCGGTAGTTCTCTCCGAGTGTCCCGACAAAACAAATTGCGTTTTTGTCCTCAAGTCCCAAAGATAGGCATTTTCGTCTCGATTGAAAATTGCCGCCAGGTGCAGATTGTCGTTTGAGAACGTTGCATATTTGGGCAGAGTTATATTGCCTTGCAAGACAGTTGTCGATTTAGAGCTTAGATTGTAGATCGAGAGATTATAGACTCTACCAGCGATCGGACTTCGATAGACGGCAACACGATTTCCATCCCGCGACATTGTCAGCGGTCGTTCATTTGCCTGTTTCCAAACTTTTTTTACCAATGGTTTCCCGTCAGCGATCCGGATCGTGTTGACAGCTTTTTCATCCATGATCAGGACGTTGTCACCTTCTGGTGAGAAGAAGGCGGCATAAGCTTGGATGTTAAGATCGAGTTTTAATTCACCAGTTTGAACATTCCAAATTTTTGTATGTTCAGTTTTTCGATCGTCACGCTGGCCATTGGCGCCGGTTAGAATGTATTTTCCATCTTTGGAAAAATCAACGCATTGGATCGGCTGGTCGTGTCCTGCGAATGTCTGTATTGGTTGCCGCGTTTTAGTGTCGTAGACGGTAACAATGTTGTCGCTGTTTCGGGCTGCTAAATATTTGCCGTCTGTCGAATAGACCAGTTTATAAAAACCATTGTGGGAAGATTCGTTCTCACCAAATTGCCAGATTGCATTGTCTGGTAGTTGTTCGTTGGCCGGTAGTGACTCGGTAGCGGTTTGCCCCCAAGTTGGGCCAGCAAGAAAGAGAACTAACAGTAATGCATATGCCAGAGTCTTCGATGGTGAGCGGTGTCTCTTCGTCCCGCAATCATTTCTGTCGACCGTCGTTGACTTGCGACAGAGCGAGAGAAAGTGGTCTGAGTTTGCATTAATGGTGGGCATGAAATACCTGAGTTGGAGACTCGCCTTTTTACGGTGTGACTCGGTTAGCGTATCAACAGGGTTAGAGCAGGTGAATTCCTTACGATGATTTCATTTTACGGTTCCGTTTAAAATAGACAAATCGAAATTACCACCCATCCAGAGTGTTGCCTAGTTTTTCGCCGCCCACGTCCTAGTTTAGCATGCGATGGAATAACTAGAGATCGTTTTTCTCGGTAAAAAAGAGGTTTCAGCATCGAGTGAGACGAAACGGTTATATAAATTGAAGGGCGACCGACTTAAAAATTAGATGACTTAGCCCATTAAAAGGACTAATCTGAACTGGCTAGGCAACGTCCTGTTGGATGGTCGACAGGGCACTGAAAATAGCTCGATATTTTATAAATGTCTGTGGAGTCGAAATAAACGTTGAAAGTTGTTGGAGTAGTTTGAGACGCTGGTTGGCGATTGTGTCTGTGGTAACAGCTGTTGGTGCCGTCCATGGCCAAGAGGGAGATGAACTTCCATCGGGGCTCAAAGAAACGATTTAACACCTGAACATACCGGCCATCGTTGATGCAACTATTTTGAGTTCTGACGAAGTCAGGAGCAGAAGAATTCGTTTAAACAAAACCGCTTATAAATTACCTGCTGGTAAAAATGAAAAGAGCTACCGCCCTAAATTAGTCTAGGGATATGCGATAGATGGTAGCCTTGTGGCTTGATTTTATTGCGAGCCACCATTTAATTTGAATGAAATGAAAGTTTAGTTTATGTCCTGTGTAATGATCCGATTCCCGTTTTTGTTGGTGTTAATTTTTGCGGAGTGCATGCTTGGCAATTTCTGCGCAATCTCGCTTTCTCAAGAGCAATCGAAAAATACGCCACTGATTACAGTGCCCGATGGGAAACCTGCTGACGAAAGTAAGCCCGTTCAGGTTTATGTTTTACTAGGCCAATCTAATATGCTTGGTTTTGGACGGGTCAGCCCCGTCGATAAGCCCGGAACACTGGAATACATAATCAAGAAAAAAGGGAAGTACTCCTACTTAGTGGATCAGAGCGGTCAATGGACCGAACGGAAAGATGTACGTTACACCCATGTCATGGATAAACGGGGAGCTGGCCTAACCGAATTTGATGTCTTCTCTGATATGAAAAACCAGTGGTTAAAAGTGAAGGGAAACTTTGGCCCGGAACTTGGCTTTGGTCACGTGATGGGCCAGTTTCATGACGAACCTGTGCTGGTGTTGAAAGCCTGTATTGGCAACCGAAGTCTGGGGTGGGATTTACTTCCGCCCGGAAGTGAACGCTATCAATTTGATGGCAAGATCCATGCTGGCTACCAAGAGAGTCCCTCTTCGTGGGTCGAAAACGAACCTAAAAAAGAGGTGAACTGGTATGCCGGTCGCCAGTACGATGCTGACATCCATCATGCAAAACATGTTTTAAAAAATCTTGATAAATATTACCCCCGATTAAATCTCGCGAAAGATCCTGCAGAGGACAACAAGGCCCAAGCCGCGATGAAGGCATTAAAAAATGAGATTGTAGCTAAAGAAGATTTTGCCCGGCGGGCGAGATTCACGCAGGAGGGTTTTCGGAAATTTCAAGAAGAACTGAAAGGGATGAAGCAAAAGTTGTCCGGCATGGAAGTTCAATTGCGAGGTTATCAAATTGCTGGCTTTGTTTTTTGGCAGGGGCATAAAGATCAAAATCCAGCACATGCAAGTCGCTATGAGCAGAATTTGGTTCAATTGATTAAATCACTGAGGGCTGATTTCGATGCTCCGAATGCGAAATTTGTGCTGGCCACCATTGCCTTTGGAGGAGAATTGACGGGACATGCGCTTGAGATATGCAACGCACAACTGGCCGTCGATGGAGATGCCGGTAGGTACCCAGAATTTCATGGGAATGTAAACGCTATCGATGCCCGGCCTTTTTGGAGAGACAAAGAGATATCTCCCAGTGGTCAGGGTTACCATTACAATCATAATGCAGAGACCTATATGGAGGTTGGGCAAGCGCTCGGATGGGCAATGGTGGAGATTCAGAAGTTCAGCCCAAAGTCGGGAATTGGTACTGAGAAAAGATCGCCGTAAACGAATGGAGAGATTGGCTAGGGCGGTGGAGTGATGATTTCTTGTAAGCTACGGGACTTCGCTATCGTTCACGTCGGCCTCGGTTCGTAGGCTGGTCGACTCAAAGGCAATTCACTGCAATTCTAGAATCGAGATTGTGTTAACCCGTCACGGGTTGGGGATGGGTTGGGGATTCCGATTTGTCGTCTAGGGCAACTTTAATTGCCGAGTTTGCGTTTTTTTAACATGCGAGTAAGTGATGTCAGATATGCACGATGATAAGGCAGCAACCGAGTTGATTCCTGAGGCTTATTTCAGTGAAAAGAAACAAGGCTCGAAGGGATGTGTTTTTGGATGCCTGAGCTGTTTCAGCGTGGTTGTTCTGGGATTGATCGTTGTCATTGGCTTTGGCTATTACACCGTCTTCTATTCTTCTGCACCGCTGAAACTTGTTGAGGCCATGATTGAAGGCAATGAAGGGGTGGAGATTCGGGGCCTTTCAGGATCGATTTCCAGTGGTTTCCATGTCGAAGAAATTACTTTTCAGAATGATTCTGTTGAGCAAGTTTCGAAGATTGAAAATGTTGAGTTTCGATTTAACGGAATCGGTGATTTGTTTCGAGATGACAGACGGTTGATTGTCGAGGAATTTTCAGTGGAGAGCGGTACCTTTTATTTTCGTTCTGATCCTGAATCAGAATTGGATATGCAATCGATCGAACAAGAATTAAACGGTGCCCCGCCCGCCGGAGTACAAAAAACGAACTCTGGCGAATCTGTCGATTTCTTTAAAGAAGTCCGGATTGATTTGATTGAATTTTCTGATTTGACATTTATCGATATTGAAACGGGTAAGGCTTCAAAACTAAAAGATGCGGTGATGTCAGACTTTCATTACCTCGACGGATCTGTTCAGAACGTTGGTGAATACTCAATCGACGGTTTGACCACTCATTCTGAGAGCTTCGAAATGGAGAATTTCTGCGGTAATCCATCAGAAGGGTTTTCAATTGATCGATTGCGGGTCAAGAACAACCAGGGTGAGTGGTCTGATGTCAAAAACTTGCAGTTTGAATTCAATGGAATCGTTGACATGCTTGAAAACAAGCAATTAGTGATCGATCGTTTAAGTGCTGAGTCGGGTGTCTATTACATTGATCCGTCATTCGAAATGAAGGGAGATGAAGTTGTTGTAGAAGAGGTAGGGGGTACTCCTTTAGATTTAGAAAAAGTAATAATAAAAGAAATTAGCTTTCCAAACTTAAGGTTTATCAATACAGCCACGAAATTAGAGTTCAATGTTAACGAGATGTCGTTTCGAGACCTTGAGTTCAATGAAGATTCAATTGTCAACCTCGGTGAAATTCGTTTCGGTGCAGATAATATTCAGATAGAGACTGGGATAAGTGATTCTTTTCAAGATCAGCCATCGGGTGTTTTAAAACGGAGAATTATAGGAACACTCGGAGCCGATTTGCATGCCGATCTAAAACGAAAAGTGGACTTCCAGATTGACATGTGTTTCATTGACAAGTGGGAGCCTCTGGTTCAATTGGAGATGTGTGAAGGGCAACTAGGCCACGTCGTTAAAAAAGACGCTGTCGTAACGACCTGGCGAGATTTCAAAGCTACTGACTGGTTGGCGATTCCGGATTGTTTAGTTCCCGGGGAAATCGATGGAACATGGCGGACTGAGAAGCAGGCAGATACGGATAAAGAATTAACCACAGTGGATGGAACCATGCGTTTGGGGAATCTCGATTTTGAGATTTCGGAGAGGGAGTTAATCGAAAGGGAGGATGGAGGTTTCATCGGTCCGATTCTTATGCGGGGCACGTCGACAGGGGCGGGGTTCGAAGGTGAGTTATATTTGCTTAAAGAGAAGCCATTTTTGGCATTGAAGTTATCGAAGGAAGGCGTTCGCCTTGGCAGCGATGGCTTTGCCGAGGCCCTCTGGGGAATTGAATACGCTGATCTCAATACCGATCAGGTATCTCAAGCCAAAGCGAATTCGATTGCGTTGGCGAAAATCGCTGCGATTGAATCTGGGGTGGAACAGGCGTCTAGTTCCAAGTCGGCGAAGGAATAGATCTGTTTTTCAGTTCGTAATGTTGTTTTTATTGCCTTAGAATAAATTCAATCAATCACATATTCTCGGCATGGGTGAACAGAATGGTCGGAGCAGTTTATTTTCATCGCGTTGCGGCAATTACTGTTTTGCTACAGGCCTTCGTGGCTACAGGCATCGCACAAACTAACGAATCGGAAACCAGAGTGAGTGCGGAGTTAGTTTCGGTGGCCAAGATTTGGGACCAGGCTCCTCACAACGCTTTTACAGATCTCATTCACTGGAAAGGTAAATTCTATTGTGCCTTTCGGGAGGGAAAGGGTCACGCTGGCGATTTGGGAAAATTGCGAGTGCTTGCCTCCGTCGACGGAGAAAACTGGGGCTCAGCCAGTCTTATCGAAGACGCTAATTTTGATCTCCGCGATGCCGCGTTAACGGAAATGCCCGATGGAAAATTGATGGTTCTCGGGGGCGCTCAAATTCCTGGCAAAAGCACTGGAACGTTTGTTTGTTTTAGTGACGATGGGGTTCAGTTTTCCGACCCAGAGATCGTGATTGCTCCGGGTCGATGGTTATGGCGAACGACTCGTCATGGCGAGGATTCATTTGGTGTTGCTTATGGTGCACCTGACCGTGCTAATGCAAGTTCGTTGCTAAAGACCCGGGACGGTCGAACCTACGAGACGGTCGTGGCTGATTTATTGAACGATGGAGAATGGCCGACGGAAGCAAGAATACGCTTTGACAGTGAAGCTACGGCGTACTGTCTTCACCGCCGTGATGGAAAAACAAAAAACACTGCGATGTTGGGATTTTCGAAACCTCCTTATCGGGAGTGGCAATGGAAAGATCTTGGGCAACGGTTAGGTGGCCCAAATTTCATCGAGACTCCTAATGGTCAATGGCTTGCTGTGGGGCGACTCTACGATGCTCCCGTTCGAACTGAATTGCTGCAATTGGATGTCGAGCAAGGTTCGATGCGTTCGATCCTTAAGCTCCCCTCGGGGGGAGATACAAGTTACCCCGGAATGGTCTGGCATGATGATTTCCTGTGGATCAGCTATTACGCGTCCCATGAGGGCAAGACGAGTATTTATTTAGCCAAAGTTAAAATTTCGAATGGTGTCTCGGAAGCGAAGTTGGAAAAGAAAACGCCCGTTCGTCTTGGAACTCGCCGCGAGTTATTTGTCGATGATTATTTGATTGAAAATAAACGCGACGTTCATTTTGATTTACACCATCCACAAGCTGCTGAATCAGCATTGGAGTTTGATCGTCCATGGGAGGGCCCATTTTGCGGGTATGTAACGGTTTTTAAAGATGATCAAAAATATCGAATGTACTATCGGGGGCTACCTGAAGCAGGTGGCGATTGCAGCGATTTAGAAGTGACGTGTTATGCCGAAAGTGAAAATGGAATTGACTGGACTAAACCAGATCTTGGTTTGTTTGAACATTCCGGTAATAAAGCAAACAACATCGTGCTTCAGGGGGAAACGCCGGGTTCCCATAATTTCAGTCCATTTTTTGATCGAAACCCCGCTGTTAAATCTGAGCATCGTTACAAGGCACTTGGCGGGAGTGCGGACGGTTTAATAGCGTTTACATCACCCGATGGAATTCATTGGAGTCGATTAAAACAGGATCCGGTTTTTACAAAAGGGGTATTTGATTCTCAGAATGTTTCTTTTTGGTCAGAAATTGAAAGCCAATATGTTTGTTATTTCCGAACTTGGACGAAGACGAATTACGGAGGGTTTCGCACGATTAGTCGAACAACTTCCGATGATTTTATAAATTGGTCAACTCCGGAAGAGATGGGGTTTGGCGAAGCGCCGATGGAGCATCTTTATACGAACCAAACGCATCCCTATTTTCGAGCGCCACATCATTACATTGGAATTGCTGCGAGATTCATGCCGGGACGACAAGTGCTCACTCCTACGGAGGCTAAGCGGGTAGGTGTGGATGCAGGGTATTTTGGTGACATTTCAGATTCTGTTTTACTGACCTCGCGTGGTGGCAATCAGTACCAGCGTACTTTCTTGGAATCATTGGTAAGACCTGGGATGGGCCTCGAAAACTGGGTGTCGCGAGCGAATTATTCTGCACTTGGTATTGTCCCGACTGGGGATAGCGAAATGTCAATCTATATTCAAAAAAATTACGGTCAGCCGACTGCGTATCTTCAGCGGTATAAGTTAAGGACCGATGGCTTTGCTTCGTTAGCCTCTAAATATCGCGGAGGAGAATTCACAACACGTCCACTGACCTTTCCAAAATTGACGGAAAAAGAGTTGCAGGAACATCGAATTAAGTTTGCGGAATCTTCTCGGCCCGTCATCAAGTTAGCAAGTAAAAAATTAATGATTGGCAAGCAGGCAATCCAATTTCGCAAGCCAACATCCATTAGATTGCCGGATACACAATCATTGGGAAACGCGGTGACTCTTGCGGTTCATCTGCGAAATATTCCGGCGGGGCATCGACGTCTATTCTCGTCTTATAACGGAGGTCCTCCCCAAAGTGATGAATTAATTTTTGATGTCAATTCTGGAGGCGATACGGATGAACAAGGCTCCATTCGTTTTTTTGGTGGTGGTGTTCGCTGCGGTGTGCCAATTGCTAAGACCGGCGTATGGAGTGTAGAGTCGGGAGATTGCAGGAGGCATCACGTTGCCGTCACGTGGCTCGACGGGCTAGTGAAAATTTACTTCGATGGGAAATTAGTCGGACAGGGTGGGGAGGCGGGCAAGGGTGGCATTGAACTTGCACTTGGAGATCTGCTGTTCGGTGAAGACTACCCGCCGACGAGTCGTGAGAACGAGCCGTTTTTGGGGCTGGCCGATGATGTTCTGGTGGTGCGAAGAGCGCTTTGCGATTGGGAAATCGCTCGACTTGCCAATTGTGGAGCCGCGCCCGTGATTTGCGATGGTCTGCGTTCGGACGAGTTATTACTGACGATGGAATCGAATCTTGAGAAGCGATTAGTAAACAAAGCTACTGGTTCTTCACTGGCTTTACCTGTCATTCAGTTCGAAGCGAGTCGCGAGTTGACGTTGAATATGTCGACCAGTGCGGCCGGATCGGTTCAGGTCGAAATTCAGGATCAAAATGGCAACCCGATCCCTGGTTTCACTTTGGCTGAATCAGATGTTTTGATTGGCGACAGTCTCGAAGAAGTTGCGTCTTGGCAAGGGAAGACGGATTTGAGTCAACTGGCCAAGCGACCGGTTCGATTTCGGTTTGTGATGAAAGACGCAAATCTATTTTCAATCAAGATTCGTTGAGCAAGGGTCGTTTCTCGAACTTCCAGTTACACCGATGCGGTATCACGTTGCTGTCGCAATCGGTTTTTTCTTTTTCTTCGAACGCCAAATGTAGCCATCTACCATGAAGTGGTGAATGTTAATGGTTGCCGCTGTCATGAGGATCGCGGATTCCAAACTAAAACCACATGCATAATAAATCCACGGCCAGCCAATAAAGAGGAACATGCCGAGAAGCATGCTCATGGCATAGAACGACATCACATGAAATAATTTTCCCTTGTCATTTTTAGGACGCTTCATCATGTCATTCGTGTGGACGATCACAACGATCACGATGTATTGAAGTGAATGAAAAATGGAGGCCCAAAACCATGCGTCTTCGTACGAAAGCGTGACCCACCAAAGGCCATTCATCGCCAAGAGAAGCCAGCAAATCAAGGGAAGCGTTTTTCCTTTATCTTGAAATCGAAAGAAACAAATAATAGGAAGTGTAAAAATTAAGACCGCTAAAACAATGGCGGCAATTTCAATGGAATCGTTGAGAGCTGGATACTGAGAGAGATCGATAAACCAATTGATACCGCCTTCTTTGGCCTGCAGGACAGCTCGAATAAACGGTAGCATGCATATCATCCAGAACATCCGTTTTTCTGCAGCATCTAAAAAAACTCCAGTTCGATAACAGTACATTAGAGCCAGCCCGTAGGCTTGAGCGGCGTAGTGGTACGGTGACCAGGTGATGTATAGCGCCCAAAGTTGATCACCAAGAATTTTTGGGTACGCTACGCAAAGTGTGGTAATACTGATGGCGATTAGCGGGAGCCAAACCGTCGCCCAAGTACGAGACGGGATTTCTCCAGGTTTGGTATATAGGCGGACTGTCGATGCGGCAAAATGTGCGTAATTAAAAAACAAGAAGACAATGACTTTTGTCTTGAAATCTTGAGGAGTGATCGACGGCTGAATAAGCACCCAAATCACAAATGGAATACTGATCGCAGCTCCGATCAGCGAGTAATCCAAAAAGGGGTTCATGTAGCAGCGGCCAATCAGGGCAGACCAATTCCGAGGCTCGCTTGTTGGAGAGATTTGAGTTGCCATCGAATCTGCCTTAATTTCTTGATGACTTAGGTGGGCGGGGATCGCGTGGGAAATGTAATTCAGTTTGCGGTGGGGATGTTAGAGAATTCTATTTCTTCCGTAAACTCGGTTTTTAGCCGTTATATCAACAGTTTTTGAAGTCGTTTTGACGGTGCTGTCTGCTCTGGTGTCGATTTGAACCTTGCGAGTTTCTAATTATTGAGGCAGTGGGTAAATTTTCTTTTGTGGAGCAACGCATCGAGAAGCTTCAAAATTCACTCTCGACGTAGGTGGTGTTAAACTAATTAGGCAGGCATTCCGTTGGGAGCCATCCAAGTAAGGATCGCTCTCAATTCAATTGGTAAAACAGTAAAAATTTAGGTTAGGTAATGAACGCAGCCAAAATATTGATCACCAGTTTACTAATTGGACTGGGGGTGTTTGAGGCATCGACGGACGCTCAGGTGAAGCCACCCGTTGCATTTCAACCTGAGTCAATCGACTCGCAGGTCATCATCGGTTACGGGACGGCGATTGGTGACGTCGATGGAGACGGTCGGCCTGATATTTTGCTGGCCGATAAAAAGCAGTTTGTATGGTATCGCAATCCGGATTGGAAGCGATTTGTGATCGCAGAGAATTTGACGGAAAGAGATAACGTTTGTATAGCGGCGAGAGACATTGACGGTGATGGAAAAGTCGAGATTGCAGTCGGCGGCCAATGGAACCCAGGCGACACTGAAGGTTCAGGTGCGGTTTTTTATCTCGTGCCGGGCCCTGATCGTAAGGAGCGCTGGACGCCGGTCCGACTTCATCATGAACCGGTTGTCCACCGCATGCGGTGGTTAAAAATGTCAGATAATAAATTTGGCTTGGTTGTTGCTCCATTGCATGGTCGCGGAAATAAAAAGGGATTGGGCGCAGGCGTGCGGTTGTCGGTGTACCAGATGGTAGATGGGCCAGAGGAGCCATGGGAAATTAATGTGATCGACGTTGACTACCATGTGACTCATAATTTTGATATCGCAAAGACTCGCGCCGACACCGAGACGGAATCTATATTTTATCTGGGGAGAGAGGGAGCGAAGCAAATCAGTTATCGTGACGGTCAATGGCAGCGAGAGACCTTGCTTGGCGTTAAGGGAGGCGGAGAGATTCGTTTTGGTCAAGACGCGACGGGAGCTTCATTTCTGGCCACGATTGAACCGTTCCATGGAACAGACTTAGTTCTCTATAAGACAAAAATGTCGGTTAAAAATAAACTGCGCCAATTCGCTCAACGAACCGTGCTAGATTCAAAATTAAACCAAGGCCACGCGGTCGCTGTGGGGGACTTTTTTGGTAACGGCGAAAAGCAGATTGTGGCTGGTTGGAGGGCACCGAATGAGGACGGTAAATTTGGAATCAAGATTTACTTTGCCGAACCGGGCGAGGGCGTGGATCACGGGTGGAAGTCGTTTTTTGTGGATGAAAACAAAATGGCTTGCGAAGACCTACGCGCCGCTGATTTAAATGCAGATGGACGATTGGATATCGTAGCCTCGGGTCGATCAACTCATAACCTCGTAATTTACTGGAATCGTGGTTCCGAATAAATGGAATTAAGATTTAGTATGGTCGTCGATTTTGCTGACCGGGTATCACGTTCACAGGTAGTTTGCCTCGCAGGTAATGTGAAGAATTCGATCATCGATGAAACAGCATTTTAAGCTCGATCAAACCCAAGGCGACCAGCAACGCCAACAATAGTATTATCAGAACTGCTCCGACAAAAAGACCGACCGCAAGCCCGTGTTGAAAGTCTAGCTCTGGTTTGGGCGTGTGTTTAAACGGCTTAGCACGGCGAGACCACGGGGCGGCGGCGGGTTTTTTCCAGGGCCGCTTTCGCTCCCGTTTCTTTTCCCATTTGGGAGCTCCAGGCCGTTGGCGTTTTTTCCCCGTCGAGTTTTTGGCTGAGCCATTCGCACTGCGCTGTTTAAATCCGGGACGTGGTCCTGGTTGGCGATTGGTTCGGGTCTTCGAGCTCGATTTAGTTTTTTGATTCGTATTGGTCTTGTGGGATGTCGAGCGGGTGTTTTGACTAGAATTTCTTCGTTTACTTTTCTCTTCCGCCTTTTTTTTTCGTTTTTCAATTCTCTCAAGTTTTGCATCGTAGCGGGTGCGTTCGGCAGGGTTGGTTAGAACCCCCAACGCTGCATTTAGTTGCCGAGATCGTTTCGCGGCTCTTCGTTGGTTTGGATGGAGATCTGGGTGATACTTCCGCAACACGTTGCGATAGGCGCGTCGGATCTCCGGCTCTTTAGCATCGGCACTGATGTCTAATAGTTCGTAATATGACTTAGCCATGTTGCCACTGAACGTTTTAAGAGCTGGGAGGAGCGGATGACTGGAGTGTTAGTTCCGAGCTGATCGGAGGGAATCGTCAAGCAAAAAATCGCTTGCTTAAAATTTGAAAACGTCAGTCTAACTAGGCATGGATCTCAGGGGTAACGATATCCCTTAATTAAGTTCTAAAAAATGTGATTTAGATACCCAGCTTCACACCAATGGCGTTGCTGGGGAAACTGAAAATCAGCGGAGCTCCTTTAATTGCCTTTAGTCTTATTCGCTTTGGCGCGCACTGTTCGACGGTCGAGTCCAAGGACTTCGGCGGCTTTTTCATAGCTGCCGTATTTTCGGTAGGCTTTTGCGCAATATTCGGACAGCAATTCCTCGGACGTCAGCGTTACTTCTTCGATAGCTTTAGAAAAATGGCTAGTAGTTGTTTTTGAGGGAGGAGTGTAATGGTTGTGAATGATAATATTTCGAACGCATTGCTCAAGTTCACGCATATTTCCGGGCCACCGATAATTGTGTAACTCAGAAGACTCAAACCACTTTTCGACTGACTCTCGAATTTCTTCGTGGTCGCCCGGGGCAATTCGCCGGCAAATGAAATCGACTAAAAACCCAAATTCTGACGGGCGGTCGATAAGTTGTTCGATCAGTGTGGGAGTGGAAATGACATCGGAGCAGAGGCGGTAGTAAAAGTCTTCTCGAAAAGTTCCTTTATCAATGTCGCGAGCGAGATCTCGATTGGTCGCGCCGATAAATTTTCCTTTAAATTCAAGAGTCTTGTTCTCACCGATTCGTTGAAATTGCCGTTGCTGAAGAACTCGCAGGAGTTTGACCTGAATGCTCACGTCGAGTTCACCAATTTCGTCTAGGAATACTGTTCCATACCTGCCAGCCGATTCCAGCCAGCCGACCCGTTTTGCAATAGCGCCAGTGAAGGAACCTTTTTCATGCCCAAACAGTTCTGACTCGATGAGGGTTGGTGAAAATGCAGAAAGATTGAGTGGGAAGAAGCATTCTGATGCAGCGTCGGTAAACTGTCTTTTGTTTTTATCGAAAGGGATATATTGTGAGAGCCCGACAGCACGGGCGACCAATTCCTTACCCGTGCCCGTTTTACCAATCACTAAAGTCGTAACTTCATTCATGGAACTGTACAGGGTTTGTCGACTGCGACGCATGTCATGCGTGAAAATGGATTCCCAGATATTTGCTCGCAACTTACAAATTGGCCATGACCGTCCAATGACGCAATGAAAAATATTTAAAAATGCGCGTTTGACTTGATAAAGACAAGCATAAATATGTTCCGGTTGGTCGTGAGTTGGGATGGTACGGTCGCTGAATTTCATCCAGTAATCGACCGATTCCAAAAACCGCTCCCAGGCCAAAGTCTCATCTTTTGTGTTATGGGGTTGGTTGATGCGGGCTGCGAAATGCTCGTAGTAGAGGGCGTACCAAACTAAGTCGGAATAGAGCAGCAATTCATCATCAGACGCCTGCGTCGCGTTGAGTAATTTTGTTCTGATGCCTTCGGTCAGGGAAAGCACTTTTTTACTGAGTTGGACAAGATTGGGGCGGTCCAATTCATCGTTCAGAGACCATGACCAAAAAGGGCGGCTGCTTGGGTCGAACTGATCTCCGAGAGCAGCCCTTTCCAGCTCCACTCGCTTGGGCAGAAATGGATTGGCGAAAGAGATCTCGGCAATCGTTTTCGCGAGCGTTCTTTCGGCGTCGGTAAAAAGCATCGGGCACTCCCGGCGGGCATTTGGTGTACATTTGAATGTTCTTTAATTGTACATCACGACCGCTGGTTTGCAGGTTTTGTTTCTTGGTGTTTTCTTAAGTCCTTTGCTGTCAGTAACTTAAGGTTTTTCTTGTGGGGTGGCACGGGGATTGCATAAGAGGTTCTCAGATAATCAATGCTCATTTCGAGTGTCCCAATTACTGGAGAGTCCAATGCAAGTTTCAAAAGAACAGATGTTTACTGACGAGGAAGGGCATCGTAGTCGAAGCCGTCTTCGCAGCTATTGGTTGCCTGCCATGCTGGTGGCACTTGTGCTCGGGGTTATGCCCTCGGGGATGGTAAATGCTTCGGGATTGCTGGTCGCAAAAGGTGGTTTTGGTGGGCGGCTGTTGATCAAGGAGCAGATTATAAATGTCACCATTAACAACGGAATTGCCGTCACTGAGGTAAATCAGGTTTTCCTCAACACGGAAAGCAGAATTGTTGAAGCCCTTTACACATTTCCTGTTCCGGTCAATGCAAGCGTGAGTAACTTCAGCATGATCATCAATGGTAAAGAGATGATTGGCGAGGTGGTTGAGAAGAAGCGAGCTCGGCAAATTTACCAAAGTTATAAGAGAACAAAAAAAGATCCGGGGCTTCTGGAGCAGGTTGATTACAAGACCTTTGAGATGAGGGTGTTCCCAATTCAGCCTCACGCTGAGCAGCACATCAAAGTGGTTTACTATCAACCGCTGGATGTTGATCACGATTGGTCCACTTACGTTTTTCCACTGGCAACATCGACAAAGTCTGAAAACGAAAAAACAACTGGAAAGTTTGCGTTGACGCTTGATATCAAAAGTGAAATTCCAGTGAAAAAAATCACTAGCCATTCACATCCAAATGAATTCGTTGTCGTCAATCATTCAAGTGATTACGCACGAGCAAGCATGGAAGTCAACGAAGGTGATTTGAGCCGGGACATCGTGATCGCTTTTCAGTCAAAGCGGGCTAAGACTGGAATTGATTTGATTACCTCGAAACACGATGGAGAAGATGGTTACTTTTTAATGTCGCTAACTGCTGGCGAGGAGTTGGAAAATACAGCGGGTGGCATGGACTATGTCTTTGTAGTCGATATCTCTGGCAGTATGAGAAATGATGGAAAGCTAATGCTCTCTCAGGGTGCGGTTGAGGCATTTGTTAATTCTCTTGGTGAAGAAGATAGATTTGATGTTATGGTTTTCAATAATGCTCCCAAGATGTTGTTTAGCAAATTAGAAGAGGTTGATGTTGAAGCGAAGGAAAAGTTGACCAAGTTTCTTGGTGAGCAATATGCAAAGGGTGGTACAGATCTTCGCCCTGCGATGAACGCTGCCTATCGTTACAAGCAGCAGGATCGGGAATTGAATGTAGTGGTGTTGTCTGATGGGATGACTGAAGCTGGTGGCCAGAAAGAGTTGCTTGAGTTGATCGCAGACGCTCCTGCTAGTTCGAAAGTCTTTTGCGTCGGGATTGGAAATGAAGTAAATCGACCGTTACTGAAGCAGTTGGCTGAGGATGCTGGCGGTTTAGCGACCTTCATTTCGCATGAAGATGACTTCATTCGACAGGCCGACGCCTTTCGACGAAAGTTAGTTCATCCGGTAGCGACAGACCTTGTCTTGACTATTGATGGCGTGCCGGTTTACGACATGCTGCCAGGAGCACTTCCCAATCTGTACCACGGTAAGCCCATTCGTATGATTGGGCGGTACAAAGATTTTGGTCAGGGGAATGTCACACTGAAAGGCACAGTGATGGGTCGTCCGTTTGAGCAAAGTGTGAGTTTCGACTTTCCAAAGCTGAACGCCGACAACCCGCAAATTGATCGAATGTGGGCGTGGTATCAAGTGCAAGGATTGATGGATGAGATGCGGAGAAAAGGAGATTCATCCGATCTCGTCAATGAGATTGTTAACTTGTGCGAAGGCTATTCGATTGTGAGTGAGTACGCTTCTTTTATCGTTCTAGAAAATGACAAAGAGTACAAGCGATGGAAAATTGACCGACGAAATGCGACGAGGATCCAGCGCGACCGGGCAGCTCGTAAAAAACTTGATGAATCGCTAAAGGAGTTGCGAGAAAATTCGATGGCTAATTTGGGCCCGATTGAAAGCGATGCAGAAAGTAAGGAAGTTGCGAAAAAAGTATCGAAGCCAGCGGCTCCCAAAAAGAGAGTTGCTAACAAGCCTCCGCAGCGAGGACAGGATTTGAACTTTGGAACTCAGCCAATTTCAACCTCACCTAGTTCGCCCAGAAGGTCAAGCTCGCGATCTACACCGCCAGTGAAGGTTAATAGCTCGCCTTGGCGCTCAACGAGCAATAGCAATAGCAATCGCAGCAGCAGTGGCGGTGGTGGTGGCGGAGGTGCAATTGATCCGATTACCGGGCTGATTGCTGCGGGGATGGCAGGCGTAGCAGCAGCTCGAAGAAAACGAAAAGGAGGCTTGAAGAAAGAGGCCGACATTTCTTAAGGCAAAGTTGTTGATGATTGGATTCCAGGTCGCCGCTCTTTCGCCTTCGTGCGAAAGAGCGGCAGGGGCCTTTGGAGTCAGTTTAGTTCGAGATGGAGAGTCTCTGCTATCAAGTGTTTGCGATTGATAGCTCGCCCCCTTTTTAGAATCGAGAAAATCATGTACCAGTTGATAAAAGAAATCCCAATCACGTTGACCGTTGCGGTCGTCACAGTGATTGTTTTTTTGGTTCCAGGTCTTGAGAGTTTGCTCGATTTTCAAACCAATTCGCCAACTTTTCATCAATTGATTGAGCTATTTACCTGTCACACCGCCCATTGGTCGTTTGATCATTTAGTTTGGGATCTGGTGATGTTTGTTACGATGGGTGTAATTTGTGAGCGTAGAAATTCGGTCCAGTATGCCATCGTTTTGGGATTGTCAGCGATTGCGATTCCTCTATTCGTTTCTTGTTTTTCGATGGATGTAACTTCTTATCGAGGATTGAGCGGATTGGACACGGCTTTATTTGGATTGGCTGTTTTTTACTTAGTTGACAGTTCGATTCGAGAAAAAAACTGGCCAGGTGTTGGGCTGTATGGCTTTCTGTTTGTTGGGATGATGGGAAAAATAGGCTATGAGTACTTTGTAGGTGGGACGTTGTTCGTCAGTAGTGATGGATTCACTGCGGTACCGATTGCTCATCTTGTGGGTGCCGTCATCGGTACGGCGATGGGATTATTTGAGGTTTTGCGACTGCCCCCCATCAGTCTTGCGTGGCGAAATACATTTCAGCAAACACGCGTGACTGGATAACCACCGATTCATTTTTGGTAGTTGGCAGTGTGATTACGATCGACGGTATAAGATGAGAGTACAGTCGGTCGTTCTCATTGACGAGTGAGGATGACCTGATGGGGGCCTTGCTTTTTTCCGTCAAAATCTGCGGTAACCTTTAGGCTAGTTTTGCCTTGCGGGATGTCGATACGATGGACATGACCTCTTTTTTGCCCAGCGGGGATTTCGATGGTTTGCGTGAGATTTCCTACTTCGATCAAAGCGTTGCCTTTTGACGGCGAGTAATTAAAGATGATTTCAATTTCGTAGGACATCGGTTTCGCTGCTTCTAGTAACCAAGCTCCATTGGAATCGCGAGCCCAAGGTTTTCCTTGTGAATGTCGCCAGTCTTGCCGGGTCAGTACTGTTATCGGCTCGAAGTCAGTGCCGATAATAATCCGAGGGGGAGCATAGTTATCGGGGCGGGTGGAGCTCACATCTTCGAACCATGATTCATAGTTTGCTTTCAACCTCGCGAAAACCTCAGGTTGGTTGGTTGCAAGGTTGTTTTTTTGTTGCGGGTCCTGGCTGAGGTTGTAAAGTTCCAGTTTGGCGTTGCCGTCAAATTTTTCTTTTCCAAATCCGCTGGGATGAACCAGTTTCCAGGGGCCGTTGTGTAGGGCGAAATGATGATAGAGCTGAGGTTTGTCTCCGCGATGAGTTTGAAACACAAGGGATCGATTTGGCCAATCTGCTTGGTCGTTGACAAGTAAGGGAAGAAAACTCCGACCGTCAACGGGATGGGTTTTTGAACTCTCAATCGAACAGGCATCCAAGAGCGTCGGCAGCACATCGATATGAGCACACATTAAATTGGAGCGATGTCCTGATTTTACCCTGGCTGGCCAGTGAAAGAGTAATGGCGACCGGATGCCACCGTCGTCGACATGGGCTTTCATGCCCCGCATATTGCCTACGAATCTCATCGAATTAGGGCCATTGTCGTTGAGATAAATGACAATGGTGTTGTCTAATACTCCAAGAGATTCAAGGCGTTCAAAAAGCCTCCCAACGTTCTCGTCAATGTTAGTAATCATGGCGGCGATCCGTGCCAATTTATCGTTCTCTTTTTCCAATCGATTTTTGTTGAGCTTGTTTATTAAGATGGGTGAAAAATCGACTTTCTGATATTTCTTATACAGATCGACGGGGACATCGTGAAATGGACCATGGGGTGCATTGGTGGCAATGTAGGTAAAGAAATTTTTCTTGGCATTCACGCTTTGGTCGATGAATTGCATGGCGGCATCGAAGTAGATATCGGTGCAGTACCCCTGCATGGGTGTTTCGATTCCATTTTTGATTAGCGTGGGGTCGGTGTACTTTCCCTCAGCTCCGATTGGATCCGAAGGCTGGCCAATTCCTCCACCCCGGTGAATCAGGCTGTCCTGAAACCCTTGATCATTAGCTCGCAGTGGATAATTATCGCCTAGGTGCCACTTGCCATAGATGCCAGTTTGGTACCCTGCGTCGTGCAAATATTCCGCAAGTGTTTTTTCATCAGAGTCCATCATTGCTCGTCCGATGTAGGTGTCAATGCACCGCGTTCGATAGTTGTATCGGCCTGTCATCAGACTCGCGCGCGTAGGAGCGCAGACGGGGCTAACGTAGAAGTTTGTTAAGCACCCACCGTTTTTAAACATGGTATCGAGTGAAGGGGTTTCGATAAGTGGATTCCCTTGGAATCCGTAATCACCTCCACCTTGGTCATCGCTCATGATGACAATCACATTAGGGCGTTCGTCTGCTGCCAGTACAGCGCCAGGGATCGTAAAGCCAGTTAGTACACAAAAAAATAAAAATCGCAGACTAAGAAAATTAATGGTCGAACGGTTCATAAATCGGTGTCATCCTGTTGAGGAGTTTCAGAAAGTTGTGTTTTCAGTGTTAAGTGATCACAGATCGTGTCGATTCATCCTAAACTACCGGAGGCTCATTCCAAAATAGTTTGTTGAAGATGATTTGAATGGGGGTGCGCGAGTAGTTTTCTGACAATGGAGATTAGCTGGTGACACCGGTGCGCATTAGGATGGATTCCAGTCCATGAAAATGATAATTGTTTGAATAAACGGGCGATTTTTCGAGTTGAACGTTGGGCAGTCGTTGCAGGAAAATTGGAATTGAGATTTGGATTTCCAATCTTGCCAGTGGAGCCCCCAGGCAATAGTGGATGCCTCCGCCAAAGCTAACATGCGGATTGGGCTGCCGATCTAATTGAAGCTTATGAGGATTTTGAAAGACTGCCGGGTCGCGATTGGCGGCGCCGAGAATTAGGCCTACCTCTTGCCCTGTTTCAAAATGTTGTCCACCCATCTCAAGTGGTTCAAGAACCCAACGGTTAAATTGGTGAAGGGGTGTGTCAAATCTTAATAGTTCCTCGACGGCGGTCTTGCTGAAGGGGCTATCAGCTGGGCCATGATTTCGCCATTGCACTAATTGCAGTGGGTGGTTTAAGAGTGCGACCATGCCGTTGCCAAGTACATTGACGGTTGCCTCATGACCGGCATTGAGCAGTAAGATACAGTTTGCAATCAGCTCATCTTCGCTCAAACGATCGCCGGCTGATTCAACCTCGATTAATTTGCTAATCAGGTCTTGGCGAGGCTGGCGGCGTCTGTCATGCACCAATGACCTGAGGTAGCTCACGAACTCCCGGGAAGATTCTACGGCGGCTGCCTCCATTTCTGGCGTTCGCTGCATCTCATACATTTTGATCATATTGTGTGACCAACGCAAAAGCTCAGGCGCCATTGTTTCAGGCACGCCGAGCATTTCAGCGATGACAATTACTGGAATGGGTGTTGCGTAGCGTTCTTTGAAATCAAAGTAGCTTAATCCGCAGTCATCTTCAATTTTGTCAATTAGTTGATGGCACAGTGATTCGATCCGTCCACGTAGACGCTCGATTTCCCGCGCCATGAACCCCTTTTGGACAAGGCCTCGCAAGCGGGTATGGGAGGGCGGTTCGAGCCCTAGCATGGAATGGCGGTCGACATCGAAAAAAGGCTTAAGATTAGGAGGGATGGCGGGAAGCCCTAATTCTTCCCGCGATTTCAGGTGCTCGATTTGTCGGCCAAAACGTCGATCCCGCAGCATAGACGAGACGCTTTGGTGGTCAACGAATGTCCAAAGCCCATGTTCTTGCCAGTAGAACATGGGGCATTGTTGCTGGAGTTTCTCGTAATAAGGATAAGGGTTGTTATAAAAATCCTCGTCACGAATATTAAGGCTGACGGTCTGTTTTTTATGGTTGATCTGCATGAGCATAGGGTTCGAAGCACCGGCTACTAAAATACCAGCTCACGATCATACCTGCTTTTTGCGATCAATGTTTGTCTGAGCGACCCTTGTTCAGTGTGTCACTGAGCTCAATTAAACCAGATTGCAAAGCCAAATAGATCGCCTCCAAAAGCCTCCTGGAACTGGCGCCATTTTTCAAAGCTGGTGACTTCCCCCCGCTCGACATGTGAGAGGGCGCCCGAACCATGAATGAACAATATTAAGTCCAAATCCTTCGGTTCGGTCAGAAATCGTTTTACATTGAAGCCACGGTCTTTGGCTTCTCCGCGCCAAAAAGGGAGTAGTTTGCGTCCATCCAATATGGCTTCGGATTCGTCAAGAATTTCCTCCCAGGCGGCAATTGTTCGGTTGGTGGGACGAAAGGGGGATACTAGAGTCGTTTGCCTTGAGTTGGGAATCCACTCCCGGTCATTGTCGGTTTCTTCGGCAAGAGCCATCCACATTTCACGACTCAATTCAACGGATTTTTTCAAATGCCGATGGCTTCGTTTTACACGATCCGGCTCTTGTAGTTTGAAATTTGAGTTGTGGAACGATGCCAGAATATCAAGCAATGTATTTTGATCGAATAGTAAATTGTTTTGCTTCTCTTTTAATTTTTCGAATTCTTCTTTCATAAATTCGTGCTTGAATTTGACTTTGGGGAATATGCGATACGCCGAAACATCCCAAAGCGATTCAGCATCGTAAGCTAAAGCAAATTCAAGCATACTTCGAAGAACATGCGTGTAGCCTCGCAACCAGATGACGTCCGCATAATCGAATGCAATGACTGTTATTGGTCTACATCTTGGGGGAATTTTTTTGAGGTCAAATAGCTCGTCTAGAAAGACATTCAAATCTTCTGCTTTATTTTTTTTCCCATCTCCATTGATGTCAAAATGGATCTCAAATAAGTGAAGTGGAAGCTTTACATCTTTCGACTCTATCTTTGCGAGGGTTTGATCTGCTTTTTCAAGATCTTTTATCATTTTCTTAAAAACCTGCCGAACCGATTCGTATTCAATTTGTTCGGGGTTGGGGTTGTTTGGAACTGGAAATCGAAAGAATGGCAAAACTGCATTTCTCGTATTGCTGTTAATTCCGTATCGATACCAACTCTTGGAAAGGTGATCTAAGGATTGCATGAATTGCAGTGTGCCCAGTCCAAATCTCGCTTGATCGTCCTTAGGGTTTTCCTCAAGATGGGCTTTAAGATCTTGTTCACCTTGGGAGAATTTCCCCGAGAGGAGATATTTTTCGACCAATGGTTTCTGCTGTCCCCGCACAAGACCGTTGGTTAGCAGAAGCAAGCCGCAGGTCATCAAGGTGATTTTGCTAAACATGGGTGGTTGGTTCTAGTTTGAATGATGGGATTGGTCAGTGAGGTTCATGTTTACTACTGAAAGGTACTGGCTGTTGTTTCAAAAACCTGGCTTTTCAATTTAAAAAAGTGGAAGGTTCTGTTGGACCTGGGTATTTCTTGTCTCAGTTGGAATCGGTGACCGGTGGATAGCAAAGGTCGTCCCAGTTCTCTGACCAGGCATGGTCGGTGATAATCTTTATGATGGCAAAAATGATGCCTTCTAGCACAATGCCGCATTGTTTGACTATTTCTCGGTTGAGTTTGCTTCCAAAAGTAGCAGCTCCATGAATCAATTGGCATCGCACCAAATAAATTCGACTAAAAACTTCCTGTAGGATTTGGCAATAATTTTGATCGCTGTACATGCGTTGAATTGAAATTTGGTCGCGGCGCTGATTGAATCGTTTTTCTGTATTGAGAGCTTTCCAAAAGAATTTATTGACAAATGGATCCGAACAGATCTGGCTAACCAATGCTTGTTGCTCGATCAGGTAGGCTTCGATTAAAGCATCTTTGTCGCACTCTTCCATGACGGTCAAGAATCCGGTGAGCGCGCGCCCATCTCTTTCGGGCTCGTGGTCGAAGGAATTCCAGCGGCCAAAAAGTGAATTGATTCCGATCCAGCGGAAGATTAACTTTTCATCGATTTTATCATCTTGATCATCGCATTCCGCAGCGGCGAGCCAGCTGAAGGCGCGGTGCATTCGCACTGCCAGCGGATGCTGTGGACAAGCCCGCTGCAGCCGCTGTTTATTTGGCTCCCAGTAAACTTTTAAGTCTTCAACGTTGCCGAATGGAGGAGAGTCAGGCATGGGTATTATCGCTTGAGTCTATTTGCTGAAATGAGATCGACTACCTTTATTTGATTTTGCAAAACAAAAGAATGCAAATCCACTTTTGCTCGTCTTGGGTTGGCTGCATTTCAAAGAAGTTATTTTGGTCGGTGTTTTGTTTTCATTTCTTAACTTTTTGATTTCAATTGCCACCAAAAAAAGGCAGAATATGAACAAAATGAAAATAGCATTACTAGAAAGAAATGGATTAAAACATGTCCCCACTCAATAGGCGGAATTTTTTGACAAAAGCATCGGTTGGAGCAACTGCGATCGCAGCGTCCGTGTCAGGGACGGCAGCAGGGGGATTGGCTGCGAGCCTCGCGAGTTCAACCGAGGGTGCTATTGAGTCTGCTCCATTTGTTCCCAACCGGATTGCTGTCTCGACGTACTCGTTCTTTACCTTTCGAGATGGATCTAAATTGACGATGCCTGAATGCATCGACACTGCAGCGAAAATGGGTTTCGACGGTGTCGAACTATTGCTCGTGCAGATGGAGGACACGTCGGACTCGATGCTTCAAAAGTTGAAGCGACGAGCATTTGTGAACGGTCTTGATCTATGTGGGATGTCGACTCATCAAGGTTTCCTGCGCCCAGATAAGGTCTATCGCGCAGAGAACATTAAGAAAACGATCGCTCAAATCGAAATGGCATATAAGCTTGGTATCCCCACCATTCGCGTGAATACGGGCCGATGGGGGACGTCAAAAAGTTTTGAGGAGTTGATGAATAACAAGGGTGTTGAACCTCGCCTCCCCGGTTGTACAGATGAACAGGGGTTCAAGTGGGTGATGGATGCATTGACCGAATGTCTACCAACAGCCGAGAAATGTGGCGTTGTTCTCGGCTTGGAAAATCATTGGGGACTCGGGAGCACTGCAGAGGGGGTTTTGAAAATTGTTAACGCGATCGATTCGCCATGGCTTCGAGTAACGATGGATACGGGAAACTTTTTTGAGCGGCGTTACGAGCAACTTGAAATGCTTGCTCCAGAAGCAGTGTTTATTCAGGCAAAAACCTATTTTGGCGGCGGCGTTTATTACACGCTTGACATGGATTACGACCAGATTGCAAAAATATGTCAGGGTGCGAATTATCGAGGTTACGTTTCGCTAGAATTTGAAGGAAAGGAAGACCCCTGGACTGCGGTTCCCAAGAGTCTCGCTGCCTTGCGTTCCGCCTTTGGAAAAAAGCAAAGTTGATTGAGCGGGTGAATTTATTTTCCGCGAACTTCAACCTCGTCGAATGCGTTCATGTCGTCGAAGGATCCAAGGCCAATGCGACCTTTGCCAAATGTAGTATCCTTGACTGACATGTGTGGGTTTTCCATGTCGTCGAAATAAATATCGATTGTCCCTTTTTGGGAGTCTCGAACAAGTTTGACGTTATGCCATGAATCGTCCCAGGGCGTCCTTTTTTCATTTTTAGTTAATGCCAATCGCGGTGCATCTTTCACGATCATGATCTGGCCACTGTGTGGGTCGGGTTTGGCGCCAAGGTGCACGTAGTAATAGTTTGTTGGATTTTGGTAACCAAAAAAGACACAGCAATCTCGGTGGTTTCCTGTGTCTTTGGTTGATTTGACTTTGAATTTAATCACAAAATCGGCTGCCTCGATATTTTTAATGAGCGCGATGTGGCGTGGACTGCGAACTTTTGGTTCGTACTCGCTATTCCGTTGAATAATACTTAGGCTCTTGCCGGCACCGTGTTCCTCAAGTTTCCATGATTGGTTGTCGATGATCTCCCACTTCGAGGCGCCTTCCTCGAAATTGTCCTTAAAAAGCACTGGCATTTCGTCGGTTTGATTACTGGTCGCCTGTTGGATATTCGATGGTTTGAGCGACGTGTCGATGCTCTGTCCAACAACCCAATTTGCACCGGGAAAAAACATGATCAGAAAAATATAAGCTGGAACAAGTTTGAACATGCTCATTCATTCACTTTCGATAGATTGGGAAGATCGCTGTTGAAGGTAAAAGGTTGGGTTTATTACCAACCATTTTTTTGGCTAGATTTTTAACGTCTAGACTGAAAACTAGTTTAACCGATGTAAGCTACTGCTGTCGAAAAACTTCATTGTTAGACACGATTGTGAACAATATTGATGTCTGTGGCAAATCGGATTGATGGTGGCTGTTGGATACTTGCGAGTAAGTCAATAAGCTGAGGGATTGGATTGGGGCGTTGGGGTTTCAGAAAGCGACGGTTGGTTTTTAGTATGGATTCTGTTGATCAAGCAGTAGATGATTTGATTTGGGCAATCAATAGTCCTTCATTAATATCCAATGTTTTTTTGGATTCTGGAGGTGAGGAGAAGTTGCAGGGTGGAGTCCAGCCAATTGAAGTTGGCGACATCTCTCGGGAGCATTTAAGTGAGTTCATCAAGTCAAGTAAGGACAGACGCGTTGGCCGTTATTTCGAACGACTGATGCTCTACTGGCTGACGCACGTCCGCCAAGTGAAAATGGTTGCTCATGGATTGCAGATTCGTGATGGGAACCAAACACTCGGTGAAATTGACTTTCTCTTTAGCGATGAACAACAATTGTTGAACCACTGGGAAGTCGCGATTAAGTTTTACCTTTATGATCCAGAACACCTTAGAAACGGGAGTCATCATCTGGGGCCGAATGCGACGGATAATTTTGAGGCGAAAACGAATCGAATGTTCGAGCACCAGCTTTTGCAAAGTCAGCGAGATTTCCCAGAGGTTGCTATTCGCCGTGCATTTGTAAAGGGTCGTATCTTTTATCCGATGGAGATGACGGGAAAATCCGTAGCTCCAGCTAGGTTGGCTGAAGATCATTTAACAGGTTGGTGGATTCGAGATTCTGAGTTAGCCCGTTTGCAGCGACCCAATTGCATGTATCGAATCAGAGAAAAACCACACTGGTTGGATGGTGCCCGCGCCTGTGAGGGGTCACTCCAAATGCCAGAGGAATTCGTGCGGCAATTGAGCGAGCATTTTGATAGCGAAGGTTACCCCGTTTATGTGAGTCAATTTCAATTAACTGACGAGGGGATGCGAGAATCTTCTTGTGGCTTTGTCGTGCCCGATGCGTGGCCTAATAACTAGTCGAGTTCGCATGTTGTATCAATGCTGGTTCTGATTGAAAGTGTTGGACACAGCTTTCTGACTGGTTGGGCTCTATCGTAGTCCAGCGGGAGCGGGCGTTTCTTTTTGAAAATGCAGCCTAATTTTTTCGGGGCGGTTGGTTGTGATCGACTCCGTTCCCCACTGCCAGAGTTTTGCTGCGGTTTTAGGCTGATCCACGGTCCAGACATGGTGTTGGTAGCCTGCCTGTTGAATGCCTCGAATCAGATTGGGGCAAAGCTGAGCGTGGTTGGTGCTGACTCCATCCGTGCCTGTTTGTGAGAGCGTTTTGAGAATCTTTTCAAGAGAAGGGGATGCATCGCCGAATTTATCTTTCTTGATGGACGTTAACCAGTAAGTTTTTAAAAGCGGGTCTTTTAATTCGACTTGCCGAATGACTTCCGCATCAAAAGAAATGATGACAATCTGATCCTTGTTCAGTTTTGCCTTTTCGATGTCTTCAAACAGCTTTGGGACAATAGACGCATTGGATTTTACTTCGATGTATATTTTTTTGTCGGATGGAACGGTTGCCATCGCTTCGATGAGTGTGGGGATCGTGGTCCCCGAGAATTTTTTATCGAGCCACGAGCCGACGTCGAGGGTGCGAAGCTCATCTAGTTTAGAATTTTTAATAACAAGATTTTTATCAGCTACTTTTTTTGTGTCTTTGTCGTGGATGCAGACGATATGTCCATCGGCCGTAAGGTGGCAGTCGAGTTCGATTGCGTCGGCACCTTTCTCCCAGGCTAATTCAAATGCTGGGATGGTGTTTTCCGGTGCGGCCGCCGAAGCACCACGATGGGCGACGATTGGGGGAGTTTGGGAACGGTTTGCTGAAGAGCGTGAGTTCAGAGGCAGTTTAGTCACGGGGATGCTAAATGGCCCTACTGGCAAGCCGTCTTCGTTGAAAAGTTTCACTTTGTTTTTTGGGTATCCTTCCCAAAGGTAGCGGACGATTGACGGGTTCGATTTTGGGCATGGAAGCGTGATGCTGTTATCCCCAGACCGTTCCGCATCAACTGCTGTGAAATTCCCGTCCGCATCTCCAATTTCGAAACCAACGAGGCCTCCCTCGACTGGCAAAAACCCGCTGCCGCAATTGTCGAAATTAATGATGAGTTTGTTTTCTAGATGTTCGATGTTGTGGACGGTAGGGAATTCAAGTCGCTTTGTTTCTTGGCCGACTTGGTAGACATTGTTAATTGCCAGTCGGAGCAGGCGATCTCCAATGGGTCGTTTGTCTTTTGGGTGAATATTTGTTTTGTCGCCAAGGTCAATGGTGACCGCCATCATTGTATTGGGAATCAAAAGTTCGGTTTGTCGTTGGCTCTCGCGAAACGTTGGCCAGTCCGGATTTTTAAAACCGGGTAATTGTACAAAAAGAAATGGCAACTCGCATTGGTTGAAATGGTTTCGCCAGGATTCGATTAGCAATGGAAACAACTGGGCGGCGTCGGCGGCGGCGGGCTCACTATAGGCATCGGATTCCCCTTGATACCAAAGGACTCCTTGGAACGAAAGAAACTGAAGTGGTGCGATCCCTGCTTCAAAGAGAAAGCCAGGTTCGCAAAGCCAGCGATAGGGGGTTTCTCCAATCACGTAGGCCTTGTCTGGTTCAATAACCGGTTTCATCGCCTGCTTCGCTCGGTTGCGATGAGCGGGGTAAACTGCTTGGTTGTTGAGCCAGTCTCCTCGATAGAGTGCTGAGGTGATGGGTTTTTTGCGAGCGACTCGAGGAGGAATCCAGTTGTTCATTGCCGAACCACCCACCGCGATTTGAATAATTCCAACGGGAACGTTAAGTTTTTTCTGGAGTTGCTCTGCAAAAATCCAACCGACAGCAGAGGTTGATGCAGCAGATTTTAAGTCACTTTTGACCCACTCAGTTTGAAAGAAATCATCTGTGTTGCAACGCTTCAGTTCTTGCTCGGTGTATCCCTCTTTAGCCACCAGTCGCAAGCCCTGGTGGCGCATGATTCTCAGGTTAGGATTGTCCGCGCGGCGGAGTAATTCGTTTCCACTCTCGCATTGTTTGAGGGAAAACTGCATGTTGGACTGTCCTGCGCAGATCCACACTTCCCCAATCAAAATGTCGTCGAATTGAATTTCATTGATGGACAAAGAAAGCGGTTCGAAGCTTGCTTTTCTCGGAGGAAGTTTTACCGACCAGTTGCCATCTTTTGTAGTTTTAACACTGCTGTTTTCAGTTCCGAGAGTAACACTAATTTCTTCACCAGGCGTAGCGGTTCCCCAAATGTGGATTGGCATGTTTTGCTGAAGCACCATCCTGTTACCGAATGCCGGAGCAGGGTGAAGGGATTTGTCGGAGGCGGCGATTCCCTGTTGAGCGTCAAAGGAAGCCAAGAGAAGGCTCGCGATCAAGGCGCATTGGAAGGGGAATTTTAAAGTTCGGTACATGTTATTGGTTCGTCGGTATCTTGGTGAATGGTTGGCCATCATACCGTAGGTTTCAAGTTTAGTCTGAGGTTTACAAGGTTTTGGCTTACCTCGTTCCTTGGTGGGTTAAGGCGGGGTAACGTGCTTGGTACGTCCAACGACTCCAGTTTTTGTAGGGGGCAATAAAGCAGGCGAGAAGATTGGATTGAAGTTACTTTACGTACCCCGAGGTTGGGCTAGATTTGGAGATCAATCCCAACGGATGCATTCGCTTTCGCGGCTTGAGCAGAGATCTCAAAGTTTGAGAGTGTCCGATTGGATTGATTTTACGCTGGACTAAGTTAGTTGTGTTGGCAAATTTTCAGTCCCTGACAATCGATGACTGAGTCACCAATTTTTCCCTAGATCAATTAAGGTAGCTCACGTAATCGAAGATCTCGGAAAGTGATTGGGCTGCCTTCGCTTTCTAAGCAGAGGTATCCAGTTTTGGGATCGCACTGGGTTCCACCGGAAACTTCTTCTCCATTGACCCACAGGCGAACTTCACCGTTGATGGCGCGAACATAGTAATGGTTCCATTCGCCGACACCTTTGGAAAGTTCTTTGGTTGGAAAGCTTCTTGATCCATTTGGCGCGACAGGCGGAAAGGGTTTCATTTTGACACCGACGGGGAAAACGTCCCCATGGCTGGTGTACCAGTTGGCTGGGTTGGGTTGCCCGTAGGCTAGATCGAGAACTTGAACTTCGATGCCCTGTGGCAGGCCGGGTTTACCAGCCTTGGTTAACCTCTCGATGGAAGCCGGTGTGGTCCAAACAAAAATGCCACTGTTACCCGCAGGTTTGTGATGCATCCATTGCGCGACCAGTTCAAAATTGGTGTATTGTTTTTTTGTGCGAATGACACTGACGGGGCGACCGGTACACTCAATCACATTGTCTTTGAATGTCCAAGTGTCATCATTCGAGTTGACGCGTGTAAAGTGTTCTTCGCCTAGCGCTTCAAAGCCAGGCGCTAACCCATCGACGAACGCACGCTTGACGTCTTGTTTTTCTTGTTTTGATTGCACTCCGGCAAGTGCGACTTTACCGGAAACAGCGGCGGCAACACCGGTGCCAAGAAGAGTTCTGCGAGAGATAGGAGACGATTTCTTATTCATGATCAATTTGGGATGGAAGGTTGGTTTTTGTAAATCGAGGTCGTAAAGCACTCTAATTGTAAGCTGTTTATTTAACCCATGCCAACTTGTTTAGAAGGCCGTTTATTAGCATGAATCCCTGGCCCAAAGCAGTAGCCAGTTATTGAAATTAAGTCGGTTGATTCTTGTGCTAGTTTTTTGGTTAAATAAGTCGCAGGTTCAATGCAGAGATGCCGAGGGTATTTAAAGCCAAAAATTTTGCGTCTGCTTTTGCGTCTGTATAAGGGTGATTTTATAAGGGTGATTTTGGAATGACAATTAATTAGCGGTGCGCCCATTAATCGGATTGTATCAGGCTACTTCCGAAAGAAAAAACAATTTTGATGTCATCCTTCGCTACTCCAGGATTACTCAGTTGATAGATTGGAATTGTACGGCTATCAATGTGCCGGCAGATTAAACTGACGTTATTAGTGATTTTACAACGTTTGGTTGGATCTTGTGATGAACTCTCCACTGACCGAAAGAGAAGTAATGCAGCTATCCAATTGTTGGGTTCTGTTCCCAATCCTATTCGTATCTATTTTGTTCGGTAGTGCTCCATTGATTTTGGGGCAAGAGCAGGCGGGAGGTGGAATCAGTTGTTTCCTCAAAGCCACAGATAAAAATAGCGAAGTCCAAGATTATGCCTGGACTAGGGATCATATGCACGTAGGGGTAAGGTGGCAGCCGTTTTTTGGTCGTCCGCTGGCCAACGCGTACGACGCCAAGCGTCCGGTCATATCTGTCGCTAGTAGTTACGCTCAGTTTTGGGTGAGTTGGTCGGCGATGGAGCCAACAGAAGCGTTTACCGATTACGTCAATAATCCCTCGCCATCTTTGAAGACGATTGAAAAGGCAGTCGAGGTTTGCAATCAAAAAGGAATCAAAGTCGAGTTCGTGTTTTTTCATTGTCCCGCGTGGGCATCGGAGAGCGGCAAAGCGGGCGGGTTCAAACCGAAGAAAGATTTATTTCAAGGGTATGTCAAACGGATTGCCACTCATTTTAAAGGACGAGTCAATGCGTACCAGCTTTCCCATGAAGCCAATTTGCAAGGGTTGATGAACGGAGCCGATATTGACTTCATCATTAACGACATTTTAATTGCGGGTGCTCAAGCGGTTCGCACTGTTTATCAGCAAGAGCCGGTTACACCCGTCATCGTTTCAACAAGCGGTATGTCGCCGTGTGAAAATTGTCCCGTGACAAAAGGGTTGTCGGGACGGGGCGGATTTGCGGTGGATCAGTTTTATAGTTTGATGGTTTCCAATTCAAAATTGATGGGCTTGGTCGATGCCTTGAATCTAAACGTTTCTGATCAAAACGACGGTTTTGGAAGTATGGATGGTAGTTACGTCCCGTCAGTTTGGGGAAATTATGATCTGGCTCGCGGTAAACTCGATGCGGCGGGATACCAAGCGAAGGCGATGCTTTCGGCGGAATCCTGGATTTCCTGGGATGATGGTTCGAGTGCAGTTGATGTCAACGGCGATGGTTTAAAAAACGAGGTGGATGCCTATGACAAAGCAGTTACCATCATCGGTCAGTGTCTCCAGCGGGGACTCAATACCATTAATCTGCCGTGGTCGGATAACTCCAGTGGATGGTCGATGGGGCTTACTAAGCGTCGTGATTACAACGGTCGGATTGCAGAACTTCAGCCGGAGATTGTCATTGAGGCAAACGATGGTGGTGCAGGGATCGTGACAACAAAAGTCGGTCTGCGAGGCCCTGACGATCGTTTCGAGATCGGCAAAGGTGGCGGGAATATTTTCACGGTGGATGATTACATCAATCCTTCGGACCCAAATCACTTGCATTATTACATTTGGAAATGGTACGCCCAAATTTCGTCTGGACGAGATGAAGTCATTCGGCACGCAATGGCGGGGGAGATTGGGAATGATATTGCCGTGACGGGACGAGGTTTTACGGGAAACGAGCGTTATCGAATTTCATCTTATAACCGGTCGGAAAATCGATTCACCGTGCTCGTTTACTCTTCCGGTGCTAGTGGCAAAGAAGCTGCTAAAATAAAGATTCCTGCTCAAATTCAATCCGGGAAATACTACAACAATGAATCGTCAGTTGGTAAATTCAAGGGCGAGGGGTTTTTCGATGGCAGTCGATATTACGCGCGTGTGATCACAAAAGATATTGACCGCAAAAATGGAGCGGATCGCGATGTTCGCTACCTTGAAACAAAAGGGATGGTCGTTCAAAACGGAGTCCTCGAAGTCAGCATTCCAAAGTTGAATAAGTTCACAGCGGTAGAATTTGTTATGCGGAAAAAAGAGAATTCCCCTTCGGTGAATCAAAAGGCTGCGTCCGCGAAGCCTGAATCATCTAAGTGATAGGCTAATCACGATTTTTATGTGACGTTGCGCTCCGGTGCAGGAACTTGTGTCCAAGGGAAACCAAAATGAAGCTAGTCCTAATTTTATTTTTTGCTTTACTGAGTGGAGTCGGCACCGCGCAAGAGCGGGATCAGCCTAACCTGATTGTCATTTTCTGCGATGATCTTGGGTATGGAGATCTCGGTTGCTACGGGTCTGAGAAGAATCGGACTCCCAATGTTGACCAGTTGGCCAAGGCAGGGGTTAAGTTTACAGATTTTTATTCTTCCAGCCCTGTATGTACGCCGTCACGATCAAGTTTGATGACCGGCTGCTATGCTCGTCGAGTTGGAATGCATGAAGATTATACGGGGCACTGGGTCCTTATCCCGCGCAGTCGGCGAGGTTTAAACCCCGAGGAACTTACGATTGCTGAAGCATTGAAGTCGGCAGGTTATGCGACGGCCTGTATTGGTAAGTGGCATTTAGGAGATCAGCCCGAGCATTTGCCCACCGAGCACGGATTCGATTTCTATTTTGGGATTCCTTATTCCAACGATATGCAATCCAAGGGCAGGGGAGATCCCCCCCTTCCTTTGGTAGAACAGCGCACTGTGATCGAAGCACCCGCTGATCAGTCGACTCTTACCAAGCGTTACACCGAAGCGGCGATTGAGTTTATTACGGAAAATAAATCGAAGCCGTTTTTCGTATATTTGCCGCACACGTTTCCGCATCTTCCTTTATTCGCATCTCCAGATTTTCTAGGAAAAAGTGCCAACGGTCGGTACGGCGATTCCATTGAAGAAATCGATTGGTCGACAGGTCAAATCCTAGCCAGTCTTGATCGTTTGGGAATTGCCGATAACACGTTAGTGATTTTCACTTCTGACAACGGATCCAATGGTCGCAATGGAGGCTCGAATCAACCTCTATCAGGAATAAAAGGGTCGACGATGGAGGGAGGGATGCGGGTTCCGATGCTGGCGAAATGGCCAGGCCGAGTTAAACCGGGAACCGTCTGCACCGAATTGGCAACCACGATGGATTTGTTGCCTACTTTTTGCAAATTGGCAGGCGCAGAACTGCCCAAACAAAAAATCGATGGATTCGATATCACGAATTTAATACTAGGCCACGAGGGCGCGAAATCAGAATATGAGTCGTTTCTATATTATCGTCGTCGGCAATTGCAGGCGATTCGCATGGGTGACTGGAAGTATCACCTTCCTCTGGAAGCGACGCATCCGAATTGGACTACCCCAAACACTGAGCGGCCCGGACGTCCCGCAAAATTAGTTAACTTAAAAGATGACCCGGTTGAGCAGAGCGACGTTTCCAAATCGAATCCGGAAGTGGTGACGAAAATGCAGACCATTGCACGGCAAGCGATCGAGAGACTTGGTAATGATGCCAGTCGCGGTACCGAGCAGCGATCGGCATCGACACTTAAATCGTCGTCGCCGATGGTTTTGGCCAAATAGATTTGAACGAAAAACAAGTTGGCGGAGCGCCGGGATTTTGGTCATCCAGACGCTCGCCAATCTACCGTATTACCAACTGTCAGTTCGAAAAGGAATCGCTGGTAGTCCTTCTTGGTTTCCTAAATTTCCAATCACGGTTTCCTCCCAGCCGAATCGGACGGCGGTTGGTTTGTCGACTCCCGCTGCCTCGACTACGACTGTATTCCCAACAACTTTAGCTGTGGCTTCGACGAATTTTTTATCGCCACCAGCGATCATGAATTGAGAGAGTGGTTTTCCGTCGAGTGATTTTAAACCGGAACCCGAATAATCAAACTCGAGTATGGCCTGATTGCCCTTGGCGGACATCGTTTTGTATTTTGGACCGGAGTAGACCATGTTGGAATCTCCATAGTTTTTGGCCATCGCCCAGCGAGCTAAACGTGCCCCGACGTCTCGTTTGTTTCTTGGGTGAATGTCGTTCACGTTCCCGGTGATGTCGGTAATAACGACCATCCCACAGTCAGGGATTGCATCGAGGCACGCTGTTTGTGCGTCCCAGAACCGCGGGAGTGATTCCGTATTGATTCCTTTGTTTCGATTTTTAAAT
>CALKCK010000041.1 GCA_938083195.1 uncultured Pirellulaceae bacterium | reverse complement strand
TAGTCGTGAAATCCTGATATGCATCCTCACCAAACTCGAATCGGATCCTACTGGCTTGGACGCACCAAGCTTTATAGACCTCGTGCTCTCGAGCCTTTCGCTCTGCTGGCGTTTCACAGCTAACGAGGTCTTCCATGAAATAGCGACCGTTTTTCGATGTCCTGCTATGGTCGGGAATATCCCCCTTAGCATGGTGGAACCACGCGAAAAGGCCAGCCGGGAGCTGTTCTCTGTGGTTATTCTTTTTCAGCGTCCACAGCTTGTCCGACTTGATCACTTGCCCATCGCTCCTTCGGATAATCTGCCCAGAGCTGTCAATGCTGAATCGGCTCTCTAACTCATCGAGCCAAACCCTTACGGCTTTTCTTTCGGGCGTTTCGTCTTCGTGTTTACGAGTCATAGCTTCTCCTAGTTGGTGGCTGAGGCTCCGTCTCGTGCCGTTTAGCCTGTTTGTGTGATTATTGTGTGACTGAATGTAGGGAAGTGCCTGTTTTACTTGGCTTTAGGTGAACTGTTACCATACCAATAGTATAGTTTGGATGATGGAATACGGTGGGAAACGTATCCTCCTGCCTGGTGACTTAGAGGAGGAAGGCTTGAATCGATTGCTGGTTCGGAAGCCGATTGAATGTGAAATTCTCATGGCGGCTCACCATGGAAGTGCGAATAGTCTTCCTGCTGAATTCGTTAACTGGGCATCCCCCCAATATGTTGTTATTAGCTGTGGGCGGAACCGAGTGAGCGAATCGATGAAGCGAGATTTTTCTAAAGCGCGGAAGGCTGTATTGAGAACGGATCGCGATGGCGCGATCCAGTTTCGAATGAGGGAGGATGGAGCGACGGTCGTGAGTCGCTGGAAAATAGAGCCATGGTAGCTCGGGTCGTCGTGGGAATTAACCAAGGAGTATCGTTGTGGAAGGTCTGGTTTAGGCTTCGTAAGCTGTAATGTACTCGCGATTCACAATCGCCCATGCGCCGATGCAGAGCGTTACCAGCGTTACTCCGAAGATGATCAAAATGTGAGCGGTCACAGAATAGCCTTCGCCAAAAATCGCTCGATAGCCGGTTTCGGAATTACTAGGGAGAAACCATCCAAGCCAAACTAATGAAATTTCCTGGAGATGATAGCGAATGGAAAACTTATTCATTAGAACGCCTGGCACAGAACCCATGATAAGGTCGGCGCCAATTACAAATCCGACTGAAAATGTCATGGCGCGTTTGATGAACAGTACGCCCAATAACGAAAATATTCCTCCATAGGCGAGGCATGCGAGGAAAAAGAGACCGGACAGGGAAATCCAAAACTTTACAGCATCTCCAGTGGGTAGCTGACTATTAATCAAAAATGTGCAAAGTGAAATTGCGATAATGCAGATTGTGAACGAAACACTGATCGCGGCTAGATATTTTCCGAGGAAAATTGAAATTCTTCCCCCGGGCCGACTGGCAATGAATACCCAGCTCTTTCCTTCCAGTTCCGCACTTACATTGGGAGTTGCCCACAAGATCAAAGACAGAAGGCATACTAGGCCAGTCAATGTGATCGTAAGTAACGGTGTAAAACCTTGAAGGATGGAATTAGAGACTCCGGCTCTCGAGAATCTAGCACCAAGGATTAAGAGCCCTAGCATCGTTGGGGGGAATAGTGCGAGCACAAGTGACACGGAGGTGCGTTGGATCGTGAATGAACTGCGGATTTCATACAGGCAGGTTGCTATCGCATTTTGAAGGATGTTTTTCATGACAGCCCTCCTTGCATTATTTCACCTCGATGAAGTTTCATCAGCATCGAGAAGAGCGTGTTGAGTGAATCGTCGGTCGATCGAATTGCGGTAATCGAAATTTGATGTTGGTGGATGATTTCCGGAATGACCTTGAAGAGTTGGGGGGCCGAACGAGTGGAGAGCAAGATTTCGGTTTTAGAAGTGAATTTGAGAGACTCAATTTCACAATGCTCGATTAACAATGTCGCCAGTTGTTTAGGAGTTGAGGTGCGCATTGTCAATTCATAAGGCGTGTCGGCGAGGATGTTCCGAACTTCGGCAGGAGATCCTGAGGCGAGTAGTCGCCCCCCGGAAATTAGCAAGAACGACGGATTGATTGCCTCGACTTCATGCAGGATATGACTTGCAAGAATCAATCCTTTTCCTTGAGAGGCCCATGTTTTTAAGAAAACGGACATCTCATGGCGACCAATTGGGTCGAGGCCGTTAAACGGTTCGTCAAGAATTAACAGTTCGGGATCATGTGCGATTGCTTGCCCGATTTTTGCCCTCTGCCGCATGCCGAGCGAATAATTTCTCATCGGTCGATTCATCGCATGGCTAAGTCCCACGAAGTCGAGTGACTCTTTAGCTTTCTTTTCCGCTTCCATAAAACGAAAACCATGCAGCTGAACCATGTAGGTAACCCATTCCAATCCCGTGGCTTTTGGGTAATTAATCTCTACTGAAGGACAGAGTCCAATGCGACGTAATAGTTTGCTTTTTTTCCAGGGATTCTCACCGAAAAGTGTTACCGATCCGATTGTCGGTTTGAGTTGACCAAGGATTAAGTTGATCAACGTTGTTTTCCCAGAACCATTGGGCCCCAAAAGGCCGTAGGTTCCGGCCTGCAGGTTCAAACAGATGTCGTTTACCCCGATTACATCTTTGTAAAGTTTCGTTGTGTTTTTTAATTCAATCATGATTGTCTTACTGCGTCGCCAAAAGGACCCGTCTTTCTGTTGAGCAGCGTGCTACATCGGCGATGATATTCTTCGGTAAAGGAGCGTCATGGAGAATGCGGTGATTCCAAAAAGTGAAATGATTCCACGCCAGGATTCAGCGAAAGTCTCAAATCCAAATATGTAGGACTGCAGGCTGCCAAGACTGTTGTATAGCGAAATAGCAGACCAATTGGATACGATTTCACTTTGCATGACATCGGGATGGAATAGCGGGAGCCCCATTTGCAGAGAAGTCGCGAGAACAATTGTCAACCAAGCCCCGTGGCCTAACCCCCAGACTGCGAACCATGAAAAGTTCGCGAATCGACTCTCTTGGGTCAAGGATGACAGCATTAGCGCAACGGCAGACGTGGGGATTACCAAGCCAAAAGTGGCGATGATGATCCGCAGTGGAATATCCCAGGTTTGGGGTAACGTCGAAATATCAGGGGACATTAACAGTGCAATGATGTAAAGGATTAGCGCTGGTAAAGTCGTTGCCAAAATTATAAAAATTGAGGGAACACAAATCTTGCCAAAGATGTACTCAAGTCTGGAAATCGGACGGGAGAAGTAGAGTAAGAATGCCCGCGATCGAATGTCTTGGGAGATTAGCGACGGAGCAATGAATCCGATTAGAAACAAAATGATAATGGCTTGCGGGTATCTAAAAAATGTCATCAGCATCCATCGCCAGACGGTGTTGCGAATTTCCGCGAGGTCGTCGGTATTAAACACTTCCTGAAGGTCATCGAAACCAGGGAAAAACGAAAACCGGTTGGTTATTGATTCTTGCAGAGCCAGCGAGGTAACTTGATTCAAGTCGACGCCTTGACTCATGGCCGAAATTTGGTCAGCGACGATTGCTTTTTCGACCAAAAAGAAGCCTAGGGCCCAATAAGTCACTGGGAGCCAGGCGGAGAGCATGATTCGTTTGACCCATTTAGATTTCAGCGCGAGTTGCACTCCGATATCGCAGATTGCAAACCAGCGAAAAAGTGACGAGGTGTCACCATTTTTTAATTTTCTGTAACCGACGTCATTGATTGGCATTAGGTAGTCCCTCCGTTTTCAGGGGGATCGGTTACGGTTGAGAGAAAGACCTCTTCGAGTGAGTTGCGAGCTGGAATAAGTGATTGAATGCTAACCTGCGCGTCGTAGGCCGCGCTCCAGATGGTCTCTGGTAATTCTGGTGATTGACTGGCAACTGTTAAGGTGCCATCTGGATTTTTGCTCACTTCGACATCATGTTTTTCAAGCGCATCGGCAAGTCGATCCAAGTTATCGAGGACTCGAATGCAGAATGAAGGTTCGGCGGTGCGTGTGAGTGTTGCTAAGGATTCGCTGAGCTTGACCTTGCCTTGGGACAGTATCACAACGTCGTCGCAGATGGCTTGGACATCCGGCAAAATATGGGTCGAAATCAAGACGGACTTTCCCATTTTAGAAGCCAGTAAACGAATTCGTTTTAAGAGCGTCTCACGTTCTTCTGGATCTAATCCAGAGGTTGGTTCATCGAGTATAAGGAATTCGGGGTCGTGCACGATTGCTGAGGCAAATTTTATTTTTTGGCGCATCCCGGTGGAATAGGTGTCAACCATTCTGTAGCGCTCTTGCTTCATGTCGCAGAAATCTAAGATTTCGTGGGCTCGCCGGAGCGATTCGGTTTTTGGGATTCCAGACAGACAGCCAGAGAATTGAACCGCGTTGACGCCAGAGAGTCCGGAGATATAACAATCGTCTTCGGGCATGTATCCGATCCGATTGCGGATTTGGCGTCCTTGTTTCATCACGTCGTAGCCAAGGAAGGATGCCGTGCCACTGGATGGTTTGACTAAACCGAGTAGCAGTTTAATCAGTGTGGATTTGCCAGCCCCGTTGGGTCCCAGGAGCCCCGTAATGCCCGCTTGAACTTCGAGGTCAACGCCGTCAAGGGCTCGTATTGACTTAAAGGATTTAGTGATTTGCTTTAGTGAAATCAGGCTCGTCATGGTAATGAATTGAGTTGAGATTTCAGGGCAGAAGTGAGTGTGTCACAAGCGATCTTAAGTGCCGGAGTCTCGCGCAGCTTTTGGAATGAAATTGCTGGTTCGAATGCAGGTGGATTTCCCAGTGGCAACGACGGGGTGAGCCGGTTCCCGTCGTACGTTTTGCCTACCAGCCCATAACCATGTTGGACTCGATAGATTTTCGAGCCTGTTCGAGATCCGTTCCTGTTTCTTGCATGTACAGCCGGATAGCGTGCACTTTGTCTCCCGCCGCTTTGGCGAGACAGTCGCGGGCGACGCCACAGGGATCAGATTCGGCAGTGATGCCAAGCACACCCTTCGAGATTACCCAGCTGTTTCGTGGGCGTTTGGTGAGCCGGACGATATTTTCTCCAGGGTAACAATCGGCAGCTACCGTGGTTGCTGTTCCCTCATCGTCCGCCCAGGTGATGATGATGTGTGCGTCGGTTTCAACTTCGAAAAGCGGCATGGTTGTTATTCCTGCGATGTGATTTCAGCGTTCAGTGAATGGCTCAATTGCAACCCTGTCAGTTTTTTGGCTGACGTGATTGGGGATGGCCTCAGACTCGTTATTCGATTGGGTTCCGATGCCATTTAATCATTTTGACACCGGACTGAAAAATATTCCAGTATTGGCAGGTAAATAAAAATTGTTCAATTGGGGAATAAGTCGCAATCGCTTTCCCAGAGGGCTGTTTTTATCCTGAGGAATCTGGTTTCTGGACGGATCCACTGTGAATGATCTTAATTTGATTTTCAGTTTTTATTCGCAATCCTCCGTTTGCGGTGATGCCAAGGCAGGTTCCTTTGAGCGTTGTGCCAGACGGGGAAGCGACGAGAATCGCTTGCTCACGATACATGAGTACTTGATTAAATTGTTCGACAATTTCCAGTGGGTTTTCATTGACGATTGAAATTTGTTTTTTTAGTTCAACTAGAATTTTGATAAGTGCTTCAGAGAGGGAGTTGGCGTTTCCAGATACTTGGGCAAGGCTGGTGGCTGTACTTGTTCCCATGGATTTCCGCTGATCGTCCATGGCTTGCAATGTTGGCATATTTGAATTGTTGATATTTGCACCGATCCCAATCACTGAAAATAAGTCTGTTTCAGTGGAGACGGATTCGACCAGAATGCCTGCTATTTTGCTCTGATTGACCATCACATCATTAGGCCATTTTATCTCAAAGACTTGAGTCGGTTCGATAGATGCTAGAGCGTTAGCGACTGCCAAAGCGGAAGCCAGCGAGATTAGCCCTGAGGGCGTGGTGGGCCGCTTGTCTGTTCTGGTTTCTGTCGTCGGCGAGGGTATGTAAGAAAACGTCAAGCTGCCCGCATCAGACCACCATTTGCGACTGCGTTGTCCGCGTCCTTTGGTTTGGGACTCGGCAATAATCAGTGCAGGCGACTTGAGTGCTGATTGACGAAGCAGTTCAATTGCGCGGTCGTTGGTAGAGTGGATTTGAGAATGAACTTCGATGTGTGTGAAAGGAAGTGCGTCGCAAATTTTTTCTTCATCGAAGATGGTCATGCTACCCAAGGGCAAAATCAGGTGAGATTGTCAATCTGCAGTTTCCAATAGAGTATCCGATCCCAATGTGATGTTTATTTTGGGATTAGCTTTTTAGTGCTACCAGGAGCGTAGGAGCTTTTTCCGTGCAAAATTGAAGGTGGAAGGTCAACTTCGATGCTTGTTTTTTGAACCGCTGATTTGTTGTCAAATCTTGTGATGGCTGGTGGGATCTGTTGGGCTTCGGCGACTTTCAAGGCTTGAGGCGGAAAGGTTTTGTTGAATCCATTTGATTGATTGAGGCTAGTCTGGGGGAGCGGCTTTTGTACAAATGACTCGAAGTCGGTCGAAGAGTAAGGTGGTTTGGCGGGCTTAACGAATGGTTGGCTTGGACTTTGAATCGAATCGTTGATTGGAGCGGTGGAAGGGAGTTTAGGTGGATTTGGTTTCATTGGGTTAGCAGCGAAGCCTTTACTTTGTAGAGCTCTTAATTGCTCCTGTGCCGTCAACAATTCAGATTTTAATTGGCTTTGCTCAGGTGAATCAAATTTCGTTTCAGGTAATGATTTTTCGCCTTTGCCATTGTTAAACGAAAATGCCGGATTTTTATTGAGGGAACCGCCGTAGGAGAGCATATTCGGGGTCCCTGCTGGTGTTGCTGAGTTGGGAGCCTTGAATCCAGGGGTCAGTTGCGAACTGTTTTTCGCTGTGTTTTGATTGGAGATGAAGTCATTGTTATTGCTTTTTAATTGTGGGGCGAATCCATTTGGTTTAACTTTTGGCAAATCTCGACCGCCAAAGCTTGCTGGTTGATTCGTTGATAGGCCAGATAACTCGTAGGGTTTACGAATTGGGTTTCGGGAGTCTTCGGAGACATTGGTTATTTCTCTTCGCAGGTCATTGAGGCTGCCAATGGGTTGTCTGTCTTCCGCGGATGGCGATTTCAAATCCATGACGATGTCTTCTTGCGCTGAGTCCAGAGGGCTCGGGGAGAAATGGCGAGCTGGAGGTGGGGGCATTTTAGTGTTTTCACTAGCGCTGAGTTTGTCTTCCGTTTCCCAAAACTTGAAATTTTTTGGTTGAGGTTTGGTCAAAGACGTTGTTTTGCAGCCTGCCGAAATTGATAACGTGCCAATAATTATGCAGCACATCAGCAAATTAGATTTTGTTGTTTGAAGGGGTTTCATATCACTCAACTCAAATTTACTCGTTCAGAAACTCGCAAAACGGGTTTTCGCGTGGCGAATCTTAGAGAGGGTGGCAAATTTCGTCAATGTCGACGCGATCGGTCCATCATGGACGGTTTTCTTAAATCGAGACTTGCGAAAACAAAGCATGCGTGACGGTTCGTGGTTGCTAGCATAAAAAAAGGCCATGCAATTGCATGGCCTTTCGATTTGTCCGTTGGCACTTAGGTGCCGAGCTATCGTTGTTCGGTTACTTCGCAGCAGCGTATCGGGCCGCGACAGCATTCCAGTCGATTACATTAAAAAATGCTCCCACGTAGTCTGGTCGCCGATTTTGGTAATGAAGATAGTAGGCGTGTTCCCAAACGTCGAGGCCAAGGATAGGCGTACGCCCTTCCATGAGTGGATTGTCTTGATTGGGCGTACTCTCAACAACCAGTTTCCCGTTATCGACGCTTAGCCACGCCCAGCCACTTCCAAAGCGAGTGCCCGCAGCAGCGGCAAACTTTTCTTTGAAGCCGTCAAAGCTTCCAAATTCGGAGTTGATCGCGTCAGCCAATTCTCCGGTTGGCTCGCCACCGCCCTCGGCACTCATGACTGACCAAAAGAGTGAGTGGTTAGCATGCCCGCCGCCATTATTCCGAACCGCCCCGCGTGCTGACTCGGGAACACTGTTTAGATCGGCGATCACGTCTTCGATCGATTTTTCGGCCAAGTCAGACCCTTCGAGCGCGGCGTTCACTTTCGTAACGTAGCCATTGTGATGTTTGCCGTGATGGATTTCCATTGTTCTCGCGTCGATGTGTGGTTCCAGGGCATCGTATGCAAATGGTAATTCTGGGAGTGAGTAAGCCATGTTTTCCTCTGTGCAAATATTGGTTCGTCAAATGTTTTTATTGATCTCGCGTTCGGACAGAATAGCCAATGCCTCCGCGATTGACAATACACTGAGAGCCGGTGGAATTAGCTGGAAATGTGCCGAATCCGAGTTTTGCCGACCGCATTGGTTTTGAAAAAACGAGTCGGCGTCCGTCGCTGCGGTAACCGCACAGGGTTTTCTTTGATAACGGGTGGTAACGCAAGAGTGGCCAGCGGTGATCAAGTGGTCGTTGGGGGCTAGTTTCGTCACATCTTTGGAGCGAGGCCGGCTGCAATTAACGAAAAAAGCTTGAGCTTTCGTCTGCCAAATCCGTGAAATGAAAAGTGGGAGGCCAGTTTCAACGTCCTTTTGCGGCAAAACCAATTGGTTTCGGTCTCAACTTTAGATCGACTTCGGTAATCATTAAATGCCGGCGAAGTTCCGCAATAACATCGGGAGCTAGTTCATTCGCGTTTGCCGAGAACCAGCCTTTTTTTTGCTCGCGAATGTTGACCCGTAGAACTGTTTGGGTCTCTCGACGTTTTGTTTCTTTATCGAGGTGAATGATTTTTTCATTGAATTCGATTTCGAGGATAAACCGTCCTTTTCGTCCCCGTTTATTGCGATCAAATCGTTCAATATTGAGTGAAGCAAAATCAGAATCGACCGTGCGGATTTCAGCTTCCGTTTCGATAATGTAACCACGAAGTTTTTCGATGATGACCGAGAGCGGGGTCGAGGTTGTGTACTCTTCACAGAGGAGTGTGCTGTTTGCGATGTTTCGCCAAGACATCCCCAGGGTAGCGCTGTCGACCTTTTTCATGTCGGGTCTTCCGGGGAGAATAGAGGCCTGTGCAGCGACGACTCGATTGCGCCCCATTTCTTTTGCTTCGAGGAGAGCGCTATCGGCTCGCACGAAAAGATCGGTTGCAGTATCGTTGTCTTCAACTTCTGCGACGCCAAAGCTGGCGGTAATGCACTGCCCGTTGAGCATTGGTTGGGGGCTTTCGGTCAATTCCTGACGAATTTCTTCAGCTCTTTGTGATGCTGACTCTAGATCACAATCGGCGCAAATGATTACAAACTCTTCACCTCCGTATCGCGCCACTACATCTTCTGTACGAACAAATTTTCGTAATAAATCGGCAAAGGCGACTAAAGCGAGGTCGCCAATATGGTGATTGAAATTGTCGTTGATTTTCTTAAAGAAATCGATGTCGGTTACGATCAAGCTGCATTTGAATCCGGACGCGTGGCGGGCCCGGACAAATTCCTCCATCGCTTTTTCAAATTCGAGCCGGTTGGAGACTTGAGTCAGTGGGTCTAGCATCGAAAAGCGGTATAAGTCTTTGAGTTGACGCTGAAGATCAAGTTGGACCGACGCATCGTGTATCAAGACGACGCCGCCATGAATTTGTCCCCGAGCATCGATGACTGGATTGAATGACATTTCAACTTTGTGTTGTCGGCCACTGCGGCCGACGAGTCGATATTCACCCTCAATGGAGTTGCCCGTTTTAAGCGCCGTAAGCAGCGGGTTATTGGAGTCGAGGATTGTGGTTCCATCAGAAGCTGAGAACCCGACTAATTGCGGGGTCATTTTCAAACCCTCTACTTTGCCCCAACTAATTCCGGTCATCGATTCAAGTTTCTTATTCCAGCTAATGACATTCATCCGGTTGTCGACGAAAATGACGCCGTCTTGGAGGTTGGCGAGCAAAGACTGTTGGAATAATTTTACGATAGTCTCCCCGTGAGTGGGGGCGGCGTTTACGACAATCGGAGGCCGAAACGTAGAGTTGTCGGTGGGTGGCGAGGTTGACATAAGTTCAGCTGAGGTCGTTGGATAGGGTTTTTAGCGACTAATTACTGGAGTGAGACGGTTTGGGGGAACCGGTCTGTAATCGTAGGTTGCGACAGGTACGCATTGCCGATTCAGGTATTAGAATTAAATTCAACTTTTCAATAAGTGCGATGCGATTCTAGTCCTGCCGGTTGTGAGCATATTGAGGATTTAGGTAGCGTCTCGGTCTTAGAGTTTTGAGGTTCAAAAATGAAATTGGCATCGATTACCTATCGGCGACAGCAAAGAGTTGGAATTATTCTTGGGAGCGGTAGTTGCCTCCTGCTAGATCCAGAAATACATGGAATCCCAAGCCGTATTGAAGCGTACCTGTCTTCCGAGCAGGCTCAGGTGGCTTTAGCGGAGCTTGAGGCAAATGGTTTTGAAGGTGCGGTCGAGGTAGGACTAGACAAGGTGCATCTCAATCCGCCGCTTAAGGACATCAACAAAGTGATTTGCATTGGGAAGAATTACGCCGACCACGCGCGGGAGATGGGTGGAGAGCCCCCTGAAATTCCCGTTGTCTTTAGCATGTTTCCTTCGGCTATTATTGGCTCCGGCGATAACATCGTTTTGCCGGCCATCAGTAACCAAGTGGATTACGAGGCAGAGTTGGTCGTAGTGATTGGGAAATCGGGTCGGCATATTCCCCGAGAGCGGGCGATGGATCACGTTTTTGGGTATTGTTGCGGTAACGACATCTCTGCCCGTGATTGGCAAAAGGGAAAGCCTGGAGGGCAATGGTTACTAGGGAAGACATTCGATACTTTTGCTCCTTTGGGGCCTTTTTTGGTGACCAAAGACGAAGTAAAGGACCCTCATCAGCTGAACGTTTGTTGCCGTTTAAATGGAGAAGTTGTGCAATCCTCGAATACTTCCTCGCTTATCTTTCAGATTGACTTTCTGATCAGTCATCTCTCGCAATTTATGACGCTAGCACCTGGGGATTTGATTTTTACCGGGACGCCGCCGGGAGTGGGAGCAGGTAGGAAGCCGCCAGTCTTTTTGAAGTCGGGTGATACAGTAGAAGTCGAAATCGAAAGCGTTGGCGTTCTTACCAACCCGATCGTTGCAGAGGTCTGAGTATTTTGAGGATTCAGTCGGCTTGCGTCGCGTTTGTTAACCCTAGTGATCGATAGTTGCCGAATAGCAATAGAGGATACGGTGTTTTGGGGGTTGCTTTTCTATGGCATTCAGGCGAAATGATGCGCGACGACGCAGGTTGGCGATGGATCCGGTTGTGCCGGTCGGAGTTGAAGCATGCGTTGATTCTGAGCGTGAATCGCCCCAGGGTGGCCGGTTACTGAAGACTCAATCCCGCCATTATGCGTTTGGTGCAAACCGCCGTTGCCAGCCAAAAACAACGGATTTGATACCCAAGCGAATCTGTTCTTATTTGTTGGTTGTTCTCGGATTGTTGACGGTGCTTTGGCTGGTCACGTTTTTGGCGAGGCAGAGCAGTCAGTGGTCAGCGTATCTCGGCGAGTCGGGGACGCGATTACTTGCGATTCGAGGACAAGGAAGTTTGGCAAGCTGGTTTTCTTCATTCTTGTTAATCATTACTGGAGTGGCGAGTCTTCAGATCTACGCGCTGCGAAAGCACCGTTGCGATGATTATCGAGGTGCCTATCGGCTTTGGGGGTGGATGGCGGTGATCTTAATCATGGCCAGTATTAATTGCGTTTCAGATTTAACCGGCGTTCTTGGTGATTTGACTCGCCGAATGTTCATCGGTGAGTCTGCCAACCGGGCTTGGATTCCACTTGCGCTTAAATTGGTTGCCTTGAGTGTTCTAACGGTGCGTGGAATTTATGAGGTGCGTGCTTCGCTCGGTTCTTTAGTTCTGGTGATTTTTGTTTGGTCCGCTTACGTAGCGGCCATCGTTCTGCAGTATCCAGTGGCGAAGGAAGCCCTGGCTGACTTGGGCCCCAACACGATGCTTGGTAATTGCCTTTTGTTTGGAACGACTGGTTTGTTTTTGGCTCACATTACTTATGCGAGATATGTTTTTCTTGACGCCCATGGATTAATTAAGCAGCGAGTGAAGCCAAAGAAAGTTTCCGCGATAGAAAAAGCTAACGAACTCGATTCCGCTGCTGTGGCGGCTCCGTCTCCATCGGTGCCCGTTGTAAATTCTAAAAAGAAAATAAAAGAAGAGGTTCTTGAGTTCGCTCCAGTTGCAAGCCCGTCACCCAAGACGAAGCAGCCAAAGGCAAAGACAAAACGAAATAACCAGTCGGTCCAAACGTCTGCTCAATCAACGAAAAAATCAAAGCCAGTTTCGGATCGAGATAAGTCTCCTTCGGAGATTTTGAAAGAGTTAGCGGCGGCATCCCGCGCGAAAGAGAAACGTCGGCTTGAGGAACTGGAAGTGTCTAAGTCCAGCCAATCGCCGGAGGTTCCTGAGATGTTGGAATCGATCAAGATGTCCAAGTCTGAGCGTCGAAAGCAGCGAAAGCTTAAAAAGCAACAGCGAAGAGCGGCTTGATTTTGAAGCTGCCGCTTCTCCTTCACCTGAACGCGTTGTTCGCCTAAGATATCGTCAGAAGCCCGCGTTTAAAGAGTCTGTGTGGAGGCTTGAATCCCTCTAAAGAGACTGATTGGCTCATTACTATTTCGAAAATCCGCTATCGATCGACGACGATTTTATGACGATTCGCACACGCTTTGCTCCGAGTCCAACGGGTTACCTTCATATTGGAGGCGTCCGAACGGCCCTTTTTAATTGGTTGTTGGCAAAACAGGCTGGAGGGCAATTTATCCTTCGCATTGACGATACCGACACGCGCCGTAATTTAGAAGATACGCTGCAGCCGATTCTTGATGGGTTCAGCTGGTTGGGATTGGATTGGGATGAGGGCCCGGAAGTCGGTGGGCCTCATACGCCCTATTTTCAATCTCAGCGATTGGAGCACTATCAAACTGCGGCCAAAAGATTATTGGCGTCGGGGCATGCGTATCGGGATTATTCCAGCCCAGAAGAAATGGCAGCCGAACGCGAGACGGCTGAAAAGGAAAAACGAGACTTTGTTTACAGCCGTACTTGGATGGCAGAGACGGATGAACAGGCGGCCGAATTTGAATCACAAGGACGTTCTTTTGTCGTGCGTCTGAAAATGCCACGTGAGGGAAAATGTGAGTTTCGCGACGTGGTTCGCGGTGACGTCTCTTTTGACTGGGGGCGAGAGTCGGATCATGTCATACAAAGGGGCGATGGGACGTGTTTGTATCATCTTGCCAATGTCGTGGATGACCATGATTTTGAAGTGACTCATGTCGTGCGGGCTGTGGAGCACCTTTCAAATACGCCAAGGCAGGTTTTTATTCTGCAGTCTCTTGGTTATGAAATGCCTCAGTACGCGCATGTCCCATTTGTTGCGGAACCAGGAAGCAAGAATAAATTAAGTAAAAGGAAAATTGACCAGTACTTAAATAACAAAGAATTCAAACGGCTTTATCAGTCAGGTGCTGAAATTGCCAAGAGGATCGGTGTCGAGGCAGACCCCTATTCCTTTAATCCTGTACTGGTTGATTTCTACCGTGACATCGGATTTCTCCCCGATGCAGTTCTGAATTATCTTGTTCTGCTTGGTTGGTCGCTTGACGATAAAACAGAGAATTTTTCACGCGAAGAAATGCTAGAGCATTTTTCAGCCGATCGAATCGTGCGGAGTGAAGCTAGTTTTGATTGTCAAAAACTGTTGTCGTTTCAAGCGTCTTACATGAACGCCCTGCCGTTAAAGCAAAAAACAAAAATGTGTTTGGGGTTTTTGCAGAAAGCGGATTTGGTTAGCGATCCGGTCGCTTGCGAGCAGGGAGATGTGATTTCTCAAATTGTCGAAGCGGCGGGGGATCGAATTTGCATGGCAGGCGATATCTTGAAATTTGATACTTTTTTTATTGCTGACGAAGACATGGAATTCGAAGACAAACCGTTTCAGAAGCGAATGGTTAAACCAGAAAATGCTGGTTTTTTACTTGCTGAATTCAACAAGGTCTTGAATGCTGCCGATAGTTTTGATGCTCCCTCGCTCGAGGCCGAACTCCATGGGTTCTGTGAAGCCCAGGGGGTTGGCGTGGGCGATATTATTCACGCACTTCGCGTGGCAGTGACCGGAAAAGCGGCAGGGTTTGGCATGTTTGATACGCTGGCAATTCTTGGTCGCCAGCGCAGTTGCAATCGAATTCAAATCGCTTTGGATGAACTAGCAAAACGTGTGGAAGCGAACCAATAGAGTGGGGGAATGTCGATCCTAAACGCTTCCGGTGGTTGCCAAGAATGTCAAACAAGGTTGCTGTGATCGCCGGAGTGAAGTTCCGAAGGACTGGTGTTGGGGTGAAATAGTTTAGCGCCAGTTTCTCCGTGGAGAGTGCATTGCTCGTTGTTAATTTTCAGCCAACTCCCTTCGCGCAAGCCCAAGACGGGGGTGTTGTTTTCTTCGTGGAATTCAGCAATGCGTTGCTCCCGAGTCTCTCCCTTGTGGGTTGATTTTGGGTCTGCATCAAGAAAATGCGGATTGATCTGGAAGGGAATGAAGTTCAACGCCTCGAACGAGGGGGGTTCCACGATCGGCATGTCGTTGGAGGTGCGGATCGTTGGGCAGGCCATGTTGGTCCCTGCGGAACTACCCATATACGGCGTCCCCCTTCCCTGCACTGCGTCTCGCAGGGCCTCTCGCAATTGCAGATCATAGATTGTTTTTAACAGCCGGAACGTATTGCCGCCGCCAATGAAAATGGCTTCTGCTTGCTGGACGCTGGCGACGGGGTCGGTTGAGGCGTGAATTGAATTGACCGAAATGCCAAGGGGCGCGAGGGCAGACGCGACAAGGTCAGCGTATTGCTGGTGCTCTTTGAGGGCGTAGGGAATGAACAGGAGCGATTGGCAACCCTGAAGATGTTCAGCGATCGCCTCTCGGCAGTGTTCTAAGAATTCAGTGCCGTGCACGCGAGAGCTGCTGATTAAAAGTAAGTTTCGCATCTTGAATCGTTCCTCAGGCTGTCGGTGTTTACGGTCCTTGTCGCTGAAACGGGAGACCACGGTGCTGGGATTGTAACCGAGTTGATGTGACGGCTGAATCGGGAGCTGACTGAATCCTGCGGGAACTGGTTGATTCCGCCGAAAAACAGACTTCCCCTCGCTCAAAATTGCTTTATCCGTTACGATTCGAGACGAAGGTTGGGGTCAAATGAAGTGGCTTCAATCGCAAGCTTTGCAACAAAATGAGAGTAGATCTGTTATGAACGAGTCCGAACACAAATCGCTAGATTTTATTCGCCAGAGGGTTTCCGACGACGTTGCCAACGGCAAGAACGAGGGACGCGTTCACACGAGGTTTCCGCCAGAGCCTAATGGGTACCTTCATATTGGGCATGCTAAGTCCATTTGCCTCAATTTTGGATTGGCCGAGGAGTTTGGTGGGAAATGTAATCTTCGTTTCGACGATACCAATCCAGAAAAAGAGGACACGGAATTTGTCGACTCGATTCGTGAAGATATTCGCTGGTTGGGATTTGAGTGGGATGCCGAATTTTTTGCATCTGACTATTTCGAAAAGTTATATCAATGGGCGCTAGAATTAATCAAACGAGGCAAGGCTTACGTTTGTGATCAGACGGTTGAGGAAGTCCGTGAATATCGCGGAGGTTGGGATAAACCTGGGAAGAACAGTCCACAGCGAGACCGGACTGTGGAAGAGAATCTCGACTTGTTTTCGCGAATGAAAAATGGTGAGTTCAAAGACGGTGAAAAAACGTTGCGTGCGAAGATTGACATGAATTCCGACAATATGAATTTGCGGGATCCAGCGATGTATCGCATTCGACACGCGACTCATCATCGTACCGGTGATCAGTGGTGCATCTATCCTAATTACGATTGGGCACACGGACAGAGCGATTCGATCGAGAGCATCACTCATTCAGTTTGCACCTTGGAATTTGAGCAACACCGCCCGCTTTATGACTGGTACATTGGACAGCTCGAGGTGCATCACCCGCAGCAGATCGAGTTCGCTAAATTGGTCATTTCCAACACAATGATGAGTAAACGTAAGCTAACTGAATTGGTGGTGGGTGGTTTTGTAGAAGGTTGGGACGACCCGCGTATGCCGACCATTTCCGGGTTTCGAAGGAGAGGTTTTACTCCGGAGTCCATTCGCAGTTTTGCGAACCGAGTCGGTATCACTAAGCACAATAGTACAACTGACATTGCTCTGATGAATCTCTGTATTCGTGAGCATTTGAATCGAATCGCCCCTCGCGTGACTGGTGTTCTTGATCCAGTCAAAGTCGTGATAGAAAATTATCCCGAAGGCGAGTTTGAGATGCGGGTGACGGGGGTCAATCCAGAGGATGAAAACGCTGGGACGAGAGAGGTGCCGTTCGGTCGAGAATTATATATCGAGCGATCTGATTTTATGGAGGAAGCACCTAAGAAGTTTTTCCGGTTGACTGTGGGGGGAGAGGTGCGATTAAGAAACGCATTTTTCCTTAAATGCAATGAGGTCATTAAGGATGAACAAGGCGAAATTGTTGAGCTTAGGTGTACTTATGACCCCGAAACGTCGGGTGGTAAAGCGCCCGATGGTCGCAAAGTTAAAGGGACTATTCACTGGGTTTCGGCCGCACATGCGGTTGATGCCGAGGTAAGACTCTACGATGTGATGTTCGAAAATGAAGATCCGTCTGACGTTCCTGAGGGGAAGGATTGGAAGGATCTAATCAATCCCAATGCCTTGGTTGTGATGCAAAACGCCAAGGTGGAGCCAATTTTGGCTGATGCGAGCGCAGGGGATTCGTTTCAGTTTGTCAGGAACGGGTATTTCTGTGTCGATTCCAAAGATTCTCAACCGGGCAAGCTCGTGTTTAATCGAACGGTGACCCTGAAAGATGCCTGGTCAAAACAGCAGAAAAAAGGTGGCTCGCCTAACTAGTCTTGGTGCGTTGCTTGCTAGACGCTTGTGTGATCAGCAAACTATAATTGAAGCTCGGCGGTTTAATAGTTTTTGAGGCTTTGAACGATGTTTGAACGTCGCTCCCTTCGATTTCCAATCACCCTTGGCGTTACGTTAATCCTGATTATCGTAGCCTTGACTGTGGGATGGGTCCTGCTGAGCATCAGTGGCGCAACCAATCGTCAGCCACAGTATTATTGGACCATGTTGTCGGTCGGGAGTTTGCTGTTCCTCGTCGTTTTGATCGGCGTGGTCATGTATTTGTCGCTATCGATCAAAGCGATTAATCTAACCCGGCGTCAATCGAATTTTATCGATAGTGTGACCCATGAGCTAAAGTCACCCATTGCCTCGCTCAAGCTTTATCTCCAAACCATGAGCATGCGTGATGTGGATTCAGAACAGAGAGATAAGTTTCAGCAATTCATGATGGCGGATGTTGAACGACTTGATGGCTTAATCAGTCACCTTCTCGATGCTGGGAATATCGAGCGCAAACATGTTGGTGAGGGAACTGAAACGATTGATCTGGGGGAGTTGTTGGTGGGGTGTGCAGCGACGGTGAGTGCACGTTACCGAGTTGATGAATCTGTGATTGAATTAGATTTAAGCGATTGCCGAATCAAGGCAGATCGTGTCGACGCGGTGATGATTTTCAGAAATTTGATCGACAATGCTGTGAAATATGCTGGTTCTCCACCGCAGGTTCAGGTCGCTTCGCGGGTGGTGGGTGAAACTGTGATTGTTGAGATTTCAGATAACGGAGAAGGGATTCCCAAGGGGTTTCGGCGAAAAGTATTTGGAAGATTTTTTCGGTTGGGTGCGGAATTACAACGAAAGAAACCTGGGACTGGATTGGGGCTCTATATTGTCAGAACGCTCGTGAAACGACTCGGTGGAAAAGTTGCGGTGCTCGATCGGGATAAACGATTTGGGACAGTGTTTGAGGTTCGCCTGCCAAATGCAGAAGCTCATCATTCCATTAAAAAAATTAAATCCATTGAAAGTTCGAGCTAAGTTTTCAAAATTAGCAAAGCATATAAGTGATGAACTTGGAAAATAAGAAACACATTCTCGTAGTCGAAGACGAAGAGCACTTGGCCGTAGGTATCAAATACAATCTTGAGGCCGAAGGGTTTCAGGTGACGGCTGTTGGCAATGGTCTAGTTGCCTTGCAAGCGATCGAAAATGAAGCTTTGCCAGTGGACTTGATCGTGCTTGATTTAATGTTGCCGGGAATGAGTGGATATGAAGTTTGTGAACGGGTACGTCAGGCGGGGAAACGCATGCCCATTCTGATGCTGAGTGCGAGGACACTTTCGGAAGACCGTACCCGGGGATTTGAAGTTGGCGCAAGTCAATATCTTGTCAAGCCATTTGAGCTTGAGGAGTTGTTGGCTCGAATAAAGAACCTGCTGTCTCAAAACACCGTTGTTGGGAGTGGTAAAGGTAAACTTCCGGCCCAAAATGTTGTTGAATATGAATTTGGAGACGCGGTTGTAAATTTCCAAACCTACGAGATAACTGTAAGGGGAAAAGCGACGAGGCTAACCCAATTGCAGATAAAGGTGTTGAAGTTTTTCGTTATGAACGAGGGGGTTGTGGTTCCGCGGGCGAAACTTCTTGAGGAGGTTTGGGGGATGCACGGAAATATGAATACCCGAGCGCCCGATCAAGTGCTGCGGCAATTACGGAAAACTTTCGAACTCAATCCGTCGATGCCAGTGCACTTTTTGACGATAAGAGACGCCGGTTATCGGTTCTTGAAAAACCCTGTGCAGAGCTGACGGCGGGTCTAATGAGTTCCAGCGAGTACGTGCCAACAACGGAACTCTAGTATGGCAATTCAATTTAGCGAAGCGAGTTGCGGCGCACGGTTTTGTGGGTTGCGCGGTTTTAATTGGAGAGTAGTGATTGGCTTTCCCAAATTCAGCACTCACGGTGCTGAAATGCTCTATGTTCCTCAGCAGGATTGAGCCGCTGGTTGATTAGAGGTCAAAGCGGTACCAGTAAATCCGGGAGGTAGTGCGTAGACGTCGCCTACGAGTCCGCGATTGGCGTTGTCTCCGACTTCAGAAAAAGCTTGACTGCCGTACATGCTTTGGCCAGAGGGGCGGTAATTAGCTGAATAGGTTGAACCGCCGGGCATTCCAGGAAGCGATGACTGGGCTTTCTTGGATGATAGGTTGCAACCAGCTTGAGAAATCAAAAGCAACAATCCGCCCACTATGGTTAAGCGTGTAAATGAACTCTTCATTGCCCCAGCCCTCATGCGTGAAATCCAAACTCGAAACGGTTTGTTCTTCGCCACGCGATTTAACGCTGGCTGAACCTCGAAGTGTTCGTGATGGATCGACAAAAGGTTGATCAAATCGGTGCGGAAAACCAAAAATGCTAGAACCACTCCGGTGTTTCCCTCACGTTCGTTAAACTTTCACACAAACCGATTGGCTGAAGTACGAGTTGTTCGCCATGTCGTAATCAAGCGGGTTTAATCAAGCGGGTTTAATCAAGCGTGCGGCTTTCAAGTTGTTTTTGGGATGGCAATTTTACATTCCATGCGAGCCCCATTTTTTCCAGCGTTCGAATCACGACCCAGCTTAGGTCAAACTGCCACCATTTAAGTCCGTGTCTGGCGGAGGTTGGAAAGGCGTGGTGATTGTTATGCCAACCTTCCCCATGGCTGACAAAACCAAAGAAAATATTGTTTCGAGAGTCGTCTGACGATTTGTAGTCTTGCGAACCAAAAATGTGGCAAATTGAGTTGATTGACCAAGTAATATGATGGGATACGCAAACGCGTGCCAACCCACCCCACAGTAATCCGAGTCCGGCGCCAGCAGCGATACTTGTAATTGAGAACCCTGGAGTCAGAAGTGTTGCGGCTCCGCCGATCGCGGCTGGGATCAGTAAACTGGCGGTGACCCAACTGACGTAATGGTTATCAATCGCTACCAACATTTTGTCCTCGAGTAAGTCGGGGACGTATTTTTCACGTTCGCCTTTCGACCAATTAGAATTGAAGAGCCAGCCGGTATGTGAATGCCAAAAACCTTTTAATTGATTGAGCATGCCGCCATCGTGAAGGTGAGGTGAGTGAGGATCGCCTTCATGGTCCGAGAATTGATGATGTTTGCGGTGAACCATGCACCAGTCAATCGGCGATCCCTCGACGGCCAATGCGCCCATGGCAGTCCAGAATCCCCTGACTGCTGAGACGGTTTCAAATGATCGATGCGTTAACATGCGATGGTAGCCAATCGTGATGCCCATTCCTGTGAGGTACCAGCCTCCAACAAGCATGACGATGTCGAGCCAGCGTACCATTCCGTATTGGGATGCGATCAAGATCGCCGAAATTAATCCCGCCAATGGGAAAAGTACAGTTCCTAAGATGACGAGGCGTCGCGCTACCGAATCCTCATCGGTAGGTTCATCGGTGATTGAGTGTGGGGAATCTGAGCCTGAATCGATTGGAAAATGGGGGGAGGCGTTTGCTGGAATTTCGTTCGTTAGGGATTTTGTAGCTGGGAAATTTGTGACCGTTGGCTTCGCAGGGATAGCTGGTTCTCTACGAGTGGGTTCCGTTACCGATGCCATGAAAAGATTCCTATCTATGTGTGATTGTCCGAGTGGAGAATCCGAAAGCGGTGGACTGAAAAGGCCACGCGATCGATTGCTAAAAGTATAGGAAAAAGCGACTTAAGAATTGCGTTTGGCCTGTTTGCCAAATGTAATTCTTGTGTAATGTTTATCTGGCTGCTGGCATCTGAATTGCCCGCTTAAATAAGAGGAGGCGAAGTATTTAAGTCGGTTTTTCGATTTCTCCGTTGCGGATACATGCAATTCTAAAGAGCAATCGCATTTGCAAGGGATGTGAAAGTTCGTCGCCAGTTTAGTTTTTGATCTAACTGGCGACGAATTGAAAAGCCAATTTCGCGGGGCGTTGGAGCTTTTAAAGGAAAGCTGAACGTTTTGTCCTCATGGGCTCGTAATGGGTTAACCAATCACGGAACCGACATGGTCTTTCAGCGAGCCATCGATACGTGGGCCAATATTCTCGACTACGCGGGATGCGAAGTAATTGCCCCATTTAGCTGCATCGTTGGCACTCATTCCTGAGGTAATGCCGTAAAGGGCGCCACCGGCAAACGCATCACCAGCGCCATTAGTGTCGATTGCGTTGACGGGGAAGCCGTTGACTTTGGAGACGTTTCCTTTTTCAACGACGAAGGCACCATCACCCCCGTTCGTGATGAATGCTAAGTCACAAATCGCCGCCATTTTTGTAGTGCACTCATCAATATCTTCGCTTTGAAAAAACTGCTTTGCTTCGTCTGCATTGCAGAAGATGATATCGCAATAGTCTTTAACAACGTTGTGGAAGTCGTCGGCGAATCGATCGATTAAGAACGCATCAGAAAACGTAAATGCAGTTGTGACACCTAATCGTTTGGATTGCTCGAATGCCTCGATGCAGGCTGCTCTCGGTTCTTCAGCATCCCAGAGATAACCTTCGATATAACTACACTTAGATTGGGAAAGTAAATCGACATCGATCTCGGATTTTGTGAGCGTTGTCGAAATGCCTAGATGGGTGCACATCGTTCGCTCGGCATCGGGTGTGGTTAAGACGACGCAGGTGCCGGTAGGTAAAGCTGTCTCTGGGGCAAGAGGGACGGGAAACACGATGCCGGTCTGTTCCATATCTTTTTTATAGAATTCACCGTTTGTATCGTGTGCAACTTTGCCGCAGTAAACACCGCTTCCCCCGCTTTGGGCGATGGCGACCATCGTGTTGGCTGCGGAACCGCCCGAAGCGAGGCGGAGATTTTTACTTTCCAATTGACTGAGAACCTGAGCTTGACTCTCGGTGTCCATGAGTGACATTCCACCTTTTCCGAGTTTCAAATTTAAAATCAGTTCGTCCTCTACCTGCGCGAGTGTATCAACAATTGCATTACCAACACCAAACACGTTGTAGTTTTTATCAGTCACTTTTTTGTCCTGTCAGAGCTACACAGAGAATAATCCAGCATTATTGGGTTTTTTGTGAGATCCGCAACCAGCTTAGGCGGGATAGTTTAAGCCCCTCGCCCAAGTCGGGGGAGTTCGATTAAACTACAGGTATGGGAAAAATTAAAACATTTATTGCGGTAAAAGTCTCGGAACGAGTCAACAACAACGTTGGTAAAGTCGTGCGTCGCTTGGAGGCGTTGTGCGATCAGTACCGCTGGGTCGAGCCTGAAAACCAGCTCGTTGGGTTAAACTACGTCGGGGAAGTTATCGACGTCGAGGTGCCTGAGCTTTGCAAACTGATTAAGAGTGCAGTAGAGCCGCTTAAATCGTTCGAGATCTCATTGCAAGGTGTGGATGGTTTTTCCAGCGCACAAGAACCACGGACTCTTTGGATTGGTGTCGATCAGGGGCGAGACCAGTTGTGCGAGCTTTACTCGGCTTTGGAAGGAGTACTGCATCACTGGGGGGTCAATAAAGACCGTAATGAGTATGTTCCGCATATGACCCTAGGAAGATTGTCCCGGGGAGGACGTTGGAATGATGAATTGTTAAGATTGGTTCACAAACTGAGAAGCCATGATGGTGGGTTCTGCCATGTTGATGAAGTGATCGTATTTGCCAGCTATGCCGAACGTGGTCGCCCAAGTTATACGCCTATGGCGAGAATCAAGCTAAAGGGGTGAGTTGGATCGGGGTGGCTCGAGGCAATTTTTTTGTTGAGGCAAGCGATTCCGTGACGGGATCATTTGCTATTTCTAAACAGATTTTGATTGAGGTAATCAATGTTGTTGAAATGAAGATGAATCGTCGGTTATCATGTTCAGAATGACATTTATTTATCGAGATCAACTCCCAACTTCCAATCGAATTTAGATGCCTTCCATCCAATCGTTTGACGACCCTCTACTAAACTTTGCGACTGTTCTTATTGCCGGGATTATCGGTGGAGAATTGTTTGCTCTCATTCGACTACCTAAGGTGACAGGGTGGATCGCGACTGGGATTTTGCTTCGCAAATTCCAATTGCCCGGAATGGAGACAGACAATGGCGTCAATGAATTAGATAACTTTCTTCCCTACATGCATTTCGTTCTCGGGTTCATTGCGTTTACGGTGGGAGCGACCCTCTATTTCTCAAGCCTAAGAAATGCTGAGAAGCGAGTCGGCGCTTTGCTGCTGGGTGAAACGCTGATTACACCGGTGGTGGTTGGGGCAATTTTAATTTTCATCGGTCCGTTGTTGCCGGGCGGCGAGTTGATGACGAGGAATCCAGCGATTCTTCTGGCGGCGATTGCGATCGCCGGTGCACCGGGAACCACGGTGCTTGTTATTCAAGAAGCGCGTGCGCGCGGTATTTTAACGCGTACTCTGCTGGCCGTGATCGGTCTGGTCGATATGGTTGCCGTTGCGGTTTTTGTTTTCGTAGCGGCGTTTCTCGGTGATGATGTTGGTTGGTTATTTGCACTTCAAGAAGTTGCTTTTCAATTTGGCGCTACGTTCTTAATCGGTTTGTCCTGTGCGGGGATCGCAATCTTGCTTACGCGGACCGTCGTCAGTCCAGCGTTCCTTGGCCCAACGATGGTCGCAATCGTTCTTGCTGCTTGGGGGTTGGCGTCTGGGTTTGGCGCTTCGGGGGGGATTTTAGCCTGCACATTTGCGGGGATCGCCGTTACCAACTTGCGGCATGATCTTGTGCGTTCGTGCGAGGCCTATCTGCAGTCGATCGGTGGAGTTTTGTTCGCGTTATTCTTTACCTTTGCTGGGATGAGGTTGGATTTTGGATTGGTTCCTGAGGCGCTGGCTTTGGTGCTGTTGTATTTCTTTGCCCGCTTAATTGCCAAGGTTCTAAGTGCGTATACTTCGATGACGCTTTCGGGGGGGACGAGAAATGTTCGAAAGTATCTTGGGGTCGCCTTACTGCCTCATGGTGGTGTTGCTGTTGGGTTGATTCTGTTGGTCGCCAGTGATTCGAGTTTTGATCCTGATGTCAGAGGGATTGTGAATACGGTCGGCTTGGCCGCATTGGCTATCAACCAGTTGCTTGGTCCAAGTGCCACTCGATTGTCGATTCTTCGATCGGGTGAGGATCATAATGATCGACCAAGATTACTTGACTTTTTACAAGAGCAGCGAATTTCTGTTGGCCTCGTTGGCAATTCGAAAGAAGATGTGATTCGAAGTCTCGTCGAACAGTTGTATAGCACCTCAACGATCCAACTGGCTCAAGATGATTTCATTAAGCAGGTAATGGAGAGGGATGCAGAAGAGACAACTTGCGTCGGCCGAGGCTTGATGATTCCTCACGCCATTCTCGATGAGGGTGCCGAAATGCGAGGAGTGCTGGGTCTGAGCAGTAAAGGCTTGGATTTAGGGGCGCCGGATGGACGTTTAGTGCATGCGGTGTTATTGCTGGCAACGCCTGAACTTGAGCGCAATCGCCATCTAGAAGTGATCGCGGCGTTTGCGACGGCTATCGTAAAAGATATGAACTTGGTCGAACAGCTTTACCACGCGAGAAGTCCGGCACATGCCTATGATGTGCTGCACGCGGACGATCAGGCTGAGCTTAACTACTTCTTGGAAGACGCCGCAGATCGCGCTGGTTTGCGAGAGGAAGAGTTGTCGGAATTCGAGAGAGTCAACGAGCGGGAACTGAGGACTTAAACGAGTCCAGCGGGGTTTGTTTAAAGTTCGGGTTGCTAAATCTTCGATAACTGTACAAAATTGAGCTAGTTTGGTTTTTAGTCGAAATTCAGGATTTCCCTAAAAAAAGCGAATGGATTGACCATACGTGTCCAGCCAACTGCGAATCTTATAGCTGAAGGCACTTGTAAACCCGTTTTACGAGTCGTATCGTAGTCTTCGTTGAAAGTGGTTTGGGCGAAAGCTTAATACCATTTCGATTGGAACTGCTGCGAGGCCTTGAGAGATTACTCGATTCCTAGCAGGAGATAAGATGGCGACCGCGACTTCAACAAAAAGTACTGTAAAAACAGCGTTGGCTGAAACAAAAAGCCCTGTGCTGGCAAAAGCCGGAAATGAATCTGAGCTAAAAAAAGTAAAGACACCGACCGTAACCAAGACTTCCTCCCCCAATAGCAAAGTAGAGACACGCATGGCCAAAGCAAAATCTTCCGGGAAATCAGCCTCTAAGAAAGCTGTTGGTAATTCCAAGAAAAAAGTCGAAGTGGCTGCCGTTGATAAAATGCTTTCAGAGCACGAGACATTAAAGACTGCGGTTCAGCAGATTGAAGCTCAGTTCGGTTCGGGATCGATCATGGCGCTTGGAAACGATTCCAAGCAGGAGATACGCGGTATTTCAACAGGCAGCCTCTCGCTTGATATGGCACTGGGTGGAAGTGGATTGCCATGCGGCCGGATCATTGAGATTTATGGCCCTGAGTCGAGCGGAAAGACAACGCTTGCTTTGCACACGATCGCGGAGGCTCAGAAATCCGGAGGGATCGCGGCGATTGTGGATGCGGAACACGCTTTCGATCCGACTTGGGCTAAAAAGCTAGGTGTTTCATTAGATACTCTGCTTGTTTCTCAGCCGAGCAGTGGTGAGGAGGCCATGCAAATTGTCGAGATGCTTGTGAAGTCCAATGCCGTTGACGTTATTGTCGTCGACTCTGTCGCAGCATTGGTTCCGAAGAAAGAATTGGAAGGCGAGATTGGTGATTCTCACGTTGGATTGCAGGCGAGATTGATGAGTCAATCGATGCGGAAGCTCACTGGAGCGATCTCCCGCAGCAAGACGTGCACGATTTTCATTAATCAAATTCGAGAAAAAATTGGCGTGATGTTTGGAAGTCCGGAAACAACGCCGGGTGGCCGTGCCTTGAAATTTTATACCTCGGTTCGGATTGACGTTCGTAGAATAGGTGCGTTGAAAGACGGTGATGTTCAGGTGGGGCAAAGGGTGAAAGCGAAAATTGTAAAGAACAAGGTCGCTCCACCATTCCGGATCGCTGAATTTGACATGATGCACACAAATGGTATCAGTTACGAAGGAGACGTTCTCGATCTCGGAGTTGCTCACAAAATTGTCGACAGAAGTGGTTCCTGGTTCAAATACGATGGTACCCATCTTGGTCAGGGAAAAGAAAAATCCAGGAATTACTTGATCGAAAACAAAGACGTCTGTGAGGAAATCCGTCGGAAAGTGCTCGAAGCAGGAGGCTATGTCGAAGACATGAGCGAAGTCCTAGAAGGAATCGACAAAGACGCGAAAGCTCACCCGCCTAAGAGTTAACCACTGGAGTGCGTTTTTACCAAAATAGCACGGCTTGTTCAGGCAGGAATGATTGGTGATTAGCATTCTAATCGCCATTTTCTGAATCAAGTAAACCGATCCCCCCCCGATCCCGACCGGCCCAATGTGGCCGGTTTTTTTTATGCTGAATCTGGTCTTGTTATTCCAGAAATTGGGAGTTTATTGCCACTGAAGGTTGTGACTTAGTGGCTGTGTTTGCCGATTGATTGGTGAATGCCATGTTAAAAACTTGACCGGTGATTTTCGAGTGCTGCTCTTAAACAGTACAATGTTGTCTAGTAAAGATGGCAGATTAAATCTGATTGTTGAAAGGTTGACGATGCATGTATTGAAGTCGAATCTGATTGGCACGTTTACTTTAATTGTCGTTTGTTTTTTTAATAATCCTGTTAGCGCTCAATCTGGCGGTGCGGATGATCGTGGATTTTTAGGGGTGCATTATCAGATGGCTGATGATGGACAAGGAATTGTCGTTATTAAAACAGTTGACGCTTCTCCAGCGAAAGGGAAGTTAAAGTCCGGGGATCAAATTTCAAATTTTGAGGGCAGGCAAATAAGTTCACTGCGGCAATTTCAAGAGATGACATCGAAACATGGTGTGGGGGATGAAATTGTGTTTCAGGTCGTTCGAGCGGGTCAATCTGTCACCGTCAAAATTAAATTGACGGATTGGCCAATGGTGATCCCTGAATTGCCGAAAATGAAGATAGATAAATCTCCGTCTAAGCGAGGAGATTTTAAGCGAGCAGATTTTAAGCGAGTGAACATTGAATCGCCGGATGGGGTATCGATTGCCGCCGATCTTTATCGAAAATCGGTGGATGTCGACGCACCTATGATTGTGTTGTGTCATCAGGCGGGTTGGTCGCGAGGGGAGTACCGTCAAATTGCTCCGCGGCTAAATAAGTTAGGTTACCAGTGTCTCGCGATTGATCAGCGGTCAGGCGGTAAAGTGAATTCTGTTGTTAATGAGACTCATCGACGGGCAATCGCTCAAAATAAAACGACGGAGTTTGTCGACGCGGAAGCAGATATAATCGTCGCCATTAACTGGGCTCGAAAAAACTATCCGGAAGCAAAGATGATTTTATGGGGGAGTTCATATAGTTCATCGCTTGTGCTTCGGATTGCTGGCGAAAACCAAGGCCTTGTAAACGGAGTGTTGGCTTTTTCTCCGGGAGAGTATTTTGCGAGCCAGGGCAAAGGCGATCGTTGGATTGAGAAATCTGCTTTGAAGATTCAGGTTCCCGTATTTATTACGTCATCCAAAGCAGAGGCTCCCCAGTGGAGAGCGGTTTTTGACGCTATCCCTGCCAAAGAGAAAACTTCCTACGTTCCTGAAACGGATGGAAATCATGGTGCCCGGGCGCTGTGGACTAAATTTGAAGACCATCCTGGCTATTGGTCAGCCGTGGAGCAGTTTTTGGACCAGTTCTAGAGAAGCGGTTTTCTAAAAACGCGAGGATTTACCGCGTTAAAATCCTAAATTTGATCCGACATGAAGCGATCGTTCTGGTCGATTTGGCCTCTCGGCGATATATTGGTTGAACTGCCCAGTTTCCGGAAAAAGCAATGAAAACCGACGAATTAAGATCCAAATATCTCGAATTTTTTCAAACAAAAGGCCACACGGTTTGTCCGAGTGATGTGATGGTCCCAAAGTGGGATAAATCGGTGCTCTTTACGCCGGCTGGAATGAACCAATTTAAGGACCATTTTCTTGGGAAAGTCGAGCTGGATTTCACCCGTGCCACGAGCTCTCAGAAGTGTCTGAGAACGGGTGATATCGAGAATGTTGGTCGGACTGCCTACCACCATACATTTTTTGAGATGCTTGGGAATTTTAGCTTTGGAGATTATTTCAAGCGGGAAGCCATTCATTGGGCTTGGGAGTTTTTAACCGAATCAAAATGGCTTGGCTTAGAAAAAGATCGTCTGTCTGTCACGGTTTATCTGGATGACGACGAGGCCTCGAACATTTGGCACAATGAGCTTGGGCTACCTTTGAATCGAATTAGAAGACTCGATGAAAAGGAAAATTTTTGGCCAGCGAGTGCACCTTCGGCTGGGCCGGATGGCGTGTGTGGACCTTGTAGTGAAATCTTTTATCACCCCGACGAAGGCCCAGAGTGCGAAATTTGGAATCTTGTATTCACACAATTTGATCGAGAAGGTGATCCGCCCAATAACTTGCTTCCCCTTCCCAATAAAAATATTGACACTGGGATGGGCTTAGAGCGTACCGCTGCCACACTCCAAGGCGTTTCCACCAACTTTCATATTGATACTCTGATGCCGATTGTGAATGCTGCGGCAGAGGTATGCGGCGTTAAGTATGAAGCTAAGTCAGATAATGGCCGCCGGTTACGCCGGATTACCGACCACATTCGCGCTTGCTCGGTTGCTATTCATGAGAATGTTTACCCGGGCGCGAAAGCAGAAGAATCGGTGGTGCGGGTCCTCCTTCGTCGCGCGGTGTTGCAGGGATACGACATGGGGCTTCGCGATCCATTTCTTTTTCAATTGGTGCCAGCAGTTGTTGAACAGTTGGGGACGCCCTATCCAGAGCTTCGCGAGTCGGTTGGGCGCGTCGTTGCAGTAGTGGAAGAAGAGGAAAAAAGTTTCTATTCTGTGATCGATCGCGGAATTCCCCGCGTTGAAAAAATCGTTCAAGAGGCGATGGCTAACGGACAGACGAAACTGGATGCTCAGCGAGTCGCTGATGTCTATCAAACCCATGGTGTGCCTCCCACGATTGCCGAATCTGTGGCGGAGCATCACGGTTTAAGTTTTGATTGGGCTGAATTTGAAAAATGGATGCTAGAGCACGGTGACGTGAGTAATACCGGCGAGAAAACCGTCATGGGCGATGCTGGCCCTCTCGATGAAATCAAAAAAGAGCATAAGTCGACGCTGTTTTCGGGCTACGAGTCATCTGAATTGCAAAGTTCAATTATCGGGATGTATTTCGAGTTTGAAGAAGTCACCGAAGTAATGGAACGGGTGAAGAATCAAATTTCGGAAAAGAGGGTTGTCAAGCAGCAGATGTGTGAATCGATGGAGGTGCTTGAGGGGAAACAGTTCATCGTTTTGCAGGAAACCCCATTTTATGGGGAATCTGGCGGTCAGGTTGGTGATACCGGTTGGATTGAAGGCGCGACCGGTAAGTTTCAAGTAGAGGATACCCAGAAAGATGGCGGGCTCATTATTCACTCCGGTCACATGACAGGGGGAACACTCTCTCTCGGAGACGAGATTCGGGCACATGTCGATGAAGAACGCAGGCAAGGAATTTGCCGGGCACATAGTGCCACCCATATGTTGCACCACGCTCTGCAAGAGCATCTTGGCGAGCATGCTCAACAACGTGGCTCTCGAGTGATTGATGATGTGCTTCGGTTTGATTTTGCCAATATGGATGCTGTGCCGGAGGAACAACTGGCTTTGATCGAACAACAAACGATTGAAAAGATTCGTGCTGCCGTGCCTGTGACAGCCGAAATCTTGCCGTTGTCTGACGCTCGTGAGCAAGGGGCAATGATGTTGTTTGGCGAGAAGTATCCTGATCCCGTGCGAATGGTATCCATCGGCGAATTCAGTAAAGAGCTGTGCGGAGGAATCCATGTCACCAACTCGGGTAACGTAGATGCGTTTGAAATCTATTCGGAAGAAAACATGGGAGCGGGAACCCGCCGCATCCACGCCTGGACGGGAGTCAAGGCAAAGGAAAACCAAATTCGAATTATGGAGGATTGTCGTAAGTTGGCTGCAGATCTATCGGTCGTCTGGACTGACGTTCCGGTTGCGGTGACTCATCTTAGTCAGCAAGTGAAGACCCTCAAGAAACAGCTTAGTTCGGGTCGTAAGTCATCGGAGGTTTCGTTGACTTTTGAGAAGCATGAATCGGCTGAGGCGACTAATGCAGATTATTTTGAATTGCGTAGTATTATGCGGCATACAGCCCGAGCCCTTAACGTTCCAGTTCTTCAGGTGGCAGATCGCGTTCATGTAATGTTGCAAGAGGTTGGCTCACTTGAGAAGCAGCTTGAGAAGTTGAGCGAGGCTGGCAATGTGGACGTAGATGAGTTAATTGCTGCCGCGGAATTGGTCGGTGATGTTAGGGTCATTACTCACCAACTGCCCAATGCTAATCGCGGATTAATGGTTCAACTGATTGACCAAATTCGTAAGAAGACGAACCCTGCGGCGATTCTGTTGGTGTCCAGTTCTGGCGATTCTGAGGTGATGCTGTCCGCTGGAATGACTCGGGATCTTGTTGAACGGGGATACAGTGCTGGTAATTGGATTCGCGAAGTAGCATCTGTCGTAGATGGGCGAGGAGGCGGTAAGCCTGACTTAGCCCAAGCTGGTGGTAAAAACCCAGCTAAAATAGACGACGCGCTGCAGGCGGCGTTGGATTTAATTAAATCGAAACATTCTGACTGAAAACAGGGTATGCTTTAATGCTTCCCTATTTAATAGCGGCCTCTGGTATCCAGGGGCATTCTTGCAATTTTTTTTTGAAACCACGAGGAGTTTAGGCATGCGAGTTTTTGCATCTTCATTTTTTCTGTTACTAACGATGGCTTGCTCATCGTTGTTAGCTCAGACTGGCACGCTTGATGAAAAAGACAAAGCAGTGTTTGTATTTGATTTGCGTGTAGATGACATGCGAAATAGTGTGCTGGGAAAAAAGCTCGAGATGGAAGCCCAGCTTTCGGGGGTAGCTTCGGAAGATGAGCCAAGTCCAAATGAAATCGACCGTGTGTTCGGAGCGATGAGCCTGCCTCAAAGTATGCAGGAGGCTATGATGGCCCAATTTGGTGAGGTCAAATTTGATTTCTTTGTGAAAGTTTATTTCAATACGGAAACTGCCGTCGATAGACTGCTCGCAGAGATGGATTCCAAATCAGCTAAAAAAGTTGAAAACGATGGGAAGACGTTTTACGAAATGCCCGCGGATGGTCCCGTTCCGGCAGGCTTAGTATTCATGCAGGTTGTTGATTCTAAGACAGTCGAACTTGGTACCAAAAAATACCTTTTTCATCCGAACCGGAAATTGTTAACTGACAATTTGATGTCGGCTGCGAAAGACTCTCCGGAAGTTCCCATTCGCATGGCGATGGATTTTTCAGGTGCTAGGGGATTAGTGAGTGAATTAGTTGAGATGGGCAAGCAACAGGCTGGCGGCAATGGGCCTGCGGGAGCATTCATCGATTTGATCAACAACGTACAAGATCTTTCAATCATGATTGGGATGGACGAAAAAGATCTTTTGACGATTAAGGCAACCGGGGTGGATGAGGGAAAAGCTAAAGAGCTACGAAGTGGTGTCGATGCGATGTTGGGGTTGGCAAAGGTCGGGATACAACAATTCATGCCCATGGTTGAAGGCACGGATCCCGATGCAGCCAAAATGCTGGGGGTGATCAGTAAGGCACTTAAAGCGAGGGGGACTGGCCGAGAAGTACTTGTCAAAATCCCAGCTCCCCAGGGCTTGGGAGATTTCCTTGGTAAGCAAATGGAGAATCTGCCAATGCTGTTGCAAATGGGCGGACAATCTGGAGGTGGTTTCTAGTTTGACCAGTAATTAAAAAATAGAGAGCGACGCTGCAAAGCGTCGCTTTTTTTTTGCTTGGATCCGTCCGTCTGGCGATCGAGTATTAAAGGGGAGAAGGACAGGCAAATTCGTTCTTTAGATGCACGATTCCTGATCGCCAAATTGAAAAATTCTGTTTACAGCAACGTTAGTGAAACCCAGATGACGGCGAAAGAAATGAGCACGAAATTTCGGCGTCTTGAAAACGAGCGTTTAAATTGATTGATCTTGTTGGGGCTCGATTCTATTTTTTCAATTAATTCAATCCGTTGTTTAAGACTTGGGTGGAGCAGTGTTTGTTTTTCGTAATACCCCCTGCCTAATGCAGCAAGACGCAGCAAAGCGTTTCTTAGATCGTTCGTGTAATCTGAATCAGGTTCGGCTTCACTCGAACTTTGGTTTTGGCAGGCAAAAATATCGGCTTCGTGTTCCATTTGATGTGATATCCAGGGGAGGCTGATCAAGAGGAACGCCAGATAAATCCCGATTGGCAGTAAAGTTATGGCTTTACCGGTCCATTCCAGCGGCCCACCGGCAAAAATAGGGAACGACAAGCTGGCCAATTGGGGCTGTGCTTGAACAATTGCCAATACTGGAATAGTGATAAAGCTAAGTCGTGTAAATGTGTGCCAGAGCATCACGTGCCCGGCCTCATGTCTGGCAATAGCGAGAACTTCATTTCGTGGGAATATGTTTAACAGTTGGTCAGAGAGGATTAGCATCCGGTAGCGAGGGATGAGACCAACGACGGCGGCGTTGGCGACTTGGTTTCCCGTTCGCCAAATTCGCATTCGTCTCAAGGAGATTCTGTTTTGGGTGAATATGGTTTTGATTTGGTTTTCAAGTATTGGGTCTTTGAAATTCGTATGTGAGCACGCTGTTAATAGAAGCAATGGAAGGCCGGTAGCGAGGGTCACGAGTAGAACCGCGAAGCTTGCAGATTTTTCGTATGCGTTGAAGGACGCGAGATAGGGTTCAAGATCTCGAATTAGAATGATCGTTGCTGCAGGAAATATTACAAAGAGCAGGCAGGACTGGAACCGAATGCAGGTTAACCCAATTTTTCTTTTCATTGAAAAATACAGCGAATCCGTTTTTGATCTTTGTCTGCTTAGGTTAGAGAAGATTATCCATGACGTGAATAATGAAAAAACTACTGGCAGCAAAATGAAGAATTCATCGAGTAAAGGCCAGCGATCGAGTTGCCAAGTTCCACGCACAACATCTTGCCAGCGAATAGCCCAAACCGTGGCGAGGCTTGCAGATAGCCAAACAGCGCTGTGGCATGCTGAGAGTCGTGCGATGACTTGATCGCGCTGTTTGTTGTCTATCTGATTGAGTGGGACTTGAATCGAAACGAAATAGGTTTGAAATATCGCGAGACCCGGAACTAGAATTGCCAAGACGCCTACCATGAATATGGTTAGCCAAAGTTGTTCGTGTTTGACAGGTTCGGCGCCAGTAAGTTCACTGCCAAGCAGCGTGAGCACAATCACCGCACCAATAACAAGATTCATGGTCGTTAAAAAGTAATACGAAATGAAGTTAGAATCAAAGGCCAGATCGGCAGATACCATTTCTAGACTAGTTGGAGACCTTGGAGATGTCGACGAAAAAGCCCGCGGCTCAAACGAGAGCCGTGGGCTTTGATCGTAATTAGATAAATTTTTTGGGTTTGGTCAGATTTGCTGGTCTTAAACCAGCCAGTCCGGAAGTTCATCGAACGCCGGGAGATTGATCAGGTGCACCGAATCAATGGCGTCGTTTTCAAGGACACGTTGAAGTGTGGGGGTGGAAACGATGGAATCCACATTGAGAATACCGATGGCCGATCCGCCCTGATCGCCCTCACGTCCTACCGCCATCTGGGCGATATTGACCTGTTCCTCAGCAAGCACGCTGCCGACATAGCCGATGATTCCGGGAATATCCGAGTGGTTGAAGATCAAAAGATTTCCATCCATGTAAGTTTCGGTCCGGTACTCGTCCAAACGGACTAGCCGAGGCATGCTTTTTCCAAACAGGGTTCCCGTTGCAGTCCTCGTGACGTTTTCACCGGAAACGGTGGCGGTGATAGAGCTGCTGAAGTCACCCGTGTCTGAATTAGAAGTCCGGGAAATATCGATGCCACGCTCGCGACAAAGCATCTCGGCGTTGATAATGTTGGCATCGTCGGTTACGTGCCCGAGTAATCCAGCACAGAATGCTGAGACTAAAGGCCGAGTGTCTTTTTCTGAAATCTCGCCCTGGAATTCGAGTTCGCATTTTTCGATTGCTGCGCCGTGCCACTGCCCCAAAAGGACGCCCAGGCGGTGAGCAACGTCGAGATGGCTTCGGAGATCGTTGAGTGTTTTTGGATCAAGTGAAATTGTGTTGACCGCAGACTTAATTTCGCCGGTGGTTAAAAAATTAACCAGTAAGTCAACGGCCTCTACCGCAACTTCGATTTGAGCTTCGTCGGTGCTCGCGCCCAGATGCGGCGTGCACAGAACATTGTCCATTTGAAAGAGAGGGTTGTCGGTACATGGTTCTTCTGGGTAAACGTCGAGCGCAACCCCACCCAGTTGCCCAGATTCCAGTCCCGCGATTAAGGCATCGTTATCGTAGATCCCACCACGAGCACAATTAACTAACCTTGCGTTCGGTTTCATTAACTTCACTTCTTCGTGGCCAATCAGCCCCTTGGTTTCCGGGGTTAAAGGTGTGTGTACGGTTAGGTAATCAATTTTTGGCAGAAGGTCACTCACTTGAGCGACTTTAGTGATGCCCAGATCCTCGGCTCGTTCGGAAGAGAGGAAAGGGTCATAGCCAATAACATCCATTCCAAACGCTCGAGCTCGCGAGGCGACTTCTAAGCCAATTCGACCGAGCCCGACGATACCAAGTGTTTTGCCGCTGACTTGGGAACCTTTGAATTTCTTTCGATCCCACCGGCCAGCTTGTAAGCTTGAGTAGGCAGGCCCAATTTTACGAGAGAGGCCAAGCAGGAGCGCCATCGTATGTTCGGCCGTGCTAATGGTGTTGCCAGCAGGCGTGTTCATGACGACGATTCCCAGCAGCGTTGCAGCGGGTTTGTCGATGTTGTCTGTTCCGACCCCTGCTCGAACGATGGCCTTGAGTGATTTATTTCCCTCAAGCGTTTCGGCTGTGATTTTCACTCCGCTGCGGCAGACGGCACCGTCGTAGTGGGTAAGTGCCTCGCGAAGTTCCTCACCTTTGAGACCAATTTTGATGTCAAAGGAAATGCCTTCTGCGGCTTCCAGTTTGGCCAGGCCCTCTGTAGCGAGGTCGTCGAGAACAATGATACGCGCCATTTGGTCGTCTTTCGATTTTGAAGAGGTTTGCAGCGGTGGTTGGGTGGCAACAGACATATGGGTTCCGTCCTTTGTTAACCGTTTTTCTGAGCGAAATCTGTCATGAATTGGGCGAGTGATTCAACGCCCTCGATTGGCATGGCGTTATAGATCGAAGCTCGAATCCCACCGAGGCTTCTGTGTCCTTTCAGCGTGGTCATGTCAGACTGAGTCGCTTCGGACAGAAATTGGGATTCTAAATCTTCGGTTCCCAGCGTGAATACGACGTTCATGATTGATCGGTCATCCTTTGCCGCGTGACCTTTGTAAAAACCATTGCTTTGGTCAATCACGGTGTACAGAAGATTTGCTTTATCTTGATTAAATTGACTGATGTTTGCCAAGCCGCCCATTTCTTCTTGTAACCATTTACATACGAGACCAGTTACATAAATTGCAAATGTTGGCGGCGTATTAAATCGTGAGCCAGCTTTTGAATGCTTTGAATAATCTAGATAGCTTGGCAAGCGATCATCACATCGATCTAGTAATTCCTTTTTCAAAATCAAAACATTCACGCCGGCGATACCAGCATTTTTCTGAGCACAGGCATAAATTAAACCGTATTTTTCGATGTCGATAGGCTCAGAAAAAAGATCGGAAGATTTGTCCACCAGCAAGGGGACGTTTCCAGTCTCAGGCAAATCCCAATACTTGACTCCGTGAATGGTTTCATTGGAGGTTAAGTGGCAATAGGCCGCGTTGGGAGTCAATTTGAGTTCATTCTGCTTGGGCACGTTGTTGTAGTTAGAGTCTTTACCATCCCAGGCAATGTTGAGTTTCCCGAATCGAGAAATCTCAGCCGCTGTTTTTTTACCCCATGCCCCTGTAACGATGACATCTGCTGTTTGACTCTTTTCAGTTAAAAAGTTCATCGGCATCATCACATTTTGCAGAGCGCTGCCGCCTTGCAAAAAGAGTATTTCGTGGGTGTCTGGTAGATTAGTAAGTTGGGCGATGCGTGATGTTGCGTCATCGAGGATCGCATCAAAATCCTTACTTCGATGGCTAATTTCAAGAACACTTGAACCAACGCCAGGAAGGGAGAGCATTTCACTTTGAATTTGCTCGAGAACGACCTCGGGAAGTGTGGCTGGCCCTGCTGAAAAATTAAATACTCGGGAAGTCGTCTTGGTCATGGTTGTCTCAATGGATGTCGAAAAAAAGACATGAAAGTTTGTGAGGGATATCTAGGAGTCCCATCGGCGGAGAAATCCAAGGCGTAACATCGGAATCGGATGTTGCCGGGACGACTCGGTCGTACCTCGTCGCAATCAGAAAAATAGGTAGAGCGTTCCTCCAGTTTTGTTCCGCAATAACGTGCTATGTCCGGAACAGAAGAAAGTCCCCAACGCCGAATCCGCTCGATTCTAAACATCGAGCAACGGGGTGAAAAGTCCGGCAAACGAGAGCAAAGCAGTAGTTTGTTTTGAGGTCCAGCTGTTTGTTTGGAATTTGAAAACACGGTTCAAAGCGCATGTTTTCTTGGGGTAACAGCAGTGACGTTATTCCCGATTTATAGTGGCTATTTCTCCGCTGAGCTGGAGGAGACGCTCGCTGGCGAGATAGTCGGTGAGAAAAGCTAAGACGTTGATTCGGTTTAGGCAGTTTTTCTGGCTCGAAATTTTTCTCGAATTGGTCTCTGGGGATGCTATTTGATTTGTAAATGACACCGCAGCCCAGGCCTAACGTTTCTTTTTATTTAGAACTTCTGATAGGGAGTTGTCGAGCCATATCTCGCGGGAGCGGGGGTTGTTGGGCTGGCCGTGCCGCCCGCAGGAGAGTTGTAGCTGGGAAGTTGAGCTAATTGGTTTTGTAGACTGGCAACTTTCGCTGCGATTTGAGGCTGCTTTGGGTCAATTTGGAGTGCTCTGATATAGCTATCTAACGCTAAAGTGGATTGGCCTTGAGCTTCCCGTACCGATCCCATTGCCGCTAGAACCTGAACATCATTTGGATTGATTTTCAGTGCGTCAACAAGAAGATCGGTAGCACGACTGTTGTCGCCATATTCTTGATACAGTTTAGCTAATTCTACGACTGGTTCGGTCGATGTTGGATATCGATTTTTCCATGAGTTAATTAGGTCAAAAGCATATTGTTCTTGACCGGTCTCAATTAGCAATACAGCCAATGAGCGATGTGCTTCTTGGTGCTGGTCATCGATCGATATTGTACGCCGATAAAGTTGTTCAGCACTTTGCGTCGCTTGGAGATTTTTTGTCTGCTTGCCGATCGCATAATAACTTGCGCCAAGATTGTAGATGGCATCGGCGTCATTGGGATTCATCTCAATCGCTTTGTTAAATTCTGCGATCGCGGTTGTGATTTGACCTTGGTTGTAAGCCTGGCATCCGATGGCATTGTGGCGGTCGGCACCGAGCTTACATCCTGTCGTGACCAGAAGGTTCAGCGTCACTAAAGCACCAACAGAGAGAATTATTATGTAGCGAAGTGAAGGATTTGTCGCTGGGAACATGGTTGCATTTCTCGTCATTTGCTCAAGTTGAAAATGGTTAATCGATGTTCGGTTTTGACACGAACAAGCGAATAAACTCGAGGAAAGTTAGAGAAACAGAATCGCCGCCGCAAGATCAGTGAGGCGATTTGGGAGATGCTGGCAAACTGGTTGCCTGCTTTATCTGGGTCGAGAACTCAAAAACGACTGTAAAACGAATGTTATGCAGTTCTAAAGTTAGTCGACTGTTCCCATTTGCCGATCCCGGGTTGGGCGTTTGATTCAAGAAATGATTGTTGGAGAATTTTGATCGTTTTCTTCCACTGGTAGCCAATATTGCAAACTGGGAAAAGTGCGGGCGAGTATTCGAATAGTGGCTTGGATCGATCTATCCATGGTTTTAGCAATTCAATCTGAGGAGAAATTGACTTCCAAGTGGGGATTCTGGGGACCTCAATTTCTTGGATTGATTGAGCAATCAATAATCCTGGGTTCGATGGTGAGGTAATTGGAGTCATCGGTGGACGTGTAGTTTCGCGACGAGTAATCCTCGCTGGAACTGATTCCGAATCAAACAAGCCAATTGCGGGGGGGCTCGTGATTTGTGCAACAACGACGGTAGAGTGATTAATCTTGGTCAGGTAGCTGCTGTAGATATTCAATGAGATCACGAGCGTAGCAACAAGTGCCAGGATGACACTTGAATTTCGCGTAAGAAATTCGGTAGTGGCGATCGGAGACGGAGTGGGCAACTGGAGACTGGGATTCTCTAAAGCGAGCGCTAGTTCCATGTTCTCATAATCTTGCATCAAGGCCGCGCATTCAGGGCATTTTCGGGCATGCTCGGTAAGAGTTAGGTCAGCACTTAGAATTAATCGATCATCCCAAAGTTGATGGACTCGGTTCTCAAAATCGTTGCAATGGAGGGTGTCAGTTTGCCTCATTTAGCACTCCTCGTTTTCGTAATTTCATGATTAGCTCACGTCGCGCGCGATGGACCCAAGTTTTTACGGTCCCTAATGGAATGTTGAGTGATTCGCTGATTTCGTTGTAGCACATTTCGTTTTTGTGAAATAACACAAACGCATCGCGATATTCTTTTCTAACTGTGCTGAGCGCATGGTCCAGTTCTTCGGAGAGAAGCTTCGCTCGGCGTTCGTCCACAGATTGATCTGCAACGGGATGGTCGAGAGTCAATACTCCCGGTCGACGCATTCGTTGAGCCAAACGAGTTCGGCAGCGGTTGCCAGCAATCGTTAGTAGCCAGGGCTCAAATGCCCGTTCAGGATCCCAGCGGTGGAGATTTTTGGCCACGCGAACAAATGTTTCCTGCATGGCGTCTTCAGCATCTTCTCGTTGGCCAAGCATGCGATAGCAGAGGCCGTAGACTTGTCCGCGAAAGCGGCGGATTAATTTACTGAAGGAAAGCTGATCCCCTGCGATACATTGGTTCACCAAAATTGGAAGTTCGTCAGCCAAATTGCACACTCGCTTTCAGAATTACTAAGACAATACTCGAAAATCTCACCTGAGGTTTTAGCAACGGCAGGATTTTTAAGTATTTATGGAATATTTGCCTGCAAGAGTTTGCAGGCTGAGACATTCCTATTTCGATTCGAGAGGATTGAAATTGGCAAATATATTTAAAAAATAAAAAAAGAGCCGTTTCTTAACGAAGAAAGGCTCTTTGAATAATTCTTAGTTTTCAGCTCATCACTGTTTAACGGCGATTGAAAAACTTTTTCAAAACGTCATCCGCAGCCGTGGTCGAGCTGTCATGCTGTCGCTTGGGCATGGGAGGTAACTTTTTTGGACCATCTTCTGATGGTGCCTCTTCATTTCCAGTTTCGCCTGAATCTGAATCTGAATCTGAATCTCGCTTAGCAGTGCCAAAAACACTGGTTTCCTCAAGGTTCAGCTGAATTGTCTCTGAAGAAGCGATGGCGTTTCGCTCGGCAGTATTAGGATCGTCTTCTCCGTCGGTAAGCCAATCGGTAATACTGTCTTCAAGAGAAGGTCTCTTGTTTTGTGCGGTTCTCGCGGCAGCTTCGACTACATCACCGACTCTCGGCTTCTTAGCACTTGCTTTCACCGGGTCAATTACAACCTCAAACTGAAGCCTTCCGATACGAAGTGAATCGCCAGATTTGGCCATATGAGTTTCGGTCAGTTGTTTACCGTTAACAAATGTCCCGTTACGGCTGGTGAGATCGTTGATTACAACTTTCCCGTCGCCAACGAGGATTTCACAATGTTCGCGGCTTACCAAGTCGCTTGCAGGCCTAAGATGGGCAGTGTCTCCACGTCCGATGATGAATCGTTGGACAGCGATTGTGATCTCACGACCATCATTCTTACCACCGACAACTCTTAAAACTACTTGCATTCCGTCTTGCCCCCTCGATTTCAGGATCGCCTGTGACTCATTCCGTGTCGCAAAAAAGCCTCAATTGCAACGCTCAGCGAATAAGCCTCGAATTTCCATCATTATGTTTAACAAAGATGTAAAGTCAAACTGTGTGATTCCACGCAATTGTAGATGAAATCCATTCGACGTGTTGATATTTGACAACAATTTTTTCGATCCGACCACATATTAGAATCCAATTTGAGAAGATAACGCATGGTCTAGCTCCGGTTAAGCCACCTAGGGTTTCTAAAGTGGCTGTTCTCGACTCGTTTGGCCGCACTATTTTCCATTTCCGTCAAATCTTGCCGAATCATGTTCGTACTTAGATAATCTTCGATTGATGGCAAAAGCCGACTTGCCAGATCTTCAAAGGTGTACTTGGAACCGCTAATGTCGTTGATTCCGCATAATTCTGGTGCGAAACTAGACTTCCCATACAAGACACTCCCGTGTTGAAGCAAGGAGTTTTTCAACCGTCGTTGTGCACTTCCAACAATTTTATGTCCATTAAAAACAACATCGCCCGGCGAGCGTCGCCCGAAGCATAGAAACGCATTTGGATCGACAGGCGATGGAGAATTTTGATTCGAATTGACTCGAAGCAAACCGTTCTCGATTTCCGACTCCGCCGACGCATCTCGGTACAGGGTGGTTACAATTCCATCTTCCTTCAGAAGGCCGATGATTATTTTGTGAATCGCATCGTACAGCTCTTCGTTTTTCGATGACCAGCGGTTGGTGCTGGGCACACAAAGGCTATAGGTCAGTTCAGTATCATGTACGATCGCCCCTCCACCCGTTCGACGTCGAACGAGCGGGCAAGCTTGGCTTGGAGGATGGCAATCGCGTTCGGCCTGTTTTTGGAAATACCCCAACGATAGTGTCGGTTGGCTCCATTGATAAAAACGCAGCGTTACCAATCCGGTTTCATCGGCAGTTTCCAGAATCGCTTGGTCGACTGCCATGTTCCAACTGCCGGTCGAGGGTGGATCGATAATTAAACGAGCCCGCTGCATGGTTGTTCGAATTCCTATTTAGCAATCAACTTTTCCAATGGTAGTTCAATTTGAACTATTCAGTCTCTTCGTAATCCGAGATCGGAGGGCATGAGCAAACAAAGTTTCGATCTCCGTAGACATCGTCAATACGATTTACGGTGGGCCAAAACTTTGCTTGCCGTGATTGATGACTTGGGAAAACAGCCTCTTCACGCGTGTAAGGGCGGTCCCAGTTTTCATCGACAATGTCATCCATCGTGTGTGGTGCTTGGTGGGTAACGCAAGCTTCAGCCGTGACTGAACCGTCTTCGACCGCTTGGATTTCTTTCCGAATGGAGAGCATTGCATCGCAGAAACGATCCAACTCGGATTTTGATTCACTTTCTGTGGGTTCGATCATGATCGTTCCTCCCACAGGCCACGACATCGTGGGGGCGTGGAATCCGTAATCCATCAGTCGTTTGGCGAGATCGACTTCGGTAATGCCGGTCGACTCTTTAAGAGGTCTCAGGTCAATAATGCACTCATGGGCGACTCGGTCGTTTCGCCCCTTGAAGAGGACTTCGAAGGCGCCTTCGAGTCTTTTGGCGATGTAATTGGCGTTGAGAATTGCTACTTGGGTCGCTTTTTTGAGCCCCTCTCCTCCCATCAGGTGTATATAAGCCCAAGAGATAGGAAGGATGGCCGAACTTCCAAATTGTGCTCCCGATACAGCACCGTTGTCGGCTGTGCTGAGTCCTTCCAGTGGATGAATAACATGGTTCGGTAAGAAGGGAGCGAGGTGCGATTTAACGCCGATTGGCCCCATTCCCGGCCCGCCGCCACCGTGAGGGATGCAGAATGTTTTATGCAGATTGAGGTGAGAAACGTCCGATCCAAATTTACCAGGGGCAGCAATGCCGACCAACGCATTCATGTTGGCTCCGTCCATATAAACCTGCCCGCCGAATTGGTGGACGATCTCGCAGGACTGTCGCACGGTTTCTTCGAAAACACCATGCGTGCTCGGATAGGTGATCATCAGACTCGATAGAGTATCCGCATGTTGTTCAGCTTTTGTTTTCAGGTCTTCGAGATCGATGTTTCCGCTGTCATCTGTTTTAACGACAACGACTTTCAAACCCATCATGCTCGCACTGGCGGGGTTAGTGCCGTGAGCAGAACTAGGGATCAAGCAGATGTCACGATGGCTTTCTCCAAGGCTTTCGTGATAGCGGCGTATCGCGAGTAGACCCGCGTATTCGCCTTGGGCCCCGGAATTGGGTTGCATCGACATTGCATCGTAACCGGTGATTTCAATTAACCAATCACGCAACTCGTCGATCATGGTTTGGTAGCCGGTCCATTGATCGCGAGGTGCGAAGGGGTGTACGTTTGCAAACCCATTAAAAGTGACTGGAATCATCTCGGCAGTTGCGTTGAGTTTCATCGTACATGAACCCAGCGGAATCATTCCATGCGTCAAAGAGAAGTCTTTGTTCTCAAGTCTTTTCAGGTAACGGAGCATTTCCGTTTCAGAGTGGTATCGATGAAAAACTGGGTGGGTCAGGAATTCGGATTGGCGAATCAGTTCGGCAGGAACAGACGAAGTGAGTACCTCTCCAGAAAGTTCAGGGTCGATGTCAACAGTATCGACTCCGAAGGCAGACAACAACAGAATGATGTCTTCACCGTTGGTCGTTTCGTCAAAACTGAAGCCAACGTGGTTTGCGTCAATGAGTCGAAGGTTCAATCCAAATTCTTTTGTTGCCGTGCTCACGATCGATTCCGCGTTTTCTGTGACAACGGAAACTGTGTCGAAGAAGCTTTGATGTGCCAGTTCGAAACCTGCTGATTGAAGACGCTGGGCGGCAAAATGCGTGAGTGAATGCACTCGCGTGGCGATCGTTTTCAGTTGTTCAGGGCCATGATAGACCGCATAAAACACTGCCATGTTGGCCAAGAGTGCTTGGGCTGTACAGATGTTGGACGTGGCTTTGTCTCGGCGAATATGTTGTTCCCGTGTCTGCATCGCCATGCGAAGTGCCGTTTTTCCGCGTCGGTCTTTAGAGACACCAATGATTCGTCCTGGTGCGGAACGTTTGTAGGCATCGCGGGTCGCAAAGAAAGCGGCGTGAGGTCCGCCAAAACCCATTGGCACGCCGAATCGTTGAGCACTGCCAAGAACAATGTCGGCTCCCATTTCCCCTGGTGGCTTGAGAAGAGTCAGGCTCAATAGATCACTGGCGACTGCCACCAGTGCCTTTCGCTCATGGATGCTGTCGATAACAGAGGTTAAATCTTTAATCTCTCCCGTCGAACCAGGGTACTGAAGTAGCGCTCCGAAAACTTCATGATCGCCGGCAGACTCAGTGGGTCCGATGATTAATTCGAATCCAAAGTATTTTGCCCGTGTTTGAATGACATCCAACGTCTGAGGATGCACATCGTCGGCCACGAAAAATTGGTTGCATGCAAGTTTGCTGGCTCGCTTACAAAGCGCCATGGCTTCGGCCGCCGCGGTTGCTTCATCGAGTAACGAAGCGTTAGCCATCGCCATGCCCGTGAGGTCCATGACCATTTGCTGGAACGTCAGCAGGCTCTCCAGACGACCCTGCGCAATTTCTGCCTGATAAGGCGTGTAAGCGGTATACCAACCGGGATTCTCGAGTACGTTTCGAAGAATAATGTTGGGGACATGTGTTCCGTAGTAACCCATGCCGATCATTGAACGATTGACAACGTTCTCGTCTGCGTAACTACGAAGTTGTTTAAGCGTTGCATGCTCCGTAGTGCTTTGCGGCAAGTTAAGAGCTTGCTCAAGCAAAATACTCGCAGGTACCGTTGAACCAATCAGGTCCTCGAGTGATCCAGCGCCAACGGTGGCAAGCATTTCCGTAATCTCACTCGCACTGGGGCCAATGTGACGGTCGATGAAATCTTCTCGTTGCGCCAGTTGCCGAATGTCAGTGCCTTCAAGCGATTGGGTTGTCATTGATTGGTTCACTTCGTCTAGAGGTTAAGCGTCGACTGATTGCGTCGACGTGTTAAATCGGAGCTAACGAACGTTAGCGAGGTCGTTCAAAGCAAGGTGTTTTGGCAATGATTTAAACGACAATCGAATTAAAATTCTTGGAATACTGTTGCATTGAATTCCACGTTGCATTTCGAGCCGGAGACGTATCCTGCCTATTTGAAGCAAGAACCCGGTTAAGAAAAGCTGGGCCTATTTGTAAACCCGTGAAACCAAGCAGGACTTAATGTGCTTCGTCGCACTGCTTTTGGTAAGCAACGTAATCCATTAGGTTTTCAGGAGTATCTCCACTGACCTTTACTTTGATGATCCAGCCTTCGCCGTAAGGGTCGGAGTTAAGGATCTCTAAATTGTCTGGTAGTCCGGTGTTAACTTCTACGATCTCACCGTTCATTGGACTGTAAAGCTCACTGGTTGCTTTCACTGACTCGACTTCTCCAAACGAATTGCCCGCGGTAACCGTTGTGCCGGCGGCTGGCAAATCCATGTAGACCAAATCGGTCAAAGCTTCCACTGCGTTGGCTGAAATGCCGATGGTGGCAATTTTTTCTCCGTCTTGCTCTGCGATATGGGCCCATTCGTGTGTTTCAGCAAAAATTAGTTCTTCTGGTGTCACCGTAAAAGCTCCATCAATTGAAAGGTTGGAATTGGATTATCTATTAGTTCGTATCGGTAACTGGTAAACGACATCGAAGCCGTCAAACAGTTCGTTGGTAAAAGGGTACTTGAACGACAGTCGCTTTGTGCAATTTCCCGCGAATGTCAACAGAAAGTGTTGTTCCCAGTTCCCGATGGTCAGGATGGATATAAGCCATTGAGATCGACTTTTGGAGTGTCGGTGTGTAGCTTCCGCTGGTGACGACGCCCACCGCTTGTTCGCCATGGAAGATTTTGCAATCTTCGCGAGCAGCCCGACGCCCTTCAAGTTCGAGTCCAGTTCGGATCCACAGGTCGCTATCTTTTCTTGCTTCTGCAATAGAGGATCGACCAACAAACTCACGCCCCTTCATTTGAATCGCAAATTTCAAATCAGTTTGGGCGGGGTTGGTTGCTTCATTGAGTTCGTGGCCATAAAGAGGCATTCCGGCTTCTAGGCGGAGCGTGTCCCTTGCGGCTAGTCCGGCGGCGCCCCCTCCCGTTTCTGCAGCGAGGTTAAAAACCTCATCCCATATGACTTGGGCATCTTCGCTGGAGACCATGATTTCACATCCGTCCTCACCGGTATAGCCTGTCCGAGAAAGGACTGCTTCTCTTCCGCAGATGCGAGTCGTTGTTCCGGTGTAGTAGGCGAGAGAGTCTGGATCGACTTCGGATAATTTTTTTACTGCAGCGTTAGCCAACGGGCCTTGAACTGCAATCATGGCAGAGGCTTCGGTGCGATCATCGATTTGAATATCCGTGCCCAATTTGCGTTCATCTAGCCAACTGACAATTTTGGCTCGATTACTAGCATTCACAACCATCATATGAAATGGTGCGCCGTTGAGATCGGGCAAGTGATAGACCAAGACGTCATCGAGAATTCCACCCGAATCGTTGGTCATCAAAGAGTATCGGATTTTCCCGCATTCCACCCCGGCAACCCGTCGTGTCGTTAGACCGTCGAGAAATTCGGCAACATTGGTTCCAGAAAAATAAAGTCGTCCCATGTGAGAAACATCAAACATGCCGATCGAGTTACGGGTTTGCTGGTGTTCGTCGATAATACTCGTGTATTGCACAGGCATCGACCAACCAGCAAATTCCACCATGCGTCCTTGGTGGTCAATATGCCATTGGTGGAGCGGCGTTTTCAATAGTTGTTTGTCTGAGTCCACATGAACCTCGTAAGTGTGACGACGATAATCGTTATCAAACGATTGTTGCGACCCGCTTAAGGACGAATCGTGGATGTCGTCCGAGAGGTCGCCATCGTTAAAATGGGCGGTTTGAAATGTTAAAGAGCAGGCCATATTTTACCGATTCGGTTCGGTGTTTCTAGGGGCTAAACCGGAGAGTTCTAAAATCAAAATTTCCGGTGTTTTTGCCAATCAAGGCGTTCGAATTAAATTTTAGGCAGGCTTGGTTGTTTGTATCGTCGAAGCGGCGGCAGAATTAGGTTGAGGGAGGAATTTCCCAACCGCGGAAAGTAACTTGGCGATAGCCCATCAAAAAACGCTTGATTTCGATTAAGATAGCGATCCAGTCCCCTTGCAATGATGGTTGTCGATAAACAACCTCAGGCCTGAGCTGGATGCTGCTCTTGAAATGAAGGTAAGTCGATTTGCTGTTTTTATGGCGTAGCATTTTTTCTGGCCACCGAGAAATTTGCTTCCAAGGTTAAAAAATGAAATTAGCAGAAAAAACGTCCAGACTGATAGAGCCGCTTCATCCCATCGAAGTTTCACACTTGCAAGCGAGGCGAGAGCGAGTCTTTTTGGTTATGGCGGGGCTCTTTTTAGGCTCGTTGACGATGCTCAACATTCTAGGGATTAGTCGGTTCCTTGTTCTTTTTAGCGTTGATGCGACAGATGCCGGTCGGACGGTGAGTTGGGGGCAGTGGGCGAGTACTGCCGAAGGTTGGAGTTTTGCGCTAGCTATTGGGGTGCTCCCCTACCCTGTTACCTTTCTCTGTACTGATTTAATAAGCGAGTTCTATGGGCGTCGTCGAGCAAATTGGGTAGTGACGGTCGGTTTTTTTCTAAACGTTTGGGTCGTTTTTATCCTGTACATCGGAGGGATCATGCCCCAAGTTCCAACAATGGATCCGCAGACAGGCTTGCCTCCGATCGAGAGCGTGTCGATCGTCGAGGGCAACGTCTTTGATCCAAATAGTTTTGCCTTTTATCAAATGCGTGCACTTACCTTTGGAGCGGTTGCGGCTTCAATGATTGCGTATCTCGCTGCGCAATTTTGCGATGTATATTTGTTTCACTTTTGGAAGCGTCTGACCAAGGGAAAGCATTTATGGTTGCGGAATAATGGGTCAACCGTGGTGAGTCAGGCGGTCGACACAGTGGCCGTGATTTTAATCACTCATTTTTACGCACATGCTTTGCCCATACCGGCGGGGTTGCCTGCCGATGAGCTTTTCCAAAAGTTGCTGATGTTTATCATCACGGGGTACGTCTTTAAGTTGGTGATCGCGTTGTTCGACACCATTCCTTTTTACATTCTGACTGCATTCCTAAAACGGTATCTCGATTTTGATCCCATGGCAGAACATGCGGACTGAGTCCTAGGATTGGCTGACGAAAAGGCGAGATCACGAGAAACGTTGAGGACGAAGCTTCCAGGTTCTAACGTCGTTGGTGGCCAAATTGAGACGTGTTCTGACGAATACAGCTTTTTGAAAGACTATTTGATCGTTTCCGCATCATTGGGAGGATTGTCGGTTTGAGGGGAAGCGAGTTCCAAGGTGTCACCCAATTCAATTTCCTCGGTGACGTTTGGTAGTTCGTCTTTGGGGGGAGGCAGAAGTTCAATCTGTTCAAGTTTGCTTTCGGATTCCTCCTGCTTTGGACTCGGTAAAGAGTTTGGGGCAATCTCAATATCGGTACCCTCGACAGACGGTTCGCCGTTAGTAGAACTGATGGGAGGCCTAAGATTGGCGTAATCTTTTTCGGTTTCTAACGAACCGTCTTCATTCCATGCCCGCCACAGACGGATGGGTTGGTCATTTTGATAAGTGCCTTCGATACGTTTCATGCCGTTCTCGTACCACCAGACCCAGCGTTCCGATTTCTTTCCGTTTTCGTAGGTTCCTTCTGTTTGTTTATTTCCATTTTCGTGCCACCAAACGAATTGTCCCGAAGGTTGTCCGCTATTAAATTGTCCCCGTTTTTTGGGTTGGCCATTTTCAAACCATGACATCGCTGATCCGTCTTGAATTTGGGATCCGAGCGTTCGGTACACTGCGGGTTGGGCAGCCCACCAGTTATCTTTTGCCTGAGGTTTGTTTTGTGGGCCAAGAAAATAGTCGACTGTTTTTTTGACGTTTGGCCGGTAGAACGTTGAGTTTCTTATGATAGGACGTCCAACGACGTAGCGTTGCTGGTCGAGAATTTGTTCGGCTTCGTTGAACTCGATAACGTCGCCATCGAGGTAGCCACTTTTGAAGGTCGCGACTCTCATTTTTGCACTGTTTGGATAAAACCAGTTTGCCGAGCCGTCTCTGATTCCCTGTTTGTAATTAATTTCAAAAATTTTCAAACCAAATTGGTCGTAGATTGACCACATGCCATTTAATTGTCCATTCTTAAATTGTGCCACCGAAAGAAATGGGCCTTTGAAGAGATTGAACGGTTTAGTTTTAAATAGACCGCCGGAGTCGGCAGCGTGGATTCGGCTCCATGAGCCGTCCATCTTGCCTTCGTTGTAATTTCCCTTGGTGATGATCTGGCCAGTTTTATCGAACGACTCCCACGCCCCTTGATTTCTGTAGTTTCCATTTTCATCTAATTGCACTTTGCGAATGATACTGGGTGTTCCATCGGGAAATCTTTGGACGATCGTGTTGTCATCGGGTCCATTGGCGTCATTGGACGGCGCAGCAGAGGTGATTCCGCCTGAGGACTTGGGGGATACAGATTGAATGGAGGGGAGGAATGGACTGGGCGATGGGCTTATCGCCCGTTCAAGTGGTTTCTGGGTTGAGAGTGGGGTTGGTGAATCAGAGTCAAGCTGAGGGAACGATTCAAAAACGGGTGTTTCTGTAGCGAAGAAATCGTCTTGTTGGCTGATGCCTGTTTCGCGAAATTTGCCAGCCTTCTGTTCAGATTGAAATTGAAATTCGGGTGCTTCACGCCGCGCCCTTGAGGTTGCTGGTATGACTGGGATCGAGTTCAGTTGATCCCCGAATGCCGTCAGAGTTCTGGGGTTGGAAGGATTGGCAATAGGGTTTAGGGCTGCGGGCGATGTCTCAAGTTGCTGGCCCTTGGCGAGCAAGGGAAATGTTAGTGGAAGCAAGCAAGCAGCAACCCAAATCACTCTTGGTAAATTGACGTATCGACCGGCTTTGCGAGCGTCGAGGCAATTCACTTTTTCGCTTAAATGAAGTTTTAGTTTTGGTTTTGCCATCGCTTTGAATTCGCCTGAGAGACCGTGAATCAGCAGGTTGTCATGTCCGTAGGACTCCGCTTCCATCTTATCGGTCATATTTTTGGTGATGCACAGCAAAGCAGCGGGACGCTTTATGTCCAATTTAATCTGACTTACTGGCAGAGAAGCGGTAGGGAGTATGCCGGTAATTTGGTTTGTCGGGGCAACTCAGCGGGCGTTTGTTTGGACTCGATGTCAGTTCTGCTGAATTCATCGGTTCTTGAGAGGACGGGGTCAGGTTCCCTAACGGCGCTGGTGAATTGGAGATTACTTGATTTTTTCCCGGTAACTCTCAATTAGTTTTTGAACTGCGGATTCCTTTTCAAAGAAACGATTTCCCTTGAATCCATAGACTGCAACTACGGTGAAATACTGGTCGTCGACTGCGCTGTCTAAAAGGTCTTCGGCGGAGAGGCAGAGTCGACCGGAACGATTGGTTAATTCAAATTGCATTTCGCCGATCCCGTGGAAGGCCCGGTAGACGACTTCAGTGCATACGAGTTTGTCGGCGCGGGTAAAGTCAAATTCAAAGTCATATTCTTTGCCTTCATGGCTCATGGCCCGGGCGACCCCGTCACGAATATGTTCTTTGGACAACTTAGGTCGAATGATGGTACAGGCATCCACGTTAAGCGTGTCATTGAGTTCTCGGAAAAGCACGCCATCTTTACGTGCTTCGAGGACGCACTTTGGATCTTTGGAGCGTTGGAGTTGTGGCAGCGAATGGTCTGGATCCAGTGCTTCACGCTCTTTTTGGCTGCCGATGTAAAGAGATGCATGTGGCCAAAACCCGGGCAGGAATAAATTGGTGGCCGCATCATCATGACGAGTGATGATGACGTCTCCAGGTTGGAGAAAACGCTGGAGTTTGCGTTGCACAATCGGTGTGACACGCTTCCGTTTCCATTGGTTCCGAATCTCAGAGAGCAAGCGTCCGGAAATTTTAAATGCGCTAAAACTTGTTCTATGAACGATTCCAATACCTCTGCGTTTGGCGGAGTGAAGGCGAAATTGAAGTCGTTTTTTAAGGTCTTCGTCGAGGTTGCTCGCGATGTACGGTAATTCTAATTTCAATAGTTCTACAATCGGAGATAATTTGGGATTTGCCTCGAGGGCAAGGATCTTGTCCCGATTGTTTTCGAAATAACTTACGCCTTGTCGGAAGGTAATCACGTTTCTAAGTGAGGTTAGAGACCTGTAAATGGCAGTGAATTGTTTTCGGGGAATTCCATAGCGGGGCTCCGCTTCATTAAGTTTCCTGCGGATCATTTTGTTGTCGCGGAAATTTATAATCAAATGTCGGCCAGATCGGCGAAGCATTGCAGCGGTGCAAAAAGCGATGAGAAAGACCTCGGCATATTCATCGTCATTCGGCTTAACCTGTTTAAAGATAATCGGCTTCAGATCCAGGAGTACTGAATGGAGGGCAGCTCGGACTGTGAGGTATTTTGAGAACTTCTCGCGAATTAACTCGTCTTCTTGCGGAGTGAAATATCCTCTCGCAATGGCTGGTGAGAGCTGGTTGACGACCTCGTTGATCGAAGCATTGGTGGGGAGAAGTGGTGCGATGGTTAACAGCGCCGTAGCCGAACCGTCGAGAACCTCAGATAGTTTCGGCATCTTGACCATCTCCTTGGGTAAGCAATCGGAAATACGAGGTTTGCCCTCGTAAGTGTTCAATATTAGCAAAATTTCTAATTCATAGCACTTTGAGTGCAGTGTCTGGGGACACGAATGAAGTGTCTCCAAAGGCATGAAATATCGTTAAATCGGAAAGATCTGTGTATTTGACGAAGGGGTCTTCTCGCTCGTTTTTGATGAAAAATCAGTTTTATCCTTGTTCGTCGAGGGGCGGCAGGAAATAATTGGTCTGGAATGATCGCTTGCCTTCACTGACTCCATAAATCATGAACTTGTTCAGCGCCAATAACTTAAAGTCTCGCAAGATTGAAATTGCGCGAACTGAGATATGCGCGGACAGTCCAGAAGTTCGCAGGCGGTTGGATCGTATTAGCCAAAACTATGATGAATTGGATTCAATTCTCGAGCAGTTGGAAGCCAAAATGAAGGCGGATGATCGTTTGAGTGCTTTCGAGGGCGACGATGCGAACTTCGAACTGACGTTTGGAATTAAGAGGAAACGCAAGTGGCGGTCACCAAAATCTAAATCAAAATCGAATGGGCGTCCCCGAAAGCCGCGTTGAACGCTGTTTTCACATTATTTTTTGGACTTTGAGTCAAAAACGTGGCTCCCTTCTTTTTAATCGGACTGGCTCAATTTTGCCTGCTTCGTCACAATGCGATTTCAGCGAGTTTGTTTCCTCACCATTAAGAGTGCATTGGTCCCGATGGAGTCTTTTCTAAAACTAGCGGGCGGTACAGTTATTGATCCGGTCTCAAAGATGACTGGTGAGGTGAGAGACATTTGGGTTCGAGAAGGGAGGATTGTTAATCCCCCGACAGAATCTGTCGCGCACACGACGATTGATGTTTCCGGCCGTATCATCATGGCGGGTGCTGTCGATATGCACTGCCACATTGCGGGGCCCAAGGTCAACACAGCGCGGAAAATGCAACCCGAACAGAATCGGTCTGCCCCCCAAAGTCGCAGCTCGTTGGAGGATGGTATTTTACACAGCGGCTCGTTGGGTAGTGTGCCAAGTATCTTTACGACAGGATACCGATACACAGGCCTCGGCTACACCACCTGCTTTGATGCTGCGGTACCCCCTTTGGCCGCTCGGCATGTGCATTTCGAATTTGAACAAATCCCCAATGTCGATACAGGTTTTTTTACCCTTGTCGGCAACAATCATTACGTCATGGATTGTATTGCCCGCGGCGATGATTCGGGGCTGCAGTCATTTCTGGGCTGGTTAATGAATCGCGTGGGAGCGTTTGCGCCGAAAATAGTGAATCCCGGCGGAGTCGAGTTGTGGAAACAATCGCGGAATGGCAACGCAAGAGACTTAGATCAAACAGTGGATGGATTTGGCGTGACGCCCCGTCAAATAATTCAATCGGTAACGCGAGCAGCGAATGCTCTGGACTTGCCTCATCCGGTACATATCCATACCAATAATCTTGGAATCCCGGGAAATTGGGAAACAACTCTTGAGACATTGAAGGCAGTGAACGGGATGCGGGCTCACCTGACGCACATCCAATTTCATAGTTATGGAGGAGGCGCGGAGGAAGAGACTTCACTTTGCTCCAAGGCTCGTGTGTTAGCGGAGTACGTCAATGCACATCCGGAGCTCACGGTTGACGTTGGGCAAGTTCTGTTCGGGCAGACAACGAGCATGACCGGTGATGGACCGCTCGGCTACTATCTCCAGAAAGTCAGCGGTGAGAAATGGTATGCCGCGGATACAGAATTGGAGTCGGGATGTGGCGTTTCTCCGATTGAGTATAAAAACAAGAACTTTATTCACGCCTTGCAGTGGGCTATTGGTCTTGAGTGGTATCTGTTGGTTGCCGATCCTTGGCAAGTGGTGATGAGTACGGATCACCCAAATGGTGGAAGCTTCCTAGCTTATCCGCAGATCATTCGTCTACTAATGGACCGAGAATTTCGACGAGAGATGATTGCCCAATTAAATCCTGCGGTGTTAAAGCATTCGTGTTTAGCCGATTTGGATCGTGAATACACCTTAAGTGAAATTGCAGTGATCACCCGCGCGGGGCCCGCGAGGATCTTAGGGTTGAAACACAAAGGTCATTTAGGAGTTGGGGCAGACGCTGATATTTGTGTTTACGAACCCAATTCCAACTACCAGCGGATGTTCGAATTACCTCAAATGGTAATTAAAGGTGGCAAAGTATTGGTCGAAGATTCTGAAATTCGCCAAACGGTCGAAGGGAAAACTTTAATGGCCAACCCTAGCTACGACCGACAGCGAAATGAGTCGATTGAAAGCTGGTTTTCGAGTCACTACTCACTCCAAAGTGAGCACTATGGAATCCGCGACGGCAGTGCATTCCGCCGTCAGTTTGAGTCAGCTGATTCGCCCCGGCAAGTTGAACCTTAATCTCTCCGCCGAAAGACGGCGACCGTTAGATGCTATTGTGATGCTTGAATTAGGTTGAGGTTCTCAGTAGGTTCGCCATTCAGCTCTGTTTTCAAGCGATCAATTAATGCTTCGACTTGTCGTTGAATCTGTTGTGGAGCCGTGACGATCAAGCAATTGCAGGCGGGTTGGTAGATGTACCGGACTTTTTCCGAGTTGAGTTGCGAGCCTAAAGATTCAATAATTAATCGTTGAAATTGAGGCGCAGGTAGCTGGTCTGGCACGAGTCCATTGAGCGCGTAAACCTCAAGGTCTATTAGCTGTGCCGAGCGATCGTATGTCGTAATCATCAGGGTTTTATCGTCGACAGCTGTGTAAGTGAGGTTCATGGATCGCGTTAATTCCTCGATTGTCTGTTGCACTGTGGATTCGACAACATTACCAGGGATTGAGGTTTGTGGCCCCCAACCATCACTTAAAAGAGCGTTGAAGTCAGGGATTGTGGTGATTCCAGAGTGCTCACTAAGGCGTTCGAGAAATACAGTGAGTTCAGATTGAACTGATTGTTTAAGCTGAGAATCTTTTGCAAGGCCCGGAGCAAGTTTTTTCCACTTGGACGCCAATATTCCTTGTGCGGTTGCATCTGCCTTATTTGTCTTGAGTGTTAGTGAAGCGTTTAGCTTGGCCAATAATTCACCAACTTGATTTTGAACCGATTCACTACAGTTGACCACAAGCTGATTGTCTTTGACTGTAATCGTCGCCGGGTCGTTGGCGACAGCCCACGATTCAGGTGCGATGAGAACTTGAATTTCAGAAATAAGTTGAAGTCTGGATTCAGGACTTAGTGCGATGACGGCTGGGAAATCAAAGGTCTTTTGCGTTTTTTCACTGGCCGGAAAAACTCCAATAGAAACTCCAGTGCTGTCAATTCGATATTGCAAATTCAGCGGAGTGAGTAATTTATCGAGAGTTTCTTTGAGTGAGGCATTTGATTTCTCAAACTTGATTTGTGGGTTAGGCATGTGACCTGTTGCAGCAATTGAGCGAGCATCAATCGTCATCGGTAATCCAGATAGCGACGAAAGATCACTGACGATTCTCTGCAAGTGAACCGGAGTGTCAAATTTAACTCCCGGTACGAATAGCTCAAGCTGTTCCTCAATTTCTAGCTTGGGAAGATCCGGTTTGCTAATCACATATTTTGGGATTCCGATGTTCTCCCGGGTGCGAATAGCAGCTGTCAAATCCTTGAATTCCAAAAGTGAGGTGCCCGCGCCGGCGAGTAATTCAGATAAGTTGCCGAGATCATTTTCGAAAGCTTCTACCATACCGATTTGGGTTTTTGGGGGAGGATCCTCTGTGGGTTCAATGTTCAGTGGAGAGTCGGGCGATGGCTGGGAGAACGGGCTTGCCCCGGACAGTTTCGGGGGAGCTTCCATCTGCTTAAATTCTTGATCGTTAACTTCCCCGTTTTCCTGATTAGGATTCGCGGCTTCGCCTACGCCAGGGGCACCCATTTGTTGAAGTTTGGAGTGTTTACCACCCGTTTTTTCAGGTGGTTCAGTGGCCACTTGATCATTGTCATTGGTAGTTTGATTGTTAGCTACCTGATCATTACCGGGCTTCTCATTACCCGGCTTTGGGCGAGGGGCGATCATTGGCGGAGCTTCACCAACATCCGGGTTAACTTGATTTTCGCCTGGAGCTTCGGCAAAAGGACCGACTTCGACCAAGTCAGCTTCTTCAAGCATGTTTCCAGGGTCATTGGCACCCGCGACCGGATCTAAATTAGGCAATGGATTGGGATCGGTTGAGTCAGCAGTTTCGGGATTTTTCGAAGATGCGTTGATGACAATCGCAATGCAGATGGCGGCGAGTAAAAGGATCGTCGCTAATCCCCCGAAGACAACAAGAGAAAATGTTTTACGACGCCGTGTTCCTTCTCCAGTCCATTGATCATTGGGTAGCACCGGCCCTTTGACGAGCTGGTTTGAGTTGTTTGCTGGTTTGGTGTTTGGAGTGGCAGTTGGCCGGGCGGCATTCGAGGAGGGTTGAGTGTGGCCTGGTTTGGATCCGCTAGGGGGGTTGGAAGCAGGCAATGCATCGGAGAGAAGAGCTTCGATATCCTCAAAATTACCTTCGCCGGCGACTGCGGACTCCTCCCAGCTATCAACGGAAACCTGTGAATCGGATTGAGATGGAGGAGGTGTCCAGCCAGCTGGCGGAGTGACGTGGATCATCGTGCCACACTTAGGACAGGCCAATAATTGTCCGACGGCCGAGGCTTTGGTGACCTTTAAGCGAGCTGCACATGACTTACAGATGAGGGAAAATGGCTGCACCGGAGAACCTCGTCGAGTGAATGTAGTCGGTTACCGAACGGCGACGTGACGGATCATGAATTGTTTTTACACGGTTCGCTGAACAGTTCTATTCTATGGTTTTCGTCGTCATTGCACACGCTATCTTTCAATCGAATTATGGAAAGCAATCGATTTACTTGGGTTTCGGTCGTTCTATGGGGAGATGGGGTAGTCCCGCTGGCAATTATCTGTTGACACTTAGCCGGTGACGCGTCGCGGTTCCTGCGAGGTAGGCGTCAATGATGGTGAGGCTTATCAGAAAAATTTAGATCGAATCCAAGGCTGAGACGCAGATGCTGATCAAAACGTGAGTTTAATTAGGGTAACTCGGGAACCTGAAAAGCGGGTGGCAATTGGTACGATTTGGCGGCTGCTGCAGTTCTCGTTGTAATCAAAACCGCTTTTTGCCCAGGGTTTTCAGGATCGTCGCCGACCACCCAGATTAGCTTACACATCGGGTCGCTCGCCCCGGTAATATCTTTGGAAGGGTTGGCGGCGATCATAATCGAAGTCAGGATTTCTGAAACGCTTTTTTGTTCGATCACCAGTTCACTTGGACGTTGGTTTTTTGTGATTCCATCTTTTTCGAGGTCGGATCCGATCAAGCGAATGTTGAATTCAAAAGGTAGTTTACCCACATCATCTTTTATTTCAGTTTGGAGATCCGAAATAAGTACATTGAGGTCAGGCGGGTTGGCGATATTCAAATCTCGTTTCATGGCGAGAAGTTCTTCGAGTGTTTTGGGGCCTGAGTAAACCGGTGCGACGGTGCCGCCGGTCCCTGCAGAAAATGAAATCGCATGTTCGGTCGCTGCAATCAAATTGTGCGCAGCCATTGGAGGGAGCCAGCAGTTGGCGACAACTTGCCCATACTCGACGTTCCAACGCAGGTTTTTGTAAAAGTCTGTGAGCATGCCGCCATAGCGAATTCGAACTACATCCCAGTATTGGCTGGACGGAATTTTTGCGACGAAAAGCATGATTTGGTCCCGCTGTTTTTTGAATTCTGCGGCCATCATCGTCTGGAGGTCTAACGCTTTTAAATCGACATTTTTGTCGAGTATTAATTCACAATAACACTCCCCGTCGAGGTGGAAACTAATGAGTCCACCGCGGACTTCATCGGGCATCATGATGCTAAGTTCACGGTTCAGCAGTTTCGCTCTGGGACCCATGAGACTCTGACCTTGATCGTTGAACAATGAACTGCGCAAAAAGAGCATATTGACGTGTCGATCACGGTCGGTCCACTCTAGTAAATCTCCGAGAGAACCGGAAAGCATTGAGGCGCCGAGGTTAAGGGCGACATCTTCAATGAGTTGTTTTTCGCTGAAAGCAAATCGAGTGATTTGAGTCTCAGTGTTCTGCTCGTTGATCGATTCATCTTGGACTGCTGTGGGTTGCTCATCAACGGAAACTGTCGTCGCCGTGGTATCTTCTGGTTCATCATAGATCAAATAAAACGCTGTCTTATTGTCGCTGGATGTGTAGATTTCCTGCTGGTTCTCAAGTTCTCGTAACGTGGGCCTGTTCCAGGCTTGCATTAAGCGGGATTTGTTGACGGGCTGACGAAACTGGACGATGAAATAAGGTGAGTAGGTTAGCTCGCCAGTGTTATGAAACGAAACTGTCAGCCGTTCAATATTTTCAAGCTCTGCTCCACTTTGGTTTTGGAAGTTTTTTATGACCTCAGCCATCGACGGACCAAGGCTCTGTAGTACGAGATTACCTTCGGGCGAACTTAAAAGTTCCGACAGGCGAAATGAAAACAAAATTCGCGGTGCCGGCGGCAGGTATGAAATGGACAGAGGCGCACCATTTGTTGGTGTTTCCCAGAGGGAGCGATCATCGTCGTCAATCAATTTTTGAACGAGAGTTGGACGTAGTCCAGGTGCGAGGATGTTGGGTTTTGTCGGAGTTTGACCGGGCTCGAGTGGATTTGAGTTTTGGGGATCGTCAGTGATTGGTGCTGTTTCATTCGGAGATATGTCAACGACCGTGGTTTGCGATGCGTTATAGATTAGGAACAAGCCCAGCGATGATACCGCCATCAGACCAGCGGCAATGGCGACTGGTACTTTCCATTGATTCTTCTTGCGACGTTGGGCCGCTTCTGCTGCTGCTTGGATCTTCTCGCTCCGCTCAATGGAGCGTTCTGACGATTCGTCCAGCGGTTCTTCATCGTCCCCCGTCTCAATTTCGGGAATGGATTTTTCAGAAACTGGTGCATTGCCGGGAAAGTCGGGACTGAGCGATTTTCGAAATACCCGACGTGCTTTGGAAGGAGCGGCAGCAAGTGTTTCGATTTCCTTTGCTTTGCCTGAAAGCAATGCCAGCATGTTGCCTACTTGCTGAGCGGATGCAGGGCGATCACCTGGCTTTTTTGCCAACAACTGATTCATCAATGATGCCAATTCGTCGGGCAGTTCATATTTCTCAAGAGTTGCTGGAGTTTCATTCAGGCAAGCATTTTTCTTCTTTTTTAAATCCTGTTCGGAGAAAGGAGGTTTGCCCGAAATAATGCGGTAGAGCGTACAGCCGACCGAATATAAATCCTGAGCAATGCCCTGCTCTTTGGTCCAATCTGTATCCGGATTTTCCCACGCCTCAGGGGCCAGATAATCAAATCTTGATTCACTCCCTTTTTCAGATTCATCGGGAGTGTCAAAATCTGAGTCGTGGATAAGATTGGATCGAAGTTGAACCGATCCGTTCTTGGCGATCCATATTGTCCGAGTGGAAACCGCATTGTGGACAATGTTGTTTGTGTGAAGTTGTTCGAGTCCTTTCACGGCTTGAGCCATAACCGCACATGCCTTCTTCCAGGGAAGACGTGACTTGCGAGGCAGTTTTTCCTGAAGGTTTACGCCTTTTGCGATTTGCGTGACGACGAAACGATGGTTGGCAATGGTCACCGATTCGAAGGTTTCCGCCAAGTTGGGGTGCCGAATGGCAATTAGTTGGGTGGCTTCATTTTCAATTTTTTCCCAGGTTTCTAAGTCTGAAGTTTCGGATCCGGAAATAAATTGTAACAATACCGGGTAGCCTGTTTTTCTATGCCTAGCCCCGAATTGGTCGTGAAAGAAACCAGATTTTATTTGCTCGGAGACTACGTAATTCCCATACTGGAACGGTCCGTTGTAGCCGGCCAGCAAAATCTGTGATTGGTAGCGTGTGATTGCTTTTTTGTTGACAAGGAACTTGGCGAGAGAATCCGTGTTTTTTTCTTCCGAGATTTCAGAGAATTCGGAGAATAAGGTTTGTGTCTCAGCGACTCCTACCAATTTGCTTTCGGTCAGGAGGTTCCAGAATTGAGTTATGTCGATTGTCACGAGGCGCCTAATTAGAAAAAATCAGGTTACACCACAGTCTTGGCTGTGATTGTTTTCGTTTGTCAGGGTAGCTGCTTTTTAGTTGCCCTGATTGCGGTTATTTACCGATGTTATATTGTAGGTCAAAAATCAGGTAAATCGTAGTGCGTCAAACTTGTCAAAATTGCTGCAATAACAACAAGATAGGTTAATTGCGGTTAGTTCGTTAAATCTTTGATGAAATTCCAACGGTCCCAACGGCTTTTTTAGATCAGTGAGCGGTTAGATGAATTCGAATGTTGCAAATCGTAAACATATGAACGCCTATGAAACGGTGCTCCATTACTTTGACCGTGCGGCGGATGCACTGGATCTCCAAGAGAGCACTCGGCGACTGTTAAAAATGCCGAAGCGTGAGATCACCGTTGAGGTCCCGGTCGAAATGGATGACGGTCGCCTCGAAACATTGGTTGGCTATCGCGTCCAGCACAACAACGCCCGGGGGCCGATGAAGGGTGGATTGCGATTCCATCCAGACGTAGATCTCGATGAAGTTCGAGCACTCGCTTCTTTGATGACCTGGAAGACCGCTGTTGTCAATATTCCCTACGGTGGCGCTAAAGGTGGGATCTGCGTGGCACCGCGTGAATTAAGCCGAAAAGAAAACGAAAGAATCACGCGAAAATTCATTGATCAAATTCACGACATTATTGGCCCTGATCGTGACATCCCCGCACCGGACATGGGGACGAATTCTGAGACGATGGCGTGGATTAGAAATCAGTGGGAGAAATACCACGGATTCAATCCGGCATGCATCACGGGAAAACCGGTTGAGGACTACGGTGCCAAGGGTCGAGAAGAAGCGACTGGGCGAGGCGTCGGCATTCTTTCCTTTAAAATGTTAAAGCGTTTAGGACGGTTGCCCAAAAATACGCGTGTTGTCATTCAGGGATTCGGAAACGTTGGATCTCATGCGGCGAAATTTATGCACGAGTCTGAGTTTAAGATTGTAGGCATTAGCGACGTCAGTGGTGCTTACTACCGAGAAGACGGTCTCGACATACCTGCAGCACTTCATCATATGATTGAAAATCGCTCGCTCCAGGGTTTTGAAAACGCGGAGAAAATTACGAACGACGAATTACTTGAACTAGACTGTGATTTGCTCGTTCCCGCTGCTCTTGGTGGCGTTGTGACGATGGAGAACGTTGAGAAGATCCGAGCAAAGTACATTGTTGAGGGCGCAAATGGCCCTGTTGATGCGGATGCAGACGAACGATTGTTCGAACGGGGAATCGCTGTGCTTCCAGATATTCTTGCCAATGCTGGAGGTGTGACGGTCAGTTATTTTGAGTGGGTTCAGAATCGGCAGTACTACAGTTGGGATTTGAATCGAGTGCGTCAGCAATTGGACTCAATTCTGTCTTCGGCTTTTGAGGATGTCTGGCAATTGGCAAACGAAAAGAATGTAAGTCTGCGAACAGCCGCGTTCATGATTGCGATTCAGCGGGTAAAACGATCGACGGAACTCGGCGGATTCTAGAGAGACTTGAAAGCTCCGTTTGAATTTCCTAAGTCTGGGCAATTGGTTTACACTTGTCAGTAAGTGATTGGATTCAGGTTTTGTAGCGACGGCAATGTTTGCTCGAGTGTTGTTTTCGCAGGGCATCGAAAGTGGCTGGAAAAAGAGATTTTGTCCAAGGGATTGCCACCGGCGTTATGTAGTTTTTGGCAGGAAGCACTTCTAGAACCGAAGCTTTCGTTTTCGGTGGGATCATTGATGGTAGAGAACAGTACACGGGATATTAACAGCACAATGAATTGTCCGCAGTCTAGAGAAGAAGTACTGGCTTACTATTGGGGCAAGCTCAATCATGAGCAGGAAACGGTAAAACGATGCGCAGGTCGTTGGAGTAGTGTTGCTTATTTGCGAGGCGGAATATTTCTTTCCTTTTTTGCCAGTTTGCTGATGGGGGCGGCCAATGCATGGTCTCTCGGCGGATTGCTATATTGTCTTAGTGGCGGGCTGTTCGCGGGTTTTTTGGTCGTGGCATTCATTCACGAGAAAATGCAATCGGAATTGCGTATCGCTACAATTCTTTCAAAAATGCACCTGGAGTCGCTGGCTCGATGTCATCGTCAATGGGACGATATTTCGGTCGAACCAATCGAGGCTCCAGCCGGCTTTGCCCCAATATCGAAAGACCTTGATTTGTTGGGAGACAGTTCGGTGTACAAGTTGCTGGGCATCACGCGCACGCCACTCGGCACGGAAACTCTGAAACGATGGATTATTGACGGAGCCTTGGCTGATGAAGTCGCGTTGCGACAGCAGGCTGTTGCTGAATTAAAGCCAGAGTTTCAGTGGAGGCTCAAGTTCCGTTTGCTCTGCGAGCAATTGTCGGCCACGCGTTCAGGACCAAGTCGGTTTGTCGACTGGTGTGAAAGCCCTTCCTGGTTTGAAAATCGTGGATGGGTGATTTTAGTTTCAAGATTGACTTCGCTTGTCTCGCTATTGGCGATCGTTTTGTTAGTGCTGGGGCTCGCCCCGACGATGGTTGGTGGTTCGATGTTGCTCGCCGCCTGTGCGGTCAATTTTGGACTGTCGATTTTATTCGCAGGAGGGATTCATGATGACTTCAATCTTATTGCGTCGCGAAGCGATCAGGCTGCACATTACATCTCCCTGTTTGATATGGCCTCTCAATTTCCTGCTAAATCGAAAAAGTTAAAGAGTCTGCAAACGCGTATCCAGCGTACCGATGACGGAGCTCAGCCCAATATGCATAAATTGGGACGCCTCGTTTTCTTGGCAAATATGCGCAATGGAATGGGGTTCATCCTTTACATTATCTTAGAGTTTTTGTTTTTCTGGGATGCTCATGTGTTGTTCATGATGGAGAAATGGAAAAATCGAACCGGTGACAGAGCACGAGGTTGGTTTTCCGATTTAGGTGAGTGGGAAGCGTTATGTTCTCTGGCAAAATTGGCTGCGGACGAACCGGATTGGGTGTTTCCAGAAGTAAATCCTACTGCTGAAAATTCAGCAGCCATCGTCAGCGGAACGAGTGTTGGGCATCCTTTATTGACCGAGGCCCGAGTCGCCAACGATGTTCAGTTGGGGCCTCCAGGAACGGTTTTACTGGTCACTGGATCCAATATGTCGGGAAAGAGCACCCTGCTTCGAAGTGTGGGTGTGAATATTGTGTTGGCACAAATGGGGAGTGTCGTTTGTGCAAAGAGTTTCTCTTTGCCGCCCCTACATATCGAAACAAGTATGCGAATTGCGGATTCACTCGCAGACGGCGTTTCGTTTTTTATGGCTGAATTGAAGCGATTGAAAGCAATTGTTGACACCGCAAAAAAACACGACGCCAAAAATCCAAGACGAATGTTGTTCTTACTAGACGAGATTCTTCAGGGAACGAACTCACGCGAGCGGCAGATTGCCGTTAGTCGGGTCGTTCGTAAGTTGATCGATGGGAATGCGATTGGCGCTATTTCAACTCATGATTTGGATTTGGCGACCACCGAAGACTTGGCGGTTGCCTGCCAGACCGTCCATTTTGCCGAACAATTCGAAGAAGTGGATGGTGTTCGCGTAATGACGTTTGATTATCAAATGCGACAAGGGATTGCTGAAACTACGAATGCGTTAAAGCTGTTGGAGATGGTTGGACTCGGTGAAAAAGATGACGAGTAGGCGGCACGTCGTCGAGTTAGCTTAAATTCAAGTTAGCTTAAATTAATGCGTGTGGTTTGCCTTGGAATCAATAAAGATTGGGATGTCTCGTTCTAGGCCTAGCAAATGTCTCGACTTCAACGCCAGTCTCTCTTGGCGGTTGAGGACTCCTAGTTCAGAGAGGATCGTTTCTGGCGTGAGTTGCATCTTGAGAAGCATTTGCCAGTGGATTGCCAAGAGTGATTTTAAAGTTCGTTTGCCATCGAAATCTAAATGTTCAGCAAGGTGCTTGGCACGAAAGAACATTTTTTCGATTCTTGAGGCATAAAGCCGTACAAAATGCACAAGTGATGGACTGGTGCGGCGAAGTTTTAAGCGAGGGATATCCAGTTCGCATTGAGACATGTCATCCGAGGCGAGGTAGGTCTTGTTACGCTTCATGTCATTAACGCAATTTGCCAAGAGTTGTGTCAGCATGATTGCTTTTCCGCACTCAATGGCGGACACCTCGAAGTCGGGTTTGATCACGCCCAAAATCGGCATGGCGGAAACTAATGAGGATCCACCGACGTAACTGCAAAAGGATTCGAGCTCGCCAAATGTCTCGAATTTTTGGTTTCGAATCCATAAATCAGCACCACGCAGTGGATCGAAAATGAATTGTTTGGGAATCTTGAATCGTCGACTCGCGTCGACGAGTGCTGCAAGTTCGACGGAAGTACATTGTCCTCGGAAGGCATCGCTCAGATCGTCTCGGACCTCGAACCAAACATCCAAGGATCGCCCATCAGCGCTCTCGAGATCGAGTAAATCAAGAGTTCGCATAAGGTTGAACAGGACGGCGTCCAAGGCTCGTCTCTGATCGCGGGGGAGATTTACTGAGGTCCAAATTTGTGACTTGAAATAACGGCGTCCCGCACCCCGGCAACTGCGATAGCCTCGCTCGATCGCGTTGGAGTTCAGTTGAATATGATTCGGAGACGTGAGCATCAATCTCTCGGGGAATTATTTGGGGGCAGCGGTTGGCAGGAATCCACCCTTGCACCACTTAGCCTAACGAATTGAGCGGGAGGCGTGTAGTGATTTACCTTATAGACATCGGGATTGAGTTGCCGTGGCGTTGGGGAATCCTCTTTTTTTACGTGTTTTTTCGTTGTTTCAGCCGATGGGGTTCCATCCGTGGAAACGAACTGAGCAGATTTTAAAATAAATGAGATCAAACGTTTTTGGTTACCTCCCGAAAAAGGAAGCGGTCAGGTAAACTAAGGTAAATCGCAGTTTCAGTCGGCTATTGCGCTGGGGAGGACGGCCATTCGTTTTCCATTATTAAACTTTGGAGTGATGGAATGAAAATTTTACTCGCCAGCCCGAGGGGGTTTTGTGCTGGGGTTAATATGGCAATCGAGAGCCTCGACCTGACGTTGCGCGAGTTTGGAGATCCCGTTTACGTCTACCATGAGATTGTTCACAACAAGTACGTTGTCGAGTCCTTTAAAAAGAAGGGAGCAATTTTTGTAGACTATCTTGAGGAAGTCCCGCCGGGTTCCGTACTGTTGTTTTCAGCTCACGGAGTGTCGCCGGATATTCGAAAGACGGCGCAAGAGCGAAATTTAAATGCAATTGACGCGACCTGCCCTCTGGTCACCAAGGTTCACCTCGAAGCGGTTAAATACGCTCGGGAGGGGTACACAATATTTTTGATTGGTCACGAAGGGCACGATGAAGTGATCGGAACGATGGGAGAAGCCCCGGAATCCATGATCTTGGTGGAAGATGTGGAAGGTGTCGACGCTTTAGAAATCGCTGATGATGCGAAAGTTGCCTACCTGACACAGACTACACTGTCCGTCGATGATGCTAATCGAATCATCGAAAAACTGAAATCTCGGTTCGTAAACCTTGTGAATCCACCTAAAGAGGATATTTGCTACGCGACCCAAAACCGACAAGAAGCTGTAAAGAAAATTGCAGCACAGGCAGACGTTTGTTTCGTACTTGGCAGTCAAAATAGTTCCAATAGTCAACGGTTAAGGGAACTGGCAGAAGACGAAGGGGTTTCGGCATATTTAATTGACGGGGCAGCCGACTTGCAGGCCGAATGGTTGGTAGGTGTCGAGACAGTGTTTATGACTGCGGGCGCAAGCGCACCAGAAACGGTAGTCAACGAGTGCATTGATTGGTTGGTTCAAGGATACGGTGCAACTGTCGAACCGGTGATCGTCCGTGAGGAGCATGTTAGTTTCCCATTGCCAAGGAAATTGCGGAAACTCCAAACGAAATAGCCTCGGCTTTGCGTAGACCGTCGTTCAGTTATCGCTCTCAGGCTTACGTGAATTATCGGGCAGGTCGTCTTGGAGCGATCTCTTTTGCCCGAATGTTTTTAAGCAGAATGTCGGTCGTCGGATCATGCCCTTGGAAAATGATCGAGCCTTTTTCCAGTCGGAGGCCTCGGCGTGGATTGCGGTCAGGTTTACGAGTGTCGCTCCAGTCAGTGACCTGATAGCCGTTTACCCAAACGCTGACGTGAGGGCCAGTGGCAATGATTGTTTTGGTAAACCACGTCTGATCGACGGCGTTAACGCGTCTCGCATTGGCACGACGAAAAATCCCTCCGGTTCCACAGTCGACGGGTTGAGATGGGTCATTATTTTTAAATAGGTTTTGTATTTGGCTTTCATAGCCATTCATTACTTCGCCTGGGATGCACCTGAAAAACACGCCAGAATTTAGGCCAACCGCGTTTGTTTTGCATTGCATTGAGAATATGAAATCTCCGAAAAGCTCTTTCGATTCCAATTGCCCTTTTCCGTCCAAAATTCGTAATTCATTTTGGTTTGTAATTTCAAACTTACTTTTGAGTTTTTGACTTGTATCCCATTGATCGAGCGTTTGCCCTTCCAAAAGCGATCGTGTATTCAGTGGTTTTAACGCAATGTTTCGAAATGCTATTCCCCCGTGATTCAATTGCAAGCCAATGTAGCCTCGGCCAATTGGATTGGGATCTACGTAATTAAGAACTTCTTCATCATCAATTCTAATTGTGATTTTTGGCCCATCGGCGGTCACATGAAAGCGATGCCATTGGTTGGGTGCAACCGTCGGTTCGCATTTTTTTCGACCCACCAGCGATCCTGTTGGAAATGGATTGTCGGGGGCCGCAATATTTAATTCGTAGCAATCACGGGTGACGTTTTTGGGTGTTGGGCTAGTGCGAAAAAATATTCCACTGTTGGTTCCTGTGTCGGCTTTGAATTCGACGACTAATTCAAAGTCATCAAATTGGCTGGTGGTGCGCAGTAGACCTGGTTCACCAGAGTCAATTCGGATCTCGCCGTTTTCTACTTTCCACGCGGCGTCGGAGACCGGTTTCCATCCGAAGAGAGATTTTTGATCAAATAGCGAGATCCAGCCTTCCTCAATTTGAGGGGTTGTTAGTTCGGTTGGGAAAATCGGCGTTTCGGGAGCTTGGATCGCGCCAAGTGCCTCAAATGGCAAGGAAATGGAACAAAACAGCAGAACTAGGAAGGTCGTACCAAACCCTAAGTTGGGAAAATAACGCTTATTATTGTGATTTTGTCGCATGCTTTTCTTTCAAACGAAACTTTTCGTTACGTAAGTCGTCCAATAAGGGACTATAGTAAAAACGAGAGTTAAGGGGACTGTGATGGACCTAAAGGTAAAATCATTGCCCCCGACCGGCTCTCAAACCTTACCAGTCTTCCTGGTCGCCGCAGACTGCCTATCCTTGTTTGGGCCTTTGCTCGGGCTAGTGTGACGCAAATTGTAGCAGTTTTTCGTGCCAATCGGTCCGATTCAGAAATAGGTACGAAACGCGTAGGAAATAGTAGTGAATAACCAAGTAGATTCAAGACATAGATCGAGCAAGAGATATACATTGCTCACTGGAGCTACCGGCTTGGTTGGGCGCTATTTAATGCGAGAACTGCTGCTTAAAGGGCACAAATTAGCGGTTCTTGTTCGTCCTACCAAGCAGCAAATGGTGCGTGAGCGGATCGAAGGTATCCTGCAGATGTGGGAAGGTGCGTTGGGGCATCGTCTGCCCCGGCCTGTTTTGCTCACTGGAGATGTTACACAAACCAATCTTGGCCTCTCTCCCAAACAACTCAGTTGGTCTGAAAAGTTCCTCGACCAGATCATTCACGGTGCGGCGGTTTTAAAATTTCAAAGTGCTTCACGCGAATTTGAGCCATGGAAAACAAATCTTGGCGGAACTCAGAATGTGCTTGATTTTTCGAAGCACTGTAACATTCGTGACTTTCATTACATCTCTACAGCTTATGTTTGTGGAGAACGTGAGGCTACGGTTTACGAGAATGAATTAGATGTAAACCAGGCTTTCCGTAACGATTACGAAATCAGTAAATTTGAAGCGGAGAAATTAGTTCGAGATTCCGAATGTTTTGAATCAACAACAATTTATCGACCAGCGGTGATTTCCGGTGATTCACAAACCGGATACACGTCGACCTACCACGGCCTGTTTCTCTACCTTCGTTTGATGGCGATGCTCGTCCCCGAGCAAACCAAAAATGCGGATGGTGTGATCGAAACGCCGATCAGCCTCCCCATTGAAGGTGATGAACCCAGGAACGTGGTTCCTGTAGATTGGGTAGCGAAGACCATTTGTCATTTGGTTCGGACCCCGGAGGCCCACGGACGAACTTATCACCTAGTTCCCGATCAGTGCACTTCAGCTCGGGAGGTGATTGAGTACTGCTATAAATATTTCCATTCCGATGGAGTCAAATTCTGCGGCGCCGATTCCGAGCGAACTGCCGATAGCGAGTTGGCTGAGAAGCTATTTGAAAACACCAGTATTTACGCGTCTTATGAAACGAGCGATCCGCATTTTGACAAACAGAACGTTAGTCAGTTTGCTGGTCACCTTGAGTGTCCTTCGATTGATCAAGAGATGATTTTTAAATTCATCGACTTCGGCAAACAAAATCGCTGGGGTAAGGAAAAGGAAAATTCCCCCAAAGTCGTGCGTTGGATTGAATCTCACCTAACGGAAATTGCCTTGGCTGCTCAGAAGATGATGGGGGCTCTGAGGATCAATGGTCCGGATCGAATTTTCAAGTTTGGTCTTGATATTCATGGTCCCGGCGGTGGGCAATGGCAATTACTCGCCAACGAAGGACGGTTTGATGTGACCCCCGGTTTGCCAGACGATTCCAGTCCTGTCTTGAAACTGAGTGATATCCAAATTAACGATCTTTTGATGCGACATGATTCAGAAGAGATCGATCGTTCACGAGATGAGAGTCCAAAGATCGCTATCAATTGGACCGAACCGTTAGAGACGGTCATCACCGAGAATCCAAAGCCAAGTCGGTAGAGCTAATCCGGACGGGTTTAGCTTTCTCACATTTCTTGTGTGTTATTAATTGATTGAATTCAGTTCGCTATGTTCAGCAGAGCTATTCAGTGTGTGCCGATAAGGTTGGTACTGGATCATTTCGATTCGGTTTCTTGATCGGATTGCGTAAGAGATGCCTCGCCAGGAAACGATTCGTGTGAAAATTGTCTTTAAGATCGCACATGGATAGAGGGTTTGGGTTGTCAGGAATGCCGCGAATCCCGGTTGAGACGGCTGCATTTTGCAATTCGAAAGTCTATTATTGATGACGGCTAAATTGCTTTTTTGAATCTGGGAAAACAAGATTGCGTTAATAATTTGGAAAGACGCGAATCCGATTGCTAAGAGCGAGCCTGCCATTGGATAGCCGTTCCCGAATAAGATTGGGGTTAGGGCTAAACAGGAAACAAGGCAGGCAAAAGAAAGCAAGCTGTGTAGTACGACGAAGGGCCACGCGGAGTGGTATAGGCGGACCGTCAGCAGTTGGCGGCTTACCCATTGAAAGGTTTCTTTCAGTGTCGTCGATTCATCGTTACTCATAACAAGATTGGGCACTCGGACCAATCGAAGTTGGTGGGCTTTAAGTTTAGCGGAAAGCGTTGTGTCTTCGCAAAATTTATCAGACCAGTGTTCAATGAGATTACACTCTTCTACCACCAACCGTTTAATTGCCAAGGAACCGCCCCAAGGAATTTCATAACAGGTCATCTGGGCAACGGCCGCTGCATTCCATATTTGTCTGACGGATGAGGCGAGATTGGGGGTGGCCGATGCGAACCAACGATTGCCTGTCGCGGCACCTACGGTCGGGTCTGAAAGCGGCATGACGAGGTCGGTTAACCAGTTTTTGTCGGGAATGACATCGGAATCAATCAACGCGATCACCTCATTCGAATCTTCGAGTTTGGAGATCGCTTCGATGATAGCAGAGCATTTTAGGCTCCGCGTTTTAGCAGGAGCGGATAAGAAATGCAGACTTGGTTTAAAGTCCGGATTTGCTTTTATCTCTTGTTGGACTATTTCAATTGCTGGATCGTTTAGATCGTCTGCAACGATGTGAATTGAAAACTGGTCATAATTTAAATTGCTAATTGCACGCAAGGAATCGGAAAGTCGGGGGTCACGTCCGCGCACACAGAGGATAACTGCAACTTGCGGGTTAAAGGCGCCGTCGATACTCGCAGCGACCGAAGATTGGAGAAACCGGCGATGCATGTTCACAACAATGGCTTGCATTAATGTCAGCGAAGCGATGCCGCCCAGAGCAATCCAGCCAAATGTCAATACCATAGCGTTTGTCAATCGTGCTAGTTTGGATGGGCTCTTAGTGATTCTGAATAAATGGTCTAAGAATGTGGGCGGGTGGGTTCAGTCGAACTAGGCAGCGATCATTATGATCGTTAATTTTTTTGGACCATGTGCTCCGAGGACAAGAACGCGCTCAATATCCGCTGTGCGACTGGGGCCTGTAATAAATGAAATGAAGCTTGGCCATTTCTCGTCATGCTTTTCCCGAATGAGGGCGAATCCATCTGCCATGGTTGTCACCATTTGCGATGCATCTGCGACGACGACATGATGCGGTGGTAAAACCGAAAGTGCGCGGCCTCCGGCAGAGTGATTGGTGACTAAAGCACTGGCTGTTTGAGCGATTAAAGCATCGCACCCCGAAACTCCAACGTCGCATTTTTCCAGTTCGCGAGCGTCGTAGTTTGAGCTGGTATTTAGGAATTCTACCTGAAGTTGGTCGACGCAAGATTGCACCAATTCATGGTCATGAACTCCTATTCGTTTCCACTGATGCTGTTGGCGAAGTCGCTCAAGGGTTTGGCGTGCTTCTTCGATAGTTGGCACGACGATAAATTCGGTTTGAAGTTTCTCAGAAAGTACTTTGAATGCAGCGATGTGGTCCTCAAGAGAATCACCAACAAAAGGGAGAAATTCTTTGACGGCTTGAGTTCTTCCATCGGGGCCATTAGCAAGGACGGGCAGCGAATGGGATGATTTTTTAGCGACTTCGCGAACATGTGCGTCGGTTTTCACGCTTAGGGCTTCACGGACTCGGCCTAGGATTGCATCTCGGCTCATTTTCTCGATTTCCAATACTGCTTGAAACTTTGTTTTGCCGGATCGTCGAGGTCACGCGTTTTTTTCCACGCGTAAAATGGATCAATTCGGGTTCCGTGAATCGGTTTGGTAAGTACGTGGCCTAACTTGCCGAGTCCACCCGCAAGTCGATATAGCCAAGGGCGTCGCATCACGATGGTGAAGCCGACCATCAGAATTTTTTCTCCGATCCCCCCCTGCCCTTTACCGGCAGCGTCTCTTCGGTTTCGTAAGAGATGGTGATGGAGATCGATTTTTACGGGGCAGGTTTCTGAGCAAGCACCGCAGAGTGAGGAGGAGTGGGAAAGGTGTTTCCAGTCTTTGAGGCCTCGTAAGTGCGGAGTGATTACACTTCCGATGGGACCTTGGTAGGTCGTGCCATAGGTATGGCCTCCAACGTTTTTGAAAATGGGGCAAACGTTGAGGCAGGCGCCGCAGCGAATGCAACGCAATGCATCACGCTGTTCTGGATCAGCGAGCAGCCGAGTTCGATGATTGTCGAGAAGCACAACGTGCATTTCGACCGGGCCGTCCGATTCGTCTTCTTGGCGAGGACCTCCCAGTTGCGAGTTGTAGCACGTCAGATGCTGTCCAGTCCCAGCGGTCGCGAGCATGGGGAGCAACAGTGCCAAGTCTTCGAGTCGGGGGATGATTTTTTCGATTCCCATCAGTGAAATGTGAACTTTGGGAAGCGAAGTCGTCAGCCTTGCATTTCCCTCATTTTCAGTGATCGAAATCATGCCAGTCTCAGCGACGCCAAAATTAGCCCCGCTAATGCCAATGTCAGCGCTAAGATACTTTTGCCGGAGTACCTCTCGAGCAACCATCGTCAATTCTTCTGGATCATTGGTGTTGATTGACTTAAGTTTTTCCTGAAAAAGGGTGTTGATTTCTTCCTTCTTTAGGTGCATCGCCGGGAAAACAAAATGGTAGGGAGCTTCCTCTCGTAGTTGGACAATGAACTCACCCAGGTCGGATTCGACGACTTCAAACCCTTCTTTTTCGAGCAAGTCGTTGAGGTGGATTTCCTCGGTCGTCATGCATTTGCTTTTAATGACAGATTGCGCGTCATGTTTTTTTATGATTTCGAGAATCGCACTGCGGGCTTCTTCGCTGTCATTGCACCAATGGACGGTGGCACCACGGGCTTCGAGTTTGTCGGCAAATTGAGCGAGGTAAGTGTCGAGATTTTCAATCGCCTCCCATTTTGCGTCGCCGGCAGCAATTCGGGCGGACTCGTAATTCAGGAATCGTTCCTGGGTTGCGGTGCGCGTGGTCTGATAGCCACGTAAGGAACTTCGAAGGAAACTCCGGCGGTCATCGTCGGCAGTGACGCGATTCGCGTCAGTCTGAAATTGAGTGGTTGGGTTGGTTGATTGGCTCATTGCTGATCAAGTACCTCTGCAATGTGAAGGCATTGGATGGATGAATTTTGGCGGCTGAAATATCCCCCTATTTGCATCAGGCAGCTTGGATCACCTGAGATCAGATAGTCGGCTTCAGTTTGAGCGGCGCTTCCTAGTTTGACTTGAGTCATCGCGGTTGAAATTTGAGGAAATTTGATAGCGAAGGTGCCACCAAATCCGCAGCACGATTGCGCTTCGTCCATTTCCACTAATGACAATCCTTTGACGTTTTCAAGCAGCTTTCGTGGAGCGTCTTGTATGCCGAGTTCGCGGAGACCATGACAGCCGTCGTGGTAGGTTGCCGTTCCTTCAAGTTTGGCTCCGACATCAGTCACCCCCAGGTGATTCACTAGTAATTCCGTGAATTCAAATACCCGACCACTGAGTTCTGATACGACTTGGGATTGAGGCGAGTCCTGGTAAAGTTCTGGATAGAATTTTCTGATCATTGCGGTGCAGGAACCGGAGGGGACTGCGATCAAATCCGCATCTGCAAAGGTATTTAAAAAATGATCCGCGACTTTTTTAGCTTCGGGGAAGTAACCTGAATTAAAAGCGGGTTGACCACAGCAGGTTTGTCCTTCGGGGTAATCGACCTCATGTCCTAGACGTTCGAGAACATTGACCATCGCAATCCCGACGTGTGGCGATAATTGATCGACATAGCAGGGAATAAAAAGTGAAATTTTCAATGCAGTTTCCGTATTAGATATTTTGGACTTTCAATATAACGCAATCTCGGGTTGGTTTAATACCTAATTGTGTCGATGGCCCGTATTTAAGTTTTTGTAGCTTAGTTGACATCAAACCGTTGTATGCGACCATAATAGGTATCGGTTTTTCTCAAGTCTTTTTTACACCACAAAAAATCAAAATTATGTCTACTGCTATGAACGATTTAAAACACGTTGATCGTCACTGGGACGATTCGGTTGCCGATGCTCTTTCTCCTGCGGAACGATTGATTTACCGTTCGAATTGTCTTGGTGCGGACCAGAGAATCACGAATACGGGTGGGGGAAACACCTCGTCGAAAATTATGGAACCGGATCCATTGACTGGTGGTGAAACGGACGTTTTGTGGGTGAAAGGGTCTGGTGGCGATTTGCGGACGGCCAAATTGCAAAATTTTGCCTCGCTCTACATGAATAAACTGCTGTCTTTGATTCCCAGTTACAAAAACGCTCCTGATAACGGGCCGAAAACTCCAGCTGAAGACGCAATGGTTGGATATTTCCCTCACTGTACATTCAATTTAAACCCGCGTGCCAGTTCAATCGATACTCCGCTGCACGGATTTTTGCCGGCACGTCACGTCGATCATATGCATCCTAACAGCGTGATCTCGATCGCGGCGTGCAGTGCCAGTCGAGAAATGACTCAGGAAATCTTTGGTGATGAAATTGGCTGGGTTCCGTGGTTGCGTCCGGGGTTCGAGCTTGGCTTGCTGATGCAGAAAGAAGTGGAAGCGAATCCATCTCTAAAGGGACTCGTCATGGGGCAGCACGGTCTAATTAACTGGGCGGATGATGATAAGGAATGCTATGAGTTGACCTTGAGCTTGATTGACAAGGCAGCTGAGTATATTGAATCCAAAGACAAGGGCGATCAGACTTTTGGCGGACAGAAATACGAGACGCTTTCCGAAGACTCTCGGGATTCTGTGTTGGTTGATTTGCTTCCGTGGTTGCGTGGTCAAGTGTCTCAGATGAACAAATTTGTCGGCACAGTGGAGGCGCGAGATTCGATACTGCGTTTTGTTAATTCAAATGACGCTGCCCGTTTGGCAGAGTTGGGCACAAGTTGCCCCGATCACTTCTTAAGAACCAAAATCAAGCCGCTGTACGTTGACTGGGATCCAACAGAGACGACTGAAGAAGATCCACACGGTCTGACGAAGCTGAAAAGCCTGCTGAGTGCGGGGTTGGAGCAGTATCGCAAAGATTACGCTGCCTACTACGAGGCTCATAAGCATGATAATTCTCCAGCGATGCGTGATCCAAATCCGACAGTCATTCTTGTGCCAGGCGTAGGGATGATTGCCTGGGGAAAAGACAAGAGCGAGTCGAGAGTGACGGCAGAGTTTTACACTTGTGCTGTCGAGGTGATGCGTGGTTCGGAAGCACTGGGTGAATACATTGCCTTGCCAAAACAAGAAGCGTTCGACATTGAGTATTGGTTGCTCGAGGAAGCCAAGTTAAAGCGAAAGCCGCCAGAAAAAGAAATGTCACGAGACATCGCGTTGGTGATTGGCGCCGGCAATGGCATTGGTAAAGAAGTGGCTCATCGTATTGCCAAAGAAGGGGCTCACGTTGTGTGTTGTGATCTCAGCCAAGATGCGGCCGAGGCAACCGCTGCTGAGTTGACCGAAATTTATGGTGTTGGAATTGGTGTCGCAGGTTCAGGGGTTTCTGGCTGCGGTCCGACCATTGGGCTTGGTGTAGATATTACGGATCGAAATTCGATTCAGGCGATGATTCAACAAACATTACTCGCTTACGGTGGAATTGATCGAGTGATCGTAACGGCGGGAGTCTTTGTGGCGCCTGAGCGAGATGGAACACTTTCCGATGATAAGTGGAAGTTCACTTTCGACGTCAATGTTCGGGGAAGTTACAACGTGGTTGATGAGTTAAGAGGTCTACTGCAAGAGCAAGGGTTGTTGGCCTCTGTCGTTTTGACGACGAGTGTTAATGGTGTGGTCGGTAAGAAAGGTTCAGTTGCTTATGATACCTCGAAAGCGGCTGCAAATCACTTGGTTCGCGAGTTGGCGATCGAGATGTCACCGTTGGTTCGCGTGAATGCGGTTGCCCCAGCAACGGTTGTCGCTGGAAGTACCATGTTCCCGCGAGATCGGGTTATCGCTTCGCTAACCAAGTACGACATTAATTTTGACGAGTCGGATACGGATGACTCGTTGCGTAATAGTTTAGCTGAGTTCTACGCCCAGCGAACATTGACCAAGCAACCGATTACTCCGGCGGATCAGGCAGAAGCGATTTATTTTCTATCGTCCAATCGATCCAGCAAGACGACCGGTCAAATTATTAATGTGGACGGCGGATTGCACGAAGCGTTCCTTCGTTAAACAGATTCCATGGTTTGAACACGGTGTCCTAACACATTTAATGCCTCCTCCATGAATGCCACGGAGGGGGCGGCGAACTGATGGCTCCAAATTGTTTTCCTGTTAATTTTGAATTGCGAATTTGGAAACTTGCTGTTCCCGGATTCGCATTCTTTATTTTTTTACAAGTGCCGGCTTAAAAGATGAAGGACTGGTATGTCGACCGCTCATTTAGCCATTGATTTAGGGGCAAGTTCAGGGCGAGCGATTGTCGGGTTGCTGCATGGAAATCCTGCAGTTGTCGAACTTGAAGAAGTCCATCGTTTTGAGCATCATCCCTGCCCGACCCCTGCTGGACCCGTTTGGGATTTGACGGGAATCTGGCTCAATGTTCTGGAGGGGATTCGTCAGGCTGCGGATTGGTGCCATGAAAACAATGTTCAGCTCCGCAGCGTCGGCGTCGACACGTGGGGAGTAGACTGGGCGCTCGTTGGTAAGTCAGGTGAATTGTTAGCATTGCCTCACTGCTACCGCGACCCTCAGAATCACGAAGCGATGGAAAAAACGCTTGAAATCGTGGGCGGCCGCGAAGCGCTTTACGCGCGGACTGGAATTCAGTTGATGCAAATCAATTCGTTATTTCAAGTTGCGGCCCGAACTGCACGGGAACCAGAATTGGTGGGGGCTGCGCACCGATTGCTGTTTATGCCTGATCTCTTTCATTATTGGCTGTCCGGTAAGATGACCACCGAGCGAACCATCGCATCGACGAGCGGGATGCTGGCTCTCGAGACAGGAGATTGGGACATTGAATTAATGGAGCAACTCGATATTCCAACGGGAATGCTGGGGCCAATCATTGATCCGGGAGACGTCATTGGCAATGTGCGTGGCGAAATAGCTGAGGCGACGGGTGTGCGAGATGATGTGAAAGTCATCGCACCTGGAGCTCATGATACTGCATCTGCGGTCGCAGCAGTTCCGGTGGATCCGTCTTTCGGTGATGCCGGATGGGCCTATCTTTCCAGTGGAACTTGGTCGCTGTTAGGGGCTGAGTTAGGCCAGTCGTTTGCTTCTGAACAATCTTGTGCTGCACCGTTTACAAATGAATTAGGGTTGTCGGGGACGACGCGGTTCTTGAAAAATATCGCTGGGCTTTGGTTGGTTCAGGAGTTGCGACGCGAAGAGTTGGAAGCGGGGCGAGAGGTCAGTTATCCAGAGATGGCTGAGCAGGCAGCGGAGGCAGAAGCGTTTCGAACCTTGATCGATCCCAATGCTGCTCAGTTTGCTGCTCCGGGTAATATGGCAGCCAAAATTAAAGAGTTTGCCGAGGCCACTGAACAATCTGTCCCGGAAACGCTTGGTGAATTGGTTCGTTGCTGTCTCGATAGTCTAGCGTTGTGTTACCGCGAGACAGTGGATTTGCTCGAAGATATTCTTGGCCAACCAATTAAAGTTCTATACATCGTCGGTGGTGGTGCAAATAATCGCCTCTTAACGGAAATTACTGCGACGGTTTTGCAGCGACCGGTCAGTGCTGGCCCAACCGAAGCGACCGCGATTGGAAACGTTTTGACACAGGCGTTGGGTTGTGGTGAGTTAGCCGACCGGTTCCAAATCCGAGATGTTGTGTCGCGTTCTTTCGAGCCCGAAGTTTTTCTTCCAGAAAATTCGGCGATTACGATGGAAAATTCCGTTTATTCAACATACCGAAAAATTCTAGGATCGTAATCTGCAGGGATACTTGCTGAATATCGATCTGAGAATTGAGTTGTTCGGGAGAATGTGGGCAACCCGTTGGTCTTTGGACGGTTTTTGCTAATTAAATTGTAGAAAAATTCATCAATTTTGGTCCACACTCATGTTTAATTGCGTGATTGGTTATCTGAGAGTGTTTCGAAAATACCTAAGGTGGTTGAGCGACCGTTATGAAAAAAATATGGATTGGTTTTTGCATCGCAGTGTTTGCGTTGGTTGTGATTAAATTGGGAGCGCTTCAAGCGGTATTGGGGTTTCAGGAAGGTCCGCCAGTGGATCGACTGACCCAGGGGCTCGATCGAAATGGTGACGAACGACTATCCGCTGATGAGATTAATGATGCACCGGCGATATTAGAATCTTTGGACCAAAATCGAGATGGTCAGCTGACAGTAGAGGAAATATTTCCACCAATGGGTCGACGGCAGGAACGTCGAGGTTCTGGCCCCGGTGGGCCAGACGGGCCGGGCAGGATGCCGATGCGGGATTTGGTTGATGAATTTGATGCCGATAAAAACGGCCGTCTAGAAGGGGATGAATTAAAGTTGGCGCTCCAATCGATTGCTAATCAGCCAACACAACGACGGGGGCCACCGCGAAGAAATCGCAGCAGAGAGAATGCGAAACCTAACGAACCCGGGCGGGCGATCTCCAAAGACTCTATCGAGAATTTCTCTGATCGTTCCCTTTACGATGCGACAATCCTCCGAACCATTTTCATTGATATTGAATCGGATCAATGGGAAAAAGAAATGGCGTCTTTAAAGGATTACGGAGTGGATCTAGCCGCCAAGGTTACAGTCGACGAGCAAACTTACGATAAAGTGGGCATTCGGTTTCGTGGAAATTCCTCATTCTTTTCTTTGGGGGATGGGCAGAAGCGGTCACTTAACTTGACGTTTGACTGGGCTGACAAAAAACAAAATTTGTACGGTTACCGGACGCTGAACCTCTTGAATTCTCATTCCGACGCCTCGTTCCTGAGGTTAGTTCTCTACAGCCGAATCGCTCAAGACTATATTCCGGTACCAAAAGCCAACTATGTCCACGTGGTTATCAATGGAAAGAGCTGGGGTGTTTACATCAATGAGCAACAGTTTAATTCTGATTTTACGAAAGAGCATTTTGACGCCAAAGGTGGACGGCGATGGAAAGCGCCTCCCGGTCGTGAAGGAGCCAGTTTTGTTTATAAGGGCGAACAAGCTGACGACTATCGAACTTATGAATTGAAGACCAAAGACACACCAGAGTCTTGGGAAGCGTTGATCAATGCTACCAAGCTGTTGGAGCAAACAGATTCAAAGGAATTTGGATCTACACTCGATAAAGCGATCTGTATTGATCGAATTCTTTGGTTTTTAGCCATCGACAATGTGATGCTTGACATGGATGGTTACTATCAGCGAGGAGCAGATTATTCGATCTATCAAGAGCCGAAATTCGGCCGATTCCACATATTGCCTTACGACAATAACGAGACATTCCGTGCTCAAGGGAATCACGGACCAGGATTCGGCGGAGGCCCGGGGAGGCCTAGTCCTGGTGGTTTATTGGGTGGTTTGTTTGGTGGTGGACCTCCTCCTCAAGGCGGTCCTCCTCAAGGCGGTTCTCCTCAAGGCGGTCCTCCTCAAGGCGGTCCTCCTCAAGGCGGTCCTCCTCAAGGCGGTCCTCCGCCCCAGAGCGGGCCTGGTGGTGAGCAGTTGGAGCCGTTTGACTTGGATATATTTGCGGGGATTGATCAACCGCTTGCCCCATTTATTAATCGCCTTCTTGCAAACCCGCAGCTTAAAGCGCGATATGTTGCACACGTCAGAACGATTTATCAAGATTGGTGTGACTGGAATACAGTCGCTCCGCTGATTGAGTCTTATCGGAAATTAATTTCGGATGAGGTAAAAATGGACACGCGAAAATTAACCAGCTGGGAGGCGTTTGAAGAGGGCGTTGGGATGAGTTCAAGTCAAGGACGCGACCAGTCGCCAGGCCTTCAGGCTTTTTTCAAAGGTCGCAAGGCTTATCTTGATTCGGTTCCCGAGCTATCTCAGAAATGTCCGGAGTTCCGATCAGTCAAAGCGGTTGCGGGAGCGGTTGTCGGGACGGGCATCCCAGTCAACGTTTCTGTGGCTTTATCCAAGGCTTCGGTCAAACCAAAACAGGTGTTTTTGTATTATGCGACCGAGCGTTTGGCTAAATTTAAGACTTTGGAAATGAAGCCATCTGGAAGCGGTACTTATGCGATTGAAACAGAACCGCTGCCAGTTGGTAAGACGTTGTATTATTATTGCGAAGCGCGAACGGATGATGAATATCTGACAACTGCTTTTTACCCTCAGTACGCCGAGGGCAAGCCAAATGAGTTTCTGCTGATCCCGCAACGGAAGAGCAATTCGGTAATCGTCATTAACGAAATTATGGCTGCCAATCAGAGTTTCAAGAAGAATAGTAAGGAAGAGTACGCCGATTGGATTGAAATCAAGAATACGTCTAGCGAAGAGGTTGACTTGAATGGGATGTATCTAACCGACGATAAAAAGGATTTGCGTAAATGGCCGTTTCCCACGGATGGCTCAACGATTGCTGCGGGTGGTTTTTTAATTGTCTGGGCTGACGGTGCAAAGAATGCCACTGGTAATTTTGCTTCGTTTAAGCTGTCGCAATCTGGTGAAACCGTTTGGCTGGTTGGTCGTAATGAAGATGGAAATGAAATTGTTGACTCGGTGAAGTACGGTAAACAAACGAAGGATCAAGCTTACGCTCGAACTAAAAACGGGCGATTCAAAATCCAATCACCAACTTTTGATTCAGCTAATGAAAAATAAAGTTTTAAAAGCAAGGGTTTTAGAAATTCCATAGAACTAATGATGCTCGCAATTTTCTTGCTGTTTTAGCATGGTGGTCATCAACGAAGAGAGGTTGTTTTTGAATTGATTCTAAAATCGCTGTCTGATACTGAATGGATCCGTACTTCGTTTTGACAGCCAACCAATCCCGTAAGAAGAAAGTGGAAATAATGATGCGACAGTTATTTTGGACGACGTTCACTGTGTTGTGGGGTCTCTTTGCCATGGCACCGTTTGCGGCAGCACAGGACCTTACGCCCCAACAACTGAATCGAATTCTGAAGCGTTTTCCTCAAGCGGATCGCGATGGCGACGGAAAACTATCCCCCGAAGAAATAGCCCCCTTACGCGAGCGTTTTGAGAAGGCTCAAAAAAAGAAAAAGCAAAATTTAGCGCCAACCCAAGCCCCGCGGAAAGGCCCAATTCCGACCCATGCCGATCTGCAATACGGCGATCACAAGAATGCCGTGATGGATGTCTGGCTGGCGGACTCGACCAAGTCGACGCCCATCGTTGTTGCTATTCATGGGGGCGGCTTTAAAAGCGGCGATAAATCAAAGTACCACGGTTGCGCCGAGCTTCAGGCTTGCCTTGAAAACGGTGTATCGTTCGCCTCGATCAACTATCGGTTCCGCGACGAGGATCCACGGGGGCTTCTCGCCTGCCTTCACGACAGTAAGCGGGCGATCCAGTTCATCCGACACCGGGCGAAGGAATGGAATATCGACAAAGAGCGGGTGGCGGCCTATGGCGGATCAGCTGGCGCGGGTACGACACTCTGGCTGGCGTGTCACGACGACATGGCAGACCCTAAAAGTGCTGATCCAGTGCTGCGTGAGTCTTCTCGCCTTGCCGTGGCCGGCCTTCTAGCCACACAAGCGACTTACGACGTACTGCAATGGAAAGACATTTTGCCTTTGCAGCAAAAGTGGACTCCCGAAATGGAAAAAGCAAGCGAGCCAGGTATTCTGTTGGCCTACGGAGTGCAGTCGCTCGCTGAATTAGATTCAGAAAAGGGAAAAGCAATCCGGAAAGAGCGCGACATGCTCGCGTGGATGTCTGCGGACGACCCGCCTATCTGGATGAAGAACAATATGCGAGGCGGACCAGTTGCGATGAATGACCAAAACCACTGGAATCATCATCCAGAACACGTTGTACGTCTAAAGAAGCAGGCAGATGAAGTGGGAATGCAGACCATCGCGATCGCGCCGAGTGTTGGCCTTAAGCCGAATCCGGAAACGAGTATGATCGACTTTCTTTTTGAGCACCTTGGCTTGGATCCCAGTCGTTAATGATAGATTTCCGGGCCAGTTGGTTTGAGTAATCATCGAGGTTGTAGGAGCCGTTGGTAATGCTCAAGAAAGACCGCGTTAACGGTCTCCCCATAAAAGCGAGCGCGTTATCTTAAACCGAACGATGAAACTCGTTTATCAAAGCAAGTTGAAATTACGGGCGTATAACGCTTTGGACGGCTGCTTAGCGGAGAGCACTTTCACAGTTGAGTGGAACCGCTTACACCCGATCGGATAACGAAACTGCCTCAAATGTCCCGGTCGGTGCCCATTTGTCATTATTACCGTCAAAAATAGTGAGAATCGAGTAATTACTGCGGCGATAGGCGTTTGCTGATTTGTTTTTTCAATGGGAGAAATTACATTACTCAGAGGGTTTATCGAGAAATGTAATTAGGCTGCACCATGTTATTCACCAAGCGATTGAAGTTCATTTGTTTTTTCCTGACCGCAATCATCGCGATCTTAATGCTCGGTTCCACGACCCTTGCTCAGAATAAAGAAAAGGGGCCGGCCTACACCAGTCCGCCTGCGAAGGATATGAGCTACCCCTTAATGGGTGAATTTATGGGATCTGTCACGTCTGATGATGGTAAAAAGCAGGTCGTTGGTTTGCAAATTCGCTCAATTGGAAATGATCAATTCGACGCGGTAGCTTATTACGGTGGCTTACCGGGACAGCCAAAATTCAATGCAGAGCCAATCCAGATGATTGGTAAGCGATCTGGGAAATTCGTTGTTCTTTCTGGTGGCCCCTGGGCGATCTTCGTAGAGAATAATCAGTGTCGTTTGGTTGATTTAAAAGGGAAGTCAAGAGGTCAGTTAAAACGCGTTAAACGCAAGAGTCCAACCCTGTACTCCCCTGCCCCGGAAGGTGCAGTGATTCTCTTTGATGGAACTGGGACGGATCAATTTACTACCGCTGAGATGACTGGCGATGAATTGTTGATGGAAGGGGCTGATGTTAAGCCAATGTTTCAGGATTTTAACTTACACGTTGAATTCCGGCTGCCTTACATGCCCTACGCAGACGGGCAACAGCGTGGCAATAGTGGTCTGTATTTGCAAAGTCGATACGAGTGTCAAGTGCTCGACTCGTTTGCGTTGATTCCAAAAATAGATGGATTGGGGGCGCTATATCGTTTTCGTCCGCCGGCAATCAACATGTGTTTTCCACCGTTGGTTTGGCAAACTTACGATGTTCAATTTACGGCGCCTCGCTGGAATGCAGATGGTACCAAGGCACGTAATGCGACGATCACAAGTTGGGTCAATGGAGTTAAGGTTCAGGATAATGTTTCTTTGCCCAACAAAACTGGAGCTGGCAAAACTGAGGAGCCGTTATTGTTGCCTACACGTTTTCAGAATCACGGTGACCCAGTTCGATTTCGAAATATTTGGGTCGTAGATCGCGGTTTAGCGCTTGGCGATTTCCCCCAAATACCTAACAAGGAACAGATTCAAAGTGCTATTAAAGCGGAGCAGCTGAAACGAAAAGAACGGGTGAAGGCGGCGAGAAAGCAGGCTGCAGATAAAAAGCGTGCAGCAGCAAAGCTTAAATCTAAGGTAGATGCGGCTAAAGCCAAAGTCGACGCAGCGGCAAAGACTTCCAGCGAACTGGACAAGAAACAACCGGCCAAGCAGCCAGTTAAACAGGAAACTCAGCCACAGGAAACTCAGCCACAGGAGCCGAATAAAACGGGTGCTGAGAAGAAACCTGAGAAGGCGGCATCGAAGCCGGTGCAAAAAAAAACAATCAAAAAAACAGGTGAAAAGCCCGGCTCTTAATCGCTCGATCGACTGATTCTCTGCTGAGCGAGATTCCCGTGATGGATGGACAGCTTGGGACACCGCATTTTGTAGCGTCCGCGCTGGGCAGTTCTCATTCGTCAGCTCACTCTCGATAATTTTAATCGACTGTCGAGTTATTGCTCGACTTTGCCAAAATGCAGTTGATTGTTTGCAGGTTGTTCGGGGGTGCACTAGATTGATGACTGCTGTCGTCTAACGCATTGATTGGCTTTGGTTGTAAACCCTGTTGGATGAATAGGTAGATGGAATACTTTTTAACGCGAGTCTTTTAAATGTTTCGTTTCACATTCTTTTGTGCTGTTTTCTTGTCGATTTCTTGTGGATTAACTGTCTGCAATGGACAAGATGATGTTGGTTTCGTCGATTTATTCAATGGTAAGAACCTTGAGGGTTGGACACAGCGGAACGGGACAGCGAACTATCGTGTAGAAAATGGGATGATTGTGGGAACGACCGCAGAGGGATCTCCAAATTCATTTCTCTGCACCGACGAAGTTTTTGGCAATTTTGAATTGATGTTTGATGTAAAAGTCGATTCAAGATTGAATTCGGGTGTTCAGATTCGTTCTCAAACTAAGAACGATGACCCGAAAGAACGCGTCAATGGTCCGCAGGTTGAGATTTCGACCGATGGTATGGCTGGCTATGTTTACGGCGAAGCCGCCGGCGGTTGGATGACTCCGGGGGAAGACCGAAAAGCTCATACTCTCTTTAAAGAGGGAGAGTGGAATCGTTATCACATCGTTGCGTTTGGAAATAAAATTGAGACTTGGCTAAATGGAGAGCCGGTATCTGATCTTACTCATGAAGATAAATTTAAAACGCATGGGCGTGGTTTTATCGGTTTGCAGGTGCATGGAATTGGCCGTGGTCAGGGACCATACGAAGTTCGATGGCGCAATGTGAAATTGCGGAACCTCGATTCATTTGTTTCGTTGTACAACGGCACTGATCTGACTGGGTGGGTGACATCCGGCAATTGGATTGTCGAGAAAGATGGAGTCTTGTTGATTCAGCCACGCGAGGGTGAGCAGGGCTGGCAGCGATACGGTGATTATTTGTGGTCGGAGAAAAAATACAAAGATTTCGTTCTCGATGTTGAATATGCCTATCCGCAAGGTGGGAACAGTGGAGTTTATTTTCGAGTAGCAGATCGTGGGGATCCTGTTGAAACGGGAATCGAGGCTCAGATTCTGGATTCGTCAAACAAGGCAGGTCCGTTGGGGCATCATGATCACGGGGGCATTATTCGTACCGTGGGTGCTACAAAGAACATGTCGCGACCTCCGAATCAATGGAATCGTATGGTTGTTACGTGTGTTGGGAATCACTTGCAGGTCGATCTTAACGGTGAACAAATTACCAACATCCAGCTCAATGAGGGGGCAATGAAAGACCGGCCGCTCGAGGGTTACATCGGTTTGCAAGATCATGGCCAGCCTCATAACCTTCGATTTCGATCCATTCGAATCCGAGAATTAAACAAATAACTAGTTCAGTAAGAATTTGTATAGGTCTGGTTTTTTGTTTGCTCTTGGATGCTTTGATTTAAGATTGTCATGTGGCTGTTCAGGCTTAGGTTTTATTTTTGCGGTAGGAGATCTCGTTGCGTTTGAAAGATAAAGTGATCGTGGTGACGGGAAGTTGCACTGGAATTGGCAAGGCAATTGTTCGCCGCTGTGTCAAAGAAGGTGCATCGGTGATTGTGCACGGACTACAAACATCGCTTGGTGAATCGCTAGTTAATGAATTGGGTTCCGATCGCACCGCTTTACTAATCGAAGATTTGACCAATGATGGCGCCCCGGGAAGGCTTGTCGAATTTGCGGTTCGAAAATTTGGGAAGTTGGATGCAATCGTCAATAACGCGGCGATGATTGCCACGGGCACGATTCAGGATACTTCTGCCGAGCGGTTTAATGAATTTATTCGAATCAACACGTTAGCACCGTATCTCTTGATTCGTGCGGCCTTGCCTGAACTTAGTTTGCGAGGTGGAGCGGTTTTGAACATTGGCAGTGTCAATGCTTATTGCGGTGAGTCAAACCTACTTCCTTATAGTATTTCTAAGGGAGCATTGATGACAATGACACGGAACCTCGGCGACTCTTTGCTGCGGGAACAGGGTGTCCGCGTGAACCAAATTAACCCTGGTTGGGTTCTGAGTGAGGCAGAGAATGAGCGAAAGCGTGAAGAGGGTTTGGGAGATGATTGGGTTAGCCAGTTGCCAAAAAGTTACGCCCCTTCGGGGAGAATTATTCAGCCATGTGAAATTGCGGCTGCTGCTGTGTATTGGCTATCGGATGAATGTGGGCCAATAAGTGGCCAGGTTGTCGATCTTGAGCAATATCCGTTTATTGGTCGAAACCCACTGAAAGACAAAACGAATTTGTAGAGTCGTTACCTGCGACGTTTTAGCCTTCTAATAAAAATGAATAAAAAAAATGAATAAAAAAAAGGCTTCCACGCTCTAAGTGGAAGCCTTTTTTTTTGAGTACCCGAGGCGGGACTTGAACCCGCACGTCCGTAAGGACACAGGATTTTAAATCCTGAGCGTCTGCCAATTCCGCCACTCGGGCATTTTGTTGGTGAGACAAAATTATTGATATTGGGAAACTAGGAAGGTCAGAAGAACCTAGTCTAGTTTCTCATTTCTGGTGGAAATAAGAGAGCCGAAGTTTATCAAATTTGGTCTTCGAAGGCTATACGTGGTGTTTCGGGAATCGAATTTTTCTTTGAGCCTACGTAGGCGATGGTTTGCATTGCAGCCAGTTTTGAGCGTTGGGACTGCACCTGGAAAAATGATTTTCGAAACATGTTTTTTAATGTGGAACTGTGTTGTCTCCCCGTGGAACGACGGACTTCTTTTCCTCTGATCACATAGACAAATGTCGGGTTTCTCCAAACCCGATAGTGTTTGATTAGTGGAGAAGATCCGCTTAGGTTGATTTTTTTTACGCGGAAACCTGATTTAACAATTGCTTCGACCGACGCTGCCCACGGGCAGCCCTGTCATGTTTTCGAGGCAAGCTCTCAGCCTAAATGGGCAGGTAATTAAGGCTGGTTTTCGGGGGCAGTATTGGCATCGCCGAGTTCAACTTCGACTTCCATCGCTTCTCCGTTTCGAATGATCCCGACATTCAGTTTTTCACCGGCGCGGTATTGGGCGATTTGTAATCTCAAGTCTTCAAACTGAACAATGGTCTCACCGTTAATAAACTCAATGATATCCCCAGCTTCAATTCCAGCCTTGGCGGCCCCCGACTGGGCAACGACATCGGAAATTAAGGCCCCTCCGGTTTGAGAGTGGTTGGGTGGCTCGATATTTCCATTGGGCCCAATTATCAAAGGTCGTCCCATCCCGACTGGACTTCCGCGAACCCCAAAGAAAGCTTGGCCAGAAAAATCAATGTTAATGTCCGGCCTGGATTTTTTTAATCTGCGATAAGATTCTGTCGAGAATTTGCAGGCTGATAAATTTAGATATTTAATATTGGTGAGTGGCTCAATTGACTTTAGAGCCGTGGCGTCCACTTCGGTATCCTTAAACATCAGACTGCGAATGTTCTCGTAGTTTCCGATGGACTGCAGTGTGCCTTCGGCAATTGTACAGTTCACAAACTCAAGCGATATCAATGATTTAATTGACGCGAAGGCTTGAATCAGCCCTGATTCTACCGCTGTGTTTTTTAGCTCCAATGAGGTTAAGTTTCCCCATTGTTTGTTGGCAATGTTATTTATATCAATAGTGCAACGTTCAAACGAAAGTTTTGACATCGAAGTGATTTCTGCAAGTTTGCTTAATAAATCATTCGATACATTGCGTTCGATGAAGGCGATGTTGTCAATTTTTCCAATGTCATCAAGTGTGGAAAAGTCGCCAGTTTTTCCCATCCATTGCGTCCCAAAAGTGATATCCAAGCCAATGCTCGGACTTCCAAAAGGCTGGCCAAGCAAATTTCTATTGAGGCGATTGTTCCTCTGTTGAATTAGAAGCATTTCAAGCTTCATGTCGTCTCTGTTTCCGTTTTGCTCTGCCTGTCGTCTGTCAGATGGTTTTAAAGATTCAGGATTGGGAGAAGTTTTCGTTTTCTTAAAAACCAATTCGCGATTGGTTGCAATGTCCGCATTTACGATTTTGGTGATTTGTTCACGTAGCTCGGCTTTGCTGGGAAGTTTTCGATACTCTCGATTAGTCGTCTGGTTCGTCGATGGGTTGCCCGCTTGATCGACCTCAGGAAAGCGCGGAGCGATGCCCGGTGGATTTAAAAGGAAAATTTCATTTTGAAAGCCGGCAATCTGAGCCATGTCTTCATCAATGTCTTCCAGTGGGTCTACGACGATCGCTCCGAGAGCCCTGAGATTTTGGATGGCCAATTTTTTTCGGTTTGATTTCCAGCGATTTTCCAGCTTTGCAAAGGACTCTCTCATCGCAGCACTTTTCATCCCACTTCGAAATCGAATTTGCAAAATAGCGATCGACTTCAAAAAAACCGGTTCATCCCCGGCGATACTGATTTCTTCCAGTATTTTTCTGATGCGCCATGCCGTTTCAGGTGTGCAGTCGAGGGATCTGAGGGCGAGCGCTTCAATCGCTGGCTCCCCTAGCTTCACCAATTGCTGGATTGCTTTTTCTCGAACTTTGAAAATGGGTGAATCAAGTTCATTCAGCGCAAGGGTGATTGCATCGGCTGGTTCTGAGTTATTCGATGGCAAAAAATTGGCTAGCGTTTGTCCCGTTTCATAAACAGGTTTATCGCTTTTTGGCTGAATTTCGGTGGACGAGATTGCAAGCCCAGGAAGTAGGAGAACGGCAGAAATGACTAAGCAAAAACTGGTCTGCGGCTTCCTTGAGATGCATGTCCGCAACAGCGCGTGCAGATCCCCAACACATGAAGAGGCTGAAAGACGTACCAAAAAGAATTTGTCGGGCATCGCTAGCACCTGTGGCAGCCAAGGGACATTGGCGGTTGAGTTCTAACAATATCGTAGGGAAATGAAGATTCTGTGTCGAGATGAACCCAGAAAAACCGCCAACTTTGGTTTGTTGGGAAAATGCGAACAATCGGATTATTTTAACTTAAGCAGTTGCCTTGAGTCGCCGATGAAATGAAGGACAGCGTGATTTTGCCTCGCAAATCGTATGGGGATCGTCGCTGCCAAGAAAAACGTTACTAATACGGTGTCGAGATGAAAATTCACACAACAAGATTTGCTGCGATCGAAATCGAGCCGGATGATATCTTGTTTTTTCGAAATGGACTCTTGGGGTTCGAGGATTGTCGCCATTGGGTTTTACTGGCCGATGCTGATAATTCATCAGTGGCATGGTTGCAAAGTATGCAACATGCAGATATCGCGTTGCCAGTCGTCTCGCCACGTCGATTTGTTCCGGAGTATCAGGTACGCCTAGAGCCGTCTGACGTAGATGTATTGCAACTCACCTCGGTTGAGCAGGCTTACGTTCTTGGAATCGTGAGTCGTAGTGACGAAACGTTGACACTAAACATGCGAGCACCGCTCGTGATCAATTTGGATCGCCGAATTGGGTGTCAGGTCGTTACTGTCGATGCACAGCCAATGCAGTACGAATTGGCAACCTTGCCGATTAGCTTAAAGCGAAGTGCTTAAACCACTCGGCTGATTTTCTTTCATCAATTGTTCTCTCGGCCGATGATTTCGCGCCGTTGCCCCGCCCCAGGGATGTTGGGTTAGGAGGACTCTAGCGGTTTCGTCGTTACGATTGGGATAACACCGGCGTGATATTCCTCATTCGCGGAACATAAGACAAGTCAGCTGCTTTTCTGATTTGATAGCTAACGTCTAGCCGATGGAAACAGGGAGTATTGTTTTGCACCGTTTCAGCATGCTGGTACGGGGTGAACACCGCAGCAAAGGATTGCAAGAAAATATTTATTTGTTTGCTCGCAGGTAACGGGAAGGTTTCCGTTGGGCGACTTTGTTGGAAATCAATTTAAGATTTAAGGAGCCAGCCATGCTGGTCTTGTCGCGGCACAGAGACGAAAGCATCATGATCGGCGATAACGTCATGATCACCATTGTAGATATTCGCGGGGATAAAGTCCGTTTGGGTATCGATGCTCCTCAAGAAATTCCAGTCCATCGACAGGAAGTCTATGATGCGATAAAGCTTGAGAATCAAAAAGCGAGTCGTCTGGGGCCTTCAGAGACACGCGACATCGGAAAATAAGCAGGTAGTAAAACCACAGTAATTGTCTGAATAACCTAGGCAGTTGTTCAAACCACTCTTAGGTCACGCAGACCTCGATCGCCGGTTTGGAGAGATCGATTAGAAACGATTTACTTATTGAGTAAGTCGCTAATGCTATTGAGTAGGCGATCCATCGTAAATGGTTTGTTGATGTAGTCGTTTACTCCTAGCATCTCTGCATACTCTCGGTGCCGAGCACCTTCGTTGCCGGTGATCATAATGACCGGAATAGGCGTGCTGTCATTTTGCCTTAATCTTTCGAGCACTAAAAATCCGCTTCGTCTTGGCATCATGATATCCAAAATCAGTAAGTCGGGAGATTTTGCCTCGGTGTAGGCCAAGCCCTGGTTGCCATCGAGTGCAACGGAAACGGAATAGCCGGTTGCGATCAACGCTTGGCGGATAGATTCAGTAACTTCGACATCATCATCAATGATGAGAATATGTGGGTTTTTTTGTGAAGACTTAGATTCTTCTTTTTCGCGGTTGGGTTGGTTCGACATCTCAGTTGGTTGGTTGGGCAAAGCGAATGCGAGAAAAAGTCTGATTGAGAACAGCGGTGTTGGTGGGCAAATGAGGCCGATTGGGTTGTGGAGGCCCGTTTGACGGCAGAAAGTATGATACTCCCCACTGAAGAGGGTTGCTACAAGCCCGTCCTGTTAATCAGAAAAATCCCGATATTTGTGGACGGTTTGATTCCCAAAGTCGCTGGGGAAATCTTTGAATCTACTTGGAACACCCGGAGATCGTCTGAAGTTTGTTTGGGTCGGCTTGTTGGATTGGCTTGGGTAGGGAATGTAATTGGTATTAGGTCTGTAGCACTGGTAACTCTGGGGAGCAATAAAGTCACGTACTCCGCTGGCCGAATCCGATAAAACAATGGTTGAAGAGTCTAGCGACCCTGTAAGTTTGAATATTTCGAGGATTGAGACATGTGGCGTGCCTTCTTTTTTGCAGTAGGTATCATGTTGATTATCACTGGGCTTGAATGCCTTGTGACACAGCAATTTGTTATTCATGGTGCGCGGGTTCCGAACTTCGTAGCCGCGATGCTCTTTGATGGTCCGAAAGATACAAACGTCACCCCTTCCAACGACGCGTTGCGAATGGCGCAGAGCGGTTATCAAGCCCCACGGTCAACCGCTCGAAATTCCGGATTCGGTTCGTCTAGCTTTGATGATCCTTATCAAACAGAGAGTAATTATCGCCGGCAGAATGGAAATCAAAGATCAGATTTCAGTCTAGCCGGATTTGGGCAACGCCGTACTGAGAATGCTCCGATGGCTGCTCCCAAGGTTAAGCAGCAAAATCAAACGACGTTAATCGGGCCAGATAAGACCGGTGTCTTTCGCCCACAAGATTGGCTGCCATGGTGTCTTCTTGCTGCTGGAACTTTGGTTGTGCTCTACACCAATTCACTCGATCCACGCGCATAAGTGGTCGAGTTTGATCCTTCTAGTTGGTCCTTCTAGTTGGTTCTTCGTTTAAATTGAATGGCACAAAGTCAGTGTCTCTTTCTTAAGAACAGCGCCTCTACAGACTCAGTTCGGGTTATGAGGGTAATGCAGTTTGTTCCGTAATCTGCCGTTGCGCAGTTTTCTTTTGATCAAGTGCCTCCTAGAGATTTTGTTCCAGGCAAGCGATGTAGGGAGGGTAATTGAGAGGTAAGGTCTCTTTCATCCTGCATACTTATCACGCGGTTGGCAGTTTTTACAGATTATTCAAATTTGCTTTCTGTTATTGATTTCACCGCTTATCTATAATCGAGAGGGTTATCCCGTCAACGCATGTTGAAAGGGGAACTCGCATTATCCAGAACAAGCCACGGCTTGCCTGGATTTAAATCTCTCATCAAGCTTACCCGCTTCCACCGCAATGAATCAGTCCAATATTCCAAGTCTTCAAGAGACGATCGAGAAGTCGACGTCAGCGGGATCGGGGATCGTAAAAGACAAGAAACGTCTGACTACTTCCGAGTTGTTTGAATGGCCGGGGCGGTTGGCGTTAATTTTGGCAGTCGTCCTTTCCCCTTGGTTCTTTGCGAGCGTTGAAAACTGGGCACAGTGTTTGATCACACTTGCGTTGATGGTTGGAATGGCATTTTGGTGGTTTGAAACGGCTCTCAATCGAAAAAACTCGCAGGTTTTTCCTTACGTTTCCGTGTTGGTATTTATCGGGGTTGGTGTCGGACTGTTTCAGATCTGGACGCTACCAGGTCCGCTGGCGGATTTAGTGCTTGGTAGACAAGCCGAAATTTACCAAGAGTTTTCCGGTGGTATAGCGCCGAGTGTATCTGTTTCTCTCGATCGAGAGGCGACGTGGGGGCAAGTGAGATTACTGGTGATTGCGTTATCTGCGCTTCTGATGGGAGCTCGATATTTCAGAGCGAAACGAGATGTCGTATTGTTGTTATCGGCGGTTTCAATCAATGGATTTGTGATTAGTTTTTTCGGAATCATTCACAAGCTGACTGACAATGGGAAAATGTTCTGGTTCCATGAGATATTTGGAGGGGCGCCATTCGGTCCATTCGTCAATCGGAATAACGCTGCGGGATATTTGTTGATGTGTCTGGGGTGTTGTATCGGTCTTTTCGTGATTGTGATGTCGAGAACTACCGCCGATGGTCCTCGCCCAATTGTGGGGAGAGAGGTGCCTGTTTGGCGTCGTTGGAAGTTGCAATTTCTGGACGTGATTAGAGATTTGACGGCAACGAAACTGGCGGTTCTGTTTATGTTGGTCATGATTGCCGCGGCAATCCCGTCAACGCTTTCCCGCGGCGGAGTCATTGGATTACTGGTTGCGGTATTAGGCACTGTGCTTGTTTTTGGAGTGACCCGTCAACCCAGGAATTTTGGAATTGTCCTAGCACCTGTGTTTGTCATCTCAATCGTGTTGTTTGGTTGGATCGGTTTTAGTGATGAATTAGTTGATCGTTTCGACAGCATGGACACGACAACGATTGAGAGTTCCGATGCACGTATACAGAACTGGAAAGACACCTGGCCCGCGGTTACCGAAATGGGACTGATGGGGTCGGGGTTGGGGTCTTATCGAAACGTCCATCGTCTGTATCGGAGCGGTCGCGAACTGGGGATATTTGTATATGCTGAAAATCAGTACTTTCAAGCATTGGTTGAAGCGGGTTGGTTCGGCTTGATTCTGTTTCTCATGGCTTGGTTGTTGGTGTATCAAAACGCCTTGTTCGCACTTCGCGAAGGCGCATCGCCGACGACCGTAGGTGTGGGGACGATGGGTATCTTTGTGATATTCTCACAGGCGACGGTTTCTTGTTTTGATTTTGGTTTGTATATCGCCTCCAACATGCTGTTGCTCTCCGTCCTCATGGGCTTCTTGGCTTACCACGCTCATGCGTTAAGCGGTCGACTTAGAAAACAATCCTTTTTGCAGTTTCAATGTCCCAATTATGTTGTTCAGGTCATCGTGTTGGTGATGTTCGCGGCCTCAACAATGGTTGCGTTGGATTTGTATAGAAGATCCAAACTGGATCAGTACATGAGCCCGCGGATTAGTCGGTTGAATCGCGAGAACATGGATCTTAATAAAACTACCGACCGAATTGCTGCGTTGACGCGATTGATTCAGCAGACACCGACTTCAGAGTGTATGAATTATCTCGGTGACTTGTGGATGCATCGATCTCGATTGCAACTTTACGATTCAATGACGGAGTCGATTGAGTTCAAAGAAGCATTTGAGTTGATGGATCCAAAACGTCAGGCTCAGCTTTCAGAAAACCTGTGGAATCTGACTCATATTCAGAGAGTCCAGGAAACCGCGTGTTCGCTTTTACGTATCGAATCGCGATATGATTTAGTCAAATTTCTTAATCGCCCTGCGATTAGTGAAGATTTGCCGTGGGCCCTTACCTATTTTAAATACAGTCGCGAGTCCTCACCGATTCAACCCTTAGTCCACCTTCGAATTGCAGAAATCAAAGGAGTGATCGGCGATGTTCGCTCGGGTGATGTTGATATGGAGCGAGCGTTACGTTTGGCACCGAGTAATCCTTCGTTTCGGAAAGTTGCGGGGATTTATTATCTACAGTCCGGTTTGGTTGACGGTTCGATTGACCATTTGAAGCAGTATTTGAAACTGGCTCCAAACGGGTATCAGAAATTAATGAATATCCTAACGGGCCGAACCAGCCGAAATATCGTTCCAGTATCTGATGAGAAAATACTGCAAATCATCCCGGATGATGGCAAGATGATTTTCGATTATGTAGATAAATACATGCTGAATGAATCACCTCAGCAAGAAGAATTTCTTGAGCGGGCGGCAAGTGTCGTCTTAGAAATTAAATATCCCAAAAGAGAAGATGATATTTTATTGGGGCAAATTCGAGCGAGACAGGGTGAACTGGAGTTAGCCTTAGATGCGTATGAAACCGCGGGAAGACGTGATCCAAACGACCTTGCTGTCAAATATGAAATCACCCTGCTTTTGAAGGGTTTGGGGCGATTGGATGAGGCATTGGCCCTTGCCAAAGTGCTTAAATTGCGCGGCCCTAAGAAACCTAGTTATGATAGACTGGTGAAGGAAATCGAGTTGGAGATCTCAGCAAGCAAGGAATCGAATTAGATTGCAGAGAAGTGTGAGTGACGTTGTTTTTTTATTTGGATAAATTTTTAAATGCTGTCGGTAATTTTTGCATTCTTCGTGTCGATCGTCGGAGCCATTCTTTTGGTGCCTCGACTGGCCGTGGTTGCGCGCCGATGGAACGTCGTTGACCGCCCCGACCGACAACGCAAGCTTCACAACGCTGCGATTCCGATGGTTGGTGGTGTGGCCGTTTTGCTAACGATGATTTTGGCGATACCACTATCCGTCTACGGAGGTGCTGAATGCCAATTCCTGTTTGGGCAAATGATGGAAAATCTGTTGGCTCGAATGCCGTTTGATTTGGATTCTCATCAGTTGACGGTCAGGTCTAGCGATTACTTTGAACTCACTGGGCTGTTGATAGGGAGTATTATTCTCGTCGGCGTTGGTGTGCTTGACGATCGATTTCAATTGCGGGGCCGGCAAAAACTTTTTGGTCAGGCAGTGGCCGTAACTACGCTAATCATTTTCGGCTATCATTTCAGTGAAATTACGGTTGCTGGGTTTAAAATTGAATTTGGTATTTTTTCAGTGCTTTTTGTTTATGCCTGGGTGCTGGCGGCGATCAATTCAGTGAACTTGCTCGACGGTGCGGACGGCATTGCTGGAACCATCGGGGTCGTAATGAGTCTCGCTTTGAGCGTGATGGCGATCATTCAGGAACAATGGTCGACTGCCTTGATTGCAGCATCGATGGCGGGGGCACTGGCTGGGTTTCTTCGATTTAATTTTCCACCTGCGAAAGTCTATCTCGGTGATGCCGGTAGTATGTTGATCGGGTTCGTTTTGAGTGCTTTGGCGATTCGCTGCACTTTTAAACAAAATTCGGCAATCGCTTTTTTTGCTCCAGTTGCGCTGTTAGCCATTCCATTTTTGGATTCGGCGGCAGCGGTCATTCGACGGCGATTGATGGGGAGAAGTATCTTTGAGGTTGACCGTGGTCATTTACATCATTCGTTGATGAAACGTGGATATAGCCCGAGAGTAAGTTTGCTTTGGGTTACGTTGTTATGCACCACGACTGCGGCCGGGGCGGTGTTAAGCCTACTCAATCAACAGCCTGTGTACGCCTTGGCGTCGATTTTGATAGTGGTCGTTGTGATGATTGCTAGTAAGGTATTCGGAGTCGCAGAATACCAACTGATTTCCCGACGCGCTTCCACTATCGCAAAATCATTTTTTAAGATGCCGTCGACGAATGGATTGAACTACCAGCAAGCTTCGGTGCACGTTCAAGGAAGTCGAGATTGGCAAGATGTTTGGAAAATGTTGTGTGCCTTTGCCGACACCAAACGCTTGAACGAGATTACGCTCGATTTGAACGCTCCGTGGATGCACGAGTCATTTCATGCAACGCTTCGTCGGTCAGATGCTAATCGAGGCGATAACCAACAGTGGTATTCTCAAATCCCCTTAGTGTCGGATGGTCGAGTTTTTGGTCGCGTCGAAGTTTATGGCCCCAATGAGACCGGTTACTCCCATCAACAGTTGCTAGTCGATTTGATGGACGTGACGGCATTGATTGAAAAGACAATGCTGTCAGGGGATGAAGATTTAATTTCTGAATCGGGAGATTTAGGATTCGAAATGGTCAAAGTGGGGCCGGGTGGTGATGAGCTTACCGACGAGTTTTCACTTCCTTCTAAACCGCGTTAGTATCCGCTCGATAATGCAATAAGGCCAATCGCTATTGCGCTAGCAGATCATAGGATCAACCAGGAGCGTACCGAGGTTTCAGAAATGAAATTCCACCATGCTGGCACTACTGATTGTTTAGTAAATTTAGTCCAAGCTTGGGCGGCTTAACGAATTGGGAAATCGATATTGGGTTGTCAGGCAGGATGAGTACAATCAGGAGCGGATTAGAGAAAGTCTATTCATGGATGAAAAGAGGATTTCATGCCGAACATTCCCGTTTTTATCGCGTCGTGTCCAGGTTGTGCGATGAAAAAGCAGCTCAATATTGACTGTTTGGGTCGTAATACGGGGTGTTTAAGATGCGGAAAAAAATTTATCGCAAACGGTGCGGATAGCCATTCGGCGGCGATTGAAGATCCAGTTCATTACTGGATCAACTTCACAGCCCATGATTTTCAGGATGAACCGCTACCAGAGTGGCAACAATCCCGCGATTTGACCCGGACGCCTCGGTAATCCGCTGCCAAATGGCTAATTTAGCCGTGCCCAGAGGTGAATCAGGATCGAGTTTTGACTCGCAATTTAGCTGTCTTAAAGCTATTGATGCTTGTAGGTGCGATTATGCGATGTGAAGCTGGATACAAGCCGTTTCGTATGGTTTTTCCGCGGGATAAAGGTTGCCTAATCCAAAACTTGTGGCAAAATAGAGAGGATTGTCGGGGCTCAATCGTCGAAAAATGATATGAGCGTGAGCACAGATCCAACGAACCGACTTAAAAACCAAAAAATTTAGGAGTAACCGACGTGAATCGAGGCAAAAGTCTTTTTTGTGCATTGTTAGTCGTAGTTTGTACCCTTGTGTTTACCGTTCCAGCGTCGGCACATAGCGTATTCAAGAAGCAACTAGAGGCGAAATATCCGGATCGATCAATTAGTTGCAACACTTGCCACGGCAAGAAAAAGAGCGACCGGAACGTGTATGGGCGTCTTTTGATGAGCCAATTTGATTCAAAGTCTTTAACTGCGGATTTCAAGTCAAAAAAAGGTGCCGATAAAAAGGCCTTTGAGAATGAAGTGATGATCCCCGAGTTTTTGAGCGCGTTTGACAAAGTTCAAGCGATGACGCTTGCTGAAGCGATTGAGGCAGCCGAGCTTAAAACACTTTTGGCGGCGGCAAAGGCCGCTGATTTGGTTGCACCGTTGTCCCAAACCGAACAAGACGTCACACTCTTCGTTCCCACGGAGGCCGCGTTTGCGAAGCTTCCCGAGGGGACGGTTAAAGACTTGCTGAAGCCTGAAAATAAAGAGAAGCTTGCTGGAATTCTCATGTACCACGCAGTGCCAAAGAAAGTTAGTTCGGCTGATGTGATGAAATTGAAATCAGCAGAGACGGCGGGTGGCAATTCTGTGAAAATTTCAGTTACAAAGAATCATGAAGACAAAGGTTGGAATCCTAAAGACGAAGTTAAGATTAACGATGCCATGGTTACCGAAACTGATATCATGCTTAAAAATGGTGTGATTCACGTCATTGATTCTGTCTTACTGCCTAATTAATTCGGTACTTAATTTAGTCCGATAGGCGATTGACAAGTAACCCAGCGAGACAATAAAGTATTGTCCTCGGGCGTTTAGCTCAGTTGGCTAGAGCATCTCGTTTACACCGAGAGGGTCGGGGGTTCGAGTCCCTCAACGCCCACT
>CALKCK010000040.1 GCA_938083195.1 uncultured Pirellulaceae bacterium | reverse complement strand
AAATCAATCGAATTGTCGCTGGTCGATCTGCAAGATGTCGGGACTGGAACTTACTGGTCGGGACTCAAGCATCTCGGAGATTCTTTGGGATCCCAAAAAGTCAATCGTGTCATCGAGTAGCGAAAAGTAATCTAAGTCCTTCACAGAGGCACCGTGGACTTCAAGTTCGTATTTTCCGGTGTATCCCAGTGACTGGAGTTTACCGAGCCATGCCTCGATGGGAGTTTCGCCTTTGCCAAGGGGAAGCCGGAATGAATCTCGACCTTGCTCCGATTTGCCTGTTTTTTCCAAAATCAGTTTTCGATCCGAAAGTTGGACAAGCTGCAACCGTTGAATCTGGTTTTCGAGGGTTTCAAAAAGTTCAGCATCGAAACCAAAATGGTACAAGTCAAAAACCCAGCCAAGGTACTGTGCCGGAAATTTTTCCATCAGTTCAAATGAGTCTTCGAGGCGTTCTATGAATGTCCAGGATGCGGCGTTTCGCGTAAGCATTGGCTCGATTGCCAGTTTAACACCGTAGTCGGCAGCAACGGGCACCAATTGCGAGAGTGCTGAGTTCATTAGCCGGCGGGCGTTGCTGGTTGTGTGACCGTTTCGGGAGCCAGGGTGAATGATTAGGCAGTCCGCATCGACTTGGCTTGCAAGGTGAATCGACTCAATCGCGTCTTCGATCGCGTCAGAGAATGTTCGACCATCTCCGGTAAAGCCTCCAGCCCAGTGCACGCTCGAAACTGACATCTTATTTTCATAGAGAAGGTCAATCCCCGCGGATCTTCCAAAGTCATCAATTTTTTGGCGCCAAAGTCCCATCGTTTCGAAGCCGTGGGTGGAATAGCGGATCACATCTTCATAAAAAGACCATCGATAGGTTGAAAACTGACAGATTGAAACTCTTGGATCAACATCCATCCGCATAATGCTTACCAGACTGATAAAAAAGGTTCGGTAAAACGGGTTTATAAAGGCAGCGAACTTTCAAACGTGAACGCGTGTTGGCAAGTATGCCGGACTAAACAAAAACTGTAAACCTAAATGATGAAAAAAATGAACACGTGCATGCTCAGTGGCTCAACTGCATCGACCACGCTGGTGTGCTGGGGACAGTAATTGTTTTCGTTAGAAGTTACCGCGATGTCCATCGTAATTGATAATTGATTTTTCAATAACGGCAGTTGCTAAGGAACTCAAGGAACGTGACGTAGAAGTCCATTACGGTAAATGAACCGGAACCTTGGTTCGGGTGTGCCTGATCATTGTCAGTTTTTTTTGCGTGAACGGCATTTTGATTGCCCTAACAGGAATGCAAGTGCCTAAAGGCATTTGTCGTTTGCAGCCAAAAACGGTTGTAAGTGATAGCAGTTGGCACTTGGGTGACCGGTCGCAATTACGGGCAATCGATTTTCAACCGTGGACGATTTGTTTCTAAGAATCGTCCATTTTCTATTTTCCGCCAAAAAAATCAGAGCGATGCTCAGAGGCGTCGTGCTCTAGCGAATGATTTTTTGAAGATTGGGCGAAGCTTCTCGCCGCCGAGACTTTTCTTCTTCGTTGGTTGAGTTTATGAGCACGTTCACATCGCTCAGCATCTCGTTGCCAATTTGTAATTTTGGCATCAGGGCTTTATTCAATGACAGAAGCTGGGCTTCCAGTTTTTGTTTAAGGCGATTTTCAATTCGCTGGATATTCCGGTTAGCATTTACTTGCAGAACGTCGTTTGCTGCTTTGGCAAATTTTGATCCAAGGTCGCTTGTGAATTCATAGCGATAATCATCGATGGTACCGGAAAGGTAAACCGCCGTTTCAAAGGATTCGACTGACGCAACTCCTTGATTTAGTTGCAATGCAACGTCCTTCCCTCCAACGAGGTTGTTGAGTTTGTCTACGTGCAGCGCTACGTTTGCGTGTCGAAAAATTAGTTTACCGGTGAGTTGGTCTCCCGTCGCAGTGAGTTCAATGTCTGCTTGAATTTGACTGCCGCCGCCGAGGGTAACTAGTAGGCTGTTGTCTTCTCCAAGTAGTCTTTGGCTCAGGACGAATTGCGGGCACTGCAGTTTGAGTAGATCTTGGGAGATGGGGGTCCTGCGATCGAGTGTGCAGCTCGCAATAAAGTGTTGAGCGCCTTGGGCGCGAAGGTTGATAGTCGTTGGTAGATCGTGGAGGTGAGGTTCTGGTGAGAGGTTTTCCACGGTGCCATAGAATTTCATGTGTTCGTTGGCAAAGCGTCCTTCCCCATCGATTTCTAGTTTCTCAATCAAGAGCCCAGGCTTTTTCGCAGCGACTCCCGGTAGATTTAAATTCGTGCCGCGACTCGGTGTAGGAGCAAACGATGTTTGTGGGTCAGGGATTGAGTCTCGGAAAACTTTGAACCAGGTTATGATTTCTGCGACTCGTTCTTCTTGCAATTCGGTCAATAGCAGCCGTGAAATTGCGTCGCCTTCAAATGGTGCGGTTGAAGAAAATTCTTTTAGATTGAGCATTTCCTTTTCGTAGTCGAGTCTCAGTCGTTCTCGATACTGCATGGCTTCGCGTTCGAGGCTCACGAATTCTTGGCTGATGGTTTGCGATTTTTGAACCAGGCGTGCGAAATCCTTTTCGAACTTGTCGTTGTTTGTTGGGCGAAGGGGGTTGGGATGTCGATCGGCGGCAAGTTTTCGCTCTGCGTTGATCTCATTGATTTGGCGTTGGAGTGAGCCAATCTGTTGGAGTTGATCTTGCAACCGGGTTTTGAGGCTGAGTGGCAATTCATCCGGTTTTTTAAGGAAGTCAATTGCTTCAATGCGTGGCGCGACCTTTGTGTGGACTGGAAATTGGTCGAGCCAATTTTGCCCAATTTCCGCGATTTTATTATCCAGGGGACGGGTTGTGTCTTTCGGGTGCAAAGCTAATTCGGGTTGCGGCTGCGATGTAATATTTTTCGGGTTATCGAGAGCGCCTGAATCTGTTCGCGGGGCACCAAAGACTAGGCCTTCGACGCTGCCGTCTTTGATTACGATTTGACCATCAGGCAAACGCTTTAAATCAACATCAAGATAAGCGATGTCCGTTTGGAAAAAATTTCGCATGGGTGAATGCGGATCGGCCAACGCAAACTCCTTGATCATCAACTTGCCACTGGATGGATCAAATTTAAGTTCGCCAATTTCCGCCTTCGCACCAGTCATGTTCTCCAGTTGGTGAATTGACAGGCGTTGCAGGAGCGGATCTTGGCTCATGAAAACGCCAATGGCGATTAAAGCGATAATGATTATGCGTGGAATTAGATACGAGAAACGTACCATGATAGTTTAGCTCTTTTGTAAGTTGGGGGTCTGATTGCTTCCGACTAGCCATCGAGCTAGGCGGGTTTGGGCAAGAAACTGATGTGCCTTTGCGCCAAATTTGGCAAACGCAAATTTGCTGATCAAGAAGACTGGTCCAAACGCTGCCAGTCCGAGTAGGAATGCACCCATAACGACGGTGTTCTCAATTCGCATCCAACTGAAAATCGAGTACTCAGAAATCAGTTGCCAGTAAGGAGTCAGTGCGTCTAATGTCAAAAACCAATTCCCAATTTGTTGGAGAACTGGATCTAGTTTGGGGCCAAGGGTATGGAACGCAAATGCGGAGATACCGAGGCACGCAAGGTTGGAGGGAGTCAGTAAGGCAATCAAAGCGATCAGATAAGGGAGAAGCGAATCTTTGGGAATTAATCCGATCATCATTCCGAACGCCACTCCCATGGCTAATTGCCTCGGTGAGTCGAAACCTTTGACGGTTCCTTTTAGTGAAATCCAAGCTTTGTTTAGAAATATCATTCTATTTGCGTCATGCAGTAGTAGTTTTGGTCAAAATCAAGGACTATCCAGTGCCGTCTTATTTGCGGTATTGCTATTTCGGCATGAGATGGGAGACTTTCTGTACCGAAATGCCGAACACGTGTCGATGCGATTTTCGTTCATTCTTGAAAATGGTAGTTCAGGTAAACTTCTAAACGGTGTTTTCGATTTTTCTAAGCGAACGACGCTTGGCGGCGTGCTAGCGAACGTTTTGTTTGCAGTGCAAGCATTTCGTCTGAATGCGTGTTTTGCAGTCTAGCGTTTGGTTGCATAATTTGTTATTTAAGAATGTTGAGGGTTCCACTGTTGAAAAACTCATTAAAAATGAGTTAGCTGTCGAATTTTAAATTCAGACGTACTGATTTTCGTACGTTGCGAGTTGACTGTTTAGGCATTGGCGTTTTTTCAGCTAGTTGGAATTCCAATTTCTCAGCATTTAATGCTTGGGAAAGTCCAAAGACATGTTTTCTTGCCTTTGAAAAGTGGCAGGGTTAGCCGATAAAACCACCAGCCCCATAAGGGTTGGCCAAACTCAGGAGTTTTTGATGTCAGAACAGAGAGACTATTTCGCAGACGGTATTGGCGAAATTACTTTAGCCGGCGGCATGGTTCGGATGGATCTCGTTACGTTGGTCGGATCGCAGAATAACCCTGAAAATAAACCTCGTTTGGAGTTGTCCAAGCGGATCGTCATGCCTCCAGATGGCTTCTTGAGAAGCTTTAGTGCAATGGAGAATCTTGTGAAGCAATTGATTGAGGCCGGGCTAGTTAAGCCACGAGACGGTGAACAGCCGGAATCAGCCTCAAAACCCACCCCTGAGGGTGAGGCAAAGTCGCCAAATTTCTAAGTGGAAATTGCATTTTAGCCATATTTTCAAATATAATTGGAATTATGGCTCGGCGTTCTGCGTCAACCTTTCTAAGAACCGAATTCGGCCTAATTTTAACCTTTGAAAATTTTGAGGTTTTTCGTCCATGAGTAATCCACCAATCGTAAAAACACAGCCAAGTGTCATACCCATTAACGGTGAAAGAAAGTTAACTTCCCTTTATTCGGTGGTTGATATCGATGAAGAATCTGAAGTGACACGCGTGCGAGTGCGCGATAATGTTTTGGGGCGAGGTTTTTTCGAGATTAATGGAAATGTCCTGACTCCGAACGTCTTTCACGAGATCCCGGCATTTCAGCTAGAGTCAGTGAATTATCACGGTGCGTCTTTCTTCACGCAGGAAACGTTCACAGTTCAGGTTTACGATGGTGGCCTGTGGAGTAATCAGGCGACAACGCCAATTACCACGGGCAATGTTTCACCGGTTGTAGAAGGCGTCGAGGGGCGAGTTTCTGCGACTGACGAAGTTAGCATCAGTCAGTACGTAACGATTACGGACGGAGACGACGATCCGATTTCTCGGTTGATGTTTGTGGATCGGCGGAACAATGACGGCGGCGGCCGGTTTTTCTTGGACGGCGTTGCGAAGCCGCAGGCGACTTGGTTCAGCATTGAGGCGGGCGATTACAGCAGGTTGCGTTATCGCGGTGCCGATGAGGGCCGAGATGTCGAGTCGATTGGGGTGATGGTCTGGGATGGTTATAGTTGGAGTGAAACCACCGAATTCAGTATGGCGACTACCACCGAGCCAGTTGTTATTGGTGAACCGGAAGAAGTCCTCGTTGATGCCAAGCGGCCGGCAACTGATTTGTTTTCCGCAATCGATGCGGACGGTGATACACTGTTTAGTGCTAACTTTGTAGATTATCGAATTAACGCCGATGGTGGTTACTGGGAGTACGACGGTGAAGCGATGCCTTCGGCGACCTGGTTTACCGTGTTGGCGACTAATTTTGATAAATTGTTTTACGTTGGTGGCGGAACCGGTCCGCAGTTCGAACAAGTCGGCGTGCAGGTTTTTGATGGATACCAGTTTAGCGATGTTGCTAAATTCAACATCAACACCGTAACTTACCCTGAAGTTTCGGGTGAAGACGTCGAAATTCAGCGTGGTCATTACCTAAGTATGGCAACGGGGCAAACGAAGAACTCTGCCAACGGTCTTTTGGTTGGCGAAGGCGAGACCGTTCTCAATTACCTTGATGCGGATGGCGATGAGATTGATTTGTTGATGTTCAATTCTCGTTCAATTAACGCCAACGGTGGTCATTTCGTCTTCAAGGGCGAACAGATGCCCGACGCGACTTATTTTTACATTCAAGCCGACGAGCTGGATCAACTGTTTTACCGAGGAGGCTCGTTCGGCCCTCAGACTGAGCAGATTTCTGTACTCGCTCACTCAAACGGAATTTGGAGTGAAGCGTCTGAGTTTACCATCGGTACAACACCAAACTTGTTTGCACCTGAGTTGAATCTGTTCGATGTTGAGGCCAAAATAAGCATTGGTCTTAACCTGACTGGAATGTTTACTTGGTCGGATGGTGATGGCGATGCGATCGAGACGTTTGGCATCAAGGATACGGATCCGGGGGGAGGGTTCTTCACGCTCAACGGAATCGCTCAGCCTTCGGGAACATGGCTCACATTTGATTGGGACCAGCGGCATAACATTCAGTACCGCGTATCCAATTTAGCTGGTGCGGAACAAGTTGAGATGCGATTGTTTGACGGTCGCGCTGCAAGTACAGATGCATCGACGATTATTAACGCTTATGCCCCACCGGTCTATAATGCCGATGAAAATGATATCTCGGTTGATACAATTGATCGCGTTCTTGCTTCTTCCCTGTTTACGCAGACGGACGGAGGCCCGGCTCCAATTCAGTTCCAGGTCTATGACGGAAACACCGACGTTCGATCGGGTCGGTTGGAGTTGGATGGTGAAGATTTGCAGCAGGGGTTAGTACATACCTTGCCGGCTGCTGACTTCAATAACCTCTTCTTCAAAGGTGCCGAAACTGACTTTGGACGCCAGTTGGATCCGATGATGGTCCGAGCTGATAATGGGGTTTCTGGTTGGAGTGAGTGGGAGCGGGTTAATGTGAACACCGACCCAATCGGAGCGAAGTCCTTGGCAACTGGTGCGATCTGGGGTGGCGTTGTTCCAGGTGAAACTCTTGAAATTACCTATACCTTTATTGACGGTAATGTTGCCCACCCAGCGCCGTATTACTACAGGTGTCATCCCGATTTCCCGACGACCGATCCAGATATTCCAGCGGATCTTGAGTGCGATGCCGCGGTCGATGATTTCCCGCTTAACCAACCTCAACGAGAAGCAATTCGCCGGCTCTTAGGAGATTACGAAAACTACGCCAACTTAAAGTTTACCGAGGTTGCTTATCTGCCAGGTGCCTCTGATCCTTTCGCCGATGGTTCAAATGCCGGAATGGTATTTGGTGCCGCAAAGCTTGAAGATGGTGTCGGTGCTTGGGCTTATTTCCCCGGCGGTGATGGTGAGGGGGCCAAATCGGGCGACGTGTGGTACAACACTGATTCGTTTGATCCGAATGATCAGGCAACGTTTGGAAATGTTGGTTACGGAACAAGTTTTGATTTCACAACCATCCATGAAGTAGGTCACACGATGGGGTTCAAGCATTCGTTTGACAACGCAGGCGGTGCCCCAGTTTTGTCGATCTTTAACGACTTCCAGTACAATACCGTGATGTCATACACAGCTGACAATATTCACAACCCTTTTCCAAATTATCCCGAATCTCCTTCTTCTGTGATGCTGTTTGATGTGACTGAGCTCCAGCGTAAGTATGGAGCCAATTCAGATTTCAACCCTGGGAATACGCACTACGGCAATTTCTTCGTTGGCACAGAGCCGAACTTCTTCACTAACAGCGAACAGCATCAGTCGACGCTGTGGGACGGTGGTGGAGTCGATACGCTCAACTACACGAATCACGTCGCCAATGAGACGATCGACTTGCGGGAAGGGACGTGGTCTTCTGTTAATGGTTTACAACAGACCTTGCGGATTGCTTACGACACTCAAATTGAGAATGCTCGTGGCGGTTCTGGAAATGACAACATTCGCGGCAACGAAATTGCCAACCTCCTGTTCGGTAACGACGGCGACGACGTTCTTCGCGGTGGTGGCGATAACGATGTGATGCGACCGGGTGCCGGTGACGATACGGTCATTTGGAGCCTCGGTGATGGTCGAGATTACATCCGCGAAGAAGGGAACGGCGGGATGGATGTCGTCGAGTTTTACGATCCATCAGGTAACTTGGATTCACTTGAAGACGACTTTTTAGTTGTTCGAGAAGAAAGTTTCACTCCCGGTAGCGACGGAACTGTGTTTAACCTGCGGATTAACTTCACCCCGGACAAGGGGGCTGGCCAAGGCACGGTGACAATTGTCGATCAGAGCGAAGAGGAATCAAGTGTTGAATTGATGCGGATGTTTGGCTTGTTTGGCGGGCAAGTTGGTGTAGATATTGATCTTCATTCACTGGCCGAACAGGCGACAAACATTCCAACTCGATTCCAAGTCACCGAAGATCTCGGGCAAAACGGTGGATTCTTAGTGACACCCTTCATGGGTGGCTAAACTGCTCTTGGCTTTAATTAGTCTGCAAAACAATCCTGCCCATGGCAGAACCTAACCCTCTTGGTGTTTCCAAGAGGGTTTTTTTGTGGCCCGATTGTCGCAAATTGGAACTTTTGGGGCTCTTAGGCGTCCAAGGGGTGGCATGGGTACTTTCTATGAAATCAATTCGCCTCAAATTTCGGGTCGACCTTGAGCTAATTACGCTAGAAGAATATCTTGGTGTTTCGCCAGCCTTTTGCGGAAATGCCGCGAGGGCGAGACAACACCCATGTCGTCATCTGGATAACTATGTCGGATTCCAAACCTCCTGATTTTTCTGAGGCCTTTGAGGGCTATCAGCCAGATGATGATTCTCGCGGTGAGGACGCCATTGATCCAAATTCGATTGATCCCCAAGAAGCGGTCTCTCCATCTGAAGTCCCCGGCTCATTAGGCCACTCGCCATCGGCCAGTGCGGCTGAATCAGAGACTCCCAATTTAAAACTGGATTCGCAGTCCGGTTCACCTTCGGGTGATCAGGAGAGGGGGCAACCACAAGCTGGTGATCCTGGTTCTCACGCTCAAGGCGACTCAGGCGATCCACTGGGGGAAGGTGTCTCGTCGATGAAACACACTGCGGTGCAGTGTCTTTCACTTTTGGCGCGACATCATGGATTAGAGGTCAGCCCAAAGCGTTTGATTCATGATTATTCATTAGAAGAGGAAGAGCCAAAAGTTCGCCGGCTATTGCGGATTGCTCAAGATAACGGTCTGAAGGCCAAGCATGCTCGGATGACATGGAAGCAATTCGGCAAAATGGAGCAAGCCTTTCCTGCGATTGGAAAGTTAAATAATGGCAACTATGTCATCCTCGTGGGTTTGCGGCTTATTCAGGATGATGACGGCACTGAGTCGGAACAGATGGCGCTCTTTGATCCGCTGGCTGACCAAACTGGTTTTGTTTATCTCGATCAAGAAAAATTCGAAAGTGCTTGGAAGGGCGAAGTAATTCTTGCGAAACGCAAGTACTCTTTGCTTGATCAAAAACAGCCTTTTAGCCTTCGTTGGTTTCTTCCTGAAATCATCCGGCAGCGCACGGCTTTTACGGATGTGGCGGTAGCGGCATTTTTCATTCATTTGATCGCGTTGGTCGTACCGCTGTTTTTTCAAATCGTGATCGATAAGGTACTTGTCAATTCAGCGATGGAGACGTTGCGAGTTTTGACCATCGGGATTTGTTGCGCGCTTGTTTTTGATGCGATTTTGGGGTTCATGCGAAGCTACTTACTGCTTTTTGCAACTAGTAAAATTGACATTCGTGTGGCAACCCGAACGTTTGGGCACATGTTGCGGTTGCCCATGGATTTCTTTGAACAGACCACTGCGGGTGTGTTGACCAAACACATGCAGCAGACCAATCAGATTCGGGAATTTTTGACGGGTAGTCTGTTTCTGACGCTACTGGATTCGACTGCACTTTTTATCTTTCTTCCGATCTTGTTTTTCTACAGCGCTTCCTTGACAGCTGTGGTGTTATTATTCGCGGGAATGTTGGCAATTAACATTGGCGTTTTACTGGGGCCTTATCGAAGGCGTTTAGAGGCACTTTATAACGCTGAAGGTGAACGGCAGGCGATGCTGGTTGAGACAATTCACGGTATTCAGACCGTGAAGGCGTTGAGTATGGAGCCAGTTCAGCGGAAGAATTGGGATCAAAGCTCGGCTCAAGCCGTCGCGATGCAATTCAAGGTTGGAAAGATTTCGATTACGGCGACCACCATCTCTAAGTTCCTTGAGAAACTGCTAACGGTTGTGGTGGTTTGGTACGGTGCATCTTTGGTCATTGGAAAACAGTTGTCGGTTGGCGAACTGGTGGCTTTTCAAATGATTTCGGGGCGAGTGACTGGGCCGTTAGTACAGCTGGTTGGCTTAGTGCATTCCTACCAACAGTGTGCGTTGTCGGTTCGCATGCTCGGGACAGTAATGAATCGCAGCGAGGAGCCCGGAATTGGTCGGGGATTGCGACCGGAAGTCAACGGTCGAATTGAGTTTGAGCGGGTGACTTTTCAGTACGCCCCGACGTTGCCACCGGCGTTAGATGGAGTGAGTTTTAATATTCCGGCGGGTAAAGTGGTGGGAGTTGTCGGCCGCAGTGGATCCGGAAAAACTACATTGACGCGAATGATGCAGGGGATGCATCAGCCTCAAGGCGGATTGATGCGATTTGATAATCTCGACTTACGTGAATTAGATATTGCTCATATTCGCCAAAACATTGGTGTGGTGTTGCAGGATAACTTTTTGTTTCGAGGGACGATTCGAGAAAACATTGCGATGGCGAAGCCCAACTGTAGTTTTTCTGAGGTAATCAATGTCGCGCGACTTGCAGGGGCGGCCGAATTTGTCGAGCGAATGCCCCAATCCTACGATACTATGCTTGAAGAAAATGGTGCTAATCTATCCGGTGGTCAAAAGCAGCGGCTGGCCATTGCTCGAGCTTTATTAAAAGACCCAAGGATTCTGATTTTTGATGAGGCGACCAGTGCTCTCGACCCTGAAAGTGAAGCGATCATTCAGAAAAACTTGAAGCGGATTGCCAATGGTCGAACCGTTATTTTAGTCTCTCATCGTTTGTCTACCTTGGTTGACTGCGACGGGATTCTTGTGCTCGAGCGGGGCCGAATCGAGGCGATGGGGACACATCAGCAATTGCTGGCGAAGTGCAAGGTATACCAAGAGCTTTGGAATCAGCAGATGGGACGGGGTTAGTTATGGAAACTGAAAAAGAAGAGACCGTCAAAGAACAGCGTGAACGCCGACGGAAAGAAACAAGGATCGAATCTCATCGGCAACGCCAAAATAATGACGCCCTGCTGACGGAGTTTCAGCCCGATGCCGTTGAAATCGAAGAACGTCCGATCCCAGGCGGCGCGAGGTGGACGCTCTATGCGGTCGCCTGTGCAATTATCACGTTCATTTTATGGGCAAGTTGGGCGGAAGTTGACCAGGTGGTTACCGCTCAGGGGAAACTGGTAACGGCCGAGGCTGCCGTTGTAATTGACTCTAAACTGACGTCTCCGATCAGCTCCATCAACGCTAAATTTGGCGACCGGGTATCGGCCGGATTTGTGATTGCGACTGTGGATCCGACTTTCTCGACCGCTGATTTAAATCAGTTGAAAGCGCAGGAGAATTCACTTAATGCGGCGATTGCAAGATTGCGATGTGAGCGTGACAAGATTGATTTTTTGATTGATGGTCATCTCGATGATCCTGATTGGCTGATGCAATTCCAGGTCTTTAAGGAGCGGGCGCGTGAGTACGTCGCGGAATTGCGAAAACTCGACTCCCAAAGAAGCATGTTTGAAGTGCAAAAGGCGAACGCGGCTGCAGAGGTTGAAAGCGGCCGCGAAGCGTACGACAAGTTTCTGGCGTTTGAAAATAAAATTAAAGCACTCCAAGCCCGAGGGAGTAAGTCCGAAGCGGATGTCCTGAGCCGCGAGTTGCAGACAGCAGATGCCAAGATGAAGGTGATGACGGGAGTCAGTAAACAAAATGAGTTGGAAAAATCTCTGGAGTCCAACACGGCGGAATTGGAAGCATTCAAGGCGGCTTGGCGAACTAAATTGGTAACGGAGCTGGTGAAATATACCGAAGAACTTGCCGCAGTGGCGCAGGAGTTAAACAAAGCAAATCGGTCGAATCAATTTGTTGAGTTAAAGGTGCCGGTCGATCTGCCCTACAAAGAATTTGTTGTTTTTGAGATTGCCGAAGTGTCGGTAGGCTCTACGGCGCAACCGGGTGAGCCTCTCTTTAGGTTGGTGCCGATTGGAGTGCCGATGGAAGTCGAGGTGGAAGTGCAAGGGAAGGATGTGGCGCTTATTAATGTCGCTACAGCTAGTGAAGCACTCGAAGGTAGGCTTCCAACTGGATGTGATGCTCGGATTAAGCTTGCTTCTTTTCCGTATCAAAAACACGGAACTCTGGATGGTTTTGTAAGAACTATCAGTGAGGGCTCGTTTGAAAAGCAACTGCCTGGCGGCGGGGTTTCCGGTGTGACGACCTACAAGGCATTGATCGAAATTGTCGATGAAAACCAATTGAATTATCTTCCAGATAATTTTCGACTCATGCCCGGGATGACCGCGACTGCCGAGATCAAAGTCGGTAGGCGAAAGGTGATCGAGTATTTTCTTTACCCGTTGTTGCGTTACATGGATCGCAGTATCCGCGAACCAACGTAGACGGCTCGATTTCTCTAGCGTCGGCTGGTTACCAGTTCCGATTCGAAGTTCTCGGTAAATCCAGTGCTGGAAAACTTAAAATTCAAAAACAACGTATGTGGTTTTGTCAGATTCGTTTTCGGGGTAAACCCGTTTGAGTTTTGTGGGAACACCTGCGAGGTCGACCTGACGCTGTGGAACGATGAGGTAGTCGGCCCCATAGTATTTGCCAAGTTCTTTCAGTTGCGCGTCGGAGTACGACATCAAACCGTTATCGTATCGACGTTGGGGCTCGTAAAGCTGATTTAGTCGCTGCTGCCATTCGAGGATGTTGACTGCATCTTGCGGGATGTCTTTCCAGGAGACAACTTCGGAACGCCCGGTGTACCATTTAAATGTCTGCTGTTCCGCCGGCGTGATGAAAACCGCATCTTGTGGTGTTTCGGTTTTTACCCATTGGCAAACCCGCAGCCAGTTGCGGTAGGTGCCTTCGGTTCGTTCAATGTCATCGTAATCTGGAAGCGACCTTTGGTCGGCGCGTGGTCGGATATCTTGATGGTTTTCCACGACCGCAATTGTAAAGGCGGCAACGAGTAGACCAGCAAAGGCGAGGCAGGCGATTTGTGTGTTTTGTTGTCGGCCAGACCGGTACCAGTGTCCAACTACGGCGCAACAGGCGATGGCAACCACAGCGGGGATCGCAAAATCAGCGAGTCGGAACCAGTAGAATCTCAGTAAGTTCTCACTTAATGGGCTTACTCCCCTGCCCTGTTCGGCAAGGCCGCTTAACAGTAGACCCCCGAAAGCGATCCAAAGGCTTCCAGCGGCGAACAGGAACAGCAGTTTCATTTTTGCTTGAATTGAATTTGCACAGTAGTTGATCCAGCGGTTTAAAAGCCAGCAGACAATAGCGAGGAAAGCAAACCTCGCAATATGTAATGTGGGAAAGGCATCAAACGTAAGGTGGTGAGCAATCCGATGGTTCACATAGATACTTCTTGCTGCAACAGTCACCTCCGATGGTGCTGATTGATCGGATAGCAGCGGTGGTAAAGCTCCCACCAACGCAAGTGAAAGACCGACGGCGATGGCAAGCGACTGCTGACGAGCGGCAATCAGAATTGCTCCGAAGTTTTGTGTGGTGGTGAGTTGGGTCAAAAGCCATGCGAAGCCACAGGCGATCATCGCCCATCCACCCACGAGTACATGAAATGCTGCGGCAGCACCAAGCCAAGGCCAAACCCCCCGCCAGTCTTTGCAGGCGAGGTTTCCGAGGGCAATCAGGACAAAACCATAGGCGATTCCTTTGGCTTCAAATCCACCAACGACCCACTCCCCTGCCATGTGGAAGCGATCGTTGAGCAGGAGAAATAATATTGAGGAAAAAATAGAGAACCAGCGAATCGAGATAACTCTCCAGCTGAGCCTTTGCCAGGCATAAGCAAATAATAACCAGGTGACAATGCGCCCAACCCAAGCTGTTGCCGCGAGGGAAAGAAAGCGGGTAAGCCATCCCGTCGTTACATAAAACAGCCAATGGGAAAATGAAGAACCTAGAAATAAATCCCCTGCGCACCACGTCGGATCCCAGAAGTGTTTGGCTTTGGGTAAATAGTGAGATTCGTTCACATCCGGTGGAATCTGGCCAGCAAACATCAGCAGGCATCCGAAGATTAGAATTACTTCGATACTACGCCAGAAAACTGGTTGAGCCGGCGTGGAGATTAGGTTGTCGTCGCGAATTGGATTAAGCAATTTGTCCAATGGCTCTACTGTCGAAATGGCGACGCCTCGGTTAATCTGTGGATATGAGAATCTTATCAAGGTTCGATGTATCCGGGTAATGCGATTGCCGATGAAGTGTGTAAAGAGCGATACCAGCCAAGCTGGTCAGATTCGATTTAGTCGATCCGCTGTTATAATTTAGCGTGGTCGCTCTCCGGTAACAGGAGATTATGATTGAATTGCTGAAATTTTGAACCCTGTCGTTTATCTGCTGAATTGAATGCAAAAAAAACTAGGTAGAAATACAGTTGTACTTCTGGGGATTGGGCACACCAATGCTCACGTTCTGCGAAAATGGAAAATGAAACCATTGGAAAATGCAGAGTTGGTCTGTGTATCCAATTTTCCAATTTCTACTTATTCGGGGATGCTGCCTGGGGTTCTGTCGGGACAGTATCCTACTGAAATGATGGAAATCGACCTCGTCCGGTTGTGTGCATCTGCGGGGGTGCGATTGATTCTCGACGAGGTGGTAGGCGTCGATCCAAGCGAGCAGCGATTGTTGTTTCGGAATCGTCCTTCCCTTGCCTATGACGCACTTTCCATTGGTGTCGGGTCGGTGCCAACCTTGGGCGATGTTGAAATTGCGGACTGCAATCCGTTGATCAGCGTAAAGCCAATGCAGACATTTTTATCTCGATTAAAAGAGCGGTTGCAAGTTATTGGTAGCGATGGCAAGACTCGAATCGCCGTAGTTGGTGGAGGGATTGGAAGTATCGAGATTGCGTTATGTCTTGATCAGCGAATGAAAACTAATCCAGCCAGTCTGGGAATCGAAGCGGGTCAGGAATTCGAAATCAGTCTCGTTACCGGAGGCGATCGGGTCGGAGCTGGGCTGTTGGAATCGACGCGTGATAAAGTTGAATCTCATTTTCAACGCCGTGGAATTAAAGCCATCGCGGGGTCACGTGTGGCGGAGGTGAGTGGGTCAGGTTTGGTGTTGAAAAACGGCGTAACGGAAAAAGCGGACGTCGTGATTTGGGCGACCAGTGCGATTGCACCACCCATTCTAAAGTCGCTCGCGCTCGAGAACGATGAGCGTGGGTTTGTATTAACCAAGTCGACGTTGCAGTCCATTTCAAGTGATCAGATTTTTGCGGTTGGCGATTCGGGAACCATTCAGGATCTGACGTTAGTAAAAGCGGGAGTCTTTGCCGTTCGCCAGGGGCCAGTGCTCTGGGACAATATTCGCAGGCTTTTGGAGAATCGCAAGTTAGTCAATTACGTGCCACAGACTGGATTTTTGAAGTTAATCAATACCGCCGATGGTAATGCGATTGGCGAATACAAAAGTAGGAGTTTCCAGGGACGTTGGTGCTGGGCTTTGAAGAATCGCATTGATTTGAAGTTCATGAAGATGTACCAAGATTATTCGCTGATGGAGATGGGTCATACCGAAGTGGCAGCTGATCCAGAGGACGTGATGCGTTGCCTTGGTTGTGGGGGAAAGATTGGCAGCAAGTTGCTTGGTGAAGTTCTAAAAGAGTTAGAAGTTCCCGCGCACGAGGATGTCATTATTGGCTTGGAAAATCCGGATGATGCAGCCGTTATTCGAACGCATGGTGATCAAGTAACCGTCACGACCGATTTCTTTGCCAGCCCGCTAGACGACCCTTATCTCGTTGGACAAATTGCCCTTTTGAACTCTGCCAGTGATTGCTGTGTGATGGGGGCTCAACCTACCTCAGCGCTGGCGATCGTGCAGTTGCCGTTGGGGCATCCGCGAGCTCAATTGCAAGTCATGCGTGAATTGATGGCTGGGAGTGTTGCCGAGTTAAAAAAGATGAATGCCACCATTGTTGGGGGCCACTCGATTGAAGGCCCCCGGCTGACGGCTGGATTTACCGTTCTAGGTCGACAGTTGACGGATCCTAAAACGAAGGGAATGCTTCGGGAAGGTGATCTCTTAGTTTCAACCAAACCGCTGGGAACCGGCGTGTTATTGGCGGCGTTAATGCAGGGTTTGTTGCCAGGTGAGAATTATCTTCCTTTGGTCAACACGATGCTTTTAAGTAATTACATTGCGATTCGGTTGATTGAAGATTATCAAATATCGGCGATCACCGATGTTACTGGATTTGGAATGGCTGGGCATTTGGCTGAGATGTTAAAGGCAAGTGGTAAGTCTGCCACGATCAGAATGGATGACGTCCGCCTTCTTCCGGGTTGCCAGTCGTTAATCGATGCTGGAATAGAAAGCACCCTCGCTCCCGATAATCGACTGGTCAGTGACAAGGTTCAGTTTATTGGTGATGTGGCGTCACCGGCCAACGCGGCGCTGTTTGATCCACAAACCAGCGGCGGGCTCTTGTTCGGAATTGCAGAGAATCGTTTGGCTACGGTCTTAGATTTTCTAGGCAATGAAGGGTTTGTTGAGACCTGCGTCATTGGAGAAGTCACCGGAAATCCAACAACTCAAAATGCGTTGACGGTGGTCGCCTAGCGGTTTTTAGGCCGGACTGGGGCAAGTCAATTTGCAAAAAAAAAGCATTCCGAACAAGCGGAATGCTTTTGATTGTTTGAGATTGTCCTCGGCGAATTAACGCTTAGAGAACTGAGTACCGCGGCGGGCACCGTGAAGTCCTGGCTTCTTACGTTCTTTCATTCGCGAGTCACGTGTTAGAAATCCACCGTCACGGAGTGCAGAGAAATTCTCTTCGTCAAGATTAACTAAAGCACGAGCGATGCCCATTTTGCATGCTCCTGATTGTCCGGTCGTTCCGCCACCACTGACAGTAATTCGGATGTCCAGAGAATCCTTAGAACCTACAGCGTTTAGCGTATCGATGATCGCACGTTGATCTTGAGCGACGGGAAAATACTCGTTGAGTGGTTTGCCGTTAACGACAATCGTTCCCGAACCAGTTTTCACGCGTACTCGAGCAACCGATGACTTTCGTCGTCCGGTGCCGAGAGATTCCCCTGTTTTTTGATCTGTCTTGGCCATGACTTAATTACGTTAAATTTGAATGATGTTGTTAAATGGGAGAAGCGAGACAAAAGAAAAGTCTACTTGAGCGTTCGCCCACCGGTAAGTGGTTGAGGATTTTGTGCCTGATGCGGGTGTTCGCTGCCGGCATAGATCTTTAGTTTGGCCAGCATATGTCTGCCAATTTTGTTTTTTGGCAGCATACGACGCACAGCGTCTCGCATGATTTGTTCCGGTTTGCGATTGAGGCGTGCTTCTGCTGTTTCAGAACGCAGCCCAGTGTAGCCGGTGTACCAAGTATAAGTTTTCTGGTTCAACTTGTTGCCCGAGAACTTGACCTTGTCGCAATTTGTCAAAACAACAAATTCTCCAGTGTCTACGTTGGGCGTGTAAGTTGGGCGATGTTTTCCCATCAGGACAACGGCGATGTCCGATGCGATTCGACCGACGATTTGATCTTCTCCGTCGACGATGAACCAACCGCGTTCGATTGTGTCAGTTTGAGCGTTGTATGATTTTGTGCCGGGCACAGTTCTTCTCCGGTCTCAGTCACTAACTGAGAGCAATTAAAAGCATTTTGAATGACCCTTAAACACGGTCGGGGTCTTCTATCCCGCCGATTGGTCTCCAACGGGAATCTCGGATTTTATCGTTTTGACCAATCTTCCACAAGGGTCAACTTAGGCTCAGAGTCGTAGATTTGAGCACCTTTTCGTATCGACCCTCCAGCCCGAGATTCTTGGCTCCAGTTCCTCAAATTGTTCACAAAATCAAATTTCGTGACGCTTCGGGGACTCTGAAATGGACCAGAGCAAAGGGAGAATTTACTAAATGGCGGTCTCGGGGTTGGCTGGGGTGAAGCAAATTCGACCACGAACGCGGTAAAATGCCAATAAAACCGGTAAATTCGTTACTAATTGCCCGAAGGGATTAGTTTCCCAGTAAATTCAGTCCGGTTAGGTAATTCAGCGAAGGTTTCCGCCCGATAACGTTAGTGCACGGCTGCGAAACGAACTGAATCCATGGGATGGATTCGAAGAATCTCCCCAATTTCAGAATAGTCATGCAATTAGATATAAGTTCCCCGCCTGCTGGAATGTTTCAATTTCAGCCAATTCTAAAACTCGTGGACTTCCCTTCCCTTCCGCCAGCGGCTTCGGCTCCTTGTGCGACGACGGGCAAGTTCCTAACGCTTTTCGAAGAAATCACTGGTTGGAAAGCGGAATTTACTGAATCAAAACAGAGTCTTCGCCGTCGCGAAATCTCTAGCTCGAAAACCGAACCAATCGAAGGTCGGTTTGCAATTACGGACATGTCTTTGGACTGGCCGGCTAAAAAACCGACTTGCCACCGAGCCAAATGCGATGAGTTGGTTAGTTTGGTCGAACAATTGGTCGGTGAACTCCAAACGACTCAGATGGATCTGAAACGGGCTCAATCTGCTTTGGTCGCATTTGACCCTGCTGCTGAGATTAATGACGAAAATCTAATCGACAGTTTTGTTCCTAAGTTTCTGTCGGAATCGAACAGAAATGAGTCAGTCGGAGATTCAGCAAGCGATCTATCGGATCGTTCCGCGGATGGCGATTTTGAAGTGGAGCAGTTCGTCGGTGATTCGGCAGTTTCGCTCGTTGCTCCCCCCTTTGCCGGGTGGTCATTCGGAGGAGCTACCGGGATCGTGGGCAACTATTATTTGGACTGGACGGTGGACGAAGAGGAAAGAATATCGCTTGTCGCAGGGGAGATCGACTCGGAAACGGATGCAGACCGCGAAGCGACGTTGACGATCGATCCGCTGACGCAGGAGTATCGATTAGGTAGTCCAGGCGTCCAAACGCCGAATGGCAATGATTTCACAGTTTTCTATCTCTGGAATGAGAGAACAGAGTCACTACATCCAATTGAATCGGGAGAAACCTGGTCCAACTTGCTTCCGAATGAAGCCATTGTTGCCACGACGAATGGAGCAATGAGAGAGTTGGACACGCTCAAGTATTCCCATTGTCGTCAACTGGCTGAGGCTGGTGTTGAAAAAGCTGGGTTTCGAGAATCCGAAAATTCAGACTGCAATTTGGCGGCACTCGGGCGTTCCCAATTTTCTAAACCGCATGCTGAGTCAATCAAAGCCGCTGAACTTGCGACATTTTTTCGCCAAACAACAGGTAGCTCACAGCCATTGCTGATTTTAAAACGAGATTAATATTTGTCGATAATAGGGGCTGTTCCCGTGATTTCTCTCAGATCGCGGGGTGGGTGGCGAAACTAGGGGATCGTCGCTTGACCAAACGACATCAATGTTCGTAAACTGTGTGCTGCCCCGCGGCTGTGGCGGAATTGGCAGACGCGCTAGGTTGAGGGCCTAGTGGGAGATAATCCCGTGGAAGTTCGAATCTTCTCAGCCGCACTTTGTGTTTTTCATGTTAAAACAGGGTCGAAGCAACGCTTTGATTACTTTTCAACGGCCGGCTTGGCCACGCTGTATTGAATCGCGCCGATATCCCAGTTGCCAGTTTTGGGTAAGGCCCGACCCTCGAAATCTGTTTCATAAAACTCGCTTAGGTTGATCGCTTTGCCGCGCAATGGGCTATCTGCTCTGAGGTGGTAATCCTGCTTCTCAAGATTCTTAAGGCCCGGTTCTCCACTGCCCGCTTGATTGCTGTCCCCCTTATATCGAGTGCCGGGAGATTTGTACTTTGAGTACCAGTTGGCTGATTTTTGTGCTCCGCCAGCTCGATTACCGCTATAAGGAGAAGACGAATAGATAAACAAATTGTTCCTGAAATGAGCACCCGAAGGTTTACCAACAGGGTTTCCCCCCCGAACATCTAGACGAGCGCACGAATTTTGCGACCTCCCGAAGCTATTGTATCGGACTATTGTATTATTATCGAAATAGATGCCCGTGCATGGTGCCAACATGAACAACCACGACTGTCCGTCGTAGCACACATTGAAAGAGACTCTCCAGTTTTCAATTTCTTGTCGATATCGGGGCCAGTCATAGTCCCAGCTGGATTCAATGAATCCAGCATTTCCCACCGAATAGTTATGGTGGATAAAGATATTTTTCTTGTGATATCTGCCACAATCTATTTCGATAGCACCGCCGTCTGAGCCCCATGGGCTGTCTTTGGTCCCGAAATTCTTAATTGTGTTGTAGGACACTTCCTGGTTTCCGATATTTAAGTGTATCCCCATCGGTCCCCAACTACTTTTTGACGTTCGCCACAGCGCATAACTTGGGCCATCCAGATAATTCTTGGTAATTAAAGTATGCTCGCCAGCTGACATAATGCCTTGACCGGTCTTAATGAATTCATTGTTTCGGATAATGCAATGATCCGCCCCGCGATCAATACGCAGTGCAGCCAGCCTCGTCATAATGATCCTGGCCGAGACATGCTCTCCCGGTGTATCGTGAAAATGCAAGTTTTCTACAATGATGTAATCACCTGCAAGAATAATCGCGTTGCCGTTGGCATCGTCAGTGTGGGGATTGGTAAGCTTTGGAAGATCGCCCTTCCCGTAAGAAGTCAGCCGTATCGGAAGGGCCGCGGTGCCAGATGCACTGATGCGAATATTACCGGAAAAGGCAGATCCCCTTTTGAAGTAAACTGTATCTCCTGCAGCCAGTGGTGCTGACTCTAATTTGGAATGCGACTTCCATGGCGTCCGCAGTGAAAGACCGTCGTTGCTGTCGGAGCCACCAACCGAATCGATGTAATAATCAGCACTGCAGCAATGCGTGTTTAGGGCAAAAAGAATCAAAGCATTTGCGAGAATGGACAGCCTCATATGATTCTTTTCTCTTGTTTCTTCTTATTAGACACTTTTAATTGTTTTCTAAAAGTTGTAACCAATTCGAAGATTAGCGGACGTGTTTGGTGATTCGTTGGAAGAGGTTGGGATACCGGATTTGCGCATCGGTGAAACAGTTCATGCCGCGTTTTACTGCATATGTTAGCCCTCTGTTGCGCGATACGGAAAATGGGTGTGAAGGTGGGTAAGGGACTATTTTAGTTCGCACTTATTTCCAATTCATGAGACAAATCCCTTAACTGTTTCGCATTGATAATGAAGCCTTTCCCTCGCTTGATTGACGTGCGGGGGACCTGCTCAAAACATTTTATTTCTTAAACTCTAGCTTGATAGCTCTAGAAGTCCCTGCTAGACCAAGGTAAACATCATTACCGTTTGTTAAAGCACAAGTAGAAAAGCCTGTACCGAGACTCATAATACCAGAACCTTCTTTCACTGTTGGATGACCGTCCATAAACTCATGCTCATAATCCTTCCATTGGATCTCTTGAGTAAACGGGTTAACTCTAAAGCATTTAGTATCTCCCCAAAACGCACTGTAAAGCCACCCGTCAGGAGCTAAGAACCCATGAAAGTTTTTGTTTTTATTAGCTACCTTTAAGTAATCAGCCGGCAGGTCAATCTCCTCGTAGCTATCATCAGCACAATTAATAATTAAAATCTTTTTACCAGTCCTGGGTAAACAGAATACTTTATTTACACTTCCGACATAGGTAGCTCCAACGTACTTTACATTAAGACCAGAGGTGCCTGATGTTACAGGCTTTCCCTTTAATAAAAAGCTAGTCCCGTTTTTATCTATCTTAAGAATTTTATTCCCTAAAGCTGGAGGCATGTAAACATT
>CALKCK010000039.1 GCA_938083195.1 uncultured Pirellulaceae bacterium | reverse complement strand
TTCGGACAAACAAAACAAACTGTGCTCAATAACGCGGCTGTTCCCGCGTCCCCCATTAGGGGTAATTTGGCGGGGAGTACCTAAATCCGTCACGATTCACAGCCATCCCCTCGTATACGCGCTCGGACGCATCGCGTGGGGCCAAGGCGGGCTCCGACAACCGCTCAAAGTACGGCCAAAATGCAGGTCCGCAGTGGATCAAAATCCCTATCAGTAAGAGAGGCATAAACTCAAAGACTACTAAAGGGAAAGGGGCTTCTCAGGCCAAAAACCATAGGTTCTCTTTCGAAGGCCATTACCCATCCCCGCGGAGTAGGACGCTAGATAGCAAGTACATTCAACCGATAACCTCCCCCCGCGTTTCTTCAGCCAAACAAAAATAACCCGCCGGTGCAAGTAACAACAAGAAGGATTATCAGACCAAGAATAGCGAGCGGAATCATGATTAGCCAATAAAGGCACGACAAACAGAAACCTTCTTCCTCGACCTTTTTCGGCACTGTTGGTTCTGTTGGTTCATATGGGTTTTTGGGTTCTTCCATGCCTTAAAGCCTATAGCCTCACCTAACGCAAAAAAAGCCCCATAACTGAGCAAGGCTAACTAGCTCAGAAATGAGGCTGTGGATATTGGCAAGTTAACGCCGGGGGTAGGGCTTATAAATGCTGGGGGTGGCTTTCGATGTGGGGGGATGGTCATCACTCTAAGAAGAGGTCAATCCAGTGAGGCCCTCCAATGGCCGTCAGGGCTAAAGCTCCTAAAACGAAGAGGGCTACCAGCAAAGGGATTATGATTCGGAGAAGTACGTGCGCAGCTCGAACAATTTCCTGCCATACAGTTTCTGGTTGTTGCGACACTGGATAAATCCTCTCGCTTAAATAGAAGTTGCTAGCCTTTGAACTCGTTTGCGGCAAGGGGTTTGTCATTCGACCCACTCGAGTGGGGGCTAGGTTACCGCGATATCCACGTAGGTTGTTTTGGCGGTTCCGGGTGTTCTGCCAGATACCGGGCTAACTCAACACCCTCGAGATTGTTAATTGCACGGACATAATCGGTGTAGGCTTTGTTCTCTCTAGCAAATGACCTGCCCCCACGAACGATACCAGTCTCTAACTTAAAGTATCCATTTCCTCAAGCAAGCCGTTTTTTAAATTGAGCGTAGCGAAATTTGAAAAACGGCTTGGCATCATCGTCTCGGGCGCGGGCGAGCGGTAGCCCAACGAGCTGTGCGGCCGCACCTGGTTGTAGTGTCTTCTCCATCGTTCGATCAGCACCTGAGCTTCGGTCAACGTATCAAACAATTCAAGTTTCAGTAGTTCGTCTCCAAGCTTTCCATTGAATGATTCGATATATCCATTCTCCCACGGACTGCCTGGGGTAATGAAAAGAGTTTTTACGTTCACTTGTTCAAGCCAACTTCGAACTTTGTGGCAGGTAAATTCCGCCCCGTTGTCGCTTCGGATAAATAGTCTCGGTTCGTCGTCCGGCACATGGCGCTGCCGCCGCTGGGTCGAACGAGGCTGGCCAATCACTCGGCAGGCCCGGCGCTCTGAAACACAATCTGCCCCAAGCGTGTTGCGAACATGTTCGACGGCCAGTCGGCGTTTGCCCGGGCTCAGTAGTTTCCCGATATGGCTTCCTTCAGGATCGAGTTGTCCAATGCCTGATCAGCAACCAATTTCTTCAACCGAACGTTCTCACGTTCAAGCTCTTTCAGGCGTTTGGCTTGATCGGTTCGCATCCCGCCGTATTCGCGACGCCACTAATCTTGAAACAGATCTTCAAGTCGCGTCCACAGTCGACCAGTGACTATCAGTTCATTGCCGACGATCCAAAGCTAAACCTATTTCCGACCGAACCCATTATGCCCATGATTGGTTTTCCCAAAGAGCCAATCGGACGAATCGACAATGGCAAATTACGTTTCGACTCGCGTGCCATTGCACGGATGCTCGACGCACAAACCAACCTGAATTGAACCTACCAAAGCCTTCACTGAAATTTATTCAAGCCAGCAATAAGTATTACCTTTCGGTCCGGCGAGCCTTCGTTCACATGCTCGGCGCGCTTCAAAACGAATTCACCGCGATGAACCTGCTAAGAGATTTGGATAACTTATTTGATTAGTGCCATGAGCATCTTATAGGGTTTGGTTATCGCTTCCCGGATCTCAATTCTCATTTCCTCGGGAAGAAGTTTTTTGCTGTCGCGGCATTCGCTGAGCAGTTTGTTAAAATCTTTTGATTGAGTAAACGCGTTTTCGCCAAACGACAGCTAGACTTGATGAGGATTGACGCGTTCCACATTAAGACGCAAGAAATCTTCGACGCTGCAGCCGAATTCGTTTCGCCAGCGCATTGGATCTCGGACGGAGTTCATCCCTTACCCAGCAGTGGCGGTTCTCTTTGCCGTCCTCACTTTCACTTTCGTTAACCTTGTCTCGATGTCGTTCTTTCTGTTCACTGGTCTAACAACTCTTCGTTTTGCTTTCATGATCCTCAACGCTAATTCCGGACTTTAGAGTGAGTCGATGATTCTGGATATTTCCTTGGCATCTTTCTTGGCCTGTTCTACTACAACTGCTTTCATGTAGTCGCGTAAATTCATGCCTTTCATGTTGGCTGCCGCTGTGACGACGGTATGTTCCTGATTGTTAAGGAATACCTTCATCTGTTTCGTTGGCTTGTCCGTAGTCGTTTTGTCATTTTTGGTTTTTTTCTTGTTCATGATCTCTTCTGTTGTTTTCACTGGTTTTCACTGGTTTTCACTTTTCATTCTTTGCCTCAAAGTTTGGAGCTCTCGCAAACGAAGGCCTTTTGGTCTCGAGTATGATATGGTACCTTGTGGTCCTTGTCAACTCCATGAGGGCGTTGTTCTTCAGCCCGTAAGATATACAGATCTGCGGTGCTTCTGTTTTCCTTAATTACTTAAACGGTGACGAATGAATTTCGCAAAAACACCAATGCCTCCCAATGGAGCAATTCTTGCCTCGAAGAAAGGGCTTATGGTGGTCCTGACTTACAACATCTTTCTCAGGATTCACCAAACATTTGCCCCGTTGGAGCTCTGGCAAAATTTTGATCATTCCAAGGGAATGTTGGCAGTTGAATTCAGCACTTGGGAGATGGGATGTCATTAGAAATTGAGGAACTGATTACGGTGTCAAAAGCGCTCGACTACTTCGAGCAACGCACCGGAAACCGTCCTGCACCATCAACTTTTCACCGTTGGCGAAAAAAAGGATGCAGCGGTGTTGCAATCGAAACACTGTCAGTTGCAGGAAAGACATACACGAGCTTGAAAGCAATTCACAGATTCTGGAAAGCAGTTACCGAGGCTAAGTCCAACTATCGGAAGAGGTTGTCAGACGAGGGCCTACGAATCGCAAACCTAAGAACAAAGTTGGCCGACGATCGTGAAGCAACGGAACTCGGTTTTTGAATAGTCGCAGCCCCACGATGACCTCTCACGTCTCAAGCACCCACCTATCCTTCGAAGATTTAGAACCTTGTGGATTTGCTTCGACGCGGCGTCCGTGCACCTGTTTCGATTTTAGACGTGCCAAGCGAAACTTAGATAACCGTTAGGTTGATTCTTCACCATTTCCCCCTACCTTCGCTATAAACTAATCCGCCGCCAAAAGTCGCGGCATCGAGAATCTGCACTTCTAAAAATCTCGCTCAGAATAATCTCGAGTTGATTCACGAAAGCTACGAACTTAATGGCGGCTTCGTGAAGTTCAAATGCAGCTTCGTGGAAGGCAGGGCTCTTGTTCATGGTCTTTTCTAATCTTGCTGCTTCAAGCCTTGGTTTTGATTTCTGACGTATGAATGAACGTCGATTTTGCTCCTTGAACAAAAACTCACCGTGAGCACCGCTATCCAATTTGCCTGATAACCTCAATGCCTTTTTCCATATTAACTTCCGCATACATTTGTGTAACGTCGGCGTGCGAATGACCAAGAATCACCTGTGCGGCCTCGAGACCAAAACGTTTTCGGACGGCTGTTGCGGTCGTGTGGCGGACGCGATTCGGAGCCCAGCGATGCTCTTTCGCCCATTGCAGAGCCTGTTCACCTTCCAACTCTTTCGGCGGCTTGAAGGCAGCGTCACACCCACGATGGATCGCCTTTCTGTAGGAAGCAGTGGTGTACTTTTCCCCCGGGCGTCGTTTGGGCTGGGGTTTCCGTTTCCTATATTCGTATTTTAGTGGCCGTTTTCGCTTTGACCTCGCGTCTGCAGCTCGACGTCTAGTTTCCTCTGCGGGGGCAAAGCAGAATTTTTCGGATGGTCGACTCAAGTAAGGAGTGAGGATCGCCTGGGCTTCCGGGCCAATGAAAACAACTCGTACTTTGCCGGCATGCTCGGTCTTGTGCTCTTTTGGAGTGTAAAGCCAGACCTCTGATGACCGATCAATGTCACAAGGTCGCATCATGCAGACTTCACCTGGTCGACATCCGGTCAACATCTGAATCCTGACCATGTCGCTGGGGATCTTACCCATATGTGTTAGGGTCTCAAATACAATCGAGGGTGCGATCGGCTTGACCGGTTTTGACTCTTTTGCGTCTGTCCTTCCGCTCTTGAGGCCCTTTACTAGCCGGAGAGCCGTATAGGTTGCTGCCGGAATCGTCTCCTTCTGTCCTCCCCACAGGAAACACCTTTTGATTCTGTCAGTATGGCGGTTGATTGATTTCCGACAAATCCCGTTCTTGATCATGTGCTGCTGAACAGCCTGTAGTTTCAACGGAGAGAACTCTTCGGCAGGTAGGTCTCCGTAAAGTTCACGGAGGTATTTGAGTGCGTTCTTGATATTCACAGCCTCACCAGTTTGTTTACCATTTTTTCGATAGTAAACCGTGGCGTGTTTGTAGAAGTCGATGCAAAGCCGAGTGATAGAACAAGAAATGCCGTTTTCACCATCCTCGTCAGTAGGGCTTTTTAGACGACGGTTATTGGATAGCCACTCAGCGATAATTCGATCGTACTGTTGCTTTGAAATTTCAGAGCCATGGAGTCCGAGATAGAAAAACTGCCCTTCGATTTTCACGAAAGCCTGGCCGGAAGCTTTGTGCTTAGAATACCGGGGGTGGGCGGTGCTTAGTTTTGGCATTTATGCTCTCCATTTCTTCATGTTCAATTGCCAAAGTAGTAATTACTACTTTGGCGAAAACGAAAAATGGGTCGCACTGCCGCAAAAACCGCAGGTATCTGATTAGATCGACCATAAAAAAGCCGACCTGAAATTCAGGTCGGCTTAAAGTTGCGGGGACAGGATTTGAACCTGCGACCTCGAGGTTATGAGCCTCGCGAGCTACCGGGCTGCTCCACCCCGCACCGATATAGTAGCGAAACGAAGTTCAGTGTCGAGGCCAATTTCGAATTTTCTTAAATTTCCTTGGAACACCTTTTACAGGCCAAGAATACAGGCCAAGAATACAGGCCGAGAAAATGGAGGCTCGATCATCCCCTTGACTACAACCGCGACCGCTAAATTAATCGCGATCGGCAGGACAAGAACCAATACAGCCAACGTACAAATAGAACGGTCTGACGCCTAAAACACGCCACGACTAAGGCTCAACCACAGTTAATTGCCGAACCGCCTCAAAAGCGGCCACCCCAACGCTTGTTGCCAAATTCAAGCTGCGAATATGTTTTGTTGTATTAATTCTGAGCAGGCGGTCAGCATTCACCTTGGTCAACTTGTCGGGCAAACCAGAGGTTTCGCTACCGAACACCAGCGTATCTCCTGCTTGATATTCAACGTCGGCGTAACTGCGAGTCGCAAATCGCGAGAAGAACCAAATCCTCGTCTCTCCGATGCGTTCCAGTAGATCTTCCCAGTGATCCGCAACCTCCCAATCGAGGTGCTGCCAATAATCAAGTCCCGCTCTCCGGAGACTTTTTTCGTCTACCCGAAACCCTAACGGCCGAACTAGCCATAATTTTGCGTTGATACCAACACAAGTACGGCCTACCGCTCCGGTGTTTCCAGGAATCTCGGGCTGATGCAAAACAATATTGAGACGGGGAAAGGGTGAAGTCAAAACAAGTTATTTCGGTTAAACTAGAGGGCTCGAGGTTCCGAAGCCAACGGTCAGCTTCGAACACGCTTCGATTAACTAAGATTAACGCATGAATCTGTTTTTTCCCAGCGACGATGGAAACGTTCCATCGCGTTAATTCGAAACCCAATGAATTTTACACCTAAGCAACGTTTTCGTAAAAAGGCATTTCTGTGGTAGATATCAAACGAAATCAAACGCGGGCGGTCAAAATTGGGTCGGTCGTGATTGGAAATGGCAACCGGATTGCAGTTCAGTCCATGACCGCAACCAAAACAACCGACGTCGATGCCACCGTCGCACTCGTTCAATTGATGCACGATGCGGGTGCCGATGTTGTCCGCATCGCCGTCGATAGCAAAAAAGACGCGGCCGCACTTGCAGAAATCCGATCCCAAACGACAGCCAACCTTTCCGTCGACCTCCAGGAGAACTACCGACTCGCTGAGATCGTCGCCCCACACGTTGATAAAATCAGATACAACCCCGGGCATTTGTACCACCACGAAACAGACAAACCGTGGCAAGACAAAGTTCGATTCCTCGCTGACATCGCCCAACAGCACGACTGTGCGATGCGGGTTGGCGTCAATTGTGGATCAGTAGATCCCGACAAGAAATCGAAATACGATCCTTCCGATTCCATCACACCGATGCTTGAAAGTGCACTCGAGCATTGTGAATTTCTTGATTCACTAAATTTCACTCGCTACTGCGTCTCTTTGAAAGATTCCGATCCCTCAAAAGTCGTGGAAGTAAATCAAAGATTTGCTGCCGCTCGCCCGGAGATACCCATTCATTTAGGAGTCACCGAAGCCGGCATGCCACCCGACGGTGTTATCAAAACACGAATTGCGTTTGAACAACTTATTGGAAAAGGCATTGGTGACACCATTCGCGTTTCGTTGACGGTTCCCAACGCCCGCAAAGGGGAAGAGATTGCGGCGGGGCAGGGGATCATTGACGACATTTATGCGGGTCGCGTCCGAAGCGTCGTTGAATTTAACTCAAACTCCCTCAACATAATTTCATGTCCGAGTTGCTCTCGAGTAGAGAATGAAGCCTTTGTGGATCTCGCGGAACAGGTCAAGTCGATGACCGAATACGCCAAAGATCATGCGATTACCATCGCCGTGATGGGTTGCCGAGTGAATGGACCGGGTGAAACCGATGACGCTGATCTTGGGCTGTGGTGTGGCCCCAAGGTGGTTAACCTGAAAAAGGGCACCGTTGCGCTCGGCGCTTATGGATACGACGAAATACTTCCCAAATTAAAGCACGAATTGGATCTACTGATTGCCAACCAGTAGCAGGTCTAACCCCCGCAAGCAGACGGACTGAAGTGACCTACCGAGTGCATTCATTGGCGTTGGATTTACACACCTTAATATCCCATTCTTGATTTCTTCGTGTATTCATTGATCCTAGTGAGATCACCGGTTCCTTTACATTTTCTTTTATCGCTACATTTCAACCTTTTTTGACTCGAGATTGGATCACTACCAAAAACGGGCATATTCAATCGAGGCTCGATTGAGCATAATTCAGGCAACGAACGACGACGTTTGCACAGTCAAATTTCGCCCAACGATCCAAACCAATCATCCAGCAGCCGTCTAATTGCAACAATCTACCTGAATCCTAATCGATCCTCAGTAAACCAAAGCCATGATCAATACGCTTTACTTACCTGAATTACGCGAAATGCTTTCGGCGAATAACGCTGAAGGTTTGCGTGATTTTTGTGAAGCGATTCATCCCTCACGGGCGGCGGAATTCATGGCAGGTCTTACGCCAAGCGAATCTTGGCAGGTCATTCAACATGGTGTGATGGAAGACCGCGTCGATATCTTTTCATTTTTTGGAAAAGATAAACAACACGAGATTCTCGAGACCGAATCCATTGCGTCGGTTGCGGCAATGGTTGCAGAACTCCCACCAGACGATCGAGTCGACCTGCTGACAGAGCTAGGGGACGACCGATTGGCAGAACTTCTTAAATTGCTTCCCGTCGAGGAGCGACGCGATTTCCAGCGCCTCAGCCAGTATCCTGAAGGAACCGCTGGCGCAGTGATGACGACCGAAATTGCAAAGTTGAGCGACTCGCTTACCATTCGCGAAGCACTCAACGAAATTGGACGCCAGAGTGAAACCTACGAGACGATTTACTATTTGTATATCGTCGACGAAGAGGATCATCTCCGAGGTTTAGTTTCGGCGAGACAACTCCTGACCGGCATGAAGCAACCAGAAACACTGCTTCATCAGGTAATGGAAACCAATTTGGTCACGGTAGATGTGTTGGACGACCAAGAAGATGTCGCCAACCAAGTGGCCAAAATGGACTTACTAGCCATCCCCGTCGTTGACAATCAACATAAATTATTGGGTATTATTACCCACGACGATGTGATCGACGTTGTCCAAGAAGAGGCAACAGAGGACGCTCACCGAATTGGTGCGGTCGATCCGCTCGATGAATCTTACTTGCGAACTTCAGTCTTCACCCTGACCTGGAAACGCGGGATTTGGCTGGCAATATTATTTTTCTTCGCCTTGCTGACCGCCATCGCAATCCGAGAATATGAATCTGAAATTGAAAAATGGGTTTGGCTCGCTCTCTTTATTCCACTGATTATTAGTAGTGGTGGAAACTCCGGTAGTCAAAGTGCGACGCTAATCATTACCGCACTCTCACGCGGGCATATCTCCTTAAGTGACTGGTTGCGCGTGGTGTTCCGCGAGTTGATCATGGGACTGTTGCTCGGTGCTGGACTTGCCGCAATGGGACTTGTGGCCTCGATTTTCTTTGTTCCGGCATCCGATGCATTCATTAGTGCTTCCCTGTTTGTCGTGCCGCTAACGCTACTGTTAGTCGTCATCTGTGGCACACTGACCGGATCTGTACTCCCGCTCTTGTTCGAAAGACTAGGCTGGGACCCTGCCATGATGAGCACTCCCTTTGTAGCAGGGATCGTAGATATTCTTGGTATCCTGATCTACTTCAAGGTTGCCACCGTCTTTATCGTTTGAGTCAATCGCTTCGGATGTCAACTTGAGTCTTCTCGGTTGATGATACCCTTAAGAGAAGCCAAATTTATCCGAGGCTCCCGTTGGCGGATGTTAAACCTCAGTACCTGCAACGAATTGCATAACTTCCAAGAAGTTGAGCGGAGACAATTGGAGGTTATCCCATCTCAAGGCTCGGATCTCCGACGTATAGTCTTAACAATTGATTTTGGACTTTGATTGATCGAACCAAAACCCAAATTTGCTCGGAGGAAAAATCTTGAGGGTCGGAATTGGTAAGTGCTTCAAGCTCCTCACTTACAGCAACATGCTGATCCGTGGCGGCCTGTAATCGAAGATTGACCTCATCCCATATCTCTAAAAATTTCTTGTCGTCAACGAGCGTCGATATATCTCGAACCGCGCCGCACATCAGTGTGCACATTCTCGCAACTTCCAACGCATCCGCGTAAGGAATTTGCTTTTCGACTCGTTTAGCGATCGCTATAAAATTCATGTCATCTTGGTTTGTAAGCTGTGGGTCTAGAGAAGCGTAGCTTACTGCTGACCGAATGTGCCCTCATGCTTCAATAATCCCTAATCTGTCCGGGGCGGTTCACCAAAACTGGTTTTAGGTGTGTTTATTGCCTATCGAAGGTGCTTTTGTTCAAAATTCGCAACGCCGTATGAGGATGTTAACATTTCGCAACAAACAAGTCCGCAAATCAATTCTGCAACCTAGGCCAAGTATTATTTATGCGGCAGCAACCTTTGCCATTCCCAATTCCCTATTCCCAATTCCCAATCGGCACATGGCCTATCGTTTCCGCAAACACAATTTCAGCTTCCCTTCCGCTCTTCCGTGCTGCAGCGGAATTCGACGGACGTCAATAATAGATATGCCTTAATTCAGAATTGTGATTACGGGCGAGCTTCTCACAAAATGTCTGTACCCAAATTTTTTCAGTCGTCTCCAACGCGACTTTCAAGGCGGGAGCCTGAGAATGTTCTTCGCCAATTGCATCAAAATTGTCGTCGGACGGGCGACGTGCAACCATGCGTATTCGGATGCCGGAAAACATTTGACAACAAAGATTATCGTGCACGCTGAACAGAAAAAACGTTGATGGATGCATCCGCTTTGGAACCAGACAACGACATTACGTTTTCAGTTTATCCAAA
>CALKCK010000038.1 GCA_938083195.1 uncultured Pirellulaceae bacterium | reverse complement strand
TTGGCCCGCTTGGAATTGAGTGAAGCCAAGATAGAGCATCGCCAAGGGTTTCTTGGTGGTTTCCGCAGCGGTTAGTTTTTCTAAGGAGGCTTGGAATTGGGGGATCGCTTGAGTTGGTTTCTCAAGTTTTAAATAACAAACACCAGCATTGTAATGTGCTTTGCCGATCAGTTTTGAAGTCGGGTAGTCTTTGATCAGCGTTTCCCATTGTTCCGCGGCGAATTCGAAGTCGTCGCCGTTTTGCGCGGCGGATGCCGTCTGGGCGATTTTCATTGCGGCTGATTCGTCTTGGACCGGGGTGGCGTTGACCGCACTTAGCGGGATGAGTATTCCACTCAATAGAACGAGGGCCAAAAGGAATGCTCGCAAAGGACGCATGGAATAATTGAGTTGCCAAGGCATGTTAGTTGTGAGGGGGTATTCGGTGTTCATGGAATTGTTTTCGTTGGCGATCTGCAAGTATGTCGTTCCTGATATCAAAATGATATGAATCGGAAATGAAAATAAGTGCTTCAAAAATTTACCGCTGTAGAGTCATTTAAAAATATGATTCGTTTGCTAGGTCCGTTTCCTTCAACGATCCATGGCGGGTGGAATGTGAAACTGCCCAAACTAGATCGTCGCCCGCAACCTATTTTTGACATCAAACGCGTCGGAGGCAAATTGTTATCAAGATACCAACCTCTAGGGTGGGCATTGGTTGCTTAATTTCAGTGTAAACCGAATCGACGACATTATCTTTTAAACCCGCGCGTTCAGGCGGTCGGGTCGCAAGAAAACAAACTGTCTCGGCTGGTTTTGCCAAAATACATTCCGTTTGAAAGAGTTTCTGGATCCTTGGTGGGTGACCCGCGGCGGTGGCCAAGGTGGGAGATTGCCGAATATACGGGGTAAAACAGGAGCCATACGATCCTAAAAAAGGGGGCTTTTGTGATTTGCGACCTGAAAAAAGCCGATCCATTCGAAGTGAGACGTAAAATAACGTGTACAAAGTCCCTGATTCTTGTAAGATTAGGTAATCTTATCCCAACTCATAACCTGATGGATCTTGCCGGCCATTCATCCCACCCGGTCCCGCGATTTTCATAATGGAGTGCTTTTCTTGTCAATTAAGAGCACGCTGTAACCTGCCAAGGAGAATCTTATGCCGTCCATCCAGTCTCAACACCGCCCGTTCTCTCGCCGTGGTTTGACTTTGATCGAGATCATGATCGCGTTGACAATGACTCTGATTGTTCTCGGCGCGATGATGCAGGCTTTTCAATATGCCAGTGGGCAAATGCAAATGGGCCGGGCAACGATGGAACTAGCCAATCGATTGCGATCGGCCGAAGAGTTATTGAGAAGCGATCTTAGCAATCTGACCGTAGAGCCACGCCCGTATACTGGGACTACCAATCCAAACGGGTACTTGGAAATTATCGACGGAACGATGCGGGACAAGACCAACGCCGCCGGACTTAATAGTTATCTTGGAGATGTTGACGATGTCATCGCGATGACCGTGCGAAGCGATGGACAGTTTTTTCGCGGACGTCATATCCCCGACAATACGACTAGCTCTAAAGTGATTGAGTCATCCATTGCGGAGGTGTTGTGGTATACGACGTTTGTAGATCGGAATTCGGATCAGTTAATTGAATTGACCGAGAGCGTAAAAGTTCATCGTCGAATTATGTTGATACGACCTGATTTGGGGCCATGGGAGAATCTTACTTCTGCTCAGGTAACGACACTGATGCAAAACAATGATATTTCATGTCGCATCGTCTTTGACCAAGCTGCGAATGAATTCAATGTCTACGCCAACAGCCTCAGCGATCTCGCTGTGAGGAGAAATCGGTTTTGCCATCAGTGGTACAACTACGACGATAGCAATCCAAGTATTGATATTAATTGGCCAAATTTCTTCGATAGGTCGTTAGTTTCAACTTTCAAGCCAGTCGAGGGGAATGATATTGTTCTCACGGATGTGGCGAGTTTTGATGTGCGAGTCTATTCGCCGGATGTCAGTCTTAGCCTGGATGCCGCGATTCCGTTAGCTCCAGCTGATCCAGGTTTCCCAGCCACCGCGACGCAAATTTCCGCGGGTGATTTCGTCGATCTTGTTTGGAGGCTTCCGGTGATTCCTGATCCAGCAGGAAATCTTCCGGATGAGGCACTTCGTGTCGATTTTCGAAGCAGCCGGTTCAATTTGGCACCGCAGGTATGGCGAAATGCCTATCCACTTGCGGAGGCATTCTATGATACCTGGACACCGGTCTACGAGAGCGACGGCTTTGATCAAGATAATGATACTGTGATTGATGAGGGAACCAACGGTTTAGATAATGGCGGTCCGCTCGCCCCGGATGATGATTCGGAGCGGGAAACACGTCCGCCCTATCCGTATCCGATTCGTGGTGTCAAAGTCGATCTTCGACTGATTGAGAAGACTACGAATCAGGTTTATCAGTCGTCTGTGGTTCACTCCTACGTTCCTGAGTAAATGTTAATCGATTGAGATTGTCTCGATTATCTCGTTCGGTCGGATTCTTTCTCAGCTGAGCCATACGTTGGTACAATTTCTTGACTGACTTTCACACCATCCGACTTCACGGGCCCTGGACGGCAAGCGTTGTGGAGCCTGAGGGGGAAAACAAGGATCACTCCTCGGATTGTCGTCATCCCATTCCATCTGACTGGGGTGATTGGCTCGGGCACTCATTCCGTGGCCGCGTTGAATATCGACGCCGATTTGGGTTGCCGACTCAGTTGGAACCCGGTCAGGCAGTTTGGCTAGTCCTCGAGGCCGTTGATTTTGAAGCTTCTATTGCTCTCAATGAAATTGAACTGGGAACAATGCGTCTGGGCGATCCCCCTTTTCGCGTCGACATTGGGAATCGGCTGCAGCATTCAAACCATCTAAAAGTCGTGATTGATCTACCCCCCGAGGCGGATCGTGGCGAACGAAATTCAGCGCCTGGTGGTTTGATTGGATCGGTGCGATTGGAGATTGCGACGAGCCCCTAAGCCAAGGAAGCCGCTTTTTTAGGCGTGTTCACCTTTTTCTAAACCCTTTGAGACAAGGGGTTTGCGACTTCCCCAAATTTCTTGAAAAGCCTAAACCCGTTTTCACAAAAGGTCTAGGTAAATTCCAAAGTAGGATGGCTCTAAATTCCTTGATCGCAGGGGTTTAGGAATTTAAAGGTCAGTATCCTGGAACCTCGAGTCTGCGCGTTACCAAAAGGGTTCCCAATCGACTGTTGTTAAGTTTTTCTGATTGGGTTGTCCTGTTGGCTTGTAAGGGCGGAGTACCGGTTTTAACACTTTTTCCGGCGAATTTTCATGATTGTTGAGTAGATCTGTTTCCAAACTTTCGATGAAAAACTTGGGAGCACCCCTCCAATTGACCGACGAACTTTCGTTTTGCCGCCAAAATAATCCGAAGTAAATTCAATCGCCATTACTTTTGGGTTTTTGTTTTCAAACATGTGAATTTTACGATGACCGGTTCTGACTCAAACCAGCGACTCGAGTATGTTTTGTTAACGCTTTATCGTTACAAAATTGTCTGGATTGCCCCTGCAATTTTAGGTGCTGTTCTGGCGCTGTACTACGCAACGATGTTAAGTCCGCAAATATGGTCGGCTCGGCAATCGATGATTGTTCGAGATGACTTACTTGGGCAGTCTTACAAGCCGGGGCGTTTTGATTCCATAGAGTCCATGAAATCTGCGCAGGAGACGATTCTTGAGATCGCCCGCCAGCCGCAAGTCATTCGAAATGCCATGGTGAAGTTGGGCCCGCCGGAGAATTTGAAAGGCGAGTCTGCCATCGCAGAGTGGCCTAACGAAGAGACGATCGAGGACATGCAGGATGCAGTTTTAATTCACGCACCCAATGGAGCTGAATTTGGAAAAACAGAGGTAATCGTCCTTAATGTCAAGCAAACCACTCCGGAGCGGTCACTCAAGTTCATCGAGTTACTGCTGATCGAAATCATCGCCAAAGTCGATGAAGTTCGTTCGATGCGTTTGCAGAGTATGGAGGTTGAATTAACGCGAGTGCGTGATGCGGCGATGGCAGAACTCAAAAAATCCAAAGATAAGCTTACCCAGATGGATAAGGCTTTAGGATCAGATATTGCGACGATGAATGCTCTGAGCGATCCCCAAAACAGCGACAACTCGATTAAGCGAGACATTTCGCAGATTCGCATCGAAAAACGCGAGGCAACGCTTGAATTAGAAAAGCGAAACGCGTTACTGTCGCAATTGAAAGAAGCCAAGACAAAGCCGGATCGGATCCTTGGTCTTTCAGCGGGAATGATCGGGATACTACCAGCGCTAGATGATCTAAAAAAAGAGATGATCGAAAAGCAAGCTGAATTTGCTGTGGCAATGGGAGTTTACCAACCAGGCCACCCAAAGTACGCACGGTCAAAGAAAGCGATTGATGCGATGCGGCAACAAATCCATCTCGAGCTCGATCTTTGTATCGCGGCGATGGAAAACGAGGTCAAGGATGCAAACACGCGTTGGTCGCGACTAGACAATGAAATGAAATCTCTCGACCTGCAGCTCACCAAACTCAGTGAAAATAGAACTGAAATATTGACGCTTGTCGCTGAGTTAAAGGAACGGACTGAAATTGCGAATAAGGCTCAGTCGAACCTTGCGGAGATCAAGAGTTTAGCAGAGGCGGGGGTCTCCAATCTCATTGCGCGGGTGGACGAACCTCAGGTTTCCACGCGACCGGATGGTCCGGGGAAAAAGCTCAAGATTCTTGTCGGCGGTTTTGCTGGATTGATGCTCGGTCTTGGAATCGTCCTTTTGATCGCTCCTCCCCTTGATCCAGAGCAGTCTAGTTTTGGCGGAGGCCCCGAGGGTGATGGCCCGAGTCCCGAAGACCCCGAAGATCCCAACCCAAAATCGTCGCTCGAAAATCCTTCTCGTCACTATCCAATCTTTTCGGATGGTATAGGATCAACACCGGCTTATGGTGCCTATGGCGTTTCTTCGCCGACCCCTTCTGTAACGGACTTATTGGCTGCGTCAAAAGAGGTTTTGCCCCCTCCAATTAGTTCGCCTCAGGCGACAGCGACCTTGCCGCGAGAAGTCAAGATTCGTCCCGCAAAGATCGATCGGCGAAAGCGTCGATTTGTCGTTCGCCCGGACGGCCCATCGACTGCGGAAGTTGAATCGGAAACTCTGCATCAAGGTAGCAGCGAGCACCAAGACGTAGCTCAGCCATCGAGTGAAACACGTCCAGTTGAGTTTGTGGATCCTCGAAGTTTTCCGCGAGCCGAAGACACGTCCGCGCCCACGCTCAAGCGTCGCAGTCCCAGCGTGCGAGCGGTTGATCTTGCGAAAACGGCAGCCAGCGAAGACGCGGCGTTTCAGCGAACAACACCGAGTAATCAAGAATCAGGCGGTGCCTCAAGTTCGCCGCGAGCTAGAGATGAGTCGATGGGGATTCCAGAGCAAATTCAGAAGCTCAGTGATTCGATTGCACGGTATGCGAACCCGAATCCGATGGATTCGGTTCGAGACGACCGCGGAGGTTAATCGCCACTGACGCCTGTCGGGAGGTGGTGTACCGATTCGTTAAGCGGACGCTTGCTTAATAAGCGTTTTGTTTTGAGAAGACGACGGTAAAGGTCTGAAGGATGATTTTCAAATCAAGCCAAATCGACCATTCTCTAATGTATTGATGGTCGAAAAAGACGCGTTTTTCCATCTTGTCGAGTGTTTCGGTTTCTCCTCGACATCCATTCACTTGGGCCAATCCAGTGATTCCCGGTTTGACTTTGTGGCGAAGCATGTAGCCTTCGATTTGGCTGCGATAAAACTCATTGTGGGAGTTGGCGTGTGGGCGAGGTCCGACGAGTGACATTTTCCCAGAAATAACATTGAAAATTTGGGGCAATTCATCCAGAGATGTGCGCCGCATGAAACCGCCAATGGGGGTTAAACGTTGGTCGTTCTTGGTAGCCTGAACGACTTTGTCTCCATCTTCCATCACATTCATGCTTCGAAATTTCCAAACGAGAATCTCTTTGCCGTCGAGTCCATATCGTTTCTGTCGGAACAGAATTGGCCCTCGGGAGGTTAGTTTCACCGCAGCGGCAATCGTGAGCATTGGAAGAGACAGCAGGATGATACCAAGGGTGCCGAGCGCGATATCGACACCGCGTTTAAGTATTCCATCAACACCGTACAACGGGTTTTCGGAAACGCTAACAACGGGCAGGCCTTGGATATCGGTCCACCGCGAATTGAGCATTTGAAAAACGAATAAATCTGGAACGATGTAGACCGAGGCTGTCGTATCGGCAAGTGCTTGAATAAGGCTGCGAATTCGTTTTTCGGCTCGCATAGGAAGTGAAATGAAGACGACCTGGACATCGCCTGATTTCGCACTTTCGACGAGGGTGTCGATTTTTCCGAGCTTGACTGAAATGTCTTGGGGGAGGTCGCCAGTTCTCTCTTCGGGACGGTCATCGTAGTAACCTAAAAACCGAAGTCCGAGATCGGGTGCCGTATTAATGTTGCGGACGAGATGGATTCCCAAATCGTTGATGCCCACCACTGCGTAGCCCCGAGAATTAATTCCTTTGGCCTGCGACCACTGGAAATACCATCGGCATAAAATTCTTGCGGAAAGTGAAATGATAATTGTAAAACTGAACCAAAGGGTGAGAGAGTTCCCGGAGAGTTCGGTAGAGTAAACGCTGAAATGCCCCAAAAACGACAGTAGCACTAAGGTGATCGCTAAAGCGATCGCACAACAAATCGCTTCTTTTTCAAATCGAATGCCACGCCAACTCCGGTACAACCCAGAAATTTCAGCAGAGATATTGAACACGCCAATTGCGACCAAACCAATGACGATGGTGGATTGGCTATTTGCCTTTGGGATCCAGACGATCAGCATCGCCAAACCGCTGATGATTGCGACCGCGTCGATTAATTTCATGGTTAATCGGGGCCAGGAATCATGTTGGCTAATTCGCTGCTTAGGGCTCGGTTGGGTCATGAAATAGGAATAGAAAAAGAGTCGATATTTAATAGGCTCCCCAAGAAACAGGGAGCAATGAATCCGGGTGGAGACATTGGTCAAAGATAGGTTGCGAATTTGTGATCCGTTCCCGATTTGAGGATAGGATTGGAATACGCGTTACCAAAAAAAACGATCGTGACGTTTGAAACCCGTATGGCGAATCTACAGGAACATCAATGTTGGTTTTCGCTGCGGGGAGTCGGTCTCGGTGCGATTGGAATTTGATGCAAAAAAGCATCATTCCCAAGAAATCGAGGCCAAATGCCTGCGATTTATCCTTTCCCGAGATTGCAGTTTGGGCGGATCAGGCCAAATGATGGTTCATGATCGAAGGATCGAGACGGCGATCACTGGTGCTTTTTGATCACGACTGAGCTCGCTTGGCCTTGCGGGGTCACATTGAGATTGATGAATGAATCACCAGCACCGACGTCGTCGGTTTGTACTGCATTGATTGGGCATTGTTCATCGAGATCATCGCAATTCAGTATTGGGAACAGCGGTCCGTTCTCCATTGCCATTAAGCTCGCTGCTATTTCGACAATACCGCAGCCACCGCCGAGATTTCCCATGTAACTTTTGGCGGCGGTAACGGGAGTATCTTTCATAACATCTGCGATGGCCTGTGATTCTTGAAGGTCACAATGGAGTGATCCGAGTCCGTGGGCGTGGACATGGCCAATCGTTGATGCATCCACTCCCGAGGTTTCGAGGCCACCGAGAAGGACATTTTTAAGTGCTTGTTGGTAATTCGCTGCGCCGTTTTTATCAGCAACACAGGAAGACCCATAGCCTACGACTTCGCCGAGAATATTGGCTCCCCGTTTTTCTGCAGAAGAAAGTTCTTCCAGAATCAAAACGCCAGCTCCTTCTCCGAGTGTCATGCCCGTTCGATTTTTATCGAAAGGTCGACATGCTTTGGTTGGGTCTCCACCGGCGGATTCAGTGTGCCGGTCGGCGAGTTGTTCCTGGAGGGCAATGTGAACGGTGCGCAGCGGGTGGATTCGAGAGCCGGTTGACCCAGCAACCATGAAATCTGCTGAACCACGCTTGATGATGGTGGTCGCTTCGGCAATCGCCAGATTGGCAGAGGCTTCCCGGACGGTAATTGAATTGCTGGGACCGCGCAGGTCGTTGTAGATGGCGACATGGCTGGCTGGCATGTTGGGTAAGTATTTTAGCAGCCACAGTGGCTCGACTTTAGTTAACCCATGTTCTGCCCATTTGTCAAAACTGAATTGTTCATCTGCATCTAAGCAGGCGCGAATGCCTTCGACAAAATCGAGCGGACTGGTGATGATGTAATCGCTTCCGAAAAGCGTTCCAATTCGACTGGGGTCGATGCTTCCTGAATCAAGTCCCGAATCGGTCAGTGCCAATTGGGCCGCCGCAGCTCCCAATTGAATTTCCCGGCACATCAGCCGAAGCCCTTTTTTGATGCTTCGTTGTAACTTTTTTTCCAGAGGTCCAAAGCTATCGATACTGCCCGTGAAATCAGTGCACTCGCCGCCAAAATCGGAAGGGAAATGCTCGGTGGGCAAATTAGAAAGCAAACGGACACCGCTCTTTTGTTGGCTGAGCGAATCCCAAAGATCGGTGGATGAATTGCCGATGGGGCTGATCAAACCCATTCCTGTGATGACGACGCGGCGATCTGATTGGGTCATGGAATGAAAAACTTTCGGCGAAAGTTTCTAAAATAAGGGATGAAAATAGTGCGTCTCGAACCAAGAGTCGCAGTGAAATTGAAACGTGAAGGAGAGACGGCAGTTCAATTTGACCGTACTTTCCAAAATCTATTTTAAGCTTCTTGCCGTAGTCGTCGAGGTGACTTTGGGCAATTAAGCAGGAGCGAGCGGAAGTTCCGCCAGCCTGCTCAGGAAGTGAACCTCCGGTTCATGGTGTTTTGACAGGAGCCGTCGATTTATTGGCAGTTTGAGGGATAGTAGCGCTCTGTGCCGGCCCCCGATACTCAATGAATAAGAGAGCTTCGGCTTGATTTGATTTTTGGGGTAGGCCGGGAATTCGGAGGCCAATCCCATCATTTTCGGGTTCAGGCGATGCGACCACCCCGCAACTGAGCATCAGCACTTGGTCGTTGCGCCAGCGGAATCGCTCGTGCAGCCTCCAGCTAACGAGTTGGGGGATTTGGAGAGTGACTTCTTGCTTGGTGCCGTTTCCTACCGGCACATCGACCTTAACTTTTGTCAGTTTTTCGACTTGGTCGACATTGCATTTAATCACCGCTTCAATCGTCGAATTGTCCATCGAAGAAAGGCAGCTCAATTCTAAGCGATACCCTTCATTGATGCGGGTCTGTTGAGGCTGGAAGGCGGGAACTTGATTGGGAACCCACTTTAAGTTGCGAATGAATTCAACTGGTGTAATTTTTTCGACCACCATCGTTTGGCCATCATGGTTACTGAGTCGACCCGAGTTGTGTTTTCTGATTTCCGGTCGCTGAGTTAGCGAGTTGATTAAAATTGCTGCATTTTCTTTTGAGAGAATCCAAGCTTCCGTGCCCGGAGTTGCGACATTGATTGGCTGCAAAATGGTATAGAAATCAGACCGCCAATTTGGTTTCTCGATCGTCATCATATGAAGATCGACATTCTGAACTTGTCCACGGGTTCGATTAAATCGTTCGACGATGTTCTTGACGACTTTTTGAATTTCAGGGGTGTGGTAAACGTAAAGTTTTTCTTTGTCAGCATTCAAAATTCCCAGCGGACGGTAGAACCACATTTCGGTTCCCGTTTCTCGAAGGATCCAATCGACTATCGATCGTTCAGGTTGTTTGTTGTTGGTGATCTGCGATGTGTAGGGCGTGATGTCATATTCTTGCCAGATTTGCCCGGCGGCACTCGGTAGGTCGTTGGGAGTCTTTGTGAAACTGGCGACCGCGGTATTGGTTGTTGCGGTGGCCGCCTTTACAGGCGTTCTAGGTTTTGAGGCTCCCAAAGAGTTTTGTGGTTGGGCTGCTGCTGGACTCGCCACAGCATTGCTCGTCGAAGTGGGTTGGGCTGGAAATGCCGCGACGGCCACTCCCGTTGGGGGATTTAAATCGGACTCCATGCTTGCAGGCGCTACGAATGATGAGACCGTTGGCTTGGGAGGACTTTGCCACGCTGCAGTTGCGGCGGCGGTTGATGGAGTTGCTGGCGGTCCTAATAAGTTCTGTAACTTAGTGCTTTGAAATTGCCCGCTGGGCTTAACGAGTGCGTTGGGGGCCGGTGGCGAAGTGGGTGATAGTTTTAGGTTTGAATTTCCTAAAAACCCTTGTGGGTTCGGCGGTTGTTGTTTAAGGGGGGCGGCTGCGGAAGTCGTTGGAGCTTGGGCCGGGGCAATGCCAGGAGTTCCAATGCTAGAAGGCTTAAATGAACTTGGTGGCGGCGTCGATGGCTTGGCAACCGCTCCAGGCGTTGGTGTTATTGAGGGAGGCCAATTGTTGTTAACCGTTGTTTGGGCCGCTGCGAAATTGGGAAAGGCGAGTCCCGCAAAAAAACACGCAACTATGACAACGACATTCAACCAGTGGCAACGGTCGTGCAGAGTTCTGCAGCTGCCAATTGTTGAATCGAATAAAGAATCCATTCTCATCTCGATCTCCAAAACAGACGGTGTCAGACGTGGGATTGCATGGCCAAGTCTAAATCGCTGAAACTTACGTTTTCGCTAGGGACATATTCCAATCTGCCGCGATCTAACAAACGTGAACCAGCGAGTATACGAATGTCTGGGGAAAACCGACAAGACGAATAACTGGTGTTAAGGCAGCAGACATGCCTGGAAGGCCGCTAGCTATGCTGAATCTGCACACGACATTAGTTTTGGGGGGTAAGGACCTCGAAGGCAGGCTACTGAACTGCTGTCGTTAGGCTAAAGATCGACCGGTTAAAACTCTAGGAAGCTGCACCTTCGCCTAAGAGCCAGGGCGGATCGTCCACAGTGTGGCCTGCCGTCCGTCTTCTGGTTGGGGTTGGCCCCTAGGTTCGTCGGCGTTTTTCGTGGGAATTCCTCTCGAATAACAGTTGTGATGGGTCGAATCGATTGGTTTTTGGACGTTTTGGCTTCTTGGATGGGGAGAATTGGTTGGGGTGGCGTGTAAAAGTAGGTTCGCTGGAGTTGGATATTGGGGTAAGTCGCCCAAGTCGGCGGTAATAAGAAGAATGGATTGTTCAATCTGGATTGACTGAAGGGGATTTTTACGCTATTATTTTGGGCTTGAATCGAAGATTTCTAAGGTCTTTCTATCTTTTCGTCGCTGCCAGAGTTTGGGCAGTTGTGAAAAAGTAGAAGGGCCTTTTGACTAACTGGTGCCGGACAGGCAATTGGCTGAAGGCCACGGTGGATAACTGATGGCAACCGTGTTACTGGAAAGTGTTAACAAGCGATTTCCGGATGGCACACAAGCGGTTACCGACGTGTCAATTGAGATCGAAGATCAAGAGTTTTTGGTTCTCGTTGGTCCGAGTGGTTGTGGAAAGAGCACGACACTTCGGATCATTGCTGGACTGGAGGGAAGCACAGGCGGAGTGGTTCGCATTGGCGGGCGTGACGTTACCAACGTGGCACCCAAGGATCGAGACATTGCAATGGTGTTTCAAAATTATGCCTTGTATCCGCACATGTCGGTTTACAAGAATTTATCGTTTGGTTTGACACTTAGATTGAATCGACTGTTTGGTGGCGGGGTAATTGGACGTGGTTTAAGAAAGATCTTCCAACCTCAGCGAGCTTCGGAATTTGTTCGACAGCGCGAGGAGATTGGAAATAAGGTTCGGCGAACGGCCTTGCGATTAGGTATTGAGCATTTGCTCGATCGCAAGCCGCATCAGTTGTCCGGCGGTGAACGACAGCGTGTTGCTTTAGGGCGAGCGATTGTTCGGAATCCGGCGGCGTTTTTGTTTGACGAACCTCTTTCTAACTTGGACGCCAAACTTCGGCAGCAACTGAGGGTTGAACTTAAGCGGTTACATCGCGATTTGAAAGCGACGATGATTTACGTGACGCACGACCAGGTCGAGGCGATGACGTTAGGTGATCGGGTTGCGATCATGAATGAAGGAAGGATTTTACAAGTTGGCGGTCCGCTGGAAGTGTATCAGCGTCCCGCCAACCTGTTCGTCGCAAAGTTTATCGGCAATTCGCCAATTAATCTTTGTGCTGGAACAGTTAGTAAAGTCGGTGATCGAATTGAATTTGAGAGTCGATTACCGATGACTTGGGAACCTGGGTGTCCTCGGTTTGATGAACTGGATGCCTTGTTAGACGGGGTTTCTGGGGCGAGAGCGGTCGTTGTTGGGTTTCGGGCCGAAGACGTCGGTCTAGCGAAGAGTGAAGGAGAGATCGAGGTCGAAGTGACTGAGATTGATCGACTGGGAGAATCGACGATGGTTCATTCCAGGGTTTGCGGGTCACCAGCCCAAGGGTCCAAAGAAGATAAATTAGTACAAAAGAACACGATTGAGCAAATTGTTTTGTTTCGGTTGGAATCGGATGTCGAGTGTGCATCGGGTGACCGGTTGCAGGTCAAAATTGATCTCGAACGTGTTCTGTGGTTTGATCCCGATTCGGGTGAGAATTTACTGAAAGAATAAAAATGAACGCCAGTGAAGTTTTGCGGATTGTTGATTCACTTCATCGCGAAAAAAACATCGAGAAGGAAATTGTTTTTGTCGCGATTGAGTCAGCCTTGGTGTCTGCTGCGCGAAAGCATTTTGGCGAAGAAGCTGATATTGAATTTATTATCGAGCGAGATTCAGGGCAGATCGCCGGTCGTTGCGGCCAAGATGAATTGGATTACGAAGAAGTAATCGGGCGAATTGGTGCTCAGACGGCAAAGCAGGTCATCATTCAGAAGGTGCGCGAGGCTGAGCGTGATTCGCAGATTGATGAATTCAACGAGATTATCAACGACTTGGTAACTGGAACCGTTCATCGGAACGAAGGTCGTGTGACCACGGTGACACTCGGTCCAATCGAAGCGATTTTGCCGCGAAGCGAGCAGATTCCTGGAGAGTCTCATCAGCCCAATGAACGCGTGCGGGCACTGGTAACAGAAGTTAAGGCTCAGGGGAGCCGTGTGAAGGTAGTTCTTAGTCGAACTCGTCCGGTGTTTGTTCAGCGATTGTTTGAGAGTGAGATTCCAGAGATTGCAGATGGTGTTATTTCCATTAACGCTATTTCGCGGGAGCCGGGTTATCGTTCGAAGGTCGCCGTGAGCAGTATTGATTCTAAAGTGGATTGCGTTGGAGCATGCGTTGGTGTGCGAGGAAATCGAATCAAAATGGTCATCGACGAGCTCGCTGGAGAGCGGATCGACATTGTTCGGTTTGATGAAGATCCGATGCAGATGATTCCCAATGCCCTGCAGCCTGCGGAAGTGGATGAAGTGATTTTGTGCCAGATGATGGGTCGTGCCATTGTCTTGGTTCGAGAAGATCAGCTGTCTCTTGCGATTGGAAAACGAGGGCAAAACGTCCGCTTAGCCAGTAAATTGTGCACTTGGGACATCGAAATCATGACCCAGGGGGAGTTGGAGCAGCAAATTGACCGAGCGGTTCAAGGCTTCTGTAAGCTCGAAGGGGTTGACGAAGATTTAGCAAATCGTCTGGTGGGAGAAGGGTATTTGTCTTACGATGACCTCTCCGTGATTGAGCCTCCAGATCTGATGGTGATGGGAGATTTGACCGAAAGTCAGGTTGATGCCATTGTTGAGCAAGCTGACGTGCTCGCCGTTGAAGCGGAAGCGCGAGAGGCTGAGGAAAAACGAGCGAAAAAAGCGGCTGCCGCGGTGGCTGCAGTGGAAGCGAAACGAGTTGCAGCTGAACAGCAGTTGCGGGCTCAAGCGGCGAGTGCTTCCGAAGAGGCGGCTGTTGATTCAACGGAATCGACTGAGCCAGCGAAGCCCACAGAAGGTGAGAATTCATCGGAGTAGGCGAAACTACTATTAGTCGGATTGGGCGAACGGGCGAAAGTCAGTTCATTTAATTCGTGGGGATATATAACCGTGTCTGTGCCAGGTATCGAGATTAACTAAAGCGTTGATTTCTTTTCACTGTTCGGCAGAGGGGACGTTTTATGTAAAGCAAATTGTCAAAAGGTGGTGGTCATTCAGTTCTGATGTCAGAACTGGGATTGCCCAACAAAGAAGGAAGGTCACGCCACGTGCCCGTACGCATCTACGCGTTTGCAAAAGAACTTGGGCTTGATAACAAGCAATTACTTGAGATTTGTGAAAAAGCAAACATCAAGGGTAAGGGCTCTGCGCTAGCAAGTCTGGAAGACGACGAGATTGCCATCGTCAAGGGATTCATGTCTGGAGGCGACGCAGCGAAATCGGAGCCAAAGCCCGACGTTGCTGCACCGATGCGCCCTGTGCGTCCGGTGGCTTCAAAAAAGAAGATTGGTGAAATCGTTTCACCAGTTTCAGTGGCCCCTGCGGCGGTCGAAGAAGAGGCGGAAGTCGAATCTCAAGAAGTCGTCGAAGAAGTTGTTGAGGAGGTTGTCGACGAGGTCGTTGAAGCCCCTGAACCGACCGAGCCTTCTGAGGCGCCTGAGGAACCCGTTCGTTCTGCCAAGCGGGGTGGCCTGCTCGATCGAATTCGCGGGGTAAAGCCCAAGCCTGAAGACGCGCCTGCGAAACCAAAGGTTGCTGCGAAGGCAAAAGCAGTTGAGCCCAAGGCTCCTAAAACCGTTGCTCCAACGGTCAAGCCTCCATTGATGCCACGGCGTCCGCCGGGCGTCGCTCCGCGTCGTCAACTAAAGAACCTCGACCGAAGCGGGAATGCCAAAGGCGATACGGCCAAAAAGGACGTCGCTAAAAAGAAACCTGCCGGAGCGAATGTTCGTTTGGCAGCGATGCCTGCGGTCAAGCAACCGCAGCCGCGAAAAGAGACGGGTGAGAAGGTACAAAAACCGGATATTGCTTTACCTCAAGATGCAATCAAGAGTGTGAAATCTGGAGGTGGTGTCGCACCGCTGGAGCATCTCACGAATTCCAAGAACAAGAAGAAAAAAGGGAAGACAGCAGACGCGGTTACAGAAACAGAAGATGCGTCCAAGAAGCGAGGTTTGGGTTCTCGACGTGAACGAGGAGCTCGCGACGACAGTCCGATGGGCTCACGCCCTGCTCGTCAAAATCGACGACCGTCTCGCAATCATTCTTCCTTCCGTCGGCGGCACCGTTCGGGACCGACTGTTAATACGGCCGCCCCGAGAAAAGATAATGTCGTTCTTCAGCTTCCCTGTACCGTACGCGAGTTTTCGGAAGCCGCGGGTGTTCCAAAAGTAAAGGTTTTGTTCGCCATTAAACAATTGGGTGACGAATCAAATAAGACGATCAATTCGCTCATTGAAGACGAAATGGTTGAGATGCTCGTCGAAGAACTCGGCATTGAATTGGAGATTCGCGAGTACCAATCTCTCGAAGACGAATTGCTTGCGGATTTCGATGTCGAACAAGAAGAAACTGGGACGCTCGAAGCGAGAGCGCCGATTGTTACTTTTCTTGGCCATGTCGATCACGGAAAAACATCTTTGCTAGATGCACTGATCGGGATTGATGTTGTTTCGGGAGAAGCGGGTGGAATTACCCAGCACATCCGAGCGTATGAAATCAAAAAGGGTGAAAACAAGATTGCATTTGTAGACACCCCTGGCCACGAGGCGTTTACTGAAATGCGAGCTCGCGGTGCCAATGTTACCGACATCGCTGTTTTGGTCGTTGCTGCGGACGACGGCATTATGCCTCAAACCGAGGAAGCCATCAGCCACGCGAAAGCGGCGGGTGTGCCGATCATCGTAGCCTTGAACAAGATCGATCTTCCCGGGGTAACAGCTGATAAGGCACTTCAGGATTTAGCATCGCATGAATTGCTTCCAAGTGAATGGGGTGGCGAAACAGAAGTGATTCAAACCAGTGCTATTGCTGGAACCGGTTTGGATGAATTGCTAGAGACGATTTTGGTGACCGCTGAGCTCCATGAGTACAAAGCGAATCCATCGCGGCCTGCTTTTGGAACATGTCTTGAAGCAGAGCAACAATCGGATCGTGGAGTTGTTGCAAAAATCATGGTTCAGGGTGGAACTTTGAAGGTTGGCGATGTCGTCGTGTGCGGCGGGTCATTTGGAAAAGTAAAGGCGATGCATGACACATTGCGTCCGAAGAAGAAACTCAAAGAAGCTGAGCCGTCCACGCCGGTCAACTTGACTGGCCTCGATGTGGCCCCTGGTGCGGGCGACAAATTTTACGTGGTGGATGACGTTGCCAAGGCGCGAGAAATTGCGGCGACGAGGGTTCATCGTGGTAAAGTTGAACAGGTGGGCAGTCGGTCCGTTGAGACTTCGCTGGACGAATTCCAGAAATTGCTTGAATCAGGGAATCTGAATCGCAACTCTCAGGATATGGTGACATTGAACCTTATCATTCGAGCGGATGTGAAAGGTTCGATCGAGGCGATCCAAAAAGAACTTGGCAAGATTGCACATCCCGAAGTTGAGATTAAGATTCTTCAATCGCTTGCCGGCGGTGTTTCGGTCGGCGACGTCCGTCTAGCACACGCTTCGTCAGGCGTGATTGTTGGCTTTAACGTTGTGGCTAATGAAGAAGCCCGGTCACTCGCGGATGAACTTGGTGTAGAGATTCGCCGATACGACGTGATCTATAAGATTACCGATGATCTCAAGGCTACGCTGGAAGGACGCTTGAAACCTGAAGAGCAAGTGGTTGAACTTGGGATGGCGATGGTCTTGAGAACGTTTAGTGTCAGTAAGACTGGAATGATTGCCGGTTGCCGAGTGATGCGTGGGTCGGTACAGCGTGAATGTCGGATGCGGGTCATTCGTGATCAAACCGTGATCGGTGATTACCCGATCGAATCGTTGAAGCGTGAACGCGACGACGCTAAGGAAGTCCAGCGGGGTATGGAGTGCGGAATCAAGCTGGAAAAATTCAATGACATCAAGGAAGGTGATACGCTCGAAGCTTACAAGATTGAAGAAGTAGCGCGGACCTTGTAGATTTCGAATTTTGGTGGCGGGTAGTTGCTCGCAGTTGTACGTCTTGTTTTAGTGTCATTTCCAGGCTTTGAATTATGAGTTCCCGTCGTGTTTTGAAAGCCGCTCAGGCGATCCGAGAAGTCGTGAGTATGGCGATTATCGCTGATCTCAAGGATCCTCGAATTAAAGATGTCACCGTGACGTTGGTCGAAGTCGCTCCCGATATGCGACAGGCTAAGGTTCACGTTTCGGTAATGGGTGATGAATCAAAACAAGGGCTCTGTATTCGAGGGCTTCAAAGTTCAGCCGGTTACCTGCAGCAGAAGGTCGGAAATCGCATCGATACGCGATACACCCCGCGGCTTCAGTTTGTTCTCGACAAGGGAATCCAGCATGCGTTGCTCGTGACCCGTATTCTTGAGGAAGTGCTGCCGGCGGAGCGTGAACAACAAGAGCAAGCCGCGTCAAACAGTGTTGATTCAGATGTCGGTGAGTCAGGTGTCGGTGAGTCAGAGGCGGCTGGCACCGCGGATTCATCAGAATCACCAAGCGGGGCTGCGGCCGTTGATGAAACGCACGAATCTGACCGGGAGAGTCCGGACGAATCGGTTGAAGGTCCGGTATAAACGATTAGATCTTCGCTGGATGGAGCTTTATCGGAATGAATTCCATTCAATGTGGTGACGCCGCAAAATTCGAGACTATCCTGAAGCGTTAAGTTATTTCAATCCAATTTGGTTCCACCGTTGTAAAGAGAAGAAATGTCCGCGAAAAACCGAGCTGATTTGATTACGAAACTTCATAAGTTCGTCAAAAAAGAATATCAAGTAATTACACCGCCATCGAACCGTTCGGTGTTGGAGCACATGATTTATGGATGCTGCTTGGAGAACTCAACGTTTGATGCTGCGGACGATGCATTCGCGAGGCTTCAAGAAAATTACTTCGACTGGAATGAAGTCCGAGTAACCACGGTAGCTGAATTGGCGGAGTCGTGTCGCAATCTATCTGATCCAACTGCAGCGGCGAAGAGTTTGAAAAAGACACTTCACGGCATTTTTGAGCACTATTATCAGTTTGACCTCGATTTTCTAAAGAAAGAAAATCTTAGCAAAGCGGTCCAAACATTTCAGAAGTTCAACGGCGTTTCCCAATTTGTTGTGTCCTACGTAGCTCAGAACGGCTTGGGAGGCCATTCGATTCCGCTCGACCACTCTTTGATGCGGTTGTTTTACGTACTTGGAATTGTGACGGAAGAGGAATCGAAAAAAGAACGGGTGCCTGGTTTAGAGCGGACGATTGCAAAAGCCAAGGGTGCAGAATTTTCGATTTTGGCACATCAACTGGCCGTTGCGTTCAATAGTGCTCCTTTCAGCACGGCAATTCGGGCTATGATTTTGAAAATCAATGGTGATGCAAAAGAGCGATTCCCTAAACGTGCAAGTCGTAAGAAAGAGCCCGAGAAAAAGGCACCTGCGAAAAAAGAGCCTGTAAAGGCCGTTGCTAAAGCGAATCCAGTTGCGAAGAAAGCGAAATCGGCTGCTAAATCGGCTGCTAAACCGGCTGCTAAATCGGCTGCGAAATCGGCTGCGAAACCGGCTGCGAAACCGGCTGCTAAAAAAACTGCGGCCAAGGCAAAGAAGAAGGTCGTCAAGAAAGCTCCGGCTAAGCCAGCGAAGAAAACAGCTACCAAGTCAACCAAAAAAGCGACGGCTAAGCCGGTTAAAAAAGCCAAGGCGACTAAAAAAGTAGCCAAAAAGAAAACGCCAGCGAAGCGGCTTTCGAAGAAAAAACCCCGATAGGAAATAGGCTCTCGGTAATCCAGCGGTTGTTTTTGACCGTGCCCGATGAATAGAACTTGAATTTCGTAATGAAGAGGTGATCTGATGGCGGGCCACAGCAAGTGGGCAAACATCAAGCATAAGAAAGCAGCAACCGATGCCAAACGCGGCAAGGCATGGAGCAAACTTTCAAAGGCAATTATTGTTGCAGCCAAAGCAGGTGGTGCTGATCCGGATGGAAACATCCGGTTGCGTACTGCGATTCAGGATGCCAAAGCGGTCAGCATGCCCAAAGACAATATTGAACGGGCAATTCGGAAAGGTTCTGGCGAAGCTGGCGGGAATGATTACGAAGAAATCATCTACGAAGGATACGCTGCCGCCGGTGTTGCCGTCATGTGTGATATTCTAACCGACAACCGAAATCGAACGGCTCCCGAGTTGCGTAAGCTGTTTGAAAAGGGTGGCGGCAAGATGGGAGCTACTGGCTGTGTTAGCTATATGTTCGATCGGAAGGGTCTAATCGTCATTTCGTCCGAGAAGATCGATGAAGAGAAATTGATGGAACTCGCACTGGAGGCGGGTGCAGAGGATATCGCTGCCAATGAAGCCAGTTTCGAAGTAATCTGTGAGCCGGACGTGTTTACCGATGTAAGTGATGCGTTGGAGGCGGCGGAAGTCGTTTGTGAATCCAAGCAACTAACACGTATCCCGCAAAACACTGTCGATATTGAAGTCGACGATGCAAGGAAAGTTCTCAGGCTGATGGAGGCGTTGGACGATCACGATGATGTCCAAATGGTATCGGCCAATTTTAATATTTCTGACGAGGCTATGGCAGTTCTAGCGGCCGAGGCGTAAGTCAGTGTTCCTCCATTCGGCGGCGACTTGCCCTGCTCTGTTTTCTATTGGCGAATGCGGTCGCGAATCACCGATTCACATTCGTCGATCTTGATTCTCGTTTGCTCTAATGAATCTCGATCCCGGATGGTCACTGTTTGGTCTTCGAGTGTCTGCCCATCGACAGTAATGCAGTACGGTGTCCCAGCTTCGTCTTGTCGTCGATAGCGTCGCCCGACAGCTCCTTTTTCGTCATAGAAGACCTTGAAATGTTTTTTAAGGTCAAGGTAAACCTCTTTCGCAACTTCTGGCATTCCATCTTTTTTGACCAATGGGAAAATGGCTGCTTTGATTGGGGCTATGCGGGGATGAAGCTTCATGACCGTCCGGGTCTGCATTTTCCCTTTTTCGTCCGGTTGTTGGTCTTCGGTGTAGGCTTCACAAAGGAATGCGAGGGTCGCTCGGTCGGCTCCCGCGGAGGGTTCAATTACATGAGGAACGTACTTCTCATTGGTAAGGTCATCACGATACGAAAGATCCTTTCCACTGCCCTTCCATTTTGGTTTACCGTCGGCATTGAGTTGCAGTGCAAGGTCAGTCGATTTTTCATCAAGCTTCCCTTCCATGTGACTGCGTAAATCAAAATCTCCCCGGTGCGACACACCTTCAAGTTCGCCATATTCTCCTTCTGACATGAACGGGAAGGCGTACTCGATATCAGCAGTGCCGATCGAATAGTGTGCCAGTTCATCTTGGTGGTGCTCTCGCATAATGAGGTTGTCGCCGGAAATGCCCAAATCGTGATACCACTTCAGGCGTCGGTCACGCCAATAGCGATACCATTCTTGTGACTGATCCGGGTGACAGAAAAATTCAATTTCCATCTGCTCAAATTCACGAGATCGGAATGTGAAATTGCGAGGCGTGATTTCATTCCGGAAGCTTTTTCCAATTTGGGCGATACCAAGTGGTAGTCGATGCCGAGTGCTGTCGAGAACGTTCTTAAAGTTAACGAAAATTCCTTGGGCAGTTTCGGGTCTTAGGAACGCTGCGCCTTCTTCTCCTGACAACGCTCCGACGAATGTCTTAAACATCAAATTGAATTCACGAGGCTCGGTTAAAGAACCCAGTGATTTTGCATCAGGCCCGAGTACTTCGTCAAAATTTTCCAGATTCGTTAAGCACACGACTGGGCCGTCCCATTTTAAATCGTCGATATGCTTATTACGAAGCTTGAAGAATTTGAGAGTTTGCTTCGTCAAGTGTTCCTGTTCTTCGTCTCCGGCGGGAGCTGTTACGAAAATTTTTCTGCCTTTGGCTTCCACCCACCGGCCGTTGATCTGATCGTATCGGTAACGTTTTTTGGTTTCCCGGCAGTCAACCATATGGTCGTGGAACAGATCGTAGTGCCCCGAGCATTTCCAGACTTGAGGGTGCATGATAATTGTGCAGTCCAGACCTTCCATCGAATAGGGTGAAGGAGCGCCCGAGAGCGTGCTCATATCGTCGTGTCCGTTGACCATGTCGGACCACCACGCCTCTTTTACGTTTCGTTTGAGCTCAACACCGAGAGGTCCATAATCCCAGAAACCCTGTAAGCCACCATAGATTTCACTAGATTGAAATAGAAAACCTCGTCGTTTACAGAGGGAGACAATCGAGTCCATATTCATGGCAAAGGGTCCAGTAGAAGCTAAAGTGTTGCGTTGGCATTGGGGCGAATCATAGTTGTCGCGAGTCGTGGTTGTCGCGACTCGATTTTACTTGGGAATTGAACAAACGCCCACTGTTTATTTTACGTCCTCAAGGGCATTAGCAGTAGGCGGGAGGAACTTGCGATGATGGCAAGTATTTTAATTTTTTGGTCGAGGATCTTTGATAGTCCAGCGTTCAAGATCCAGTTCGGGGACGAGATTGAAAGTGTCGATTTGAGACGCAAATACGATATCGGGGTCATGCCCAATTTTAACTAAATTGAGGCCTCCTCTGGCGTTACGGAAAAAATCAGCCAGAGGTTTACCTTGATCCAACTCCCGTCGAGTGGTTTTCCAGTGTCCCAATGCTATCGAGGCCATGTCCGTCAATTGGCCAGCAGGTTGGTTGGCTTCGATTCGGATGGCGATGATTCGCTCCAGCAGGGCGCCCGCGAACAGAACATCTTCGCTGGTAATACAGCGGTCGGTTCCCGAGCAAACCACGGTCACTTGGGAATCTTCTTTGATCTGCTGGGCCACCGCGTCGAGATTAACCATTGCACCAATCAGCACCCGATTGGCAGCGCGGCAGTGTTCCATCGCAACCGTCCCGTTGGTTGTTGCGAGAATAAGCGTCTTGTCTTTAATTGTTGTTGGCGTGTATTCGATTGGCGAATTTCCCTGATGGAATCCCTCGACGATCTGACCGCCTCGTTCTCCGCCAATGACGGCATCTCCTTGAAACTGCTGGTAAGCCATGCGAGCTGCCTCGACGCTAGGTTGGGGCATAACTTCGGTGCATCCGTTGTAAAGCGCACTCACGATCGTTGTTGTTGCTCGCAAGACATCGACGACGATAACTGTTTGGCCGGTGAGCGATTCGGGGGAAACTAGGCTTGGCAGGAGGGCCACGTCGTATACGGGTCGATTCATGTGATTCAGGCTAAAACTTTGATATTTTCGGCTGGTTTGTTAGTTCCATAGCATTTCCTACCAGTTAATGTATCCTGTCAGATTCGGTCAATTCAAGTACAGCGGTGTCAGTGATGTTCTAAGGTGAAAATTCCGAAGAATCATCGATCATACGGTCCCCAAGCTAGAAGATGTGGGAAACAGTTCCAAATATGGTTGTCGATAAATCAAACGAGCGTGTTCGAAAGATGTTCGGCGAAATTGCGCCCAAATACGATCGAATGAACCATCTTCTGTCGATGAATGTGGATCGTTACTGGCGTTGGAAGTCCGTCCGCAAGCTGAAGCCGAATCAAACGGATCCGATTTTGGATGTCTGTACAGGAACGGGAGATCTTGCTTTTTCGTTTCATAAGTACACGCAGGGTCGGGTTCCAGTAGTCGGGTCGGATTTTTGTTACGAGATGTTGGAGGTCGGCCGAGAAAAGAGCGACAAAACTGATCGGGAGGTTTCGTTTGTAGAGGCGGATGCCCAGAATCTTCCCTTCGAAGACGATCGGTTCCAAGTTGTTTCTGCCGCGTTTGGGTTGCGGAATGTTGCGGATACCGATCTGGGCCTTCGGGAGATGACGCGGGTTTGTCAGCCAGGGGGACAGGTAGCGATCCTAGAGTTTTCGGTGCCGAGATACCAACCGATCAAAGGCTTGTATGGCTGGTATTTTAAAAATGTACTTCCTCGGATTGGTCAGTGGATGGCGCGAAACGATTCGAGTGCCTATAGTTATCTGCCCGACAGCGTTGGTGAATTCCCGTGCTACGAACAGCTAACCGAACGGATGTTAAACGCCGGATTATCTACGGCTAAGTTTTATCCCCTGACTTTCGGGATTGCGACGCTTTATATCGGAACCAAGTAGCGAGTGAAGAATGAGTCAATCTCCAATTGTTTTGGCGATCACTGGGGCAAGCGGTTTGGTTTACGGCCAACGTCTGCTTCAAGTCTTGCTGGAATCTCAGGTAGCAGTTCATCTGACTATCAGTGAATCTGCGCGCGTGGTGGCAAAGCATGAGTTAAATCTAGAGCTAGATCTTCAACATTTTGAGTTAGGGCAACTTGTGCCGGATTGTGCCAAAGACGGTTCTTTGACTTATCATCATTACAAAGACTTCATGACGCCCATCGCCAGTGGTTCTTTTAAGACTCGAGGAATGATCGTTTGTCCATGCAGTGGTGGGACGATGTCTGGAATCGCGACGGCGGCGAGTCGTAATTTAATCCAGCGGGCAGCCGATGTTCACCTCAAAGAAAATAGGCCACTCGTTTTAGTTCCCCGCGAGGCGCCATTGTCGTTGATTCAGATCGATAATATGCGAACCGCTTGTGCCGCCGGGGCGACCATTTTGCCAGCTTCGCCCGGTTTTTATCAAGAAACTGAAGCAGTTTCGGATTTGGTCGATTTTATCGTCGCACGTATATTAGACCAATTCGATATTGAACACGATCTAGTCGGTCGCTGGGGTGTAGAGTAATCGATTAGTTTGGTTCTACAATTTCTGGTTTGAACATCACGAGAACAGCAGTAGCCTCATGCTTCCGCAATTGAAAAAATTACTGGAGATGATCCGGTTTAGCCACACTATTTTTGCGTTGCCTTTCGCACTTCTGGCCGCCGTGATGGCTTGGTCAGTACCCGATCCAGAAGGGCTCGCGAGTTTTCGGTGGCTGCATTTTGTGGGAATCCTAGTTTGTATGGTCGGTGCCCGCAGTGCAGCGATGGCTTTCAATCGCTTGGCTGATCGTGTTATTGATGCTAAAAATCCGCGGACAGCTCGACGGCATTTGCCAGCGGGTGAATTGTCGGTTGTCTCGGTCGTCATGTTTACCGTGTTTTCAACTCTTTTGTTCGTTGCAGGAACTTGCTTCTTTCTGCCCAATTATCTTCCGCTCTTGGTCTCGATTCCGGTCATGGGAGTCTTGTTCGGTTACAGCTATACGAAGAGATTTACGTCGTTGGCGCATTTCTGGTTAGGGTTGGCATTAATGCTTTCGCCAGTTTGCGTTTGGCTTGCCATTCGTGGTCTGGTGGTGTTGGATAGCCCTCTCGATCTGCTGCCATCGGTTGTTCTTGGGCTTGCAGTCCTATTTTGGGTTGCTGGGTTCGATATGATTTATGCTTGTCAGGATTTTGAATACGACCGCGACCACCATTTAAACAGCATTCCAGTGAGACTGGGAATTGGTGGGGCACTGCGATTGTCTGGAGTCTGCCATCTGATCATGATCTGTTTATTGGCTTGCTTGCCTTGGACCTTTCTTGTGGGCGGACCTCGATTGGGTTTTGGCTGGCTGTACTGGGTAACGCTGGCAGGGGTGACCTTGCTCTTGATTTACGAACATTCACTCGTTCGACCAGACGATTTAGACCGAGTAAATGTCGCTTTTTTCAACGTGAATTCATTTATTAGCATGGGTTTATTGGCCGCGGGAACCCTCGATTTGCTGGTTATTTAACTCAACTAGAAGCGGTTATTTACAGGTTAAGATAGACAGTTTCCAATGGTCAAAATAAACTCTCCATTAGATTAAACCGATCATCGGTAAAGCGCCTCCGATAGCGGTACTTTCCGCCGCAGACCAAAGATTGCTTAGCCAACCAGAGCCTTAGCATGGCAACGATTGATAACGAATTAATTCACGAGAATTAAATTTTCCTGAAAGACCTGAAATGATTTTTTCTGTTGATCCACGTTTGAAGCCTATCCGAGACAAGATCGAATCTGGCGAGCGATTATCGTTGGATGACGGGTTGCTGATGTACGATCCCGAAATCCCTGTCAACGACCTAGGGCAACTCGCCAATATTGTGCGTGAACGGAAGAACGGAAATGCGGCCTACTACAACATCAACTCTCATCTAAACGCGACAAACGTCTGTGTTTACCGATGCGTTTTCTGTGCCTTTCGTTCCGACCTTCGCAGTGACAAGAGTTATGCGATGGACGATGCTCAAATCATTGCTCGTGGCCAAGAAGCCACCGACAACGGTTGCACTGAAATCCATGTTGTCGGTGGGTTGCATCACCAGCGAAAGTACGCCTGGTATCGCGACATGATTGGTTTGTTGCACGAGAATTTCCCGAAGCTTCATCTCAAAGCATGGACTGCAGTTGAAATTAACTGGTTTGAGTTTCTTGAAAAGCGTCCCACCGCTGAGATTTTGCAAGAACTGCGAGACGCTGGAATGGGAAGCATGCCAGGTGGCGGAGCTGAGATTTTTCACCCTGAAGTTCGCGATCAAATTTGTGAACATAAGGCGGATGGAAACAATTGGATTCATATCCATCGAACTGCCCATCAGTTGGGAATTAAGACAAATTGCACGATGCTTTATGGGCATGTGGAAAAGCCACTTCACCGAGTTGACCACTTGATTCGTCTTCGTGATCTTCAAGATGAAACGGGTGGATTTCAGACATTTATCCCGCTTGCATTCCATCCGGAGAACACCGGTCTTGATCACATTAAGAAGCCAACCGCCACGGAAGACTTAAGGACGATTGCGGTCAGTCGTTTGATGCTCGACAACATCGACCATGTTAAGGCCTACTGGATTATGCTGGGAATCGGCACGGCCCAGGCAGCCTTGGCTTACGGTGCGGACGATCTCGACGGAACGGTTCGGCAGGAGTTGATCTATCACGATGCAGGGGCAACGACCCCCGAATTTTTATCGGTTGAGCGGCTTGAAGATCTGATACGCGAAGCCGGACGCGATCCCGTCGAAAGAGACACGATTTACCGAAAAGTCATTCGGGATGAAAACGAATTCACTAACTGGGAGGTTGGAGAGGAGATTGCGGTAGCCAACTGATTTTGACGGACGGCTGTCTATTTGATAACCTTAAGAAGTTACGGTTTATCAAGTGCAACAATTTATTTGGGTGTCTGATTTTATGGCTAAAAATCCCGAGAATCCATACCGTGCCACCAGTCGGCCCCAACCTGTTGCTAGACCGAGCGGGCATGAAGAGGGCGATGCGACGGGCGGTTTAATCCCCTACAAAAACCCCAAAGCACTGATTGCTTATTACCTTGGGATAGGATCACTTTTGATTTTTCCACTCGGTCTTGTCTCGGTCGTTTTAGGCTTTATGGGTTTAGCCGACAGAAAACGGAATCCAGTAATTAAAGGATCGGCGCACGCCTGGATTGGAATTGTGCTTGGCGGACTTTCGCTTCTTTGTGGTTCAGTCGGTGTCTTTTTCCTTTTCTTTGCAGCGGCGAGATTGTAGATAGAAGTTAGCCTACGTCACTGAGTTGCAGGGCCTTTCCATACCTGGCAAAGACTAGTTGCCTAAGACGCTGGTAGTCGCCGCCTTCCAAGTCAGGATCCTGCTCGATCAACTGTCGAGCATCATGCTGGGCTGCCTTTAGTATGTCTGTGTCGCGAATGAGGTCAGCGATCATTAAAGGCGGGAATCCACTTTGCTGGGTGCTGAATAGGTTGCCAGGCCCCCTGATTTGCAGATCGATTTCTGCAAGCTCAAATCCGTTGTCGTTGTCGGCAAATGCGGTGAGTCGATGGTTTGACTCTGGATCGTTTGTTGTGGTAAACGCACAGACGAACGCGGGGTGAGTGCCGCGACTCACGCGGCCTCTTAACTGGTGGAGTTGCGACAGACCGAATCGTTCGGCGGACTCAATCGTCATCAACGTCGCGTTGGGAACGTTGATGCCAACTTCGACTACTCCCGTGGCCACGATGGCTTGCGTTTTTCCAGAGACGAAATTCTGCATCGCAATGTCTTTTTCCTCGGTAGACTGTTTGCCATGGAGAACGTCCAGTCGAAATTCAGAGAGTGGGCCATTGGCGAGCGTTTCAAACATTCGTTCGGCACTGCTTAATTCCGAGTCATCGTCAGCATTGACCAGCGGGGCGACAATAAATCCTTGCCGACCTTCTTTTAGCTTTTTGCGAAAGAAATCCCACCACTGGTCGCGGTTTTTTTCGATTCCGAGATAAGTGTTTACTTTTTGCCCCACTCCACTGGTTCTTTGAAGAATCGAGACATCGAGATCTCCAAAGAGAGTCATCGAGATGGTTCTTGGAATCGGCGTCGCCGTCATGACGAGGTAGTGTGGATCGTGGCCAGATTGTTTTAATAATGCACGTTGACGAACCCCAAATTTATGTTGTTCATCGATGACGACTAAGCCAAGTTGGTGGAAGTCAATTTTTGAGGCCACGACTGCTTGCGTGCCAATGACAAGATCGACTTCCCCCGCGGAAATTTGCTTTGAGATCTTTTTTCTTTCAGCTGGCTTAAGGCTCCCGGTCCAGAGTACCATGCGAACGCGACTGTTTTCAAGCAGTTTTTTTAGTGTTTGGTAATGTTGCTGTGCGAGAATTTCTGTAGGAGCCATCAGTGTCGCTTGATTTCCGTGAGCGACAGCGAGCAGCATCGCACACACGGCGACGACTGTTTTCCCACTGCCGACTTCTCCGTGCAGAAGTCGGTTCATCGGAAAATTCTGCCCCATATCCTCGGCAATTTCTTGAAACGCTTTTGTTTGGGTCTCTGTCAAAGTAAAGGGAAGCCTGCCGATGATGCGTGCCCGAATTTTTGGCGTCAATTCCAGTTGCGGCGAGACATTGGTGGTTCTGATTCTATGTCGGCGAATGGCTAAGGCGAGTTGAAGGATGAAAAGCTCCTGATAAACCAAGCGCGATCTTGCCTTTTCCATTTGCTCGTGGTTTTTTGGCGCGTGAATTTGACGAATTGCCGTTTCAATTTCGCAAACTTCGACTTGTTTCCGCAAGTCTTCAGGGAAAGCTTCTTGAATAAGCCCGGCACAACTATCAATTGTCCGAGCGATTAATTCACGCATCTGGCGTTGGTTGATTCCTTCCGTTAATCGATAGATGGGGGAAAGTTGTTTTTCGTTTTCAATATTCTGGTCGGGGTCCAACCAAATCGTTTTGGGGTGGGACATTTGAAAACGTCCGGAGGCTAATTTTGTTTTGCCTCGCAGAAGTACGCGTTGGCCAATTTGAAATTTTTTGGCCATGAACGATTGATTAAACCAAATCGCCTTTAAAAATTGGTTGTCCTGCTTAATTAGCACCGACAAGATGTGCATTCCACGTCCAGTAATTGCGGGATCGACATCATCAACGACGCCCACAACATTAGCCACTTGCTCGTGTTGGAGTTCGGTGACTTGGTGAAGTTCGGTGAAGTCTTCGTAGGATCGAGGGAAAAAGAACAGCAGATCCGCTGCGTTATGCAATCCAAGTTTTTCGAGTAACTTAGCGCGATGAACACCAATTCCGTGAATTGAAAGGATTGACTGAGTTAGTCTTTCAATCGGGGGCGAAGGGTTGTTTTGTTCAGAATCAGCCATGGCCTATTTTGTTCGATGCGACAACAAACGGGTAGACCTGTGATTGCAAGATTCCGTCGATCTGAGATCCCGTTTAAAGGTATTTTTGGTAGGCCGCGACCGCGAGGCCGTCTACTCGATCGTTCTCTTCGTGCCCACTGTGTCCGGCAACTCGAGTGTATTTGACCTGATGCCGGGCGAGTTGTTGGTCTAGACGTTTCCAAAACTCTTCATTTTTAACAGGGACTAATTTTTTTCCTTCGCGCCGCTTCCATCCATTCGCTTTCCATTTTGGCATCCATTCGGTCATCCCCTTGCCGACGTAAACACTGTCAGTAAACAGTTCGACGCGGCAAGGTCGTTGAAGCATCGCCAGCCCCTGGATAACGGCCTCCAGTTCCATCTGGTTATTCGTTGTGAGTGCCATGCCGCCCGATTTTTCCAGTTCTTTTCCCGATGCCAGATGTCTTAAAATGAAACCCCATCCGCCTGGACCGGGGTTTCCACTGCATCCACCATCGGTAAATAAATGGACTTCAATTGTGTTGCTGGCTGAATTGTTCACGGAGCATCGTTCGGGGCAGGAAACGGGAATTTGGGTATTGTAGTGGATCGATTTGCAAAAGTTTAGCGGTTCAAGGAAGCTGCAAAGAGATCGCGGGGAGGCTAATCGGAGGTGTCAGGTGCAGCTGAGTTTGATTGCAGGTTTTCAATATCTTCGGTTTGGGGAGTCGGAGTGAGGTTTGCTCTGGCAAAGTCGACGCGTTGGCTCTTGGTAAGCTCGTTAATCGTCTCTGAAATTTCCGAGTTGATTTTTGGAGCGGACTGAAATCGCCAGGGTAACGTGATAGAAAAAGTACTCCCTTTTCCAACCTCGGAAACCAATTGGATTTTGCCACCGAGAAGGATGCAGAGTTCTTTTACAATGGAAAGTCCCAGTCCGGTTCCAGAGACTTCACGGGTCAGCGAGTCTTTTCCGATGGCAGAAGGTCCCTGCCTGAATTTTTCAAAGATGATGGCTTGATCCGGAGCCGCAATGCCTACTCCCGTGTCTCGCACATGAATTTGCAGTTCCGCAGGTTCGGAATCTAGTTGCTCTGCAGTGACATTAATGCGTCCGCCTTCTGGCGTAAATTTGATCGCATTGGAAAGGAGATTGGTTAAAATTTGTTGCAGTTTGATTTTGTCTTGAAAGACAACTGGAAAATCAGAATTAACATCAACGGTGAGTTGAATGTTTTTGGTTTCCGCTAGATTGGCGACCATCTCGCAAAGCTCTGAGATGAGCTGAGGAAGTTTGAATTCACTTGGGTTAACATTCATTTTTCCAGCTTCAAGCTTGGCTAAATCAAGAATGTCGTTGATTAAATCGAGTAGTAATCGCCCAGAGTTTCGAATGTTGGAAGCAAAACGAACCTGTTTATCCTCCAAGCCTTTTGCCGTTTCGAGGATTTCAGAAAATCCAATAATGCTGTTCAAAGGCGTCCGTAGTTCGTGGCTCATGTTGGCCAGAAATTCACTTTTAATCTGGTTCATCTCATAGAGCTTCAGATTCAATTGTGCCTGTTCGTCGACTTTGCTGTCTAGATCTTGATTGGCACCCTGAAGTGCCACCTGCGTATCCATGAGGTGTCGCAGCATGCGATTGAAAGAGCGTGATAATTCTTCAAACTCATCACCTGTATTGACCTCGGCGCGAACATCCATTCTACCTTGACTGACTTCTTCGGTGACGTCGCGAAGGTGGGCCAACGGCTTGACAATGACATACCGCACGATTGCCCAAAGAAAAGCGACGCAGATAACAACGGTTCCAATCGCGACCGAGATGAGAATTGCGCGACTCCGTGTGAGAGTATCTTGTGTTAATTTGTTGTCGAGCGATATTTTCAGAAAGAGGGAAGGCGCGTAATTGTTTGTTTCATCGAGGATTTTATCGATTTCATTCGTGGTAATGTCATCTTCGATAAGTCGTCTTTGAAGGCCATCGAGTTCTAACTGGATGGCTGGGTCTTCAGTGATGAGCCAGTGGCAGGCGCTGCATTCTGCATTAAATATAATCGGGGCGTAATAAACAAATTGCTCACCCTCGAAGTTATCGACTTCCCAAGATTTCCAATCATCCGCCGTCGCGTCCTCTTCGATCTTTTTTTTATACTCTTCGTATTTGGCAACGTCACTCTTTTTATACGCGTCCAGTCGATCCTGATTTATCTGGAGTGGCCGCACTTTCTCGGTTAGCAGTTTGAGGCGGTTAGTTTCTTCTTGGTTGGTTTCTTCTTGGCCAGTTTCTTCTTGGTTGGCTTCTTCTTGGTCGGTTCCATTCTGGGCTTTCGACTCATCGATCTCTGGTTTGGGCTTTGAGAGACCACCATCGAATGTGCCAATTAGATTCCGTGTGACTTTGCTTGGTAAAAAAATAGTTTTCGCGGAGTACATGTAACCCGCCCCATTCTCAGCGAGTTTTGCGAGTAAATCCTCCTCGGCTTGAGGGATGTTCTGAATGTTTTCTAAGTGTGTCCGCAGTAGATAGTCCGATTTAAAACTTTTTGCCGTTTTCTGAATGTTGTCATAGATTTGATCTTCGGTGATTTTATTTAACAGCCAAAAAGATCCTCCCATCAAACCCAGCAGGCACATGCCGAACCAGATACGGATTTTCCGTTCAAGGTTAGACTCGCCAAGGACGCGTTTGATACCGCGATAAGACATAGGAGTTTGGGCTTCTATTGAATAAATTTACTCGTTAATCCATTGTAGGAGTGCTCCGTAAACCAAGCCAGAGCGAAACGGGTGCGATCGGAAAGTCGCTGCAAGATCCAGAGGCTCACAAAGTTAGGTGATTTGTGGGGAACAAAGGTGCTCTGAAGTGTTCGCAAGGACGCAATTACATCATGTCCTGTGGGTCTACGTCGACGATCCATTGCACATCATTGATTGATTTAATGGTTTTTTGAGCGAGTTGAACGACGGATTGCAAAGTGCCGGGGCTCTCTGAACTTAGGAGCATATGAAAACGAAATTTCCCGCGGAGCTTTTCGACAGGGGCGGCAGCCGGCCCCAGAACAGAGACTTCGACTGCTAGTTTTTCAGAGGCAAATTCAATTTGTTCAGCAATATGATCTGCCATTTGTTCGGCTTTCGACTCCAATTCGCCGCGAATAACGATTCTCGCTTGAAACCCAAAAGGTGGGTATTTGAATTCGTCGCGATGAGGCAGTTCCTCCGCGGCGAAACCGAGATAATCATGGCGCGTTGCAGCTTGGATGGCTTTGTGTTCGGGGTCAAATGTTTGAACCAGTACCCGGCCTCCTTTTTCTCCTCGTCCGGTTCGTCCTGCGACTTGCGTGACCAATCCGAATGTACGTTCGGCTGCCCGGAAATCAGGAAGATGGAGTGCGGTGTCGGCGTTAATGACTCCCACGAGGGTGACATTTGGGAAATCAAGTCCCTTGGCGATCATTTGAGTTCCCAAGAGGATTTTGATTTCACCACTGCGAAATTTGGCAAGCGCTTTTTCATGGCTTCCTGGTTTCCGCATCGTGTCCGTGTCCATTCGCATCATAGGTACCTCGGGGAACATGGCGGCCACAGTGGCTGCCAATCGCTGCGTTCCCAGCCCTGAAAACCGAATGGAATCGTTCCCGCATTGCGAACATTTTTTTGGTTCGGGGATTTGATGATCACAATAATGGCAAACTGCTTTATTGCCGTCGACATGATGGGTCAGTGGAATCGAGCAGTCGGGGCAGGTCTCTACATTTCCGCAACCAGGGCATTGGATGCGAGTGGAGAAACCACGGCGATTAAGCAGCAGAATGACTTGCCCTCCGTTGGAAACCGCTTGAGTGATTTCCTGCCGAAGTTTTTGGCTGATGGGGCCGAAACGTTTTCTTCCGCCAAAATCAACGCGAAGGTCGATGGTGGCAACATCGGGGAGTGGCAAGTCTAGAACTCGTTTTTCAAGAGAAAGTTTTTCATATTTTCCCTCGATGGTTCGCTGCCATGATTCGAGCGAAGGTGTTGCCGATCCGAGTACCAAAGGGATGCCTTCGTAGCTGGCTCGCCAATCGGCAACATCTCGAGCGTGGTATCTGGGTGCTTTATCTTGTTTGAAAGATCCGTCGTGCTCTTCATCGAGAACGATCAACCCTAACCGGGGTGTTGGGGCAAAGATTGCACTGCGTGCTCCAATAATTACTTGAACGCGGCCGGCTGCGATTTCCTGCCAGTGCCATGCTCGTTGAGCAGCCGTTAGGTGGGAGTGTAAAACTGCGACACGGTCAAAACGAGCTCGAAACCGTTGACGTGTTTGAGGTGTGAGACTGATTTCAGGTACTAGCACAATGGCCTGTTTCCCAAACTCAACAACTTTTTGAATGGCTCGAATATAGACTTCTGTCTTCCCGCTTCCAGTGACGCCTCGCATTAAAAATGTGCGATGAGTATCGGCATCGATATGTTGATTGATTTTGTCGAGAGCGTTTTTCTGTTCTTCGTTTAGGACTAAGTCGGCCATCCTTTTTTCGCGGGGTATTTCATGGGTCTTTTGTTGGACGCGTTTAGACGTTGCAACAATCAATCCTTTTTTTCGAAGAGTTGAGATAGGCCCCTGCGTGCAGCCAACGGTTTCAGCGAGTTCACGTGGTGTCCAGTCTTGGACACTGCTGACAAGCGTCTTTAGGATAGTGCTTTGAAGTTGCGACAACTTCATCGTCTTGGTGCGTTGCTGCAAATCTTCGGCAGGGCTTAAAAATAGCATTTCGCGGGTGCCCGATTTATTACGAACACCAGGTGGAACGATCGTTTCAATGACTTGGCCCACGGGGCAGAGGTAATATTCGCTAATCCAATTGGCGAGGCCAAGCAACGGAGCGTTGATCAGGGGTTGGGGGTCGAGAACCCGTCCAATGGGTTTTAATTTTTGGGGATTCACCGTGCGAGCGGCTGGGTGGCAAGGACCAATGATTTCAACGCAGTAACCAATCATAATTCGGTTGCCACGTCCGAGATTCACCTCGACTCGCACCCCTGGTCGAACAGCTTGTTCCAATTCGGCTGGTATCGAGTAGTCATAAGGACCGTAGGGAGCACCAGGGAACACGATCCGGGCCGCCAGCCAGTCATCCTGATCATCCAATTGCCAGGGAGGAGGTTCGACGTTGAAAAGAGATTGCTGGTCCATTGAACTAACATATCAGATTCGGTTGACACGTAGGGTCACGCTGCCCACGTTCCAAGGGGAATATTTGTGAGAGTGAGTGCGATTACTTAAAAGTGGTCTACTGTTTGTATTGATTTTTTGGTGAGTGAAGATCGGCCAGCTTATGGATTTTCAAAAATTTACGCTAGTAGTTTATAATTCCAAGTTGTGTTAGGTTCCGGAGGTGAGAGACAGATTTAATAAACAAAAGGTTGATAAAAGTATGCGTATTGGAGTGTTTGGAGGGTCGTTCGATCCAATTCATCAAGGCCACTTGATCCTTGCGGAGCAGTGTCGGGAGCAGGCAGGCTTGGATGCGGTTTGGTTTGTCCCCTGCGCGTTGAGCCCTGACAAAGAACGTGGGGCTCAAGGGACTGATCGGCAGCGGATCGAAATGATCGAGCTCGCGATAGCAGGGCATCCAGCGTTTCAACTGGCACGTATTGAGATCGACCGCGGTGGCGTAAGTTATACCGTTGACACACTCAAAGCAATTCGTGAATTACACGCCGACGATGAATTATTCTTGTTACTCGGCGCAGACTCGCTGGACAATTTTGATACTTGGCGCGAACCGAGTGAAATATGTCAACTCGCAATCCCGCTGGTTGTTGGTCGACCGAACGCCAAAGAGGTCGACTTATCGGTATTGAAAAAATATGTAGATTCGCAACGGTACGAGTCTTTTTGTCGTCATTCGATTGTCAGTCCATTGATTGATATTCAAAGTCGGCAAATCCGCAAAAAAATAGAGAAGCAACAAAGTATTCGCTATCTTACTCCGCGTGCAGTAGAAAAATACATTGAGACCCAAAAGCTATATTGTCAAAAATAGTGAGAGAGTATCAAAATGCTGAAATATAAAGATTTTGTTCCCAAGGAAATTGTGGCGCCCGGTTTTTTGAACCCGGGTAAGCATGAATCCTTTGAGGCGGCGGTCCAGGCAGCGAACCAGTGGATCGCAGATAACGAAATAAAAATCGTCAGTATGGAAACAGTTGTGCTTCCCAATATTTGGAGTCGCTGGGAAGAAGGGTCCGCAGATGCCTCGATCGGTACTAGTGGAGATAATCCGAGTCGTTGGCATCAATTTCTCAGGTGCTGGTACCACCATTAGTTCCAGCGTTTTAAGGTTCCTCATCTAAGAGAATCAGGCGACTCGCTTGGATAGTTTGTCCCGAATTGAATCATCAAGATTTAGCGTAGAAAGAAGTGGTTCATTGGCCAGCGTAATCTGGAGTTGCTCGAGTTGTTCACTACACGTGAGTGCGAGGTCGAGAAATAGCCATTTTGTACCTGCGAACTCACAGACGCCCCCGCCGGTGCCTCCGAAGTAGTCGTAACGGATGCGATAGCCAAGCGTCTCGGCAATCGCGACTAGTTGATCAAATTCTTGAATTGTACTCATCGACGTTCCTTGTCTGTGGCAAACCGTCATTCCTTGACGTTGTTGAGGGCAGCGCAAGGCGATTTTGATTGCCTTGGTGCAATGTAGAGGCGATGATTTTCAAGCGTAGAAAAAACGCCTCTTACCCAACCCGATTATAGAGACTCGGGGTTTAGCCGCCCACACTAATCGGACGATAGCTCTATCTATGGGAAAAGCGGCGAATCGCGGGTAAAAATCACGATTTTAAGTAGTTCTCGTAGTTTTTGGCAAAGAGGTAAGGCAGGAGGCCTACGCGGGCCGGGTTGAGGTTCGCATCGGTGCGGGATGCCTAAAATATAACGACCATGGAGGGACCGCTTGTGAGCGACGGGCAGCAGAACGAAATTCAACGCCTCCGAGGCGAGATCGATGCGTTGAAAAAGCAACTCGATCAGTCTCAGAGAATGACAGCACTCGGTGAGCTCGTGAGTACCACGACCCATGAGTTTAATAATGTTCTCATGACGATTATTAACTACGCCAAGATGGGGATGCGTCACGACGACAAGCAGACCCGTGACAAGGCGTTCGATAAGATAAACAACGCAGGAATGCGTGCAGCCAAGATTACCAATGCTGTGCTTGGGATGGCGCGAAATCGAAGTGAGCACTTCGAGCTGACAGATGTCAGTAAGTTGATCGACGAGTCGATGGTGTTGTTGGAACGAGAGATGCAAAAGTATCGCATCTCAGTCGACATGGACATCGACAAGGATATTCCAGAGATTTCCGCCATCGGCAATCAAGTTCAGCAGGTGTTGATGAACCTCTTGATCAATGCTCGTCAGGCGATGAGTGAGGGTGGTCAACTGGTGATCAAGCTAAAGAAAAACCTTCAGAACAATACCGTTGACTTGAGCGTGAGAGATTACGGTCCGGGAATTTCACAGGAAAAATTGCGAAAGATATTTGATCCGTTTTACTCAACCAAGGCGGGGCCGGACGAAACTGGAAAAGGTGGAACCGGTGTGGGTTTATCAACCTGTAAAAATATCATCGAAGCCCATGGTGGAAAGATTCGCGTCGAAAGCAGTCTTGGAAAAGGAACTTGCTTCACGTTGATGTTTCCCATGGAAAAACAGAAGCCGCCTGTCCAGTTAGGAAGAGGCATTACCGGCGCGGTTTCGCAGGTCAACGCGACGACAGGTACTTAAGCGAAGATTGGTCAGTAGGACGTGCCAGGGCTACCGCTTGGTCTGGCACTGCTTGCAGAAAAAGGTTGCCCGCTGAGCTTGCACGATTCGAATTATTTTCGCGTCCTTGCATCTCGGGCAAGCCTGACCTTCGCGGTCGTATACACGGTGTTCGTTTTGAAAACTCCCTTCTCCGTTGATGGCGTTGCGATACGTGCCATCGGAAAGCGTTGAGCCTTCGTACTCGATTGCCAGTTCAAAGACTTCGATCATCCTCTGATAGATGAGCTTCCATCTTTTTGCCGTTATCTGATCGCATCGTGTTTGCGGGTGGACTCCAGCGAGGTGTAAGATTTCGGCTGCATAAAGATTGCCAATGCCGAGTACAATTTTTTGATCCAGCATAGCGATTTTAATTTCTCGCTGGGTACCTTTGAACCGTGTCGGAAAGTCGACCGAAGAGATTGCCAACGCGTCAGGGCCAAGTTTGCCATCGGTCAATTTTGTTTCATATTCACTTGGTGACAGCAGCGTAACATTGCCAAGTCCCCGCCGATCCCAAAAAAGTACTTTTTTGATAGGGCATTTTTTTAGTTGCAGACAGAATCTTAAATGCTCTTTCGTGGGCGGATCGGCAATTAATACTAAACCAGTCATTCGTGGTTCGAAAATAAGTCGATCATCTGAATTAAGTCGGATGACAACGCGTTTGCCAAGTCGGTCAACGCTGGTGATTGTCTTACCCTGTACGCGTTTATTTAAATGGTCGATTCTTGGCTTGATCACGATTGGGCGTTTGGAGCATGGCGTTCGTTCTGCTTTGACAATCGTCGCGCCGACGATTTCGAGGATTCCTCTTCGCATCGTTTCAACTTCGGGCAATTCGGGCATTGGGAATAAACTCTTGAGCGAGGGACTAATCGGCGGTATTTGCAGTTTGCGGAGGCTATTGACTGGCAGAATTCTGGTCGTGAGGGTTTTGGGGTAATTAGGAATTAGCTTTGCTGGAATTTCAAGCCCTGCCCCTTTATATCGACAAAGGTTATGACGAGAAACGATAACCGGTTACAATCAAGATAATGGCGGAAACAATCTGGCAACTGGATGTTTTCAGCAGTGAATTTTTTTTTCTTAATTTGATTTAAACGATAATTTATGACCAGTCATTTTTTACCGGAACCAAGTCCCGATGCCAGTCTGCCCGATGAGAAAGGGCGTTTTGGGGAGTTTGGCGGGCGGTTTGTTCCTGAGACGCTCATTGCCGCACTCGATCAACTTGAAACAGAGTATTATCAATCGCGGAAAGACCCAGCCTTCCAGGCGGAACTGGACGTATTGCTTCGTGATTTTGTGGGCCGCCCTTCCCCACTCTATTTTGCCAAGCGATTAACGGAGCATTGCGGTGGTGCCCAGATTTGGTTCAAGCGAGAGGATTTGAATCATACGGGTGCGCATAAAATTAACAGTACTCTGGGGCAGGCTCTGCTAACCATGCGAATGGGTAAAAAAAGAGTTATTGCGGAGACCGGTGCGGGACAGCATGGTGTCGCAACGGCGACCGCCTGTGCACATTTTGGTATTCCCTGCGTTATCTACATGGGCGAAGAAGATATCCGTCGCCAACAGCCCAATGTTCAGAGCATGAAAATGCTTGGGGCTGAAATCTGTCCTGTGACGACTGGATCGCGGACACTTCGCGACGCGGTTAATCAGGCGATGCGAGATTGGATGAGTTCTGTTGGGGAGACGCACTACATTTTGGGTTCAGTTGTCGGCCCCCATCCATTCCCTTTAATTGTGCGAGACTATCAGGCAGTGATTGGGCGTGAGACGATTCGGCAATCGCAAGAACGGTTCGGGCGATTGCCAGATGCGGTAGTGGCCTGTGTGGGTGGAGGCAGCAATGCTGCGGGTATGTTCTATCCATTTGTTGCCGAGACAGATGTCCCCTTGGTGGGCGTAGAAGCTGGAGGAGAGAGTGATCAACCCGGTCGTCATGCTTCCAGTTTGACGTTTGGAAAGCCCGGCGTTTTGCACGGAAGTTTTAGTTACGTTTTGCAGGACGAAGATGGGCAGACGGACGACGTCCACTCTGCCTCGGCCGGCCTTGATTATCCGGGAGTTGGCCCGGAGCATAGCCATTGGAAATCAACTGGTCGCGTTGAGTATCGTAGTTGCCGAGACGATGAAGCACTTGCGGCTTTCGATTTAGTGGCCCGCAATGAAGGTATTTTACCTGCCTTGGAAACCTCTCATGCGATTGCCAAAGGGATGGAAGTTGCGAAAGAGCGTGGAAAAGATGAGGTAGTTATCATCTGTCTTTCAGGTCGCGGTGATAAAGACGCTGGCGAGATCCAACGCTTAAAAAATGAAGCGACAGCTCGACGGATTTAAAAATGCCCCAATTGGTTTTAGTTCTTTCATAACTTCAACGTATCAGCACAACACAGGAACTTTCTATGTCGGCGATCGACAAACTTTTTCAAAGGTTAAAAGCTGAAGGCAAAAAAGCGTTCATGCCGTTTGTAACCGCCGGTGATCCTAACTTGGAATTTACGGCGGCAATGCTGAGGCGATTGGATGCCGAAGGATGCCACCTCGCTGAATTGGGAATCCCCTACAGCGATCCAATTGCTGATGGCCCCGTGATTCAAGCTTCTTACACTCGCTCGCTTAACGGGGGGACCAAGTTAAACGGTATTTTTGCGATGGCTTCCGACGTGACCGCTGAAATTTCAATGCCGATCGTTACGATGGTGAGTTACGCGATTATCTATCGAATGGGAATCGACGAATATCTTCGGCAGGCGATTGCTGCTGGGATTTCAGGGGCGATCGTGCCTGACATGCCAGTTGATGAGTCGGACGAATTGGCGGCGAAGTGCAAGTTGCTCGACTTTAGTCTCATCCAATTAATCACCCCCACCACGCCACGTGATCGGGCGGTGCAAATCGCCGAACAGACCACAGGTTTTATCTACTACGTGTCGATTACAGGAATCACAGGTGAGCGAACCGAGCTTCCTTCCGATCTCGCGGATAATCTGAAGTGGTTGAGGTCGGTTACCGATCTGCCAATTTGCGTCGGTTTTGGGATTAGTAAACTTGAACACGTCGAAGTCTTGAAACCAGTCGCAGACGGTTTGATTGTTGGTTCAGCGATCGTCCGCCGAATTGCCGCGGCGACGAATGATCAATCGAAAAATCAGGATGTTATGGACGACGTTGGGGGATTTGCTCAAGGGATGTTGTCGGCGATTAATGACTGATTCAGCTCTAGGATCTCTGGCAATTGAGTCGGATTGCTTTCCCTGCTGAGAAAAAGTGTCCTGTAATGGACGTGAAGACGAACGCTGATTACGAGCGGTGAATTGCTGATTAATCCCTACGTTCGCTACGGCCAACACGGCTAATGGTTGTGATTTTTTCCTTTAAGTGCTTGCACAAAATGTCTTGACCCCCGGTTCACTCCGGCACTACAGTTGTTCAAACGGCTGATTCGATTTATCGATGTGAACGGAGGTTCAAGATGCCAGAGCAGTCAGAAAATACACCCGAGCCAAGGTCGGCAATTCAGCGATATTTTGCTGGTTTAGCCGAACACACTTTTCATTCGCAATTAGGTGTTGTCGATCCGTTGTTGATTGACTATCTCACCGAGCTTTTAATTCGATCAACTCGCAGCGATATGATTCATCGGATTCGTAGCGTCACGGGGCGACCGATCATGAGCGTTCACGAAATGGTAGCAGAGGCCTCCGATCGTTTAGGTAATGCAAGGCGAGAGGTGCATTTGCATATCGGTGACTTTACTTTGTTTTGGGCCGGCCTCTATCCCGAAGCTTTGCGAGATGGTGAGTCAGATTCGTCGGGTCGGTTTGAGACTTATTGCGCGTTTGGCAAACGTTCTTATCGCATTGCAAGTGAAATCGAAGCGCCGGTGGCCGAGTCGCCTCCGTCCACGTTGCTCGAGCGTCTTAGCGATCGTTATGATTTGTGTTGCTACGGACTCCGTGAGATACGCCGCCAATGGGAGTCTGGCGGCGGAATGGATTCCGGACCAAGTTCAATCTTGTTGGATTAGCCAGTTTTTTGACGCTAGGAAACCAGTCCTTTGGTGACCATCATAAAGACGTCTTCGAGGTTGGGATCTTTTTGGCCAAAGTTAATCACTTCCACTTCATGTTTGATGAGTGACTTAAGCAGTTCCGCAGGATTGTGTTCGGCACTTGTGAATTCAATGATTAGCTTAGAGCCATCGACTTGGATGTCCCGTACTTCTGGATTGCTGCGGACGATAGATAGCCCTGTTTCGAGATTTTTCCCAAATCTCGCTTCGATAACCTGGTTCCCTCGAATTCTTTTATAGACCTCATCGATTGGGCCGTGCATCAGCAATTTCCCTCTTTCGATAATACCGATAGAAGTACAGCAGTCGGCTAACTCGGTCAAAATATGACTGGAAATGAGGATCGTTTTTCCCATTCGTCGCAGTTCTTTTAAGAGAGCTTTAACTTCGATGCGAGCCCGAGGGTCGAGTCCGCTCGCCGGTTCATCGAGGATCAAAACGGGCGGGTCGTGAACAAGGGTCTTGGCGAGGCACAGTCGCTGTTTCATACCACGCGAGAGTCCATTGACGAAGTCATCGCGTTTGTAGGTGAGATCGAGAAGGTCAAGTACATCCTTAATCACTCGTTTTCTTTGCGTGCGGCCAATCTTATATGCGACGGCGAAGAAATCGAGAAATTCCCAGACCTTCATTCCATCGTAGACGCCAAAGGCATCGGGCATGTAGCCGACGCTCCGCCGCACATTCATGGGATCCTCCGACACACTGTAACCATTGATGGTGCCATCGCCTCGGGAGGCGCGAAGGAGGGTTGCCAAGAAGCGGATGCTTGTGCTTTTGCCGGCGCCATTAGGTCCGATAAAGCCAAACATTTCACCTTCGGCGATGGTCAAATCCAGTGAGTCGACAGCAGTGAATTCACCGTAGTCTTTTCCAAATCCCCGTAATTCAATCATGGTGTGATTTTTCTGTTTGCAATTTATAAAGTTGAACTTGGTACTGGTGAGCGAAAGTTTGGTCGATTCTGTTTAGTCAGTTGGCAAGTCAAGATTTGAGATGGTTTTAAAATCGTTGATGGAGTTAAGGTCTCGCTTGGCAATTGGCAATTCCCCCCGCTGGAGATGGGCTACCACTAAGGAGCGAGTGACGGTTTGTGTTGCAGCTGGATTGAAAACAGTGTTGCCGGGGTTGCCTTGGCAGACTCCGATCAGGCGATATTCATTTTTATCTAGCGCAAGATTTTTAAGAATCGTATCTCTTAGCAAGTCGAGGGTTACTTTCGAGGTGCCAGTGGAATTTATTCTCGCGTACTCAGTGATGAAATCTTCCTTGGTGCATTGGAATTCGTTCTTTGCTAACAGCAATCGTCGCATCGTGCCCTTAATTTTTCGGATTTGAGGGAATTCACTCACCGTATCGATGTCCGTGGTGCTGAGTTCGTTGAGATTGGACTCCCATATCGTTTCTGCCGAGGATCGCAATTGGGCGAACTCTGAGTCCGGTAGCCAAACAGAATCGAGTGTTTTGCAGGGCTGGAATTGCAAAATAATTTCATCTCCGGTTCCAATTGATTTGAACGGAGCGAACTGAAGTTCTCCGTTCTTGTTGCGACCAATGACGGCTGCATTTTCAATTGCCATTGCGGTCGTGTTAGCGAGGGTTGACTGGCCCGTTTCAAGATCCTTTGAAAAAGAAATGACGCCGCCCAAATTGACCATGGCCTCGGTATGCAACAACCCAGTAGAGTTCGATTGGATTTGAAATCCGTTGAGCTCGTTTTCAACGGTGCGGCGTAAAATTACTTCTCCCGGTGTTTCGGCATCTTGGGATTTTTGGTTTTGATCTGAGATAGAGAACGGTAGGGATTGGGCAGAGCGATTGTCGAGCTCAGCGGTGTACCGGGTGGAGAGTGAAGTATAAAGTGCAGAGTATTCCGCCATGTGTGCCCGAGGGTAGTCAGCATGGACTTCAAGCAGGCTGATTTGTGTATTGCTCCTTGCAAAACCGATGTCTAGCGAGGCCAGTTTGACGACAGTAAATGCACCAACCAGAGCGATAATTGGAACCGCGACCCAGGCGTATTCCACTTTTCCGATGAGCCTAAAGAAAAGCCAGTTCAATGGGACCAAGATTACGAGGTATATCGCCAGCATCTTTAATACAAAGCCGGAAGACGGCGGTGAAATTCCAGCCGTCTGTTTTAGCGTTTCCCGAGCCGCTTTGGAGATTGCTCCGTAATCATTCCATCCCGCGACTCCGGAATATCCCAAATCCTGATAGCCCCCAAAATGCCAATTGTCACCGGGGCCTCGGGTTGCGAGTTTGTCCAGTGTGTCTTCGGGGCGGTCCATGAGGTTCGTGGTTGGTATCTCGCCATCGTTGACAGCGACTTCACCCAGTTTTGAATTTGGTGATTCTAGCGTGCCGGTTGATGAAAGATCTCGGGAGAGATAGCGAAGGGTGCTGCGAATCAATGGATCGTAGGCGGTGGATCCATAGTCGATCCAGTTAAACAAGACAGTACTGGCGATGTTAGGGGCGAAGCGTCGTGCGGGCATTCGAAATAAAGCGCCATTGAGGAAACTCGAGAAACTGCCCCAACTCCGAATCAATTGATCGTTAAGTGAAAAGGCTGTAATTACAATTCGACCGCGACCAATTTTCCTTTCGATGGCCATTTTCCCTGTGCCGGTAATAAAGTCGGCTTTTGGGTGGGGGGTAAGGGTGACTCCCAGCAGTGGAGATTTATTGGAGATCACAAGGTCGCGGGTATTCCCTTTGTTTTTTTTGGGTGGTAGCGACCAGTTTTTATTTAGTTCGGCTATGTCCGCGTTCGTTATATTTTGGGTGCCTTGAAAAGTTGCCGGCAGATAGTCCGCGAGAAAACTGGTTTGGAGTTTGCCGAGGCAATCGGGACCGCTAAGAATGAGTTGTCCCCCAAAATGAAGCCAGTCCAAAACTGCTTCCTGGTGTTCTTGAGCCATTTCGTTGGGATCTAAATCATCCCAGATTAGATAGGCAATTGTCGTCCAGTTCAGCGAGTGCTTGGGGAGTGGAGAGGGATAGCCACGGAGGGAGGGCACGACAAAATAAAACGGGTCCAAGTCGGAGCCATTCTGGTTTTGCCCAGGTAATCGAATATTGTCGTTTCGGTTTATGAAGGAGAAACTGTCCGGGCGACTACTCAGCAGGACGATGTGATATTGATACCCTCCCATTAGTTTAACAGGCTGAGTTTGCACTACGGGAGTCAGGCCGCTAGAGGAGCGACTCAGCGTGTATTTTGCAGTTGCCGTTTTTGCGCCATCACGAACGGGAATGTAGACACTCGTCTCGAAATTTTTCAATTCCCCTTTAGGCAATGACGCTGGGCGGCTCGTGGTTAAAAAATAGTTGGTGCCGGGAATATTAGTAGTTTTTCCACCGGGCTCGATGGCGGAAGCTTCTAGGTTGCCTTCGAAGTTGTTGTTATTGGCTACCGCTTGAAAATTAGCGGTGTACCAGTGTCCAGGTTTAATTCGATTGAAACGTGTCCCACCTGAGCCCGTGTTGCCGAGTAGTTCCGCGAGCGGATCGTCTGTTTTCTCTTGCTTTTCTTTTCGCTGTTCTTTTAACTTGTCAAGTGAAATCGGATAATGGCCGGGTAGTAGAACGGGACTGTTAGTTTCAAAAGGCTCTTTGGGTTTTTTCTTTTCCTCGGCCTTTTTTTGAGCGATTGTTTTTTCGGAATCAAGGCAGCCGCTGCAGCCAGTGATTAACAAAAATGAAAAAGCGAGAAAAGAGATTGCGAGAGGGCGAAGCCAAGGATTAGTAATTATGGTGTTCATTATTTATTCTCCAACCGCTGGTGGCAAAAGACAGGACCGGCTTGGTTGTCGTAAGGCTCGCTTGGCAAAGAGTATTTCGAATAGTCAATCGTCATAAAATCATCTTTGCCAGTGGTCTTTAAAAACGAAAGTTTGGCTAACATCAGGTCAGTTGCGCTATTTATTTAATTGACTCACTTTGAATCATCGCAGCCATTAGCGTATTTTCAAGGAGCATGGTGACGGTAAGTGGTCCGACTCCACCTGGAACTGGAGTGATGAATCCCGCGATCTCTTTTCCTAAATCGAAATCTACGTCACCCACTAACCCTTGATCGGTCCGGTTGATTCCGACATCAACGACAACGGCTCCTGGTTTAATCATATCTGGCGTCACAAAGTTTGGACGTCCAATGGCCGCGATGAGAATGTCAGCTTGCTGCGTAATCGAAGCGAGATTCTGGGTGCGACTGTGACAAAGCGTAACGGTAGCGTTGGCCATTTCCGGGCCAAGATTTGAATTTTTTTGTCCCAACATCATCGCCATCGGTTTTCCAACAATGTCGCTTCTGCCAATAACGCAGACAGACTTGCCGGAAGTTTCGATCCCGCAACGTTTAAGCATCTGCACGATGCCGTGAGGTGTGCAAGGGAGAAACTGTGGCCGGCCTTGTGAAATTAGACCAACGTTGTGGGGGTGGAAAGCGTCGACATCTTTTAAAGGATCGATTGCATCGAGAATCACCCGACTGTCCGCTTGTTCGGGGAGTGGAAGCTGAACCAAGATCCCGTTGACTTGATGGTTCTCATTCAACTCAACCACTTTGGCGAGAATTTCCTCGGTGGTGCTGGTATCTGGAAGGCGGTGCAGTTGGCTTTCGATTCCAGCACGTGCACATGCGCGTTCCTTATTGCGGACGTAGACCTGGCTGGCAGGGTCATCGCCGACAAGAACGGCGGCTAGTACTGGCGCTTTCGCATGATCCGCGATAAACTGTTCGACCTTCACTTTGGTTTCTTTTTGAATTTCTTTTGAAATTCCTTTTCCATCCAGCAATTTAGCTGACATTGCATTGCTCCAATTTTTTTGTGGTGGCCAGTGGAGCTTTTGAGTTGCGAATTCGACGCCGTTGCCGATCTGTCTATTCGCTTTGTTTTTACTACACCGCTGGGGTTTACTAACATAACGCGCCGGTAGAAATGCGAGAAGGCGCAGAAAGTGTCCCGAACCGAATCCTTCGCATTGTCTTGAGCGACCGCGGGGGTTTACTTTTGGCCTGAAGGTGAAGCCTCTTACTATTCTTGGGGACGATTAAGTTTTTCACGAGCGCTTGGATCGGCGATACCGCAGATTACTCTCAGTATTTCGAGTAAATTCAACCATTTTTGCAATTATTGGACTTCTGCCACCCTGTTTTCTTGGGACCCATGGCTCTCAGTTTTTACTCTCGGAGCCTTTAGGTGTTCAAATGATATTTTTTTCGCCATAATTAACAGACTCGATTCATCTGCCTTGTGCGTTTTTTACGATGGCAATTTGTATTGGGGTTTCCTGCTGCCTTGATCACAAAAATGCAAGGAGTCGACGAAATGGTTTCAGAGGTTCTTCAGCGACCGACTTTGGTTTTAAATCGGAGTTGGCAACCAGTCAATGTTGCGACGGTGGCTCGCGCTCTTGTGATGGTTTGGAGTGGGGCGGCGCGAGTTGTCGATCCAGTCGACTATCAACTTTACGACTGGGAAGATTGGGCTCGGGCGGATGCTGACGACGGACAGGAATTCGTACGAACGGTATCAAGACGGATTCGCGTCCCCGAGGTTATCACACTGGCAGATTTTAATCGCCTCCCTTCAACAACCGTTGCTTTCAGCCGAAGAAACCTCTTTAAACGCGACCGAATGACCTGTCAGTACTGTGGCCGTCGACCAAGGGGTGATGAATTGACGATCGACCATGTTGTTCCGAGGTCACATGGAGGTGGGTCGAATTGGGAGAATTGCGTGCTTGCTTGCGTACCCTGCAATCAGAATAAAGCAGATCGATCTCCCGAGAGGGCAGGTTTGAAGTTATTGAACGTGCCGAAGCAGCCTAACTGGAATCCAATTTATTCCCAGCACACCACCGGCTATCAGAGTTGGGCGAAATTCATTAGCGATGCCTATTGGAGCGCTGAACTTTTGGAATAGCATTACTCTGCGTTATCCTCATAGCGTTATCCTCATGGCGTTCGTTTGGTACTAGGTCAGCGAGCGCAGAGACACCAATGTAAGCCTGTCGCGAATTTTGTTTTCGGGTTATTCTTAACCGACGCGATAGCTACTGATTTATCTATTATATTCCCAATTTGAGTTACTAATGTTTTCGAAATCTACTGTTGGTTTTTTCTTGTTATGCGTAGTAGCCATCCTCTCCCGTGAGGTTGATGCTCAGAATGACTGGTCGCGTTGGCGAGGTCCTAGCGGCAATGGAATTGCAGAATCCAAGACAGCTCCGTTGGAGTGGGGAGACGATGAAAATGTCATCTGGAAAACCAAAGTACCTGGCCGCGGACATGCCTCACCGTTAATCGTTGAGGATAAGATTTTTCTAACGACAGCCGAAAAAAAAGATCAAACTCAATCAGTGATTTGTTTTGATCGAAAGGATGGAAAAACACTTTGGGCCACGGAGGTTAATCAAGGTGGTTGGCCAAAGCGAATGCACCCTAAGAACACTCATGCCACATCGACCATTGCTACGGACGGGAGAAGTTTGTTTGCGGTGTTTTGCCACCACAATAACATCCATCTAGTTGCCCTTGATCTCGAAGGACAGGTGCTTTGGAAAAAAGACGTCGGGGTTTATTCCCCGGCCTACCCATTCGGTTATGGGTCCACACCCATTGTTGATGGTGCCCGCGTGATTGTAACCAATGAGAATCAAATCAAGTCTGCGATCGTTGCGTGCGATACCAAAACGGGTGACGAGGTGTGGCGAATTGACCGGACGGGTGTTAGTAGTTATTCCACGCCGGTAGTTGCCGAGGTTGCGGGGCGTCGGCAATTACTCATTAGCGGTGGCGGAAAAGTAGCGAGTTACGATCCAGAGACAGGCGATCCAATTTGGACGACAAAAGCCAACTGGGCAGTGACCTGCGGGACGATGGTTTGGGATAAAGAACGGGTATTTGCGAGCGGTGGATTTCCGGGAGGGCAAACCATCGGTATTGATGCTCGCAACGGTGAAAAGTTATGGGATAACCCAGCGAAAGTGTACGAGCAGTCAATGCTTGCATTTGAGGGTTTCGTATTTGCTCATGCCGACAATGGGGTTCTTTATTGTTGGCGAGCTGCTGACGGTAATGAAATGTGGAAACAGAAATTCAGTAAACGCCGGGTGGCTGTTAGCGCCTCACCAGTTCTCGTGAATCGGAATTTATATTTTACGGCAGAGAATGGTGAGACGGTGGTCGTTGAGGCGAAGTCTGAGGGCTACCAAGAAATCGCCCGGAACCAATTAGGTGATGAAGCGTTTGCCTCACAGGTCATTTGCGGGGGGAGACTCTATGCGAGGGTTGCAGTAGACCGGGGTGGCGCCCGCCAGGAATGGCTGTATTGTCTTGGCGAGCGATAACTATTTTGAGGATGCCCGAGAGGGAAAACGGCTGCAATTGCAGGCATTCAGTCGGTATGAATTTCGTCTAATTTGCAATGAATCCCTCAATATCACGGGGTTTTTTACGAACAGTGTGTCGGTTGACGGCATTGTGTGTATTGAAGTGGACGGTTTGCGGTTAACCGCCAGCGGCTGTAGGAAAAGATTTGATTACCAATGCAAGATGGGCTATTTTTTCAACAGTTACATACGTTCAGGTAAGCATATAAATAAGCGTTCAAATAAGGCGATAAAAATGCCGCTTTCAAGATTTGTTTTCAGCAAGAAGCTATTACTGATTTTCGCTATGCTCTGGGCGTCGACGGCTTCTTGTTTTGCCATCGAAGATTTGGATGTTGCTGATCTGCAAGCCAAAATCATGTTAGCGGTCAAAAAGGTTGCACCTGCATCGGTAGCCATTAACGACGGTGGAATGGTTTTTAGTGGTGTCATCGTTAGCTCTGATGGAATTGTTCTATCGGCAGGCCACGCGGTGAAACCGAATCGCCGATATAAGGTTTTGTTAGCGGACGGTCGGGAGTTTCGAGCGAAAGGTCTCGGTGCAAACGAACGCGTCGACATGGCGATGTTGAAGATAGACAACCCATCGCGGTTGCCGGTAGCCGAACTTGGAGATTCGGCGTCGCTGCTTCCTAACCAACCCTGCATCAGTATCAGCTATCCCGGGACGTACGACAAAAACCGGGGCTCGGTAATTCGTTTTGGCTACGTTACTCGTCCAGTGACTTCGAATGAAGGAATGATCGAGACAACGGCTGTCATGGAGCCGGGGGATTCGGGAGGACCGTTGGTTGATATTAACGGGCGAGTCATCGGGATTCACAGTAACATCCGCCGGGACACTAGGCAAAATTATGACGTTCCCATCGATTCTTTCAAACAATATTGGGAGCAGCTTAAAACTCCCGAGGTTTTTAAGATTAGCGGTTGGCCAAGTTTGCCTAAACTAGGTTTCCGAGGAGAAAGCGAATCCAAGGGTGTTAAAGTTGTCAAAATTGTCGATGGTGGCTTAGCACAAACTTCAGGATTGAAAGTCAACGATGTTGTGCAGGCAATCTCGGGTAAAAAAGTTAATTCAGCCAAATCTATTTACGATAAGTTGATTTCTTTGCGAACTTCAGGCGAGAGCCGAGTGGAGTTTTCAGTTCTTCGCGATCAAAAGCGAAAGTTGATTCAGTTAGATCTTATCGAATCGGAGGATTCCGAAAAGCCAAAAACTTATCCTGAGTTGCGAGACTTTTCTAAGGTCTTTAAGTCGCTCGAGGCGAAGCTGGATAATTCTCAGGTTGTCATCAAGAGTGACCTAAACCAAAAGGTGCAGACGGTCTGGGGCACACGAATCTTTCGAGAAGGCCGGGGCAATCTAATTAGCAAGAGCACGCTTGTCGGAAGTCGACCGAGGGTTCAATTAAATAATGGCAGTAGTCTTTCTGCCCAAGTTGTTGCCCGAGATTCCAAAAATGATTTGGTCTTGTTACAAGTTGAATTTCGAGACATCGGGGGAATTGATTTAAGCAAAATTAAGGGTGATTTGGCAGAGGAACCCGGGCGGTTGCTATTGGTTCCAGATGCCAAGGGAGATGGTAGCATCAGCACATGGGGTTCTAATTTTTTCGCAGTTCCCCGAACTCGAGTCAGCGGAGGTTTTCTAGGGGTGGTCATTGGTAGCCGAGACAATACGGTTTTTTTTGAACGAGTTGACAATGGAGCCGCGAAGATTGCTGGGTTTCAATCGGGAGATATTGTTTTGAAACTCGGCGATAAGACTGTTCGTCAGCGGAACGATGTGTTTCGCTTTCTTTCTAACCAGGATGTCAATAGTAAGATTGATGTGACAGTTCGCCGGGATGGCAAAGAAATAACCAAGGAAGTAACGCTTGGAAAGCGACCTGATGAAGACTCTCGGCACATTGCTGATAATTTAATTGGTGGCAAGAGCGTCCGAAGGGACGGGTTCAGTCGAGTCGTATCGCACGACGCCAACCTCCGTCCTGAGCAATGCGGAGGTCCTGTGTTTGATATCGACGGCAATTTTCTGGGAGTAAACATTTCTCGATTCAGTCGCACGCGGTCGTACATCATCCCGCGTACCTTGATCAAGGAATTTATTGACCAGAATGCTGGCTAGGGCGATCTATTTTAAAGAATGCGGCGCTCAAGGCACGATTCATTTGTTTGACATGTTCCAGCGGAGTTTCGCCGTCCTCGGGCCCGGTCAACTGCACTTCGAACACTGCAGGTCGCGATTCAGTCTGGGAGAAATCAAATTCTTCGGACGAGAGGACTGCATCAATTTCTTCTTCGGTGGGCTCGTCAAGATCGTCTGTATCGAGCAACAGAAACTTGAAAACTTGCATCAATTCCGTTTCAGTTTCGTGATCTGTGCCGCTGAGGATCAATGACGCAAAGATCACCTCGTCGTGAAAGTAATAGAGAACATAGGCTCCATTTCGATCCGATCCGATTCGATACTCCAGTGCTTCGTTCTCGCCAGGCAAGCGGTCCTCTAAAGGCAGTTCGAGATCGCCTGACAGGTGCACGAATTTGTTGAAAAAATAATCCAGGTGCGGTCCTTCGACGCTTGTCCGCTCGACCGATTCAGTGCCAAGTGTTTCGCCTGCTTCTGAAAATTCAGTAACTTCAAAGGTGAGATTGTTCATGTTGAGATCCGGCGTGGCAGACTGTCTTGAAGATGGCGCATTAGGAAAAGTAAATTACGGGTTCTCGACGTTATGCCCGTTGAGTTTACAACTGAGAATAGGAGGTCGGTGTAAGCATCCATTTTTTAATCGAAGAGACGGTGCCCTTGTATTCTTCAATTTCCTTGATCCGAATCCATTCTGGATGGGCCAGGAAATCCTTCCAGTGTTGTCCATGCGATTCTTCGTCCGTTCCCGATAACATGTAGACCAGATTGGGAACATCGGGGCCAATGAGAGTTTCACCGAAAAAGATTGGTGCGAGTTTTACATTTCGCATGATATCGATTTCCCCTTCATTGAACATTTTGACCTTTCGGCGGGCGTGATCTTCTGTAGGGCTTTCGTAGAGTCGAAGCTCAAAGAGACGGTCTTTCTTTTTGGTAGAGTAGGCGGGGATTTCAAGGGCAGGAATCCCTTTGAATGCTTTCATGAATCGACTTTCGATTCGTTGGTACACTGCTGTTTTTTTGTTGCGTTTAAAATAGGCTTCCGCATTAGCTTGGTAACTCGCATCGTCGGCGAGACTTTGGTTCATGTTGGTGAACTGTTCGATGGAAGAAAAAGGGATAAGCATAAAAAGCGAATGGTCATTTTCGTCACTCAAATTCCGAAACACTCCGACTCGGTCAACTCCCATTCGGTTGAGTGCAGGAATAAGAGCATTTTGGAGATAGTTTTCGGCGATTTGTTGTTTTTCATAATCGAAAATTTTATAAATTCGAAGTTCGTAGTACTCTTGGTCTGCCGAGTTCCCGCCTTCGGTGGCAAATTCCTTGGCTTGTAATTCGGAGGAATTGCCAAGTTGAATCGCGGTCATCAATGCAAAAATAAATAGGTAGTTAAGAGACTTCATAGCTTGGTTTACCATCGTTTAAATCGGTTTAACTAATTGCGATTACGTCGCAGGCGAGGTTGGTTGAGTAAGATTTTATGATTGTTGTTTTTAGGATCGACAACGGCGGGTCAGTAGTTCCCTGCGGTCGAAACTATTTGTCATCGTTCCTGAGTAGTTTTTCAATTGTAGGCTCCATTGCTTCTGCCCAAATTTCGTAACCTTCACTGTTGGGGTGAAGCAAGTCTGGCATAATTGATTTTGAGAGCGTTCCATCTTCTTGGAGGAACTTGTCACCAATGCTGAGGAAGAAAATTTCGGCTTCTTCATCGGCATAATTTTTGATGATGTCATTAACCTCCGAATTGATTTTTCGAAATTCGTTTTCTTTGTCTGCTCCGCGTGGAAAAATATCCAGCAGGAGAATCTTGGTTGACGGTAGTCTTAGTTTGATTTCATCAATGATTCTCTTAATTCCCAGCGCGGTATGCCGTGGGGTTTCTTTGCGATGACCAGTATTGTTGGTTCCGATCATGATTACCGCGAGTTTGGGGGAGATATCATCGATGGCTCCATTTTGAAAACGCCAGATGACATGTTCCGTGCGATCTCCGCTGAATCCAAGATTGAGTGCCTTTCGATCGGCGTAATATTTGTTCCACGTTTCAAGCCCTTTGTCTTCCCATGCGTGAGTGATCGAGTCACCAACCATCAGTAGGTCAACTTCTTCCATGGCCTTTCGTTGAGCTAGTTTGGCTTCGTGTCTTGGCATCCACCATTCGACGGCCCAAGCTGCGGTTTGCTGACCTGGCATCATTGATAATTTGGGCGTGACGCCCGGGTAATCACGCCAGAGCCAGCGAAGTGCGTCAGGGAAAATCGACCCGGCGTGTTTGCCGTTGTGGCCCCCTTCCCCGAAGTCAAATTTAACGTCGTAGTTTTTAAACTTAAGTGCCGCAAACATCTGCTGGTTAGCCAGTGGCCAGTTGCCAAATTCATTGTCCAGATCATTGCTACCCTCTTGGAGATAAATCCGCAGTGACTGCGAAGCGGCAGTTTCGCTGGGAGTGGTTTCAGCAGCGTCGGAGTCAGAATCAGCGTCGGAGTCAGAATCAGCGTTTGAATCAGTAACTTCAGTTGATTCGGTGGTCGTGGAGACTGGGACGATCATTTTGGTGTCGGTTGCCCGGATGAGTCCGGGATAGCGATCACCGCCGCGAATATTCGTGAAGCTTCCAATGTGGCTGAGGACTTTACTGAACTGATCCGGCCGTTCCCAGGCAACAGTAAACGCACAAATGCCCCCACTGCTTGCTCCGGAAATGCCACGTCCAAGAGGGTCTTTTGTGATGTTGTATTTTTTTTCAACTTCGGGAAGTATTTCCTCGAGGACAAACTTTGAGTAGGTATCACTGAGTGAGTCGTATTCGACGCTGCGATTTTCAGGCTTTGGGGCCCAGCCACGCTTTTCTGGCAATTCGTCTTTTAGATGACCGGGGTCAATAAATACGCCAATCATGACAGGTAGCTCTTGGCGATGAATCAGGTTGTCAAAAATAATGGGCGCCCGGTACTCGCCGTTTTCGTTCATGTAGGCGTGGCCGTCCTGAAATACCATCAACGCGGCCGATTTACTTGCATCGTACTGTGCAGGGACGTACACATAGTAGCGACGCTTGGTGCCAGGGTAGATTTTACTCTCAAGCCATTGGTATTCCGTGACGGTTCCTTGCGGCGTTCCTGCGACACGCTGCGAGTCTTTTCCGAGGAAGTACCGCCGTTCCTTGGTTTGGGATTCCACCGCAGTGACCATCGCCAAGGAGAAGGAAACGGCCAAGATGCCCACCAAAGCAGTTTTGATGTTAAATTCAATTAAAGCGGGGTATTTCATAAGGTTTTCGGTTTTTTGAGCAGGCCGATCGAGTTTTGGGCAATCGGTTGAAATTAGAAAACGAGTGTTTGGTGTATTATTTATTGGCTCTGCCATTAGCGGGGGCGGTTTGGGGAAGGGGGTGAACCAGGCAGCGGCGTTCGATCTCCTTAGCCCGCAGGATAGGGTAACGTTCTTGGCCGTGATTTTCCAGTCAATTTTGATTTGAGCTGGATCAACCCGACGGTTGGAGATCCATTTGCGGGGATGAAAGAGGACGTTGTGCGAAAGTGATCGAACGGGTTAGACTGAATCCAATCTAATCAAGAGAAGCGATTTAAATTCCGATGGGATTGACAGAATCTCGCTCGAATCACGCTCGCGGCGCGGAATATAAATGGCAGGACGGTAATGATTGAAACAATTCTCGGCTACTTAATGGGAATGGTTGTTGGCATTGTCATGGGCATGTTTGGCGGTGGCGGGTCGCTGTTGCTGCCCGCGATGCTTTACCTGCTTCATTTCGATCTCAAATTTGCCACGGCCTACACGACGATCCTTGTTGGCGTCACTGCCTTAGTTGGTGTAGTGCCGCGTATTCAACAAAAAGTCATCGACTTTCCGACCGTCATTGCGTTGGGAATTCCGGTCGCGACTGGAAATTTAATCGTGCGGTTGTGGTTGTTCGACGTAGTCCCGGAACAATTGTTTACAATCGGCGGGCTGGTGGTGTCAAAAAAGATTTTTGTTTTATCCATTTTTGCCGGCCTGATTTTTCTCTCATCCGCGACGTTGCTTGGATTAATAGGCAAACCGGTTACCCCCAAAACGGATTTGAAAGCCAAAAAGTCTTTTACCTATTACACCTCATTAGCAGTTGGTGGTTTGCTGATTGGTGTCATTCCGGGATTTACAGGGGCGGGGGGCGGCGTCTTGATCGTCCCGTTATTAATTATATTTTTCGGGCTGCCAATGCGAACTGTCGTTGGCACCAGTTTATCTATCGTTGCTTTTAAATCATTCGTCGGATTTTTTGGCGGCGATTTGATTCGTATCGGCAGCGAGATGGATTATCAGTTTTTGGTTCAATTTTCAATTTTGATGATCGCGGGAGTCATGATTGGATCTTGGTGGTCTCAAAAGTTTGACGGTGAGAGACTGAAGCGTGTTTTTGCGTGGTTCCTGCTGGCCCTCGCAGCTTTCATTGTCATTTATGAATGCTTCCTTAAAACTGGACAGTAATCGAGGCGGTTCAAGTGACGGTCTTATTCGTCTGATTTTTGTCAGCGGTTCTGTCCTTTGTGAGATGGTTTTCCTGAGATACAATCAGAACTGAATTTTTTTCCCACTACTTCTGGCGTTTTTCGATGGACACACAAATTTTTAGCGGCTGTATTCCTGCATTGATGACACCTTGCGGAGTTGATCGTCAGCCTGACTTTGATGCTTTAGTAAGCAAGGGGCAGCAAATGATGACTGCCGGGATGCAGGGTGTGGTTTACTGCGGTTCCATGGGAGATTGGCCGCTGTTAACTGATGACCAGCGAAAAATGGGAGTAGCGCGGCTTTGCGAAGCGGGGGTTCCGGTCGTAGTTGGCACCGGTGCGATGAACACACGATCTGCCGTAGACCATACTGCCCACGCGGCCTCGGTAGGGGCCAGTGGATTGATGGTCATCCCGCGAGTGCTTTCGCGGGGAACGTCGCCCACCGCCCAGCGAAATCATTTTGCGGCAATTCTCGCAGCAGCGCCTGAGGTTCCCGCCGTTATCTACAATAGTCCTTACTACGGTTTCGAGACCAAAGCGGATTTGTTTTTCGATTTGCGTCGGGAGTTTAGCAATCTAGTTGGTTTCAAAGAATTTGGTGGAGGTCCGTCGTTGAGCTATGCCGCCGAACATATCACTGGCGCTGATGAGGCGTTGAAGTTGATGGTCGGAGTCGATACACAGGTTTTTCATGGCTATGTGAACTGTGGTGCCGTTGGAGCAATCACCGGAATTGGAAATGCTATCCCGGAAGTTGTCTTGCATTTTGTTTCGCTTTGCGAACAAGCAGCCGCAGGTAGCGTGGAGGCAAGACGTTTGGCTCAAGAGCTCAATGACGCCCTGTTTGTACTATCGACCTACGACGAAGGTCCAGATTTAGTCCTTTTCTATAAGTACCTTTTGGTACTCAATGGAGAATCAGAATACGAGCATCACTTTAATGAATCCGATTGTTTGAGCCCGAGTCAAAAGAACTTTATCGAATCTCAGTATCGGTTGTTCAAAAGCTGGTGGGCGAACTGGCCAGGGCGGACTTTCCAGGGCTAAATTTAGAACAAAGATTGTCTGTTTTCCTGTCAGTCCGCCCGCGCGATTTGGCGCGACCTTCATTCAGTGTCGCATCGGTATTTCTGTTAGCGGATTAGTCTGCCGATGGGGTCGCGACATCGCCCTGAGACCATTGGCCATCAATTAATCGCCAGGCTTGGTTAGGATTGGAATCCTGAAGAATGGCGGGGAGACGGTGAGGCCGGACATGATCAAAGCACTGTAGCATTGCAAATCGCGTGATTGATCCGGGCATTCCGACGGCAGTGAATCCAGGGTGACCGGTTGCTGGAAATGGACCGCCGTGATTCATTGCTGCCGACACTGCGACCCCTGTTGGCATCTGGTCATTTAAGAGTCGCCCGACTCGCTGGCGAAGCTCTGGAGCAATTTGGTCATAATTCCCATCGTCGGTGGAGTCGCTGGCAGAGTAGATACAGCCAGTTAGATTTCCTTCGAGTGCTTCGATGATGGTCTTGGTTTGTTCGATTGAATCGCTGACAACAATAAGTGTAGACCCACCGAAAGCTTCGGTTTGGAGTTGTTCAGCGTGGGACAGGAATTGCTGCCCGTCGACTTTCAGCACAGTATTGCTGAAAGAGTAACCTTCACCGCCTCCAGTTGTTCCTCCGCAAACCAAGGTTGCGCCTGCGGACGTCAGGGTGTCGACAGCGGATTGAAGTCCGTTTTGCCCTGAAAGGGAAAACAGCGTGCCTACGGGTTGCTCGCTGAATTGGGCGGCAACGGATTCGATGAACTCTGTTCCAGCGGGGTCATTTTGAACAATGATGAGCCCGGGGTTGGTGCAGAATTGCCCCGACCCCATCAAGCAGCTTCCTGTTAATTCACTGGCAATTTCGTTTCCACGTTCTTTTAGAGCACCAGGTAATACGACGATTGGATTGACTGACGAAAGCTCAAGGTAGATAGGTTTACCAACCGAATCAGCCGCCTGCTTTAATACCAATCCGGCATTTCTGCTGCCGGTGTAGCCGATCGCGGCAAGCCGCGGATCGCGTGCTAGTTTCTCACCGTTGGCGTGGGAAGTGCGGTAAATTAATTGGACTGTGCCAGCGGGCATTCCCGTTTCTTCGGCGGCGAGCTGTGCTTCTTCGGCGAGCAGACGGGTGGTGCCGGGATGCATCGAATTGGCTTTTCCAATTACCGGATTGCCTGCCGCGATTGCTGCGGCAAAATCTCCCCCAGAAATACTGCCAAAGGCGAGTGGGAAATTGTTGGGGCCAAAGACGGCAACCGGTCCGAGCGGTCCAAAGCAAGATCGGATATCGTTCGCGGAATCAATAATCGGCATCTGCCAGGCGGACGAGCGGGTTGCTGAAGCAGCGGCGCGTAGTTGGCCGGTTGTTCGGGCAAGTTCTCCGACTAATCGCGTATCGGCAGGCAGTGCCGTTTCTCTCGCAGCGATTGTCCGGATTTCCTCGGATCGCGCGTCGATTCGGGTGGCATAAGCCTCAAGGAAGGCTGCAATTGCCTCACCGGGCATTTCTCGCAATTGAGCATAGGCAAGCCCAGCGGCATCGAGGGCTGCTTCGCATTCAGCCCAACTGCTTACCGGGTAGTCCTCTGGGATTAACGATGCGGCGCGCGGGTCGCTTGCTTGAAATGTTTGTGTGGCATCGGAATCTCGCCATTGTCCGGCAATTAAAACTTGGTGTGTCGCCATGGTATATCTCAAGTTGGTAAAAATTTTTGAACGTTTTTAAAGAAACGAAGGCCGCGGGGGTGAGGACGGCGGTTTGGTTTTAAAGGTCACTTCGCAAGTAATTGAGAATCCAACCAATGAGCATCTCCCCGCAGCGGATGTTCACGAATAGAATAAACTAACATTCTCCGTCGGCTACTGAAACCGTCACTGTCGTCGCAAACCCAGAATCTGATGGTTCCTATGATTCAACGAATTAAAGTTATCGACTCGCACACCGGTGGTGAACCGACGCGGATTATTGTTGCCGGAGGGCCTGATCTCGGCGGCGGGACGCTGGCCGAACAGGTTGCTGTCTTTCGAGATCGATTCGATGGGATTCGCAGTGGGGTCGTCAATGAGCCACGGGGTTCGGACGTGTGGGTGGGCGGGCTTTTGATTCAGGCCCAAGACCCCGATTGCATTACAGATATTATTTTCTTTAATAATGCTGGTTATTTAGGAATGTGTGGTCACGGCACGATTGGGCTAATGGCGACTCTCAAGCATCTCGGAATTGTGGAACAGGGCGTGCACCGAATTGGAACGCCGGTTGGTGTGGTGACGGCTAGTTTTACCGGTGAGCGTCGAGTGGCAGTCGAAAACGTCCCAAGTTATCGCCTGCAACGAGATGTGACCATTGATGTTCCAGAGTATGGCCAAGTGATTGGTGATATTGCGTGGGGTGGAAATTGGTTTTTCCTCGTGAAGAACTCACAAGAAACATTATGTGTTTCTAACGCAGGCCACCTGACGGAGGTTACAAAGCGAATTATGAAAACACTCGAGAGCGAAGGGATTGGGGGCAGCGACGGGCCGATCGACCATATCGAGCTATTCACTCAACCTCAAAACCCAGTAAATCAAAGTCGTAATTTTGTTCTTTGTCCAGGTGGAGCTTACGATCGGTCTCCGTGCGGTACGGGGACCAGCGCCAAACTTGCCTGCTTGGCTGCCGATGGGCTGTTGGCTCCTGGCGAGATTTGGCGGCAGGAAGGAATTCTTGGGACGGTATTTTCAGGTTCCTTTAGAAACGATGAAGTATCTGAGAGAATTATTCCGACGATTGAGGGGGAAGCGTATATTTGTGGAGAGTCGGATTTAATTCTCGACTCGGATGATCCATTTAGGATGGGGATAACCTCATGAAAGCTGGTCAGGGTGATCGTGTCGTCGTCATTGGCGGTGGCGTCATTGGCGCGATGTGTGCTTGGAATCTGATAAAAGCGGGTTGCCAAGTTACGATCGTGGATCGTGATAAATTTGGTGCTGCTTGCTCGCACGGCAATTGCGGGTACGTTTCCCCAAGTCACGTGTTCCCACTTTGCCAACCAGGGGCGGTATTGAAAACGCTCAAAGCGATGTTTAAATCAAATTCTCCGTTTGCGGTGAAGCCGCGGTTTGAGATGAACTTTGTTAAGTGGTTTTGGAATTTCTCATTGCGATGCAATCATCGGGACATGATGGCTGCAGGCGGCGGTAGACATGAAATCCTCCAATCCTCCAAGCGGTTGTATCAACAGCTTATTGCGGATGAAAATATTGATTGTGAGTGGCAGGAAAAAGGTCTGCTATTTGTTTTTGATGACGAGAAATCCTTTCTTAATTTTGGCAAAATGGATGGGCTGATACGACAAAATTTTGGGGTGGCGGCGACGCCCTATGATGGCCATCAATTGACGAATTTAGAACCGGCAATTAAGTCAGGGTTTGGGGGTGGTTGGCATTATGAGGGAGATTGCCATTTAAGGCCGGACAAGTTGTTATCCCAATTGCGTGAAAAGATGGTGGGTTTGGGTGTTTCAATTCTTGAAGATTTTCCAGTTCAGCAATTCGAGAGAGAACAGGGAGATGCGAGGGCAGTTTTATCCAACGGACGTGAACTCGAAGCGGATCATTTTGTTGTAGCCACCGGTGCGATGACTCCGTTTCTGAATCATCATTTAGGAATGTCGATTCCAATCGAACCCGGCAAAGGGTATTCGCTGACGATGCCGAAACCTAAGTTGATGCCAAAAATCCCTATTATTTTTGAGGACAGTCACGTCGCGATCACTCCGATGCAGTCAAAATATCGGATTGGATCGACGATGGAGTTTACAGGATATGACACGTCGATTCCTCCCCGCCGCATGGCGTTGTTAAAAACAGCCGCGGAAAAGTATTTACACGATCCTTTTTGTGATCCAATCGAAGAGGAGTGGTTTGGATGGCGACCAATGACGTGGGACGGGAAACCGATTATCGACCGAAGTCCAGCGATGAACAATGTTTGGATTGCGGCCGGTCACAATATGCTTGGATTAAGTATGGCGACTGGAACAGGCCAATTGATAAAGGAACTGATGCTTGGCGAAGCCCCTCACATTTCCCCAACTCATTTTGCCGCTGCTCGTTTTAAATGAATATGAAATCACAAAAACTAACGATTGTGGGTGGCGGGATTACGGGACTGTCGGCCGCATTTTTTGCGCAACGGGCAATGCCAGAGGCTGAAATTACCGTTCTCGAATCCAGTGGACTTTGGGGCGGAGTGTTACAGACGGAGTCGGCCGAAGGTTATTTGATCGAACATAGTGCGGACATGTTTACGACAGATCCCGAGGCGGCAATTCAGATTTGTGAACATCTTGGGAAAACTGACGAACTGTTGCAGACAATTCCGATCGCCGACCGCGCCTACGTTGCAACCGATGAAACTATCCATCCAGTGCCTCGTGGACTTTCTTTGATGCTGCCGAGCGACTTGGACTCAATCCTAGGTTCCCCATTGCTGACGGCGGAAGCGAAAGATCGATTTCTCGCGGAAGAGCATGTCCTTCCTCATGATTGGAGTCAGGATGAGAGTTTACTTTCATTCGCCACGCGTCGGTTTGGCCGAGAGATCTATGAAACTTTGATCCAACCGTTGGTGGGTGGGATTTACACTGCCGATCCTGAGAAATTGAGTATGCAAGCGACAATGGCAAGGTTTGTCGCGATGGAAAAACAACACGGCAGTTTGATTCAAGCGGGGCGAGTTGCGAAGGAAAAGGCAATCCAAAGGGAGGCGAGCGGGGCGCGTTACGGAATGTTTCGCGCACCCAAGCAAGGGATTAGTGAATTGGTTCGCTGGATCATGGAGTCATTGCCTCAGGTGAATTTTCAAACCGATGCGAACGTGGAGTCGGTGGCTAAAGCTAAGTCAGGCTGGCAAATTACAACGCGAGGCACTGATTCTGAACCCCCTCGGGAATTAGAGGCTGACGGATTGGTTTTGGCGACGTCGGCGAAAATCAGTGGTCGTTTACTTCAGTCGATCGATGAGAAGCTGGCCCGGGATCTAAATACAATTGAGGCCGCGAGTTCTGCCGTTGTCATTCTTGGTGTCGAACGCGAGCAACTTGGCCGAGATTTTTCAGGATATGGGATTATCGTTCCCTCGATACTCAAGAGAGATGTGATCGCGACCAGTTTTGGCAGCAATAAATTCGAAGGTCGAGCCCCTGACGGAAAAATTCTGATCCGTTGTTTCGTCGGCGGTGCGCTGCGACGGGAGTTGGTGGAGCTGGATGATGAACCGTTAGTCAAAATGGCGATTGTCGAGTTACAGCGAACCGTTGGGTTTCAAGGTGAGCCAGGGTTAACGCGTGTTATTCGTTGGCGGAATTGCATGCCGCAGTATCATTTGGGACACCGAAATTTAGTCGATGGCATCGATGAATTAATGGTGAATCATCCAGGTTTAGAATTGGCTGGAAACAGTTATCGTGGCGTTGGTATTCCGGCGTGTATCGAAAGCGGAGCCCTTGCTATTGAGCGTTTGATTGCTGAGTCGGCGGACGTGTGATCCCGTGCAGCTCAGATTTTGAGCCAAAAGGGAAGGATGACGTGATCACAATAGCCTTGCCTCTAGACCTCTATCGTCATGTGGTCTTCCGCAATGGTGATCGGGGTAAAGATTGGGCTAACTGACTCGAGATCGAGAGGTTGGGGCGACTCGTCAAGCGGGTTGACGTGCACCAGAAAAAGTCGATCTGCGTTAGCGGCTGCGGCCACTTGTGCGACCGGAGTCAGGCAACTGTGCCCTGTTAGTTTTGCCTTGGACTCCCAACCATCAGGAAAGTAACATTCGTGGATTAGTGTATTTACATTTCCAACGGCCTCCACGTATTTTGCATTAACTGATGCGGTGGTGTCAGTGATGTAGGCGCAAGATCGGTCTGGCCAATCGATTCGAAAACCGTGAGCGCCGCCGGGGTGATCCAATGGGATGGCGAGCAGTTGAGACCCATCGCTAAGGGTCACGGGGCGGTCGGAAAGGGGTTGGAAATCAAAATTTGGTTTGACGGGAAAGAGCGGTTCGCTAAAAAGATGTTTCTCAATCGCTTCAATTTTGTCCTCAGCGAGATGGACCGTTACCCGTTGCATTTCTTTTTGATAAAGAACGTCGTAGAGGAATGTCAGTCCGATGCAATGATCCAGATGGATGTGCGTTAGGAAAATATCCAGCGTGTCAGTCTGAATAAGGTCGCGGGCGCGGAATATCCCAGTGCCTGCGTCGAAAATGATGCCCAACTCGGGGAGCATAAGGCACGCTGTTTGCCGTTGGTTGTTAGGGTGGTATCCCGTCGTGCCAAGGAAGTGTAATTTCACATTTGCCTCTTCGGGGAAAGAGTGTACTAAGCGATCGCCAACGGCGGAGAATTGACAATTAGTTTAGACGATTAACAACAGGTGTGAGTCCGTCGAAACGCCAAATCAGAGCAAGTGAGGGAAAAACAATGGTCTAGATGCTTTGCTAAAAAGCCGTCACTTTCCAAACAAATTTCCAATTCCTTTGATTAACTCTCCCTGGATTTTCTCTTCGAGCTGATTGGGATCAAAATTGGTGGAGGAATTCGTTCCGTTGTTGAGACCCGGTTGATTGGCAGTTGGGATTCCCAGTTCTTCCCCAATTTTACCAAATAACTTGTCGCGTTCTTGTTGGATTTTTTCATTCAACAATCCACCGGTTGCTTTGTTCACTAGGTTTTGAGAGAAGTTTTTGATTACGTTTTTATCCAACAATGGTTTGGAAACAGTTCCACGAACGGGGATCGAAATAGAGCGTCCTCGAAGGCCAGCCAAAAGTGGTTTTCCTTCAATCCAATCGTCAGCAATTTGGATTTCAGCGATCATGTCCAGCGTTTGATCGAATCCGACACTTCCCTTGGTTTGAAAAACGAGGTCTTTGTGCTGAATGGTCATGGTTTCATGATAAATGCGTTCGTCTTTGACGACGAACGGAACGGACTGAGGACTCATGCGGATCAAATCATTTGCGTTCGCTGCGGCCGAGTTTGGCTTCATCAAATTTCGCAATTGTTTGATGGTGCCGATCAACTGTCGCGTCATCGGGCTTGCACCTACTTGCAGGTCTGAAAGATGAATGGTGCCAGAGAGTTCCATTCCCAGAGGGTCAAAGGCAGGGATCGCTGCAGAACCGATATCGACCGTGAAGCTTCCTTCAGCTGAGGTGGAATCAGCCATCATGGGTGCGATATAGCTTAGCCATTGATGAGCTGTTTCAGCGTCAAGAGCGACGTTGTCGATCACCCGAGTGGGTGTCATGCGAATCATGGGTTCTTCGCCCCGCAGATCTATTTTTGGATTTAACTGAATGGAACCTCCGGCGAAAGGAATTCCATCGGTCCTCAGGTCAGCAATTTTTTGTTGAAGTAGGAAATCCAGTTTGCTGGCACCGACTGGAACTCCCAAGAGCTTTCCAGAATTCCAATTGAGGTTTGCCGTTGCTTGAAGATCAGACGACAATGGGCTGGCTTGCCCTGACGTTGTATTTACTGGTTCAAAAACAGGGCCTTGGATGACATACTGATCAAGCTGGTTTCCAGATAATTCGAACAGCCCCCCGAAGTTGGATTGAAGGGCTTGATTAATTTTTTCCCAACCTGGTTTCCAAGTGCCTCTGAGATCGGCTTGCATGGTCTTTCCGAGATCATGAATCGAACCATCGAGTGTTGCATAGAGACTTGCAGACTCAAGTTTGACTTTCTGAAATCCTATTGCATCAAAATTTGTGGCAAGAGAAATGTCGCCCATTAGGTCAACTTTTGAGTCTAGCCAGATTTCTTTCCATTGGCGGATAACCTGCCCTGCTTGAAGTGTCTGTCCATTGGATAGCGTTTGAGCTTGATTGATTACGACGTCAACTTGTCGATGCAGAGAAAGGTCGCTGATGGTTGAATTGATTCTGCATCCAATTCCGTTTTCGTTGGAGCCTAGAATTGCGGTGCCTTCAAGCCCTCCGTACCAAAAAATACTTTCGTTGGTGGGTGAGAGTTCGAGGCAATGTGAAATGCGATTAATATCCCCGCGGAAACCGACGCTTCCTTCGACCTGCAAATAGCCTGGGAATGAAATTCGAATATCTTTGCTCTCCGCGATTACTGAATTGTTAGAAACTGTAGCAGTTTCGATTTCAATATCCCCCGTCGCCATTTGGTAAACCAGCAGCGCGTTCCCGACAGTTCGCGGTTCGTTTAATTTTAGTCCGAACCCATTGAAGAAAAGATCATCAATGTGATAGTCGATGTTGTTGAGCTCAATTTTTTCACTGTCAACCGTTGCGTTACAGGTGATCCCTAGTTCTCCGGAAGCTTGTACGTCGCGCAAGTCGACAAACGCGTTCAATTCGGTGAGCCAGTTGGCAACCGGGCCTGTGATCTGGCAATTTGCTTTCCAGACATTTTGTTGGAACAGGTCTTTGCAAGGTTCTGCCAATTCGATCGCGAACGTTTCTTTCCCAGAACGAAGTTCAATGTTGGTTCGGTCGAGTCCAATTGATTTGACGGAATGGGGTTGCAAGGCAGTCGAAGCGGTAATGTCCAGAGCACTGTGTTGCCACAATGGCATGTCTGGTCCCGAGATCGTAGGCTGTGTGATATTGAAATCGCCCTTGACTAAAATTGAGTTCGATTCGGCCGCACCAGCAGTTTGAACGGGCGGGGGTTCAAATTGCCAGCCAAATTTACCGGCGAGGGTACCGGCAAATTTCCACCCTTTTAGGTCGATGAATTGTTCCAGTCGCTGGGTTAAATTCCCCAGGTCTCCGTTGGCCGTGAAATCGCCGGTCTTGGTGTCGGCGTTTCCGCGGAGCGTAAGGAAATCCGTGGTACATAGTATGTTATTGATGGCTAAACCATTTTTTGATTCCTCAATCGTTCCGACGACTCGAAGTGGTTTTGCCCAGGTAAAAGCCCGAGTGCCCCGAATCGCATTTAAATTAGCAGCGTCCATATTGACGACCATGCGTTTGACATTTTTTTCGATTTGGCTGCCTGCCTGAAACGTCAGCGTTCCAGAATTGACGATTAAATCGTCGTGTAGCTTGAGGGTTGAGCGTAACATTTGAATCGACTTGGCCAAGTCGATGGTTCCGTCTAGTTCAAACGGCTCGCTGGGAAGTTGGCCAGTTTGAGTGAGTTGATTCAGTTGTTGAATGGAGAGGGTTCCATTCGCCCGAATTGTGCCGAAATCACTTTGGATTTTAAATTGCTGGCCGGCTACCGTCGAAGGTGACAACAACAGTCCACCTTGGGCTGTAATGTTGTTAGCCGCGAGTTGGTCGGTTCCAATTAAGTTGGGGGATGCAAATCCAAAGTCGCGAATGTCAATCTGTTGAACGGTAACATTCAGCGATTGTTTCGATGAGGTATAGGTCGCTTCAATTTTTCCACTCAGCGTACCGGCCGTTGCCGTGGGACCAAAAATCCGCTCCAGGATTGGGCTGGTAACCGAAAGCGGCAACGTTCGAGTGTTGAGGAGGAAATCGATTGAGTCAAAGGTCAGGGCTTTCTGTCCAGCATCGACCTGAGAGCTAAAAGCCAAGGCTCCCGGTGAGAGCATTTTGGGGGCACCTTGGCTGTCCAGTTCAAAGGGCGTGATCTGACATTTGGCGTCGATGACCAAGGGAGCGGTCTCGCAGTTTAACTGAGTGATTATGTTTAAATCGTCGACCTGCCACGCCTCGTTAGAGTAGGTCGTTGAAATAATCACTTGCCCATCAATAATGTTGAGGAAGAGTTTGGAGTTGAGCGAAGTTTGCGCAATCTCGCTTGAGTCCTTCGGTTGCGTTGATTTTGATTTTTCGGAAACCGTGAGGTACTGCGATAGTGCTTCTTCTAGGTTGCTACCATCGGGTCGAAGTTTTAAATGTACGGTAGGCTCGCGAACCTCGAACATCCCCATGTCTTCCGAAAACAGGAACGAGTACAGCGGCTTGGAGGAGGTGATTTCCATTGTTGTGAAGAGTAGATTTCCCTCCTCATCAATAGCTGTCACGCCATGTAGTTCGATGGGCTGTATCCAACCAAATGCTGCCTGTTCAACAGAGATCTTTCCCTTAAAATCTTTTAAGACAAAATCGATGGCTGTTTGCTGTAAACCAATCCAGCCGAGGAGATTCGGAAAGATCAAAATGATTGCAATGACTGACAGGAATAGCCATTTCCATCGCCGCTTGCGCGGAGGTTGGCTTACCTCGGTGGTTTCAAATACATCTTCAGGTTGATCAGTTTGAGACATTGGGCTTCCTTGCCGTCATGTGCGCTCGCTCATTGCGTGGTCGCAAATGCAGGGAGAGACTTGGGTTACAAGTGATCAAAATTCTATGCTGCACCCGCAATATCTCAAAGATGAATCTCGCACTGCGCAGTTGGCACATGGATCGAGGGGCCAATGGACGTGTTTAAGGCGAGCGGGAATAGATGTTTCTGAAGGTAGTTTGGGCAAATGCTAGCGTAACCAAGGTTGATTGGAACTAGCTATCAATTAAATCGTGAATGACATTGCCGTGAACGTCTGTCAAACGAAAGTCGCGTCCTGCGTATCGATAGGTGAGTTGTTTGTGATTGAAGCCGAGGAGTTGGAGCATCGTTGCGTGGAGGTCGTGGACGTGTACGGGATTTTCAGTTGCTTTGAATCCGAACTCGTCGGTAGCGCCGTAAGTTTGTCCACCTTTGACGCCCCCTCCTGCCATCCAGACAGTGAACCCATGGTGGTTGTGATCACGCCCATTTATTTTGCCAGCATTGGATCCTGGCGTGGGCATTTCAACGACGGGGGTGCGGCCAAATTCTCCCCCCCAGATAACGAGTGTTTCATCTAGTAAACCTCGTTGCTTTAGATCATTTAATAGAGCACCAATTCCTTGGTCACACTCTCCGGCGAGTCGCCGATGATTGACTTCGAGATCATCGTGGTTGTCCCACGGTTGCCCGCTCCCATGCCAGACTTGAACGTATCGCACTCCTCGTTCGACCAATCTTCGAGCAATGAGAAGCTGTCGGGCATTGACTCCTTTTCCATAGGCATCGAGGACATGTTGTGGTTCTCTGGAAATGTCAAAAACGTCTGTCGCTTCCATTTGCATCCGAAAGGCCAGTTCGTACGATTGAATTCTCGCTTCGAGTGCGGGGTCTGTTCCTGCCTGTTCGCGGTGAATCTGGTTCAAGCGATTAAGGGTGTTAAGTTGTTGACGTTGTTGGTCTCGAGTTAATTTTGCGTTGGTAACATGTTCGATAAGTTTTTCGATGGACTTGTGTTTGGTATCGACGTGAGTTCCCTGAAACACTCCCGGTAGGAATGCTGACTGCCAGTTTTGTGTATCTTTAATGGGGTAGCCACCGGGGCAAAGTGCAATGTAGCCGGGCAGGTTTTGATTTTCAGTTCCCAAGCCGTAGGTAATCCAGGAACCAACACTTGGTCGAACCAGTCGCGACTCACCGCAATTCATCAATAAGAGTGAGGGTTCGTGGTTAGGAACGTCGGCGTGCATTGAGTTGATGACAGCGATATCGTCAATGTGTTGAGCAGTATGGTGGAAAAGTTCGCTGACATGGATTCCCGATTCTCCATAGCGTTTAAATTTGAATGGGGAGGCGAGTGCGACGCCGGTCTTCCGCTCCGTTTTCAGATTGAATGGAAGTTTTTGGCCATCTCGTTTTTGCAATTCAGGTTTGTAATCAAACGTGTCGACGTGGGACGGGCCTCCATTCATGAAGAGATGAATGACGCGTTTGGCTTTTCCCGGGAAGTGAGGAGGTTTGGAAAGTAATGGATTCAAGGCTTCGTCGGTCGTCGAAGTTGACGCATGCAGCATTCGGTCATCGCGTAATAGTCCAGCAAGGCCAAAGGCCGCTAAGCCTGTGCCGCACCGCTTGAGCAGACTACGGCGACTGAGTGAGCAGTCACTTGTATTCTTATTTTGCATCATAGGGTTTTTCTGTTCCGCCAGCACCTTTTTAAACTTCAATCGATAAATTCAAATTCGTTGGTGCAGAGTAGAAGTTGTGCGTATCTCGCCAACGGAGCAAGGTTGTTTGGCGTATGGGAGAGTTGGGCAGATTGGATGTATTGAGCACCCACTTCAATTTCCAGTGAAGTGGGTTCGCGTTGAAACAGCGTTTGATAAAGTTGTTTGATTTTTACAAATTGAGAATCACTATTGTTAACGACATCTTTTATTAAGTGATCTGCTTGCGCGACTACGAAGGGAGAGTTGATCATAAACAATGATTGCTGTGGAACCGTGGTGCGGATTCGTTTTGCAGCGCTTTGGTCAGGGTTGGGTAAGTCAAACACACGATAGATGCCGGGTAAGTTTTGGCGATCAATCACACCGTAGATCGTTTTTCGTCGACTCTGAGTGGGGCCGAATAGATTTTCTGGTTTCCCGTGCATTCGAGAGTCGAGTTGCTGTGATACAGCGAGCATTGAGTCGCGAAGCGATTCAAATTCCAAACGTCGGCGATTCATTTTCCAGAGAAGCGTGTTTTCTGGGTCAACGTCAGCGCACTGAGGGCGATCTTGGCTGGCTTGGCAGTAGGTGTCTGAAACCATGATGGTTTTGTGGAGTTGTTTGATGGACCAGTTGTTTTTCATGAATTCGGCAGCGAGATAATCCAAGAGTTCACTTTGAATGGGAGGGGCGCAACGAATGCCAAAATCACTAGGCGTACTCACTAAAGGTTTAGAAAAATGGTGCATCCAAACGCGGTTTACAAAGACGCGAGCTGTCAACGGATTGCTGGGACTGGCAATTTTGTTTGCCAATTCAAGCCTGCCACTTTTGTTTTTAAAGGTCGCTCTTTGGATCTTCCCGTCTTTCAGTGGGCTCAAAACAGCGACGAACTGACGAGGAGCGACGTCGCCATGCCGGTGCTGATTGCCGCGAATCATCACGCGTGTTTCGTTGATTTTATTTTTATCTTGGATGACCATCGCCCGAGCAAGTCCGTCAGGCGCATTGGCATTGAGTTTCTCAATCTCTTTGTTCAGGGTTTGGATTTCGATTTTTGCGGATGGATCGAGATAATTGTCCAGTTCATTTAGAGGGAAATTCGCGGGTGAATTTTTCGCAAAAACTAATTTGGAAAGCCCGTCTTCGGGAGACGGGAATTTCCCTTTTTTGGGCTGGGGAGATCCAGTTGCGACCCATTTTGTGATGGTCTCCGAAAAGAGTTGGCCAATCACATGGGCGAGTTCTATTTTAGCCTGTGGAGGTTGGGCAATCAGGCGTTGGAGATATTCCTCTCCAACTGTCTGCTGGTTGGATGATTTCGCCCACTGGTCGATTTGCTGTTTGGCTTTCAATGCAAATTGGTCATCGGGGATTCCCAGTAAAGCCAGCGTTGGTTTGACCACGGTTGGTTCATTGCGGTTTTTCGAAAAGAAGCTTCGCCACTGTTTGACAATGTTCGATTGAACTTCTGCTTGGGTTAGCTTGGTAAATATTTGAGATTCAATAAGGTCCGCTTGCCTCGGAGCAATCACATGGGCGATATAGTCAGAGAAGTTGTTGCGAATGTGTTTCAATCGCGATTCGTAATGCTTTTTTCGCAGTGCTTTGAGGCGTTCGTTTTGTATTTTGAGAGAATCAAAATAAGCTTGGAATTGCATTCGTTGTTCTGGTTTTCCAAGGAGGGGTAATTCTTTTGGGACAACGTTATTGTTGAAGATACCATAGAGCGAATAATAGTCCTGGGTTGGAATGGCATCATATTTGTGGTCGTGACAGCGAGCACAACTCACGGTTAAACCCATGAGCCCACGTGTTACGACATCAACTTGATCGTCGATCGTGTCCGGTCGGGCAAGATATTTCCGACCCACCGTAATGAACCCAAGTGCAGCTAAAGATTTCTTGTCTTCCGGGATTTCCAAATAGTCCGCGGCTAATTGTTCGCGAATGAATTCGTCGTATGGGAGGTCATTGTTAAGTGAGTCAATGACATAGTCGCGGTAGGTGAAAGCAAATGGATACTGGTTGTCTTGGTTGTCCAGTGTGTAGCCGCTGGTGTCGGCATACCGTGCTACATCTAGCCAGTGACGCGCCCAACGTTCACCGTAGGCTGGTGATGCAAGGAGGCGGTTGATTAGTTTTTCGTAGGCTTGGGGTGATGTGTCCTTCGTGAATTGCTCAACCTGTTTAAAGGTGGGAGGTAAGCCGGTTAAGTCAAAGGTCGCTCGGCGAATTAGGGTGCGGCGATCGGCCCGAGGCGATAGAGCCAGTTTCTTGGATTCGAGTTTGGCGAGTACTAAACGATCGAGAACAGTGCGTGTTGATTGGTCGGCATGTGGGACTGGTGGAGAAATCACTGGTTGAAATGCCCAGTGATGGCTCCGGTGGTCGTAGATTTTTTCTGTAGGAGTTAGCTCTTTTAATTCTGAGTTCTTGTTTGGCCAAGGGAGGTTCATAGCAACCCATTGGGTCAGATCTGCTATTTCTTGATCGGCCAATTTTTTATTGGGCGGCATGTCGTAGTCGCCAGAGTGGCTAACCGATTCGATCACGAGGCTGCGTTGAGGTGTTCCGACGATGGCGGCAGGGCCACTGTCACCTCCAGAGAGGATCGCTGACCTAGAATCAAGGCGAAGTCCATTTTCTGATTTGGCCGGGCCGTGGCACTCGATGCAGTGCTGGACTAGGAGTGGGCGGATCCGGTTTTCAAAAAAATCAAGTTGTCGGCTTGTGAAAACATCATCAGCGTGCGCACGGATAGAGCCTGATGCCAAAATGATTGTGGCAATCCAAAAGAGCAATGTTTGAGGGTAGCACCGAGGCATGATGGCGAAATCGTTCCGTCTATTACAAGATGAACAAATGCGGCTATTTTTTTAGCGGTCGCACTATGCATTATAGCATTTTAGCTTGGCAATCATAAAAGAATTTTCAAAGCAAGGATTGTGTGATGGCGCTCACAACGCTCGGTGTTCACAGTTTATTTTACGCATTGCCAGTCAGCCCAAGGAATCAGGCTCGTGCCCAGCGTTTGACGATTTCAATTCCAACTTCACCAGCCGCAGTCATTTCATCGAGACAGGCCCATTCCAGAGGCGAGTGAATGTTATGTTGGCCTGACGAGAGGTTAGGCGTGGGTAGTCCTAGTTCCGTTAATCGAGAGCCATCGGTTCCCCCGCGAACGATCGTGCGTTCAAAACTTCGTCCGAGTGCTTGATGTGCTTCGACGGCAAAATCGACAGCACGTGGTTCATTGACCAATCCGTCGGCCATGTTGCGATACTGCTGAACGATTTCGATGCTCACCTGAATGCCTGGGCATTTTGATTTCACGAGAGTCGCGGCCTGCTCTAAAACGGCTGCATGTGCTTTCAGTTTCGAAGTGTCAAAATCGCGAATTAATACTTTGAGAGTCGATTCTGCGACTCCGCCGTCCAAGACGTAAGGGTGAAGAAACCCATCTCTTCCATCGGTGCACTCTGGTGAAAGTTCAGGTGGTAGCGAAGCGAGGAAATGGCCAACCGCGCGGTTCGCGTTGATCATTTTATCTTTCCCATAGGCGGGGTGAGTATTCACACCTGTAAATGTGATGACGGCCATGTCAGCAGAAAAAGTCTCTTCATCGATGTCTCCCTGCCCTCCCCCGTCAAAGTTGTAACACACTGTGGCGTTAACTTTTTCAAGATCGACATGGTCGACACCGTGTCCAATTTCTTCATCACAGGTAAAGAAAATTCGAACATCTCCTCTTTCAATTTCTGGATGTTCAATGAGATGGTTGGCCAGCTCCATAATAATTGCGACACCAGCTTTATCATCGCCGCCCAGCAGAGTGGTGCCGTCGGTTGTGATGATTGTCTTTCCTTTTGCATTGGCTAATTCAGGACAGCTCGCCGTAGAAATTATTTTCGTTGGATCACCGGTTAAGCACACATCCTGCCCGTCAAAATTTTCGATAACGTTCGGCTTGACACCTTTTCCTGTGGTTTCAGGTGAGGTGTCGACATGGGAATTAAAGGCTACGACTGGAGCGTCGGGGAGATTGCCCTTCACCGTTCCGTAGACGATTCCCCACGGGTCCTGGACGGCATCGGTTATGCCCATCGTTTTCATTTGCTCGACTAACAATTTTCCAATTTCGATTTGCCCGGGGCTGCTCGGATAGTTTCCACTTTCTTCTACGGCCGTGGAGTCGATTTGGACGTACTGTAGGAAACGCTCAAGAAGTCTTTGTTGGTTCATGTTTTTAGCAGTCAAATGTTCAAATTCGAATTCGATGATAGAGAATATAACCTCGCAAGGAAGCAGTACAAACCTACCACGTCATCCAAATTTAAACGAGTTCGCTAAAACAAAACTTACCTTGCGAGCTTAATTGTCCGCCTTAGTTTCCAAGCGATCATTCGTGAGATAGGATGAGACTTTCCAATCCTCCAAACGAGTAAGTATTCTATGCCATCGCCAGCCGTAAGCTATTTCGTTTTTGACATCGAAAGTGTGGCCGATGGGAATCTGATTTCAAAAGTGCGATACCCCTCGGAGAACTATACTCCCGAGCAGGCGATTGAGGTCTATTGCCGTGAACGCCTGGAACAAACTGGTTCTGAATTCATTCCTTACACTTACCACCTGCCTATTTCGGTTGCCGTGATTAAAGTTGGAATGGATTTAAAAATAATTGACATCGTTACGCTCGATCCGCCGGAGTTTCGACCACATATTATCACCAAGCACTTTTGGGATGGTTGGCGGGCGTACGAGATGCCAACTCTGGTGAGTTTCAACGGACGTTCGTTTGATATTCCGTTGATGGAGTTGTCTGCATTTCGATTCGGGATTGGGATCCCCGATTGGTTTAATCTCAAGGCGAGAACCTATGACCAGAAACGGAATCGATACAATCAAGCAGCGCACTTTGATCTTCAAGAGGTGGTCACGAATTATGGTGCGTCCCGTTTGAACGGCGGCCTCAATCTGATGGCCAATTTGTTGGGCAAGCCTGGCAAGATGGGGATAGCTGGCCACATGGTTCAAGAACTCTATGACAAAGGCGAATTGGGGAAGATCAATGACTACTGTCGATGCGATGTCCTCGACACGTATTTTGTCTTGCTAAGAACCAAAGTCCTCTGTGGTGAAATTTCCCTCGAAGCTGAACAAGGGCTCGTTCAGGATGCAATGGAATGGCTGGAAGTCAATTCGGAAAAGAATCCAGTTTACGGTGAGTATCTATCGCAGTGTGAATCCTGGGAAAACCCATGGCTGGGATCCTAGTCGAGACTCCTGCCGCGATTTTACTTATTTGCAAGTGCCGCCCGATTCGCCCGTTTGCGATCAGATTCTTTAAGTAGCATCTTTCTAAGCCGAATGTTGCTTGGCGTGATTTCAACCCATTCATCGTCTTCGACATACTCAAGGGCTGACTCTAGCGAAAACAGACGAGCGGGTTTCAGCAAAATATTTTCGTCACTTCCAGCCGCTCGAATATTCGTCAACTGTTTTGCTCGTGTGGGATTGACCGGGAGGTCGTTTGAGCGAGCGTTTTCTCCAACAATCATTCCCTCGTAAACATCGTCTCCGGGGGAAACGAACATGTCGGCCCGTTGCTGAAGTCCAAAAATCGCGAATCCCACTGCTTTCCCGGGAACCATTGAAATCATCACGCCATTGGAGCGAGCGGCGATTTCACCTTCGAGAAGGCGGAATTCTAAAAACCGGTGGTTAATGATCGCAGTCCCCTGCGTTGCATTGAGCATTTTTGTACGCATTCCGATCAGGCCTCGCGAAGGGATGACAAAATTGGCAAGTGTAAACTCACCACGAGCGGCCATCTCTTGCAGTTCACCCCGACGATTTCCCACCATTTCCATCACGGGTCCGAATTTATCGGTAGGAACTTCGACGACGAGAGATTCGAATGGCTCGTACTGTTGCCCGTCGATCTCTTTGATCACGACTTTAGGTTTTCCAACCGATAGCTCAAACCCTTCGCGTCTCATGGTTTCAATCAGCACGGCGAGATGCAAAATGCCTCGTCCGGCTACGGCGAATGAATCTCCGCTTTCCATGGGTCGGACACGCAGTGCGACATTGCGGTCGAGTTCTTTCGTGAGGCGTTCTCGAAGTTGGCGACTGGTAACATATTTTCCTTCTTTGCCAACCAAAGGCGAACTGTTGATGGAAAAAACCATTTCCAGTGTAGGTTCATCAACCGAAATTCTCGGCAGCGGTTCGGTAACATCGAGATCGCAAATCGTATCACCGATTTCGATATCTTCGATTCCCATGATCGCCACGACTTCACCTGCTTCAGCTCGTTCGACTTCGATTCTTCCGAGTTTGTCGAATGAGTTCAGCGTTGAAATTTTGCATTGTCGAGGAATCCCATCGCCACCGATCACGTTGACCGACTGACCTTTTTTGATGCAGCCGCTGAGGATTTTGCCGACGGCGATCCGGCCAACAAATTCGGACCAGTCCATGGTCGTTACGCCCATTCGAAATTTGCCGGGTTCGATCGTGGGAGGAGCGACTTGTTCAAGCACGAGATCAAGCAACGGTTCCATGTTTCCAGAGAACGTATCGGGCTGGTGGGTTGCGAATCCCTCTTTAGCAGAAGCGTAGATGAAATGGAAGTTATCGAGATATTCTTCGCCGCCCATTTCAAGAATCAACTCCATGGCTTCGTCAACCACTTCGGCGGTTCTGGCGTCGGGCCGATCAACTTTATTGACAACTACAATCGGCTTGAGGCCTGCTTCGAGTGCTTTGCCAAGAACGAATCGAGTTTGAGGCATTGGTCCTTCGGCAGCGTCGACTAGCAACAACGCACCGTCTGCCATTTTCAAGACACGTTCGACTTCACCACCAAAATCAGCATGGCCAGGAGTGTCAATGATATTAATTTTGACGCCCTTGTAAGGCAGTGCGATGTTCTTTGCGAGAATGGTAATCCCGCGTTCTTTTTCGATATCACCCGAATCGAGAATTCGTTCGCCTTGCAATTGCGATTCCCGGAATTGACCACTTTGCCGAAGCAGGCAATCGACCAGAGTCGTTTTCCCGTGATCGACGTGGGCAATGATGACGATGTTTCGAATGTCTTTACGTTGGGTCATGGGATTGCTTTTGTATTCACGCTGCTGGTCGCGACCGCGGTTGATCCCAAAAAAGCCAAGCAAAATGGCTAAATCCGCTGCGTGAATCGTCGGATTGACTTGGGGCTCTACCGGCAATTGAAAAGGTTGCTGAGGTCAGAAGTAAATTGAGACAGAATCATACCGGTCAAATGAGAAATCCGATAGGTGAAACGAAGACTTGGTGAAGGTTGCTGTTCTCTGCGGTTGGTTCTAGACTTGGGGGATTAACTGCGACAGGCTGCTGGTTTTTTCAGTGTCTGAAGTGATTGGAGCGATTCCGGAGGAAATTCTGGTGGATCGTTTGTGTTTTCCTACAGAAAAGGCTTAAGGGTGGCAAGAGTTGTACTAGCGATGTCGGGAGGCGTGGATTCGAGCGTCGCTGCGCACCTATTGATCGAGCAGGGTCACGAGGTGATTGGCGTCTTTATGAGGCATGGGGAAAAAGCGGTTGAAGCTTGTTCGATCGATGGAAAAATGGAATCCTCACCGCTCCTGCCAGTTCTCAATAATCGCGCCGATCATAAACAGGGGTGCTGCAGTGTTTCTGACGCCGAGGACGGTCGCCGAGTAGCTGAGCGATTGGGAATCCCCTTTTACGCCCTGAACCTTGAAGAAGAATTTCGGGGGATTATCGATTACTTTGTCGACGAGTATACCGTCGGTCGCACGCCCAACCCGTGTGTGATGTGTAATAATCGAATCAAGTTTGGGAAACTATTTGATTACGCAGATAGTGTAGGGGCAGAGTTTTTAGCCACGGGTCATTACGCGCAGATGGCTCGGGCGGAAGGTAAACTTGAGTTGCTTCGGGGAGTGGATCCAGGGAAAGATCAGTCCTACGTTTTGTTTGGGATCAAGCCAAAATTTCTTGAGCGGATGTTGCTTCCGGTTGGCCAGTATCAAAAGCCCGTCATTCGAGAGATTGCCGGAACTCTCGGGCTTAATGTAGCGGAAAAGAAAGACAGTCAAGAAATTTGCTTTGTGACGTCGGGGAAGCACGATGAATTTGTTCGGCAACGGCGTGGCGACGTCGTCGACGAGCATGGTGGTGCTTTGGCAGGTGAGATCATTACGACTGACGGAACGGTAGTCGGGAACCATCCTGGAATCGAGCGGTTTACGATCGGGCAACGTAAGGGTCTGGGAGTCGCCATGGGTGAACCTTATTTCGTCGTTCGAATCGATTCTCTGAAAAAGCAGGTTGTGATCGGTTCGTTGGCTGAACTGGGACGAAAAAACCTCACCGCAAGCAAGACGAATTGGTTGACTTCAGTTCCTTCTGAGCCGTTTCAGTGTCTCGCGCAAATCCGGTACAACAGTCGGGCTCATGCGGCCACGGCGGAAGTACTTCCTGATTCCCGTTTGAAAATTGATTTCGATGAGCCGCAAAACGGAGTTGCGCCCGGGCAGGCGGTCGTTTGTTACGCGGGGGATCAAGTCCTTGGCGGAGGCTGGATTGATTAACGCCACCGCGAATGTTGGGTTCGCGGCATTGAATGGGTGTTTTTCGCGGTGTTTTTGAAGGGAGCTTTTGAGGTTATCCGGAAAAAAGCAGGTTCACCGCCGCCATTGATAACTTTAAACTGATCCCAAATACGTTATGATGGAGCCAGTGCGAAGCTGCTGAGCTGAGCAGACCTCGAATTCAATTCGATTCATCAACGTCAAACCAATGCCGAGGAAGTCCGTGCAGTTGATCAACACCATTCAAATCCACGATTTGTTACTAGGGCAAGATGAAAACGGAAAGATTTTGCTTCTTGCCGGAGCCGGCGTGCTTGTATTTATCGCACTCGGTTTATTGCTTGCCTTCGCCCGTTACGGAAAGCTCTGGGTCCAAGCGTACACTTCGGGTGCGGATGTTAGCCTGGTTAGTTTGATCACGATGGGTTTCCGAAAGGTTCGACCCGACATGATCGTGAAAGCAAAAGTGATGGCGAAGCAGGCTGGTTTGAATATTAGCCGCAAAGATGGAATTAGTACGGAACAATTGGAAGCTCACTACCTCGCTGGGGGTGACGTGATGAAAGTGACGAACTCCATCATCGCTGCACAGCGAGCCAATATTGATCTTGATTTTGATCGATCCGCGGCGATTGATCTGGCGGGGCGAGATGTGATGGATGCAGTTCGAACCTCGGTATACCCCAAGGTGATTGACTGTCCAGATCCTGAGCGAAGCGGCAAAAATTTTCTTAGCGCGATGTCGAAGGACGGGGTTGAGCTGAAGATTCGTGCAAGGGTCACCGTGAGGACTAATCTCGAACAATTGATTGGTGGCGCTACCGAAGAAACCATTATTGCTCGGGTGGGCGAATCAATTATTTCCTCAATTGGATCGGCGGATCGCCATCAGGATGTTCTGGAAAACCCCGATCGTATTTCACGAGCCGTTCTCGAGCGTGGCTTAGATGCGCACACAGCGTTCGAGATTGTTTCGATTGACATTGCCGATATCGATGTTGGCGAGAACATTGGTGCGAGGCTTCAGGCGGATCAAGCTGAAGCTGATACCCGTGTAGCACAAGCCGCTGCTGAAAAAAGACGCGCCGACGCGATTGCGACAGAGCAAGAAATGAAAGCGGATGTCGCAAGCCAGCGGGCTCAGTTAGTGCTTGCAGAATCTGAAGTCCCTCAAGCAATAGCCGAAGCTTTCCGGCAAGGCAATCTGCGTGCGGTCAAACGTTAATGCCGCTGCCAAGGACGAACTGCCCGGCGTCGGGTTCTAAAGTTCTAGATAGCTTTATAGGGATTTGCCTCGGGCGAGTCGCCGGCATTATTTCTTGACGGTAGGTGGCGATTGCGAGTTTGGTTTAGTTTTCTTGAGGATGCAGGAATATCATGGCAGATGCTACAAAATACTGGTTGATGAAATCAGAACCTCTCGTTTATTCAATTGACGACCTTGCAGAAGAGAAAAATAAAACAACTTGTTGGGATGGCGTGCGAAATTACCAAGCGCGGAATTTCATGCGGGATGATATGAAGAAAGGGGATCAGGTTTTGTTTTACCACAGCAATGCGAAGCCCCCCGGCGTCATCGGAACCGCCAAAATTGTCAAAGAGTCCTATCCAGACTTCACGGCGTTTGATCCCAAGGATAAGCACTTTGATCCCAAGTCGAAGCAAGAAACCCCACGCTGGTTTATGGTCGACATTAAGTTGGTCAAAAAGCTTAAGCGATTGGTGTCGCTGGACGAACTGCGGACGGTGAAGAGCCTTGAAGGAATGGTTTTGTTACAAAAAGGATCTCGCCTTTCAGTTCAGCCCGTCACGAAAAAACAATTCGAGACGATTTGCAAGCTTTCAGAAAAATCAGCCCCTGTTTGATAGTAAGCTGTTTGCTCAAAGCCTAGAACGCTTGAAAACACTTTGTTAATTGAATGAAGCGTTTAATTGAATGAAGTGAAGGCGTTCGCAGCTGTCCTAGAATCAATAGAAAGCAGATAACTCACATCGAAAACCAATGTTCTTTTAAAAAAGCGGTCCAACATCGGCCGAGAGTTGTAAAGAAATTGTTTCAAAATGGCGATGTTTTCAATCTGAGGTTTGCAGGTTATACTACGGCAGCGGCGGAGGGTTCTGTCATCGTCGCAATTACCCGGACGATTAGCTCAGTTGGCTAGAGCGCCTCGTTGACATCGAGGAGGTCGTTGGTTCAAGTCCAATATCGTCCACTGAAAAGCACGGTAGAGAGTTACTATTCTCTACCGTGCTTTTTTTACGGGGTTTTTTGCTCGGTCGTGCTTGCCGATTCAGCGTCGGATTTGGCGTCAACTTTTGGTGACTTGCTGGTTAAACCTGCGGTTAGCGCCGTAAGCCTGGTTTCGGTGGTATATACGTAACGCCAGGTGGCTCATGATGAGCTGGCATCTCTTTACGCATCTTCTTTTTGATCGCCGCGTATTCAGGATTATTCGCGAGGTTGGTCCATTCCCACTTGTCCTGCGTGTGATCGTACAGTTCCTCCGTCCCGTCAGCATAAACGATATATCGATATCGCTCAGATCGAACACCATAGTTCTTGTACCCGAATGAGGTTACCGAAGTCTTGTCCCATGCAGCGTTAGGGTTCTTCATCAATACAGAGAGGTCGTTCCCTTCCAGCTGTCCTTTTGGCGGCTTGCATCCGGTCAGGGAGGCGAGCGTCGGATAGATATCGAGCAGATTCACCGGCTTGGCGGTGGTCGTCCCCGGCGTGGTCACGCCCGGCGCAACCCATACCATGTTTACCCTTGTTGCTCTTTCCCACAGCGAGTACTTCGTCCAGCGTTCTTTTTCGCCAAGCTGGTAGCCATGGTCGCTCCACAACACAATAATTGTATTGTCGGCGTACTTTGATTTTTCCAACGCCTTGACGATCTGGCCAACCAAGTCGTCTGTCATAGCAGTGCATGCCAAGTATGCCTGAATCGCATGCTTCCACTGTCCGGCTGCCCGGATCTTCTTAAGCCACGGATTATGGGCCATCTTTGAATGCGCCCTAGGCACATCATCCAAATCATTTTCCCGGTACCCTTCCGGAAGTTTGATTTCATCCAGAGGAAACCGATCGAAATATTTTTGGAGCGTATAATTGGGAAGGTGCGGTTCAAAGATACCGGCGCCTAAAAAGAACGGTTCTTTCAACTCACCCCCAAGCAGTTTCTCCTCGGCCCACCTTGCGGTTTTTCCATCGCAGGTATCTTCGATG
>CALKCK010000037.1 GCA_938083195.1 uncultured Pirellulaceae bacterium | reverse complement strand
TGTCGTCTGCCGCACGCCATTGCTCGATGTCGGTGGCGATCCACTGAGCCCAGTGGGTTTCGTGAACCGCGTCCAAGAGACGTTTCATCGCAAGCAGACTGTGCTCGTATTGCGTCATAGACGATCTGTTGCTGGATAACGTTCGAGATCACCGAATTGGCGGGCCAACCAGGTGTAGGTGAAAAACTAAGTTCAGTTACAACCGAAGTGAACAGGCTTGAAAAACCAAAGAGCAAGCCAGCTTCGGTGCATCGACTTGTTATGATGACCGCATCACCAAAGCACTCATTATTGGTTGTTGGGTTGAAACACACCTGCGATCCGACACTCCGTCCTTCCCGTAACAATTATTAATGAGAGAGTTGATTTGCAAGGCGTGAATTGTAATCGCGAACCATGCCTGGAATCAGAAATGCATCGACGAAAACCCAGATTGCTGAAATCAGGATGGTTAAAAAACCTATCAGGAAAAACATGAGCGCGATGGACACTAATGTGATGCTCAGGATGGCAGCACCACTCCCTGCACGCCCCAAGTAGAATCGATGCGCCCCGAGCATGCACAGGAACCACCACAACAAGTAGGCGACAAGAGTAGATTTCTTGTTGGCGTCATAATGCATCAATCGAGCAGACTCGCCCATCGCCGGACGGTGCGATTGCATTGATTGAGGGTTTGCTGGAGGTGTCTTTTGATGTTGAGTCATAGTTTCGCTTGTCATCATAACAATTATTATAAAGGTACCGGCATAATAACGGACCGATGATTGGCTCGCAAATGCGTTTGCCTCACTAAAAACCGAGGGGTTCGAAGTTGTGCGTGAAATTCGAGCGTTTTAAGCCTGCTTGCACCATAATAACGAAGACCAAAAACGCGGACGAAAGCTTTTAACAAGTAAAAACCAAGTCGATACCGCATCTGAGATTGTCTTACGCTGGAATTATACTGCAAGCACCATAATAACGCCCTCTCGCGTCTCCCTCTTCATCGACGGAATCTTATAAGAGATGGCTTCTTTTAATTACAAGATGTCTAAAACGGTTTCTGTTCTTTTTGCTCAATATTCAAAAATTTAATTTGGAAAAACTCTAAATGCCGCTATGATCACGTAAGTGTACAAACCAACACCACCCTAGGAGTCGGCATGCCAACCTCTCACAAGCAAGGAAAGCTGTTAGACCAAGTGCGTGAGCTGATCAGAACCAAGCACATGGCAAAATCCACCGAAGAAGCCTACACCTTCTGGATTTACCGCTTTCTGCACTTCCACAAACTGCAAAATGGGAAATGGGTTCACCCTAACCTACTGGGAAACCTTCAAGTGAACGCGTTTCTTTCCCACTTGGCCATTGAACGCAAGGTTTCAGCAAGCACTCAAAATCAAGCACTCTCGGCCCTGCTATTCCTCTATCGCATGGTACTTAAAAAAGAGGTCAATTTTAATGCTGTCCGCGCTAAGCCCTCCAAAACCATTCCAACAGTACTTAGCCGTGAGGAACTCAAATCAATCATTCCGAACATCAACAATCGTGTTCACCAATTAATGGCATCGGTGATGTACGGCAGTGGTCTCCGCGTGATGGAATGCTGTCGACTCCGTGTGAAAGATATTGATTTTTCCCGCTCTCAAATTCTCGTTCGTCAAGGAAAGGGTGGGAAAGACCGAGCAGTGCCCATGCCGGAGTTAACTTCCCAAGGACTAAGATTCCAACTTGATCTAGTTGCATCGCAACACCTCAAAGATATCGAAGCAGGTGCCGGCTGGGTACACTTGCCAAACGCTTTCGCAAAAAAGTCGCCGTCTGCCGGACGAAGATTGTCATGGCAATATATTTTTCCGTCACATCGAATTAGCCGCGACCCTCGATCGGTCACCCACCATCATCGAACTGGATTAGATTCCCAACAGATCAGACGACACCATTTGCATGCGAGTGGTATTCAGAAATCACTCCAAAAGGCCACCCAAAACGCTGGAATACAAAAACGTGTCACCTGCCATACCCTCAGACATTCTTTCGCAACGCATTTGCTGGAAGATGGCTATGACATTCGTACTATTCAGGAATTGCTAGGCCACAACGATGTACGGACGACGATGATCTACACACACGTGGCCTCCACGGGGGCAACTGGAGTCAAAAGTCCATTCGATCGCCTCTAAATTTATCAACCGTTGCCTGCAATGCGTCGTCCATTTCGCTTGCCCGCTGCTCAACGGAGAGGTGACTCATTAATTGCTTCGAAAATTTAAGCTGCCCGGCAATCCCGTTGCGAGTTTGTGACCACTGCTGAATAGAATCAGCCAGCGCCTCCGCATTATTATCATATAAATAATCTTTAGCCTCCTCGCGCGTCATGGCATGTTCTAACAACTCCGGGTAGGCCAATCGATCTGGAAATAAAGGGATTAGTCCTGCTGCAATCCCCTCGGCCGCGGCAAGCCCAAAGAATTCGTGCTTTGCCGTCGAAACAAATAAATCCGCTTCAGCCAACGCTTGCCAATAGTCCGCTCTCGACTCCTGAAATCCACTACGAAGTATCTCCGCCTGGAATTCGGATTGAATTTCATCAAAGACACGAGGGGAATACTTAAACGATTGCCCCAGCAAACTCAGTCGAAACAAAACGCCTCGTTCGCGCAAACATCTCAAAGCCACCAACAGATCATCCGCGTTTTTATCATGCTCCCATCTCGCTGCCCAGACGAGATGAACAGGTGCTCCGTTCGCGGCTCGCTGCTCTCTGGCCTGCTGATAAGGCACTAAATCAACCGCGGGTTGCTCGATTCCAAGTGGCTCAATTGTTAACTTATCCGCGAGAGATTCGATCGCCTTTCGCGGCTGAAAGTCTGGCCAGCGTTTAAGTCGACGAGTGAGGCCTGCCACCATTGAGTCAAAATTATATTTTGAATTGAACCAGATGCGATCAGCCGCCAAAGCCGATGTAAAATTCGTGAACGCGAGGTGCTCATCCCGCTGGTAGCCCTCCCGGACTGGATAGGCAAATTGATTTTCATGAAAAAACATGACAATTGGAATTCCGCTGATCTGCCGTGGCATCAAGCCGCGAAACTCCGCCAGATTAAGCATGTCAGAGCAGAAGACAATATCCCATTGCTCACCTTCGCCGATCCGTCGCTTGATCTCTTCCGCAAAATAAATTGCAGCATGCCGCATCCGCCACTTCCAGTGTCGCGGCGGCAATGTCAGGATGGTCCACCGATGCTTGCTGTATTGTTCCCACCCTTGCTGAAATTGCTCATGGCTCCCGCCGTAATACGGCTGTAAAGAGAGCACGCGAAGCGGTTCACTCATCAGACCTCTCCAGCATGTTTGATCGTTTCGAACGAATCAAATTCCAGCCAACATTCGGGGAGTGGCGCGACTTGGTCAACCGGTTCCTGAGAAATCGGATGGATGAATGCGAGTCGACGGGCGTGCAGCCCGATCCATCGCTGCCTTAAATCATCCGTTTGTAATCCAAAGCTAATCTCAGATCCATAAAGTGTATCACCAATAATTGGATATCCACGCGAGCCACACTGGAGCCGTATTTGATGCGTTCTCCCGGTTTCTAATTCGATTTCCAATAACGACAGATCCCCACTGGACTCAACGACTCGGTAGTGAAGCACCGCATGCTTCGCACCGGTCTCCGTTTCCTCAACAATCTCTGACCGCGCTTCGTCCGGCACCTTCCTCATCCAGTCTGACCAAGTCCCTGACTCGGACGACAAGCCACCGGCGACCATCGCCCAGTATTTTTTGGTTACTGTCCTCTTTTGAAATTGCTCAGAGATTCGTTTCGCTGCTCGAACATTTTTGACCACCACCATCACCCCTGAAACTGGCCGATCCAAACGATGCGGAACCCCCAAATAAACCTTCCCGGGTTTTTCATCCCGCACTTTTAAAAACTGTTTCGTCCTCAGTTCAAGGCTATCAATCCCCGGTGGTCCTTGAGTCAGCAATCCCCCCGGTTTATTCATCACTAACACGGCACCACTTTCAAGCAGAATGTCCGGGTCAGGCAGAAGCGAAGTATTCACGATGTTCAAAATTTCCAATGGGCACGGGAAGGTGTAAGCCAATGGTACCTGAAAACCAACGTCCGCGGAAAGCAGAACAGCGGGTTCGATGAAAGAGTTTTTAATTACAAAACTTGGTTTAGCAAGGTAGGTAGAGCGAATCACACAAGAATCGAACGTAAGGCGTCGCAATCCGGTAGCGGGAGATGAGATTATCCACGAGATCGGGGCTTTGAATCTCTGCCGGGTCGAGCGAACAAATTCCGATGTGATCCTTCCGTTTTAAATCCACAATTAATGGATGATCGGATTCGTAATCTCTGGGGTTACGGATTAACGTCCCCCCTTGAAGCTCGAATGTCTCGCGAAACGCCTTTGCACGCGTCACCCGTTTCCAACGATCCGGACGGTCGTCAATCAAAAAGCGGATTTTATTAAGGACTGGATTTTTTGGCCCCCAAATGCCGGCACCTGCGAAAATTCGCCCGGGAGCAATATGGAAATAGAAACCGGGGGCGTGAACATCCTTCCCAAACTCGTGTCGAAACTGAATGCCAAGATTAGTTTTAAAAGGGGTTTTGTTTTTAGAAAACCTCGTATCGCGGTAGACCCGCATGATTGATCCACCCGAGCGTTTGGCCACGGCTGAAAAATGTTTCGACACTTTTCGAAGCGGTCCAGCCATCGCTTCCACAAATTCCATCGCCGGTTCGCGAACGCTCGCCTCATAGCGGGGCTTGTTCTCGCGAAACCAATCACGGTCGTTGTTGTCGGCCAATTCAGCGAGAAACGGAAGCGTCTCTTTGGGAAAACCGTTGAACATCTTATTCCTAGCCTCGCCTTAAATTGTTGGTTGCCAGTTGGTGTAATTCATTTCGGAGAAACCCCTGCTCCCCCATTCGCTCAAAAACTACAGCCAATTGTTCCCTTTTGTTCCCAGTGTGACCGCATCCCATTGAAATTCTAAACCAAAATTCCCTTGCCACCCAAAAGACTCAAAGCGGCAAATTGCCCACTTGAACGCCAAGTTGGTGAAAATGAATGCCACAATCTTAATCTCGAAGGCAGTTGCCGGTTTTTTCGTTGTTCTTGATTATTGAATTGCCCTCTTTAATACTCCAGCTTCTCCAAATACGCCTTTGCCAAATCGTTCGGAATTGCGATATTAGGAAACCTGAATAAAACGTTCTCCTGAACCACAGCGCTCGAACTCCTTCGTTCGGCGACTTTAGACGAACCCAAACCAGCGGTTGCAACTCACCATTTACCTCTTAGGGGAATCTTTTCGTGCTAAGAACTCATACCTGCGGCGAACTAACGATCGAAAACGTTGGAGATACGGCCACCCTGTGCGGCTGGGTAGACACCATTCGTGACTTTGGTGGGGTTACCTTCATTGATTTGCGCGATCGTTATGGCCGCACCCAGGTTGTGTTCAATCCAGATTCCAACCCTCAAGTCCTCACCGAAGCTGGAAAACTCAAGAATGAGTACGTCATTAAAGTTGTTGGTCAAATTCGCCCGCGGCCTGACGGTCAAAGCAACAAGAAACTAGCCACCGGTGAGATCGAATTCGTTGTTAGCGATCTGGAAATCCTTAACGAATGCAAAACACCGCCATTTGTACCGGGCCAAAAAGACGTACCCGGAGAAGACCTTCGCCTCAAACATCGCTACTTAGATTTGCGTCGAGAAAAGATGTTGCAGACGCTTCAACTGCGAAGCCGCATTATTAAAACGATGCGTGACTACTGTGCCGATCATGATTTCATTGACATCGAAACTCCAATCCTTGGTCGCAGCACTCCCGAAGGCGCACGAGATTACCTTGTCCCTAGTCGAGTATTCAAAGGGAAGTTCTATGCTCTTCCCCAATCCCCACAAATTTATAAGCAGATTATGATGATCGCGGGCTACGATCGCTACATTCAGGTCGCCCGCTGTTTTCGCGACGAAGATCTTCGCGCCGATCGCCAACCTGAGTTTACCCAACTGGATTTGGAAATGTCGTTCGTCGACTCCGACGATGTCATCGGTATGATCGACGGCATGATGCAGCGACTCGCCAAAGAACTCCTTGGACTCGATCTACAACTTCCCTTACAGCGATTGACGTACGACGAAGCCATGACCCGTTTTGGGCACGACGCGCCCGACCTAAGGTTTGGGATGGAAATTGTCGACATCACAGACCTTGCCTCCACTTGCGGTTTCGGTGTTTTCAAAAGCACCGCCGAAGCAGGGAAATTTGTTCGAGGCGTCAACGCCAAAGGTGCCGCCCCCAAATACTCCAGAAAACGAATCGACGAACTGACCAACATGGTCAAAGATGACTTCGGTGCAAAGGGACTAGCATGGTTTCGTTGCGAAGAGGATGGTTCACTCTTTTCCCCGATTGCCAAATTCTTCACCGAAGAAGAACTCGCAGATCTAAAATCTAGATTCGATGCCGAACCGGGAGACCTCCTTCTACTGATCGCCGACACTTGGGATATTAGTTGCAAAGGGCTTTACTCCATTCGAAAACGGATGGGAGTTGAATTGGAACTTTACGATCCCAAAGAAATGCATTTTTCATGGATCGTCGAATTTCCAATGTTCGAACGGGGTGACGAAACAGAACGTTGGAATGCGATGCACCACCCGTTCACCGCCCCTCGTGACCAAGACCTTGACCAGCTTGACAGCGATGCAGGAACAACCCGAGCAAAAGCCTACGACCTTGTCATCAATGGTTATGAGGCGGGCGGAGGAACGATCCGAATTCACGACAGCGAAATTCAGAAAAAAGTCTTCGGCCTACTCGGACTCGATGAGGAATCAGCCCAGGAGCGATTTGGATTCTTACTCGACGCACTCAAATACGGTGCACCGCCCCACGGCGGTATCGCCTTAGGAATTGACCGTGTCGTCATGTTATTCGCCGGCTTAGACAACATTCGTGACTGCATCGCATTCCCGAAAACTCAAAAAGCTTACGACATGATGACCGAAGCACCCAATGTAGTTGAAGATTTACAACTGAATGACCTTGGAATTGAGATTTCCGAAAACGAAATTTCAGACGACCCTGAGAGCATCAGCGAGTAATGATCCCAACGGGGGACTTCCATTTTGCTGGAGAAGTCAGTCACCAATTGGCGGCTGTGTTAATGGTTTACGGTAAAACCAATTTTGTTGTGCCTAGCGCAAAATCAGTCGAAACAGACTGTTGAGCATTAGCAGCAAGGGAGCCAATCCCACTAGAAAAAAGGTAAGTGCGAGGCTCAAAAAAGCACCTCCAGATTGCCAATTTACCCCGCAACAAATACATCCCCAGACAAGTCCAATACCGGCGATGCCACCCTGAATGATCCAAGGCCACTGATACAACTTCGATTTCGCTAATTCGAAACCTGCCACCACACCGGTGACCAAAATACTCATCCCCAGAGCGGCAGATATTGCCAGATCGAAAATTGTGAATCCAACCAAGGCGCCCAGCGTAGCGTCCATTGATTCGCCTCCTGGCTCACCCGAAATCTGGCTACCCAGCAGCAAGGAACCACCAACGATCGCCATTACACTTAAAACAAATTTCACGAAGTATATCGGCGTTAAGATTACCGAAAGCCCTAACCCGATCGAGGAAAACAAAACCGAACCGGAGCCATTGTCTGCTGCATTGGACTTTGATGCGTTGGACTTGTTACGTAATGGTTTGTGACGCCCCTTCACCACCTTGGAAGGTTCTCGGATGACTCCGTTTGACGAAGGTAAAACTGGCTGAACCTCCCTTTGATCCGCCTCTAGGTCAGCCAGTAAATCATCAGGAATGGCTCCCACACTCGCGTCGCTCCCAGAGACTGAAACAACCCGCCGTTGAGAGCGATCAACACTACCCTTCTGCAACGCCTCCGGTTCCGTAAAACTACCCGGACTACCCGCTGGCTCAATCGCCGTCGAGCTTACCGCAGGTTCTACAAGATGATTCATTTCATCCGGAAGCGGTGGTGGCAAAGGGAAATCCTCGAGTTCCATACTCCCCGAATCACCCATTTCTGAAACCGCAGAAATCGGTGATTGAATCTCATTTGACGGTGAGGCAACATCTTCACGATTTGGATCCAACGGATCAAATTTAGGAAGCAGATCAAAGGTGGGACTCTCAATTTTCCTGCGACCTGATGTAGCCGCTTCGGCAGTCTTCCGCTTCAACTCTTTTTTCTTCCGAATAACCTCACCAAAATCTTCGTTTTTGTCAGCCTTGGAACCCAAGCGAAATACAAAACCGCACTTGCATTGGACCTTAAACCCCACCATCCCGCTATTAACGCGTTCATGGAGTTTGCCGCACTTGGGGCATGAAAAGGATAGGGTAGCCATTCTGCATCGCTCTTTAAGAGCACCCATCTCGGTCAAGGAATCAAAAAACTGCAAGCGGAATCAAAAAACTGCAAGCACCGAGTATATCTAAAGAAAATCGAAAATACACAGAGGGGCATCCCATTTTAAAAATAAGTGACCTCTCGCCAGAAGTCACAAGAACTTGGTTTTCCAAGTTTCGAGATCTCCAAACTGGCTGAACTCCAATAAATCCCTCAACATCGTCAAACTTTGGCACCGTCGTCGCTCCAGTCGCTAGCGATTACATTCCCGCAACTTAATTAAATTGACCTGTCTTCAAGACAACAAAAAGCCTATTTAAGGCCACGTTTCAGATGTGTGACGAATCTTCGCGACGAGAAAATAATGACTAATATCGCAAGGTATAGCCTGCTGTTGATTGCCTGTTTCGGCATTTCCTTAACCATGCCAATGGCTGGCTATGGTGACGACTTTCTCCCAGAATCATTTACCAACGCTCAGTTCATCGAGTACGAACGTAAGCTCAATGCGCTGCTGAAAACTCGCGCTAATGAAGAAAAGAAATTTGTAAATCAGATCGTAATGCAGGTGAAACTTGGGAAAATACCATCCCGCTTGGTCAGCACCAGCTACCAGTGGGGCCGCACAAAACGCCCCAACACGAACTATCCATTTATCTATTTCGAAAAAGTAATTCGCATTCAGGCCAAGGCGATGAAGCTCGGAAAAGAAATTCCACCCTTTGATTATTCGATCTATAAATCAGATGGACAATCAAAGGCAGGTTCGGAATCTGCGGCCTCCCAGGACGCTACCACCAAGCGTTCACTATTCAAACTCCGGCCCGGCAATCGCTAGCAGCAACGCTGTTTTCCCCGCCCGCAAGCCACAAAACAACAAGATGGGCAAACAGGGAGCTCCTGCAAAGACAAGCTGTTCTTTAGGGCAGTGATAATAGTACTTATTATTCCTTAGGTTCAGGCCGATCCAATTTTGCAGATACCATAACTGCGCCGGAATAGGTTTGGAGGCTCCCGTGAGGAAGTTAACGTTTTTTGCATCGCTCGTCGTTTTTTTAGCGAACGCCACTTTTGTACTTCAGGCGAACGCACAATCGCCCATGAGTGTGGCGAAAGATTCGCGTTGGACAGTAGAGTTTGGTGCGAAGGCCTATGATCGCCCGGGAGATGATTTGGCATTGCCATTGATCACCGACGAGATCACGCTCGCACCTCTGTTCGATTCAACACAGGCATCTGATTTGGGTAACACCGTCGGTGCCGAAGTTAAATTTGCATTCGTCACCCCCCTCGGCAAGGAATTGGAAATTCGTTCCATTCTCGCCAGCTGGGACGAAGCGTATGAATTTGAAGGTGACAATTTTCAGTCACCGTTTTTCCCGTCGCCTGACTTAGCTCCGACGACAGTCAACTATGACTACGAGTCGGATTATTTCAGCATTGAAGTCATGAAGCGGCGAAACATCTCCCCAGGGGTGACCCTGATGTTCGGACCTCGTTTCGTCTCCACGAGGGATCGCGTCAAATTAGGTGGTTCGATTTCAATTGATCCTGGTGATGGAACGACGGTTGATTTTACTCAAACACAAACCACCGAAGCAACCAATGCACTGATTGGCCTGCAAACGGGTCTTGAGTTAAACGTCCCGATGAACCGTTACTTCTATGTCAACAGCTTCATCCGAGCCGGTGGCTACATGAATCCTACCGAAGTGACAACTTCCGTGTCGGATACAGTATCGACGGTCTCAACGAAAACAAGCCAAACGAAGTCGACTGGCTCGTTCCTCGGTGAAGTTGGCGGCCGCCTCTATGTAGACATCGTTCCCAACTGCGTTTCCTCTTACGTAGGTTACGAAGCAACTTGGATTGATGGAATTGCATTGGCTCCAGCTCAATTGATCACCACCGGATCAACTGGGATTGAAACGGGTAACACCCCATTTTTCCATGCGATTTCATTCGGTCTGAACTTCAACTATTAATTGAAACAGCCGGGGTCTCTCAAGATGCCCTGAATGAAACCAGAATTAAATAGATAAAGGGAACCCAATTGGGTTCCCTTTTTTTGTTATGACGATCCAAGCCAGCCCCGGCACGATCGCATACCGATGGAACTCCAATCTGCACTCACGCCGAAACTTCATCGCTCGTCTTTGGGCGTCGACAAATGGAGAAACACTTCACAACATGCCAGCAAGAATGAAACGTAAAAAAACCGGCGTCGTGTTAACACGACGCCGGCAATCAGTTTTTAAAAATGTTCAAAAGATGAACAATTGTTTAATTAGCGCTGATGACATATTGTGCATCCAACCACTTTTGCACCCGTGTTTGAGCGTCAACTAGGTGTGCTTTGGTATAAGCATCGTAGTTGTCGTTCTTAAGTGCCTTCTGAAGCTTTTCATTGAGGTCAGCTAACTTCAGTGAAGCCAAGTTCGCAATTGGTTTCATCGCAGCACTGCCACCGCGTTTTTCAGCTCCTAGGTCAAACAAACGTTGCATGTGCTCCGTTTGAAGATTTCTTCGAAGACTTGAAATCGCAGGATTCCGCTCAGTGAACTTTCCCTTGGGAGCTTCATTGATTTCTGACCAAATCGCCACTGAAACCTTATTCAGAATTTCATTGAGCGTGATGGCGTCTTGATCCGAAGGGACGCGAAATTCATTGTCATAAACCCGACGAAGTGTCGTTGGATTCATCAACTGTGACAATACAGACGCTTGGACACCCATCACACGATCATGGACGGGCCAAGCTGGCTCGTTGGTCATTCGCGAAAGGAACCCACCAAAATAGTCGCTCGTCATGTGAGCCAACAACTCAGGAGTCAATCCGTAACACTCATCATAGAATGTATTCGAAATAACAAAATCTAAAGCCGCTCGTTGCCGCTCAACTTCGACAACAACAATTGGCTTACGCCCATTGGGATCGCCTTTTTTATCACGATTCACGTAGGTTCCGCCGAGCCAATTTGACATCATTGAATTTGCTTTCGTTTGCAAACCTAGTGTCATTAAATAACCCTTGCGAGCCTTGGCCCAGGCGTCACCGTCTTTGACAAAATTCTCAAGAATTTTCTCTCGATGCATTTTTGCCAACGCGACTTGATCTTGAGCAAACTTCAATGGGTCTTTGGCAAAGTCATAACGACGTGCCAAAGGATCCGGTCCGTAAGTATCTTCGTCAGTGCAAAATGCAAGTTCTGGTTCCGCGACTCGTGAAAGAATCTTTTTCAACTTCTTATCGTCGAGTGTGTAACCGTACTCAATTGCCCACATGTCGTAGGGGCCAACACCGATCATCGCATAGTCACCTTGCACAGTACCATTTTCAACTCGGAAGTTGGTCGGCAGGTAATCCATCACGCTACCAGCGAGTGGCTTTTTCCCTTTGAAATCTTCGCTATTCATCTGCTCCAACTTATAAACGCTGGAAGCTTTAAAATTGTGACGCAAGCCAAGCGTGTGCCCGACTTCGTGCGACACAAGATCAGCGAGAAGGGGGCCAATAAAAGACTCAGGCATGCCATCAAGCATTTGCTCTTTGTCTTCTTCAGCTTCCTCTTTGCTGTCTTCTTCGCCATCTTTTTTCTTCTCGTCTTTTTCTTCGTCTAGTTGAGCTCGCATCATTGCGATCGTCATTCGCATGAGACCAACATCAAAACCACGACCTTCGGCCGCCATGCAGGCGCCGTTGACTTGACTTTGACGACCAGCGATACCGTCCATAGGTTCGTCGCCCATTAATCGCGTTTTCAACTCCCACTGATTAACTGACTGGGACGCCAACTTCGCTTGGTGAGCTAACTGTTGACGAATGAAATCACGCTCAGAAGGATCTGCCATTCGAATCCGAGGATCCCATTCAGGATGCTTCTCGAACCAAGCCAGTGTTTCTGGCGTCATTCCGTCCATCACAATCTTAGGCATCAATTCAGAAAATTGATCTTCAAACACGCGGATCCAACCATCAGTCAAAACGATATCCGCATCCAAGATCTCACCCGTAAGTGGATTCGCACGACTCGGTCCAATCGCAGTACTAACGTTATTGTTAAGCCATCTAACAAAGTTGTAACGAACGTCTTCTGGATCCAGATCAATGTGCTGCTTAGTGGTCTTGTCCTGCTGTCGAACTTCAATCGCATCAATAATGCCAATCTGTTCAAACGCCTTATTCCAGTTCAAAATCCCCTTACGAACCCAACGTCGGTAACGAACCGGTGTAGTGTGCTCGATATAGAATACGATCGGTTGTTTCGGCGGACTAAGTTTTAGCTTGGGATCTCGTTTCTCGAGATGCCAGCGGTTGACGTATCGAACGTCCGTGTCATCTCCCTCGTACTTACCGTAATCGCTGTAAGAAGTGGTGAAATAACCAATTCTCTGATCAGCCATTCTGGGCTTGAAAGTCGGTGTACCCTGAATCTTACTGATCGAATAATGAAGCGTTTTCAAGTTACCGTTAGACATGGGAACTTCAAATGCGACTTCGATATTACTTGGAAATGACTTTGCTTTCTTAATCGTTAGAAGAGATGACTGCGGCGAAACGCCTGAGCCAAAAAATACCCGGGCGTTTCCAACAAGAAGCGCGTCGAGGTCAATAACCGGTCCGCCGCCTTTGGCCATTGTCAAAATCGGAAGACTGAGAAGAACTTTGTCGGTAAACAAACGTTCTACCGATGATTTGGATTCTTCGTCTGAACCTTTGATGGAAAGATTTTCCTGAATCAATGCAATCTTTTTTCCATACTGCTTCCAGTAAACGTAAAACGCATCCGATTGCAAACCAGCGAAAATTTCACCGCCGGCGACGGTCGGAGCAATAAAGTGCCGCGTTTTAGAGCTGGCAAAATCTTTTGGTAATTGAGCCAGCATATTTCCATTTTTGGAATTTTTCCAAAGTTTGAAAAACGCGGTCGTTCCATCCTGTACCTTAATTTCGGTGTACCCCTCAACAATTTTTTCGAGTGGGGGAAAGTCCGGCTTGGCTGGTGGCTTAGTTACAGGCTTAGGGGTGGTGGCAGGAACCTGGGCGGTTGCATTCTCGTTGACCACAATATTTGCGACAAAGAGAGCACATAGCGCTAGGCTCCAAAAACGAAAGCGTTGCATGAAGTTACTCCTGATGACTTGGGGCTGTTTGTGTTTGTAATAGTAAATTTAAAGATGTCAGTTTATAAGATGTCAGCGAATGCGATGATCGCATTCCTAGTCCACCGACGCCGTCGATTGTATTCAACCAGTCAGTTTCTTGAATGCCATCGGCTATCGCAATTGGAACCTCGCTCACGGAGTGAACGAATTTTTCCCGTCATAGCGAGCAACACCTGCTAATACGACCATACGCGTTCAACTACGATTATGGTTCGTTTCTATAGGATAGGTCAGGAATCTATCTCTGCCGATTCATCTGACGAGTTGCGTCTACTTATCGTTACCGTTGGACGCCATATTAGCTCAATACAAATCGTGTGCACGACTATTAAAGTGGGAAATACCGTTAAATATGGCACCTCGCCCATGGGATTCCATCGGCAGCCGCCCTCCAACCGCGTCGGCTCTACCTAGTTCAATAACCGTGCCCCGCGTGCTACTGAGAAAACATTCGTACGCTGCCCCACCTTTGGAATATGAACCTCGTCGATTGATTCTCAAACTGCTATAATATTTGGCAGCTTTGAATCTGGAATCAAAACCTAAATCAACCACGATGTGGGCAAGATATAAAGATAGAAAAGTTGTTAGTTATCTTACGTTCTTTTGAAACCAATCGAACGAAGGATGGGTTTGTTCCAAGGGACCTGACCCTTTTAAAATAACGAGACGTCAGATCGTTCAGTATCCTGTTGCAAGGTTAGCGAGCGATTACGGAACAAGACTAATTAAGTTTTTATCGCCAGCAGAATTCTTGAACACAATTTCACATCCTACTCACGATGAAATAACAAATGCCTCTTGGATTCGAAATCGGGTTTGACCGCCCTTGGTTTTTATTACTGCTAATTATTGTCCCAGTGATGTGGGCCTTCAGTTACAACAGTCTCGCCGGACTTGGGCGGGGGCGTTGTATTCTCGCTTTAGCATTCCGCTCACTGGTTGTGGGGCTACTCGTTTTTGCAATCGCTGACGCGAAATGGCAACGTTCCACCGATCGATTAACTGTTCTTTATCTGCTAGACCAAAGCGAGAGTATTTCAGTAGCCAAACGAAAAATGATGTTGGACTTCGCCTATGAGTCAGTAAAACAACATCGTCGAGATCAGAAACAGGACAAAGCCGGCGTCATTATTTTTGGCGGTAATGCAAAAATTGAATCGGCTCCCCATGACGGAGAAATCCCCTCGATTGGAAAAATTGAATCCAACATTGGACTCGAAACCGGCGCTACGAACTTAGCCTCAGCGCTGAAACTGGCAAAAGCCTCCTTTCCTGAGGATACCGCGCGCCGTGTCGTTATTATTTCCGATGGAAATCAAAACAACGGCGACGCTATCGAGGTAGCTCAAAAAATGGCAGACGATGGCATTGGAATCGATGTCGTTCCTGTTGATCTCATTCCCGGTGCCGAAGTATCCGTTGAAAAAGTCGTCATTCCAATGGATATCCGAAAGGGGCAAAAGTTCGATACCCGGGTGGTTATCAACAACGAAGCCCCTAATGGCGAAACGGTTTCGGGGAAATTGCGACTCACCAGAAAAACTGCCCAAAATGAAGAACTGGTTGACGAACAGAACATCACCCTAGAGCCCGGTAAAACCATCGTCGGTTTTACCTCGCAATTAGACCGTTCAGCGGTTTATACGACCGAAGCTGTTTTTGTTCCAGATCAAGGACAAAACGATTCAATCTCTCAAAACAATTCTGCCTCAGCCTTCACTCAAGTTCGCGGCAAAGGAAAAGTTTTGTTGATAGAAGACGTTTTTCATCCAGGTGAATTTTTACATCTTGTCGAACGACTTCAACTCAATGCAATCGAAGTCGACGTCATTCAATCCGATAGCTTGTTCACAACACCAGCTGAATTGCTCCAATACGATTCTGTTATCCTCGCGAACTTACCTCGCGCGGCAGGCAGTGATGACTCAAATGCTGATATCCAGTCATTCAGCGATGCCCAAATCCAGATGTTAGTCGACAACTGTGAACATATGGGATGCGGAATTGTGATGCTGGGCGGGGATCGCGCTTTCGGCGCAGGCGGTTGGTCGAATACGCCGTTGGAAGAAGCGATGCCAGTCGATTTTCAGATCAAAAACGATAAAGTTTCAGCGGTTGGTGCATTGGCGTTAATGATGCACGCTTCCGAAATGGCCAATGGAAATTATTGGCAGGTAAAAATTGGCGAAGAAGCGGTCAAAGTCCTTGGTCCGATGGACTACTGCGGTGTTATTGACTGGAGTGATTTCGGCGGAAACCCAAAATGGCTTTGGAAAATGCCAACGGGTGTCGATCGAATTTTTGGGAACCGGAACAAGATGCTTGCGTTTATTAACGGGATGAAACCCGGTGACATGCCGGATTTCAATGCTCCCATGAAAGTGATGCTCAATGGACTTGTCAAAGTAAACGCATCCATGAAACACGTGATCATCATTAGCGACGGAGATCCAACGCCACCAACGGCAGCCCTCCTTCAACAATTCATCAAAGCCAACATTAAAATCACGACCGTCGCTGTAGGAACGCATGGCCCTGCAGGCAGCAGCCCGCTCCAAAAAATCGCCAACCAAACCGGCGGGAAATATTATGTCGTCAAAAACCCCAAAGCTCTTCCAAAGATTTATCAACGTGAAGCCCGCCGCGTCGCCAAGCCGGTCATTAAAGAATCTGAGTCTGGGATGCGAGTGGTCGGTGTATCGGGAACAAGTGACCACGAGATCATTCGTGGAATTGACGTAAGTCAACTGCCACCTTTCCTTGGTTATGTGATGACCACGCGAAAGAAAAGTAACCTGGTAGAGCAACTTGCACTTTCAAATGACCCGGGCAACGATGGGGGGGAAAATTCGACGCTGCTCGCTACGTGGAGATATGGCAACGGCCGAACCATCGCATTCACTAGCGACGCAGGTAAAAAATGGACCGCTAAGTGGTTCAACACCGAAGTCTACGATAAGTTTTTTGTGCAAATGGTGCGGCATTCCATGCGGCCAATTACCGAGGACGCGAATTTCTCCGTCGCTTCTGAATTAAAGGACGGAGTGGCCAGAATTGTAGTCACGGCTTTGGATGAGAATGAAGAACTAATTAACTTCCTGAATCTTAGCGGCACTGGAATCAAGAACTCTGCTAATTCTACTGAGACAGAGGCAGTCAACCTTGAATTTAATCAAGTTGGGCCTGGACGATATGTCGCCGAGCACCCGGTCGAGGGAACTGGAAACCTCCTCTACACTATCTTCCCTGGAGATGGATATGAGCGTCTTAACGCTGGAATCAACGTCCCGTACTCCACCGAATTTTCTGATCGACAAGCAAATATTCCACTTTTAGAAACACTCAGCCAGATGACGCCAAGAGGCGGTAAGCCGGGGGTCACTCTCGATCCTTTGCTAGAACCACGAGCCGAATGGTTCAACTCAGGTGAGTTAAATAAGCAGGGACGAACGGCGCTGAGTGAATCGCTCACCACCAATACATTTCGGCCCACTCTCTCCGCTGCCATCGGAATTCAGGATATCTGGCCTTGGCTTTTGGTTCTCTGTGGAACGGCATTCTTTTCCGATGTATTTGTCCGGCGCGTCTCGGCCTCTCCGGTAGCGATCATCAGTTGCTTCGCCGCCGTCTTTTCTGCAATTGGACTCGTCGCACTTTTAGTGCCCACAATCTTAGAAAGTGGATTCAAAGTTGAAATGCCAATCGTCGATTGGTGGACCATCGCGGCAGTCATCGCGCTGCTGTCGGTGTACGTCGCATTTTACCTATCTTTCTTTGTAACTTCCGATTGGTTCACCGAACGGTTCGAAACGGTGAAACAAAAACTATTCCGACGCCGCGCCGAAACCGTTGCAGCAAGCATTGATCGTTTAAAAAGTAGAAAAGCAGAAATCGAAAGAGGAATTGAATCGCGCCGGGCGACGACAAAATTCGTCCCCGAAAACGAAACCAACGTCAGCGGCAGTAAAAAGCTTGATGAAATCATAGCTAGTGAAATCGAAAAGACACCGGCAATGCCGCCAAAAATTCACCGTGACAAACTCGATGCGGATGAATCGAATTCCTACACATCTCGCCTGCTCGATGCCAAAAGAAAAGTAAAACATCAGCAGCGAAAAACAGATAAATAAGTTTTCGGCCCACAAGGCTGTCACACGCTTTAATTATACACCCCACCAGACATTTAAATTTAGCTCTCAGGAAATCTGAAAACTATGAACGACGAATTGCAATTCCAAGAACAAGCCGAAAAATTCCGCGAACGCTACCAGCAAATCAAAGATGAAATCGGAAAAGTTATCGTTGGGCATGACGAGATCATTCACGGTGTTTTGACCTGTATGATGATTGGCGGTCATTGCCTTCTCGAAGGTGCACCGGGCTTGGGGAAAACTCTATTAGTTTCGACGCTCTCGAAGGCACTTAATCTTCAATCCAATCGCATTCAGTTCACTCCTGACCTTATGCCCGCCGATATTCTCGGGACCAACATGGTGGTCGAAACACCCGAGGGAGGACGTGAATTCCAATTCCAAAAAGGACCTATCTTTACACAGATCTGTCTGGCGGATGAAATTAATCGTGCCACCCCTAAAACCCAATCTGCCATGCTCGAAACCATGCAGGAAGGCACCGTTACCGTCGCAGGAAACTGCTACGTTCTCGACAAACCGTTCTTTGTTCTGGCCACACAAAACCCGATCGAGCAGGAGGGAACTTATCCGCTTCCCGAGGCTCAGTTAGATCGTTTCCTATTTAAGCTCGTCGTTGGCTATTCCAATCGCGAAGAGCTGGCCACGATTCTTGATCGAACGACTAAAGGAATCTCCATCACACCCGACACCGTCATGGATGGTCGTGAGATTCAGGAATGGCAACAACTGGTTCGAAAAGTGATTCTGGCGGATCATCTTCAGGACTATATCGTCAGATTAAACTTGGCCACCCATCCAGAAGGCGAATTTGCCCCGAAAGTGACTAACGATTACCTTCGCTGGGGTGCGAGTCCCCGTGGTGCCCAGACCGTTGCCTTAGCATCCAAAGTCCGCGCGCTATTGGCTGGACGTTTCAATGTAAGCTTTGAAGACATTCGACGAGCCTATTTACCCGCCATGCGGCATCGTGTTGTTCCCAACTTCGAAGCTCAAGCAGAAGGCATCACGTCGGATCAAGTCCTTCTTGAAATCCTCGATCAAGTACCACAAAAACTTGACGATTAACCACCCTTTTCGAAGTACGCTTCGCACTTAGATCATCGGAAAACTATGGCCAAAGTAGCCCCTTCAAAAAAGAATCCGCAAGACGAACCACTCTTAAGCCCTGCTCTTCTCGCCCAACTGGAGCGAATGGAGCTCGTCAGTCGTAAGATATTTCGTGGACGGATGAAAGGTGAACGCCGCAGCAAACGCAAAGGACAAAGCGTTGAATTTGCAGATTTCAGAAACTACGTCGCGGGTGACGATCTGCGGTTTATCGACTGGAACATGTACGCCCGCCTCGATAAATTATTCCTGAAATTATTCATGGAAGAAGAGGATCTCCACTTTTACACTTTAATCGACGTCAGTCCGTCTATGCAATTTGGCAGCCCAACCAAATTCCAATATGCCAAACAACTTGCCGGGGCACTCGGGTACATTGGCCTCTGCCGAGCCGATCGAGTCAAAATCGAAGCTCTTGATGGATCTCGAAACAGCAATGCTCCTACACTTCGTGGTCGGTCGAGTCTTTGGCAACTGGTCGATCACCTCGAGCGGATGGAATCGCAATCGACGGTTTCTATGACAGAGGCGGTGAAAGCATTTTGCTTACGAAATACAGGCAAAGGAATTCTTGTATTAATCACCGACTTAATGGACAAATCAGGATACGAAGAAGCGCTCAAGTATCTGGTTGCCAGAGATCTCGACATTTATCTGATTCATGTATTGTCCCAAGAAGAAATCGATCCCGACATCAACGGTGACCTTAAACTGGTCGACTGTGAAGATCAGGACATTGCAGAGGTTAGTGTCAGCCAGCGACTCATCGATCGATACAAGCAGACATTGGCAGCATTTATCGAACAGGCACGAGACTTCAGTTCTCGCCGTGGGATCGTCTACACCATGACCAGCACCGAACGATCGGTCGACCGTCTCGTTTCCCGTTACCTTCGACAGCGGGGTTTGGTTCGGTGAATTTGCTCAACATGCTGCCGTGGTATCAGTGGCTAATCTTAGGATTAGTTCCACCTTTGATTCTCTCGCTTTACTTTTTAAAACTTCGAAGAGTACCGCTTGAAGTCCCCAGTACTTATCTATGGACCAAAACCATCGAGGACATGCACGTCAATAGTATTTGGCAGCGTCTTCGGAAAAACCTCCTAATGTGGCTTCAGCTACTCGTCGTATTAATCCTCATGCTTGCCTGCTTGAGACCCGGTTGCGAAGGTGAAAAACTAGCCGGTGATCGATTCATTTTTCTGGTCGATAAATCAGCAAGTATGAGTGCGACTGATACCGAATCGGGAATCACGCGGTTGGATGATGCAAAAAATCAAATTTACACTTTGATTGACCGCATGAAATCGACCGACGCGGCCATGGTCATCAGCTTTTCAGATACCGAGGGCGTCGATCAATCCTACACTAAAAACAAATCGGTCTTAAAGCGAAAAGTAAAGTCCATCCAAGTGACTCAACAAGGGAGCGATCTCAATCGAGCTTTAATTGCGGCGACTGGGTTGGCTAATCCAGGCCGGACGAGTGATAAATTTAGTAATACCGACGTTCAGGTCGCCGATGCACTCGCCGCGACTATGTATATTTTTAGCGATGGCGCAATTAAAAAAGTTAACAAATATGCTCCGGGAGAATTGACGGCTGTCTACCAACCCGTGGGAGCGGTGGCCCCAGCGAGCAACGTTGGGATTACGACATTCTCAGTAAATGACCAGTTGGATACAGGGGGCACGATCGAGGCGTTCGTGCGGTTGCAAAACTCAGGATTTGAACCCAAAACTGTGGGGGTTTCATTATTCATTGGTGACCAATTAACCGACGCAGACACCGTCACAGTTCCAGGTCGAGAAATTTCTGAATCTAACATGTCCCTGGGATCAAATGACCGACTCGCCGATATCGACCAGTCTCCCCCCGGCGGACTATCCCTCAAATTCGACCTGACTTCCGTGGCAGGGGTTCTTGAATCAGCGGCTCCCATTCGATTTAAGATCGATGAAGCGGATGAATACCTCCTCGACAATGAAGCCTATTGCGTTCTCAATCCCTCTCGACTGACGAACGTTTTGGTAGTTACAGATTATAACCCCGCGCTAAAACTTGCCAGTTCGACTGACCGCCTTAAGAAGATTGCAAAGGTTACATTTGTTGAACGAAGCTTTCTTAAAGAAAAAGACTATCAAACCAATGCGGCACTTGGTATTTACGATTTAGTGATCTTTGACCAATGCTCTCCCGAGACAATGCCGGCTTGCAACACCGTGTTCTTTTCCTCGCTACCCTCTGGCGAAGATTGGAAGTTTACGAAAGACTTAGAAATCACACCCATCATTTACACAAACAACTCGCATCCGATCATGTTTGATGTACAGATGCAAAGCGTTTCGATTCTTAATGGACAAATCATTAAAGGGCCAAAAGGCAGTACGAATTTAGTCGAGTCCATTGACGGATCTATCATTGCGATCGGTCCGCGATCGGGATTTGAAGACATCGTGATTGGATTTCCGATGATTTTATATGAAGAGGATGGGGATACTCCCTACAACACAGACTGGCACAAGAAACCTAGTTTCCCCTTTTTCATGCAGAATATCATCCGCACTTTAGGAAGTGGCTCCCGTTTTAATTCCCTACTTACGAACCGGCCTGGCAAACCCGTAAAGATTAAACCGCGATATCCTTATGATGAAATCGACATAAAAAACCCACAAGGCAAGCAACAGTCGCTTCAACAACAACCAAACAAAAGCTTCGTCTACAATCAAGCGGAAGAAACAGGGATTTATTCGGTAAGCGAAAAAGGAAGCGCTGAAGTTGACCAATTATTTGCCGTTAATCTACTCGACCGTTTGGAAAGTGATATTGCCGTTCGCGATGAACTCATGCTCGGATACGAAGCGATCAAAGGAAATCCTACTCGTGAACCTGCTCGTCGGGATTTCTGGACAATCCTCGCATTTCTCGCCCTCGCCGTCCTTACCCTCGAATGGGTTGTCTACAACCGAAGAGTCTTTATCTAGCTAACCGAATTTAGTTCATTCCCATTGCCCCACTGCCTGAAAGTAACGATGAGACAATCATTAATAAAACGATGTATCATCTCGCTCCTTCTCTTTTTATGTTTGCTTGCCAGCGGTGAAACCTATGGCTTTGAATCGCCCGATGCGATTGACATCAAAGCGAATCACTCTGTTCGCGTCTCGAACACGATGGACATTAAAAAACAGAGTTTGACCGTTGCCTCGAAGCTATCCACGCAGAAATTTCTTCCAAATCTTGAGGCTTTAATTACACAACTTCAACGCTCTGCGGAGCTCAGACTAATCTCTCGAAAACTGATGCCGTGGATTTATCTTAATTCCACAGAGTCGATGGTGGCAGATTTTGAAACTACCGTTGTGCAGTTAGAAATTGCTGATGCCAACCTTCAGAGTGCCATGTATGAGGCCTTTGTGAACAACAACCTAATTGGCATGTCACCCAAAATTAAAAATGCAACAGACAATCTCGACATTGCGGAATTCACGCTGCGAATATTACTCGAAATTCTCGACGCCAAACTGTAACTGACTATTTCAGCGATGGCTCAGAAGTTCCCTGCTCAACGGCCATCTGGCGAATCCATTCCGTCAGCAAAACGACTGCTTGGGTATCGACCCGGTTGCTTCCCATTCCCGGCATTCTCCCTTGCCCCAGCGTCTCAACTCGATGAACCAAAAGAGACCGACTTGGATCACCACTTGCGATAATCTTTGCATTCGCAACACCAAGATCGCCCTGAGCGGGCGGTACATCCATCGTTTTGGTTTCTGCCAATGGCGTATCGAACCGCAAGTCAATGGTTGCGTTACCTGAACCATTAGGCCGATGGCACATCGCGCAGTTCACATCCAACCATACACGCGATCTCTGCTGAAGTGAAAATTGCTCATCGTAGGGTGAACAGAATTTTACTTGCTCAGCCCACTCAATGTCTGCTGGCGCTGACAAAACACCTTGTTTTAACCATTCGGAAATTTGATTCACTCCAGTTTCCGTTGTCCGGTTTAATTGCCGAGTGGATAAGCCCAACACATAACCCGCGCTGTCCACATGGCAACTAGCGCACTCCGAGGCAGAGGGAGCGTGCCACGAATGAACGACCGATGAATTCCTGTATTCAAATTGCTTACCACCGGTTAACAACTCAGCATCATCACCCGTTTTATCCCAAACGTAGGTTGCGGCTTCCCAACCGTCAGGGGTTCGTTTTATCAAACGTGTTTCGAACATCCTAAAGGATCGCCCATGTTTGGCTTGGAAATTCTTAACAACGGTCGCTCCGACAGGTACATCCCAACTGCCTGACTCTCGATACACCAGATGGCTTCCCTTGGGTAACTTGAAAAATCGAGATTTCTTCGCATTGTCGGACCAAAAGGGCGCATTTACCTCATATGGAATTAAATCACCTGCCAACTCCTTGGTTTTCATCGAGGCAAACAACCCCGTTTCCGAAAGTAACGGCGGCCAGTCGGCAAACGTATTTTCTGGTTTTGACGTCGCAACAACTCGGTAAATCCCCCCGTCAAAACTTAATAGATACAGTTCACCCTCATCGTCTTCGCCAAACGATGCAATGCTTCGCCCCGTTCTTCGAACCAATGTAGTATCGTAGCGACCGCCAGCATCTTTCGTGGTTTTCCATAAGTTACCCGTCATATAATCGCCGAAAAAATAAGCCCCCTGAAGCTCGGGAAAACGATCGCCTCGGTAAACATTTCCACCAGTGATGGAACCACCCCATTGGTGGCCATAGGTAGCAATGGGTGCTTCCTGCGGTTCGGAGGCCATCACCGTATTGAGATTGAAGTCGTCCTTTGCCTCAAACCGATTCCATCCGTAGTTGCCGCCTTTTTTAATTATATTGACTTCTTCGGTTCTCGCCTGTCCAACATCCGCAGCCCAAAGTTCTCCCGTTTTTCGGTCGAATGAAAATCGCCAAACATTCCTCAACCCACTGGCGTAAAGTTCGGGTGCTGCCCCTGTTACCTGTAAATACGGATTATCATTCGGAATGCCATAAGATTTTGGTAGACCCCTAGAATCAACATCAATTCGATTGATACCACCAAGCATCGTTTTTAGATTTTGACCATTACCGAGCGGGTCATCTTTGTATCCCCCATCGCCTAAAGAAAAATAGAGGAAACCGTCCTGACCAAACCCCATCGCACCACCATTATGATTTGGAAAAGGCTGAGGAATGGTTAAGAGAATCTCTTCAGAATTCGGAAGCACAAGGTTAGGATCTTCGGAAACGGTGAATCTAGAAATCACATTCGATGCAACTTCCTTTTCACCTGTTCGATTCGAATTCGATGAATAGTGGCAAAAGAGTTGTCCATTGTTTTTGAAGTCAGGATGAAATGCAAAACCTATCAAACCTTCCTCATTCCCGCGGCGACTTACAAGTCCGCTCATATCGAGAAACACACGACTGGTTGGGTTATCTTCCGTTTGAGAAAACCAGCGGACGACTCCGCCTTGTTCAACAACGAAAACCCGTCCACTCCCGTCACCAGCGCCCGTCAGGTAGACAGGCCGATCAAACCGAAGCTGAGAATAAGCCCTTTCAATTCCAACAAACGGACGCAACTTGGAATCACTCGATAACGTCGAAACATCTTTGGGAACGGAAGGCTCAATGTCCCCTTGGACAGCCAACGCGATTGCGTCTTTGATTTGGTGCTGAAAAAAAACTGAAACCAAAACTATAAAAATTGCTCTGAACATCATCTTAAATCTCAATAACAAAGATAAATCGGATCGCCCCCCATCAAAGGGTCAGCAGTTGAGTGGCTATTTCTTTTTTAAAAATCAATTTTTTCAAAACCTCGTTTGGTTTTGAATGCCCGAATCATTAATAATAGCAGAAATGGACTACCCCCTCGGTAAAACGTTCTTCATACTAATGCAAAGCGGTGGTCCCTTGGCGATAGCTACAATACGAACTTTCTGAAAGAGTCTCGATGAAACAAGTTTATCAATTGATAACGTTCGCGCTACTATCTTTATTTGCAACTTCGCAAGTTCATTCCGATGAGGGAATGTACCCGATTAGCGAGATCGCTAGGCTGAATTTATCCCAGAAGGGACTGCAATTAACCGCACTTGAATTGTTTAACCCCAATGAAACCTGCTTGATCGATGGAATCTGTCGCGTTAATGGTTGTACCGGCTCATTTGTTTCACCGGAGGGGTTGATCATCACCAACCACCACTGTGCCTACCGAGCGATTCAGTCGGCCAGTTCAACTCAAAATGACTATTTAAAAGATGGATTTCAAGCCAAAACAAGGGAAACAGAAATCCCCGCCGCTGGCTACACGGTTCGCGTCACAGAGTCATTTTCTGATGTTTCCAAGCAAGTCCTGAGCGTCGTCAACGCTGACATGTCCTTTGTTGATCGCAGCAAAGCCATCTCCCGTGAAAGAAAAGTAATTGAAAAACGTGCCGAGAAAGAAAACCCGGGAATGCGCGCGGAAGTTGCCGAAATGTTTACCGGCAAAACTTACGTTCTGTTTCTCTATACCTATATCAAAGACGTCCGCCTTGTTTTTGCTCCACCGTCTTCCATCGGAAACTTTGGAGGTGACGTTGATAACTGGGAGTGGCCAAGGCACACCGGTGATTTCTCTTTCATGAGAGCCTATGTCGCTCCCGACGGCTCGACTGCTGATTACTCTACCGACAACGTTCCCTACAAACCAAAGCGATTTATCCAAGTCGCTCCGCAAGGTGCCAATGAAGGCGATTACGTTATGCTGCTCGGATACCCCGGACGAACGGCGCGACATAAAACATCTAGCTTCCTATCTTTCGAACAAGACGTCCGCCTGCCCTATATCGTTGACCTTTATGGACGACAGATCGCCACCATGGAAAAAGCCGGTGAAGATGACCGTGCCGTCGCGCTAAAATTACTTTCCAGAATCAAAAGTCTAGCGAATACCGAGAAAAGATCACGCGGACAGTTAAAAGGTCTGACGCGTAAACAAATTGTTGCCAAGCGTTCCGCCGAGGAACAAAAACTACAGGCATATATTGATGCGGATCCCGTGCGCAAAGCCAAATACGGCCAGTTGCTCGATAATCTTGATTCGGTTTACAAGACGTTGAGCGAGACTGCCGTCGAGGAAGCCAATTTCCAAAACCTTCGTAACACCAGTCAACTGTTACGAATGGCCTTTACGATTTACGATTCCGCCCATGAGCGTCAAAAACCCGATCTCGAGCGAGAGTCGGCCTACATGGATCGAAATTTTTCACAAACCGTCTCCCGATTAATGATGATTCAAAAGGATCTGAATCTGGCCGTTGACGAAACGTTACTGGCTCAGCTAATCGATCAAATGAAGAATGACGAAATGGAGGTTCCCGCACTCGATGGACTCGTACTTAAGGATTTATACAAGCGAACCAAATTGAAAGATCCGACCTTCCTTCAGGCCTGCCTAAATCAAAACACCGAAGAATTAAAAACAAATTCAGATCCATTCATTCAATTGATTGTGAAACTGTATCCCCAGTATCTTGAATTACGAGAATCAGGCAAAGCTCGAGATGGCCAACTTGGCCTCTACTACGGAGAGCTAATAACTTTAAAACAACAGTTTCTAGATACAGATTTCGTTCCTGATGCTAATGGCACACTTCGCCTCACGTTTGGAACCGTTCGGGGATACTCACCCGAGGATGCAGTTTACAAATCACCAGCAACCACACTCAGTGGTGTGGTCGCGAAAACCACAGGCGTTGCACCGTTCATCACCCCGGAAAAGGTATTAGACATGTCTGCCAAACGGGATTTTGGCCCTTACATGCATCCCAAATTGAAAGACATTCCAATTGCAATTCTCTACGACACCGATACGACCGGTGGTAACTCGGGAAGTCCAATCCTGAACGGAAAAGGCGAACTCGTTGGCGTCAATTTTGATCGAGCGTTTGAAGCCACGATCAATGATTTTGCTTGGAATACCGAGTATAGTCGCTCCATTGGAGTCGACATTCGGTACGTATTGTGGATTACCGACAAGGTATACGGGGCAAAACACTTGATTAAAGAGATGGGACTAAACTAGCGTTTAGTCGTGTTTTCACACGTCAAAGGATCCCAAGTGAATCTTTCACACTTGTTGAGCCGCTAAACTAACCAACAACCAAAATTCGCAAATTGCAGCAACGCTGAATTTTTTTTACGATATTGTGCAAAGCGGCACGAACTAAGTTCAGCCCGTACCTAAACACCCATTGGATCAAAGTCTATGTCCGAAAAACCGCCTACGCTGAAACCGATCGTTCTTTATGATCACCTTCCTGGCATCTTAGCTGGTTACCCCGCAGTTCTTTTCCTCGCTTTGGCACTGCTTTCTTTAGTGCCAGGCAAGTCAATTGTCGGCTCAATCGATACCACTACATTTGATGCCATCACAAAACAGTTCGAAAACGAGGTCGCAAAATCTACCGATGCGGGAAATACAGCCATAGCTGCGGCTTACAAAGAATCGCTTTCGCTGATGTCTGCCAAAACTCCCTTCTTTGATCCGCACATGCTGTTTTGGATCGGATTGACAGTAATGCTGGTCTGGTACATCGCATTTCGATTCAATTTGCCAAAGAGTAAATTTTTCTTAATGTTTTTTATGATTGGTACCTTAGTCGGAATTCCTGTCGTCTTGGAAATCCAAGGTACTTTCCGTCCCTTTGAGATCATGGGCAATTTCCTTGGCGGTCTTGAACCAACCATGGATACGGGTGGCTGGGTAATGATGTCACTTGTGTTCACCTGTATCTGGCTTGGGAATTTCATCTATAGCCGAACCCACATGCGAGTCCGAATTGACGAGTCCGGATTGACGGTAAATCGACTCGGTGGGAAGGGCGAACGATTCGAATTGATCGGATTAAAAACCGAAAATGAACCACTCGATTACCTTGAGCTGTTTCTTTCCGGCGTCGGTTCGCTTTCTTTAAAAACCAGAATGAACAAACCAATTTTTACGATGAAACGTGTCGTGGGTCTTTATCGCACCCCGTGGTTTCCATTCTACAAAGGCAAACTGGCTCGGATTGATGAAATGCTGAGCTTCCAGGGCAAGGTCCTATCGGTGGATCGTGGTGATCAACTAGACGCTGCCGAAATGGTCGACGCCGGCGATGGTGACGATGGCGACCACGATGATGTCACCGATAATGAATCAACCAGCGGGTTTGATGCCAGCTCCACACCGAACCCGGCACCGGATGACCGTGGCATTGATTAATTCATTTTTATAGAGTTGGCCAAACTACAAAATTGCAATTGGCCGACTGAGTTGAAACAAAAAAAAGCGAGGCTCGAAAGCCTCGCTTTTATTTTTGCTTTAGGTTAAGCACCCAAATTACTTATCCGTTTCATCACTCTTTTCAGTCACGTCAACCGCATAGAGACGTGTCCGATCGGAAAGATACATCCTACCGTTGGCAAACGTTGGAGTGCTGTAAATCGCGGAGTAATTAACCGTCTCTTTTTTGGCCAAAACCTGAGCCCGTTTTTTGGACGCCTTGAATATCATAAGTGTCCCATCCTCGTTACCAATGAATACTTTTCCATCGACAACCAAAGGTGAGCCCCAAACTCCTGAGAGCATGTCGTATTCCCAATACCGTTGTCCGGTTTCTAAATCGATACAGTGTACAAATCCGCTGAGGTCAGCAGAGAACACCAACCCATCCGCAACAGCGACAGTCGACATGGTTCGTCGATAAACGGCCTCTCGCTCCGGGCTCAGATCTTTCTCAGTAAAGTTTTTGTGCAGAATTCCATCATCAAACTTTCCCTGATATTTCTTCATGAAATCAGCCAGACTTGCTCCTGAATTGGCAGGATCAGCCTCAATCGATTTCAAATCAGCGAGCATGTTTTCGACTTCTTCCAATCGTTCCGCTTCGACGATTGTCGGTTGGGTTTCGCCGCCGTATGCCCAGATAATGGCACTGTTCGGGTTCGGCTTACCGGGTCTACCGATTTCGCCAAGCTCGGCACTTACGTCGCCTGTTTTCGTGGCGTCTATCCGCCAAAGATAACCGACCCCTTCGCCGTGTTCCGGATCCTGACCAACCGAGATAAGCACACTATCATCGTAGAAAACAGGCGTTGAAATAATCGAGTTGCGGGTACCTTTCCCGTAAAGCTCCCACTTGGTTGCTTTCGGATTAAGGTCACATTTCCAAATTTCTTTTCCTGAAACAGCGTCATGAGCGTAAACCCATCCATCGCCACCGGGGAAAATCACTTGAGCTTTACCATTGACCATCCCGATCGCAGGTGATGACCACTGGCCATGAAGGATTCCATCAAACGGTTGGTTCTTTTCCCACAAAACTTTCCCCGTGTTTTTATCAATTGCTAAAAAACAGGGGGAGCGAGGCGAAGGGACATTTAAGTGAGCTTCGTCAACACCGTTGGAGGTTACCACGTAAACGATGTCGCCAAAGATTACCGGCGAACTAGTCGCGAGGTTATGTGGAAACACACCTAGCTCTTCGATCATGTCGAGATTCCAGAGAATATCGGCATCTTGTTTCGTAGCATCCACTTCGTCCTGAACTACACCGTCGTTGGTTCCATCCAGGAATCCGTCCGTATCAAGACACATCAATTCGCAACGGTTCGTGACGACCCACATTCGGTCACCTTCTACGGCTGGAACTGAGCAAATGCCTTGTAGTAACCAATCATTCACGCGACCAGCAGCCAATTTTTCCCGCGACAACTGCCACATGAACTTACCATCGGCTTCGGAGAAACAGAGAAGAACTCCAAGATCCTTTTCAGAAGGATATTTGTCTTTTCGCCAACCACCACCATTGTTGGTTCCAACGAAAACTTTTCCGTCAGCAACAATTGGATTCCCGTAGGTCTGCGACCCCAAGCCTTGCTGCCAAAGAACATTTCCATCTTTGCCTGCCTGCAAATCGAATTTTATTGAAACTCCCTTTGCACCAGAAACCATGTTCCTAGACGGCGTTCCGCCCCACATCGGCCAATCTGCCGATGCATAGGAGAGCGTCAAAACCAATGCGAGAGCCGCAAGCGATAATACTCGAATCGCTTTCATAATTATTCCTTGATCAAGTGTTAGTCTAATTTTAATTTTTTAATGGAGTGAACAATTGGAGTGATCAATTGCGATGAACAATGAGACCAAGCCCATTGCTTTCAAGCCCGTCAGAAAATGAGCTCGATGATCGCAACAGCCGACGCGATTAATTCTGCGTCACAATCACATTGTCAAAATAGCAGTCCGCCAAAGCATAGAAATACAGCCCCGGAGAGCCTGATTCATTTCCATGAGGGTCGACCACCTCGATCGTCCAAGCTTCGGGCTCGGCCTCATCGCGTTTCCAGACTTTCCCAGAAATCTTGGCCTCGCCGTCGACGACGTCAACCTTCATTTTCATGGTGTACCACACATCCGGATCGCTTCGGAACCGAACGCTCTTAGCCATTCGCTTATGAGGAGCCCAGGAAAGAACTTCCAACTTGCTCGAATTTCCGATAAGGATCAGATTATACCGACTGTTTGAAAGTCCAATACTTCCCAACTGCCGGCGTTTCTCCGTCAGTCGCACATCAGCCTGGATTTCATAATTCTTCATTCCACCGTAACCGAGACCGATTTGGTGGCTTGGTCGGCCTTTGGCTTCTGCTCCGCCAGTGACCTTCAGAACCTTCTCACCATCCACTTCGAACGGCTTCAATTTCGCGAAAGCTCGCATCCAACCAGCGGGAACGCCCACTGGTGGCTTTAATCCATTAAAATCCCATTTCCAGACTTTCGCTGGATTGAACATCCGGATTCGGGCAACTGCCGTTTTATCTCCAACCGTTGCAGTAACAGTTCCAGCGATATGACTCTCCGTCGTCGGTGCGGTCACTTTGCCACCAGCCGTTGTAAATCCCGCTAAACTGGCGTCCGCCACCAACTCTTTGATAGGTAATTTTCGAAGAAAGCGACCATTAGCATCGAATGCGTGCATCTCGTACTGCGTCGTCGATCCCGGTTGTACAACTGTTTCATAAGGCCGTAATTGAATCATGTCAATTTCGTCCACTGGGGCTGTTTCAGGTGCCAACGCAACCGGTGCCCCGTTAACAACCTCTTTGGATTCGTCCGCAATACAAATCGTTCGATCACGGGTCACAAGAACAATGCGACCGTCCGCAATAACTGGAGAGGCATAGATCTCATCCATTCCAGAACCAACCCGGGAAGAGATCTTTTCGTGAGATAACGTTTTGCATCGTTCGCGTGAAGGCTCAAGAATCCACATGTTTCCATTAACTTCGGTAGCGTATATCTTGCCGTCTCCCCAGATTGGAGACCCCTTTCCAACCGTGCCAAGATCGTGAACCCAAAGTTCTTCTCCCGTCTTGGTATCGTAACAGTACATGTTTCCAAGATCCGCAACGACAAACAACATTCCATCGTGAGCAACTAATGCAGTGTACCCCGCTTTGACACCATCGACGCGCCAAACACTGTGCGTGTCGGTCACGTCTCCAGTACCGGTTGCATCAATGCACTGCACACGACCAAACTCCGTATTATCAAAATTGTCCTCACCGTGTGACATGTAAACATAATCACCGACGACAACTGGCGTTGTATTCAATCCGCGAAGCGACATTTTAAACGACCAAAGCGGTTTTCCAGTCCTCGCGTTGAGCGAATAAACATGCCCATCACAATTACCGCCAATTAATTGCCGTTGCCCTTTGACGACCGCGACAACGGGTACTGAATAATTAGTATCTTTAGGAGGTCCACCAGGTGCAGAGACCCATTGAAGATCACCAGTCTTTTTATCAAACGCATAGTAAAAGTGACGCGGCGAAGGCCCCTTTGTAACGCCCCAGTTCGTCGCCATAAAACTTAAAACCAGGCGATCTTCATCGATGATCGGAGTTTGCGTTCGTCCGCCATAACCTGAAATCTTCCCGTACTTTTCAGCGAGTGAAATCTCCCAGACCTTTTCACCGTCACCGGTGTAGCAACGAAGAATTCCGCTAACCGAGTGAACATAAACGTATCCAGTTTCTTTGTCACCGCACATCGAAGCCCAGCCAACCCGAGGCGCTGGAATATCGGTTTGGAAAACATTAAACACATCTCGCCACAATTCTTTGCCAGTTTCAAGATCCCAGCAGATCACCTGCTCCCGCGCATTTACCTTTTCATCTGGATCATTGACGTCGTCATCTGTCCGACAATTGAGGTAGACTTTCCCGTTGAGCACAATCGGAGTTGCCCGACCGCCGACCTCTGACATCCAGGCAACGTTGTTGCGTGGTTCCAAGGACCAATCATCAGGAAGATTAGTGGCTCGCGAAATCCCGTTTTGCTCTGGGCCACGCCATCCCGCCCAATCCTGAGCAGACGTTGAATTGGCTGTAGCACTGGTCATACAAAGGACCGCAACCATGAACAGCGAGAACTGAATCGATCTATTTTGCAGATAAGAACGATTGGCTGGTGTAAAGAGATGAACCGCTTTTTGCATTTTCGGTACCCGAGAGTTGATAAATGGTTAGATTGTCTGTTGTTTTAACAGTATTAGCGAAGGAACGAACCGACGTTCGAGCCCCCTGAAGTGAGCATAGCGAGGTGTTGTCACGATAATTCGCAAATTTAATGGCCCAATTACGCTGACAATAATTTAATATCCATTGACTGGTTTTACCATGCCGAAGCCGTTTATTATAAATTAAATGACTCCTGTAAAATGGATACACCACCTTTCAAACTTATTGATGTAATTTGTCTAACTTATCCGCTTCAAATTCCTTATCAGGGCGATTTTACCTAAATGTTAAAAAGCTCAAAATTCGTGAGAAAGATTGCCGTCCGATCTAGACGCTGACTCCCAAGCACCCGCTTTCAGTTTAACTTAGGCGACTCTAACTTAGGCGACTCTAACTTAGGCGACTCTAACTTACGCGACTCTAACTTACGCGACTCTAGCCATTTCGACGACTCTCGCCATTTGACCGAATAACTCACCCACCGAACCATTAACCACCCCAACATCAAACGCGGTAAATGCGGAAAGACGTCGCCTACATGACTAACCCCCAATATCCCAACACCCGAATGCGTCGAGTCCGACAATCTGCTTGGTCGCGCAGCCTCGTTTCTGAAAATCAACTGAGTGTCAGTGATTTGATTTGGCCGGTTTTTGTACAACCGGGAGAAGGTAAATCTGACGAAGTCGAATCAATGCCCGGCGTTTACCGTCACTCCATCGACCACTTATTAAATTCAGTCCAAGAGGCCCACGAACTGGGAATACCTGCGATTGCCATCTTTCCCCAAACTGATGCGTCAAAGAAAACCGAAGGGGCAGAAGAGGCGATCAACCCAAACAATCTTGTTTGTCAGGCCGTTGCCTCAATTAAATCCGCCGTCCCCGAGATTGGCGTGATTTGTGATGTCGCACTCGATCCCTATACATCCCATGGGCAGGACGGCTTAGTTCGAAATGGAATCGTCGTCAACGACGATAGCGTCCAGATGCTGTGCGAGCAGGCACTCGTTCAGGCTCGGGCAGGTTGTGATGTGATTGCACCTTCGGACATGATGGACGGGCGAGTGGGTGCCATCCGAACGACCTTGGATCAAGCGGGATTCGAGAACGTCATGATCATGAGCTACGCCGCCAAGTATGCATCAGCTTTTTACGGTCCCTTTCGTGACGCCATTGGATCTAAATCAAATCTAAAAACTGGAAATATTTCAGGAGGCGGTAAACAAACTTATCAGATGAATCCTGCCAATTCAGATGAAGCCATTCGCGAAGTTCAACTCGACATTACCGAGGGCGCCGATATGGTGATGGTAAAACCTGGCATGCCCTACCTCGACATCGTCCAGAGAGTCAAATCGACTTTTGGCGTGCCCACATTTGCCTACCAAGTCAGTGGCGAGTATGCCATGTTAATGGCGGCTGTCAAAAATGGTTGGCTGAACCAGGACGCGGTGATGATGGAAAGCCTGCTCGGTTTCAAACGAGCCGGCTGCGATGGCGTGTTGACCTACTTTGCAATCGAAGCAGCACGTCGACTGCAACGAGATTAGGCGACCCCAAGCCGGGCTCAAATGGGTTCTCGACCTACACAAACATAAAAAAGAACCCGCCAAACAACGGGTTCTTTTCTCTCAATGCCTGATCTTAAGGACGATGGCTCATTCGGAGAACTTGTTCAGTGCCGACCAGAACTACCAGCCCCAAACGCTTACTAAACCTGACGCCCCGACTGCATCGCCTGCAAATGCAAACTGGAATCTGTTTTTTTGGCCTTTAAAGAGCCCGCGTCTCCTGGAATTCCGCCTTGACTGCCGCCACGCGTGCTGGGCGGCACATCAGGAATTCGAGCATCCGGGTCTGGCTCGTAAGCCTTTGTGCATCCGGTCATTGAAACGCCCGTGAAAGCCAAGATGACGGATAACATCAAAACGCTTCCGAATCTCGAAACATTATTCTTCATAATTCCTGCCGATATCTTAACGATAAACAAAACAATAATTGGATAACCCCGCAGAGAAACTTGGCCATTAAAATTTGCCAATCTCCTGCCCATTTCCTCACTCTGAAAACAACCAGTTCCGGCGCGGCAGCAGGAAACATTCCTCGAACTCCTGCGACCAACGCCTAAACAGAGATTGCGATTATCGGTAATCCAAACCAACTTCAGCGCCGGCTCGCGTTGCCATTTTTTCGAGAACAGTCATTTCAAATCCATTGCTGCCATTGTTGGGATTGTCCATATCGTACGAGATGAACTGAGTGCTCCCATCAGCGAGCCCCCAAGTTGCACCACCGGGATGGCTACTCCAAAAATGAAAACGGTGAATATTTCCAGGACTGCGAGGATCACCCGGTCGGAAATAGTCTGTTTCGTAACCATTAGGATCAGCTCCCCAGCCAACTCCAATACGCTCGTGGACCCCAAGAACGACATCAGCTTCGCCTTGGACGTTATCACCCGCACCAGCCCACTGCCAACCGTACTGCAAATCTTTCGCCGGCGTACGCTCTCCAATCATAAGAGTGTTGGACGTTCCATCCGTAACCATTCCCATCGTTACTTTTGAATTGACATAGATCATGCCATCCTGACCGCCGGTTGCCATGTAACTGTCACGGCCACTAACACCCAGATAGGATGTCACTGCCACTTTAATGTCTTCGTTGCCCGGATCTTCCCATTTTTCGTCACCACGTTGATCGGAAGGGCAAACAAACGTGGCGCAACTCACGCTCATAATCGTGTCACCGTTCGGCATAAATTGCCACCATGGCCATGACGCACCACTCGCGGAAAAGTTGACTTTGTCGTAGAGGTTTCCTTGCTCAAGAAACGGAGAAACGGCCATCGCCCAACTCCAAAACGCGCCACCATGGGGATATGAATTCGAAGCGTATCCATTGGGAGCAGGCTGAACCTCGAATGGCCCACCCCACCAAGAACCGTTAATTAAATGAGCAGGCGGGAATTTTTGATAAGCACTTTCGTAGTTGTGCAACGCCAAAACCTGTTGGCGAATGTTGTTGGCACATGTCGCCCGTCGTGCCGCCTCGCGCACCTGTTGAACAGCAGGTAGTAACATCCCAATCAAAATCCCGATGATTGCGATAACGACAAGTAGCTCAACCAGCGTAAAGCCGAGCCGTCGGAAGTGTGAAGACCGTCGCATGAATAACTCCTATAAACGGAATAAGACAATACAGTTTGTTAAGAACATGTTAAGACGTTGCTTTAGAGGGTGCCAATGAAATGCGAAGTATTTAACAATTTTAATGAAAGAAACGTGCCGCCAAGCCGGAATCAATCTGACGCACACCACATTTCAACCAAAATCAAATGCGGGAGGGTTTACACCAAGAGATCACGAACCGAAGTCTCTCTGCTCGGGTAAGTCTTTCACTACTAAGGACAGTCGTTAAAAACGCCGTCGAAAAACTAGTTCCCGGCATTGAAAAACCACCACATCCTATCTCGCTAGTTGCTGTTTAGTTGAACGATCAGCAACATCGGCATGTTCGTCGCAGTCATTGTAGATCGTTAAACTTTGCCGGTCCTGTAGACTTTGTGGTGTCCGGTTCGATAGCTCTTGTACAACAGCACTCCATTGCACAAGTGAATAAATATGACAACCGACGAAAATATAGCCCCCATCGAAAACGAACTCACCGATTTGAAACGTGCCAAAACACGAAAGACAAGTCGAAGCCTTCAGTCTCCCCTCGAAACGTATCTGCGGGAGATCAATGAAACCAATCTTCTCAATGCTGACGAAGAAAAAGAACTCGCACGCGCCATTGCAAAAGGTGATGTCCGCGCCCGAGACAGAATGGTTCGAGCAAACCTTCGGCTCGTCGTCAATATTGCCCGAGGTTACACCGGGAAAGGACTGGGACTTCAAGATTTGATTGAAGAAGGAAATCTTGGATTATTGAGAGCCGTTGAGGGATTTGATCCCGACATGGGTACACGGTTCAGCACCTACGCCAGCTATTGGATAAAACAATCGATCAAGAGAGCGTTAATCAATTCCGCCAAGACGATTCGCATCCCCGCATATATGGTGGAATTATTATCAAAATGGCGACGAGCGAGTGTTCGATTGACCGACGAACTCAAACGAAACCCAACCCCCGAAGAGATCGCAAGACTGCTCGGGCTTCCTAAACGGAAGCTTCCAATAATTAAAAAAGCAATTCAGATTTACAACTCAACTCCCCAGACAGATCAATCTGATTCCGGGTGGTCGCTCGGCGAAATGGTCATGGACGAAAGGATGAGGAGTCCAGAGGAAGAATTACTCGAAAATGATATCATGAAGCAAATTAAGACCATGATGCATGATCTGGATGAACGAGAATTCAATGTTCTGAAAATGCGATTTGGTTTAGAGAACACCGAGCCACATACGTTAAAGGAAATTGGAGAACAACTTGGCCTGACCCGTGAGCGCGTTCGCCAAATCGAAACCGAAGCCCTTCGCAAACTCGGAGATGGCCTCAGAGATCCACTTGATATGGAAATGACGCTGCCTTTTTAACCAAGAATTCGCAGCTGATTTAAATTATTCCTACGGTCGATAATCATCGACCGTATTTTTTTGTGTTAAACTCCGCCTGACTTTGCAGGGCAGTCCATGCTCGCAATCGGGCTCCTCAGGGCGTCCTTGGGGAAAAGTCAGCCCCGGTGGCTAAGAAAATTTCGCCTGCTAGGATCGTAATTGTTCGATTTAATGTGAAATCGCTGTCCGCGCTACGGTTGCTCCGAGGGGTACAATTAAATTCGGTTTATCCGGCGGCTAAGCCATTTCACAGTAGTCTAGCCCCCATCTGAAACCCACCTGGCCCAACCAAATTTCAGCTAAAAACATTTTCAGGCGAAACCATGCACATTGCGGTGATTGGAACGGGAATCGCAGGTCTTACTGCCGCCTGGTTATTTAACCGTGCTGGACACGACGTCACTTTGTTTGAAAAGCAATCGTCGCTGGGAATGGCCTCCCATGGAATTGAAATCCCCGACGTTGGGGTTTCCCAGCAATGCGATGTCCCATCGAGGATGTTCAATCCGCTTCTCTGGCCAAACCTTTCAAAACTTTATGATCTGGTAGGAGTCGAGTCGACCGAAGTCGATCCCAGTAAATCATTCTGCGCGTTTTCGCCCACCGATGAAATTGACTCGAAAACTGTGTTTAAACTAAATGAATCATTCGATCTCAGCCTAGTTCCACAACTGTTGTTGCAACCAACTTCACGCAAGATTGTTAGGGACATTGGAAAGATGATGTCCAATGCTGAAACCGATTTAGTAAATTTCAGAAATTCCAAATTCAACACGGTGACGAACTTCAAAGATTACCTCGTTGGCAACGGTTATTCAGATGAGTTCATCTACCAATTCTTATACCCCGCCCTGTCTTCCACCGTCTGCACGTGCTCCTACCAGAGTCTCGACCGGTACCCCGCGGACATTTTACTCTCTGCGATGCAGATGTTGATTGGCGTGAATCCCCTCCGACGAACGGTTCATGGAACCCAGCACACTGCAAACCTTCTTTCTCATGACGTCGACAAGATCAACTTTAACGCAACCGTCGCGAATGTTCGTTCCTCTGGCAACAAGGCTTGTGTTGAAATCCAGACCGGCGGAGTTAATTCCGTTCATGAATTTGATCACGTTATCGTAGCAACACAAGCAAATTCGGCAGCCAGTTTTTTACCCTCCGAATTCCAGCGCGAAAAAGAAATTTTAGCCAGATTCAAATACGAAAACGTTATCGTGGCCGTTCATAACAATGAACAATGGATGCCCGCGCGAAAACGAGACTGGTCAACATTTAACTTTTTATCTCAAAGTGACAGACGAGCGGCGATGTGCTCGATTTGGCTTAATCAATTTTATCCAGAGTGGGAGACACCAAAGCCCTACTTCCAAACCATCATGCCGCTAGATGCTCCCCATCAAGAAACGCTGATTGCCACTGCTAAATTGCAACGCCCGACAGTCGTCGAGAGTACACGTGACGACATTGACCAACTGCTGCAATTACACTCGCAGCCCGACCGGAGAGTTTGGTTTTGCGGTTCCTATGCCAACCCCGGCATTCCTCTACTGGAGAGCGGTGTTGTGTCAGCGCTTCGCTTAGGAAAGCAACTGGGTTGCGAACTGCCGGACACCTGCGAAATTTAAGCATCCGTTTCGAGTTCCTAGCAACCTCTAAGTCGAACATACAGGTAACTTGAAAAAATTGTCGCGTCAGGCAATGTCGGCCAGATCGCTTCAAAACCCAACTACATAATCGAAAAGTAGTTTTCGCAAGCGAAATCGATTGATTCTTCTGTAAGTTCAATAGGGCGTTTGAAATACCGGCAGTAATTCCTAGCTTGCAACAACAAATCTCGGGGGTGGCAATTTCGAAGCTCTCGTTTAATTGGAGCGTAATGTCGTTTGATCAGATATTGAATCATCTTGGGACGCCATTCAAATCCATATTGCGCACACATGATCTTAAATAACCTGACGAAATTTTCGATGCTAGGATTCGGAACTTCGATCTTATAGGGTATCCGCCGTAAAAACGCATCGTCGACCAGATCTTTCGGTTCGAGATTGGTTGAAAATACAACGAGCTGGTCAAATGGAACCTGCACCTTTTTGCCGTTGCTGGTATTGAGATAGTCGTACCGTTTTTCTAGCGGGACAATCCAACGGTTTAATAATTCATCCACGGTCATTCGCTGCCTGCCAAAATCGTCAATCAGCAAAACACCCGTATTACTTTTCATTTGCACCGGGGCTTCGCTAATCCCTGTTTGCGAATTGTATTGTAACTCTAGATGCTCCATGGTCAGTTCTCCACCAACCACGATGGTCGGGCGCTTAATTCGAACCCACCGATGATCAAACGCCTGGTCGCTAATAATTCCTTCGCCTTCGTCCAGTGGACACTCCTCGTGGCTCATGGGGTCAAACACGCGAATAATATCACGATCCACGGTGATTGCACGCGGAACCCAAACATACGGTCCAAATGCAGAAGTAATTCGTTCTGCGATACTGGTTTTTCCGTTACCGGCGGAGCCAAAAAGGAACATGCCTTTTCCACTGTTCACTGCGGGGCCAAGTTTGGCCATCATCTTGTCATCAATCAGCAAATCAGAAAACGCTTGATGCAACTCGACTTCGCCGGGATGCTGATTGCCAATAGTTTGTGCTTTTACACTCGCGACATAATCGGAAAATGCGACCGGCGCAGCTCCGAAATAAGAACAATAGCCCGAGTAAGTCATAGCGCGAGCTCGACCAGCTTCGGTTAACTTACACATGTAACCATTGACAGCTGACTGCCCAATGAAACCAAGAACCTGCTCACTTTTTAAGTGGGCAACCACATCATCAATCATATGGAACGGCAAGCCAACTTGCTCGCTCATTTGCCTGACAGTCACTTCTCCACGCGCCATCAAAAACTTGCAAATCAATTGCTCAAGCATTGACTCAGAGACTTTTGAATCCGCTAAAGTCGTTGGTTCAAAAGGAAAAAATTCGCCATTGGCGTCACGGTTATTTGCCGTTTCAATGGGGGCACCATTGGGTAGCTTTAGATTTGAAAAGACTCCAGAATCTGGTTCCGACTTTGATTCCGTTGCTTTTCCAGTGATTCCGTTAATTCTCTCAAGCATTTCCTCAATACTAGCATTGGGGTTGGGCCGGAATGAGTGAGAGGCTGGCACGTTCGGCATAATCAACTTCAATTTTAGACGAGTAGGTGGAGGAAAACCGACTCTATATCTGCAGCATCATGATCGTCCGCTTTAATATAGGGTGCAGAAAAATAGGTCGCTGTTGATTGCCTGTCAAAAAGAACCTTCGTGAATTGTCCTTCCCGACTTCGCAAATTCGCTGTTCAATGTGATTCTGAGGCAATCGACCCGAATATTCCGGATATACAGTCTTCCCCATTCAGCAGGTTCAATCCGACTTTACCCAAATTTGAACTCTTGATTATCAGCACGCCCATCCCGCTCCAGTTGCCCACCACTGGCTACGAGTTAGCAACCATCGGGATCATTCCAACGTTTTGCAAAACAGGGTTTCTCTCAGGAATCACAGTTCTCAATCTTAAGCGAACCTCCGCTTTTCCATTAGAAACGCAATTGTTTTCTAATCTTTCATTCCGATATCGCATCGGTTGGGTGCGAATTCTAGAATAACCTACTAAACTGGAGACACCACGGTTCGCCAACAAAGAGTTGCTTGTCAGTTTCTCTGCAACAACGTGGGCAATTAACGAACGCAACGAAACAACGAGATCGATTCTACTCATGACTGGACAAGACGCTACGACACAGGTTGACTCAACGCCAGATACTACTGACGAACCCAATCAAGAAATCAAAGAAGTCATCGAATTCATTGACAAGATTCGAACCCGCGTCGCGACGGTGGTTGTCGGCCAGGATGTCGTGGTCGAAAGGTTGCTGATTGCGCTATTTACCGGCGGACACCTTCTGCTTCAAGGCGTTCCTGGACTGGCCAAGACGTTACTGGTTTCGGTTTTATCTAAGACAATTGACCTAGAGTTCGCCCGCGTCCAGTTTACGATCGACCTGCTACCTTCGGACATACTTGGTTCTGAAGTACTTGATCAAAAGACCAATGAGTTCAGAGTTCATAAAGGCCCCGTTTTTACCAATCTCCTTTTAGCGGACGAAATCAATCGTGCCGCTCCAAAAGTTCAAGGAGCTTTGCTAGAAGCAATGCAAGAACGAAAAGTCACGATCGGCGGAGAGAACTTTTCACTTCCAGCTCCCTTCCTGGTTATCGCGACCCAAAACCCGGTTGAGCAGGCCGGAACCTTTGAATTGCCCGAAGCCCAACTCGATCGATTCATGATGCTTCATCGATTGGTTTATCCTAAACCCGAAGAAGAAAAAGAAATTTTGCGGCGTAACGCTCAACTTGGCATCCGGGTCGAAGGAAAAGGGGCGGTGGCACAAACTGAATTTGACATGCTCAGTAACGAACCTGCAGGATCAAGCGATAACCTAATTTCGGCGATGCAAGCTGTTCAACAGGTTTACGTGAGCGAGGCATTTATTGAGCATATTGTTGAGATTGTTAATCGTACACGTAACCATCCCCTTCTTGAGCTTGGCTGTAGCCCACGCGCGGGAATCTCTTTGATCAAGGCCTCGCGAGCTCGTGCGTTGATTCGCGGACGACACTATGTCGTTCCGGACGATCTTTACGCACTTGCCGAAGACGTCATACTTCACCGAATTCGACTTAATTATGAAGCGTTAGCCGATGGACATACTGGTGCCTCCGTACTCCAAGGCATTTTGCGAGAGTTCGACTAATGCATGGAAACTTAGATTACGTCGATCCCATGGATTGGCGTCAATTTTTGATTGTCGTCAATAAACTGGCAGACAATTTCAATTACGGTACCGACAAATCTCCGTTTCTCGGTTCCGGAGTTGAATATGTTCAATCGCGGCAATATCAATATGGCGATCCGGTACGCTCTATTGACTGGCGCGTGACCGCTCGAACTGGCAAAGTATTTGTGAAAGAATTCGAATCTCCGAAACAAATGCCGTGCTATCTGATGATCGATACCTCTGCGTCAATGCTCGTCAGCAACCAACTCCGAAATAAATACGCTACAGCACTGCATATCGCCGGAGGACTCGCATTTGCCTGTTTGGAACGCGTGAGTCCTGTCGGAATCCAAACTACAGGAAGCGATGACTATCAAGTTGAACCAAGTTTATCTAAAGATCAAATACTGCAGTGGTTACACCACTTAAGACGGTACACGATGAATCAACAGTCCATCCTGGGCACCAGATTGAGTCAGCTGTGCGGTCGCTTAAAAAATCGGACTTTAATTATCGTCATTAGTGACATGCACGAACCTGCCGCGCTCAATTCCCTAAAAATTGCAGCGCAACTACACGACATCGCTGTCATTCAACTGCGGGACCCAGGCGAACGGGAGCTAGGTGGCACCGGATTTTTCCGTGCCAGAGAACCGGAAACCGGCAGAGAATTCGTCACCCATGGAAATCGTGAATGGGTAGACCCTTCCATTCTTAACCAAGAGCTTAAACGGCGGCAAATTGACCACCTCCTAATCGATATCGACGAACCTTTTGCGCATAAGATCCGCTGGTTTTTCCAATCGAGAGGATCACTCGGAAACGGAGCACGATGATGATTCGAATTTCATTTATTCTTTCCCTCCTGCTGATTCTTTGCACCGGTGGTTTTATTCCAGCTGCCATGACGCAAGAGGGCGGAGCCACCGCACAAAACACAACCGAACTGACAACTAGCGTTGGGTTTCCTCTACGAATCCTTCAAACCAAGATTGCTGGTTCTCGTTTAATTGCCCAGCCTTATACTGATCGACGCGTACCAGCCATGGTTCGGATCATTGAGACTTTCCCCCATGGCAGCGATTTCCGTTACGACATTGAGTTCAGAGGATTTGAACCTGGGCGATTCAATGTCGTTGATTATTTAAAACGAGATGACGACTCCGAGTTTACCTCCACCCCTTTGTGGGTGAACGTAGAACCGATTCTAGCAGCAGACAAGGTGCGTCCCATTCCTTTGCCGCAAAACGAAAGCCAATTTCGCAGTTACTACATTCCCATTCTGTTTGTGAGCGGAATTGTCTGGCTGGGAGGGTTACTCGCAATCTTATTTTACGGGCGTGGCACACTAAAAAAAGCGTCCGTCATTACGAAAACAACCACGCCTGCTGAAAAAATGCGTCCACTTGTCGATGCCGCGATCGCGGGTAATTTGACACCCGCCCAGCAAGCAGAGCTGGAACGTATCCTTTCTGAGTTTTGGAGCACCAAACTCAATTTGGGACATCTTCCGGCCGACCAATTAAGATCAACACTACGGGAACATCCCGAGGCTACCAAAATGCTTGAACAAATAGATTTTTGGCTCCACCGACCTGCAGGCGAAGCCACTCAACCCGTCGATGTCAATGCATTGCTCAAACCTTACCAAGACCAAAACATAACCAACGCTTCGGATTGATTTCCCGAATACGAGACTCCGTAAAGGCTGCTGATAGACGTGCTATCTCCGATCCAAAATTTGACGTTCGATTTGCTTCCAAGCTTGCTTGCCGAATCAATCCTTCCCAACATCTCATGGCTGCCCAACAGCTTTAACCGACCATGGGTGCTTTGGCTATTGATTGTACCGGTCCTCGCACTCTACTGGATCTGGAATCGCCGTTCTCGCGGCGTCCCAATTCCGATTGACCACAGCGGTCATGGATCAGGAATCGTGGCTCGTATTATAATTAGCCTCGCCGAGTCGACCCCCATTTTGATTTGCATGATCGTCATTTGGATTCTTGCTGGCCCGGTGATTCTTGGAAAACCAACACAAAAGCGAGCGGTGACCAATATTCAATTTTGTGTGGATATTTCGGGAAGTATGACCGCGCCTTTCGGCACGGGTTCTCGATACGATGCCTCAATGGAGGCCATCAATTCATTCCTTGACTTCCGCGAGGGAGACGCATTCGGTCTGTCGTTCTTTGGCAACGCTGTTCTTCACTGGTGCCCATTGACGACCGACACGTCGGCAATCCGATGTTCACCGCCCTTCATGCGACCGGAGATTGCGCCACCTTGGTTTGGAGGGACGTCAATCGGCAAGGCGCTTTTATCGTGCCGACAACTCCTGATGGAGCAGGCGGACGGGGATCGAATGATTATCCTCGTTTCCGATGGTTCCAGCAGCGATCTTTCCGGAGGAAATGACGCGGACATTGCCAAGCGATGTGTAGAACAAGGAATCAAGGTATTCGCAATTCACATCGCGGATTTTGACGCCCCGGCAGCGGTCGTCAACATTACTTCCTTAACTGGAGGTGAGGTTTTCAATCCGGGCGACCCGGAATCTCTAGCAGACGTCTTCCGTCAAATTGACAACATGCAGAAATCTGAAATCGAACAAACGATCGCGGAACAGCTCGACCACTTCACCCCCTACGCCTTTCTTGGATTATTGCTTCTGGGCATCAGCCTCTTTTCCGCCTTCGGATTGAGGTACACGCCATGGTAGATATTAATTTCATTCCAGAATTCGCGGCGGCGGGCGTTTTCCTGTTGAGTGCCGGCGCGGAAGCAATTCATATGGTCCGCATCCGCCGACTGTCCTCTTTGGCATTTGGCCCCAAATCAAGCCCAGCATTTTGGGTCAAAGCGGCGGCTCCGCTGAAGATCATTGCTTACAGCCTGATTTGTTGGGGTTTGGTTTCGCTGCTCTTTGTGAAACCAAAGACTCACAACTCCACCGAAATTGATGCCGCCAAACAACGCCACGTGATTTTGCTACTGGACGTTTCACCAAGCATGAGATTGGTTGATGCGGGACCAACCGGCACCATCAGTCGCACCCAACGCGGTGCCGAGATCGTCGAATCCCTGTTTGATCGAGTGCCAATCCGACAATACAAACTAAGCGTTATTGCGTTTTACAACGAAGCGATGCCGGTGGTCATTGATACCGATGATCTCGAAGTCGTTAAAAATACTCTCTCAGACCTCCCGATGCATTTTGCCTTTCAAGGGAAAGATACCAACCTGTTTAAAGGACTCCAGCAAGCTGCGGAAATCGCCGCTCCATGGAACCCTGAGAGCACAATCCTAATGGTGGTCACCGACGGAGACACCGTTCCGTCCACGGGTATGCCACCGATGCCCAAATCTATCAGCAACGTCCTGCTGGTGGGCGTTGGCGATCCGATCACGGGGAAATTCATTGCTGGTAAAAACTCCCGGCAGGACACCTCGACGCTTCGCCAGGTTGCCACGCGACTCAATGGTGAATTCCACAATGGCAATGTTCAGCATATTTCATCCTCCATGATTTCAAATTTGACCCAGAAAACCCAACAGAGCCGCTGGCAGGATCTTACGCGACGAGAATATGCACTACTCGCCATCACCCTGGGCACCCTGGTCCTCTGTGTGCTGCCATTTCTCTTGCATTACTTTGGAACCCGGTGGAAACCTGGAATAGCATAAAGCAAAACCGCCATTGAACTTCCGATAAACTATTTGATATCAGTAGACGCGGGTGCCGTTTTATTCTCAATCCTCTGACGGACGATGCTTTCAAGCTCTACCACAACCTCCTCTAGTGAAAGGTCATCGGTGAGCAATTCAATCGCATCCTGGGCTTTCATTAGCCGTCCAACGTCCCGGGTGCTGTCCTGCTGATCTCGGATTTCTTGATCCCGAATTACGGCTTCGAATTCCACTGGCTTCCCAGACAAACTCAATTGCTCTACTCGCCGCTGGGCCCGAGCCTTGGGAGAGGCCGTCAGAAAGATTTTGCAAAACGAATCAGGAAAGGCAACGGTCCCTTGATCTCTGCCTTCACAGACAAAATTACCCTGAGACGCAATTCTCCGCTGAAGATCAACTAAATAAGAACGAACCGAAGGTGCATTTGCGACTGAAGCAACACTTCGGGTTATTTCCGGTTCCCGAATCGCCGACGTCGAATTTTTTCCGTCTATGAAAACTTCTTCACCCTCAAACACTATCTCGATCTCAGTCGCAATGGTTTGGAGAGCCGACTCGTTGAGCAAATCTATCCCCTGATCAATGGCCGCAAGTGTAACGGCGCGGTACATAGCGCCCGTGTCGAGAAACTGAAAACCAAGTCTCTCCGCCAGCAAACGCGTCACTGAACTTTTCCCAGCGCCAGCTGGGCCATCTATTGCAACTATCATTTTTTCCAACGAATTAAAATTTCAAAATAGTCATGGCGACCGAACTCACTTACAAAACTGGAATCACTGCCTTCAGCCAACCCTAAACTTTGGACTAATTCACCCGAAAATTTAATCCGCTCGACCGTGACGATCGGACGGGGGCAACGCACCGTCACGGAGCCGGCGCGTCCTTCAGTTTCCCGAAGACGCAATTTCACACCCACCCACTGACCAGAAGACGGATGTCCAGTTGTTTCCTCAAAAATGGGACTCCACCACGTCGCCACGATGTTTCGTCGATTGAAATGAAACAACCAGCTCGACTCGTTCGATTTTGATGAAGCCGGTGGAGACGGTTTTAATATGCAGGGTGGCGTCATTCTGGAGACGGCAGCTGCAAAGGGATAATCAAGATTAACACCGAGCCCAAACCCAAACTTATACTGTCGCTCTTTTCCAGCGACTAAAACGGAATCCACAAATCGCCGAGACGCGCGTCGATGGTAAGGCAACCCCCCCGTGAGCATCGTCAACCGGCCTTCGTCCTGTAACACCTCAATATATTGGGTTGCGTGAAACCAATCCGTGTAAATATCTTGCCGAATTTCACCGGCATTGGCTACCAACCGGGACGCTTCACTCTTCCACGCCAAACGAGAACAAGCATAATGGTTAACCGATTTTGAAAATTCCGATATCGGGGTAATTTCCCCCTCGACCTCGATCACACGTTGGCCACGGGTAACGCGCACCTTCTGCAAATAGTCTGCGATTTTAGTTTCATTATCGAACAACGCACCTCGAGAAGTAAGTGTCCCTGCGATCCGCGATTCCATTGTCAAATTAATTTCAGTGGCAGACATCCGCGTATAGCCGGCCTTGCCACCGCCATGGGAAGTCCCTGCAACTCCCGGCATCCTAACCGCCAATTGCTGGCTAATTAGATTGACTCTATTTTTGTAAAGTTGAATCGATCGGATTCCCCCCGTCTCTTCATCAACCGACAATTCAAAAAACTCATTTCTCAAGGTGGTCTCTTCACCAATCAAGGGATCGCTACGCAACAGGTCTTTCGCAGACACCGACCCCTCGTCCAAGCCAACACTCCCAATCGATGGTAACTCCACTACCCAATGTGCTCCCGAATCCGAACTATCACAAACGTAAACCGGAGGCGATTTCTTTAACGTACCGACTTTAGAACCTTCCGACTTAACCTCAACCATTCGTCGGCATCCGAGCGTGTTGAGAACTCGAATTTGATCAGTCTCATTTCGCTCTTGTTCGGAGGCATCTAGATGAGATTTCAATTCAACTTCTAATTGCTGTAAATCCGTATCAAGTGAACAAGTAGTTTCGTTGTCGCCAATAGTTTCGTTGTCACAAGAGGGTTCTTGATCGATAGCCGCTTCTATTTTCGACTGCAGCCCATCAATTCGGATCTCAACACCTTGAGCAACCTCTGCATCTAAACCACTTGAGTGACAGGCATGAACGAGTAACGCACGCAACGAGGCCACCGCGGCATAGCGGCGCCAATAGGTCGTAAAAGCGGAGATCGGTTGCCGAGATTCGAGTTCTAATGATTGTTTAAAATAGGGCGGTTTGTATTCTTCCGACGCGAAAGTATCGCCGTATCCAGGATCGTAAACAGATTCAAAATAGTCATCGAGTGTGACGAATTGACCGAACAACGGACCAAATTTCGAAATCCGCACGAGATCTCCAAATGATTCACAGTTCCGGTCTGGCCAATGCACAAAAACGGCCGCCGCAACATGAGCCGAATCAATCTGCTCTCCAAGCTTGACACCAAGTCCGAGAAAAGCACCGGCGTCAGCGGCACTTAATGGAATATCACCGATGGCTAAAATAGATTGATCATCATCTCCCGTCCATCGAATGTTACAGCTTGAGCTCTGAGGAAATTTCCCACCGTCTAAGGTCGCATGGACAGCGCCTGAGAAACCCAATTGGTCAAGCATCGACGGCAAAGCCGGCGTCAACCCGAATCGACGCCGCATAAAAACACTGGGGACGGAGTCGAATTGTGACTCAATCATCGCGCGACCGCGTTTCAAACTATTTAAAATGGACTCGCTCGCAATTAACGAATCCGGCAATTCATCAGCCAGACCACCGACAATACTGAGTGTCTTTTCTTTCAACCTCGAAACAGTCTTCTCCAACAATTGCGGACGCTCCTCAGCAATTAATCTTCCTGTCGCACCACTGAGGAGTAAATTGATCGGGTGGTCGACTTCAAGCTGGTTTGTCATTGAGCGACCAAGTGTCGTACTCGCGGTAAGTACAACGTCCATTAATTCGGGCTGAACCGGGTAGTACCCGTTTTTCTCCTCCAAGAGCAGATCAAAGCAACGACCCAACGCCTCGCGAGCTTTTGCCAGGTCTCCGCCCGTTGCAAGTCGAGCTGCTCCGGCGACCGTTTCAGAGAAATGCGTTTCATCAAGATTACTCGAGTATCTCAGCTGACGCGTCATCAATTGGACTTGAAGGAAAGCGTAACCAAGGGCACAGAAATCTTGCACTAAACCAACATCGAGGCCTTCGGCCAACCGCGTCGCCGCTGCGTTGGACGCTAAGGCCCGTTCCATGATCGCATCACGTGAGTCGAGATCCGACAAAACGACCGCTTGCTTGGATTCAAGATTGCTTAGCAACTCAGAGTCCAATAAGGATTCGGAAATCAGAGGAATCACGGTAAGCAGGACGCCGCTCGAATCCGCCGGGGCAGAATCGACCGAATCATCAATTAAATCTTCATCGAAACCGATGTCAGGGTTATCTGCTTGATGCCAACCAGGCATACTCCCTGCCGAGGCAATCAAAGCCGGATGCCACAAGGCGGTCCAACTTGCCAAAAGATTGGCTGCCTCGTGTCCGCGATGGTGAATTGGAAAGTCTTCCATCGAATGACAGGGAAGCACGATCAGGAGTTTTGAATAGTTTTTCATACGGGCGTATGTGATATTTGACCGATTTGATGAAGACAATGCGGCTTGAGACCGCGAATTCCTCTCGAAACCCCGATTTTAGGCTCAATTCAATGATTTCGGGACAGGGTAGACAGAAATTCATTATGAAATATAGGCTCAAACGTTGTCGCGAACGCTGAAAACAGTAAAGCCCGATTAATCCAATTGGTCGTAATGACCGGCAGGTCAGTCGCTGGTCTAATGACTCTGCCAACTGAACAACTCGTTTTGACCTGCACTTGATGCCGATGACTCACGAAAAGACGGGTTTTATAACCGAAAATTTGACACATTTTGAAGTCATCCGGTAGAGTTAAGCGTGTTTCCGCGGACTTTGTGACCAAAATCGTCCTTAACTCCTGCAAAACCATACAGTCTTGAAGAAAACCACTCGAAACAAACTTAACGAAACAACGTAACTGAACCTATAATAAAGATTGCTCGAAGTCAGCCAATCATTTGGCGAGAGTTTTACCTTATTTAGTAGTTCCCAGAAATTAATAGGCAGTAAAGATGGCAAAACAAAATGCCGTTTGGGGTATCGACATCGGCCAGTGTGCTTTGAAAGCACTCCGTTGTACTTGGGATGCAGATGGCCAAGCCGTCGTCGCGGACAAATACGATTTCATCGAATATCCCAAAGTTCTGAGCCAACCTGATTCAGACCCTGAGGAACTCATCAAAGATGCGCTGGAGGAATTCCTCTCCAGAAACGAAGTTATCGGAGATCGGGTTGCCATTAGTGTCTCGGGACAAGCCGGATTGTCGAGGTTCTTCAAGCCACCACCGGTCGAGATCAAAACACTACCCGACATTGTGAAATACGAAGTCAAGCAACAGATTCCGTTTCCTATCGAAGACGTTATCTGGGACTGGCAGCAGTTGGGCGGAGTCGTTGTCGAAGGTCGCGCGATTGACGCGGAAGTCGGACTCTTTGCGATGAAGCGAGAGGCCGTTTACCGAGCATTACGCCCATTCGATGATATCGGTGTAGAAATCGATATTGTCCAACTCTCACCACTTTCGATCTTCAACGTGGTCTGTTTCGACCAGATTAAAAACCTACCCGATCCGGAACTTTTTGATCCTGATAATCCACCACCGTCTGTAGTCGTCCTGTCGATGGGTACGGATACGACCGACCTGATTGTCACCAACGGTATCAAGCTTTGGCTGAGAAACATTCCAATTGGTGGCAACCACTTCACGAAACAGCTTTCTCGAGAGATGAAGCTAACACAAGCCAAGGCGGAGCACCTGAAGAAAAATGCCCGCGTTTCGGAAAATCCCAAAGCAATCTTTAAAGCGATGCGTCCAGTCTTTAACGACTTGGTGAACGAGGTTCAGCGATCACTCACCTATTTTCAGAGCATCGAAAAATCTGCGGAACTGTCGGAGATCATCTTGCTCGGAAATGCGGCTAAACTTCCGGGTTTACGGCAATTCCTTAACAAACAGCTTGAAATTGATATCGCGAAAATTGCTGAATTCAACAAACTCAGTGGTGGCGATGTCACCACTCAGCCAACGTTTTCAAACAACCTTCTCTCGTTTGCTCCCTGTTACGGACTTTGTATCCAGGGCCTCAAGGAAAGTAGAATTGACACAAATCTGCTTCCTCAGGAAATCGTCGTCGAGAGAATTATTCGGGCGAAAAAACCTTGGGTTCTCGCATCTGTCGGCCTCCTTACCTTCGGCCTCCTGCTGGGTTACTTTTCCATTGCCAACGCATGGTGGAGTTCCAATGAACAATTCGCAGACGCGAACAATGTTTCCTGGAAAAAGGCAATCTCTCAGGTCAAATCAACCAAAAGTAAGAGTGATGGTTTTGTGGCATCTGACGAAGAACAGATCTTGCAACTCCAGCAATTCAACACAATTGCAACCGAGCTGACTTCCGCTTCGGAAGAAAAAGCATCATGGATTGAGTTTTACTCGGCTCTCTCTCAGGCATTCCCTGAAGACCCTCGGATTAAAGCGATCAAAGATGCTCAATCTGATCATCGGGCGACTCCGACTGAAATTCCATTCAGCGATCGCGAAGAGCTCTACGTCGATCATGTCGAATCTGCATACTTCCCTAACTTGCAGGCGTGGCTGAACGAAATTAAGCCAATTCATGATAAAATGTTCCAATTGAATCAAGAGGAAATAGACAAGATGAAGGCAGGTGGCGCTTCTGCTCAGGACGTCGAAGATTTGCTTTCCGAGGCTGAATCATTACAAGAAGATGACGGGGGAAATTACTACCCAGACGGAGAAATTGACACAACGGACGTCGGTCTTGTAGGTCCGCTCGGAGGCAAAAAAGGTTGGGTTATTGAAATTCGTGGTCATCACTTTCACAACAGTGACAAACAACTTGCGAAACTCAACATGGGTAAGGCATATCTTGTGAAAACCTTGATTAAGACACTCATGGAAAAAGACGATGTAGTTCTCCCGACCAACGGTAAAGACGAAATGTTCTCTTACAAAGACATCGGAATTACATTCCCCACTGTCACTATGCAAACTCCACTGGAAGAAAAGACGATCAGATTCGATCCGACGGCGACAGAAGGCGCTGACGAAGACTCTGCCGCCGGTGCAGGAGACGGCCGCGGTAAATTCAGCGGCGGCGCAGGCATGGGAATGGGAATGGGCGCTGGTGCAGGCCCTGGCGATGGTGATTCAGGAGCGGCATCGGAATCACTCTCTCCGGATGAAGATCCTAACGTTCAAATCGTCAATGAGTTTACCTTTGTCGTCCAAATGGCCTGGACTCCTCGTTCGGAACAAGAGCGATTGGATGCTCGGACTACCCGAATTGCGGAAGCAAACAAACCGAACGAAGATGCCGACGAAGGCGATCCAGTCGAGGATGAAGGTTAACAACCCGAATTGGTTGGTCAGGCTTGGGATTTACGTGCAAAAGTCGCCCCGCCTCGAGCCACCAGACGCGACCAGCAACCATCGAATCAAACAACAATGAACCAGGCGAAGTGCCTAAAAATAACTTTGAGGATTAAATCATGGACCAATTAGCTCCGGTAATTGCTTGGACCAAGAAGAACATTTTCTGGCTTGTCTGCGGATCCCTTTCCGTTGCCATGGTCATCGTTTGGTTTTTAATAACTAACGGCATTAACGATGAGCGGTCTAAACAAGAAGCACTTCTTAAGAAATCAGTTTCTACTGCGAAGGGCATCAAAACCGTTACGGCAAATATCTTGCCCAAAAATGGGGTCGTAGCCACAGAAGAAGAGGTAATTTCGGCCCATCCAAATGAAACCTCTAAGCAAGGAATGCAAGAGGAATTAAGTAAAACGATCGACTCGATCGTCGCAGCTTGGAACATTAGAAAACAGGCCCAAGATTCGATCCTTGTTTGGCCAAAATGCATCCCTAGCGAAGATTTTGTCGAACACTTTAGCCGGTTCAACCCGCCGGAAACCATGCCGGACGAACTAAACTCGGCGGTGGATCCACGAATGGAACAGATGTTGACGCTGTATCGAGCGAAGATTCCAGAACAAATTTCCTACCTCTGCGGTGACGATGTTTTAAGAGCCTATTGGAAGTACGATCCAAAGTACTCCGAAGGCGCTGCTCCAATTGAGGATGAAGATGACGGGGATCCTACCGGGGGTGGATTCGGACGTGGAGGGTTTGGTGCTGGTGCTGGTGCTGGCTCAGGAGCGCCAACATTGACCTCTCCTACCATCGACATGAATCAGTTTGCCGTTCGTTGGAGCGACAAGAATCAAGATCTTTGGAACCAAAAATTGACCACTTTTAATGGCTACGACGGTAACCAGTTTGATTACCCAAGCCCTCTGCAATGCTATATGCTTCAGCAGGACCTTTGGCTTTTGGAAGCGATGTTTCGAATTATCCGCGAGGTCAATGGCGACTCTGCCGCCAACGACCTTTCTATCATCAAAAATATCGACCACGTTGCGTTCGGAAGAGAAGTTGGAGGAAAACTGGGCGAGCTGACCCCTCCCGACCAGAGACTTGCTGACAAAACAACTTCTGGAATGTCTGGCGGAATGTCTAACCAAGGATTCCCCGGTTCGTTTGGTGATGATGGCGGAGAAGAACAATACGACGAAGAAGGTAACTTTGAGCCGGATGGCGATTTCTTCAATCGTAGCATGCCCATGGGCGGGGGAACCGACGATGGTGTCGGCTCCACCAGCAGCCTTCCTTATGACAACCGTTACGTTGATGTGAACTTTGATCCACTTCCCGCTGAAGTGGTCAAGGGGGTAATCACCGGCGCCGAATTACCTGAAACTAACCTAGAATTGATCGTCGCGAAAAGGGTCCCTGTAAGGATCGCTTTAAAAATGGACGAACGAAAGATTGCCGACTTTATGGCAGCCTGTGCAAACTCGCCATTCGCTTTTGAAATTCAACAGGTTCGCTGGAATCGACATACCCCGGGTGGTGACGAAATCACCCTTGGCGGCAGCAGTGGTACCTCGGGAGCCGACACGGAGAAGCGAAGCGGAATGGGCCAAAACCTTGGCATGGACGGCTTTAATTCAAATCCAGTCGATGTCGTGCCTGTCGAAACGCGAACGAACTATGACGTGAATGTCGAATTTTTTGGAATCGTAAAGATTTACAATCCAGTACGCGAGGACGAACTCAAACGAGCTGCTGGACTTGAGGAAGATACCGACTCACTTGATGACTCGGCTTCTAATTCCAAGGCGAGAGTTGACAACCCAGCAAAACCCTAGGTTAATTTAGAAGGCCAACTGGTTCGATTCCCGTTCCGGTTGACCAACTAATCGTGGCTGAGCAGACCATTGCTTAAACTTTAATAACGACAATCAAAGACGAATAAACACCCCAATTTCAGAGTCGAAACCCCAATTTCCAAGGGCAAACATTCGATTCTGATCAGGAGATTTTGAATATGAGAATGCCAGACTTCAGCAAAGCCGCCATGCAAAAATTCTTTTTGTATCACACCGAAAAGCTGATCCTTGTTGTTGCAATTATCGCGATGGCAGCCTTCTTTTGGCTTGGCTTTGGTATCAAACCGTTTTCCGAAAAATCGCCTGACGAGTTAGTAAAAATGGCGAAAGACGCCGAGCGATACATTGAATCGGATACCAGCTGGGATGAAATCAAATCCTTTCGATCCGGTCGAAAAAACGTGGATCAAATCGTCCGTGATGGCAGCAAAGTAGATGCCTCCCTCTACCAAACCGACCCGTTCACCGGAATCGCTGCTCGCACACTCGATGCGCGTTTAGATCCAAACATCTTCGGCATTATGGAACCAGAGGCTGTGGTTTTCACCGCGCCATTACTCATCGACATTGGTGCTCAAGTCGATCAATTTGCTTACTACCCAAGCGCTCCCAGCAGCGGATTAGACGAAACTGACGACGGCATGGGCGGCTCCGCACCTGGTTTCGATTTCGGCGGCGGCGACGGCGGAGAAGAAGAACCTGGCGGCGGGGATGAAGAACCCGGCGGCGGGGAAGATGACTTTGGTATGGGCGGCCGAGGGGGAGCTGCCGGAGGGCTCGGCGGGAGTGAGCCAGAGGGTGAAGATGAGTTAAATGCCCCCCCCGTACTCGATGGAGTTGGCTCCAAAATGCAAACCGTGAACGTCCACACCTCAAAAGGTGTGCGGCCGACTCACCACAACTTCCCAGCCACAACAAGATCGGCGATTTACAACATCGTCTGTGTCACAGGGTTGGTGGACATCGAACAACAATGGAAAGAATACGAAAACAGCTTTGCCTCAGCGATGGGCTACTACCCCGATCGCGATAGACCTACTTACCAATATCTCGAAGTCGAACGACGAGAAGTCGGTGAAGAAAAGTGGAACAACATTACCAATGAGACTTCACATTACTTCCCCTCACTGTTCCCGAGCATGCATCGAATGCCCAAGGCGTTCCACAACTCGGCACCCGATGTTGTAGCACCTCAACACTTTGACCCGGTTCTAACCGGCCCGATCCCTGCAATTTTCAATTTCGACTACCGGCCTTTCGTCAGCCACTCAAAACTAGCAGCCAATCAAAGAGAATTTCCTGAGTTTACTGCCGAAGAAGAGGCAGAAGAAATTGACGCATCTGACATCCTCACAGGAAACATCAAGAAAAGTGGAAACAATGGTTCCTCAGGTGGTGGTAATGCTGGCAAATTTGGCGGCGGTATGGGTATGGGAATGGGAATGGGTGCCGGCGGTTTGGGTGACCCAACTGGCGGACGTGGTGGATCTGCTCCCGGAGGCTCCGGAGGAGATTTCGCGACAGAAGCACCTGAAATTCTTCAATCCCGTGCTGGAAGTGATTTCACCGATCACATGAAGGCGATGGACTCTGACAAAGCTCAACACCAATTTCGCTTAGTTCGGTTTTTTGACTTCCATCCAAAAGAACTCGGCAAGACTTACGAGTATCGAATGCGATTGTGGTTGGGAGACCCTAACAACGAAGACCTTGGAAAGCAATTCGTCAACCGGCAAACTGGCGGGATGACTGATCTAACAGGCCAAGGAAGTGATTCCAGTAATCAGGGAGGCCGGGCTGACGGCTCAGACGAAGATGACAGTGCCGACCAGGAAGATCCAGATGGAGACGGAGACTATGCAGCCAATCAACCATCAAACTCCGATACCACTTCTTCCAAACCAGAAGCTAAATACGTGAGAATCACCAGTACGATGCGTAACCCTAATGTTCGCAAACGACTGAATCGAGCGAAAGAAACAAAAGACCCAAAAACTAATATCACCACTTATGTTATCTCAGAAAATCGTGGCAAGGACGAAAATGGGAACGATGTGATAGAGGAAATTGTGGTACCACGAGTTGCTGTCGCCAAAAGTGGCAACGAGTTTGTCTACCAAGACTACTTGCAACACGCTCGACCATCCCAATGGAGCAAACCGGTAACGGTGAAAGTCAAGCAAACCCGCGGGCAAGTTGCCGCCGGTGCCGTGACCCCTGGGAAAACCCTACGGCTTTCCCAGAATGGCACTAGCTTTGAACTCCCCGTTGGTGAACCCAATGTTGAAGTGGCAGCGTCAGCGTGGTGGGAACAGGACAAGGGCACAGCTTTACCAACTAAGCAGAACGTTCATCGTGGAGATGCCTTGGATTTTATTACTGAGTCATACTTTCTTCACCCGGCCACTCTCGAAGTTAAAGTCGCCAAAAATGATCCTGAAGCGGAAGGGCCTAACCAGTACAAGGTTCCAATCACAACCGGCATGGTCGTTGTGGACGCAATCAGTGGTGAAGAACTTGAACTACCACGAACTGAAAAAATGCGACACCAGACGGCAAGTGAAATCCTGATCATGGATGACGATGGTAACTTTCGCGTCAAAAATGACATGAATGACCGAACGCAATTCAGGAACATGCTCCACCTCGCAGACGAATCGCAAACCGTTGGTAAACCCAAGAAGCGAAAGAAGAGCAAAGAGGACGAAGAAGGCCCCGGCGGCAACGGTGGTAAATTCGGTGGTGGCGGAGGCGGCCTAGGTGGAGATTTCTAAACCCACCCAGCCCTTCCAACAGACAAAGTTTGGATCTTGAATCCGAACGCTTCCAACCTAAAAAGAACCCAGCCGCAATTCGTTGCGGCTTTTTTTTTGACGATTCCTTTGGCTGAAGTATTTACGAGAAACAATGTGGACGCAAACCTCAATCAAACAGACCAAGCAACGCTAGCAAAACTCCCGCAAGTCAGGCCAAAATCACACTTAAACCCACAATAACCGGCCTCGGAAACAGGCCTGCTATCACATCCGCACCTTTCTCCCAATTTTTCACCCGATTGATGTTGACGGCCAAAACCCACATCGCTAATTAACCCCATCGAAAAGAATCGTGCGCTGTCTACGGACTCCACCGGTCTGCCGCTTCATTAGAAGCGGTGTTAATTTCCTAAACGGATTTGGGAATGGCCAAGGGGGGAATTAACCCTGTGATGCCGTGGCACAGCTTTAACAACCTTACAGGGTATTTTAGGCGTCACAACAACAAGGAGAGTTGCGTGAGAGTCTCCGTGCGACTTAAGCAGAGTTTATGGGCATCAGCCCTAATGGTATCGACGGTCGTGATTCAATCACCATCGTCGGCACTTAGTCAAACACAGGTTCCAGTCCAGGATTCGACTGCCGTTCCGGCGGTCTTTCAAATTCCGGTGGAAACTGACAAAGCAAAACTGGCCGATGCCAGAAGTGCTTTGTTGAAAGCAAGGCAGGCACTCGCCAAAAGCGATGTCGCCACTGCAAAACAAATGCTGGAAACAGCAAAGGGTATCAACGTCGATTATAAAAAAATCGGTGACACCCCTGCAACCGTTCAGTCCATGATTGATCGTCAGTTGAAACTCGAAGAACTTCGCCAGCGAAATGAACACGAGGCATTCAATGCCGGTGCAGCTTCGTTCTTGCTGACACAGTCCGAGGCACTGATGTATTATCAGGACTACGAAACCGCTGAAACCTTGGTGAGAACTGCGAAGAGCTTTCCAGTTCAATTCAACGAGAACATTGGAAACCCCGATGAGCTGTTGAATATGATCGCCGCAGCGAAATCAGCACAGGCTGCAAAGAGCCAAATGGTGGCCCCTAAAACGGAACCGCTCGTCCAATCGCTAAAGTTCCTTTCGGAAGCCCAATTGGCCTTCGACAAAGGAAATTTTGACGAAGCTTCTAAACTTGTCAATCAAGCGAAGAATCTAGATGTGCCTGATACGGCATTTGCCGCGAACACTCCGCGACCATGGCAATTGGAATTGCAAATCCAAAACGCCATGAACCGCCAGTCGTTCGATCCGGCCGTTATCAAAGCCAGTTTTGATAACAACGCCAGTGGAGTCGTAAAAACCCTTTACGATCCATCCACAGACGCTTCTAAAAACGTAACGGCTTCAGCGGTCGACGGCGAAGCAACTAAATTTAACCCGATTCCAAGAACCGCGCAAGGTTATTACCAAGCGGGAATGGAAGCGATGGTTAACAAAAATTATGCGGAAGCAAGAACCTATTTTGAACGAGCCTGGAACAACCGTGCTGAGCTTGACCAAAAATCCATTCAGGCAATTCAGGATCAACTGACACGTCTCACAATGTCAAACCCGATGCCTAATGCTGGACTCGGAAACGGGCCTGTTCGTACAGTCGCACAGACGATCGACCTGAACGATGCTTCTTCGCTACAGACAGCCGCATTTAAGCAACTGCAATCAGAGATTTTCAAAGAACGAGCAGACGCAGAGCGAATGCTTGAATCAGATCCTCGCAGTGCACTTGAAAAGATGACAATGTTACGCGGGCGGGTCGTTCAATCAAAACTCGAAGCAACGAACCAAACACCGTTGCTAACGATTATTGATCGAGATCTAGCGGAAATGCAATCATACATTGATCGTAATCTTCCCGAGATCATGAACGATGAGACCAATGCGGAGCGTCTCGACAAAGTCGAAATGCGTCGGCAAAAAATGGTTGACGACAGCACCCAACTACAGAAGTTGGTCGAAGAGTTTAATACACTCATCGATGAGCAGCGATTCCCTGAAGCCCAAGTGGTTGCACGTCAAGCAGCTGACCTGGCTCCAAACAGCCCGCTCGTTGCTGTCCTAACAGAAAAAGCTACGCTTTTACGCCGACTTGATCGCATGGATCAAATTAAGTCCGACAAAGAAGAAGGCTTTTGGGCAGCCATGGCTAACGCCGAAAGAGCTTCCGCTGGCATGGACGATACAACACCGTTCAAGATCAACGATCCGGAACTGTGGGCAAAGAACAGCAATCGTCGATTAGGGCGATTGGAAGAAAACCGTTACAATTCGGAAGCAGATCGCAAAATCTGGGACACGCTAAGAAATGAGCGAGTTCAAGGAGAGTATCGCGGCACCCTTCGGGAAGCCGTCGACCAACTCGCCCGTCAGGCAGCCGTAAACATCGTCTTCGATGACATCGCACTTGCCGCCGAAAATGTACAAAAGGATCGCATGGTCGACATTCCGATCCGAGAGCCTATCTCTCTGAGAAGTGCTCTTGAAGTAATCCTAAATTCGGCCGGACTTGTGTTCGTTGTCGAGAATGAGGTTATCAAAGTCACCAGTCGGAATGCAAGTTCCACAAAACTGATGACACAAACGTATTACATTGGTGATTTGGTAATGCCCGTCACGGCTCCTCAAAACCCAAATCAAATGCATTGGATGCAACCTAATATGGCCTCGGGTGGATCACCTGGATTCATGAATGTTTCAACCAATGGTGCCTCGGTTTCAGAAATGGCTCTTTCCCAAAGAATGGGCCGCGAAGGAATGCTCGATGGTGCAGTCGCCAACGCGATGTACGGCGGCAACAATGGACCTAATCGGGGACAGCCTACCTATGGAACTGTTGGTAACCAACCTCTTGGTGGTGTTACTGAACAGGACTTCCAACCATTGATTGACTTGATTCAAAATACAATCAAGCCCGATTCATGGCAGGACACAGGACAAGGCCTTGGAACGCTTCAAGCTTTCGTACCTAACCTAAGTTTGATTGTTTCTCAATCACAGGAAGTCCAAGACGAAATTCAAGATCTCCTCAAAAAGCTGCGAGAACTCAATGACGTTCAAATCGTTGTCGAAGTTCGATTCGTAAGTCTTCGCGATGAGTTCTTCGAAAGAGTTGGAATCGACTTCGATTTCAGCATCAACGACAACAATCCTGGGGGCGACCCGACTGCTGACACCGTCAGCGGAAGTCGAATCGTCGGACGTGAGCCAACGGACACCGTTGACTTTACTCCAACCAGCGATCTCGACTTGAGATTTGTTCAGAACAGCTTCTCGGCAGCCGAACCCATCTTTGGTGGATTCCAGGCAGCTCAGGCAGCCAACTTCGGATTTGCGATTCTATCGGACATCGAAGTCTTCTTCCTGATCCAAGCCGCGAAGGGTGATACCAGAACCAACATTACACAAGCACCAACGGTCACCATGTTCAATGGTCAGAGTGCAAGTGTAACTGATGGTGCTTCACGACCGTTCGTGACATCAGTGGTTCCAGTCGTCGGTGATTTCGCCGTCGCACACCAACCTATCATCACGATTCTACCGGATGGTACTAACCTGAATGTTACGGCTGTTGTTTCTGATGATCGTCGATTTGTTCGACTCCAGTTGGTTCCGTTCTTCACCCAAGTTACTGATGTCGATACCTTTACCTTCGACGGAAGTACAACGACAGAACAGTCGAGCACCTCGGTTCTCGATAACCTGCTCGAAGCGGTTGATGGCGGATCGAGAAGCGAAGAAGACGAAACTGAGCGTACTACCACACAGGGTATTACGGTTCAGTTACCGGTTCTCGCTCAAACGTCAGTTAATACAGTCGTCAGCGTTCCTGACGGCGGTACCGTACTGATGGGTGGAATTAAACGAATGAATGAAAGTCGCACCGAGCGAGGCGTTCCATTCTTGAGTAATGTGCCTTATGTCAACCGACTGTTTAAGAACGTTGGTATTGGACACGAGACGCAAAACCTCATGATGATGGTAACTCCGCGAATTATCATTCAGGATGAGATCGAAGAAGACCAAGTCGGTAAAATCGAAACTGACTAATCATAATTAGGGAATCACGCATTCCCCGACTAATGAAACAGGAAAGGCCACCGTATTACGGTGGCCTTTTTTTGTTGCTGGAGAACACATTTTACCGCTCGTTCCCATCGCTCCACTATCAGATCTGACCGCTCCACGGTATTCGTAAGCGGTTGCCGTCTCTCCGTTTGTGGTTTATTCTGATCTCTAGCAAATTAATAAACAATCAATAAGGACTGGTACGTTGGCAGACTGGAATATCGGTGTATTCACAAGCGTAGATGCTGGGTTAGGCGTTGACCTCGAGGTGGCCCACGAACTTGGCATTCCTACAATTCAAATCCACGCTCCTCACCAAGGGAACCGGACGCAAGAAACCGCTGACGAGATTCTATCCCGACTAGCCAAATACGACATTTCCGTTACTGCTGTTTTCGGTGGATTTGAGGGGGAGAGTTATGCCGACATCCCAACCGTCGTAAAAACCGTTGGCCTCATGCCCATCGAAACCCGGGACGCACGACTGACCGAGATGAAAGAGATATCCGATTTTGCAAAAATGATTGGCTGTCCCGTCATTGCACTCCACCTCGGATTCGTCCCTCATGACAAACAAGATCCGGGCTATGCCGAAATTCTATCGGTAACCAAAGAGTTATGCGACTATGCCCAAAACAATGGTCAAGCGTTACACCTTGAGACTGGCCAGGAAACAGCCCCCGCGCTGTTGGATTTTATTGCGGATACTCAACGTGATAATCTATTCGTAAATTTTGATCCGGCCAACATGATTCTGTATGGTGCAGGTGATCCGATCGAAGCAGTCAATCTACTCGGTGATAAAATTCGCAGCGTTCATTGCAAAGATGCGAAATGGGCTGCGAATCCAGGTGAAGAATGGGGAGAAGAAACGATGCTGGGCGATGGGGAAGTGGGAATGGACCAATACTTACTTGCCCTTCAATCGATCGGCTATCGAGGCCCATTGACAATCGAGCGTGAAATACCACAGGAACCTACAAGGCAAAAAGAAGAAATTGGACACGCCGTAACACTCCTTAACCGCCTGAAAAATGAAATCCTCTAAGTCGCACTTGAACACACCTCCCGATTCTTGAAGCGTTTATGATCCGAATATTAATTGGCTTGACTGCAACCGCTTTCCTTAGTTTTGGATTTTGGTTGTCTGCTTTTTCGGTAGACGAAACGATAGTGCCTGGACTGTGCGTTCGGGTCGGCGCACTCCTGATCGTTATCTGCTTGAACTTCCACGACTTAATGGTTTGGCGGAACAAAATACCAGCGGTTCTGGTGATTGGCTTCCTGGCCTGCTTAATCATTATCGCCACCCGCCCAAACATCGGGCGAGTTTTTATCACGCTGGTTACCATTTCAATTGCACTAAGCGGTACACTAAAGTGGCTTTCCAAGATTAATAACCCACCTCCTAAACGCACACCTCCTAAACGACCACCTCGTCCCAACTAGCAATTGGAATTCCCATATTCCACCAATCTGATGCGCAATGAATAACGTGTCGAAACTCAACCCCAATAACAAGCTCAAAAACAAGCTCGAACCAAACGAATCGCCCGAGTCACCTGACTGGCGGGAACGACTTGAGCTGTTGTTTGGCTTTCTACGTTTTCATGCAAAACACATGATTGGCTTCATTTTGGTTTGCGCCGTCATCACGCTGGTTTACAAGTTGAGCATTCAATCGCAAGACACTCCCATTGTGAGTAAGGCCAAGCCAGAAAAAAGTTCACGTAACGAAGATTCTGCTGAGCCTCAAACATTCCCCGAGTCCTCCCAATCGGCCCGCAATGCCACGGAAGTCAATTCCGATGAGACATTACGCTCTGAATCAACTAACCCAAATACGGATTCTGAATTTGCAAATCAGTCCATCAACCAATTAATAGAACGATCGATTAAGATCCATCAAACTTGGGGAAAAGAAGCTCCTGGCATTGGAATCGCTCTCTGCAAGGAACGCGCTAGATTGTCACAACATTTACTGCAACGCAAGCTTACGGAATCGCAGGAAATCTTTGCGATTACGTCCTATATCGACGCGACCAGCCTCATCGACTCATTGAATGTGTCAAGCAAGATGCAGCTCAAGGGCACCCGAACTCCCCTCGTTGAAATCGACCAAAAATACAGCGATCACGACAACGACGATATTGCAGCAAAGGCCAATCTTGCAATCTCATTGGCACCGCTTTACAAATTCATGGTGACCGGTGCCCCCGAACAGGCCACCCAATTTGAATCTGAATGTCGCCAACGTCTTGGAAAAATTGCCCTGAACAATTCCGCCCTCACTAGGCTCGCGGATCTGGCAATTGCAGCGCACAACAAACTGGAAACCGATTCACCCTCGGCGGGTACCTTTGCCAAACTTGCTGACCTGCTTCTTGAGCTGCCCGATAAACAGTCTCGTCGAATTGCGCTTCAATATCGCGAACATCTACTTTACGACCGTTTTGACCCCAGAACGATTAATCTCATGGGTGGTGAAAATGACACCACTGCTCGCCAACAAGTGAAGGATTTTTTTCAAACCTTGACGGAACACCCCGACAGCAGTCCGCAAACCTATCGCAAGGCAGTCGAGATCATCAAAAGCTTCCAGCGCCTTGGAAGAACAGAGGATACAATCCGTTTAACTCGATGGCTGGAACAAATCACCGATCAAATCCCATTGGATCAAAATCAGCAAACCATCAAAAAAGCCATCCAAGAAGCGATCAACGACACCAATCGACCGCGATGACTTATAGGAAATTGGCATGTGGGTCTGCCCACGATGATCGGTGACGATATAATTCGATTGTGGAGATCGGGCTTCGTCGAATTCGAAAACATCCGATCAATACCAAAACTAGGCCTTCTGAAGAATCCGCTCAGATGGACTTTCGAATGTCAAATTGGGATAGCAGCAAACCTCGCCCTCACCCGTAGGATCCTTGTCGTTCCCAACGTCCGATCGATATCGAAACGGTGAAATGAGTACTGCCACTCAGGGAATCTATTCCCACAGCCTGAAAAATTTAAGCAACGGCCAGAAAGCACTCAATGGCGAAAAAGTCTAACCAGAAACAACTCCCGCTGCCAGCGGATGCGCCTACCGCTGATGAACTCGAGAGGATCATCAGTCACCTCGACACCCTCTACGAGCAAGGATTCGAATGCGTCCACCCCGACACGCAGGTGATTGTTTCAGACGGCGAGTATGACGGCCTCAGAAGGCAACTCAAAGTACAGCGCCCTGATTCGAATCTATTTGCTACCGCAACCGCCTCCGAGTTCGTGTCAACAAACTTAAAGGTTGTGCACGACCCACCCATGACGTCGATCGAAAAGGCGAGCCACGAAAATATCGAAACGCAGGAAGAGCAGCTATTTAAATGGATTTCGAAAACGGTCGACTCATCAGAAATTCCAGAACGAGACCAAGTCACTCATACCATTGAAGGCAAGTCTTATAAGGATCAGCCTATTTCGTTTCCGGAATCTTTGTTTTACCAAACCTACAAACTCGACGGCGTCGCAATCGCGATCTACTACGAAAATGGGAAATTGCTCAGAGCGGGTTTACGACCAAGAGACGGAATCAACGGCGAAGACGTTACGGAACAGGTACAATACGTTGACGGCGTCCCTCCAGAATTGCCCGAAAAAATAACCTGCTCAATTCGTGGAGAACTAATCTGCAAATTGTCAGATTTCAAAAAGGTTCAAAAAGCCCTCACGCTTGCAGGCGACAAACTCAGAGCCAATCCGAGAAACCACACGGCGGGTGGAATTAGGCAATTCAAAAATCCAGAAAAGACCAAACGAATGCGTCTTAGTTTCGTTGCATACAGCATCGAAGGACTTGCCAATCCGCCCTACCAGACCGAAATCGAGCGATACGAATTTTGCAAACAGGTGCTTGGTGTACCTTATATCACGGCGGAGCTTTTCCGATTCTCTAACCTACAAAAGCTAGAAGATAATATTTCAAATCTTGATTTTGAAGTCGATGGCGTCATTGTTGGAGTCAACAATCTTGAGCAACAGGAACAACTCGGACGTCACGGTGACCCCCTGACCGGAAACCCCAAGGGAAAAATAGCCTGGAAGTTTAGAGAGGAAGAGGCAACACCAATTATTAATTCGATTGAATGGCAGACCGGTCGCACTGGAAAACTTACTAGCGTTGCGGTTTTCGACCCTGTTCGCCTGGCGGGGACTAACGTCTCTCGTGCGACGCTTCATAATGCAGGATTCATGGAACGAAATCAAATTACCATTGGCTCCAAAATCGCCGTCAGAAAAGCTGGAAAAATCATCCCGAAAGTGATTCGTGTCATCACCGGTCAAGGAAAATCCCAATTCCCCAAAGACTGTCCTTCATGTGCCCAACCAACGGAACTCCAAACCGGTGGAACGGATGAAATGCTGGAACTCGTCTGCACCAATCCAGATTGCCCAGCACAAAACATCAGTTCTCTGTGCTATTTTCTCGCGACGTTTGGCGTACTCGGCCTTGGCGAAAGTCGGGTCACGCAATTATTCGAGAGTGGTTTGGTCACCAAACCTGCTGATTTTTATCAATTGAATATCGACAGCACGATGAAATCAGGTCTGACTCTTCGACAGGCAACCCTCGCAGTTGCGGCTATCCAGATGATTCCTGCCCCAGATAAATCAACCAATGAAGCTCTCGAAGAAGCCATCCATTCGGCTTTAAAAACGAAAAAAGCGGTTCCACTCTGGCAACTATTCGCTTCCTTTGGAATCGAATCGGCAAGTAAATCTGCCGGCAAAGCACTTGCCGATCATTTTGGATCATTCGAAAAGATACGTACCGCTACGATCGAACAACTGGAACTTGTGGACGACATTGGTTCCATTACAGCTACGGCGATCTCTGAATTTTTCGCGAGCCACGAGGAAGATATCGACGCACTGTTACGGTTTGTCGAACCCACCACTTCGACCTCGGAAGGCAAACTGTCGGGGCAAACGTTTTGTTTTAGCGGCGGTTTCCCAGAAGGAAAGAAACACTGGGAACAAGAAGTAGAATCCAGAGGTGGAAAGTGCGTGAGTAGCGTATCTAAGAAGACAAACTATCTCGTGGCCGGGCCAGGTTCTGGGTCCAAAAGCGAAAAGGCCGCTCGTTTGGAAATACCAATTCTCACGACCCAGCAGTTGAGTGAACTATTTTAGAACTTATTAACTCACTCAAGCTGCTCAAATCAACAGGCGAATACCACGCGCGACTAGAACTCAATATCGAAATCCAATTCTTCCAGTTCTTCTAATAACTCTTGGTCAGCTATCCATTGAGGATCGTTCTCCATCGCATCGAGACTACCGTCTCTCAGGATTTCAACCCCCATCCAAGCCGTGCAGAGAAATAAACTAAAAGTCAGAACGGAACAAACAACTCCCTTCATTCTCTTACTCTTCCTAAATAACCTGATTCCAACAATCAGACTTACGGAAAATGCAATGAATGCGATTCCAAAACCAATCCACAAAATAGGATCGTCACCTAAATCCATCGTTCGACTCCTTCCAAATGAATCCGACATTGACATCGGGATATTCCTGTGTCCAGAACTTATTATCGGCATCGAAAACATTGTTGCAGTCGCCTTTCTTGAGAAACGCGTACGACCGTTACGCCCGTGTGTTAAACAATAACGCTGGCCTGCCGTAACAATCGGTACACAAGCAACAACTTGACATTTCACAGGGCAAGGGGGAACAAAAACGCTCGCTGACCAGCCGCGTTAGTGATACCTACTCTGCCCCGTTTCAAGGGATCAAGCGATTCCGAGCATGACGATGATCTTTTGAACCTGCCGCCGGTGAATGGCTTGATGCAATGTTGCAAATGCCAGCCACTGCTTTGCATTCATACTGCCAAAGCATGGATGCGAAAACTGAGTAGAACCTGAGAACCCTCTCTCGCGCTTCAGCGCCATCTGGATGTCACTGCAGAAACAATTAGTGAGTGTTTCCAAACGATCAAGAACGTCAAATCCTACGTCCTCTCTCGGCGCGTAAAACGACAAATCAATTTCACCTCTTGGCTCAACTCCATCACTCAACGCGACAATGGCCTTCCTGCAGTCTTCAATTACAAGGCATAAATGATCGATCACCATCAGAACTGACCAACTTCGATTTGACTCCGAGACACCTATAACTCGAGGGATTTTAATTACCTGAAAAACGTCATACGACTCATCGTCATCCAACAAACGCTCTAGCTTTCGCGTTTCCCAGCGAAACAAACGAAGAAGATTTCGTTCGCTTAAAAAAATTGAAGAGGTGCTCAGAAGCCCGCTCAGAGCAGAACGTTCGATTCGCGGTAGAATGGGATCCAATGGTGAAGATTCGTGATTATCGTTTCGAAATGACATTACCCAGATTCCAATCGAATGGCTCAGCACACTGGTCTAGCCTATCCCCTTTAAATTGAATCGAAAAGCCCACCCCTGAGTTGTTAAAACAATTTTGGGGGGTTCTTGCAGGCCAACACTGAGGTCGACGGAAATTGCAAGTTAAGCAATAATCTAAGGGGCAGTCGAGAAACATTCACTACGCATGGATTTATCTCGAATCTCCCTCCAATTGTTCGACCAAACCATAAATACCCGCCATCGAGTTAAGAAAATGAATCAGGAATCAAACTGGGCAAATTTCAGAATGCCGACCTGGGAAGACGACATTTCACTCAACCATGATTCGACAACCCCCTTTAACAATTCCCCCTCGCCGTCGGAAATGCCGTTAGAGGAGTTCAAGGCCAATGACGTCCTTACTCCGGATTTACTCGGAGGCACATCGCTTGAGGATTTTATCAAACGCGATAACTTTCCTATTCCTGACGCCAGTGACCGTGAAGGCTATAACCCAAATTACAATGCTCGATATTTCATGACCGGCCTCGCCGATTTTCTTAAAATTAAACAGGTCGCTCATCAGTACCAATTGGATTTGAATTCCTATCTCGATTTTGGCTGTGCTTCTGGAAGAGTACTGCGACATTTCTGCGCTCAATCTGAGATTCCAAATTTGTGGGGATCTGATATCAACGGCCGCCATATTCGGTGGTTAAATGACTATATGCCCCCTCGATTAAAAGTCGTTCACAATAATTGCGTACCTCAACTGCCAATCGCTGACCATTCATTCGACCTTGTCAGTGCATTTTCTGTTTTCACTCACATTGATACATTCGAAACGGCATGGCTGGCAGAGCTATATCGGGTGCTAAAACCAGGCGGCCTCTGTTACCTGACAGTCCACAACGAAGACACGTGGAAACTACTTCAAAACGCTGACGAAAATAATGGGCTACTTAAACGATTCCGCAACGTCGATCCGAATTTTGACGAACTACTGAAACACGACATCCCGCAAGAACGAAAGTGTTTTAGATACACTGACGTCGGCCCCTACCGAGCCCTAGTAGTACACAGCAACGCGTACCTGCAAAAAACTTGGGGGCGTTTCTTCGATATTTTAGAGATCCGCGGCAAGCATCACGGCTATATGCAGAGCGTGCTGATTGGCAGAAAAAAATCTTAAATCTCGTGAAGGCCTTGCCTCCGACCACACCCAAAGCGTTACAAATGCGTGGCACCCACCATCGCCTCTGGTTTGCGTTGGTTGTTAACGCGGTTTCCCCAATAACACCATCGAAATCTCGCGATTTTCCGCTGGCAATCTGATATGTTATGATTCAACGATCGTGACTGCTACGAATGCAGGCCTCACGATTTGAGCCACGTCGATTAACTTTTCCCAGCTATTTGAGGAATAACATGCCCACCCTGCCCTGTCTCCAGTCCATCATGATCGCAATCTCTATTTCTCTAATTGCGAACTCCGCCGTCGCACAACACTCATTAGTGACCCAGGGAAACGGCAAGCTTGCAATTGTAAATAAACTGGGTGATGTAGAGTGGGAAATGAAGTGGGGCGGCATTCACGACATCCATGTACTCGAATCTGGCAACATCCTTACCCGTAAAGGACGAAACCAGGTCGTGGAAATCGACCGGAAGACTAAAAAGATTGTTTGGAGCTATGATTCAAGTAGCCAAAACGGCAATGCCGGAAAGAGTGTTGAGGTCCACGCGTTTCAGCCGCTAGATGATGGAAACATCATGATCGCCGAGTCGGGTGCCGCTCGAATTATCGAAGTCGATCGAGAAGGAAAACTCTTAAAAGAAGTCAAACTAACGGTCGATAACCCACACCCTCATATGGATACTCGGCTGGTAAGAAAAATCGCTAATGGCAACTATCTCGTCTGCCATGAAGGCGATGGAAAACTGCGAGAATACGACGGCACAGGGAAAGTCCTTTGGGACTATGAAGTTCCCATGTTTGGACAGCAAGCAAAGAACGGACACGGCCCAGAATCGTTTGGTAATAAACTTTTTGGTGCAGTGCGGCTAACTAACGGAAACACGCTGATTGCCACTGGAAATGGACACTCCGTAATCGAAGTTACCCCCGATGAAAAAATCGCATGGCATCTAAAGAAAAACGAGCTACCTGGAATTACACTCGCATGGGTGACCACACTGGAAGTCCTGCCTAACGGAAACTATGTCATCGGGAATTGTCACGCTGGCCCTGGCCAGCCATTGCTGGTCGAAATTGAACCGAAAACTAAACGAGTTGTTTGGCAATTTGACCAGTTTGAGAGATTTGGCAACTCCGTCTCGAATTCACAAATTCTCGATGTCGAAAATAGCAATCGCTAATTCTTAAATCGCGCGAGACAAAGACTCCCTACTTTTCACTTCAGCGGCCCACCGCAACCATTCCCCTATGGACTCTGCCGTCAATGGACTCTGCCGTCAATTGCTTTGCATTTGCTCGAGTAGTTTCCGCGCGGAAACCGACTGCAACTGTTGCTGATAGGACTCAATAAAACGGCCGTAGGATAATCTCATTTCTTCTGCGACATTTTCTCCGTCAGCAACCCTAACCATCGCAGCCTTAAGGTCCCTTTTCCAATTGGCGTCCCCAATGGGAGCAGCGAACTGCAGACGCATATTTTCA
>CALKCK010000036.1 GCA_938083195.1 uncultured Pirellulaceae bacterium | reverse complement strand
ATTTAAGACTTGGCGAAATTGGTAGAATCTAGGAATTGTTAAATGAAAAACATGTTGGCTATTACCCAGTCTATTATCGGATTATTTCTCGTTACAGCTTGTCTATCCTCAGGCCAGTTACTCGCCCAAGAGAATGGCTTGGAGGCCCCACCAACCAAGAAAGAAGAAAGCAAGCAAAACGAAGAAACACAGGTGCCAGAAGTGTCGGGTGAAAAGCCTGCGTTTACACCCTTTGCAGAGAATGATCCCGATCAACCAATCGATAAAGAAGAAGCGTTAAAGCAGTGGGAAGCCCAACAAAAAGAGGCAGCTGATTCCGCAAAAGCTCTTGGTAACGGACAGCGACGCGGACAACAAATAATCATTCGCAAGTCGTCTACTACAGTAAATTCCAATGGAGAAAAGGAAACCAAGTCGTCAGGTAAAATGGTTATCATAGGTCCGGACGGCAAGCGAAAAGAAATAGAACTAGACGAAATGGAAGACATAGAGCCGATGAACTTTAACATTCCAGGATTTGCATTTGGTAGACCAGCAATTCGACTAAACCAACCCAATTCAGAGAATGCAAAAGAAGGTTTTGCCATCGGCTCAGTTTACCGACCGGTCACTGACGCGATGCGCTCACAATTAGACTTAGGAGACAGAGGCCTCTTGGTTCTGTCAGTTTCAGATGATTCACCAGCTGCCAAAGCTGGAGTCGAAAAGTATGACATACTTATTTTTGCCGACGATAAAGAACTCGAAACAAAAAAAGATCTTGATAGTGTTGTGGAGATTGCCGGCAAAGAGAAGCAAAGCTTTTCTCTTGGTTTGATCAGAAAAGGCAAGGAACTAACGGTAGAAGTTTCTCCAATCGAAAAATCTAAATTACGCTCTAAAAATGTTATTAGATTCGGTGGAAATATGAACTTTGCTCAACCATTGAATCTGCAAATGGTTATTCCAAATAATATTGATTTTAGAAATATGGAAGAGGATATGCACAAGCAAATGCTTGAAAATATTCAAAAAATGGAGCAGGCGGCGGAACAGTTCAATAACCAAAGACTTGAATTACGAGATAAAAATTAGTCGTTAGCAGTTTTACTTGTTGGAGTTCTGTGGGATCCACAATTTGGAATTTGCCAACGTTACGGATGTTAAATTGCTCTCAGGCATAATTAAATCTGAAGAGTCTACGGTTCAGAGAAAGCTTTTGCGTAATCTTTAACTTGCGTAATCTTTAATATGCGCAATTTTCATTTTAATATGCGCAACGATAGATGGGTGTTAGATATCTCTTTGCCTGCGTCGTTTACTTGCTATATTTGTTAGCTAATTAAATGTGCATCACTTCCTGACGCCTACTTTTTTTCAACATCTGCGATACGAGAGCAAATATGTTTACCAAAAACGCCTACGTCGTCACATCGATTCTGTTTGCGAGTCTGATCGTAATTAATTCGGTAAATGCTCAAGACGAGCAACCAGGTGCCGAAATCTCGACCAGTCAGCAAATAGAAATGACGGTAATCGGCTCTAGCGACATTGGCGGGCCGATGATTTTTTCTACGTCAGAAAGTTTCGGTGCTGGCGGGGCTACCATGAGAATGGGGTTCTCTGATGGTGGTCCGGGAATGAACATATTTGGCGGTGGTGATTTTGCAATGCCTGCTCCCGATCCTCTTAGTATGCTCTCAAACCCAAGTGTTCAAAAAGATCTCGAATTAGTGGGTGATCAATTGAAGCAGGTTCAGGATCTTCAAGCAGAGTTTGCAAATCAAATGAAGGATCAATTAGGTTCGTTAACCAATGGCGGGTTCTCTCCAGAACAAATGAAGGGCATTCCAGCTTTAATTGCTAAAATTAAAGAGAAACAAAAAGATCAGCTGGAAAGTTTGCTCCTTCCTCATCAACTTGAACGTCTAAAACAAGTTGCATTGCAAACCCACATGAAACAAGCAGGCACCGCTGGGGCACTAGCCACTGATCAAGTCGCAGATGCCCTTGGAATTACATCTGAACAAATCGAAAATCTTAAATCACGAAGCAAAGAAATTAATAAAAAGCTTCAGGAAGACATCGAATCGTTAAAAAATGAAGCTCAACAAGAGTTGCTCGGAGAGTTGACGACAGATCAACAAAAGAAACTTAAAGAATTGACAGGCGATAAATACGAACCGCAAAATAAGGACTGGGAAGAGGCGTTCAAAGAGCCTCGGATGAAAAGGCGTCGGTTAAAAAATTAATTTCTTGAAGAGCCCTGATTGCAAAGTAAATGGCAACCTTAGGGTTGCCATTTTTTTGGTTTATAGATACAGACGCTCGACGACAACTAAACCAATCGAGCAGTTGCGTCGTACTTAGGTTGCCAAACGGCACGTCCAATAAAGAACGGACCCATTTTTTGAATGAACTCGGATGTCTGACGGGTGCGTCGCATGTGCTGGACTAGTGCCGACAATGGAAACAACTGCTTTCCTAAGAGGCCGACGATAAAATCATTATCGTCTTTGTTGAGCCCGTGGCCTGCCAAGCGAATATCGGTCGCGTAACCTGCCTTGCCATAAGCGTGTCCAATTCCGCCGTGTTCGGCGAGCATCTTCCGTTGATCTTCGCGAGACTGGCGTTCAAAATCGCCGCTGCGTCGTACGGGATAATAAACAGCCCAGGGAGTTGTGGGGTCACAGACTCGCTGAGCAGGTCGCTTGATAAGAACATCTTCGAGATCCGATTCATATCCAATCGCGTAGGTGCGTCCGAGCATGGTGTATTCTTCGCGGTATTCCAAATCTTTCTGGGTACGAAGCAATGGCTGGATTTCGTCAACGATGTAACCGGGGTCTTCACAAAAAGCGAGAACACCAAAACCGGATGCATCATGAATATCTTGGTAAATGACGGCTTGAGCCGAAGCGTTTTCAAACAGCCTTGCCAGCTCTTCAATGTTGCCATTCCGAAAACCCATGAATTGCATGAACAGTCGCCGATTCAACGATACAGGTTTTCCAGCTTCTCCACGGCCCTTCTCGCTAAGGTCAATTCCGCCGTCGACTTCGGGAGCAGATGGGCGAGAGCCGGGGGATGATTCGGATTCCGTTTCAGGTGATTCACTCATTCTCTATGTCACTCCCAAAGTCGTTTTTTAAAAGTTGGTCTGATGTAAATTGAAAACTACCGAGTTGGCTTAACTAGCACCTTATCTAATCCGAAATTTACCATGGTTCAACAACCTATTTCGAAGGAAATTGAGGAGTTAAACCAAGATGTTTTGCCAAAAATGCCCACTGATCCGCATATTCCTCGATGATTTTCGCGGTCGGCTTTCCTGCTCCATGTCCAGCTTTGGTTTCAATCCTGATCAACACGGGGTTTGAACCGGCTTGAGCTGCCTGAAGTCGAGCAGCAAATTTAAAACTATGGCCTGGAACCACTCGGTCATCGGTGTCCGCGGTGGTAACCATTGTCGGTGGATATTCTTCTCCGTCTACTAGGTTGTGATAAGGGGAGTAGGCGAAGAGAGCATTGAATTCTTCAGCACTTGCTTCTGAGCTACCATAGTCATCGACCCAAAATCGGCCTGCGGTAAACTTATGAAAACGAAGCATGTCCATCACGCCGACTGCTGGTAAACAGGCGCCATAGAGATCGGGTCGTTGAGCCATACAGGCACCAACGAGCAAGCCACCGTTACTTCCCCCTTGAATGCCTAGGTGATCGGTAGAGGTATAGCCTTTGGCTATGAGGTATTCAGCCGCAGCGATAAAGTCATCAAATACGTTTTGTTTTTTTGTCTTGGTGCCTGCTTTATGCCAAGCCTTTCCATATTCACCACCCCCGCGCAGATTCGGCATTGCAAAGATCCCCCCCATTTCCATCCATTGCAAACGAGAAATCGAGAAACTTGGCGTTAGAGAAATATTAAAACCGCCATAGGCATATAAGAGAGTTGGGTTTTTTCCATTTAACTCCAGCCCCTTTTTATGAGCAATAAACATGGGCACTTGAGTACCATCTTTGCTTTTATAAAAAACCTGTTTTACGACGAAGTCATTGGGGTTGAAATCAACTTTTGCTTCCCGAATCAGAGTACTGACTCCGGTCTTTAAGTCGTAGCGATAAACACTTGGTGGCCGGTTGAAACTAGAAAAACTATAAAAGGTTTCTTTCTGGTCACGACGACCGCCGAAGCCACTTGCTGTGCCAATTCCTGGGAGCTTGACCTCGCGAGCGTATTTTCCATCAAGTTTGTATAGCTTAACTAGAGATTTGGCATCCTGAAGATATTGGACAATAAAATTGTTGCCAACGATGCCTGCGGATTCCATCGAGTCGTCAGACTCTGGAACGATCACTTTCCAGTTGGCTTGTTCGGGGTGAAGCGTATCGATCGACAGAATACATTTTTTTGGAGCGTTAAAATCTGACTTAAAATAAAATCTACTTTCATCATTTCCTAAGAAGCTGTATTCATTTTCAAAGTTTTCGATCAATGCCGTTAACTTAGAATTTGGATCGTCGAGATTTTGATACAACACGCGATAGCGATCGTCAGTCCCTTGCCAAACAGTGATAACAAGATACTTACCATCTTCGCTGACCTCTGGTAAGAATCCGAATTTTGGATTATCAGGGTTCTCGTGAACAAGCCGATCTTTGCTTTGTAGGTCTCCAATACGATGATAGTAAACCTTCTGACCAAGATTGAGCCCTTGAAATTTTTGATCGGACTTAGGTTCGTCGTAACAACTATAGAAAAAACCTGCCGAGTCCTTTGTCCAGGACACACTTCCAAATTTGATCCAATTCAATTCATCCGAAAGTTGTTCACCAGTTTCGACATTCATGACTTTCCAGGTGCGCCAGTCAGAACCAGCTTTTTGGACTCCATAGGCTAAGAGCTTTCCATCATCGCTGAATTCCAACCCGCCCAAAGCATTGGTTCCATCTGCTGACCATTGATTAGGATCTATTAATACGGTCGGTTCATCTCCAAGTGATTTGAGTTTATAGAGCACACTTTGATTCTGGAGTCCGTTGTTCTTGAAATAGAAATAACGCTCGCCTCGCTTAAACGGTGTCCCAAATTTTTCGTAATCCCACAGCTTGGTTAAACGAGCTTTAATCTCGTTTCGGTAGGGCAACTGTCCAATAATGGAAAACGTAAGTGCATTTTGCGAGTCTACCCACTCACGTACGCTGTCTGAATTGCGCACGTCGTCTTCAAGCCAACGGTAGGGGTCCGGGACGGGAGTCCCAAAGAAATTATCAACCTGATTCACTTGTTTTGATTCTGGGTAATCCAACTTTTCCTGTCCCAACAGAGCTATAGGGGTAATCAACAGTGAAACGACGGCAAAGCCGACACAATTTGTTAATTTTCTTACACTCACGTTTTTTCCTAAATTAGCGAATTTATTTGAAATTTGTTTAAAATGATGGGGTAAATTAAATTAAACTGTATATGTAAATATTTCGATCTATTTAATCATTAGCTATCAGCAGGGAAAGCTTTTCTAAAAAAAAGAAAAAACTTAACTTGTTTTATATCAGTAATTTATAACATTTCGTAGTCGACTAACCTGTCAAATGTGGAAGACAATTTAGTTAGTATTGGTAGGGAAAGACGATCCTGTTCAGAATCATCTCTCTTTAATTAAAAGACCCAGTTCCAGCAAAATCTTATCTAAAAATAAGGAACACGTTCATGTCGATCTACGCCAATGGCCCGCAATCTCTTCAAAGTAACAGGTTGCCTAAGGAGAATCTTAGTCAATCCGCTCATAATACGATGAACTCGTCTACGACGTCTATCGAAAATCAAACTCCGGCGATTGATCAAGCCAGCCGGTATCAAAACTTGCAACCGGAGCAACCACGCACAATGCCATGGATTTCGCTGAACCGGTCGCAGTCCAATGACGCGACTCAAAGAATAAACACTACGGCTCCACAACCCGTTTGGGATCGTGCCCGACGCGAACTTCGCTTGGGTAACAAACTGATCAAGCGTTTTAAGTGGCCAGCAGAGAACCAAGAGCGAGTCCTCGACGCATTTGAGGACAATGGATGGCCGACACACATCAGCGATCCACTAGAAGCCCATGATAGCATTTGTCCAAAACGTCGTTTGCACGACACAATCAAATGCTTAAACCGCAAGCAAATCAACGGACTTATTAAGTTCCGTGGTGACGGTACTGGGTTGGGCGTTCTTTTGCAAATCGTCACCGAAGGCGAATAAAGTATCTCAAGGCATTTTTTCTGTCAGCAGACTTTTGCTGTCAGCAATTAATGGCGAATCTTTGGCACTGAGTCGAACTCGCAGAACCAAACTGGTGTTAAGCTGGGGTGGACGCGGCGGCTCTCGGGGCTGAATCGAAATTAATGGAAGCTCTGATTTTCTGGGTCGATAAACGATAAGGAGTACATTCCTTATTTTCGAACCGTCAAAGAAGTCGGAGCGTTTGTGATGCAGGTGACAACAAAATTCGTTGTAATGCTGGTTTTTATCATTGGCGTTTCGTCACAAACCCGTTTGGTAGAAGCACAGCGGGGTAGTTTTCAACCGCGGACTTCGCCAACCTCGCGAGTAATCAAATTGCAAAACGGGCAACCCAGGCAGGGTGGTGCCTCTCAGATCGTTGTTAGCCGCCAGGCGTTAGTGAATCCAACGCAGATCCAGTTTGACCAAACCGGATCGCCGATTCCACAACCCCCTCAGGCGACAGGGCTGCCGCAGCCAAAGAACAATCAATTATTGCAACCCATGACGCCGTCCAAGCAAGTGCCGATTGTAAGATCCAAGCAAAAGAAGCGAAATTCGGTTCCTGCTAAAATCAAGTCGAGCACTGGTGAAACTGTAACGATCCAAAATCAGTTGGTTTCGACGGAAATCCGATCACCGGAAACCGTCAATGTTAATCAGTCAGCAGCGCTCCAGATTAAACTTAAAAATCTCAGCAGCGAAACTGTTGAAAATGTAAAACTGATCGCGGAAATTTCTGAGCACGCCAAATTTCTTTCCGCCAACCCGTCGCCTTCTAAAATTAAGGGCAACACTTACGAATTTATCATTCCACGAATCGGAAATGAACAATCTCAAGAGGTGACTTTAAATTTAGTTCCGACCAAAAAGGCTCCGTTGAAAATAGGTACGCAAGTTGTCCTAGAGAATATTCAACAGACGATTGTTGGTGTCAAACAGCCAGAGTTATCGCTTGAGATTGTGGGGCCGCAACAGATCACCGCAGGTAAATCACAAAAGCATCAATTGCAAATTACCAATGTGGGCGACGCCATCGCGACTGGAATTCAGATTGAGACAAATTACCCGGCGTACCTTCGACCGACTCAGGCAATTAAGCCCTCGACGATTTCCTCTATTAAGCCAGGTGCATCGATCAAGGTTGCCATCGAGTCCCTCGCAATAGCTCCAGGCACTGGAAAACTTGAAATCAGCGCTACGTCCAACAATGCCAAACAGCAAAAAACTACATTTGAGATTGGCGTTTACGAACCCGAGCTACATCTATCGGCTGCAGGCCCAAAAATCAACTTTTTGCAACGTGGTGGAATCTACTCGATCGACGTAGAGAATACGGGCGAAGTTGACATTACGAATCTGAGCGTGATGGTCTCCGTACCTAGCGGACTAAAAGTGACCACCATCAGTCGTCCTGCTCACATCGAAGCCGATCAAAGTGTGTTGACGTGGAACTTTGACAAGTTACCCCCAAATTCGATGGAACAGATCCAGTTGAAAGCAATTGCATCTCAAGAGGGTCAGCAAATTTGCAACATTCTTGTGATCAGTGATGACACAGTCAAGAAAGAATTTAGACTCGCTACTCAAGTTATTACACGTGCAGATCTGAATGTGGGCATTAAAAATCAATCGGGCCCAGTCCAGGTAGGATCAAAAGCTGAGTTCCTGGTTGAAGTTGAAAACAACGGCAGCAGAGCGGCAAATGATGTTAAGGTAAATGTAGTCCTACCCGGTTCATTGGTCGTCGCCAAAGACACACCAAACTATAACCAATCCAACAACTCGATTACATTTACGGATCCAACGATTGCTCCTGGTCAGAAAAAGATTTTCCGGTTTAGTGCCGTCGGTGAATCTCAGGGAGATCACATTGTTCGCTCAACGCTTCAAACTTCTGGTTCTGGCAAAAAATTGATCTCTGAGAAATCAATTTATGTATATGACAGCGATGAGACACGGGTCAGTGAAGCTCTCAATCCTGTGCTCGTGAGATAATCAGTACTAAGCAAAACCCAGTTGGATTTCGATCCAACTGGCGGTTTGAGGCTAACACGCGTGAGATTAGCATCCTCGTGCGGATTTAGAACTTGTTTATCCAATCGCATAGAGCTTCTACGCTGCGGGTCAATTTATTGGGGCCAATTCATTTTCGTTACCCTTTCCAGGAGCGTTAAATGCCAGAGACCAATCCAAGTATTTCAGATTCCGAATGGCGTGTGATGCATGAGATTTGGGCCAGCGAACCGGTAACCTCAGGTGAGATCGCTGTCAGAATCCAGGAAAATACCAATTGGACCTCTGGGACGATCAAAACTCTCTTGCATCGGCTAGTGCAAAAAAATGTTCTCGAATTCCAGCGTAAAGGGAATCGGTACTTGTATCGTTCCAAATACAGTGAGACCGAGTGTGTTGATCAAGCCAGTGGTCAAATGCTACACACGGTGTTCAAAGGTCGCCCAGTTCCCATGCTTGAGTACCTTGTCAAATCTGCAAGGCTGAGCGGTGTAGAGGTTGAAAGGTTAAAAGACTTACTGGCAGATCTTCAGAAGGATTTGCCGTTGGCAGATTCCCCCAAAGTTCGAACCTAGTTGCTTTTTGCCATGTTACCGAGAATCCCAAACAGCGATTTAATTTGCGGTTGGCTAGTGATTTTTGATCGATCGATAAATATGCGGCGAACAAATCGAGTGCTCTTAATTGAAATCGTATAACTAATTTCATTCTCAGTCCCCTCGTCGGCCCGCGTTAGTTTGGGGACCGAATCCCAGTCGGTATCTTTAACAAACTGGTTTAATATTTCCATTTCTTCTGGTTTCGCAGTCCAATCTCGGGATAGTTTCCGTGACTTTGACTCATAGTGAATTGCACCGTCAGCAAGAATGGTTTGCACCTGACCATCGGACGTGGTGAGAGAAATTTCACTAAAGGCCATGGCTCTTCGCGGTATTGGAGTCTTAGGAGTTTGTTGCGTTGACGGCTTCAATATTCGTGTGTCGGTTGATGACGGATTTTCCAACGGTGGTTGAGCAGGCGGACGAGTATTTGAAGGGGAGGGCACTTCAGCAGCGGCAACATCTGTAGGTTTTTTGAGGATATCGAGGCTGTCGACTTTAACAATGTATCTGAGTCTTGCCGTTCGCGCACCTCGTTGTCGTTCCATCGACAATTCGCCAACAACGTTAATCAGCGAGTTGTCCGCATTTCGAAGTTTACCTAATAACATAGGATTATTGCCAAGATCGAGTTCCCAAATAATTCCATTTGCTGAGATGACGCTGCTCGGATTTTCGGTGCCAACCGATTTGAATTGAGTCCTTACCCGACCAGTCATGTTGACGCGAACTAACTCTCTTCCTTCAATTTGTTGTTTTGTTTGGTTGGTCTGAAGGTTAAGTTTTTTTTCCGGATTCGTTGGTTGGACAGTCGGCTTGATTGGTTTGACTGGCGAATTGGCAATTGGCTTGCCTTTGATCGAATTGATCCCTGATTTATCAATCACCATGATTAAGTACCCGAATCCAGGGCCGGCTTTTTCAGTCGCCGCTAATTCGTAAACCAGATTGCCTTTGGAATCTCGTTCTAATTGATTGGGAGAAATTCGATTGGGACCGGGAGTTGTTTCTACCAAAACGAGTACTTTGTCTAGGTCAACAGGGTAAAGGTCTTGATCCGGCCGCCATTGTGACCAAAGGGTTTTCCATTGTTCTTGGGTGGCTATACTATTGGATCTTGGACCGAGCATTAACAGATTGAGATCGGTAACATTGCCACTGAATCTTCTGATGACTGGGACACGTTCATCTGCCTCGACCGGCAAGACCCAGTTAACAAAAATGAATCCGACAAGCAAGACTTGCCAAAGTGATGTCCACGTAGGTTGATTCATTTTCCCGTGGTTTGAACAAATACTGCTCAATGGATTGCCTCTCGCCGAATATTTGATTTTAAAACCAGACTGACTTCGCCCTCGATTGTACGAGAAGCAGAGGCCATTACGATACTAAACACCCCAAAAGCGATTTAGTTTCATGCGATTCACAATACTTTTCAGATTACCCAACCCGTAATGTCTCTGCCATCTGACATCTTGCTACAAGTTTTTGGTCACCGCGAGTTTCGTGGGAGCCAACAAGCAATCATAGAGCGAGTGTTATCTGGCGGTCACAGTCTTATTATCATGCCCACGGGAATGGGAAAGAGTCTCTGTTATCAACTGCCAGCCATTGTGTTGGCCGATCGATCGCGTTCAAGCGGGCACCAAGAGGAACTTCCCCATCGGCCGACGGGGGCTCCGTTGACGCTCGTTATTTCTCCTTTGATTGCGTTGATGAAGGATCAAGTAGACGCCCTGCTTGAAAGGGGAGTGAGTGCTACGTTCATCAACTCGTCACTACAGCGATCAGAGCGTATTTTACGATACCAACAAATCGCATTGGGCCATTACGATTTAGTTTATGTGACTCCTGAACGATTCAGAAAGTCTGAGTTTTGGGAAGTTGTTGCGAAGCGGGAAATAGTGCTTCTGGCCGTCGATGAAGCGCATTGCATTAGTGAGTGGGGGCACGATTTTCGTCCAGATTACACGCGAGTGGGAGAGATTCGGAATCGCCTGGGAAACCCTACAACGATCGCATTGACGGCTACGGCGACTCCCGAGGTTCAAAAGGACATTGTTAAGCAGTTAAATCTGGAATCCAAATCAGTGGAGCTATTCCACGAGGGAATTGACCGGCCAAATCTAGAGTTAACTGTTGAACAAGTTTGGGATGACGACGCGAAATATGAAACGATTGTTAAAACTCGGAAAAATATCGACGGATGTGGAATTGTATACTTCACGTTGATTCGAAAGCTAATGGAGTTCAGTGACCAATTGTGGGCCGACAAAATACCACACTTAATTTATCACGGAGATTTACCAAGATCGCGGCGAAAATCACTCCAGGAATCTTTTATGAACGAACCGGGGCATCTCGTGTTGGCGACCAATGCATTTGGCATGGGCGTCGATAAAGAAGATATTAGATATGTCTTGCACGCAGATCTGCCCGGATCATTGGAGTCGTATTATCAGGAGATTGGCAGGGCGGGACGAGATGGGAAACCTGCGCGGTGCGTTCTTTTGTATGACGAACGAGACCTTGCGACTCAGATGGAATTCATGAACTGGAGTAATCCAGACGCAGAGTTTTACGAGCGTGTTCACGATTTTTTAAAAAATGAAACTGAAAAAATAAATGCATTTGGAATGGATTGGCTGAGAGAACGAATTCACTATAAACAAAAACACGACCGCCGCTTGGAAACCGCGCTAGCAATGATGGATCGTTGGGGAGTCATTGAGGGAACGATTCAGCCCCTCAAAATCAAAGTAGTTAGTGAACTGCCGGAACATTTGAAAGATAAATTGAGTCTTGCCAACAAGCTGAAAAGAGATCAGTCAAAGTTGCTTACGATGTTGCAATACGTTAAACATCAGGGTGATCGAAAACAATATATCCAAGATTATTTTGGGATTAATTAAACGTCATTTTTGATCTGATTAAAATAGATCGCGCGCTACACGCCGAACGCATCGAGGTAATGAGTTAATGGGATTTGTAGTAACTTCGCAGCAACAACGTCAATTTAACGAAGACGGTTACTTGATCGTGCCAAATTTGTTGGATGAACGAGAGACAACGCTGTTGATGACAGTCGCCAAATCAGACCGAGCTAGTTTGGACGGAGCCTACGCCAAGAAGGACGCTTCCGGTGGCGAAAGCCGTTTGGTTGTCCATAATGATCTCGATCATTCACCCTACGCGGCGATTGTTCGGAGCCAGCGAATTGTAATGGCAATGCAGTCATTATTAGATGACGAAGTCTACCACTATCATCATAAAATGATGTTGAAAGAACCGTTAATTGGAGGAGCGTGGGAATGGCATCAGGATTATGGTTATTGGTATGACAATGGCTGTCTTTATCCTGACATGGCGAGTTGTCTGATAGCGGTCGATCGAGCGACCACGGAAAACGGTTGTTTACAGGTGGTTCGCGGATCTCACAAATTGGGCCGCCTAGAGCATGGAAAAACGGGGGGACAAACGGGAGCTAATCTCGACCGTGTCGCTGAGGTACTTCAGCGTTTAGAGCTTGTTTATTGCGAGTTGTCGCCAGGCGATGCGATTTTTTTTCATGGCAACACGCTCCATCGTTCGGATCAAAACAAAAGTCAACATTCGCGTTGGTCTTTGATTTGTTGTTACAACACGAAACACAATGATCCTTATATTGAAAGCAAGCATCCAAATTACGAGCCCCTGGAAATTTGGAACGATCAAGATGTCGCAGAGCATCTGAAATCTCACCTCTCCGAGTAGTGGGATCTACTGTGGTCTCGCCCGGAAGTGGTAATCTGGTTAAACAATGAACAACCCAGGCGGTAACTCATCCCCCTTAGTGGAGAATAGAATGCGAGTTTGTTTGTTAGGTGCGGGATTAATCGGCATGTTTTATACGATGTCGCTGCATGGAAAACGCGGACGAGATCGCGTATCGGTGGTTTACTCAAGGACTCAGAAGTCGGCCGATCAATTTGCCAAACAGTGGGAAATACCCGTAGCAACTAACGATATGTTGGCAGCGATCGAACGCGATGATATCGATGTAGTCATTGTGGCTTTGCCCAATCACCTTCACAAATCAGCCGTCATGGCTGCGGCAGCAGCCGGTAAACCAGTATTGTGTACTAAACCACTCGGTCGTACCGCGGCCGAAGCACGAGAGATGATGGAAGCTGTCGAAGCGGCGGGTGTCTTTGCTGGATATCTTGAAGATTTGGTTTATACCCCAAAAACTCTTAAAGCGCTCAAGTCAGTTCGTGGCGGGGCGATCGGAGATGTGCTGTGGGTTCGGTCGCGTGAGACCCATCCCGGTCCGCATAGCGATTGGTTTTGGAATCAGGAAATGTCGGGCGGTGGAGCGATTATCGATATGGGCTGCCATTGCATTGAAATCGCTCGTAATTTTATTGGAAAAAACATTCGTCCGGTGGAAGTAGTTTGCTGGGCAGACACACAAGTACATCCAATCGAAACAGAAGACCATGCGATTGGAATGGTTCGCTATGAAAACGGGGCGATTGGCCAATTCGAAGTCAGTTGGGCGTTTCGCGGAGGAATGGACCTTCGTGATGAAGTCGCGGGAACGGAAGGGACGATTTGGTTAAACCATTGGTTGCGAACGGGAATGGAAATGTTCTCTGCCGGTGGGGAGGCAGATTACGTAGCCGAAAAAGCGGAATCTTCTAAGGGTTGGCTTTTCCCGGTCGGCGATGAACCAAGTGCATTAGGCTATGTTGATATGTTTGCCGATGTGCTCGATGCGCTGGAAGAGGGCAGGGAACCAGCGGAGACTTTTTACGACGGCTATGTCGTTAACGCGATTATGGATGCCGCCTATCAATCGGTAAAATCAAAACGATGGGAGTCGATTTCGTTACCGGTTTGGCGAGGTCAGGAAAAGACAGATCACATTTCAGTAATTCGAGATTTCGACGATGAACACCACCTAGTAAAGCAAGAGCGAATGCCCGACGGTTCCACGAGGGTTATTTTAAAAAATAAAACGACAGGTGAAATTAGCCAAAAAATTATCTAGTGGTTACTAAGTTAACTCAGGTGTTCAACTTAACTCAGTTGTCGATTATTGTAATTCCAATAGATCACTGACATCGTACCGACTCGCCACGTGTACTGGAAAATCATCTCCCAGAATCTCCCGGTGAGTTTCCCGCGCCCGAGCAGGCTCATTATTTTCTTCTGAAAGATGGCAAAGACAGGCCCACTGGAGACGTTCTGTTTTTGTTTGCTTCAGCAACATTGCTGAGTCTTCGTTGGAGAGATGCCCTCCGTCACCACTGATTCGCAATTTCAAATGCTCCGGATAGGGTCCATTTTCAAGCATTTTGGCATCGTAGTTACTTTCGATGACGACGGCGTCTAGCGATTTTAAAACATCCCGCAAACCGTCGAATGCATGCCCCAAATCAGTCAGAATCCCAACACGATGTTTCTGATCCTCGACAACAAATGCGACGCCATCGACGCTGTCGTGCGGTGTTGGAATCGAGTGAACGGTGACGGGTCCGAACGACTGAGAATTCCCGGCGGTAAATAGGTGAACCCGATCGAGTTTGCCAATTTTTTGATTCCGTTGAACGGCCTCGAGTGTCCGGCGGGTAATGTAAACCGGCATTCCAAATTTTCGCTGGAAAACGCCAAGAGCGCGAGTATGGTCACTATGGTCGTGAGAAATAAACAGTGCATCGACGTCGCGAATGTCTCGATTGTGGTGGGCGAGCCTTAGGTCAGCTTGTTTTCCGCTGATACCAGCATCGAACAAGAGCTTGATGTCTCCTGATTCGACGTAAAAACAATTTCCGTTACTACCGGATTGAAGGGATACTACTTTCATAGATGCCAATTTTAGGATGACAATCAAGTTTGACTAGACGAGGGCTTTGGAAACCAGCAGTTTGTGAGATAACCGACGAACTGAAAATCAGTTCCACCAATTGTTTTTGATCGTCAGTGACACGGCATACCGACGCTTTGACGCCGAACCGGTTTTTAAAAAATACAGGTGAATAAACAATACGAATAAAGTTAAACTATGGTGGCTAAGCTGGCGAAATTCATTTCTTTTGTGACGCTGGCGGCAATAATACTTCGGGAACTGAGGGCGAGTTGACCAATAAAATTGACAGCTATCGAAATTCGGAATTACCGCAACGCCAACGCGAAGCGATTGCTCCCCACATTGTTGTTTCGATTGTAATCCCCTTTTTCAATGAATCTCAAACACTTGAGACGTTAGTGAATCGCGTTGTTGACAATCCTTTTTCTAAAGAGATTGTTTTGGTTGATGATGGCAGTACAGACGATTCACTTGCCATCGCTCGACGTCTTGCGGCTCAACACACAAGCTGTGTTAATGGGTTTACCAATCAATTAATTGTCAAAGTACATGAGAAAAATATCGGCAAGGGTGCCGCGCTGAGGACAGGCTTGTTGAATGTCAGTGGAGATCTAGTGGTTTTGCAGGACGCAGATTTGGAATATCATCCGGAAGAAATCTTGCAACTGATTCAACCAATCATTGATGATCGAGCGGACGTGGTATACGGGAGTCGGTTTATTAACGAGGGATTAGATAAAACCCGCAAGAATTCATCTGGCTATCGGTCTAATTACATTGCCAATCAAGTTATTACTCGTTTCTCAAACTTATTAACTGGTTTGAAACTGACCGATATCGAAACCGGCTATAAGGTATTCACTCGGGAAGTAACCCAGAACCTCGCTCCGACTTTAGTAAGTCGAAGTTTTGCAATCGAGCCAGAAATCACAGCGAGGGTAGCCAAACAAAAAGTACGAGTGATAGAAGTGCCGATCAGCTATTCCAGTCGAACTTACCAAGAGGGAAAGAAGATTGGTTGGTGGGATGGAATCAAAGCGTTACTCGCAATCCTTCGTTTTGCAGTGTGATTCTAGAGAACTCTTTGGCTTGCCGGAAAACTGCCTAAAACGGTTAGATTCTTACAGTGGGCACGCGCCTCGCCTATGATTTGAGCGATTGCTGAATTGGCGCGGTGCCCTTCGATATCAATGAAAAATGTGTAATCCCAATTTTCTTCTCGACTTGGGCGTTTTTCCAAGTGTGTGAGATTGATCGAGTTGCGTTTGAAAACTTCCAGTACATCCATCAGGGCCCCGGATCGATCGGTGGTAGTGAACATAATGGAAGTTTTATCGTTCCCGGAGATCAAAGTTTTACTCTTTGAGAGAATTAAAAATCGAGTCATGTTGCTTTGTCGATCTTCAATCGCTTCGAAGAGCGGACGGAGGCCGTAAATTTCGCCGGCTAGCGAAGAGCCAATCGCGGCGACTCCACAGTCGGGATCGGCCTCGATCTCAGCCTTTGCCTTCATGGTAGCGAGAGCGGTACTTTCGGTGGGCACGCGTATGGCCTGTGGATACTGAGTGCTTAGCCAATTCCGACATTGCTCAAAAACACCTGGTTTTGAGTAGATCTTTTTAACTTGTTCTGGTTTGCAATTGGCAAGAAGACAGAATCGAATTTGAAATTTCACTTCACCATAAATATTCAGTTGATCGTGAAGGTCGATGAAAGAGTCGAGTGTTTCATTGATCCCACCCACGGAACTGTTTTCGACAGGTACCAGTCCGTAATCAATCTCTCGGTTGATTACTTGTTGAAAGACGGTTCGAATTTCACGCGCTGGAATAAAATTTACGCTTGACCCAAAATGCCGCACTGCGGCAAGATGTGAAAACTCTCCTTCTGGTCCTAAGAAACCAATGCTCAGCGGTTTTTCGATTGCAAAACTGCCGCTCATTAATTCGCGATAGATAGATTCAAAAGTTGTATCGGTTAAGGGTCCGCAATTCAGAGATTTTATTTTATTGAGGACGGCATGTTCGCGATGAGGAGCATAAATTGGAACATCGGATTTTCTTTTAAAATCACCAACCTTTACGACCAAACTAGCCCGCTCGTTAACAAGATCAACGACGCGTTGATCCATCGTGTCGATGGCGGGTTCCAGTTCCTTTAATGACGAATATTGGTTGGAGATAACCTCTTTTTGATAGCGGTAATTTTCGTCATAGATTGGAAAACTCCCAAGAACATGAAGGCTTTTGCAATGTGCTCGAACTTCACCGAGGATTTCTGCAATTTTACCGTCATTGGCATGTCCAAGGATATCAACGAAAAAAGTGTAATCACTTCCAATTTCGCGACCGGGCCTTTTTTCGATATGGCTAAGGTTAATACTGTATCGCTTGAAAACTGAAAGAATGTCAACCAATGAACCTGGTCGGTCGGAGCAAGTAAACATCAATGATGCTTTGTCATTGCCGGTAATTTCGGTTTCACGTTTTGATAAAATTAGAAATCGAGTGATGTTGTTATTACAATCTTCGATGCCATCAAAGAGCGAATTCAACCCATAGAGTTCCCCGGCTTTGCTCGATCCAACGGCCACGACTCCATCAGACGGATTGGCGAGGTAAGCGATTTCCGCGGCGTTGGCAGTACTCTGGGCAGGGATTTGCTGGGCGTCTGGATATTTTTTCGAGAGCCACTGTCGGCACTGTGCCAGCGCCTCGCCTTTCGAGTAAATAACTTTGACATTGTCTGGATCACATTTTCCAAGCAGAGAAAACTGGATCGCTAATCGAATTTCCCCGTAAATTGTCAATCGGCCATGATAATCAGAAAATGAATCAAGTGTTTCGATGATTGCACCGCCGGTGCTATTTTCGATGGGGACAAGTCCATAATCGACGTGACCTCGAGCCACTTCCTCAAACACACCTTCAAGTGCCCGAAGGTTTTCATAGTCTACTGTTGGCCCAAAAAATTTAGAGGCTGCAAGATGGCTGAAGGTACCCTGAGGTCCAAGGTAACCGACTCTCGTTGGCCGACCTAGAACAAAGGCGCCGTTGAGAATTTCTCGATAGGCACCTTCGAGTGCTGAATCAGGAATGGGGCCTTGGTTTTTGGTGACTACCCTGCGTACTGCTTCCACTTCAGAATGTTGATCGATCCCACGGGAGCCCGTGTCAGCGCGATAGATTCGAGTTTGTTCCACCGCCAGTTTTGATCGATCATTGATCGCTTGAACGAGTCGTTGATCGACTTCGTCGATAGCAGTTCGTAACTGTAGTAGTGTTTTGTCAGTCGCAGACATAAATTTATCGATGGTTCCGAATCGTCCTTGGAGATGGAGCAATCCGCTATTCTAATGTGAATTGCAGGCTGAACCAATCCAAATTGAATATTACGAATATGTTATTTCAGACTCTCCGTTTTACAGGAATCGCCTTTGCCAACGGGTCTTCAGGGTACGCCAGCCCGCTGATTAATTGCCAGCAGAACCGAGAAGAGATTTTAGAGAAAAATATAGCCTTCTTCTCCGTGTTGCGTGACGTCGAGGCCGCGTTGCTCTTCTTCGGGGGTCACACGGAGTCCGATAGTTATATTCAGAAGGGTTAAAAGGATGATTGAACCTACGATGGCGAGACTGGCGGCTGCTAGGATACTGACAAGCTGATTGGTCAATTGGGTGTAATCCGTAAAGCCACTTTCAATTAATCCCATGCGCCCGCCTTCTAATTCACCGGTAATTGAACGACTGGCGAACACTCCGGTCAAAATTGCTCCGACTGCCCCGCCTACGCCGTGAACACCGAAAGCGTCGAGCGCGTCATCATATTGAAATCGTTTCTTGAGTGATGTGCAGGCAAAGAAACAGACAATTCCCGCAACAAAGCCGAGAATAATTCCTCCCATCGCGGTGACCGATCCGCAGGCCGGTGTGATGCAAACTAATCCAGCAACCGCGCCCGAACAGGCGCCCAGAACTGTCGCTTTGCCGCGCAATAGCCACTCGGCACCTGCCCAAGCAATCACTCCAGCCGCAGCGGCGAAGTGAGTTGAAACAAAAGCGTTAACAGCCCCAGTGCCGGCTGACAGCGAGCTTCCGGCGTTGAACCCAAACCAACCAACCCAGAGAAGAGCTGTGCCGATGCATGTATAAGTCAAATTATGAGGTGGCATTTGATCTTTTCTAAATCCGATTCGTGAGCCGACGAAAACAGCGCAAACCAACGCGGAGACTCCAGAACTAATATGCACAACCGTGCCTCCTGCGAAATCGAGTGCTGGAAATTTTGCTTCCGCATTCCACTCGCACAACCACCCAGAATCACTCCACACCCAATGGCAGATTGGGCAGTAAATTAGCAACCCCCACAGGACCATGAAAATGCACATGGTTGAAAACTTTAGACGTTCGGCAAAGGCTCCGCAGATAAGTGCCGGAGTAATAATGAAGAACATTCCTTGAAAACACATGAACACAGATGTCGGCAGAGTGCCCGTGGCAGGCGTTACGATTTCTCCATCGATAAACGAGGGTGTAACACCGGCTAAAAATACATGATCGAAGTTGCCGAAATAGGGGCTTGTTCCTCCGAATGCCAAGCTATACCCAACTACCGCCCATAAGATCGACATTAATCCCATTAAAAAAATACACTGCATCATCACGCTCAGAATATTTTTCTTACGAACTAGGCCACCATAAAATAGTGCTAAGCCTGGCGCGGTCATCATTAAAACTAAAGCTGAACAAACTAGCATCCACGCGATATCGGCAGAAACGAACTCGTCTGGTGCTTCATTAACGGTCGATTCCTCGCTGAGGCCATCAACTTGGCTTGTTGGAGCAACAGTGATTGTCGCAGATTCTTGAGCGATCAAAACATGGCAATTCTGTGCTGCAAAGATCAGAGCTATCAGCACTGTAATCGAGCGGATAAAGACACTCATGACACAATTCCTCTAAGAAATTCTATGCCACCAGCCAGATATTGTGCGGAGGCAACCACGCTTAAATATGAAGACGATTGTTGATCTAGCAGAATCTAAATCGAAACAACATCTAACCTTGAGACGTCTTGAATGTCAACTCGCTTGAGCCATTGATTCATAGTTGACGGGAATTTCTCATTGGCCGTTTTGAGAATTAAAATGAGGGTGCAAATAGCCACCCACAAAACTCATTAATGGCGTTTACTCTTGGGTGAGAAAAAATTCGACGGCGCGACGATTAGATTCAAATGCAAATCGGTCAAGGATTTCGATAGAAGGTCGTCCAATGTGAAAAGACTGGACTTCTCCTGGCTGCGCCTTTAGTGAATCAAATGAATCAACTCTACATTCAAAAAAAACGTCTAGCACGTCGATCGTTATTCCGCGGTAAGTGTATTGGTTGGGAAACGAACAAAGATAATTAGCGTGCGTTACTTTAAGCGACGTCTCTTCCATCACTTCTCTTGAGAGTGATGTTTCAAGGGTTTCACCGGGATCAACAAAACCGCCCGGCAAACCAAATTTTCCTTGTCCTGGGTCACATGCTCGCACAATAAAAAGCAATTCGTTATTTGAATTAACAACGATTCCGCCAACGGCTGCGACAGGACTAAAATAAAATACGAAATCGCATTCTTGGCAACGGAAAGGAGAGTTACCGGTATCCTCGGCTCTGGCGTTACATCTTGGGCAAAATTGAAATGCATCGGCGATGTGTTGAGTCATTGTGCAAGGTGTCTTTTACTCGAAATGAGGCACGGCATTATTCAGCAAACTTTGAGGCGGTAATCACCAATCGCGGAACCGCATGAGGGGCTCGGGTCAAGATTGCGGAAGCCGCTAAAACAGTTTGCTCTGATTGTTTGAGGTAGGCGTCTTGCTTGAGTGCCGTACCAAGGTAGTACAGGTTAGCAGCGGCAACACTGTTGCCGCCGGGCATGGCCCCATCGCTGGCACGCTTGCTACGAGCGATGAGTTGCTCATGATCTTTTGAGGTATAAAAGTAACCCCCTTTTTCATCCCAAAACAAATCGTCTTGAGTTTTTTGGAGGCGGTTCGCTGCCTCGAGCCACTTCTGATTACCATTGGCGCGATGAAGTGAAATCAACCCATCGATCACACAGGCGTAATCGATAAGGTAGGCATTAAGTCGAGCTTTTCCATCTGTATAAGTTCGATAGAGTCGCCCATCGGCAGAGACCATTTTTTCTAAAATAAAATCGGCGGCGAGTTCTGCTGTTTTGATATGATCCGAATTCTCAAAAATTCGGCCGGCGTCCGCATACCCTCGAATCATCAAACCATTCCAGGCAGCTAATATTTTTGTATCCAGCAAAGGTCTTTTGCGTTTTGCCCGGATGTCAAATAATTTTTTGCGAATGGGCGTTAGCTGAGATTCCAATTCAGCGAGAGTTAATTCACGAGCGATCGCATTTTCACTCATCAACAGTTTTAACTGCGGCGCATAAAATTCTTCTTCAAAATTTGGAGGCTCATCGAGTCGATACAGTTTAGAAAATAGCTCATACTCCTGAACCGTCAGTGCAGATTTAATTTCCTCGAGATCCCAACGGTAAAACTTACCTTCGATACCTTCGGACTCTGCATCGAGTGAGGCATAGAATCCACCACCAGGGGCGGCCAGTTCCCGACTGACGAATTCCAGAATTCCATTCGCTACGTTCTTGAACTCTTCTTGGCCGGTCAGTTGAAACGTCTCAGCGTAGACAGAGGCGAGTTGACCATTGTCGTACAACATTTTTTCGAAATGCGGAATGTGCCAAAATCGATCGACGCTATAGCGATGGAATCCACCTCCAAGATGATCATAAATACCGCCCTTGAGCATGCCTTCGCAAGTTTTGACTAAAAATTTGGATGCCTGGTCGCGAGCTTCCTCAGTCGCGTCCGAACTTTGCTGCAAATAATCCAACAAGAAAAACAGATTCGAAGGTTCTGGAAATTTAGGACGATTTGGGTTGAGAGCGTTGTACCCAAATCCTCCAAATCGACTGTCAAAACTTGCACCCAAATTTTCGATCGTGTTTGCAGGCCACGCAGCTTGAATTGGCAAACCGGCTGCGGGCTCCAATCCGGCCAATAATTCGCGAGTTCTCTCGGACACAAGTTCGGAGTCTTGGATGATTGCTTCCCGGTTATCCTGATACGCTTCTTTGACCTTTTGAATGATCGTTAAAAAACCCATGGAAGCCCCTCGATCTCCATCCCGAGCGGGCCAATAAGTGCCTCCAAAGAAAGGTTTTGCTTCAGGCGTCATGAACATTGAGAGTGGCCATCCTCCTCCGCCGGATCGAATGACTTGGAGGGCGTTCATGTAAATCTCGTCGACATCAGGTCGCTCTTCTCGATCTACTTTGATACAGATAAAATTTTCGTTTAAGAAGTCGGCGATCTCTTGGTCGAGAAAAGACTCTCGCTCCATTACATGACACCAGTGGCAACTCGAGTAGCCGATAGACAAAAAAATAGGCTTGCCAGATGTTTTAGCCAGAGCGAGGGTTTCGTCGTTCCAGGCATACCAGTTCACTGGATTGTGGGCGTGCATTAACAAGTAGGGACTGGTCTCTTTGGAAAGCGCATTTTCGTGAAGGACCGTTTGCGATTCCAAATGGCTGGTCTCAGGTGGAGGTGGTGACTGCTGGGGACTATCAGTCGACGGGGTTGCTGTGGCAACTGTTGGGCCGGCATCCTGAGTGTCCGGCTTAGAGGCTGGTTTTGAAACCGGTGGATTTGAATTACAGGCGGGTAGAGAAATCAAACAGCACAGCCAGATTACGTAACGACCGTATTGAAACATGGGGAAGTCCCAAGGGTTAAGCTAAATAGAAATAAAGTTTTAAATGCGAGTTGATGTTAGCGGCTAACCACTAAATCCAGCGACAATGGTTTGGCAGTCCGCTTAATTTTTAGACGGAGAGAGTTTACCAGAGGAATCATCTGGACTGGGCATCTTCAATTCGACGAGCTGATTACCGTTTTGATTTGTTTTTAGCTCGTAAGTCAGTGTTGTTTCTGCCTGAGAGATTCGGAGTCGATAGGTTTTCCCTGGCGCTAGGCGAAATGAAAGCATATCATTCATGTCCGCCGTTCCCGCTTTGGTTGTTCCCGATTCGAGTACCGCGATGCTGTTCAGATTAAGAACCTCGACGTTGGCAATTTCGCGTTTGGATTTATCACGGTTCCAGACCCTCACCATGACATTGACGGCGCTGCTGGTTGCCGAGGTTGTTTTTGGAATGTAGCGGCGAGTAACGTTCTCTGCGAATACGCGTTTCTCGGGTGACCAAACCATTGGAAAAGCTGTGTCGGTTTTTTGAAAACTCGCCGCGTAGATAGAATGCAGTTTTGAATCTGGATCGGCGAGCGCGGCATCTCCCTGAAACCAGGTTCGGTTGAGGCCTTGTGGATTAGGCTCAGCGGCGCCTGTAAATTGCCAGCCATCGTCCCAGACTTCGACCCAAGTGTGATTGCCTTTTTTATTTTTCCAACTGGGGATGCCGGCCAGTCGAGCCGGTACACCGACACTTCGACATGCATCGGCAAGTAAAATAGAGAGACCGGTGCAGGATGCTAGTCCTTGTTCAATACTCTCTTTGGGACTTTGATTGGCGCGTTTTCTGGCGGTTGAATATTTGACAGACAACTGACCAAAAAGGGTAGCGTTAATTTTTTGAGCCGCTTCACCGGGGGTCTTACAATTGGCGACAATCGGTTGGCAAAGCTTAAAGAAATCTGCTCGCCAAGGATCTCGCGGTTCATCGATGTTGGCATAAGGTAGAACGTTGTTGAGAAATAGCTGATCAGAAATGTCCCACGGCGCAGCTTCTCGCGCTTGATAGGCAAGCCGAATATTATTTAGCAAAAATTCTGCTGAGAGATTTTTTAAATCGTATTCTGGCATGTTCAACAGCAAAAACTCTAGCGCTTGCCGATGCTCCGGCGGAACTGTTTTGATTGCTTTTTGCAATTCATTTTGATTATTCCCAGCCTGTTGAATTCGCATTTTTAACAATGTTGCTTTGTCGGTCGACTTTTCACTCAACTCCTGTGTTTGTGCGAATGATGTCGAAACAATCATTCCAAGCGTCATCGCTAAAATGAAACTAGATTTGATAATCGATGCGGTCTTCATGAAAATTCCAGTGACTAAGTTTTCTCAAAAACAGGTCTTCCAGTTTTGCGATTCCATCGGAGTCGCCCCCTTCAAGATTAACACGTTTCACGGCAAAGCAACATTGCGACAGTGTCTTATCAATGCTGATTCCAATAATTACAAATCACAAAGGTGTGCATGATTACTTATAAAGCAAATATGCGTTATGATTACGCGCCGATTCATACAAGCTAATACACCGGAAAACCAATGAAAATTGCCCGCATTTCTGCATATCAAGTCGATCTTCCTTTAAAAGAAGGCAGTTATAAGTGGTCCGGCGGTAAGTCGGTCGATGTTTTCGACAGCACCGTTGTTGAGATTGAGACGGATACTGGACTTATTGGTTACGGAGAAGTTTGTCCGCTTGGGCCATTCTATTTACCAGCCTATGGCCCGGGAGTAAGAGCGGGAATCAAAGAACTGGCGCCGCACTTGATCGGAATGAATGCTACCGATTTGGGGCCGCTCAACCGAATGATGGACGCGGCTTTGAAGGAACATGCGTATGTCAAATCGGGCATCGACATGGCATGCTGGGACCTTCTTGGGAAATCGACTGGCAAAAGCGTTTGCGATTTAATGGGTGGCAAATACAGCGATGATTTTGTGCTCTATCGAGCCATTTCCCAACAAGCTCCCGAAGCAATGGCTGCCAATGTTGCTGGGTATCGAGCCGAGGGTTATCGCCGTTTTCAATTAAAAGTAGGTGGTGATCCGGATGTCGATATTGAGCGTATCAGACAAGTGGCGGCAGAAATGCAATCGGGAGAAAAATTGGTCGCCGATGCCAATACAGGCTGGTTAATGCATGAAGCAGCACGTGTGGTTCGGGCGGTGCGAGACTTAGATGTCTATATTGAACAACCTTGTTTGTCCTATGAAGAATGTCTGTCGATTCGAAAACGAACAGACCACCCGTTTGTGATGGACGAGTCGATTCATGGAATGTCGGAATTGCTACGAGCTAGTCACGATCAAGCAATGGATGTAGTGAACATCAAAATTAGTAAGTTTGGTGGACTAACAAAAGCAAAACTTGCCCGTGATTTATGTATCTCGCTGGGCGTTGCAATGACGCTCGAAGACAGTTGGGGAGGAGATATCATTACTGCGGCAATCGCATCAATTGCCCATAGTACGCCTACTGATTTATTGTTCACGTCTACCGATTTCAATAGTTATGGTACGGTCAGTATCGCAGAGGGAGCCCCGCAACGAGCCCATGGCCGGCTCTCTGCTTCTGACGCGCCTGGGCTTGGTGTCCAACCCCGGATGCAGGTTCTTGGTGATAAGGTTCTGGAGGTTTCTTAATTGAGATTGAACCTGATTAAACTGTAATTATTGTTCGAACTGTACAGGATCTATGTCGAAGTATTCATGTAGCAGATCGTAGACATCAGGCAGTTTTTGTTTGAGCCGACTCGGTGAATCAAAGAAGTTTTCGCCACTGACGGCAAAGAACTCTGCTAAACTCGTTGCCGCATAGGCGTCCATTCGTGGCTCTCGTCCAGAATCAAGATCGTCATTTAGTTCCGCAAACCGTCGTTGGAATATAACGTCCCAGCGATGTCGAAGAGGTTCTGATGAAATGATGGGCATGCCTCCCATTTCGCCGTCGAGTCCGTCGATATGGTGAATAAATTCGTGGATGATCACATTCCGCCCATCCCCCGGTCGGCTTGCTCCCCTAAGGGCATCTCGCCATGAAAAGACAAGCGGACCGCCTTGCCATGCCAAGCCTGAATAATAGGCGGTTTCGTGACTTACGAGTTGCCCTTGTTGAACGGCTCGATTTTCAATGAGATCGGGATGCACCAAAATGGTCGAGACACGATCAAAATAAAATGGTTCTTTTAGTCCTAGGGTTAACAGAGCGGCGGTTGCAGAGATGGTGAGTTTTACTTCGTCGGTAACCTGGAATCCTTTGACAGCTTCCCATGATTTCTCGGCAACAATAATCGCTGAACATTGGAGAATTCTTTGTTGCTGAGTAGGAGACAAGGAAGAATATTGCCACACGTTTTTCTTAATGATCTCTTCCCAAAAACTAGGAAAAGGTTGACTGAGCAATCGCCGCCTGCGACGGTTTTTTAAAAAAGAAAACAAAAACAAGTCCAAAAAAACAAGGAGTTAGAAGCTGATAAAAAGGCAAGCTTGCACAACAATGTCTAGCAAAACTTGAGTAGGTGGAATTTTCTAAATTTACTATCCGAGACAAAACATGAGCTTGAATCATTGTCGGTCAATATTGAGCTTTTGTCGAATCAGACCGAGCCAGCACAAATATACTATGGCAGTTATGGTAAAAAACTGGCAACCTCAAGTTTAATCAAGTAACCTTGAATCAGCAGGCTTGGGGCAGCACAACACAACTAACTAGGATACGTAAAATGAAATCATCAATTATTTTGCCTCTGCGACGTCAGTTTCTACGGCAGTCATTGGTAGGAGTTGGTGCGCTAACCGGCGCCCTGTTATTTGAAAGACCGGGATTGTTCGCCGATCTTTTATTAACACCTTCGATGACCGAAGGTCCTTTTTATCCAAATCCGTTACCGCTTGATACCGACAACGATTTACTGATTCTCAACGATGCAATCACGCCGGCGGTAGGCGAAGTTACACATTTGTCAGGCACGGTCATGGACCGAACAGGAAGTCCGATTCCCAATGCCCGAGTTGAAATTTGGCAAGTGGATGGCAAAGGAGTTTATCTTCATCCCAAAGGTGGCGATCGAAAGTTGCAAGATAAAAACTTTCAAGGTTTTGGACGGTTCATTACTAACCTAAAAGGGCAGTATTATTTTCGGACCGTTAAGCCTGTTTCGTATCCCGGTCGAACGCCTCACATCCACGTTGCAGTTTATATTAAAAACAAACGGGTGCTGACGACCCAATGTTTGATTAAAGGCCACGCGCAAAATCAAAAAGATGGCTTATTCAAACGTGTAAAGAATCCGGATCTACGAAACAAGTTACTGGTTAAATTTCAGCCTCTCCCAGATTCAAAAATTGGAGAATTAACCGCAACCTTCGATATCGTTGTTGGTTTAACACCAGCAGACTAACGGTAAGAGTCGAAAAACCACTAAAAAAACTAATTAAATCGTTGTCCTGAATTTCGTTTTGCTACGTGTTTAAGTTTGAGCAGAGCGTTTTGGGAATACAGAAAGAAATGAGAGAAGAATAATGAAGAATACAAAAATGATGATATTTGCAGTCGCAATAACAATGTGCTTGGCGGCAACCGTGATGGCTCAGCCTCCCGGCGGCCAACGCGGCGGCGACCGCGGCGGCGAGCGCGGTGGGCCTGGCGGCGAGCGCGGTGGGCCTGGCGGCGAGCGCGGTGGACCTGGTGGCGAGCGAGGCCAACGTGGCGGTGGCGATATGGGCCGGATGATGCAGATGATGCCTGTGCTGGCTGCTCTAGATGCCGATAAGAACGGAGTAATTTCCAAGAGTGAGATCAACAATGCGGCTGCAGCATTGCGAAAACTCGATAAAAACGGAGACGGTGAATTAGATGCAGAAGAGATGCGTCCGTCTCGTCCCGAAGGTGGACGCAGTCGCGGTGGTGCTCCTGAAGGTGGACCCGGCGGTGAGCGAGGTGAGCGAGGAGGTCGTTCCTCAGGAGCCGGCGGCATGATGGATCGACTCATGAGTCAGGACAAGAATGAAGACGGCAAACTGAGCAAAGACGAAGTTGACGAGCGAATGTTGCCAATGTTTGATCGTCTGGATTCCAATAGCGATGGCTCAATTGACAAATCAGAAATCGAGGCGGCAGCTGCACGCATGGGTGGTAGTCGCGGCGGTCGCGGTGGACCTGGTGGCAATCAAGAGGGTGGTCAACGTCCGCAACGTCCTTCGTTTGACGGTGGAAACTAAGCTACCTGTTAGTCAATCGTAGATACCAATCGACGCGCCGAAAATGTTCGGCGCGTTTTTTTATGCGCTTAGCAAGAAGCTAATAATTCGGTGTCTTTTATTCCAACATTGCCGTTCTTGGTTCGCTAGAATAAAAGGTTTCGATAATCGTGAAATTTGCGATTAACTTTTTTGCTTGGCTTGGGGAGACATTATGTTGCGGGACTCCGTTCGATTATTTGTTAATCTTCCATTGTTCGTTTTGGTTTTGTTGTTAATTAGTTCCATAGCCGACTTAGCTGTTGCGAGGCAGGTTGATCGCCGAGTGCCGCTTGAAGAAATTTCAACTGATTTTGAAATGGCGGACGGACCTGCTTGGGATGGATACTCACTAGTCATTCCGGATGTAAAAGGCCAAAAGTTATTTCGTTATCTACCTGCGAAGAAACAAATGCAAACACTGATGCCCGAGTCAGGTCGAATCAGCGCGAGTTTTTACAATCATGGCCGCTTATTTTTATCTGACAATCCGGGCGGAGAAATAGCCTTTCTAGATGGGAAGAAAAAAGCCACGGTTGCATCTTTCGAAAGTGTGAAGCAGGAAAAAGAAAAGCCCTATCGACCGAACGATCTTGTAGTTGATCAAAACGGAGGAATTTATGTAACGTTCACGCCCCAAAATAAGGTTGCGTACATAGATCCTGAGGGGAATGTTTCGATAGCGGTAGATGGCATCGCTACCCCCAATGGAATTACGATGTCGCCGGATGAAAAAACGCTCTATGTGTCTTCCTTCGTTCCCAAAAAGATCTGGGCCTATGATATTGTCACCGCTGGGAAGACCAACCGCGGACGAATGATTGCTTCGATGGATGACGGGCCCGATCGGGGCGCTGATGGGATGACGATTGATCGTGCTGGAAACGTTTATTGCGCCGGGCCAACTGATATTTGGATCTGGAATCCTGAAGGAAAATTACTCGACAAAATCGCGTGCCCCACTAAACCGATCAACTGCACATTTGGCGACCAAGATATGCAATCATTGTATATTACCGGACCCGGTGGTTTGTTTCGGCAACGAATGTTAATTGCTGGGCGATCTTCGGAGCCGGATGCGATTTCTTTAAAACCTCCCGCACAATTTCCACGCAAAAAAAATATAGCCCAACCACCGACTTCGGTGCCTGAAAATATTGTCGCACATCGCAATGTTGCGTTCGCTCGATACGATCAACGAAAAGTACTGATGGATATTTTTGTTCCCTCTGATGCGACAGTGGATGAACCCAAACCGGCTGTGGTTGTTGTTCACGGCGGGGGTTGGCGCAAAGGCGATAAAACCAAGTTCCGGGCACTTGCAATCAAATTGGCTAGTCACGGTTACGTAACGGCAGCAATTGAATATCGGCTTGCTGACGAAGCTGCTTTTCCTGCTGCGATGCACGACTGCACTGCGGCCGTTCGGTTCTTGCGTGCCAATGCGGCGACTTACCATTTGGATCCGAAAAAAATCGGAGCTGTGGGCGGTTCTGCCGGTGGGCACTTAACAGGATTGATGGCGTCTGGTGGAGGCAATCCAAAATTGAAAGGGGAGGGTGGAAACGCTGAACAATCTTCACGAATACAGGCATCCATTGTGATGGCTGGCCCGCTGGAGATGCTTACCGGATCGGTCGCTGATCGATCTCGGCAACCGGATTCAGGATCAAATTCGAACGTTTGGCTGCGAAGCACTGTCGATGAAAACCCGGAACTGTATGGCCTTGCCGATGCTTGTGCCCAGATCGATGCGTCGACGTGTCCCATTCTTTTTCTGGTGGGTGAACAGGATAACCCGGCTCGGAATCAACCCGCCCGCGATAAATTAACATCGTTAGGAATTGAAACAGGCGTAACCAGTTATCCGAATGCCAAACATGGATGCTGGAATCGACAGCCCTGGTTCGAGGAAATGGCAAACGAGATGGTCAAATTTTTTAATAAGCATCTTTAAAAATGCTTCGAGGACTATTTTCGATAATTCGAATTGTTTAACGCAACAATGCACCTCAATCGAAATTAATATTTTGTTAATAAACGTTGCTTGTGGATGAAGAAATCTTTCAAGCATATTCATAATTAACAAACGCTATCTTCCCGTTATCTTCAAATGCGAACGCTAACCTATCGGCCTTGAACGCGGAGTTAATCCGCATGTAATTGGCAATTTAAAGATAGGATCTAGTAGAAATGAGCACACGAAAAAAGGGTTTTACACTTGTGGAACTTCTTGTTGTTATCTCCATCATTGGAATCTTGATGGCATTGCTGTTTCCGGCATTCGCAGCGGTTCGCGGAGCTGCCCGGTCGACCCAGTGTAAGAGTAATTTACGAAACTTTGCACTTTGCCTTCTTGCCAAGGCAAGTAACTCTCCTAACGGTGCCTACTGTTCTGGAGCATTTGATGGTAAGCGAGATGGTGCTTTTGATCAGTATTCATGGGTGTCGGATTGTGTTGCTCAAGATGTGATCCCAGGTGATATGCTTTGCCCAAGTTCAAAATGCATCGCTTCGGAAAAGTGGAACGCTGCCAGTTCCAACGGGGCATCTGCTCCGCCAGCTCGTCTGGGTGTTCCATTGAAGCAGTCTTTACAAGCTACAGCTGAAGCCGGATTCAACACCAACTATGCAACCAGTTGGCATCTCGTTCGATCTGCTCCAATGTTTACCGGCACTGCAGGTGTGCAAATTACCAAGTCGGGAGGCCTAAAAGACTGGTACAAAGCATCGGGACAGCGCCAGTGTGTGGGTCCTCTGACGATGCGAGCGATGGATACAAGTGATATTCCAGCGAGTGCTTTAGCGATCATGGGTTGCGGAGGCCAAGGCGATGTTGCCTTGCCTTACGACGGTAACGAAGATGGAATTCTTACAGAAACTATTTCGGAATCGCGCGGATTAGTTGCAGGAATCCCACTGGCGGAGAGCTTTAACGATGGTCCAGCTTATGTGGCAAGTGGAAATCGTGCGGCTGTAGTTTTACAAGCAGACGGTACACCGCGAGCTGCGTTCGAACCGCCAGCAGGTGGGTATCCAACTCTTGGTGAAGTCGGCGTTACCAACGTTTACTTGCAAGATACGCGAGATTTCTTCGCTTGGCACCAGAAGACGGTGAATATGGCTTTCGCAGATGGTAGCGTCCGCGCGATTGAAGACGCCAACGGTGACGGTTATATCAACCCTGGATTTGGAGTAGACCCGTCCATTGCGACATTTGAGAACACCGGCTACACATCGGCTGAATGCGAAGTAAACCCATGGGATATGTTCCCTGGTGTCCTCTTGAATGGCTCATTTCCTGTCAAGAAATTCGAGCAGTAAATCGGTTCTTTAGAAGAATTTAATTTTACTTTGTGCGTTTAAGTCTGTTTTGACCGCGCGTCAAAACAGACATTTTTTCCTCTCGTCAACAATCGCTCGATTGTGATTTACCCATGATGAATCGATCTCTGAATCTTTACCCGCGGATCTGCAACAAATACCGTAAAAATTTGCGACAAGGGTTTACTCTTGTTGAACTGCTAGTCTGCATTTCAATAATCGGAATACTTCTGGCACTTACCCTGCCCGCAGCACAGGCTGTTAGACAGGCAGCACGTCGAGCAACCTGTCTTTCGAATTTGCGACAAGTGATGATGGCGGCATTAAGTTACGAATCGACAAACCAAGCTTTCCCTGCAGGCGATAATGGTGACGGGATGGGCTTTCTCGGGCCCTTATTGCCTTCGATGGAAGAAGCAGCACTATGGGAAAAGTTGCGAGCCAAACCGATTTCAGGTCAAAGTTATCAAAGCCGCTGGCAACAAATATCAGAGACAGAAATACCTGTTTTACTTTGCGCTGCCTCGGATCCCGAAGAAAATGTCGCATCTCTAACAGGTTTCAATCAATATACGACTCATTACTACGGAATATGTGGCCCAGCCAATCTGACGACTGTTTACGCTAAGCGGAAAACCAGTAAGTACCGTACGATTGTTTCAAAGGTATATGGTGATATCGGCCTGCAAGGTCTGTTTTCACCTTTGAAAAGCGGACAGTTTCGATCGAAGCAATTGCGGGATGTTGTCGATGGCGTTTCCAGTACGTTTGCGATTGGAGAAATATCAACATTCAAAACCAGCGAAAGCATTCAAACTCCACAACGAACCGCGTGGGCAATGGGTGCAAAATACGACGCATCCAAAAGAGTTGAGCAACTATTTACGGTCAAATCAATAACTCAGCCGATTAACTCGACCAGTACAAAATTGAATAGCGTTCCGTTTGCAAGCAATCATGCTGGAGGCGCTCATTTTGCTCTGGTCGACGGCTCAACTCAGTACATCGATCAAAATATATCACTCGATATTTTAAAAATATATTCGAGCATTAATGGAAAAGAAAAAGAGGTGGGCGACCCCCCCTTTTAAGTTTTGAATGTTTTCACTTCTAAAATCTTATTCAGTAAGTTGGAAATGGCAGTCAGCTTAGTGTTCGGCAGCGTTCCGTATACGTATATAATCCAACCTGTCCCGCTTTCCTTTACTTTAAGCGAGTGGACCAACTAAAAAGGTAGCGACTGCTTAAATGGGTTTTTAGTAAATGGAGATTTCATTTCGGCAACGATTGAATGTTGCGATGAGCCAGACAAAATTAACGGGCTGGCAGTCGCCGTTGGACGTCCCTGATTTGGATCGTCCGCAAAAGCGTCCTTCTGACTTGCCTGGTGACGGTAAAGTGGCCGCCGTCCTTGCTCTGTTTTGTGACCAAAGCAACGATGAGAAATCGGATAGTCTACTGACCATGCCCGATCTTTTGTTAACGCAGCGAGCGATTAATCTCACCAATCATGGAGGTCAAATCAGCTTTCCCGGCGGTCGACTGGAGCCGGGTGAATCAACGCAACAGGCAGCGATTCGAGAAACGGAAGAAGAAATTGGCATTCATGAGTCAAAGATTGAACTCTTTGGGCAGTTAACGAGTGTCTACATTCCACCAAGTGATTTTACAGTAACTCCTTATGTGGGAGTAATTCGTGGCGAGCCGAATTTCAAGCGCTGCCCTCGCGAGGTCGAGCAAATTGTTCGGGCTCCCCTGAACCAATTGATGGGGCCAGAAGCTTTGACTTCGGGAACGGTAACCCGCTCAAACGGCGAGACTTTAAAAGTGCCCTGTTATCGAGTCGGAGGGCATCAAATTTGGGGCGCAACCGCAATCATGGTCGGGGAATTAGTTGAACGTTTGAGACGGGCAGGGGGAGCACCCACGGTTACGGCGAATCAGAAGTAGTGAGTGAGATGCTGTAGTTTTCTATTTATTTCTACAGATGCTATTCACCACGACTCCATACATTTGCCTCACCATCGTTGTTAAATTCGACAAAAATGATGTTGGGGTTACAGCAGACGGGGCAATCCTCCACGTATTCCTGAGACAAACCCTCCGAATAATCTAGGGGAACAATGATCTCCTCACCGCATGAATTGCAGGTGTATCCAGCTTCTTCATGAATAGCGGTATGATTTTCGGAAGTTTCGCTTTCACTATCGTCGAAAAAAAAGTCCACGGCATGCCTGTTCTAAAAATGTTGTCGGTCGCGGCGCTAACCGTTTAGTCTTCCAGTTGAATAACTTTGGATTCTGATCGAAATCCGTCAAAGGCATTAACGATTACTTTAGTGCCGGGTGAAATATCAATGAGTCCAGTGATGTCGATTTTTCCTTGGCTGTTGCTACGGGTTCCTCGAATAGCGCTTCCATCGGTCCTGTAAAAATGAACGTCTGCATCAGGTAGTACACGGATAGAAGGGATTTTTGCTGTCGGAGTTCGTCCTGTGCGAGACGAAGTGGTGTCTAATTTTCCTCCTCCGCGAGGTTTTTCGTCGGGTGAGTCAACAAGGTTTCTGATGCGAAGCTGGATGTTTGGATCTTGCTGTGTGGGATCAAATTCCATTTCCAAAAAATTCCAATAGAACGGATCGTGATTGGCGTGGGGTTCTTGGTCCGGGTTGGCAAAATTTTTATGGTAGAGCGCATGGATTTGGATGACGCGCCCATCGACGTCTTTCATCTGCTCGCCGAAACCTGGAATTAATGCCCGCCCTCCATTTCGTCCAATGGGCCCAAAACTGCATTCGATTAGTCCGTGGTCGAGATTTTTCATTATGCAGCCATTGTGGACATCGCCGTAAACCGAAACGATTCCATCTCGTTGTCCCAATAGTTCAATGACTCGATCCGCACCAGCCTTTACCCACCCGGCGTAATCGGCGGTAACTCGATCGCGTTGTGAAAAATTTTGTGGATGACCCTCACTTGCAGTTCCCCCGTTTTTCGCTCCAGCCCAAATGGTATGCAATCCATTGATTCCCGTCAGACAGATAAGAGGCGAAGAGTCGGTTGTGAGTAGAGATTGTAACCATCCGTATTGCTCTTCCCCGAGCAGACTGCGAGTGGGATCAGTTCGGTCGTAAAGACTTTTGAATTGATCCCATCCTTGGTCATCCCAGATGTCGACATCTTGACTACTTCTCCAAAGTCTTGAATCAAGAATAACGAAAGTAAAATCTCTGTTTGGCATTTTCCATGCCCGCCATTTTTTTGGATTTTCATAAGGGTCAACATGTTCGGCACCTGTTGTTAAATGATGCACGATTTGAAAATTCCTTCGCATGTAGGCCGGGTCTTGACCAAGTCCTTCTGTTTTTCGAATCAATATTTGTTCGGGGCCTTTTACATCGTCCATGCCATAGTCGTGGTCACCCGGGTTAATAACGTTCCAGTGTCGCATCATTTGCCATCGACTGGTTGGGCCGCAAATCGAGAGCGCGACAATTTTGTAAGCGTCGTCGGTGCTTGGCGGGTACATCAGCAATTCCATGTACCAGACATCATCTTCCCAGACCATGATTTGAAAGTTGTAATCATCAAGGTGCTGATAAGCTTCGACGGTCGGTTGGTCCCGAACGCTCCAGGTATCCCGGTTCCCTGAAATGGTCCACCCGTCATCTTTGCGTTCTTGGAGTCCAGAATTGATCGCATGACAACTGAGACCGCATAATTTGTAGGGTGCTTTGAGTTGCGGTAATCGACCGACATAGTTCCCCCCTCCGGGTACTTCGCCGACCAGTCCCATTCCCGGGCCGCACGCTTCGGTACCGACTCGACCGTCAGGAGTGACATTCTTGCCATCTTTCCAGACGGTGTAATAGAGAGTTTTCTCAGCGGGACTAATGGGTAGCGTCACGTCAATAACGGCTGTGTTGCGGCGCCATTGGTTGTCAACAATTCTCCCAACGCCGGCAATCTTCACCTGGTCCCATCCAGTTTGCGGCGAGGGTGAATCGGCGACCCGGATTTCAATTTTCTTACCATCTGATGAAAACATACCTACAAAACGAACATGCCATTTTTCTTCTTTTAGCGTCAGCGTATCCCCTAATGGATAACAGACAAGGCAATCAGAATGTCCAATTTTCAAAGGTTCGTTTTGGTAAGGTTGAACCTTAAAACGAGTTACATCAAAGTCGATGAGCCCCCTCGATAGAATTCCGACAAATCCTTCTGTTTTCTGATTTGGAAAAGAATGAGTAAGCGATACTGTCTTGGCATTTGCGGAAAAAGTCACGCGAACTTGGCATTGGTTTTCCTCCGCTGGTTGCACGTGAACAATTAATCGACATTGGTCCCCCGATTTCAATTGCATCGCATCGGTGGATTTGAATATAGAATCGTCGGACGGTGACAGACCACCTTGAGATTTTTTCTTGGCTGTTTTTGTCGGTCCCATGATGACCAGCTGCCGTTTGTCGTTCCAGCCAATTCTTATGAGCTGACCGAGCCGACTGTAGCTTTGAAAAACCGATTTTGCACCAATTACAATGCCCATCAAACCGTAGCCGTCTTGATGCATTTTCCAATCAGGCTGATCCCCTTTCGGCACTGTGGGTCGGTCAGCGTGATAGGTGAACTCGGTTTCTAATTGAAATTCTCCAGAGAGTTTCCACTGCGGCGCGTAGATGATTCCACAATCCAAAGAGGGATCGTACTCAGTTTCGTATTTAAAGTTGTTGGTTTCAGCGTGAAAGGGAAATCCTGTTCGGCGGGCGCGATCACCATAATTTTTTAATCTTCGGCGAAGTGCGCCATTTTCAATTTTCCAGAAACCGGGATTTAAAGTCTCCCACCGGTGGCCGTGATAATTTGAGTTGTCGCGGTCGAACTGATACTCCGTTTCTGGGCCGCTTATGGAGTTGTGAGTTAACGATGGTATTGGATGCGAAGGAAGTGCCGACGCAGCCAGCGCGGCGCCGGTCGCTCCTGCTGCTCCCTCTAAGAACGAGCGCCGATTTAATTCGGTTGTCGCACTAGAGTTCCGCTTAGGTTGGTCAGGGTTCATGGCATTTACACCGCGGGTGATTAATAAATTTTACAGGCTCTCGACACATTCATTAGAGCAGCCCCAGATTGCCTCAGGGTCGCGTCGGTCAAATTTATTATAACCGGCATGGGCGCGCTGCGGTCGCTAGGCGTTGTGACCGGATCGAGGCGCAATCAAAGTGCTTTGAAATCTAGTTTTTTATTTCTCACGAATCTCTATTGGAGTGTATCTAAAGGTGTGTTGAGGGAGTTCGAGATTGCGAATGGAACCAGAAGTTTTTAGAGACAGGATGTAGCCATGAAATATTGTAAATTAACTATTTTGTATGTTCCTTGCTGTTTCATTCTTGCGTTGCTGGTACAGGCTTGGGTACCGACAATTTCTCAGGCGCAGGAGCCAGAGTGGTATCCTTACGTCTTGGCGCGAGGTAATGACCGTTCCGTAATTAAGAACACCCACATTAATGATCGTCCGTATCGTCCTCTACATTTCTACGGAAATGCGATTCGGCGCAATCACTACAGGGGCAATCCGACTCCCTTGCCAAAAGACGTGGTTCGCGCGTCAACGGTAAGATTGCGACGGCGATAATAAGCGATAATAAGCGGTAAAGTGGGTCAAGAGCTAAATAAGAACGGTGGGGTTTTCCCACCGTTCTTTTTTTTGCCGAAACTCAATTTGGGAAACAGTAAAATACGAGGTCCATCCCAGGTTCAAGTTCATAGTTCTCGAAATGTCACTTCCGGTGCATTGCCTACGAGAGCGACTTTCGTAATGGTGCCAAAAACTACTTATCCGCGGTTTTTTTTAAATCAAAGTCCCTTTTGCCGTTTTTTGTTGGCGGTGAAGAACTCGACGGTTTAAAAACGTAGTAGAGAGTTGGATGAGCGATTTTGGTTCAAATAATTCGACAAGTTCAACCATCAGTTTTACCGTAGGCAATCGTGTGTCTGCAGTTCATGATTCTATCCTTCGGCGATTTTGATTTGATATGAAAAAACTAATTGCGATCCTCTTTGTTCTGATGGCCGGAACTGCCTTGGCAGAGGAAAAACCAAATATTCTTTGGCTTACTTGTGAAGACAATAATATTAATTGGGTTGGGTGCTATGGAAATCCGTATGCGGATACACCTAACATCGATCGCCTCGCCGGCGAGGGGTTTCAGTACATGCATTGTTACGCCAACGCTCCGGTTTGCGCGCCAATGCGAAGTACTTGGATTACAGGTGTTCACGCACTTTCGATGGGAACGCATCCGATGCGAAGTCGATATCCAATTCCACATGAGACCATTAAATACTATCCCGACCTTTTAAAAGAGGCAGGCTATTTTGTTGGTAACGCCCGAAAGACAGATTACAACATCGGTGGCCGCGATGATAAAAGTCCTTGGGATACCAACAAGGTCGATTGGAAAGTGCTTAAAAATAATCAACCATTTTTCATGGTGATTAACAGTACGAAATCGCATGAATCAAAAGCCTTTGGCGATGTAAATAATACAACTCATGATCCGGAGAATGTGCGACTGGCAAAGTACCATCCAGACATTCCGGAGATCCGAAAAAACTACGCCCACTATCACGACCAGATGAAAAAAATGGACGCCGATATCGGATTGGCACTGGCTAATTTGGAGAAAAGCGGAATGGCGGACAATACAATCGTCATTCATAATTCGGATCACGGCGGCGTTTTAGCTCGCAGCAAGCGATTTCTATTCAACAGTGGAACGCATTGCCCATTAGTCATTCGGATTCCGGAAAAGTATAAGCACCTTCGCCCAGCTGACCCTGGAAGCAAGGTTAATGAAATCGTTAGCTTTGTGGACATGACGAAGACATGGTTGAATATTTGCAGTGCCGAGACGCCAGATTACCTGCAAGGAAAAGTCTTCCTTGGTCCGGATGCCGAATCTCGTGAGTATCACGTCAGTTTTCGCGGACGAATGGACGAACGTTGTGACAATGTAAGAGCGATTCGCGACGGAAAACTGCTGTACATCAGGAACTACATGCCTTATGCGCCTTGGGGGCAAAAGCTGAATTACCTGTGGCGAATGAAAGCAACGCAAGCTTGGGATCAACATCATCGAGAAGGCAAGACTGATGCTGTGACGGGGCGGTTTTTTGGAACCAAGCCGATGGAGGAACTCTACGATACCGCCGCTGATCCAGACAATATTGATAATTTGATTGATGATCCGAAATATACCAGCGATGTAAAACGATTAAGTAAAGCGTTGGATCAATGGCAGGTTGAGAAATTTGATTCTGGTTTAATTCCAGAAAGTGAAGTCGTAAAACGGTCGGAAGACTGCGGAAAAACGATCTACGAAATGGTACGAGATCCTTCGCTGTACGATCTTCGCGCCTATCAGGCCGCGGCGGCGATGGCACTGGAAAGCAATCCAAAAAACCTCCCTGTATTTTATGAGAATCTTAATGCCGATGATTCGGGTGTCCGTTATTGGGCAGTCGTGGGTTGTTTCAACCTGCAGGAAGGTAATTCGATCGATATGGCTAAAATGAAAGCCTGCTTGAAAGATAAATCTCATCACGTCCAGGCGATGGCGGCTTGGATTTTATATCGAGCGGGAGATCAGGAGTCTGCACAAGCATGCTGGAATCGGTTACTTGCAGGTAGTTCCTACGCTTCCCTTAAGGTTCTCAATATTATCGACTGGATTGGTGATGGTGCAGAACCCTATTCTGAGGCAATGAAGAAATGCGAGTTCAGTCACCAAGGATATGTGCCCAACATGAAAGAAAATCTTGGCGTCGTAGTTGCGAAACCAAAGAAGAAACGTGCCCCCTAGAAACCACGTTCACTCATTGAGATTTTTCGAATTCGTTTGCCTGCATGCTGTATTTCAATATGAAAAAAACACTCGCTCTGCTTTGTTTATTGTTTGCGCTGCCGTTGAATGTGGAGGCGGTTGATCGTCCCAACGTCTTGATCATCATGGCAGATGATTGCACATTTTCAGACTTACCAATGTATGGAGGGCGAAATGCAAAAACTCCAAACCTCGAGGCACTCTCAAAAGAAAGCCTGATATTTAATCGTGCATATTTGTCAACGGCGATGTGCCAGCCATGTCGGGCAGAACTCTACACCGGACAATATCCAATGAGGAATGGCTGTGCCTGGAATCACTCGGCAAGCCGGCCGGGCACAAAAAGCATGCCGCATTACCTTCGGAAGTTAAACTACCGAGTCGGTTTGGCCGGTAAAGTACACGTGCTACCGAAAAAAGCGTTTCCGTTTGAGTCGATTGCCGGGTTTGATAAAAATTGCGTACGGAATCCAACGTCCGCGCATGATCTAACTGCGACAAAAGAGTTTATGTCTCGCAATACTGATCAGCCGTTTTGCCTAGTCGTGGCTTTGGTGGAACCGCATGTACCGTGGGTCATGGGAGACGCTTCGGTTTATCCGCCAGCCGACTTAGAGCTTCCCCCAAATATTGCTGATACTCAAAGAACACGCGAAGATTTTGGGAAGTACCTCGCTGAGATTAGTTATATGGACGGGCAGGTGGGGGAGATTCTCAAGGCTCTTGAGGAGTCGGGCGAATCAGATAACACGCTGGTTCTATTTACATCGGAACAAGGAGCCCAATTCCCCGGTTGCAAATGGACGAACTGGGATACAGGTGTCCATTCAGCGCTGATGGCTCGGTGGCCAGGGAAAATTAAGGGAGGATCGCGTACGGAAGCGCTGGTGCAATATGCGGATATTTTACCGACAGTTTTGGAACTCTGTGGGGGAAATTGTCAGGGTCAGCCATTTGATGGAACCAGTTTTGTATCGGTTTTAATGCAACCTTCCAGTCGTCATCGGGACTATGTTTTTGGAATGCACAACAATGTGCCCGAAGGACCAGCCTATCCAATTCGCTCGGTTTGCGATGGCGAGTTTCACTACATTCGCAATCTCTCACCCGCCGAAACTTACATTGAAAAACATCTTATGGGAGTCAAAGGCGAAGGCGTTCTTAACAATCCGTATTGGGGCACCTGGATTTGGGATTCGACAGCAAACGAGCGAACTTACGGATTGGTAAAACGTTATATGCATCGTCCTGCCGAGCAATTATATCGGTTGACTAGCGATGCCTATGAGATGAACAATCTCGCACTCGATCAGGAGTATAAGGCAACTCTTGATAAAATGAGTGCGGAGCTTGATCGTTGGATGCAGGATCAAGGTGATCCCGGGATTGAGCAAGATACGCGGGCAAGTCATCAAGCGGCGAAAAAAGGTCAACATCGATTCATGCCACCTGCAACTACCAAATAGAGGCAGCAGCACAGGCGGCCAATGAGGTGATGCACGAATCAATCATAAGTTCTCTGAGGAGCCCATGAAAATTACACTCGCATCGGTATTGTTAACAGTTTTTCTGTCGTTCGAGGGTACTCCTTTGGACCGGTCAGCCGCACAAGAGGTCGACTCTCAATACAATGTATTGTTTATTATTTCAGATGATCTAACAGCGACAGCGCTTTCGTGTTACGGAAATCCTCGCTGTCAAACACCCAACATTGATGCGCTCGCTGCTCGAGGAACTCGCTTCACGCGGGCTTATTGTCAGGGGACATATTGCGGTCCTTCGCGGGCATCATTTATGTCGGGTTACTATCCACATGCGACAGGCGTTCTTGGTTATGACAGCCCGCGGCCTAAAATTGGAGATCGCGCGACGTGGCCTCAGCATTTTAAAAACAACGGATATTACACCGCGCGGGTCAGCAAGCTTTTTCATATGGGGGTTCCGGGCGGAATCGAAGTCGGGTTTGGTATCGAGGATCATTTGGGATCAGACGGTTCTGATGACCCCGCTTCCTGGACCGAACGGTTCAATTGCCCTGGACCCGAGTGGAAAGCTCCTGGGGATATTGAACTGCTCGAGGGAAATCCGGATGGCAAAAAGCCACCCAAAGGCGGTAACAATTTTATTGTTGTTGAAGCCGATGGAGGAGACGAAGTCCACTCTGATGGACTTGCGGCAAAGAAAGCGGTCGAGCTTATTGAGGCCCATAAAGATGAACCATTTTGGCTAGGTGTAGGATTCGTTCGTCCTCACGTACCGTTTGTTGCTCCCCGTAGTTATTTCCCGCCTTTTCTTCCGTATTCGAAGATCGAATTACCAGAAAAAATTGCTGGAGATCGCGATGACACTCCTCGCGCGGGAGTCAACTACAAGACCAGCGAAAATATGAAAATGGATATTCGCCGGCAAAAGAAAGCAGTGGGAGGGTATCTTGCGTCGGTGGCCTTTATGGATGCTCAGGTTGGAAAAGTGATGGCCGCACTAGACGGCGCTGGGTTGCGCGAAAAAACAATTGTGATTTTTACAAGTGACCACGGGTACCATCTTGGCGAGCATGATTTTTGGGCCAAGGTGAGTCTTCGTGAAGAATCGGCGGCAGTCCCTTTGATTATTTGTATGCCTAATCAGGTGCCTGGAGTTTGTAATAGTCTTGTTGAGCTTTTAGATCTTTACCCAACGGTTGCTGACCTGTGCGGACTCAAGGTTCCGCAAAGGCTGCAAGGTAAAAACATCAAATCGATGTTGAGTAATCCGGAGGCAACGGTGAGGGAGTCTGCTTTCAGTGTAGCGCCAATGCGTAAGGGATTTTTACTGCGAGAAAACAACTGGGCTTATATCCAGTATGGGGAGGATGCAGCTAATGGAATCGAATTGTACGACATGAATTTGGATCCCAAGCAATATAATAATGTGGCAAAAGATCCGGTTCACGCTCCGTTAATCAATCGGTTCAAAGCAAAAATGAAATTAAAAATGACGGAAATTAGAACCAACGATTTACCCAAGACAAACAAGCAAAAGAAACGAAAAAAACAACCAAAAAAGTAAATTTGGAATCGACCCATTTTTGTTTGTATCGCAGCCGCAATTTGCGAAAGAGAAACCATGAGAATTTTATTTGTTTTGATAAGTTCGTTTTTTTCCATTTGGACACCGGCAGTATTGTTGAGTGAAGAGCCACCGAATGTGGTTGTGTTTCTTACCGACGATCAGGGGTGGGGAGACCTAGGATGCTATGGGCATCCAAGAATTCAAAGCCCTCATCTGGATCAGTTTGCAACCGAAGGTTTGCGATTAACGCAGTGCTACGCCGGTTGCAGCGTATGTTCTCCTTCTCGGTCTGCTATTTTGACGGGTCGAACGCCCTATCGGAATGGCGTTTGGCGATGGATACCACCGGGAAGTCAGTATCATCTTCGAACCAGTGAAATTACGATTGCGGAGCTATTGAAAGAACGTGGTTACGATACCTGCCACGTTGGGAAATGGCATCTAAACGGAAAATTCAACAGTGACGAGCAACCTCAGCCAAATGATCACGGATACGACCATTGGATGGCAACGCAGAACAATGCGGTACCCAACCACATGAACCCGGAGAATTTTGTTCGTAATGGAAATTCGATTGGCAAAGCGACCGGGCCGAGTTCCATGATTTGTGTGGAGGAAGCAATCCATTGGCTTGAGTCTCGAGAAAATTCTAGCCGCCCCTTTTTCTTAACCGTCTGGACTCACGAGCCTCATTTGCCAATCGAATCGGCTGAAAAATACATGCAGGCTTACGCTGATATCGAAGACGAAGGCATTCGGCAACATCACGGCAACATAACTCAACTCGACGATGCGTTTGGTACTTTAATGGCGGGCTTGGATCGTCTGGAGCACCGAAAAGATACGCTCGTAATTTACACTTCCGACAATGGACCCGAGGGAAAAGGGACGTCGGGGAGAACGCGAGGATCCACGGGAGGGTTACGGGGCCGGAAGCGAGCGTCTCACGAAGGAGGAATCCGAGTGCCGGGAATTATTCGCTGGCCAGGACACGTGAAGGCAGGTTCACAAAGTGATACGCCAGTGATTGGTTCGGATATTTTTTCCACGATTTGCGATATTGTAAAAATACCTTTGCCACAGGATCGAACTATTGACGGGGCAAGCATGTTGCCGGTCTTTGAAAATCAACCGATCGTGCGAGAGCAACCACTGTATTGGCGAAATCACTTGGCTCCTGAGAACTCACGTGTTGCCATGCGAGTTGGCGATTGGAAAATATTGGCGTCCGATAATTTGACTCAGTTTGAGTTGTATAACATCCGGGATGATTGGCAAGAAACTGACGATTTGCAATTGAAACATCCAGTTAAATTTGAATCACTTAAAAAACAATTAATTCAAATGGATGCCGCCGTATTAACAGAGGGCCCGGACTGGTGGAAAGAAGATAAACCCCGACCTCGAAAATCAACCAAGACCGCTAGCCCACCGCCAGGTACCGACAGCACGGGTCGCTTTCACCAAGTCAATGGTGTTAGTGTGACTGCTTGCGATCTGGGATATCGATTGAAAGCTTCCGGAGAAGGCCTCGCATTGCGAAAGCTCGATTCTCCCATTGTCGGTCAAGCCGTCTTGAGTACGACGTATAAAAGCAACCAAAAAAAGGGGAAGACGCGAAATGCGGCGATCGTTTTCGGTTCCGATTCAAGTAATCAAGACACCTTGAAAATTGGCACAGCCATCGGAATGAATCAACATGTGGCGTTTAGTGGTGGTTGGCAGAATGTCGGCGAGCTTGCCAAAGTCGACGCTGATTTTGAGCCGCTTGATACATTTCATGTCCAAGTTGAATTTGATTTAGGTCGGCATTTGGCAATTGCCACCATCAATGGCAAAACAGTGGAGACACCTCTGCCATCGGCATGGAAAGAAATTTCTTGGGTAGGGTTTTATGTGAAGGCGACGGAATCTGATTTCGCTGATTTTAAAATTGAATTGAAATAGTGGATTCTTTACAGCTTCAACAGAATTTATGATTCAATCAAAACCGTGTCATCGTCTTCGTACGGTGGGCTACAGCAGCAGAGTAACCGCAGTGCGATCGTGCCGTCATTGGTGATTTGATGGATTTGGCCGGGTGGTATCGAGACAGCATCACCGACACCGACATTCTGCGTCTGGCCCTCGATCGTCATGATTCCCTGGCCTTCGGTGATGAAATAGATTTCCTCTGCTTTTATGTGATAGTGCGGGATCGTCTGCCCGCCGACGGGAACGCGGGCTTCCGCGAGGCTTTGATTGCGAATGGAGGAATTTCGATAAGATAACAATTCGCGAATTTCGGACGAATCCTTCGTGGTGAACGAAGGAACAACATTGAGGTTTTTAATATCCACGGCATAAGCCCTTGCTGGTTTTTGGTTGGATGATGCAATTGCTGAGTTTAGTTATTTTTGTTTGTTGTCTGGTTGTTGCCAAAGGCCAATGCGTCCATCACTTCCCGATGCCCATCCTTGGTTTCCTTTTGGTGAAAATTGAATTGAGTGAAATCCTGTTTCAGAAATGCGTTTCCAAGTATGGCCAAGGTCAAAAGAAATATCTGTCCCGCCAGGTCCTACTGTGACTGCACAGGGCAAACCGCGATGTCGAGCACGAGTGACGCAACTGCGATAGCCAGAGGGAGGTTTTGCGCCTTTGGGAATTATCCACGTTATTCCTCCGTCTGAGGATACCGCGTAATTATGAGTTTCGTTATCTGCCAATGTGTAATTGCCGCCAACGACCACCCCGCATTTCTGATTGAAAAAACAAACTGAGAACATTCCCGACGAAGGGTCTCTTGGAATGGGTACGTTTGCCATCGCCCACTGTTTCCCAGCATCTCGAGAAATTGCAATTCGGCTTGTTTCACTGACTTCATCTTTAAGTGCGCCACCTAAAGCAATAAAAATGTTTGAGTCTGCAGTCGTGATCATGTTGGTTCCACTGGCTGCAAATCCTGCTTCGCCAGGTAAAGTCTCCGGAGAGTTGTCTGTTGGTTTCCAAGAATTACCCCCGTCGGAGGTCTTCAAAAGAAATATTTTCCCATCGATTGGATCGCCCATAATGATTCCCTCTTTTTGATTGAAAAAAGAAAGAGCATCAAGAAATATTTTTTCATCTTTATTTTCATACACTCGCCGCCAGTTAGAACCTCCGTCGGTACTGCGATAGACGCAGGCGGGCGTGCCCGAAGTCATGGCCACGATGGTTTGCGAGCTGATGGCGTGAATATCTCGAAAATCAAGCTCTTCAGCGCCCGGAATAACACAGATATCCCATGTTTTTCCGGCATTGGTGGAGTGGGCAATCGTTCCGCCGGTTCCACTGGCCCAAATGGTTGATTCCGAAAATACATGCAGTCCTCGAAGACTCGCTTTCGTGTTGAGTTGAATTACTTTCCATGGATCAGCGGCAAGATTTTTGGTTTCTTGTCGTTCATTGGCTTTTGTAAAACCGCATATAAAAGCTGAAATCGTGATAATTAAAAGAAATTTATCGACCGGTTTAGTTTTCATTTGAAACCTTAATTGATTTATAATTGGCGATGGAAAGAAGTGTTGATTCGGGCTGAATGTTGTCAGGTCTCGAATTGAGATATCTGTTGAGATATCTGGAAGCGGAAGAATCGATTTTAACCAAACGGTTGCTGGGAAACTTGTATGATTCAACGTAATGCAATTTATCAACTTTGCCTTGGCGTAGTTTTCTTTCTCAATTTACTGTCACACATCGGATTTGGACAGGATCAGACGAAGATTAGTTTTGCCGATCAAGTACAGCCTGTTTTTGAAAAGTATTGCTATTCTTGTCATGGACCCGAGGCTCAAGAAAGTGAATATCGGTTAGACGTCAAAAGTGCGGCGATGGGTATTGGTGATCGCGGTGATCGGCCAATTCAAATGGGCGATCGAAAACACAGCCCGTTGTTTCTTTTCATTAGTGGCGCTGATGATGGCGAGCGAATGCCTCCGCCCGACTCCGAGCAATCGCTCAACCAAAAAGAGATTGAAATCATTGGCCAATGGATAGATGAAGGGGCCATTTGGCCCGATGATTTGGCTAACGAATCAGCAATGGGTTCAGGGCGGCAACAAATTAAAACAGATCACTGGTCCTTTCAGCCGGTGGTTGATTCTGTCCCTCCCAAAGTCCAGTGGCCGTTGCCAGTCGATTTCCCAATCCAGGGGACAATAGATCAATTTGTCAGCCAGCGGCTCCAAGAGCACAGCCTCCAGCCATCGTTGCCAGCCGATCGAACGACGCTGATTCGCCGAGTCTATCTGAACATGGTTGGGCTTCAACCCACGCCTGAAGAGGTTCGGGAATTTGTAACTGATGAGTCCGAAGTCGCGTATTCGAAATTGATCGGCCGAGTTTTAGCCAGTCCTCATTATGGCGAACGCTGGGCGCGCCATTGGCTCGATGTCGTCCGCTTTGGCGAATCGACTGGCTACGAAGTCAATCGAGATCGGGCGAATGCCTATTACTATCGAGACTATGTGATTGACGCTTTTAACAACGATAAGTCCTACCAAGATTTTATTATCGAACAGATTGCCGGCGATTCAGTTGGAGCGGATGTCGGAACGGGATTCTTAGTTGGAGGAGCTTACGACATTGTAAAGAGTCCGGACAAAAATTTGACTCTCATGCAGCGGGAGGATGAGTTAGCCGATTATGTGAACACCACCAGCACGACGTTTTTGGGTTTAACCGTCGGATGTGCTCGATGTCACAATCATAAATTTGATCCCATTCTGCAATCGGATTACTACTCACTTCAGGCAGTGTTTGGGGGGGTTCGGCATGGAGAGCGAAGGCTGAAAGAGCATTTCGATCCAGCGGTTCGAGAGTCGATAGACGTACTCGAAACGGAGCGAATGTCTTATCAGAAAGAAATTGCCGAACTTAAAAATAAACTTCCCTCGACCGAGGCTAACGCGGTTAATTTGCCAGTGGTTAACGCCATAAAGAACGTCGACAGTTTTCCACCTATCGAGGCAAAGTATATTCGATTCGAAATTTTTCGAACGAATGGCGCGGAGCCATGTCTCGATGAATTGGAAGTGTTCTCACATCAAGATCAGAAAAATGTCGCGTTGGCATCGAGCGGGTGTAAGATTCGCTCATCAGGAGACTACCAGAACAACCCAAAACACAAGTTGGAACATCTTAATGATGGCAAATATGGAAATGACTTCAGTTGGATATCGAATCAGAAGGGCGCGGGTTGGGTAGAGATCGAATTGCCAGGCTCGATCACGATTGATCAAGTCGTGTGGGGACGAGAAAGGAACGGTGCCTACGCAGACCGTTTAGCGACAGGCTACATCATCGAAGTTTCGATGGATGGGAAAAGCTATCAACGGGTTTCAGGTTCGTCGAGACGTCCATCTAATGCGATTGGATTAGATTTGGATACAATTGGTCGTCTTTCAAAAGAGGATGCGTCGAAAGCGAGAAAATTGTTGACGCTGTTAAAACAAACGGACTCGCAGCTTGCTGAGCTAGTCCAATCGATCCCAACCGCCTATATCGGTAATTTTTCTCAACCACCGGTTATTAAACGTCTTTACCGTGGCGATCCACTTTCTCCCCGAGAAGAAGTTTATCCGGATGCTCTGGCCGTCCTCGGGACGCTGGGGATGAAATCGGATGAGCCTGAGCATAGCCGGCGGCTTAAGTTAGCCAAGTGGATCGCTTCTGAGAATAATCCGCTAACGGCTCGCGTTATTGTTAATCGTGTATGGCATTACCATTTTGGCCGTGGGCTGGTTGCGACTCCGAGTGATTTGGGAAAAAACGGAGCTGCCCCGAGCCATCCGGAACTTTTGGATTGGCTGGCGATTCGATTCATGGAAAATGAGTGGTCTTTGAAATGGCTGCACCGCGAAATTTTATCCTCAAGTACTTTTCAGCAGTCGAGTCAACCACGACCGGAAGCGCTTGCCAAAGATGCCGATTGTAAATTGTTGTGGCGATTTCCATTGAAGAGACTTGAAGCCGAAGCGATTCGAGATTGCGTATTGCAACTTACAGGGAAACTAAATCTACAAGCGGGAGGTCCGGGGTTTTTGTTATTCAGGATTGATCGCGAGAACGTTCATCATTATTTTCCTTTGGAAAGTTTTGGACCTGAGCATTTCCGGCGGATGATTTACATGACCAAAATTCGTCAAGAGCAGGATGAAGTGTTTGGGGTATTCGATTGTCCAGACGGAGGCCAGACAATTCCGAATCGAAACCAATCGACAACGGCGTTGCAGTCGCTAAATATGCTCAATAGTAAGTTCATTATTGAGCAAGCGAAATTTTTGTCTCAACGGTTAATCCAAGAGGCAGGAAGTCAGGCAAATGATCAGATTAATCACGCGTTTAATTTAGCATTTGCAAGAACTCCAACGACAGGGGAACTGGAGGATGCGAGAGCATTGATACAACAATTTGGTTTGGCATCTTTTTGTCGAGCTATCTTAAATTCGAATGAGTTTCTATTCGTAAGGTGACCTGTGAAACCAAGATTAAAACCGTCCCATCTTTTGAACCGTCGTTCGTTTCTATCCAATACGATGACTGGCTTAAGCGGGATTGCACTTACACAATTGCTTGCCTCCGAACGTTTACTAGCGAATGTTGATGAGAAGAAATTACCGATTCGCCCAAAATTTTCACCTGAACAGCCAGCATTGGCGCGGCAACCCCATTTCCCCGCCGCGGCCAAGAATGTAATCATGATCTTTTGTGCTGGAGCTTGCAGCCAAATAGATACCTTTGATTACAAACCGGAATTGATCCGGATGCACGGTCAGGCAATGCCCGGGGAAAAAGTTGTCACGTTTCAGGGGGCGCAGGGTAGTTTGCAAAAAAGTCCTTGGGAATTTAAGCCACGCGGCGAAAGCGGCAAGATGGTTTCGACGTTAGTCGATCACATTGGCGAGATGGCGGATGAGATTTGTTTTCTGCATTCGCTGACAGGAAAGACGAACACACATGGGCCGGGTGAGAATTTTATGTCGACCGGTTTCACGCTTGATGGTTTCCCCAGTATCGGTGCTTGGGCGACCTATGCGCTGGGAAGTGAGAGCAATGAACTGCCGGCCTTTGTCGCGATCCCGGATCCACGCGGTACGCCACAGTCCAGTGTCAACAACTGGGGACCTGGTTTTTTACCCGCTGTATTTCAGGGCACTGATTTTAACGCCGCCAATCCTATTCGGAATCTTGCACGACCGGGGGGTATTTCTAATCGGGAGGATGCTGCTACCCGCGCATTTTTGAGGCGAATGAACGAGCGGCATTTAGCTCAGTTCCCGGGGGACACGGAATTAGCGGCGCGGATTGCGAGTTACGAACTAGCAGCAAAAATGCAATTGAGCGTTCCAGAAATTAGTGATTTGTCGACAGAGCCGGAGCATATCTTGTCTTTGTACGGTGCGAACGATTCAACTAATGAGCTGAAATCTAGCTTTGCAAAGAATTGTATTTTGGCGAGGCGTTTGGTTGAAAAAGGTGTTCGCTTTGTCCAGTTGTTTAACGGCGCTTACCAGACCGGTGGCGAAGGAACGAGCAATTGGGATGGCCATAAATTCCTTGAAAAACAATATGCCGTCCACGGCCAGATACTCGACCAGCCTGTCGCAGGGCTTTTGAAAGACCTTAAACAAAGAGGGTTGCTCGAAGACACTCTGGTCGTTTGGTGTACCGAATTTGGTCGAATGCCGACGTTCCAAGCAGGAGCGAGCGGCCGGGATCATAATCCATCGGGCTTCACTGCCTGGTTAGCTGGAGCTGGAGTTAAAAAAGGATTCAGTTTTGGTGCGACGGACGAGTTCAGTTACAAAGCAGTAGAAGATGTCGTTTCCGTTTATGATTTTCACGCCACAATCCTCCATCTCTTAGGTCTCGATCACGAGCGATTGAGCTTTTATCACGATGGGATTGAACGCCGGCTGACCGACGTGCATGGCAACGTCATCAAGCAGGTTCTCAACCGTACCTGAGACTTAAGGTTCTAACTTAAGTAGAGATAGCTTTAACTTCAGAGCCTTATTTTTTTGGGATTTGTCGCAGTGTGGCGACCAAGTAATCCCAATATTTTTTTACACTTGCAATCTCGCACTTTTCATCGGGTGAGTGCGGGTTCTTGATAGTTGGTCCAAAAGAAATCATATCCAGTCCTGGATATACGCTACCGATAATGCCACATTCAAGCCCAGCATGGACGGCATTGACGGTTGGTTCAACGCCGAACAGGTCAGAATAAATCTGCGTCATTTGTCGTAGAATCTCTGAATCGGCATTGGGCTTCCAGCCTGGGTAGCCACCGGCATGTTCGACATTAGCTCCCGCAACTTGGAAAGCTGATTCGATCGTTTTCGCAAGGTCATCACGTGCCGTCTCGACACTGCTTCGTGTTAAAAACTGAACCAAAATGGAGCCTGACTCAACCAGCACTCTAGCGAGACTGGTAGAAGTTTCTACCAGGCCCGGCATCTCATCGCTCATCCGGGCAACACCGCAAGGAGCAGCGTAGATCGCGTGAATTAGATTTTTTTGAGAAGTTGCATCCATTACCGAGTCAACTGGGGGTGCTGGTTCGATGGACGCCATTAGGTCGGGTTCGGTTCGAATGAGCTCGGTTTGAATAACACCGATAGTCTCTGCAATGTATTTCTTAAACGGATCAACTTGATCGGAATCGACGACGACAATTGCAAACGACTCACGAGGAATCGCGTTTCTTAAACTGCCACCGTCGAGAGATGCGATTCTAAGCCCAAAATTCTTTGCGCCTTCCCAGAGTAGACGGTTCATGATTTTGTTGGCGTTTCCGCGACCGAGATGAATTTCACATCCGGAATGCCCGCCCCGTAATCCTTTGACCGAAATTTTGAATGCGGTTCCCTCACCTAAAGGCACCTGCTCGTAGTTCGCTTTGATATTTGTATCGATTCCACCTGCGCAACCAATGCACAGTTCTCCTTCGTCTTCGGTGTCGGTGTTTAAGAGAATCGATCCGGTTAGGATCCCCGGTTGAAGTTTGAAGGCACCGGTCATTCCAGTTTCTTCATCAATGGTGAATAGCGCTTCGACCTGTCCATGTTCGATATCAGTCGCGGACAGTACTGCCATAATCGAGGCAACTCCCATCCCGTTGTCTGCACCGAGTGTTGTTCCTTCGGCGGTAAGCCACCCATCGTCTGTGATGACAGATCGAATTCCTTCGGTCTCGAAATCGAAAACAGTATCGGCATTCTTTTGATGAACCATATCGAGATGACCCTGAAGAATCACACCTTGGCAATCTTCCATTCCGGGCGTAGCGGGCTTGCGAATAATCACATTGCCAATGTCATCTACAATGGTTTCCAGATTTAAACCCTCTCCGAACTGTTTCATAAATTCGATGACGCGGCCTTCTTTTTTAGAAGGCCTTGGGACAGCGTTCAGTTCTTCGAAATGGGTCCAGACAGCGTTTGGTTCGAGACGGGTTGCGGCTTCATTCATGATTTAGAGCTACGGATAATGGACAGCGGATGTTTGAGGTTATTGTAGGAATTCGAGGTTTGAATACTACTACTTTGAACGCTTTTGAGGTGATTGGAGGATGTTTTGACTTCGCTCGATTTTGTTTTTGATTTAAATCGTGTTGCAGGTCGACGTTTTTCAGTGTGTCGTTTAGGCTGAGCATCGATTTTTGAGGAATTTCCAGCGCGTAATTTATATCTTTAACTCTATGATTTACCTGATATTACAAGTTGTATTTGCTTCGTCATTTACGCTGTTCATCAAATGGGCGCAAATTCGAAGACAGGAAAATGTCATTACGATTGGAGCAATTAATTATATTGTTGCTGCAGTTTCTATCATTCCAGTGTTCTTTTTTTCTAATTTATCTCCTGTTTCATTCGGTGCTCTTTGGACGGGTGGCTCGATGGGAGCAGTCTATTTTATAGCTTTCTTTTTTGCGATTTACTCGATCCGTAAAGTAGGTGCGTCGACGACGACGGTCGTTAGCGTTCTCTCGATTTTGATGCCGATTGCATTCGCGGCTATCGTCTGGCAAGAAAAACCAGATCTTGTACAGTCCGTTGGCATTGGCATGGCCCTATTAGCATTGACGCTCATTGGTGCTCAAAAGAATCCTCATCCAAGCGATTTTGAAACAAAGTCTCGCTGGATGGTGCCGTTGGTCTTATTTTCGTTTTTTCTTTTGTGTGGCTTCAGTCGCCTCTCACAGGAGGCTTTCAAGCACGTTAGTTCTCCCGAGCATCGTCCAACGTTTATTTTGGCTGCGTTCACAATTGCAGCGATTCCATCGCTAATTGTATTGATTTACGGGAGGCGTATGCCAACGCCAATGGAGTGGTTCATCGGGTTTTTGATGGGGATTTCCAATAATCTACAAACTTATTTCGTGTTATTGGCACTTCATTATTTTGAGGGGTTTATCGTTTTCCCCGTCACTAGCGCGGGGGGAATTGTTTTAACAACACTCGTCGCAACGAGTTTGTTAAAAGAACAGTTAAATAAACGCACCTACGTTGGGATCGCAATCGCGGTCGTGTCGCTGTTCCTCTTGTATTGGATACCGTAGCCCACTTGTTGGATGGCTATAGCGATTTGGTACGACCACCATCGACCGGCAAGTTGATGCCGTTGATGTAAGACGCCAGATCAGACGCCAGGAATGCGATTGCTGTCGCAACTTCACGAGGATCAGCAAATCGTCTCGCCGGGATCGAGTTCTTCATCGCTTCGCTGATGGCATCGGTCGACTTACCGGTTTTTTCGGCTTTATTAGCGATGATAGAACTGAGGCGTTCGGTGGCTGTTGCTCCAGGAAGAATGTTGTTGACTGTAATGCCGTAGGGGCCAAGTTCGTTGGCCAGTGTCTTGGACCAACTGGCAACTGCCCCGCGGATGGTATTGGAGACTCCCAGTCCATCGAGTGGCTGTTTTGCGGAAGTTGAGATTACATTAATGATTCGTCCAAAACCTGCCTCTTTCATCCCCGGCACAACCGCTTGGGCGAGTAGATGATTGCATTTAAGGTGTTGAGTAAATGCATTTTCAAACTCAACCAGCGACGCTCCAAAGATATCGCCGCCCGGTGGTCCACCTGTATTGTTGACCAGAATGTGGAAGGCTGTTGTGCTGTTGAGCTGTTTCTGGACCGTTTCAGCAAGCGCATCCGGGTTTTGGAAATCAGCAACCAAAAACTGGTGAGTCTGACCATCGAGGTTGGGTAATTCGTCTTTTGCTTGCATTAATCGCTGTTCGTCTCGGGCGACGAGCGTCACGTTAGCGCCACATTGAGCGAGAGCGATAGCCGAAGCCTTCCCGATTCCTTGAGTGCTGCCGCAGACGAGTGCATTCTTGTTTTTCAAGTCGATTTGCATTCAGATTCCTTTTTATTGGTATATTTCATTGTACGGCATTTTCTAATACGCGTTCGAAACGAAAGATATTCTGTAACCCAAATGGATCGCAAACTTCGTATTAACGGGCATTCGCATCTGCTTCCTTATCCGGAAGAAATTCCGCAATTCTTAAAAGACAATGAAATCTTTTGGGTCGATCAGGACAAAAAGTACATGTTGCAAAAAGGCTGGAAGCGACCGGTAACGGATTCCAGTTTTTTTCTCGATGAAAAACTGGAATGGATGGAACGTTACAAGATCGATCACGCTGTCGTCCTAAATCTATCGCAGTTGTACGGTAATGGACTGCGTTTGGAAACCATGAAGAAAGCGTTGCGATTCCAGAATGATTTCAACGCAAGAATTCAGCGCGAAAACCCTTCTAAATTTACTTGCGGGTTTGTGGTTCATCCCGGGTACGTCAATGGAGCGTTGTGGGAAATACAGCGCTGTGTTGAGGAACTTGGATTGCGGTTACTTTGTTTGCCAACCCATTACATGGATACGATTGGTTCGTGGCAGTGCATTTTTGATGAAGAAAATGAAAAAATATTTGAGCTCTGCAGTCGGTACAATTTAGCTGTCGAAGTCCATCCTTATGATGGAGAGAAATTCGTAAAGCTCGAAAATCGTGCTTGGCGATTTCATTTGATTTGGATGTTAGCCCAGTGTGCAGATGCCTATCATTTTTTGACCTTAAACGGATACCAGGATAAGTTTCCGAACATGCGTGTTTGTTTTGCTCACGGCGGGCAGCTTGCTCAAATCAATTTGGGTCGTAGGATTCAGGGGTTTGATGGCAGGCCAGATTTATTTGAAGGCATGCAGCATCCACGCAAAGCGGTCGGTCATAAAAATATCTTTTTCGATACCTTGGTTCACGATACCGGTTCTCTGAAACTCCTAATTGAGAATCAAGGTACCAATCAGGTGATTTTAGGACTCGACGATCCCTATCCACTTGGCGAAATGGAATCGGAACCTCAATCTTCCTATCCAGGGAAAATCCTTGATCTTGCCATTGAAAGAGAAATCATCAACGAGTCAGAGTATGATTCCATTTGGTCTCAAAATGTAATTCAATGGCTTTGTGGTGATGACGAACTTGAAAAAAAGCGACTCGTCGACCGAATTTTGTCAGTTTGACGTGTATCTGCCGTCTCAATTATTTTTTCGTTGACCGCTCAGTTGCTTGCCAGTGCTCGATTTTTGCAAGAAAATCGAGTGTCTTGATAGGAGCGAGTGTACGATGAAACGATCCAGTACTTCGATTTCAAAAACAGTCGCCAGCGACTCAGATGGTAACCCCGGTTCAAGTTTGCCGGCGGAGATTGCGGAACGGCCTGGTGCGAAAAGATATGCTCGCTATAAGTCGGTAATCGATTGTGTTTGTCGACAAGACCGGTTTTTATTATCCGATATTAAAACGGCGTGTTATCCGGAACAGCCTGGATTCGTAACGCGACTAGTCAATGACTTGGTGAATTCTGGGTGGGTGATACGCGAGGCCGAGGGCGGTAAAGACTACCGCTGGAACCCAAGTCGAACTTTCTCTCCCGTCCGCTGGATTGATGAAAAAATATTTGGCTCACAAATTAAGGCATCGCCACTGGCCGGTCGGCCTCGAGAGCGTTTACTTGATCAGGGCGCCGAGTTGTTGTCGAATTCAGAGTTGATCGCCATTCTAGTTCGCAGTGGCCGACCGGGAGAATCAGCGGTCACGGCTGGGCAAAAAATCGCGAAGGAATTTGACGGCCGTTTGGAAGACTTGCCCGGAGCTGGCCGAGGCGAGTTAAAATCAATTAGTTGCGCAATTGAAAAGACAGCCTATTGTCAGATGATGGCCGGGATCGAATTAGGTCGACGAATTGCCGCACTTTCGGATGAAAAAATTACGATTCGAATCAATTCAAGTTCGGATGCGATTGCTTTTTGTGAGCGTTTTTTTCAACGGCTTGTTACCGATCGAAAACAGGAAGAATTTCATATTGTCACTTTGGATACAAAAAATCAGGTAATTGACACTCATCAAATTACCGTCGGGACACTCGATGCGAGTCTTGTACATCCCCGGGAAGTCTTTCGCGCTGCCATCAAAGATGCGGCTTCTTCTATCATTTTAGTCCACAATCATCCCTCGGGTGATCCAACACCTAGCCAACAAGACTTGGGAGTTACCCAGCGGTTACAGGAAACGGGTGAGTTGATTGGGATCGAAGTACTCGACCATATTGTCCTTGGAAAAAACCGATCGGTTAGTATTCAAGAGTCTACTTAGGCGACTTTGGGTAACCGATAAAATGTTTTGCGAGATTGCGATTAATTTTCGAACGCGATGCAAATGTTTTTTGGTTCAGTAAAAAACCGAAGTGCTTCCAAGCCACCTTCTCGTCCGACGCCGGAATCTTTCATTCCTCCAAAGGGAGTGCGAAGATCCCGCATCAACCACGTATTAATCCAGACAACACCGCATTCGATTTTTTTGGAAAGCCGCATCGTCCGGTCAAGGTCTCGAGTCCAGATCGTTGCTGATAGGCCGTATTTCACATCGTTCGCCATCGCAATCAACTCCTCTTCATTATCGAATGGCATGAGGGTGACGACAGGGCCAAAGATTTCTTCCTGGTTTAATCGACAGTGGTTGTTTTGGACTTCGATGATGGTGGGTTCGATGTAAAAGCCTTGCTCGTATCCCGCGACGGTTGCAGGCTTGCCTCCGCAAAGGATGGAGGCATCAGCTGGATCGATCTCGTCTAAATAAGAAAGGACTTTTCGATAATGGTCGCCCGATACCATGGCGCCGATCGTGGTTTCCGTTTCGGCTGGGTGCCCAACGGTGAGTTGGCCGGTGCGAGTCACAAAGTCGGCTTTAAATTTCTCGTAGATACTGGACTCGATAAAGATGCGAGATCCACAAAGACAAATTTGTCCCTGATTGGCAAAAGAAGAATGGATGGTTGTTTCTAACGCGCGTTCGTAATTGCAATCCGCAAAGATAATGTTGGGGTTTTTTCCGCCCAGTTCGAGGGAGAGTTTTTTAAATTTTGGAGCGACGACTCGAGCAACATGTTCGCCAGTTGCGGTGCCACCAGTAAAGGAAATAGCTTTAATCTTTTCATGTTCAAGGATCGCCTGGCCAGTTCGTGATCCCGTGCCCTGAATAATGTTGAGTACACCCGCTGGGAGACCTGCTTGATTGCATAAATCTCCAAGCATTGAAGCAGTTCGAGGGGTTAGCTCACTCGGCTTGGCGATCACGCAATTGCCGGCCGCCAGTGCGGGAGCGATTTTCCAAGTGAACAAATAGAGCGGCAGGTTCCAGGGAGAAATACAACCGACCACACCGAGAGGCTGCCGCAATGTAAAGTTGATCGCGTTTTGTCCCACGCTTTCGTGGGATTCACTCGAGAATTGAGTGATGGCATTGGCGAAGAAATGAAAATTACTCGCTGCCCGAGGAATTTCGATTGTGCGGGCTCTACTGATCGGTTTACCACTATCTTCGCTTTCAACGATGGCAAGCGATTCAATATTTTCCTCGATTAGATCACCAATCTTGCTCAAGATTCGTGATCGTTGTTCTAACGTCGATTCGCTCCATTGAGATTGTGCATTGGAAGCCGCGATGATTGCGTGTTCGACATCTTGTTCAGTTGAATCGGCGATCTTTCCGAGCGAGGTACCATCAGCTGGATTGATGTTTTCGATCCAGCCATCGTCGACGGGATCGCAGTAAGTGCCGTTAATAAAATTGATAGTGGTGGTTGAGCTTGAACGGTTCATCGAAACGCCCCTGGAAGTTAGTTTTGAGGGCAATAGGCCATGGCTTTGATTTCAATTTTCAAATCTGGATGAGGCAATTGGTGCGCCGCGATTGTGGTTCTTGCAGGCCCTGAGGCGGCGGCAAAAAATTCTCCGTAGACCTCGTTATACCCAGAGAAGTCTTCCATGTTGACGAGAAAGGTTGTGACGTCGACAACATCCTCAAGCGTAGCGCCGACTTCTGCAAGATAATCTTGAATGTTTTCTAAAACAGCGCGAGTTTGTTTACGGATGTCGTAAACCGTTTTACCGTCAACAACCTCCATTCCCTCAATAGAGTTGTCTTTACGACGAGAACTCGTGCCGGAGATAAATACAAAATCGCCGGCACGCTTAAGATGTGGGTAAGCTCCTAATGGTTTCGCTTTACCTTCAAATGTTTTGCTGTTTTTCATAGAACGTGTTTGATCATCAAGATTGAATTAGGTAACAGAGTTTTACAAAAGTTGCTTAAATCATCGAGGTTTAACAACGACTAAAGTTACCAACGAAACTTAATAGGATGAGTTCTAAAATGTAAGTCGGCAGGTATTACTCTTTGTCAGTTTTAATCAAATTTTACTGACAGTGTAATAGTAGAAAACAGGCTCCCGTAAGTCGGTTTGTGAAACCCGCGAGACTGAGTGTCAATGTTGCCACATAAAAATTGGCAACGCGCATTCGCTACCGAGGGATAATGAGTTTCGTAAGAGATCGTTCTGGTCAGATTAATTTCTAGATTCGGGAGCCAAAAAAGCCGTCAAGCTGCTAATCGCTTAGCGATGCTAAACCGTTAAGGTGGCGAAAAAAAATGAGGCAGCCGGCCGATTGGAAACATGACCGGTACCACACCACCCGAACTATTTGGATGCTTTTTTGGGCTTAGCCTTGGGCTCCATTAAATCCAAACCGAATTTTTTCCCCTTGTCGACACCGGGAACCCCGTAGGCCATCCATTCGGGTTCGGGGGCATCCATTAGATAAAAATCAAAAAACTGTTGCATTCGAATTGCGAAATCTTTCCGATTTGCATCTTTCATGACCCAGTGTGGATCGCCATTGTAGTTAAGAAGCCAAGCGGGTTGTTCGAGTCGTCGCAATGCAACAAACAGTTCGATTCCCTGATACCACGGAACTGCACCATCTTGGTCGTTGTGGAGGATCAACAGAGGTGTGTTAATTTTATCGGCAAAAAATACAGGGGAGTTGGCAATGTATTTATCACGCGCTGACCAAAGATCGGCGCCGATTCTAGATTGAGTTCGTTCGTATTGAAACATCCGACTCATTCCGGTGGACCAACGAATCCCACCGTAGGCGCTAGTCATGTTGCTAACCGGAGCGCCTGACTCTGCACAGGCAAACATGTCGGTCTGCGTGACCAAATAAGCCGTTTGATAGCCGCCCCAACTGTGTCCCTGCATGCCAATTTTTTTAGGATTAATAAACCCTTGCTTGACAATGGATTTCACGCCGGGAAGTACGGCATTGGCGGCACTGGGACCTGGTTCGCCAGTTTTGTAGGGGATATCTGGAATGAAAACGACGTAACCACGGCTGACATAAAAGCTGTGGTTAATAATGGATCGGCCAGCCGCAGGCGTATAATACGCGTGTAAATTGTCAGAGTTTCGCTCGTAGAAATAAACCATCATCGGGTATTTCTTGTTCGGATCGAATCCATCGGGTTTGATTAGGATACCGTCCAAAGGTTGCCCATCGGTTGCGTTCCAGTGAACCAGTTCGGCAGAGCCCCAGCGGTAATTTTCCTGTTGTGGATTGATATCGCTGATCCGGTAGATTTTTTTGAATGCCGTGGTGCTGGACCATAAATCTGGACAGCGTCTAAATGTGCTGCGACTAAAAATCACATCGTCGGTGTTTTTGGCTTTACTCAATCCGGAGACACGCTCATCGAGCATCATTAGTCGCTTTAGTTTTGGACTAGCTAATTCACCGCTGGTCTTTGCTTTCTCGTTCGACGGTTCAGCGAGGGTTAGTTGGTAAAAGCCGCTGGCTTTTGTTTTGTCATCAAATGCCGAGAGGAGAAGTGGTTGTTTAGGCGGAATCGCACGCAGCATTCGGTCGAGTCGTTGGTAGCGAAAACGAATTTTATCCTTTCGCCCAAGATTGTTTGTAACACACACTGGCGAATCTTGGCCGGTCGGATCAACCAGCCAAAGGTCATAACGATCATAAATCAACAGTCCACCATCATTTTCCAACCACCCTGCAGCACCATAGGCCCGAGCGAGTGAGGGAGTGTCGTGGAGTTCATTTTGAAGCGGGTAAGGAATGCCTTTGCTGATCTCGACTGGTTTGCGATTTTTTCCAGTTGAAATGGAATACCATTTTCGTGCTTCTGCATCGAACCAAGTCACAAATTTTCCGTCGGGCGAAAGAGTTCCGCTGAACTTACTTTTTTCAATGATCGTTTCTACAAGACCGGTATCGAGATTGATCAAATAGGTATCCTGAAAACCCGGAATATCCCAGGAAAGCATTTTGCGATAAGGCATGTTGGAGGATCCAACCACCAGGCGAGATGGAGACCTCGGGTCGATACGAACGTCGGGAACTTTGAGAGTTGCCAACTGGATTAGTTTTTTTGATTTAATGTTATAAACAGCGCGGTAGTTTCGCCGCCGTTCACGTTCGGCTTGAAGTAGTTGTTGAGGTTGGAGAAGTGGATCCTGCCAATGCCAAACGTCGAGTTTTGCCTTTTCGGGTTCCGCTTTTGTAGGCTCGCCATCTTTTGATTTCGCCAGCCCTTTTCGCTCTTTTAATACGGTCTCTGGAATTGGGGCAGTCTCAAAAAACAAGCGTTGTCCATTCTCACTAAATGTTGGATTAGTGCTGGAGGAAACCCACCATCCGACGGGAAGTCCAACGCTAGACTCGGTCGCAACGTTGGTCGCCATTTTTTGACCAGATTTCCAATGATACAAAGCCCAGCGAGGGGTCTTTGATTTATAGTCGTCACGGTTCGTTAAGAATGCGATTTGGTTGCCGGCATCGCTGAAAGCGAGCTGTTTGTATTCTCCTTTGCCCTGAAGCAAAACTTGGGAATCAAGTGATTTCAGATTGACGAGAAATAGTCCGTCGGCAGTTGGTTTTGCTTGACTGCCGTTCTTACCCGATTTCGATTGCGGCGGTTTAGATGTTCCTGCTGATTCAACAGATGTGGAGTACGCTAACTGAGTTCCATTTTTGTCGAATCGAAACTGCACGACATTAGGATAAGTCTGTTGGGTGCCGGTTCTCAGGTCGTGAAGTACTAAAGTTGTGCCTGGGTTTTTCTTTTTGTTATTTTTATTTTCAACTTCCGTTGTTTTTGATTTTTTCGCCGCTGGTTTTTTGACGGGTGCAGGTTTAGTTTTACTGGTTGCCGGTGGCGTAACTAATGGATCAGCCGGTCGTTTTTTGAGTGCTTTCTTGCGAGTCGGTTTTTTTAACCCGGCCTCAGTCACCTCGTAGGTTTCAACGACTTTTGAAATCTGTTGCTTAACGGATTTTCGATCAACAGGTTTATTGTGGAGATAAGCAATCCAGTTGCCATTTTCTTCAGGCACCTTAAAAGATGAAACCCGATCAATAGAAGTTCTTTTTCCAGATGCCAAATTCATGATTTCAATAATGGTTCCTGGAATTTGATCTGCAGGAACCTTCGCTTTTTTGAGCGCAGCTATTTTCTCAGGGTCGGGCGTGATTCGATAAATTACAAACTTCGAATCAAATGTAAACTTTGCTCCGCTGCCTCGGGGAATGGAATATTCCTTCGTGGTTCGGTTCTGGCGAATGAAAAGCGTTGCTTGGGCATCCGATTTTCCGCTTTTTGTCGAAAACGAAATCCACTTACCATCGTTCGAAATTTGCTGGCTGGAGAGCGATGACCAAAGATCGTAATCAGAATGATCAAGTGATCGCGACGTTTCCGTTTGTCCTTGTAGATGACCGGGTTCTGCGAGAAAGGCAGCGGTGCCTAAAAGACAAAAAAAGAGAACAAAACAACAGGAATGGTGTGTGATTCGCATGGTGGTCTTAAAAATAGAGTTCGACATTTAGGTGTTAACGTAAAATAGGACTGTATTAAGGTAGTTTGCGAATCATCTAATGGAAAGTAATTGCGCTAGTTGAAGACAAAGGTGCTGGGCTATTGCGTATAGTTTTCCACCGAATTCCTATAATCGCACCTAAAAAACACATTTCCGCGGATTACCAAGCTCTGCGGTGGGAACGACGGACCCGCTATGTTTACCGGAATGGGGTTAGTTGAAAATAGATCCTCGAGATGGAATAAACTGCTGAATTAATGAGAAAAGAAAACTAGCAATCTCGATAGCGGCAAGCGCTAGATAAAATGTATCGATGGCCGAAGTGGAATGAGTCGATAATTTATGAGTCGATAATTTCTTACCGAAAAAATTCGAACTTGCGTCGAAGACCATGGGTGCCGTGGATAAATCGATAAAAAAACGTTCCATCCAATTAGGATGGAACGTTCCTTCCGAGGCCATGCCGAGACATGACCATTTCTTATTGTGCAGTAATCATCGCGCAGTTTGTATCGCGCAGTTTTTAAAAATAAATGATGGAGCAAAATTTTCACATGATTATCAGGTTCGATTTTGCTTATTTCGCTCCGGCGAGTTTCGTAGTGGTCTGAGTCGATTGGGTTGCTGGTGGAGCGATTGTTATCTGAGTCGCGCCTATTGTTCCAGGTAACTCGGATGGATAGGCACTCATACCGTGCTCGCTCATATCGAGTCCTTGCAGTTCTTCGGATTCGGAGACCCGTAAAATTCCTAATACCTTTAAAGTGCTGAACAATGCGAGCATCGTCAGGAATGCCCAGGCAACAATGGAAACTGTCCCGATGACTTGAACCATAAAAGTGGTTGCGCCGCTTTCCAGGTGAGCGTTGGGAATAAACCCGATTGCCAAGCATCCCCAGATGCCGCAAAGACCGTGTACAGGCCAAGCACCAACAGGATCATCTATGTTTAAACGGTCAAGGAGACGTACGCCGGCAACAACAAGTGCACCGGCGCACGCTCCAATCACCATTGACCACCATGGTGTAAAACAGTCAGGACCAGCCGTAATTCCAACCAACCCCCCCAAAGCTCCGTTCAAGCCGATTGAGATGTCTGGTTTTCCAAGCCAAATCCAACTAATAGAAGTAGCAACGATTGCGCCGGCTGCGGCGGCAAGCGTTGTGGTTACTGCAATGTAAACCGTCGCATCGATATCAGCGGCGGTTCCAAAGGCGAGTTGGCTTCCGGGATTAAATCCGTACCACCCAACCCACAGAATAAAAACTCCGAGTGCTGCGAAAGTCATGTTGTGACCGGGCATTGGCTGAGGCTTTCCCTCTTTGGAAAAGCGCCCAATCCGCGGGCCGAGGACGAGAGCGCCAGCGAGTCCAGCGAATCCTCCGACTGCATGCACAACCACTGACCCGGCGAAATCTTGAAATGCTAAGGGGTATGAACCGTCGGCCGCCATTTCTCCAAACTGAGTAAGCCAGCCGCCGCCCCATTTCCAATAGCCACTGATTGGATAAACCAGTGCTGTAAGAACGGCACTAAAAATTAGATAGGCGCCAAATCGCATGCGACCTGCTACAGCACCGGAGACAATAGTCGCCGCGGTTGCAGCGAATACTGCTTGGAAGAACCAATCTGCATAGGGCGATAATGCGTCGCCATCGGATGCTCCATAAATTCCTAGCCCACCAAACGAAAAATAGGCGTTGGTCACTTGGCCGTAACAACCTGGATACATCAAGGCAAAGCCAACCGTGAAAAATAATAATGCTCCAATGGATAAATCCATCAGGTTCTTAAACAAAATATTAACCACATTTTTCGAACTGTTGAGTCCAACTTCAACCATCGAAAAACCGGCCTGCATGAACAAAACCAAAACCGCGCAGATAAAGATGATTGCATTATTGAAGACGTAGGAAAGTTCGCCTGTCGTTATTGTGTCACTTTCGGTCGCATCAATAATCACTTCGCTCGATGTAGCAACTTCGGTAATACCATCCTGAGCTAAAGCAGAATTTGATTGATCCAGATTCATGCAGGCTAGGAAGAGAATCACACCGATCAAGATCGAGACGTGTTTCAATGAGGATAAAGAATTGTGCACTTGATTGAATTCCTTTCGGAGATGACAACGGCTGGGGACTCGGAAGGTGCCCTAGCAGAGCAGGGACAATTTTCTCTTTCGCAAACTTCATACCAATTCGAAACAGGATTGGGGGCACAGAGGCAGTCAGGGGATTTCAGACGGAAAAAACGCGTTCATTTTTTCTCTTTTTTTCTTTTATAAAAATCAGCTGCATCTGAACAACGATGTTGATCGCTTAAATCGAGTGCAGGTGGGTTTTATTCCGAGGCAGCCAAATTCCTACAACCACCTTGCGAAACTGAAAGGGAGAGATTTTGTCCTTTAGTGGCTTGGAGGAAGGCGATTTAGTGATTTAGTGCGTGAAAGTTGCACAAAAAACAATCAGATACTGCTGTTGACCTACAGTTTTTGTCAAATGTCTTGGCGAGACCGGGGAGCTGGCAGTCAGTTTGAAAAGCTCCATATGGATCTCTTCTGAACATCAAGTGTTGTGATTTTGGCTTGTCATAAGGCGCTGATAGCAGTCTTCAAAATTGCTTGCCGGAAGTCCTTTTTTAACCGTCAAACCTTGACAGTCTTGGCTAGATCGATCGTTTTAATCGTCAAGGTTACGCAGCTTTGCTGCTTCCAGATCGGGAATTACAGAAAATAGGTGAATTTGGAATAGTCGTCACGGGCGTCACAACCGATTCCCAAAGATGTAGTAAAAGGCGAGCTCAGCCAACGTCGTGTTGGGTTTGTTGCAGATCGGAAAACAAATAACGATGTTAGTTACAACACAGGGTGGTGACATGAAACGCGGAAAGTCAGGCTGGATGTTTGTCTTAGGCCTAATTGGATCGGGAGCTTTGGGGCTCTCCGGCGTCCAAGGACAAACAATTAACAATGTAGGAACACCTGCAACGGTAGTTTCTTTTCAAGACGATGCAGCAACTCCCGCACCTGTTGCGGAAACGGTTGCCTGCTGTGATTCTGGGCTCGGTGAGCCACGAACATTATTCGGCAATGGATGCTCGGATAGTTGCTTGAACATCGGTGGCTGGTTTGCCATGGGAATTCACAGCACATCTAACGATCTTTTCAACTCGAATCCAGATTCTTTTGACTTAAGTCAGGGATGGATGTTTGTTGAAAAGGAAGCTAACTCCACGAACGGTGAACTGGCTTTTGGTTTCCGTTTTGATGGCATGTATGGTGTCGATGGTCCAGACACACAGGCGTTCGGCAATCCAGGTCCAACTTGGGATCGTGACCCTGCCTTTACACGGGGTGGTAAGTACGGCTGGGCGTTGCCACAGGTTTACGGTGAAGTTGCCATGGGTGACTTGAGCGTAAAAATCGGACACTTTTATACCTTGATGGGTTATGAGTCCGTTCCTGCTCCGCAGAACTTCTTCTATTCTCACTCAATGATGATGTACAACAGTGAGCCCTTCACTCACACCGGTGCCATCGCAACGTATGAGCTGAATAACTGCACCACATTGTATGGTGGATGGACCGCTGGCTGGGACACTGGATACGATCAATTCGGTGACGGCAGCACTTTCTTGGGTGGTTTCACTCGTAAGTTCAATGAAGACGCATCGTTCACCTACATGACCTCTTTTGGTGATCTTGGTGCACGTGGCGACGACGCTTACTCACACACTATGGTTTTAGACCTGCAATTGACCGAGTGCCTGCAGACCGTGTTCCAAAGTGATGTGCTTCGAGTTAACAGCACTGGCGAAGACAATTTTGGACTTAGCAATTACTTGTTCTACACAATGTCAGATCGTCTAACGGTTGGCCGGCGTATTGAGTGGTGGAAAGGTGACAATGTCACTGGTTACGCTCCTCACGGTGGAGTTCTTCCTCCAGGCGGATCGCACTCGCAGTACGAAGCTACCTACGGATTCAACTACAGAGCGACTGCGAACTTAACAGTTCGTCCAGAGTACCGATACGATTGGTCTCCTGGTTTGGATTACAAAGAGAGCGTTTTCGGAATCGATTTCGTTGCTACTTTCTAAGCAATGATTTGAGCTGAACGCTTAAAAAACAAACTCTCCGTAGTTTTTCTGCGGAGAGTTTTTTTGTGCGCGCTCCAATTCCATTGGAGTTGGGAATTGGCGGCAGGAAACTTAAATTACCACCTCCGCATTTAAATTACGTTGAATGCAGTGGTTGAGCCGTTACAGCGATTGGGCGGCAACAGATTCAAGCGGTCGACAGTGGAGGTGAATCTACAGAAATAAAGCCAATCTAGTTTGACGTTCTTGTCTCAGTTTTGGACAATGGGCATAGTATCCAAATTTCAAAGCAAGACAAAAATGAATCAAATCAGACTAAATAGACGTTTTCGTTTTCGAGCAGAAGCAGGCATTAGCTGCCTCGCGTTTGTCCTCATTTGGCTAGTAAGCAGCAATTCCTTAATGGGACAAAATAAGGGACAAAATAAGGGACAGGAGCCAGCGCCAGTTTTTGGTCCGAAATTTAAAAATTTGGAATCAATGGCAACCGGCCAATGGTGGAAAGTGAAACCAAACAAGCGTCGGACGATGAATCTGAATGTGCCGCGCAACGAGGTTGTTGGATTCGCCGTCTATACCCACGACCATGGAGTTTTAAAACTGTCGGCACAGCTTTTCCCTCTCAAGCCAGACGAGGCGAAGTTGGCTCGCTTAGAGCTAAAACAACCTTCTGGAGAGTGGCAAGAAGTTGCGAAAGAAAAGGTCATTGAACTCGGATGGAGTGCCCATTTTAGGATAGAAGACTGGGATAATACAAAAGACGTTGCTTATCGTGTTCGGCACGGTGCCGAGGCGCAGTTCGAGGGTATTATTCGAAAAGATCCAATCGACAAAGATGTAATTGTCGTTGGCAATTTGTCTTGCAATAGTTCACGGACACCCGGGCCGCGACCCAAGATGATTGACAACTTGAAAAAGATAGATCCTGACTTTCTATTCTTTGCCGGAGACCAATCCTATCATCATACGGAACACACCTACGGCTGGTTAGAATTTGGGATGCAGTTTCGAGATATCTTGAAGGATCGGCCCGTGGTTACGATTCCCGACGATCACGATGTTGGTCAAGCAAATATTTGGGGCGAGAATGGGAAACAGGCGAGTAACTCTCAGGGGCCGAGCGGAGGTTATTTTTATCCCGCAAAGTACGTCAACATGGTTCAACGTTGCCAGACATGGCATCTTCCGGACGCATATGACGCAACTCCCATTGAGCGTGGAATTGGCGTTTACTACACCGATTTGACAATTGGTGGAATCAATTTTGCCATTGTCGAGGATCGGAAATTTAAGAGCGGCCCAGAAGGAAAAATTCCGAAGATGGGACCTCGGCCCGACCATATTAACGATCCTAAATATGATCGCGCTGCAGTTGATCTTTCTGAATTGAAGCTCATGGGCGATCGTCAATTAGAATTTCTTAATGCGTGGAGTCAGGATTGGACTGGCGCTGATATGAAATGTGTCCTCTCACAAACAGCTTTTTGTGGGGCAGTTCATCTGCACGGTCAAGAAAACAATCGGTTACTTGCAGATCTTGACAGTAATGCGTGGCCGCAAAAGGGTCGCAATAAAGCTCTGGTTGAAATTCGACGGGCGTGGGCTCCTCACTTGTGCGGCGATCAACATCTGGCCGTTTTTGTAAAACATGGGATCGAAAATTTTGGAGATGGCCCTTATGCGTTCACCAGCCCTGCGATTGTTAACACGATTTATGGTCGATGGTGGTGGCCTGAAAATGAAAAACCAGGACCCAATGCTGTAGCCAATAGCCCACTTCCGTGGACGGGTGATTACCTTGATGGTTTAGGTAATAAAATCACAATGCTGGCCTATGCCAATCCACCGAACCGTCAAGATGAGAAACAGCGGGGCGATGGATTCGGAGTCGTTCGGTTTGACAAGCAGAACCGGAAAATTACCGTCGAATGTTGGCCTCGTTTTGCAGACGTTGAACAGGGCGACAAAGCTCAATTTGCGGGATGGCCAATCACATTTGATTACCGTAATAACGATGGCCGAAAACCAATTGGTTATTTGCCAGAAATGGTCGTCAAAGGTTCAAAGCGACCAGTCGTGCAAGTCATTGAAGACGCGACCGGTGAAATACTCTATACCGTTCGAATGGATTCGAATCGCTTTCGACCTCCTGTTTATTCGGAAGGTAATTACACGGTAAAAATGGGCCGAGAGAAACCAGATCTCTCAGAAATTAGCGGTCTCAAGCCGGTGCAGCCGGGTAGCAATGCGAAGCTTCAAATTGATCTAAACTAGGCCGCATGGAACCGAATCGTATCTTAGAACGCGAATCTCGATAGCGTCCGTTATCGAGATGTCGTTCGAGATGGAGAGCAGGTAGAAGACGAGATTTTTCGATTTTTAGGAGAATTCGTTAATGTTCCAAACGATCAAGTTTGTCAGCTACATAACCGAATAAAACGTTATCGAGATACTCCATGAAACAACATCTAAGTTGATGTTGTGCTTTCGCGTGGAGTTGGATATCGAGAGTCTCTTTCATCATTTGCGATTAGGTCATCAAGCATGGGTTTTCTTTCAGGCAGTGTTACATTCGAGCGTTTTCGAATTGAAAAAGATCCCAGCGGCAGTTTCGGCGACGAGCACCTTGAGATTTTGAAACAGCATCGAATTGGAAAATCGAATGCTCGCCTGCACGAACAACCTAGCATCGGCTTCACGGGAGGCTCGCACCTTCTCGATACGGAATTTGATCGTGAGAAAAATATTCTTGGCCAAGCACTGCATTTTGGAGTACGGATAGACACCTGCAGTATTCCGGGGCCCATCAAACGGGCCTGGATGCAAATTGAGCTGGTCGGAATCATGGGTGACCAGCTTGGCAGTCGACCTACGAAGGCACAGCGAGAAGAGGCCAAGGAAGCCGTCGATGCACGCTGTGAACTAGAAGCCCAAAAAGGCAATTACAAGCGGATGGCCGAAACGTCGATTCTTTGGGATTCCGATACTGAGACGGTGTTTCTTGGAAGCGCAAGTGAAAAAACGAATGACTCCTGTATCGACTTGTTAGAACGAGCCTTTGGGTTGGAATTCAGTCGCGTATCTTCTGGCAAACTCGCGCTTGAATACGCACACGAAGTGGGTGCTAACGCAGAACTATTCGCGATCGAGCCGACCGCTTTTGTTCCAGGCGAATCGGCCCAGGTGACTTGGTGGAACGGAATGACAGATAATTACGACTATCTGGGGAATGAGTTTTTACTGTGGTTGTGGTGGAAGTGGGATGCTGGGCCTGACACTCTTCTACTTGCAGATGAGTCCGAAGTAAGTGGGATGTTTGCCAGGTCGTTAAGCCTCGATTGTCCTCAGGGTGAGCATGGAAAAGAATCGATTTCTTCGGAGAGCCCCGTTGCTTTACCCGAAGCAGGGATGGCGATTCGAATGGGAAAGCTGCCGCGGAAGGCCGGTTTGACCCTGATACGCAACGGTGAGCAATATGATTTCAATTTGCAGGCGGAAACAGGGATCCTTGGAAGTGCGAAAATCAGTCGCCCAGGTGATAGCGGTACTGAAATGAGAGATACGCAAGATCGAATTGAGAGCCTCCGCACGATGGCGGAAACCTTTGATTTACTGTTCGAGTTGTTTTGCGCCAAACGTATCGGTAAAGCTTGGACTGCGGAGTCTAAAAAACTGACCCAGTGGTTGCAGTCTGACGCGACGATAAGAAAACGAAAAACTGCCGCCTAAGTTTTCTATAACGCTCGAACTAGTTCGAGTGGCGATGTTTTTTTACCCGCGAGAATGGTTTAAACTACCGATCGACATAATGAAGTTGGTCGAGCGCATTCGGTTTAGCTACATTCGGTTTAGCTACATTCGATTTAGCTACATTCGATTTAGCCACGGTCGATCTAACCGTTTTTTAGATGGGGAACTTGATGAACAGAAGAATGTTTTTCTGGCTTGTGTTCTTGTCGATTGCGTGGCTCAGTTGTGCTTCCTTGAATGCCCAGGCAGTTGTTCGATCAGATTCAGCAAAGCCAGCCAAACCAGACGGTCGTTTTCTTCGTTGGGATAAAAATCGAGACAATCGCCTGACGCGTGACGAATTGCCGACGGCGATTCGTGGTAATTTCGACCGCGTGGATACTGATCGAAGCGGGTGGATTTCGCCGGATGAGCATTTCAATTTTTTAAATCGGACACCCGGCCCATCTGATGATTCGCTTGCGGACATTAGAACGCTAAAGAATCTTGCCTATGTGAAGCAGGGGCACGAACGGCACCGACTCGATCTTTACCTGCCTCCGTCCCAGCCATCTGCGACTGCGCTGCCATTAATCATTTGGGTTCACGGTGGTGGTTGGAAGAACGGATCGAAAGATCGATTCGCGCACTTGAATGCCTTGCTTGAGCGCGGGTTTGCAGTCGCGAGTATCAATTATCGGTTAAGCCATCATGCGATTTTTCCTGCGCAGATTTACGACTGTAAGGCAGCAGTTCGGTTCCTTCGAAAAAATGCCCAGCGATTTGGCCTGGATCCCAAAAAATTTGGCGTGTGGGGCTCCTCGGCGGGAGGCCATCTGGTTGCACTCTTGGGGACCAGCGGAGAAGTATCTGAGCTGGAGGGGAATCTTGGAACGGTTGGTGTATCTAGCCGAGTTCAAGCGGTTTGTGACTGGTTTGGCCCAACGGATTTACTAAAGATGAACCAGCAGGCAGGAGCGGCAGGTAAAATAAATCACGACGCTCCAAATTCTCCCGAGTCTTTATTGGTAGGTGCGCCGATTCAAGAGGTGCCTGAAAAAACAGGAAAGATAAATCCACTTGAATATGTTACGGCTGATGATCCACCCTTTTTGATTATGCATGGCGATCAGGATCGTTTGGTTCCGTTTCAACAAAGTCAAATGCTAAATGACGCGCTCAAGGCGGCTGATGTTTCGACTACTCTTGTTATAGTTCAGGGAGCCGGTCACGGTCTAAAAAGTCAACGAGATCGTGATCAGGCCATCGATTTTTTTACGAATCAATTTCTGAAACCAAAAAAGATGAACCAATGAAGTTTTGTTGTCTGCCACGTTTATTCTAACGCGACGAAATACGTTTAGGTTTGATTTGGTTCTCGTACCAGACAACATTGTTGTTTTGATGGCCGGCACTGAGAAGGTCAAGATCGCCATCGCCGTCCATGTCGATCGCGCGAAGATCATAGCTTCCTTGATCACGGTCGATGATCGAGGGATTAAAATTTCCATTTCCGTCGTTTTGATACCACATCGTGATTCCGTCGGTCGTACGTCCACAAACGGCAATGTCGATGTCCTGATCGCCGTCGAGATCGGAGGTGACTAGTGTGTGCGGACCTTCTATTTTTGGGTCGATTTCTATCGGTCGAAAATCGGGTCCTTGGAACCAAAACACACCAGTGCCGTGCCCGCGGGTTGCCACAATGTCGATAGTGTCGTCCCCATTAATAGGAACGGGATTGATGTTAGATGCTCCCGCTTGATTTTCAGCCAGCAAGTGTTTTTTCCATGGCCCTCGAGGATCGACAGGTTGCTCCCACCACGCAAACCACTCTCCATCAGTAAACGGTTGGCCTTTTGCGCCGCAGGTGATGTCTCCACGTCCGTCTCCATTTAAGTCACCAAATCCCATGTAATGCGATCCACCTGGGGCATCCTGGTCTGCAAACACATGACGCTTCCATTGTTTGGCATTCCGCGGATTGGCGGGGATTTCGAGCCAGGCAATGGAGTGAGGCACGTTAGTTTTTTTTTCGTCGTGGAATGAGTTGGCAATTAAATCCATTACACCGTTGCCATCTACATCGGCGGCCAAGACACAATGCGAACCCAGCATTTCGTCATCGATGGGACGATAGACCCACGGATTTTCAGAAAGCGGATCGTCGGGACATTCGAGCCAGAATAAGGTCTGATTAGAGCCAATGAAATCGAGATCACCATCTTGATCGACATCAATTAAACAACTGTGAATGCAAGCTTTGCCAGGTTTGTTTCGGGAATTAGCGGTGTCGAACGAGTGTATTTTGATGGATTGCCAATCAGTGCCGCGATGAAGAAAAACTCCACCTTGATAGGATGCGATGATGTCCATTTTACCGTCTCGATCAAAATCGTTTGCGACCGCAGAATTGATAGCTGTTTTCTGGCGATCAATGATTGTGTGCTTGACCCAGTTTGATTTTTTACCATCGAGAGTTGGTTGGCAGTATCCTAATTTTCCATTGGATGTCAGCAGAATCAAAAATATGAACGCGACTAGGCACTGGTTCGAACGTGACTGAAAATTTGAGTTCATTTATTTTTCTGTTCTTGATGAATTTCTAAGTCTTAACCATCGAATCTGAAGTCGCTTGAGCGATTTATCGAGATCGAAAAATTTGGCTGGTCGCGATGGACTTTACAAGGTCTCGAAACCCATTTGTTGTTGTGTCGACCGACTGAGCTAGTTGCTCGATCTCTTGATGATCTTGAAACGAGACTGTACGGCCGGTTCCAAAAATCAGTAATTTTTCAGCTAAGGTTTTTGCAAACTGTTTTTTCCTGGACATGAGAGACATTTTAAGATCGTGCTCATTGTTAAACGAATCTCCGTCGGGGAAATTGCCAGTTCCATCAATCAGTTTTCCTTTTCCTTTGAGCCCCTTGGCTGGGTACTTTGATCGGAACGTTCCAATTGGATCGTAAAATTCGAGTGCGAATCCGAGGGGGTCAATTTTGGCATGGCAGTCGGCGCATGCGGTGACACTGCGATGTTTTAGCAATTGCTCACGGATGGTTGTCGTTCCGCGAGTGTCAGGTTCGATTGGCTCAACATCCGGTGGCGGAGGGGAGGGGGGTGAGCCTAAGAGATTCTCTAAAATCCAAACACCGCGCGTCACAGGTGAAGTTTCAACACCGTTTGCTGTGACGGTTAACACACTCGCTTGACCTAAGAGTCCACCTCTGTGGAGAGATTCGGGGATCGATATTTTTTGAAAGCCTTCCCCGAATTCTCCCTCTAACCCATAGTGAGTTGCGAGGCTGTCATTGACGAATGTGTGTTGACTATTGAGCAACTCGAAAATTGAACCGTTTTCGTTCAGTAAATCTTGAAGAAAGTGATAGGTCTCCTGTTTCATCGCCGATTCAAGCCGGTGCCGGTAGTAGGACTTAAACGTCTTACTATCGGGAGGCATTGATCCAAGTTCGTTTAATCGGAGCCAACTGTCGGCAAAGTTTTCTATAAATACGGAAGACTTCGGGTTTTGCAGCATTCGTTCTACTTGTTCACGAATGACGTTGGGTTCGTTGAGTCGATTCTCGCGGGCGATTCTGAACAACTCTTCGTCGGGCATGGAATTCCAAAGGAAATATGACAGCCGTGACGCAAGCTCGAACGAAGACAGTTCTGTGCCTTTTTCCTCATCACCTTCATCGAGGTAGAGGAAACGCGGGGAGGTGAGAATGGCAGCAAACCCAAGTCTGATTGCTTCATCTGCAGGCTCCCCATCGGTGATCTTTTGTTTTACAAACTGAATGTAGTGTTCGAATTCATCGGGTTCCAATTTTCGTCGGAACGCTCGCTGGGCGAACTGTGAGATCGCGGACTTTAGATTCAGATCTTCCGCTCGCAGAGTCTTGCCATAAAGTTTTTGATGACTTTTCGGTGGCCAGGCTGTGTAATGCGGGCCTTCAATTGCCATCGAAAAAATCCGAACACGCGGACCTTCATAGACTTCTGAGAGCAGGCGGTTTTTGGTGTTTTTGGCCCGCTCTTTCAATTGCCGCTCTGCTTCAATTCCGCCATTTTTTGCCATGTCTTCGGCGTATTGTTTGGGTCGCATGACTTCAGGGTGATATTTCTCTCCAACTTTCCGGATGGTTCCCTTGGAGCTAAAGCCATTCACCCAATGAACAAAGGGGGTGCTTCCTTTCGTGAGCCACACTGTTGCTGAATAAACTTTGGCTTCCTCATCAACGAGATCAAAAACCTTTACTAATCGTCGACCTTCGGAAGCACCCTTTACTAGCAAATCAGGCGTTGGAGCAATCCACATCCCAAGTTTCATCGGTTGTCGAAAATCGTACTCGAAATCTTTATCGGTGTAAGGATGGTCGAGACGGTTAATCGCAGAAGCTTTAACGCGAATATCGTAGTATCCATCGTGAGGCACTCCCGTCTTGCTAAATGCGCGCGGATAAGTTGCGTGCCGTTCGACAGGTTGGCCGTGACCAATGTCGAGGTACTGATTGTCAACGTTTAAGATCCACAGAACGGGAGCACGGTCGTATTTGTCTTTGTGAGACATCTGTTCTGGCATAAATTGAAGGAGCTTGGACTCGGGTTTTTCGTAGCCAAAATAAGACGCTCGCTCCAAGACACCTTGAGCAGCCTTCATGTATTTTTTGAGTTGGAAATCAGAAAGAACCTGAGACTTGCCTACGTTGGCGAATCCGTCTGTTCTTGAATCACTTGGGAAATCAGCAGTCGGATCAAAGGCGTTGGTGTTGAAATCAAGAAGATCGCGAATGGTATTTCGATACTCATCACGTGTCATTCTTCGCAAAATGGTGGTACTGTCAGCTGAATTTAAGTGTTGATTATTTAGTTCTTGTTCAACTGAGGCCACAAACATTCGACGTTCGACGTCTGAAGGCTGAGGTGATTTTGAGGGAGGCATTTCGCCGCGGTTAATGGCGTTAATCGCTTCTTCTAAAAGCGATAAATCCTGCTGATTGAGTGATTTCAAATCAATATTGTCAAACTGTCGATCCCCTTTCTGGGCGGAACCAGCATGGCACTTAAAACAATAATCTTTCAAAAATGAGTCCGCTTTAAAAGATGGATCCTGCGCCCACAATCCACCGGACATGAGCATGATTAAGACTGTAGCCAAGAGGTATTGGTGTATCATTAGACTGAGTCCAATCCGGCAAGCGTGCCAGTCGATTGACCGAATTGATCGGTTTCCATGCCAAACTGTTGCAGCATGCTAAGGAGTAAATTCGATGCAGGGGGGCGATTGTTTTGATTTTCAAAACTAATGTGCCGTCCATGTCGAAATCCACCGCCGGCGAGAATTAAGGGAAGACGTTTGTTGCTGTGGGAACTTGCATTCCCCATGCCGCTACCGAAAAGAGTGATCGTGTTGTCGAGCAATGTCTTTCCGTTAGGTTCTTCGATAGAGCTTAATTTGTCGAGGAAGCCAGCAAATTGCTTTATGAGAAAAGACTCGATGATGGAAAGCTCGGCAATGTAGCCTGGGACTTTTCCGTGATGAGTTAGTTGATGGTAACCGCGTGTGACATTGAGTCCGCCGCCATCGCTGCCAATATCCCCAGTACCGAACGTGATAACACGCGTCGAGTCGGTTTGAAGTGCCAATGCGATCAGGTCGTAATAAAGTGGAACGCGTTTTGAGAAATTAAGATTAGAAGCTTCTTTTGGAAGCTGGAAATCGACTATTGGTTTGGGGTGGTCAATCCAAAGTCGAGTCTGGTCAAGTTGTTTTTCAACGGAGCGGATAGAAGAAAAATATCGATCAAGTTTTTCACGATCGCTTTTTCCTACTTTTCTAGTCAAACGATCAGCATCTGTTTTCACTAGATCCAAAATGCTTGACTGTCTGTTAAGGTCGCGCTCGGCGTTTTGCTTATTAGCGGGGCTGGATTTTTGAAATAGTAGATCAAAAATTTGATTTAAATTTGTAATCGAAGGGAGCGCCACGCCAGCATTGGACCACGACAGTTTGTTGTTTTTTGTTTCCGAAGACGAGATTTGAAGCGACGAGAAACGAGTTTTCGCACGGGTCATTTGGGCTGCTTTTTGATCGACAGAAATATTTCTTTCTGCAAAGCCCTTAGCGTTTTTCGAGAGTATTCCCGAGAGGTAAGCGTGAATGCCGGAGTGTCCTCCTTGTCCGTTAACGTCATGATCTAGGTGAGAAAATATAGTGAAATCAGGTTGGTGTTTTTTAAGTGGTTTCAAAAGGTCCGGCAGATCGTATCGCTCTCCCGTTTTCTCTGGGAAAAAAAGTTGTGGAACGAAACCAAAGTTGTTACCAATACAGACCATCCGCTTGGGAACAGACGGGTCGATTGACTTTGTGGCGCCCGTTGATGCCATTGCATCTAGATGTGGTAGAAACAGGGCAGAGCCGCCGAGTCCCTTTAAAAAATGTCGCCGCTCAAGTTTGTTGCTCATTACCTTCGCCAACCAGAAAGTTTTTATTTCATTTATCTAAGCGATCTTAGCACTATTTTGGCTCAAAATAAAAGATAGATTTGATTGTTGAGAGTTTAGAAAAAAATGAGTTGCCGATTTGTGACAAATCGCGCCTAACCGTAATATATCTGGAGACATGTTTTTATGCACCAAACAAACAGTCAGCAATCGATCATTTTCAAGTTGAGTTTATTGCTTTGTTGTGTGGCGATTTTAATCGTTGCTCGCCCGGCGTTAGGAGTCGTCGAGCAACCGAACATTTTGTTTATCTATACCGATGATCAAAGTCACCGGACGGTGAGTTGTTACGATGCGGCATATTCCTGGGTTGCGACACCGAATATCGATTCTTTGGCGAAACGTGGCACTCGATTCACGCATGCCTACATTGGATCGTGGTGTGCCGCTTCTCGTTTGTCAGTGCTGACGGGGCGTCAGCAACACGCGATCGAATCATTTCGGGCGACCGGCGAGTATCCCGGAAATGTTTACGACCCAGAGCAGTGTCAATTTTTTCCAAAACTGCTTCGAGAGCGAGGCTATTACACGGCTCAAATTGGCAAGTGGCATACCGGTGATGATTCAGGGTTTGGCCGAGACTGGGATCACCAGATTGTATGGAACCGAATCAAGTTCCCAAAAAACTCACCTAACTATTACGATAACCAGATGATTGTGCGTGATGGGGGCGCTCCCGTTTTGACACGTGGTTATTCGACCGATAACTACACCAATTGGGCGATTGATTTTATAAATGGAAAAACCCGAGATCCTCATAAGCCTTGGATGCTGTGGCTTTGTTATGGTGCAGTTCATGGGCCATTTACACCAGCTGACCGGCACCAAAACGCCTATCCAGTAGCCGAGATTCCAGAGCCGTCGGATATTTACGGCCCCCGTCCCGGGAAACCAAAATATGTCAGAGATGTCGGTTTTTGGGAAAAAAATGCGACCGGAATACCCGTTGAGAAAAAAGTGCGCGACTTGCCTCCAGTAGCCATGGTTGATATTCCGGGAAAGCCTCTCAAAGATTGGGTGCGACAATATCAGCAGGGTGTGTTAGCGATCGATGAGGGAGTAGGCCGATTGATAAAAGTTCTTGAATCGACTGGCCAGTTAGACAATACCGTGATTGTATTTACTTCGGATCAGGGATTCGCATGGGGCCAGCATGGCTTCAAAAACAAGGTAGCTCCCTACGACGCTGCAATTCGCGGGCCGCTTATTATTGTAAAACCAGGCAGCCAGCCAGCGGTAATTCGAACGCCAGTAACCGGCGTTGATTTAACCTCGACGATCATGGCTCAAGCAGAAACAAAACCGCAATGGAGAATGCACGGTCGGGATCTAACTCCATTGATAGAGGGTGGTAAAAATTTTACGGGCGATCAAGCGAGAATGCTGTTGACTCACACGGCTCGCAACTATGGAAAAAATACAGCAGTTATTCCAAAGCCCGGTGACAAGGCACTGACCCATGGCCCGGGCGTGCCGTGGTATGCAATCCTCTGTGAAGGAAGATATAAGTACGTTCGAACTCTGATTGCGGGTGAGGTTGAAGAGTTGTACGACGTTGAGAATGATCCGGAGGAATTAGATAATTTGGCGATTAAGCCAGCATTTCAAAAAATTCTTGCATCTTATCGGGCAAATACAACCGCAGAATTGCAGCGAACCGAAGCACCCTTCGTTGATAATTTACCACCCGTAAAAAAGGCAGGAAAAATAAACGATTGAATTGGCATGGGCGCCATTCAATCGTTGTAGGAATTCTAATCTTCGAGAGCGACTGTAGTTTCGGGGATATAATTTAAAGTGTAATAACCGACGGGGTGCCAGAGTGGATTTCCATCGGCACAGCGGACACCGTCGAGGTGCAACTCATGGACATGACCTTCGTGCAGTTGATCTACCGTTAGGCGAACCGTCAAACCATCATCGGAAACTGATGCGGAAGTAATGTTGCACTCGACATGATCGACTTCCGGACTGCCGTAGCTCTCCTGATAGATATAGGTGTAGGTTGGCATTGAGTAAGATTCAACTTTACTTGCAGTTTCTCGATCGACGGGTTTTGTGAATTGAAGCTCAAATCCGTCTGGCTTGGCATCCATGCTGAGAACTTCAAATGGAATCTTCCCTGTCCATTCCAGTCGTTCCAGAGCGAAGGGAGATTTACCACGAGAACCCCAACCTCGATTGGTTCCGCCAACAAACATCATCCCGTTGGGTGCTTGTTCGATTGCCAGATTTCCAGAATCGAATCCCTCGGTGAATGGAAAGCATGCGCCCTGGTAGTGACCGTTGACTTTTTCAAGGTCGACCCGCATCACCCAACTAAAGGTCTGATCGCAAACAAATAGTTGTTCCTTAAACGGTCCAAATTTTCCATTCGATTGATCGCAGACGATTCCAGCGGCAGACTGCCCCATTTTTTTATAAGGAAATAAAATGGCAGTTGGTTCGAGTTCAGGCAGCTTTTTCGCTTCCGTCATAATTCTCGAGCCGCTTTTTGGATCTTGTGGCCGTGCCCCGATAGCATCGGTTTCTTTGTACCAGGAATTCCCTTGTGGATTTCCCTGAAACGAACCAGGCCGAAGCCATTTAAGGCCGCAGGTGCCGTTCCACGGACCTTGATTGTCAGTGTAGAAAACATCGCCCGCAGCATTGAATCCAATGCCGCCTGGTGATCGAACGCCACTGCACGTAGGTGTAACTGTTCCATCGGGTGAGACACGTAAGCACCAACCACGATATTTGTTTTGACTGGTAAAGGAGCCGGTTAAGCAGAGGGTAACCCAGATATCACCGTTGGCATCGAATTCGGAACCAAAAGCGTATTCATGGTAATCACCGTTAATTCCCCATCCATCTGATACGGTCTCGCAAATGTCAGCTAAGCCATCGCCATTTTGATCTTGGAGACGCGTAATTTCCCCTCGCTGAGTCGCGTACAAGGAACCATCGCGTTCGGCGAGCCCGAGGACTTCGTGAAGTCCGTCCATAAATAAAGTCGACGTTATTTTTGAAGCATTCGGTTGGAGCGGTTTGTGGAACATGTAGATGTCTCCACGACGGGAGGAAGCCGCGAGTCTGCCGTCGGCCATAAACTCAAAATCACCCACCTCGAGGACAACCCCTGCGGGGGTTGGGACTTTGCTAATTTTGTAATATTCGGCTTGAGTCCCCTGTCCAAATAAAACTGCTGGAAAGGCAAACGCAAGGATCAATGCAGTCGAAGTAAGGCAAATGGTAATATTTCGATGGTTCATTTATCAGGGATCCGGTGGGAGTGTGTGAGTTCCGCAGGAATTCATTCAGTCTAAATCAATTGGCGACTACCGCATTCGTTGGCGATTTTCAACCGTTGGCGATTTTCATTACTGAAAACTTACCATTGGTATTCTTGTTGAAAAATCGTTTGGCCTTTTGGTAAATCGAGTTCCGCAACTACATTGCCGTTTTTATCTTTCGATAATTGAATTTTAATTTTCCCCGAAAATTGGGTGTTCCATCGATCGCCGAATGTGGCAGTGTCGCCCTTAATCGTTGCCTGCGTCGACTGCCCCACTAGATAGTAAAGCTTGCAGGGCTGTTTAGTTTGGATGGTAAATTTTCGAGTGATTTGCGGGCGGTCTTCATCGAGAGTTGGAATGGGTTGGTCTTTGATGTCGATGCCATCCAGTTGATAAGCGAAGACTGGGCGACGATTCTTATCGAAATGATACCCTTTGAAGACCGGAGAATTGCTCCCTTTGGTTTTGGTCCACTGATCGGGCGGAGAATTTTTGGTAAACACGACCGCCTCGGGCAGCTTAAGAAGATTTTCTCCTAAGGGTGCTTCAAATCCTTGTCCGCGACCGGTCCAGTGTCGTGAGGCGTCGATGAAATTTTCTTGCCAAAGAAGTGCCAAGCGGCAAAGTTCTGCATCAAATGCGAGGTTGACTTCTTCGGGGTAGCCAACGCCGATCGCGCGGGCACCAGCCCCTTCAATAAAGTTGCGATAGATCTTGGGAGTATTGCCAGGCTTCAATTCCATCTTTGAACGAACTAAGCCTTTTGGTTTGGCAGCGCTATCACCATCCTCAAGAAATTTCCAAATTGAATCGATTTGTTGATGGGTATCTCCGCTAAGGATATCAGGATAATACGATTTTCCACCGGGCCATGACTCTGGCATTCTCGTGCCACGGCGAAAATTGGATGGTTTAAGCATGTACATTTGAAACCAATCGCGATTCAGTCGCTTTGTCATCGTTGTTAAATCGATCGCCTGAACCCCAGTCGCGGGATACTTACCAAAGGTATGACATTTAATGCAGGACAAGGCCTGATCGCCAGCAAAGAATCGACCATGAGATTTAATTTTTCTTTCCGTTTCGGAATACGTCACGGTGGGTACATTTTTCAGTTTATCGAAGTCTACTAATTCATCTGCGAGTGTCCCCAGATTATCGGCGCCAAATTTTGGCATGCGGGTCGACATATAAGGTCGATCTTTTGCGCTTTCCAAGAGAACCTTATCAAGCCATTTACGATTGAGTTTCGCGCCAATTGATTTCAAGGCGGGCGGGTGTTGTCCCTCGTCGCCCATTTCAACCTGAGTGCCAGTAAACCATTTCTTACGGTCGTAGATTTCAAGAGAATCTCCCCGCATGTCCACGACTCCACCGCGAATCGATCGGTCGCTCATTTGGCGGTTGTGACACGCATAGCAGTTCAGCGTAACCAGTTTTTCATGAATGACTTGCTCTGGTTTGCTTTGCTGAGTCGCCTGAGTCGCCTGAGTTGTTGCTATTTTCCTTGCATTAATTGCTTCGGCAATACACTTTCGTTGGAACGAGTTGAATCCAAATTCGATGGTGGGTTGGGTAGCAGAGAGGCAACCAGCAAGCGGATTCATATTTGAAAATGATTTAGGGGCTGGCAGAGTCGAATTCATGACCTGGGCTTCGCCAAGTTTACTTTTAGGTAGTTGCATTTCGTGGCAGGCTGCACAGCCGACCGATTGAAAATGATTTTTGCCTAGTGCGGCTTTTTTTAAATCTAAAACAAAGGGCTGGTTGTCTGGATCGATGACGACCTCTCGAGTAGGACGTAAGAGTGACTCAAAACCAATTCCTTTCAGGCCATTTCCATTGACAATCACGCGGAGATCTTCACCGCCTTGATTTTCAAAAAACTCAATACGAATTTCATGAATGCCCGCCGAAATTACAACTTCCTTTTCGACGGAATTCATCCCGTGAATCCCATCGTTATCGACAACGGTATCTCCATCGATGATTAATCGAGAACCATCGTCAGAGGTTAACTTGAACCGGTACTTGCCATCAGTTGGAGTTTCCCAAAATCCTGTAAACACAATTCCGAAATGATCTTTTGCTTTTCCGAGTTGAACGTCAAAGCCACTAGTGATTCCAGTTGAAACAGGTTTGAGTTGGTTGAAGTCGGGTAGTTTTTCCCATTTCCCTTCGTAGTAGGCAAAGTTGATTTTCGATTCGACCACGGCATCGCGGATTAAATAGGTCGCGATATTCTGGGCTTCGGAGTCGGTAAGATTGAATTGAGGCATGCGACCAGAGGGGCGTGCGTGGAGTGGATTTTTGATGAAATCAGTCAGGCTCGAAAGTGAATACTTGTTTTCGAGTGAACCAAGTGGAATCGAGGTGGCGATTTTTACATCTTCATTTTGAGGGTTGTGGCAGGCGACACATCCGACCGAGTGAAATAATTGTTCTCCCTGGCTGACAGCTTTTGAGTTCGAGTTTTGCTTAGCGATCGTGCCGGTAGAGGCGAGAAAGTGTGCTAAAGATTCAGTAATGATCTTTTGATCGACTTCACTTTTTCCTGCCAGCACGTTGGGCATGGTGGTGCCAGGTTTTACATGTTGGGGATTGCGTAAATACGACTCGAAGTATTCTGGAAGTATCCTCGCGCCAACGTTTGACAAGACAGGAGCCTGTTTGGGTTGAACTGACCAGCTTGATTTTGCTTCATGGCAAGATGCACAATTCAACTCATTAATCAGTAGATCCCCTCGTTCCACATTGGAAATAGTTTCTACATCGATAAATCTTTCCAAGCCTGGAATCACCGGGTGATCTTCGTTGTTGTCTGCTGCTGTCGGCAGTGTCAGAAAACTGATTGCTGAGAAAACAGATAGAAAGAATGTTGTTTGGACTGTCATAGCAATAGGTGGCTGAATGCGAATAAAGTTAAATGGTCGACGCGGTAAATAGTTAAGCACTCGAAGGGTTAGAAGTAATTTCAAGCCCTGTGGGATGATTAGCGATTGGGTTTTTTCTTCTTATTATTGAATGAAGGGTGGCGAGGACCGCTTCCAAAGTATTGGGATTGATCAAAAATTTGGTCGGCATTTTGATCGGTTTCTCGAGGATCGGCGGTCGATATTAATTCAGATTTTAAGGACTCAATCAACTCTAATTTTATATCCTGATACTTCTTTTCGTCAGCAACGTTGACCAATTGAGATGGGTCTTGAGTGAGGTCATAGAGTTCCCATTCGGGACGTTTGGCAAACGCGAGATTGTATTTCAGTTGATGCTCAGCATCTTTATTTTGGTTTTCAACCATATAAGTTTTTGTTGGGCCATTGTCGCAATCGCCGAGCCAACAGCCAGGTAGATTTGCCAATTTGTAGTTGGGAGTTCCCGACGGCCAGCGGTCTGGTCGATAGTTGTGAATTAACAGAAACTGGTCAGTGCGAATGGCTCGCATTGGCGTGCCTCCAGAATCGTCGCCCTCCTGACAAGGGACGTGTCTTTCTTTTCCAGTGAACACACGATCCCGAGCGGCTTCTACCCTCCCAGAATTTTTGGACGTTAGGATATTGATCCAGCTTTTTCCAGTCATGCTATCTGGAATGGGAAGTCCAGCGGCGGCGAGAAATGTAGGCGCTAAATCGGTAGTGCTAACGAGATCGGTAACTTGCCGGCCGGGAGCAATCCTGCTGGGCCAGCGAACAGCCATGGGGACTCTTGCGCCGCTGTCATAAAGATTGCTCTTGCACCGAGGGAACGGCATTCCATGGTCACCAGTCATGACGACTAGGGTCGAATCCAGCAAATTGAGCGATTCGAGTTTAGCCAATGCTTGGTTTACATCGCTATCAAAGCGTTGAACTTCGAAGTAGTAGTCTGCTACATCGGAGCGAATGGTTTCGCTTTCCGGATAATGGTCAAACAACTTGATCTTGCTCAGATCCATGCCACTTTCACGACCTGAGTTGAGCTTATAACCGCGATGTGGATCTGACGCACCGAGCCAAAAACAAAACGGTTGATCTCGTGGCCAGGCGTCGAGAAATTTATTGAAATTCGGATACCGCTTGCCAGCGGGATGTCCTCCGGACGTCTGAAGCCAATTGTCAACTTTGCCGGGGCCCCAGCTCTTTCGCCAATGTCCGGTGAAGTAACCAGATTCGGCAAGCAGGTGCGGGTAGGTTTGGTGTTGGGTATCCAAAATGCTGTGTAAATTTCCACCGTGGCCCAGTCGCCAGTGATATTGTCCCGTAAGAATGGCATTGCGAGAGGGGGTGCAGGAGGGCGAGGAAATGTAAGCGTTTTCAAACAGAACGCCTTCTTTGGCGATTCGGTCGAATGCCGGAGTTTTCACCACGGGGTCGCCATAGGCTCCCGCGTGGGGCCATCCCCAGTCGTCGGCGATACAGAATAAAATATTAGGTCGATCATCAGCGAGAGTGAAATTCGCCGGGGAAGATATGGCCAAACCAAGTAAAAACAAAATTAAAACCGCTTTGTTATTCATTCCATAAATTCCTTGTTGAGCCATCCAGGGCATCGCGATCTATTATTTGCTGGAACCATTATGACAAGCTCTCGCGGTTCGATCATCTAAAATTTAGAATTAAAACTTGTTTTTTATTGGGAAATCGAGTGAGAGAGCCACTCGTAACCATCGCTTTTCACTCGGCAGGGCTGGCAATCTAGTTCAGCAAGTTTTCAAGGGATGCGTTGGCGGACATCAATACAGGATTTACTTGAAGAGGTTGTCACATCGTGTAGACTTTGAGTGAAGTGGATGAACATTTGACCTCAACTTTGCAGATATCTCATGAAAAAATTAATTTCGTCGTTAGCGTTTTCTTTCGGAATGTTTACGGGCGTGCTTATTGTCTTGCTGACGGTAACGATGGTGTCTGCAGACGACTTGAATCCAACTGAAATGCGAGGATCAGAGAGTCGAGTCTCGGATGTTAAGCCGAACATCCTATTTATATTTACTGATGATCACGCGTATCAATCGATTAGCGCTTACGGTTCAAAAATAAATAAAACGCCAAACATTGATCGGTTGGCCCGCGAGGGACTGAGATTTGATCGGTGTTATGTGACCAACAGTATTTGTGGACCGATGCGAGCGGTTATTCAAACGGGAAAATATTCTCACATCAACGGGTTTTGCGTAAACGGCAATAAATTTGATGGTACTCAACAGACGTTTCCAAAATTACTTCAAAAGGCTGGTTATCAAACGGCGGTGGTTGGTAAGTGGCACCTTGGTACTCACATGGCACCTCAGGGGTTTGACTATTCCGAAGTCCTAATTGGCCAAGGTCCCTACTACAATCCACCGATGTTGAAGAACGGCGAAAAAACAAATCATATTGGCTATACGACCGACATCATTACCGACCTCGCAATGAATTGGCTTACCAAGGAGAGGGATCAAGAAAAGCCATTCATGCTGATGTACCAGCACAAAGCACCCCATCGTAATTGGCAGCCCGGCCCTGCGTATCTAAACATGTACGACGATGTAACAATTCCGGAACCGGAAACATTGTTTGATTCCTATGAAGGACGTGGCAAGCCCGCGCGGACGCAGGACATGTCGATTGAAAAAACAATGACGGCCAAAGATTTAAAATTGGTTCCCCCCAATAATTTAACGCCAGAACAACTTAAAGTTTGGAATGCTGCTTACGAGCCAAAAAATAAGTTATTTAAAGAAGCAAACTTAAAAGGGAAAGATCTGATTCGCTGGAAGTATCAGCGATACCTCAAGGATTATCTTCGCTGTATCGCTTCGGTCGACGATAATATTGGCCGAATGTTGGCTTACCTCGACGAGTCAGGTTTGGCAGACAATACGATGGTCATTTATTGTTCTGATCAGGGATTCTACCTTGGCGAGCATGGCTGGTTTGATAAACGCTGGATGTATGAGGAATCATTGCGGACGCCGTTTATAGTTCGTTGGCCGGGGCAGGTTGCTCCTGGGACGGTGAACAGCAGTGATATCGTTTCACCTATCGATTTCGCATCGACGTTTTGCGAAATAGCGGATGTTAAAATTCCGGACGATCTCCAGGGCCACAGTTTGGTGCCAATCTTGCGAGGTAAAACACCCGAAGATTGGCGAACTGTATTTTATTATCAGTATTACGAATATCCCGGCGCCCATTCGGTTCGCCGGCATTACGGTGTGACTGATGGCAGACACAAATTAATTCGTTTTTACGAACCTGATGTTGATGAATGGGAGATGTTTGATCTCGCCTCGGATCCCAACGAAATGAAGAGCATCTATGGCGATCCCAAGGCCGCGGGTGATCAAGCCAGAATGATGGCAGAATTGGATCGCTTGCGGGCGGAGCTAAAAGTGACAGAAGAAGACCCACCGCAGTCGATCAGAAAAAAGCGACAACCTCGCAACAATCCGAAATCGAAAAAGAAGGGGAACGGTTAGTCCGCTCGTCCATTGATTTTTTAGCATTCAATTACGTTAACGGCCAAGCCACCGCGGGCTGTTTCTTTGTACTTCGATTGCATATCCTTGCCCGTCTCTCTCATCGTCTTAATGACTTTGTCGAGTGAAACGAAGTGGTTGCCGTCGCCACGCAGCGCTAGTCTTGCGGCGTTGATGGCTTTGACGGCCGCCATTGCATTTCGTTCGATGCAGGGGACTTGAACCAGCCCCCCGATGGGATCACAAGTTAAGCCAAGGTTATGCTCCATTCCAATTTCGGCCGCATTTTCTACTTGAGCGGGTGTTCCTCCGAGCACCTCAGCCAAGCCTCCGGCTGCCATTGAGCAGGCTGATCCGACTTCGCCTTGGCAGCCAACTTCGGCACCCGAAATCGAGGCATTAATTTTGAAGAGCGTGCCAATCGCGGCGGCGGTCAACAAAAATCGGACGATACCATCTTCACTGGAGCCTTTGCAGAATCGACGGTAGTAGTGAAGGACCGCTGGGATAATGCCGGCCGCTCCATTGGTCGGTGCGGTAACCACTCGTCCTCCAGCTGCATTCTCTTCATTGACTGCGAGGGCCCACAGGTTTACCCAGTCCATGCGGCTGTTGAAAATATCATCGCTGGAAGAATCTGTTTGTAATTTTCGAAACATATGGGCCGCCCGACGTTTGACCTTTAAGCCGCCTGGGAGAATGCCTTCTTCTTGGCATCCGCGGGAAACACAGGCTTCCATGACAGACCAAATCTGTAGCAGTCGTGTACGCGTTTCCTGTTCAGTTCGCCAAGCGGATTCATTTCGGAGCATCAAGGTGCTGATTGAGAATCCATGGTTCTCGCAGAGCTCGAGCAACTCGTTTCCCGATTGAAATGGATAGGCAAGTTGAGTTGAATCGGGAATGATGCGATCAGTCGACGAAGCGGTTTCGTCAACAACAAATCCTCCACCAACGGAATAGTAAATGCGAGTGAGTATTTCATTTCCAGTGGCGTCTCGTGCTATGAATCGCAACGCATTGGAATGAAAATCAAGAACCACCCCTGAAAAAAACAGATGTTCTTTGAGCCGAAAGGGGATCTCTCGTTTTCCAAGAATTGAAATCGATTCACGTTCTTCGACATCGCGAAGTAACGACAACATGGATTCGGGGTGAACAGATTCCGGTGCGTGTCCGGCAAGGCCAGCGACCACGGCTTTGTCGCTCCCGTGTCCTTTCCCCGTCGCCCCAAGTGATCCACAAAGCTCAACCGTTAATGAGTCAATTGTTGGAAGTAAATTTTCCCTGTCGAGCCGATTGGCAAACATCAACGCGGCCCGCATCGGGCCAACGGTATGAGAACTCGATGGACCAATCCCAATTGAAAAAAGCTCGAATGTACTAATTGCCATTTTAATTTTCCGCCGTTTCGTTGTCGCTTTGAATATGAATTCTCATGAACGCTGCAAAAGTGCGGAAATTTGGATTCGGAAAAACTAGTGCGAGCTCTTTTATCTTGTCAAGATTGCATCGTATTGATGGCTAAATGCGAATAACCATATCTTCGATTGGTCGTCGTACTTTTGGATTGTGTTGAGTAGCATCATCTTCGGCTCGATAGCCAATTGGCACCACGAGTACTGCGTCGAGTTGATGTTGTTCTAAATTTAAAATTTCGTTGTATTCCTGTGGGACGAAGCCCTCCATCGGACAGGCGTCAATTTGCAGTGCCGCGCAAGCTGCCATGACGGTTCCCAAAGCAATGTAGGCCTGTTTGGCCGCCCAGTGATTCAGTGATTCGGGAGACATGCGGGTCATCGAACCGATCATCACTTGGCAGTATTCGTCCATTGTTCCAGCTTCGAGGTTCCTTTGTGATTCCACCATTGCGACGTACTCGCGAATGTAACTGGCGTCGACATCGGTTCGGGCAGCGATTACTAAAACGTGAGAGGCATCAGCGACTTGGCGTTGGCCGTACGAAGAGGCGATGAGTTTATCTTGGATTTCCTGGTTTTTAAGGACGACAAATTTGAATGGTTGCAACCCATAGGAAGTCGGTGTCAAGTTGGTTATGTCGAGCAACTCAGCGACGACGGTTTCGTCGAGAAGTCTTTGAGGGTCGAATTTTTTTGTAGCATATCGCCAACGCATCGCGTCTGAGAATTTCATGATAAAGCAGTGTTGATAAAGAGTAGTGCGTAAAAAAATTAATCGAATGCAGGAGAGTTCCTCGCATCACTTGTTTATAATTTCGGTGGTCAATTGCGACAACCGAAGTTTTGCATCGTAATCGGTAGATCTGATAGAGGTAGGGTATTGAGCGAGGTAAATTGTTTTCTGGTGTCGCAAGGTACTCGCTCAAATATTGTAAAATGAACGCGTCGTTCATTTTAGGCTAACTATCACACGAGTGATTTTGTCTTGCGGACGAATTTTATTTCTTTCACTAACCGAGATGATTTCTACATGTTGGAACGAATCGCTGCTCCATGGTGGGCAAAGCTGATGGTGATTTTGGTTGGTTTGAATTGGTCAAGCGAACTGTTGGCGTTAGAGACTTTGAGAAGTGAGGATAAAAAGTCCAAGCCGAATGTGCTGTTTATTTCACTCGATGATCTCAACGATTGGATTGGCTGTCTTGGCGGACATCCTCAGGCACGCACGCCAAACCTAGATCGACTTGCGTCGACGGGTGTCTTGTTCACTAACGCGCACTGTCCGGCTCCCGCCTGCAACCCATCCCGGACATCCATTATGACTGGAATTCCACCGTATCGCTCGGGGTTGTATGACAATCGGCAAAAAATGCGAGCGGTGTTGCCGGATGCGGAGTTGTTACCCAAATATCTTTCTCGTCATGGATATTGGTCTGCTGGTTCGGGAAAGTTGCTGCACTACTTTATAGATGCAGAATCGTGGGACGAGTACTTTCCGAAAAAGGAAACGGAAAATCCATTTCCGCGAACCTTAATGCCGGTGCAGCGTCCGGTTAACCTGCCTCGCGGTGGAAATTGGCAGTACAGTGAGACGGACTGGGCACCATTGGAAGCAACCAATGAGGAGTACGGCGGAGACTGGTTGGTTTCTGATTGGATTGGTAAGCAACTGAAAAAAAAACATGACCGTCCCTTTTTTCTAGCGTGTGGCATTTACCGACCGCATGAGCCATGGTTCGTTCCTAAAAAATATTTTGATCAATTTCCAATTGAAACAATCCAATTGCCGGTTGGATATCGAGCTGATGATCTTGATGATTTGCCTCCCGAAGGTAAGCGGCGTGGGCCGAATCGTTATTTCGAGCACATCCGCAAGCATGACCAATGGAAACAGGGTGTGCAGGGTTACCTCGCTTCGATTGCTTTTGCAGATGATATGGTTGGCCGCGTGCTCAATGCTTTGCAAGCTGGGCCCAACCGTGATAATACAATCGTAATTCTATGGAGTGATCACGGCTGGCATCTTGGTGAGAAACAACATTGGCAAAAATACACGGCCTGGCGAGCCTGCACCCGGGTGCCTCTGATTATTCGCGTTCCAACTCAAACGCCGGGACTCACAGAGGGAACGCAGGCAGGTGGAGTTTGTAACCAACCAGTTAACTTGAGCAGTCTTTTTTCCACCGTAACTGAACTTGTTGGACATTCTCGGGAATTAAATCCCGAGGTGCCGAGCCTCGTGCCACTACTGAAAGATCCAGCTGCGGATTGGGATCACGTGGCTGTTACCTGTCTTAGTGAACCAGGAAGTTACGGTTTGAGCACGTCAGACTGGCGATACATTCGTTATGCCAAAGGGGGCGAAGAGCTCTACCGGACGGCAGACGACCCTTACGAATGGAACAATCTGGCTGCTCTTCCTGAACATCAGAACGTGATTCAGGATTTAAGCGAGAAAGCACCCGTCCGATTTGCTCCTAAAAAAGAGTTTCAGGGGGCATCATTCAGCCGGGTGAAGTTGCCAATGAACTATTCGTCGCCTCCACCCGCCTCGTCACCAGTTGGTAAACGATTTCAGGTTGAATTTGATAATCAAACGGAAGCTCCTGTGTTTTTGTACTGGAGAGATCAGAAAAAAGGTATCAAACTATATGGTACGATTGAAGCGGGCGCACAACAGCAGCAAGTTACCCGGAAGGGTGCCGTTTGGATGATCACAAAAACAGAGGTTACCACCTCAGATAGAGAGTGGAGTGAATTGGGTCATTTCGTGATTGGCAAGAGTTCGAGTCGTGCGGTTATTAAAACAAATAAGTAGCGTGTTATAAATTAGAGAGCGGCGATGTTAAAAAAAATTAATTCTATGATTCTCGTGGCGCTGGCAGGATTGGTTAGCTCGCTCGCCGCCAACGCAGACGAACGACAGCCGAACATCATTCTGGTAATGGCAGACGATGTCAGCTGGGAGGCCTTTGGATCGTACGGGGGCGAGGATTATAAAACGCCAAACTTAGATCAACTTGCTTCTCAGGGAATGCGATTTTCGCACTGCTATTCGACGCCAATTTGTACGACGTCGCGAGTGAAAATCATGACCGGAAAATATAACTTCCGAAACTACACCCATTTTGGATATTTGAATCCGGCTGAAAAAACGTTTGGGAACTTACTGCAAGCGGCTGGATATAAAACGGCGATTGCTGGAAAGTGGCAGTTGAACGGACTTTATAATTCGCTTCCTGGTCACTTGGATGCGTCACGGCCAATTGCGTCGGGATTTGATGAATACATGCTCTGGCAGCTGACGACTCAAAAAGGTGGAGGAGCTGCTTCCAAAGGGGGCGAGCGCTTTTGGAGTCCTCCCCTCGAGCACAATGGTAAGTTTTTATCGAAAGAGATGAATCACGGTAAATACGGGCCGGATTTGTTTTGCGATTTCATCTGTGATTTTATGGAGCGGAATCAGTCGCAACCTTTTTTCGTTTATTACCCGATGGTATTGGTGCATGACCCATTTGTGCCTACACCAGATACGCTTGGCGACCAACCGCTTGCCACGGCTAATAAAGCTCCGAAAGACAAAGCGAAGCGCAAAGAAAATTTTGTGGCGATGGTAAATTACATGGATAAAATTGTCGGGCGAATTGTCGACAAAGTCGATGAAATTGGACAGTCGGAAAATACGATCATTTTGTTCACTGCAGACAACGGAACCAACACTCAGATTTCTTCGCGTTGGAATGGGCAGGAAATCAAGGGCGGCAAAGGCGGCATGAAAGATAACGGTACACACGTACCGCTAATTGCCTATTGGAAAGGGCACACACCATCCGGTTTGGTATCAAACGATCTGATTGATTTTACTGATTTCTATGCGACTTTTGCCCAGTCCGCTGGAGTCGCGCTGAAACAAGATGACCCGCAGGACGGGATGAGTTTCTTGCCGCAATTGATGGGGAAACCGGGAAAGCTACGGGACTGGGTATTTTGCCATTATGAGCCTTACTGGAACAAAAAGTCGGGGCAGTTTGTGCGGAATCAGAACTTCAAGCTCTATCGGAACGGAGATTTTTTTCAGGTTCCCGGCGATTTGTCAGAGGCAAATAACTTGAATGGGTCGACCGATAAGGAAATCCAAAAAATTATGGCTCAACTTGGCGGCGTGATGACACAATCTCCACCTGCTCCTCAGGGAAAGAATGCCAATAAGAATACCAAGGAACGCCCTGTCTATCCTGCTTGGAAAATGAAGAATTAAACGTGTCTGTTCCGCCGAATCCACTAAGTTTATGTTGCGAGGGCAGGGGAGTCAGGGAGTGTGCTGTTTAAGGCAGGATGGGTCGGTATTGGTTGGCATACCGGTGTCTTGTACCGGGTGAGTGAACAGGTATTGCCAGACATTTTCGTGTTGATAGATGTTGTCAATTTTAGATGCACGCTTCCCTGGTAAAACTGCTCCATGAGCCCGCTTCGCATCTCCTTTGACGTCAAAATCTGTTACGAGTCGCCGCGTGTTATTAAATGCTGGTGTTGCGGAATTCTGGTGTTTGCGATTCCATTGATCGACGTTGACGATTTCTCCGAATGAATGCAAACCGAGCATTTCCCAAGATCGGCAGTAGTGATCTCCAGACCATCCGCTATCGAGCGTATGCGAAAATCCAAAGTATCGATTACTTGGAGTAGCGGATTTGAGAGACTGCCATGTTTGAAATTGATCCCGCGGACCACAGAACATCACCACGCGACCTACTTTTTGATGCTTAGCGAACCGGGCTGCCGTGGTCGATCCATGTGAACTGCCGGCAATGATTACGTCCTCCCAGCGGACGGCACTCTGATCGGGCGTCAGAAAATAATCCCACCCACCTTGAGGGTGATTGCGATGAAGCCATTTCACAAATTGGAGCGTCCGCTCCATCATACCATCAGGCCGAGGAATAGAGACATTTTTACTGAAGTCCTCCCCCGTCGCAGCCTCCAGGCGAATGTCCCCTCGACAGGTTTCTCCAACAGGTTTTTCTTGACAACAGGTGGAGAACCATTTGTTGGCGTAGTGCACGCGAATGGCGTGAATGCCGTAAGAATTTACGCGGTCGAACAATTCTGTATTATGGGCCATTAGCCAGATCATTAATTTGCCGCGAGGTGCGACGCGTGTGTCGACGGAGGCGTGTTGAACATCGGTTGGCTTTCCATTGGATTCCAGTAAAAAGCCAATTTCAGGATGTGCACGAACGCGTTTGTCTACATCGCTCGCGCGGGCAGTTAAGCGGTGCAATTGAGGTTGAGCATCCGAATAACGAAGTTGTTCAGGTTGATTCAATTGACTGTAAACGACGGGTTGTACTTGAATAAACAGCAAAAACAGGAGCACAGTGATTATAATTTTCATTTCAATGAATACTTCTATTAGAAATTGATGTGCGATTTTGCATAGTGAAATATGATTTAAGAGCTTAACTGATTCGAGATGATGATAGAAACGTAATTCGATAAAACCAAATTTATTATTTATCCTTCGCTGCACAGTGTGATGAGGATAGGTCTATTTCAGTCAGTGTTGGTTATGACCATGCCTATTTTGTGAGAAATGAAAGATGTCTCCAACTACCTGTTCCATGAAGTAATCGCGAGCTTTAAATTGGGTACTAACGATATTTTTTCGAACGTTGATTTTGCCTTTCAAGATTTGAAGGCTGAATTAGCAAGCCTTGCCTATTTTTGATCGAGACGATGGATTACCGACCCAAAATTTTGATTGTCGAAGATCAAACTTCGATGCAACAGTTACTCGAAGATTTTCTGGGACCCGCTGGTTTCGAAATCACATGCTGCGATTCAGCGACGGAGGCATGTGAGTTACTTGGTCTAGATTCCTCTGCAATCACGTCGGATAATTTTGAATTCGGAACTCCCTTAGAGGATTCAAATACGTCCGGATTGGCGGAAGTTCCTGAATTCGAGTTGGTGCTGACAGACGTCAAAATGCCCGGAATCGATGGGTTGGAATTTTGTCGACGAGTTAAACAACGGTTTGTTCACTTGCCCGTTATTGTCATGACTGCCTATGGCAGTTTGGAAACTGCCGTGGAGGCATTGCGCGCCGGCGCGTTCGACTTTGTTACGAAACCAGTCGAACTGGCTTTATTGAAAGCATCTTTGATTCGGGCAGCCGAATACAATCGGCTAAGAAATCGAATTCGCGTGTTGGAGTCGCAAATCCAAACCGAAACGTTTGATACGCTGATCGGTCAAAGCGATGTAATGCTTCGCTTAAAAGAACAATTATCGCGCGTCGTCGATTCGCCGGCGGCAGTTTTATTGACTGGCGAAAGCGGGTCGGGCAAAGAAGTTGTCGCTCGAGCCCTCCATCAGCAAAGCCTTCGAGCTGAGCAGCCGTTTGTTGCAGTTAATTGTGCTGCGCTGCCCGAATCGTTGTTAGAGAGTGAGTTGTTTGGTCACGTGAAAGGCGCTTTTACCGATGCAAATGCAGATCGTGTTGGGCTTTTTTTGCAAGCCAATGGCGGGACGTTATTTCTGGATGAGATTGGAGAAATGCCGATTGAGATTCAGCCCAAACTGTTACGGGCTTTGGAGCAAAAAACTGTGCGTCCAGTTGGAGGGAAATCAGAACAGCCGTTTGACGTAAATCTAATTACGGCAACCAATCGAGACTTGGAAGCTGCAATCGAACAGAAAACATTTCGAGAAGATTTGTATTATCGAATTAATGTGCTGGAACTCACGGTGCCACCGCTGCGAAGCCGAGGGACTGATGTCCTTTTGATTGCGAACTATTTTCTGAAACAATTCGCGGTGTCGATGGATAAAAATGTGGATGGGTTTGACGACGAAGTGCTCCATCAGTTTCTTCAATATGATTGGCCCGGGAATGTTAGAGAATTGCGTAATATTGTGCAGCGGTCGATCGTGTTGACACAACAGGCGACAATTAATTCAGATGTTTTGCCGACAAAAATTTCAAACTATCAATCGAATCAGCTAGTGATCGACGAGGGTGACAACCAGCCCCTTGATTCCCTCGAAGTGATCGAGCGGCGATATATTAGATTTGTACTCGAGCGGACAGGTGGAAACAAAACGGAAGCTGCGAAAGTTCTGGGGCTTGACCGAAAGACACTCTACCGCCGCCTCAAAGAAAAAGATGAATAGTGAATGATCAATCTGCTTGATCGTTGGGCGGATCATTTGTTTCGAGATCTTTTTCAGGGTTCTGCTGGATAGGTATCCGAATTGTCATGGTTGTTCCCACGCCCAGATCGCTTTGACAATCGATACTGCCGCCGTGTTCTTCGATAATTCCATGCACGATTGAGAGCCCTAGCCCTGTTCCCGAGCCAACCTCTTTGGTTGTAAAAAATGGTTCAAAAATCACGTCCAGTTGGTTTTTTTCAATGCCGGAGCCATGGTCAGCGATCTCAATCTTCCATTGGTCATTTATCGGTTGGGGGTGGAGATAGATGCCGACCGTTTGGTTTGCCGGTGATGCGTCAACTGCGTTGTCGATCAAGTTCATGATCACCTGTTGGAGCTGATTGAAGTCAAAGCTGGCCTCGGCCGGCGCTGCTGGAAGGTTGGCAGTAAGATTGACTTGCTGTTTGTCGGCGAGAGGCTGTATTAGTTCGACGGAGTGGTGAATAACTTCTCGCAAGTCATTTTTGAATTTTTGGCTTGGGCTCCGTCGAGAGAAATGCAGTAGTTTTTGAATGATCTTGGAGATTCGCTCGGACTCAGTTTTCACCGCAGTGGCATGTTTCGCAATTTGTTCGGGTGATCGATTGGGATCGCTTAGGATCATTTCGGCGCGGCCCGAGATGACATTTAAAGGTGTGCCGACTTCATGTGCAAAACCCGCCGCGAGTTGGCCCACGGTTTTCAACCGATCCGCATGACGTAATTGTTCGATTGCGTCGATCCGTTGGTGTGTTTCTTTTTCAATGGTTTGCTGTTGCTGACGAAGACGATCACACATTTGATTTACGGCAACTGCCAGCTGTCCAAGCTCATCATTGGCGTGGATTTTAAGATCGCTGGAAAAATCACCTTTTCCCACACGTTCCATTTTTTTCGTCAGTCCTGCCAAGGGAGTTGCGATCCAGCGAACACCGGCAATCATGACGACGCCGATGCACATAAAACCGGTAGCGACAATGATGAAAATTGCAGTGAACCAATTGGATCTTGACTGAGAATCAAGATCATTGAGAGGGGTAGCAATTTCCACGGCACCCTGTCGGCCATCTAGCGTTACTGGAACGTAAGTGAAATATTTTCGTTTACCACCACTGGCAGTATCAATGGTTGAGACTGGTTGCCCGTCGGCATTCTCATTGATCGACGGAGAGATTCTCGCGAATAACGAATCTTGAATATCGGTTTCCAACCACGTCCAGCGAATACGAGTTCCATTGTTGGCTAACGTTCGAACCAATCTTTCGAAGTAAATATTTTTGCCGGTGTTAGCTGCAGTTTGAAAATCAGATGTGTTTTGAATTGCATTGACAGAAGAGGCAATCGCGCGGTGGCGTTTCTCGAGTCCAGCAAAAGACTGCATGCTGGCGAGTTGGCTGGCCATAATCGTGACAGCAGAGACTGCGATTATGAACAACAAAATCAATTTAGCAGCAAGTTTCATTGTATCGAATCGTTTCGTGCAGGCGGAGAGTACGCCACCGCCAAGGTGGGGGTTTGCTAGTCGATTGTGCCTTCAAAATCGGTCACAGCAATGGGCTTTAAATTTATTCTAACCCGCAATTGGACAGGGCAATCCGAATTTGAATAGGTCTCACCAAAAATCACTCCAATTGATAGCGGTGTAGCATTATGCCGCGCGCGGGGATTTAGGAAGCGCAACGGCATTAAAAGCGAATCGCGGGATATTTGTGCAAGTCCAGGTTTGATAGGGGTTTGTGTTCGAATTCGGAGTTGGAGTGGATTTCGTGTGGTTTGGCATGGCGGTTGCATTTATCGGTGACTCGGGGCAAATCAGTAGGAGGGCAAGATGCTTGAGTCAGGAAAAGAATCGCTAACCGGATCGTTTCGCCACCATCAAAGTGCGGTCTTGTCTCATCAATGGGAGCCCGCGGAATTTGCGCTTCCAGTCGTCGACAGTCGGCGCATTCCTGGAACAGGCAAGGGCATGGGATTAGTCGCCATAGTTACCCATGATCGAGTTCCGTTTAAATTCTCTCCTTCCAAATCAACACCTGCCAAACAAAAATCTTCAAAGCGCCAAGTCACCAAATCAAAAAGTAGGCAATTACCAACATCTCAATGTACTCCTGAATTTGATCTTACGACAAGTTCACGGCTTCTTGATCGAGATGAAGAACGTCAGTTGGCTAAGAAAATTTTTCGATACCGCCAAGCGTTCCAAAGACTAGCTTTAAAAGAAGCCGACGTCCTCGATCATTTGATTGGTTTGATCCAACAATGGAAATCTGGCAATTCAAGAGTTGACTCTATTTGCAATATGGGTCTGAGTGAATTGAAAAAGCGAAAAACGATCGAGCCCAAATTACGTTTGAGCCTTCGAAAATTAGAACAACTGTCGACCAAGCTGCGAACGGAAAGTTTAGAGGAAAGAAAACGGAGCCATCGTAAAATTATCGAGATTGTGGAGACGCTGATGTTGCGTCCCAAGTGTTTTGAGACAGCTCCGATTCAAGGCGAGCAGGCTAAAAAAGTATTTCGCGAATATCAGATGCTTTGCCAAAAAATGATGCTAGCCAATGGGCGACTGGTGATCCAAGTGGCACGCAAAATTTGTGGCAACTCGCAAATTCTTGCGGATATGATTCAAGAAGGTTATTGCGGTCTTATTCAAGCGGTCACAAAATTTGATCATCAATGTAACGTTCGGTTTTCCACCTACGCGACTCCGTGGATTAGGCAGGCAATTTTTGGATCCATATCTAACTTTCAGCGTAACATAAGAGTGCCTGAAAATTTTCGATCTGCACATCGCAAGGTCGCCAAAAAAATTGATGAAATTAGAAAGCAAGGATTCGAGTTTACCGGACAAAATTCTGGAATCGAAATTTCGTTGATTGCTGATAAAGCGGAAATGTCTGTCGGAGACGTTGAACGCCTTCTCCAGGTTCAAAGAGACACTTGCTCGCTAGACGCTCCCGGAGGTCGTGCCGGTTCCAGTGTTGGCAGCGATAGTTTCTTGGTTTCGGCAGTTGCTGATCAAGCCAGTCTTGCTCCTGAGTCGTTGGCGATTGAAAAGGAAAAAATTCAACGGGTTCGTAAAATAATGGCTCAGTCTTTGACATCTCGTGAACGGGAAGTCATCTCACTTCGATTTGGATTCCAAGACGGGTTTGAAAAATCGTTTTCAGAAATTGGTCGAGAGATGGGTTTGACCCGTCAACGCGTGTGTCAGGTCGAAAAACAGGCTTTGGCAAAATTGGGACACGTGACCGAAAAATGGGTCGCAGTAAATGCGTGAATCTTACGATTAAGTCTGACGTAAGTTGAATGGAAATTTGAGTTCGGCGGCAAACTGAGTTAGTATGCGATTGCTAAATCTAACTCCCTCTGTCGGTACAATTTCGATGATAAAAATAGATGCTTGGACTCTAGCACTGGTATTCTTACTGCTTCTATTGACCAAAAGTTTGCATGCGGAAGATCCGAACATCATCGTCATCTACACCGACGATCAAGGGTACGGCGATGCCAGTTGCTTGAATCCGGATGCAAAATTTTTGACGCCTAATCTGGATAGGCTAGCGCGGGAGGGCATCGCGTTTACCAACGGTCATTCGAGCGATACGGTCTGCACTCCGTCGCGGTATGGTCTTCTAACCGGTCGATATTGTTGGCGGACCTCGAAAAAGGTGGGTGTGATGCAGGCGGAAGGCGATTGTTTGATTGCCACTGGAAGAATGACCCTGCCGTCCATGCTTCGTGATCGGGGGTATGACACGGCAATGGTCGGCAAGTGGCACCTAGGCATGGACTTTCCAGGCACCGCGCAAGACCGAGACTGGAGCAAGCCAGTTCAAGACATGCCACTCGACAAGGGATTTAATTATTTCTTTGGGATTCCAGCGTCTTTAAATTACGGTGTTTTAGCTTGGTTTGAAGGTCGCTACGCCAAAATTCCACCGACAGTTTATACGGCCAAAAAACCAAACAAGCGTCATATGGATTACCGGATCGAGCCGCCTTATCAAGACACTCCTCGAGAAACGCAAAAAGCGCTGGGAAAACCAGGGATGGAGGTTGCCCCCGATTTTATTGACAACCAGTGTTTAACACGATTTACAGATGAAGCAATTAGCTGGATGGAAGCCAAAAAAGATCGCACAGAATCAGGCAAGCCGTTTTTTCTATACCTTCCCTTCACCTCGCCGCATTATCCTGTTTGCCCACTGCCTGAATTTTGGGGACAAGGGGATTGTGGAGGGTACGGCGAATTTGTAATTGAAACAGATCACCATGTAGGTCGAATTTTATCATTTTTAAAAACATCAGGTCTTGATCAAAATACGATGGTGATTTTTACGAGCGATAATGGGCCAGAGAAGTCCTGGAAGAATCGGGTTACAGAATTTAACCATCGAAGTAATGGTAATTATCGTGGTGGCAAAAGAGATATTTACGAAGGTGGGCATCGCGTCCCGTTTTTTATACGCTGGCCTGAGGGTATCAAGAACCCGGGTCGAACCACCAATCAATTGGTTGGACAAGTCGATATTCTTGCGACTATCGCGGAACTAATTGGTGCTGAGTTGCCTGCTAATGGAGGGGAGGATAGCCATAGTTTTGCATCTATTTTGACCCAGCCAGAGACAGCTCATCAACGCGTGCCCCTCATCAATCACTCTGCTTCCGGACGTTTTTCAATCACCGAAGGTGATTGGAAATTAATTTTGCCTCATCGAAAAAGCAAGCGAGAACTTTATCAGCTATCGTTAGATCCAAGTGAGCAGAATAATGTCCTGCTCGATAATCCAGCGGTGGCGCGACGCCTCGAAGCGGCAATCACAAAAATAGTATGCCAGGGCCGATCGACACCTGGTTCACGGCAGTCAAACGATACAGGTTATTGGAAGGATCTGAATTGGATTCAGCCAGAAGAATACGAGCAGTAAACCCCCTGAATAGAGATTGGGTTCTGCTTAATTTTAGAAACCTTAAATTGAGAATTTTGTCATGCGCCTAGCTCCACGACACGATCGGTTCTTGTTTGACACCCCCTATTTGAAAATAAATAGGCTGCTGATCTGTTTTCTATTATTTGTGGTCTGCATTCCCGCTGCATCTGGGCAGACGAATTCAAAAATACGCGAAGGACAATTAGGCGCTGGAACCACTTGGGAAACTCGGTGGCACGTTATTGAAACGGGAGTCCCCGGTCCTACCGTCCTAGTTGTTGGCGGCATACATGGAAATGAACCAGCCGGCTTTCGGGCGGCTGATCAGATTCGTCACTGGCCAATCAAGCGCGGTAAATTAATTGTGATTCCTAAAGTGAATCGCTTGGGCGTGGAAGCAAATATTAGATGGGCTCCCGACCATCGTAATGATCGCGAGGCCCGAGATCTCAACCGAAATTTTGGCACTCTAGACCAACCAGAACCAAGAACCGAGCACTGTCGTGCAGTTTGGGAATTTATTGAATC
>CALKCK010000035.1 GCA_938083195.1 uncultured Pirellulaceae bacterium | reverse complement strand
AGAGCGACAGAGCGCTGATGATGCGGAAGAATTCAGTGCAGGTGTTAAAGGAAGAAGCGGTCGGGATGTATGAGGTTGCTGTCCTCTCAGCCGGTTCGGCGGAAGCTCTCAAGAAATGGATGGATAAAAACAGCTATAAGTATCCGGAAGGGATGGACGCTGTCACGGCTGATTACATTTCCGAAGGTTGGTGCTTTGTCGCGGTCAAAACCAAAGTAGGCGATCGCGGTGCAGTTAACCCTCAACCTGGGCAGCGTCGAGTAAAGCCTGGTTTGCCAGACGGTAGTGTTTTCGATGGGAACGTTCAGGGGATGGGGTTTCGTTTCAAATCGGAGGAGTTGGTCGTGCCGATGAGATTGTCAGCATTCAACAAAGGCGAGTTGCGGAACGTTGTCTATTTGTTGACCGATGGGCCGCGGAAGATTCGAGCAATTCCTGAGGAGTATGTCGTTCGGCAGGTCAGCGGTATCGATTTGTTCAATAACGTCACGCGTCCGTTGCCACTTCGAATTATTGGTGGAACGGAAAAAGATATTCCTGAATATCGTCGAAAGCAACTTGTGAAAGAGCGGGATCCGGAGTCAAAAAACGGAGTTGCGAAAGAGTTGTTTGCGTCTGACCTCCTTGCGGTTGCCTATGGCACGCTTTCGCTTGGCCATGAGGAACAGGAAAAAGAGCTGTTAAACATTGGGGAGTATTTTGGACTCCGCGGACCTGACATCGATCGTCGGAATGCCGTGGCTTTAAAGGATGATCGAGAGAAAACGGTTGCATCAGGACTCGAGCTATTGAATTCGATGACTCTCACAGTTGTGGATGGCGATTTTCCTAGAGAAGTTCTTGCGAAAGAGAATTTGACGTTTGCCAATTATCGAATGCCTCGCAACCTAAATAATACATTGAACTATGATGCCAAACGATTTGGTCCGGGTTCCAAGAAATCGGGTAAGCGGAAGGTTGGTTCGATTGACTGGAACGAGGTTGATTCGGCAGTGGTTACACGAAATGAAGGAGAGTCCGAGTCGACAGTCGAGAATGGCTTGAGTGCGACCTCTTATACTACCGGCATTTTGTTTTTTGGGTTTTTGGGAATGTTGGTTTTACGGCGATCCCGAGTACGGCGATCGTGGCCATGTTGATGATAGGCGCCTTGGCTATCCCAGCCTTGGCTGCTGAACCGAATGGTCTCGAATCGCAGGACGAGATGGTCGCGCAGTTTGAGACATTAAGAACGGCGATACAAGTGAATTCGAATTGCAAATCATAGCGATATTGCAGTCAGTGGAGTGGTGTTTCAGTTAGATAATGCGAGCGGTCGGTTTCGGGGCGCTCATGCGTTGCATTTTTGAGAAACTTTAAAAAAGTAATTTGTCATTTTAAGCAGGTTCAGTAATGAAGAAACGAGACCTATTTACCATCTTTTTTTCAGTAGTCGCGGGCTTGGTGATACTGGCTCAAGTGAAAGCTGATCCCTGCGGAATGGTACCTCCAATTTTTACTGGAGATCAGTCGCCCATCACACGTATTGGGTTACAGAAAACTTATGTATTTCATAAAGACGGGGTGGAGACGTTTGTGATTCGGCCCGGTTTTTCTGGGAACGTTGATAATTTTGGGATGTTAATTCCGTTTCCCAATCCGCCTGAGTTAAGGAAAGTTGCGGACGATACGTTTGAACAAATTGCCAATGCGATCGATCCGCCAGAAGTGGTCGTTGATCTGAGGATGAGGCTTCGTATGGCGAAACGCCGCGGCGCGGCCATGTCCCCGGCGGTGGCGATGGAAGATTCACCGCTGATGATGCAAAAGAATTCAGTGCAGGTGTTAAAAGAAGAAGCGGTCGGGATGTATGAGGTTGCTGTCCTCTCCGCCGGTTCCGCGGAAGCTCTCAAGAAATGGATGGATAAAAATAGTTATAAATACCCGGAAGGGATGGACGCTGTCACTGCTGATTACATTTCCGAAGGTTGGTGCTTTGTCGCGGTCAAAACAAAAGTAGGCGATCGTGGTGCTGTTGATCCTCAACCTGGGCAACGTCGCGTAAAACCTGATCTGCCCGACGGTAGTGTTTTCGATGGGAACGTTCAGGGGATGGGGTTTCGTTTCAAATCGGAGGAGTTGGTCGTGCCGATGAGATTGTCGGCATTCAACAAAGGCGAGTTGCGGAATGTGGTCTATTTGTTGACCGACGGCCCTCGGAAGATTCGAGCAATTCCCGAGGAGTATGTCGTTCGGCAGGTCAGCGGTATCGATTTGTTCAATAACGTCACGCGTCCGTTGCCACTTCGAATTATTGGTGGAACGGAAAAAGATATTCCTGAATATCGTCGAAATCAACTTGTGAAAGAGCGGAATCCAGAGCCGAAAAACGGAATTGCGAAAGAGTTGTTTGCGTCTGACCTCCTTGCGGTGGCCGATGGCACGCTTTCACTTGGCCATGAAGAACAAGAGAAAGAACTGTTGAACATTGGAGAGTATTTTGGACTCCGCGGACCGGCCATTGATCGCAAGAATGCTACAGCTTTGAAGAGCGATCGGGAGAAAACGGTCGCCTCGGGACTCGAGCTATTGAAATCGATGACTCTCACGGTTGTGGATGGTGATTTTCCAAGAGAGGTTCTAGCGAAAGAGAATTTGACGTTTGCCAATTTTCGAATGCCTCGCAACCGAAATAATACGCTGAATTATGATGCCAACCGTTTCGGTCCGGGTTCCAAGAAAGAGGGCACGCTAAAAGTTGGCTCGATTGATTGGAGTCAGGTTGATTCGCAGTTGGTGAATACGCGAAATGAAGGAGATTCCTCGCCGACAGTCGAGACTGGCTTGAGTGCGACCTCTTATACTTCTGGCATTTTGTTTTTTGGATTTTTGGGGGTGTTGGTTTTGCGGCGATCCCGGGCGACGATGGTTGTGGTTGTCCTGATGATCGGTGCCTTGGCTATCCCGGCCTTGGCTGTTGAACCAAACGGTCTCGAATCGCAGGACGAGATGATTGCTCAACTTGACACATCAAAAACAGCTCAGTCGGCGATCAAGTCGATCGTAGCCAATACGAAAGAGAGTGATGCCAATCGCGAGGCGATGATCAAAAAGCTCTTGGCGGTGATAAGCATAGACGAGAATATTCCTAAGCGAGGCTGGGCCATTGCGGCGCTAGCTGAAATTGGAGGGCAGGATGTTGATGAATATCTTCTAAATGTTCATGCCAATAATGCACAAAATGCAGTCGTTCGAACTTGGGCTGCCGCAGCGAGAGTCTCGATGACAAAGACGACCAATGGGTTAATTGAAAAGGCAAATTTGATTCCTCAATTCCCAAGTTTAGGTCGTCCAATCGGAATGCGTATTGTCGAGGAAATGAAGGCGAATTCTGGGGATGTTAGTGCGAATCAGGTTTTAGAAGTTGCTTTGAAAGTGCCTCAAATTGCAGCGGCTCTCGCTCCGGTTATCACAAGATTTACTCCCGGGGAATTGGTCGAAGTCATGGTCGATGGGGATGTTGCTCAGGTGCGTCGCATGGCGGCTGGATATTTGGGTGCCATTGCTAATCAAGGAAAGCAGGAAGAGGTAGCAACGTCGGTGGTAGAGTCGCTGGCGTTTGATGCCATGGCGAAGGAAGTTCCCTGGAACGGAGGAGCCTTGTTTCTCCCGGGGATCTCTTGGGATAAACCAAATGCGAATAAGCTTGTGGGCGAATTAGTGAGATGGATGCTGTGGTGTGATGTAAATAACAAGCAGGAGGAGAAAAAACAAATTCATAACAACTTGCGTAGTTTGGCGCTGGCGAAAGCCGCAGGTTACAAGTCTCTAGGATGGCAAGAAACTAATACGAATGCGTGGTTAGCCGCTTGGGGGGCCGTGGTAGGGCGGAAGGGAATCGCCGAAATCTTAGAAGAGCAGGACCTTGGTGAGAATGGGAAATACAACGCGGCACTGAAGGGTTTGAAATAGAATTGCGGTAAAGAGGTGTCCTGATTCCTTAGCCTTTAACGCGTCTTTTCAGTAACTTTTGATTCGGAAAGAATGGGGTTTATCGCTGAACTTGAAATATATTTTCTTAGTTTTTTCCCGCGAATTAAGTTGTTATCGCTTGAGGATTTAAATTCGGTAAACCGAAAAGGTTTTTTGCCGGTATACTAGAAGGAGTGGTTGTTACTTTCGATTGGGAACTGGATCCAAATGGACTCACCTTCTGAATTTGAGCCTTCTGAATTTGAGCCTTCTGGTTTAGAAGGCTCGCCCACCGATCGTCAGCACAATCGCCTTCCGGATCCAAGGCGTCCACGGGTCGTCTTCACCGGGCAGGCGGACGCGTCAGATCAAGAGCGTTCTCCTGAAGAGACTTCTCATGAGGAGTCGGAATTGCGGTCTCCCAGTGAGTCCTTTCCTGTCAGCGAGCTCGCGAAAAATAGCGGCACAGCGGATCGTGGGCAACGGCGGGATCGCTCGGCAACAGGCGACGTCCCCAGTTCGAGCAGCTCAGGGATTGGCTTTTTTATTTTCAGCATTGTGTTTGTGCTGGGATTGTTTTTTCTCGGACCAGAAATGGTAGAGAGATATCAGTATTCTTTTGTCCGCGGTAAAATGCTGGCGGAGTACGAGTTTGCCGTTGAGAATCTAGGCAGGCAACCGCTTACCGATGTGTCCAATGCGTACCAGATGGTTGCCCTCAGCGTCCGTCCGAGCGTGGTTAGCATAAACGCGATCAAGGACGGAAGTGGGAGGGTTGAGGAGAACGGCATGGGGTCAGGCGTGATCATGTCGACCGACGGATTTATTCTTACCAATCAGCATGTCGTTCGTGGAGCCGACTCGATCCTGATTCAGTTGCATGATCGGCGGCAATTCGTAGCGACGTTAGTTGGAGAGGATGAGTTGAGTGATTTGGCACTTTTGAAGATCGAAGCTCCGGATCTAATTCCTGCCACCTGGGGCGATAGCGAGCAAGTCAATGTTGGCTCGATTGTTTGGGCGATTGGAAGTCCCTACGGTTTTCAACACACCGTAACCTCGGGGATTATCAGTGGAAAAAATCGTCCCGGCGATATCAACCACCCAACGCAAAGTTTGCTGCAAACCGATGCTGCGGTGAATCCTGGGAACAGTGGTGGTCCATTAGTTGATGCTCAGGGACGCGTGATTGGGATCAATACTTCAATTTTTGGGGACTCGTTCCAGGGGATCAGTTTTGCGGTTCCTAGTGAAACGGCCAAGTTTATTTATCGAGAACTTAGCAGTAAGGGGGCCGTGACTCGCGGGTACCTGGGTGTGAAACCTGTCGAGGTAAAACATCGAGACGCAATGAGACTTCAACTCCCCGATCTCGACGGGGCCATGCTGTCGCAGGTTGTTGAAGGGGCTCCTGCATTCACTGCGGGAATCCGTTCCTTTGACATTATTCGTCAGTGGAATGACGTTGAAGTGAAAAATTTCAAACACCTTTATCGTTTAGCTGAAATGACACGGCCTGATACGCTCGTTCAAGTCAAATTGATTCGCGATGGAAAAGAACAGGTGACTCAGGTTGTTGTCGGCAGGCGTCCCGAAAGCACGCCTTAGGCTGTTTGGCATATTCAAAGTTTGGTTAAACCAAAGTTTGGTTTAATTCAGCGGATGTTTTGACTTCCTGATCGCAACTGAGCTTTGCCTTGGCGGGCTTTCCGTCAAAGTCTTCCCAGCTGTTAAGGTTTGCTTTTGCGATACCTTTTCGCAAACCCGAGTTGTCGCCTTTATTGTGTTAAGTAAATGGATTGAATCGGTAATTCCCATAAGTAGGGTGCGAGATCGGTTCGATAAATATACTGGGGACTGTGGCAAGCGAATGGTCTTGCCGTTGCTGGGTCATCTTGCTGATGCAACCAGCGAACCCCGTTCTTATTGATCGTTCTCGTTGACTTTACAGGGAAGTAATGTCATTCATGCCCAGCCAGCATACTACTTGCGAAAAATCCAATTCCAACACTCCCCGTAAACCCTCGATTGATCGTCGAGGGGTTTTGAAGGCAGCGGTAGTCGCTGGGGCAACCTTGACGGGCAGCCAGTCACTTCGGGCAGACGGCCCTCTTGGTAAGCTTGTGAAGATTGGTCAACGGGCAAGGTCAAGCCAATCGGTTTTAAAGCAACGTGCCGCTGACGACTACTCGAGAAGCCTGCAAGCCTATGGAGGCCGATTGGCCAATCCTATTGGTGATTTATTGCGTACCAGTCAAGATCCTGATTCCATCCATTTTGGCGTGGTCGTGATCGGATCGGGATATGGTGCTTCGATTGCAGCGGCGCGGATCTCTCAAAAACTGGGCGACCGTTATCGAATGTGCATACTTGAGCGAGGGAGGGAGTGGGTTCCTGGTACCTTTCCTGATACATTTTCTGCCGTTTCGGCCAACGCGAGCAATGTTTTTGCGGGGCCTACCAAAGGCCAGCGAGCGAGGCCTTTGGGTGTTTTTAATTTAATGATGAATGATGAGGTGAATATTCTCTCAGGTAATGGTCTGGGGGGAGGTTCGTTAATTAATGCGAGCATTGCGTTACGTCCCAATTCAAAAGTCTTTCAACAGCGCCGATGGCCTACTGCGCTAAACGAAGCGAGTGTACTTCACCCCTATTACGATAGAGTCGCCTCAGCATTGAGCTTGAGTCGAACGCCCTTTGATCAGACTTCGAAAGTACGAATCAGGCGGATGGCGGCGGAACAAATAAGTCAGCAACCCGGTTTTTTTGACCGATCAAATATCTCGGTCATGTATGACCATCGTTATCTAGACGACCAGTTTAGAAATTCTCATGGAATGATACAGCGACCGTGTACGTTGTGTGGGGATTGCACCAATGGTTGTAATGTTGGGGCCAAAAATACACTTGCGATGAACTATCTTCCTGTGGCGAAGCACAATGGAACCGAGATTTATACTCAAGTGGAAGTAAATTCGATTGAGAAGTGTTCCGGCTATTACCGAATTCATATGACTTATATTGAGGAGAGAAATGGTCAGGTCTCCCGCACACCTTTGCAAGTCAACTCAGAGCTAGTTGTGGTGGGAGCGGGAAGTCCAGCGAGTGCTGCGATTTTGCTTGATTCTCAGAATGAGAGCTTGCAGTTTTCTCCAAGTCTTGGGAGGCATTGGTCGGGTAACGGCGATGCAATTGGTTTTGTCACGGGCTTGCCCTCAGGAACCAGTATTGGTGGCGTTGGGGCATTACAGGCCCAGGGCAAACGCATTGGCCCGACAGTGCAGACGACCCTTAATTTTTGCGACGATGAAGATTTTCGAAAACATTTGCTGATTCAGGACTCTTCCATTCCAAGGGGGGCGATGAACCTATTTTCAGCCTTGCTACGTGATCCAGAACTGGATCACTCGATGGTGATGCTTGGGATGGGGCATGATGAAGGTGCGGGACGCCTGATCAAGAAAATGGGGCGTTGGCAAATTAAGTGGGAAGGGTTGAAGTCGAGTTCCTATCGGCAGCGAATTTTTCGTCACTTTGAAAAGTTGGCCAGCGCGCATGGGGGTCGTTATAAGCGTCTAAAAGCATTTGGTGATAATCTGGTGACTGTACATCCGCTGGGTGGTTGCGGGATGTCAGACGAGCCTACCGAAGGGGCCGTTAATCATCTCGGACAGGTCTTTGATTACCAAAATGGCGGATTTTTGGACTCGGTCACTGGCGAGTTGGCGGTCCATCAAGGGCTGTATGTTTCTGACGGATCGGTGATTCCCACGGCGTTAGGGGTTAATCCCTATATGACAATTGGTGCAATATCTGGGCGAATTGCGAATCACATTGTCAACAATCCGGGGCACTCCCATTTGTTCTCCGCTTCGTAAACGTCGTCTGTATCAGAGTGGGCTGCGGAAACCGTGGCGAAATATTGGGACAAGTCTGTTTTTAGGTCTCCTCTGGTAGCCAAATAAGACTTGTTAGCCAAGTAAATCTGTTTTACGGTTTGACGAAACCTCGCGGTGTGAGTAAAAAATAGATTAAATCTGTTGGTGAGTGAGCTCCGCGAGGGGGAGCCGTGAAGTGGGTCAGGCCTGAAATATGGAGCAGCCCTAAGCGGGGTACTCTTGTGCGGGGCTCTCTCGTCCGCAGATTTTTTTTCGTAGACGGTGCCGCGAGTTTGAATTTTGCGGAAATTTTTCTGCGTCACATGCGTGTTTTATCGGCCCACACCTGAAAGAGAGTCTTGTCTGCCAAGGCGGGACCTACTCGCTGGCTTGGTGAATCGGTTAGAATCGGAACTCGCCAATGACGCGCGTTCATTTCTATGGCCCACGGTTTTGTAATGAATTCACCTTCGCCCACTGATGACGGACAATACAAAGTTGTCGCACTTAAATACCGCCCCCAATTGTTTGGGGAATTGGTTGGGCAGAGTCACATTGCGACAGCGTTATCCAATGCGATTGATAAGAATCGCGTTGGCCACGCGTACCTGTTTACCGGAGCGCGAGGAGTTGGAAAGACTTCGTCTGCGCGTATTTTTGCAAAGTGTCTCAATTGCGTTGAAGGCCCAACAAAAACTCCTTGCGGCAAATGTGGCATCTGCGAAGCCGTTTCCGCTGGTGATGATGTCGATGTTTTGGAAATTGATGGCGCGAGCAATCGAGGAATCGATGAGATTCGATTATTGCGATCCAATGCCGCGGTTCGTCCAAGCCGTTGTAAGTATAAAATCTATATCATCGACGACGTGCACATGTTAACGATGCAGGCTTTTAACGCTCTGTTAAAAACGCTGGAAGAGCCGCCGCCGCATGTCAAATTTATTTTTTGTACTACGGATCCTCAGAAAATACCAATTACGGTTTTGTCGCGTTGCCAGCGTTTTGATTTTTCGCCTGTTCAGACGAATGAAATTTCTAAACGCCTTGCTGAGATCGCAGCTAATGAAGGTGTGACAGCTGACGAGCAGGCGCTGGCTTTATTGGCGCGCCGCGCCAATGGATCAATGCGAGACAGTCAGTCATTGCTGGAGCAGCTTTTTTCGTTTTGCGGGAACTCAATTTCAGTTCAAGAAGTTCACGAACTGCTTGGGACTGCAGATATGGGCAGAATTGCCGATATCTCTACTGCGATGGTGAATGCTGATCCCATGACTGCACTGAATTTAATTCATCATGGTATCACCGACGGTGTCGATTCGGGGCAAATGGCCGATCAATTGCTTGGGTATTTTCGCGACATGATGGTTGCGAGTGTGGATTGCAGCCCCGACACTTTTCTTAACTGTAGTGAAGGTGACCTCGAACATTTAAAAGTTCTTTCCGATGCCATTGGTTTGGAAACGATACTCACAATTGTGCAGTTGCTTGACTCGGCAGTTGTTCGGATGCAGTCGAGTCTTCACGGTAGAACGTTGTTGGAAGCAGCGGTCGTTCGGGTTTGTAATCTCGAGAAATTGGAGACGATCTCCGAGTTGGTCTCCCAGCTTTCTAATCCCAAGGCCAGCAGTTCGAAAGCAGCGGTTGCGTCACGTCAGCGCGTCGAAATGAGACGGGTCGATACCTCGGGGGCATCTGATCAGGCGGCTGAAAAAAAAAACGGAATAGCACCTAGTCCGAGTCTTCCGCGAACCTCCACGGATGTAGCGATCGAAACTGGTGCTGAAGTTGTTCCTGAAAATGCGGCGAAACAGGAGACTTCGGGGGGCGGCCCAAGTGAGGCAAAAGTAGATTCTGCCGGAGGTGCCCACGAGCCAACCGGCGCGGGCAATCCAGCGTCGCCGGGCGGAAGTCAGGTAACTGGAGAGTCGCTGCCAGCCAATGAGCTGTCTATTTCTCCATCAGATTCTCATTTGTCGAGTTCAGATGCGAGTTCAATCGAAGCCAACTGGAAAGCTGTCCTCGAAACCATGGGGGATATGACGGCCGAAATGGCATCCAATTATGAATCGGTGGAACTGCAGGTGCCGGATCAACTATTGGTGACCTTGCGAGACAAGGTAAGTCGAGAGCTTTGCATGAAGCCCGAGCGTCGTGTCCGTTTTGAAAAAGCATTTGAACAGGTAACACAGCGAGTCGTTCGCGTTGAGTTTTTAGTGTCTAAAAAGGCCATTGAGCGATCTGCGCCCAAGCCCAAATTGACCCGTGCGCAACAGGTGAGGAAATTGCAAGATGTGGCATTGGTGAAACAGGCCATGGAGTTGTTTGATGCCGAGATTACCGGTTTTCGTGAACCGATTCCATCGAAAAAGCGTTGAGTTGAGTCGAGTTAGGCGGTTACACAAAAGCGTAGTTTATTTTTTGTCGGAGATTGAGATGTTAAAAGGACTCGGAAACATTGCTGCCTTGATGAAACAAGCGCGCACCATGGGCCCCCGAATGCAGGAGCAAATGGAAGAACTTAAATCAAAAACGGTAGATGGGGCTTCCGGTGGAGGCATGATTAAGGTTCAGGCAAACGGCATCGGCCAGATTTTGAGTGTTACAATAGATCCGACTCTTTCAGAGCAAAACGATGTAGAGATGATTCAAGATCTGTTGCCTGCCGCGATCAATGATGCTTTGGAAAAACAGCAACAGTTGCGTATGGAAGTAATGCAATCGGTGACGGAGGATCTTCCTTTGCCTGGAAACATGGAAGACATGCTGAAGCAATTTATGGGTGGAGACGACGGAGACGATTCTTCAGGATTGACTTCACCAAAAATCTAGTTGGTGTAGTGTTGTAAGTTTAAGCCACAGTGAAGTTAACATTTGCCGGGATGGATGTTGGCAATCGGCAGTTGTGCCATCGTATAAATCAGGGAAGGTAGAGAACACGAGATCATGGCCGAACTATCTGACTCAGTCTCAAACATGATTGATCAACTTGCACGATTACCAGGGATTGGCCGTAAATCGGCGGAGCGTCTGGCGTATCATATTTTGCGGGTGCCTGAATCGGAGGCTTTTGCTCTGGCCGATTCGATCCGTACAGTTCGCGAGAACGTCAGGTACTGTGGGATTTGTTTTAATCTGGCTGAAAGCGAGATGTGTAATATCTGCCGTGATCCGGCCCGCGATCAGAAATTAATTTGCGTGGTCCAACAACCTCGGGACTTAATGGCGCTTGAGCAGTCGGGAACCTACAAGGGGCTATATCATGTGCTTCTTGGGCGGATAGCGCCGTTAGAAAATATTGGCCCTGACCAGCTAACCATTGATCAATTAATGGGGCGGGTTTCTCAGGGGACTTTTGACGAAGTGATCATGGCAACCAATCCGACAGTCGAAGGGGATGGCACTGCACTTCATATTTCGAATTTGCTGTCTGAGTTCGACATTTCGCTGACCAGACTGGCCCGCGGAATCACGACCGGTAGTATTCTGGAATACACCAACAAAGAAATCTTGGCGGATGCCTTGTCTGGGCGGCAACCGCTGTAGTTTGGGGCTCGTGAGTTTCCGGCCTGTTTAACTGATTTCAAGATAACTTGAATTCTGAATGGATTGGGTGTTCGTGAGTGCCCAGCCCCTTTCTAGCCAGCGAGGATCGCCATTGTCAGAAAATAAATGGTTTTGCGGGCAATGGGGAGGGCGAAAACGGTTTTTTTGCATTGGATTTGTCTTTCTTTCGTTTTTTAACGGTAAACTAGATAGGTTGAGTCGGGGCGCGAATCGCGTGCTTCCGTCGGGGACTTAAACACGGTATTGCGACTCTCAATGAGTCGGATCCCGAATACGTCTTAACGCGCTTCGGTAGATTCGGTAAAAGTAAATCGCATCTAAGGTTCGGTTTCTCAGAAGAGTTGTATGAAAATATCGTTCGGTCAAAATCTATCGCAAAAGCAAACCCAAAAGCTGGCTCCTCGGATGATCCAGTCGATGGAGATTTTGCAGATGGCGCAAGCGGCGTTGGACGAAAAGATTGAGCAGGAGTTAATTGAGAACCCCGCCCTCGAGCGAACCGACGAATCGACAGCTGTCGACGACACCCCTAAAAACACGCTTGATGTTGAGAAAGAAACCAAGGATGTCGAACAGAAGGAATTGGTTGTCGATGAGGATAAAGGTGGGGAGGACGATTTCGAGCGATTATTGAATCTCGATAAGGATATTCCTGACCACTTTGACGAAAGCACACGGCCTTCCTCTAATCGAATTCAGGAGAGCGGAGATCGTCAGCATGATTTGATTGCGAACATTGTCGACCGAGGGGAAACGCTTCAAAATCACTTGACCTCCCAGTTGCACGAGCTGGACCTCGAGGCTGATTTGCTCAAGATGTGCGAGCGGATAGTCTCCTCGCTATCGGCGAAAGACGGCGGCTATTTGAAAGTGTCCCTCAATGATCTTTTACCTCCCAATGGAGGTCCTGATGAGCTTGAGTTGGCTGAAGAGGCGTTAGCTCATGTTCAGCAACTGGATCCAGCCGGTGTTGGAGCCAGAGACTTATCTGAATGTTTATTGCTGCAGCTTTCTTCAGACATAACAAATTTAAAAAATGTAAGAACGCTGATTGTGAATCACCTTGAGGATTTGCAGCATAATCGCATGCCTCAGATCGAGAAGGCGACCGGTTTGACGATTGAAGAGATCAAAGACGCTTGGAATGAATTAAAGAGACTCGACCCAAGGCCGGCGAGCCGTTTTGCTGATGATTTTGTGCCTACTGTGACTCCGGACATGTGGCTTGAGGTAAATGAAGCGGGGGAATACACCGTCAAGATGGAAGAAGGGCCAACTCGCAATCTTTACATTAGCAATTATTACAAACAACGACTGTCTAACGGCCAAGCGACTGCGGAAGAGAAAGAATTTATCAAAAGGAAAGTCACGGCGGCGCACTGGTTGATCGAATCAATTGAGCAGCGCCGCAATACGTTGACACGCGTTGCTCAGGAAATTGTGAATCATCAGAAGGCTTACTTTGATGATGGTCCTGAATTTTTGCGTCCCCTGAAGATGGAGCAAATTGCTGAGAAGGTAGGTGTTGCAGTTACGACCGTCAGTCGTGCTGTGGATCAAAAGTGGATAGAGACCCATCGCGGCATTCTTCCATTGCGAATGTTTTTTATGGGCGGAACGACCACTGATGATGGTGAAGATGTTGCCTGGAATAAGGTTCGAATTGAACTTCAGAAGTTGATTGACAGTGAGGATAAATCAAAGCCGTACAGTGATGAAGAAATCATGCAGCTTCTGAAAAATCAGGGGTTCGCAGTCGCCCGTCGAACCGTCTCCAAGTATCGTGAAAAGTTATCGATTCCTAGTTCGAGGCAGCGGCGAGATTGGTCCAAAAAGAAGAAAAAGTAATGACGCTGGTGGGTGCACTCGATTGTGTCATCTAGGCGACGTTGTGCTTCGAGGTTGGGGCCGTTCATTTTCCGCCGATTCGTGGGGAAAGTTTTTTTAAAAACTTTTTGTAACTTGCTAATTTTTTGTCACAAAGCGAGAATAAGAGTACGGTTTCATCGGTCTTGTTACCTATACCTACTGAATCTCTCGAAATTCTTGAATGCCTTCTCACCGTAAATTTTCGGCGACTGAAACCGATTCCATGGTTAGGGGAGTTGGTGGGCTGAATGGCCCTCAAACGCAAGACCAAAAAGGCGCCATCGATACGATGATGATGGTGAAGACGCCTGAGAATATTTCTTTTCAGTATGAAATATCGGGTCCATTCTATCGATTCAACGCCTACATCGTGGATCTGATTTTCGCATTTGGTGGTTACTTTACTGTTGTTGCTTTGTTTTACTTCATATTGCTGATAGTCGTTGGTTTGGTAAACCAATCGCTAGGGATAAGTGCAGCGTTTTTCCAATTGTTTGCCGGCATTACATTCGGTTTGGTATTGGTCGGGTTCTTTCTTGTCTATTGGTTCTACGGAGCCTACATGGAAACTCGATTTAACGGGCAGACACTCGGGAAACGGTTGTGTGGGATTCGAGTGATTTCAGTTGACGGCCATGCGATTGATGGAGTTCAGGCAACCCTGCGGAACTTCTTTCGTTTTTTAGACATTATGCCAATCGTTCCATTGCAAATGCTCCTAGGCTCGGACTCACAAGTGCTTTTTGCCATTCCAACTTTCTTAATTGGCCTAGTGGTGATGTCGCTGAATCGCAAGTTTCAACGGGTAGGGGATTTGGTTGCCGGTACCGTCGTTATTTTTGAAGAAAAAAAATATCGTCCGGATCTTATCGAATTCGATGATGAGCGTGTGCCAAACCTGGCGGATTTGATTCCCGCAGATTTTGTGGCATCACGAGGTCTAACTCAAGTCGTTGCAGAATTTGCAGAAAAGCGAAAGTACCTTGGCCCGCAACGTTCGGCGGACATCGCAAAACACCTCGCGGTTCCGTTGATGGAAAGATTCGGAATACCTGCAGATACTGATCCCGATTTGTTTATGTGTTCGCTGTATCATCGGTTGTTTGTGACCCGCGAGGGGGATGAGTCTCCAATGGGTACAGAAAAAGAGCTAGTCAAGGCGAGTGTGCCAGAGGAACTTGAGACGGGGAGTGAGCTATGAAGGTAGCGGAACTCATTAAGCGGCGATCGCCGTTTTGGAAAGAGTTGGAAGAATTGTCGATTCAAATGGGGGGGCGGTTGAGCAAGGTCGACCCCGCGTATGTGAGTCGATTCACGACCTTGTACCGCGCGGCCTGTGCGGACTTGGCTCTGGCTGAGTCCTATCAGCTTCCACCGCAAACCGTGGAATATCTTCATCGGCTTGTAGGGAGGGCTCATAACCAACTGTATCGCAGTCAGGGCTATCAATTCAAAGGTTGGGCCAAGCGGATCTTTAGCGACACTCCTCGCCTGATTTTTAATGATCCGTGTATTCAGATTGCGACGGTCTTATTTTGGGGATTGTTTTTGCTTGCTGCCTACTTGTCTTACCACACCACGGTCTGGCCGGGTTTCTCAGAAGCTGTTGTGGGCGTCGATGGTCTCGATCAATTGCGAGGCAGTTATAACCAGTTTGGTGGAAATCGCGGGGTCGGAAGTGGGGCGTTCATGATGGGGTATTACATCCAAAACAATGCGACGATCGGGTTGCAGTGTTTTGTGATGATGCTGTTGGTGATTCCTGGAGTTGTCGTGCTTTCCTATAACGCGATTTATCTTGGAGCGGTATTTGGGTTTATGTTTCGCCCTGATTCTGGTGCGGCGAGCGAGAATTTCCAAAATTTTGTAACGGCCCATGGACCGTTTGAGTTGACCGCGATTATTTTGGCAGCTGGTGCGGGTTTGAAAATCGGTCTCAGTTGGATGATGTCGGATGGTCTCAATCGAAAAGATTCACTCTTGAAAACCGCCCGCGAGTCACTGCCAATCGTCATGTGTGCCGTCGTGCTTTTTGTATTGGCAGCAATGATTGAAGGCTTTGTTTCACCGCTCGGGGATTTTCCATGGTGGGGTAAAGGGACCGTAGCAGTTGGCTCAAGCTGTCTGTTGATGATTTATTTTGTGGTGTTGGGATATCCTGCTGCTTGGCCGGGAGGCGAAGAAGATGGATTTTAGCAAAACCTTTATCTCCATTCGCACACGCAGCGCATTTCAAATTTACGACCTTGCGATTTTGGTATGCGTCGAGTATTTCAAGCCATTGATTGGGTTGTTGGCCATCGGAGCGTTCCCATTTATCTTGTTAGATTGCTGGCTGATTGGCTGGCTGGCGACGGACTACAAAGATTTTAGATTTTTTTACTGGGTAATGTTTTTGCTGGTTGTGAGCCAGGCTCAAATCGCGACGACATTCATGACTCATTATCTTGGACAGGCGATGTTTGTTGGTCGCCCAAAGATATCCACCACGGTAAAAGAGGTGTTTCGGGCGGGGTTTTATTTCCATTGGCTGCATGGAGGCGTGCGGATGGTGATACCTGTTTTGATTTGTTGCTATTTCCTATCTCGATCGATGGAGTTTGGGGGGGGAGATCGGTACCTTTATTCGTTTTTTTATCTACCAACTTTAGTCTTGCTGGGGGTTTCTTTTCGTATTTTTCGACCATTCGTGAGTGAAATTTTACTGCTTGAGAAAACCCCTATAAAATCAAAAGACAAGAATGTTGTTTGTTTTAATCGGCGTTCTATTGCACTTCATTACCGGCGAGGTGCTGTCGAGGGGCTTGTCGGTCAGGGGGTAACGAGTTTTGTGCTTGGTCTTTTCCTGGGGTTGGCATTTGATGCTGGTCTATTGCAGGTGGATAAGATTTTAAATATTCAGGCAAATTCTGAATGGAGCTATGCGGCCTGGTATTGGCTGGTTGCACTCTGGCTCAGTGTAGGGTTTCTGTGTGTGGCTCGATTTTTGTTTTACATCGACACCCGTATCCGACAAGAGGGGTGGGGAGTTGAATTGCAAATGCGATCGGAGAGTCGGCGACTTAGTGAGATGGTGCTCTAAGAGTAAGATGTTTGAATGAAATTGTTTTTCCAAAAATGCGACATTGCAACGTGGATGTGGGCTATCCCTGCGCTCAGGGGGCGGTCTTGGTTCCTGGCGTTCTGCATTGGTTTCTTGGGTAGTTTTGGCGGGAGCGATGCGCTGTGTGCTCAAAGCAATTCAAAATTATCTCCCAGTGATACGCCTTGGTTGGATTCAAAAGCTGGAGAGGTGTTGCCGGTGAATTTTGGTGACCGCCAGTCGGCGCGATCTGCTTCAAGAGCGGACGTTCCAGATGCTGTTGATCCTCCAGCGCTTGCCACGCCGCCTGCTGCGACTACATGGTCTTGGGTGAATTGGAATTGGCCTCGAATTTGGAATGTGCTTACAGTTGTTTGTTACGTTTTCCTGATTTTGATTATTGGATTGGGGGTGTATTGGGGATATCGATATTATCATCGGTACCGCGAACTGAATGCAGATGACGGGTTTGATGAGACACTGTCGACGAGAACGATCGAGCAGAGCATGCAGCAACTGTCCTTTGATGTGGACCTTTCCAATGGCAATTTTTGCGACGCAGCAGAGAAGGCTTATCGGAGCAGCGATTTGAAAAGTGCGATTATTTTTTTGTTTAGTTACGTTTTGGTTTCCCTCGATCAAAAGGGGCACATTCGCTTGCGGAAGGGAAAGACCAATAGGGAGTACTTGCGGGAGATTCGAGGAGAGCGACGGTTGGCGAAATTTTATCAGCAAGTGATGGTACCCTTTGAAGAGACTTTCTTTGGAGATTATCAACTTGAGCAAGATGAATTTGAAAATTGTTGGAAACAGCTCGGCCAATTTCAGAAAGATATCATTCAGCATTCACGGGTGCCGCATGGGTAAGTTATCTAAAGTTGTGCGGCGAGACATGGCTCTTGTCTTGGCTTTTGCTGCGATATTCGTGTTGGGTTGTGACGATTCAAAATCTCTAAACACGGAATATGGAGCGATTTTCGGGACTCGAGGAGAAGACAGTCTTAACGGTACCAAATATTTTTCGGAGATGTTCGAAGCTCAGGGCGCGACAGTCAAACGCAGCTCCGTGATTAGCCCAAAGATTGATCAATACGATACGCTCGTTTGGTTTCCCGACAATGACGGTGTCCCTTCGGAAGAGGTGGTTGATCGCCTCAACGCTTGGCTTGATAGCGGCTATGAGAGGACATTGATTTACGTTGCAGGCGGAAATCACGCGACGGAGGACTACCTAAGGGTAGCGATAGAAAAAGCTCCCATGGCCCAGAGGGAAGAGTACTTGCGAAGAATTTCAGAGGAAATTATTGGGGATGAGAACTTCGATTCTCGAGCGTGGCAGAATTGGTTGGGTGGTGAGTTAGCTACGTGTGATTGGTATGAGTTGACTGAGAAGCGGATGGGGAAGAAGAAGGTTGTTTCCGGTGGGATACTGGGAGAGGGGAAAACTTACCCGGAAATGGAGCTTGATTTCTCTTATGAAATCACGCCTCGAAAAAAATGGCAGCCAGAGGTGCTTCTCAAGGCTGGTGATGAAGCGTTTGTTTATGCAATGAGTGACCAGGCCATGCAGAATAATGAGAGCGAGTTGATTCTCGTAAGCCAGGGTTCCATTTTGTTGAATTACTCTTTGGTTGAAAAAGATAAACAAGATTTGGCTTCGGCGTTGATTAGTCGTTGTGAAATTGGGCGTGGAGTGTTGTTTTTGGAAAGTGGTTCCGACGGAATCGAAGTTCGACAATCCGCCGTTTCAAACCACAGCAATTGGAGTTGGATAGCCCAGCCTCCATTGTGTTATATCGTGCCACACGTGTTGCTCTTGGGAGTGTTGTTTTGTTTTGTTTATTTTCCAATTTTTGGAAGACCCAAACGAGTTAAGCCAGAAAGTACGTCGACTTTTAGGAGTCATATCAACGCGACTGCAGAGTTGTTGTCGCGAAGTAATCAACCCAATCGAGCCATTAATACAATTAGGGATTACCAACGGGCAGTTGCCAGTGATGCCAATCGAAATAAATCCGATTGAGTATTGTTTGTAAACCGTGACCAATTAAAGAAAAAATCATGAGCACATCAAATGAACCGGGTGAGTCGCTTGTTAAGTTCCGATGCGGAAAGTGCAAGAAAGTCCTGAAAGTCCAAGTCGCGTCGAGCGGTGGTAAAGCCAAGTGCCCCAGTTGCGGCGAGATCGTCATCGTGCCCAACGCTCAATCTTCGGATGCGGGGGGACTGGGCGGGGAAGTTATGATTGAATCGGCGGAAGTTGTCTCGCCGCCCGATCCAATGAAAAAGGGAGAGTCCCTAAGGAGCGAGGAGGGTGGAACCTCGGCGCAGGGGATCTATCGTCGAATTGCCAATGAAATTGAGAAAGTGTTTATTGGACAGGACGAACTTGTGCAGGGAGCGCTGGTAGCTCTGTTTTCAAATGGCCACGTTTTAATTGAAAGTGTTCCAGGGCTTGGTAAAACGCTGTTCGTGCGAACCCTTGGCAAAGTGTTGGGATGTGATTTTGGCCGCATTCAATTCACTGCTGATTTGATGCCCTCAGATATCACCGGTGCTCCTGTTTTTAATATGAAGTCACAGGAATTTGAATTTCGACCTGGCCCTGTTTTTACTCAGCTTCTCCTTGCTGACGAAATCAATCGCTCACCGGCTAAGACACACGCCGCACTGTTGGAAATTATGCAAGAGCGGCGGGTGACGATTGATGGCAACACCTACTCATTGGAGTTGCCGTTCCTGGTTGTGGCGACGCAGAATCCGATTGAATCTGAGGGAACCTACAATTTACCGGAAGCACAGTTGGATCGTTTCATGTTTAAACTTTCCGCTAAATACCCAACTGAGGAGCAAGAGGCTGAGATCCTCATCCGCCATGGAGGTCAGGAAGATCTGACTCGGCAGTTGGCTGAAAATATTAATCAAGTGACGACTCCCGAAGAAATCTTAAGTTTGACGGCTGAAAGCGGGTCGGTTCGGGTGGATGAACTATTGGTGAATTATATTAATAAGATTGTTCGGCTGACTCGAACTTGGCCACAGTTTTATTTAGGTGCTTCACCGCGGGCGGGGATCAGTTTGATGCAGGGTGCGAGAACACTCGCGATGTTTCATGGCCGAGATTATGCTGTGCCTGACGATGTGATCGAAATTGCATTGCCGGTTCTCCGTCATCGAGTCCAATTGACTGCAGAGGCGGAAGTGGAAGGGCAAAGCGTCGACCAGCTTCTGAGTGATTTGATCCGCACCATTGAAGTACCTCGACTCAAATAAATACCAAATTGCTCAACCATCGGGTTGCCTCCGAAGATAAGTAAAGCCTGTGTTATTAACTCTCCAATTCGTGTGCGAATACCTGATTAACAGCCCAATCTTGCTGTTGTTAATCATGTCATTTCCATTGTGGCTGCTCGCGCGAAGGTCGGGGGTTTTTCCTGCAAAGCGACTGTTGTTGCTGTTTCTAATACCTGCCCTGATGTCGTTTTTCCTAGTCATTTTGATGGATGGGGGAGGCGCACGCCGAATATTGCTACTCGCACTTCTCTTGATCGATGTGGCTCTCGTCGGAACCGCTTTTGTGGATCTTATGAGGATTGTCCCGCCCTCTGTGTTTTCGGGCACACGCACGGTTCAGAGGATCGCCTCTCAGGGGAAAAGGCAGAAAGTCGAGATCGAAATCATTAACCACTCAAAAACATCTTGCGTGGTTTCTTTAAAAGATGATCTTCCAGATTCTTTTGTTGCCGAGCCGAGTCGATTAGACACGTCCATTGCCGGTCGCAGTCGACTTCAATTTATTTATGAGTTGACGGGGCAGAAGCGAGGGCGAGTGGTGTTAGAGTGCATTCATTTAATGGTGGGTAGTCCATTCAAATTGTGGCAGGGGTTTTACCGTTTGCCGAACGAATCCATTGTGGATGTTTATCCTGATATGAAGCAAATTGCTGAGTATGATCTGCTGGCTCGGACCAATCGTCTGAACCTGATGGGGCTTCGCCGAACTAGGAAAATTGGACAGGACAATGAGTTCGAGCGCTTGCGAGATTACACGCAGGATGACAACTACAAGCACATTGACTGGAGAACAAGCGCTCGGCGTAATAAGTTGACGGTTCGTGATTTTCAGGCGAATCAAAGCCAGAGGATTTTATTCATGGTTGATTGCGGTCGGATGATGACTGGAACGGCCGGGGAAATTAGCCTATTGGATCATTCACTCAATGCCATGTTGATGCTCAGTTACATTGCATTGCGTCAGGGCGATTCAGTAGGGATGCTGAGCTTTAGTGACCGGATTCATAATTTTACGCCTGCGAAGAACGGTGTGAAACATATTAACCGCCTGCTGAATGCTTCGTACGATCAACAAGCTCGATATGTCGAGTCTCGGTACGATGATGCCTTTCTTTATTTGCGGTCGCACTGTTCGAAACGATCCTTGGTTATTTTGGTAACCAATGTGATCGATGAAATTAATTCGCATCAGATAAACCAATATTTAACGTCGTTGACGGGGCGTCACTTGCCTTTGGGTGTGTTCCTGCGTGACCGAGAAATGTTTTCTGCGGTGGAAGAATTTGAGTCGAGTGGCCAACCCGGCAAGAAACAAATATACGAAGCTGCTGCCGCCGTAGAAGTTTTGAACTGGCGGAGGCAGGTGATTCGTGATCTTCGACATCAAGGCGCCTTGGCAATGGACTTGTTTCCTGAGGATCTCACTTCGGAATTGATCAACCAGTACATGCAAATCAAAGCGAGGCACCTGCTCTAGGTGTTCGTGTTAGGCAGCGTTAATTGTCTGGCTAGTCAATCTAGTGCATGGCTCAGCGTTGCAGGTGATTTTTGATCGAGGCGATCGAGAGTTTCTGCAAGTCGTCGATGCTGCTCAGCAGTGACTGGATAAGCCTGAGATTTATCCGGGATCTCTGGAACCAATTGAGTGCCAATGATATCTATCAGCTCTCGAATCCCTTCATTGGTTTTTACGGAAGTCTTGACGGTGGGTAGGTCACTGACCGAGTCATCGTTAGCGGGTTGATTGGGTGAGAGTAGGTCAGTTTTATTGAGAATAATTAAGTCTGGTTTGGTTTGAGAAATGATTTCAGCGCTCTCGGATTGCCGAAATGCGTGTGCATCAAAAACGCAAATCGTCAAATCTGATTTTGAAATTTGCTCTTTCGCTTGGGCAATCCCCTGAATTTCGATCGGGTTTTCAGAGTTCCTGATGCCGGCGGTATCTTTCAAGGTGACAGGCCAGCCGTCGATGGCAATTGCCTGTGAAACAACGTCGCGGGTAGTTCCGGCAACATCGTGAACAATCGCCCGTTGAAAGCCCGCCATGGCGTTGACGAGGCTGCTTTTCCCGACGTTGGGCTCGCCACAAAGGACAACGTTTCGAGGAGCGGTAAGGTGCTTCCCGAAATTTGACCAGCTCAGCATGGATTGAATCTGTGTAGTCGCGGCTTCCCGTTCGTTGGCGGCGAGGTGGTTTCGTATTTGTTGAACTTGTTGAGGTAATTGCGTGACTAATCGCAATAAGAACGAAGCGGTTTTAGGTGTGGCGGCCTGAGTGAGTGCCAGTTGCGTGGTGACATTCCAGAAATCTTGGAATTGGGTTGCAAATTCAGTTGCAGAGACTTCCACGAATCCAAAAGATACGAGCGAGCCAATGATCGCTTGACTTGCCGTCGTTCCACCATGGCAGTGGATTTCGAAATGCATTTCGCCGCGTTTAGAAATAACGAGGTCTTCACCGGTGGGTTTCCAGATGCCGTAGACTACGCCCTGGTGTTTTCGGGTGGTGAATGGTTGTCTCCCAGGGGTTAGTAAACACGCGTCGATCGTGGTTCCTGCTAATGCACCATAAACAGCAACGACGGCAACGGCACCGCGTCCGATTGGCGTGATTTGGCTACAAACATTGGATGGGTGCGAGGAGTTCAATGGATTAATGTTGCTGTGCGTTTAGGAGATGTTGGATTAGACGCAGTTTAGTTTTTTTCCGATCGCACGCGCGCCTTGCAGCACTAAATCAGGGACATAGCGCCAACTTTGATTCAGTTGCTCGGCCATGTTTTTTATTCCACCACCGGTTGCGAAAGTAGTTGCAGTTTCCGTCGAGAGTTTTGACATCTGATCAACAATTTCTTGAATGGCATACTTTTGCGAATGGTAGACGCCTTTTCGAATTGCATCGGCAGTCGACTTTCCAATTACCGATTCGAAGACTTGGCTAGGAAGCGAGTCGTCAGTGTGCATTTCAAGGTCTGGCAAAGCGTCGGTAAAAGCATTGAGTCGTTTGAAGTTAGACTCGGCGCCTGGGAAAATTACACCGCCTTGAAAAATTCCTTGGGGATCTACCCAGTCAATTGTTACTGCGGTGCCTGCGTCGACAATGATGACTGGACCTTGAGTTTGATTCAATTGCAACGCCATCCAGGCTGAGACTAAACGGTCTCTGCCCAATAAGCTTCGCGATTGGATGTCAGATGGAAGTGCGACATCATTTTCTTCGATGAGGCGGAAGTGGTCATTGGGTCTGTGTTGTTTGACCCATTCCATTAACCTCGATTCTTTTTGTTGGTGTACGCTCGATACCGACCAGAAAAAGGATTCATTTTGAAATGGGAGGCTGGAGAGTTCTTGACTCAGGGAGGCTTCGGCGTTCAGCGTCAGTGTGGTCTGCCAACTGTCGGTCATATCTGAGCTATCGACCGCAATCTTGATCGAGCTATTACCGATATCGACTGCAATCAATCGCATGACGAATGCTGCTCCAAAACCTGATCGATTCGATTCATTAGCCGAGGCAGTCCGTTACCAGTGACCGCCGAGATTAGAAATACCTCGTTTTTAGTTTCGCTTCCAAGGGTTGCCGCAACATCCTGGGCGGGAGGTAGTTCTGATTTTGTGACAACAATAATTTCTGGACGTGTTTTCAATTGAGGATTATATTCCTCCAGTTCGCGTCGGATCGCCCAGTAGTTTTCAGTGGGGTCGGTTTGATCGAGCGGCATGGGTTCGACCAAATGGACAAGGATTCCTGCTCGCTCGATGTGTTTCAAAAAGTCGTGTCCAAGGCCAACTCCTTCAGAAGCGCCTTCGATCAACCCTGGAATATCAGCCAAGATAAACGACCGGTCAGCGTCAATTTGAACCTGGCCAAGATTGGGGAATTTAGTGGTAAAGGGGTAGTCCGCAATTTCCGGTTTTGCGCTGGAGAGCCGACTTAGTAGAGTGCTTTTGCCTGCATTCGGTTTTCCAATCAAGCCAACATCAGCAATCACTTTTAGTTCAAGTTTGAGGACTCTGGATTCTCCCGATCCGCCCTGGGTTGCTTGGCGGGGAGCTTGGTTGGTGGAGGATTTGAAACGTGTATTACCTCTCCCTCCACGTCCACCGCGGGCGGCGATGACAGAATCGCCATCAGCCGCGAGGTCTTTGATGATCAGATCTGTTTCGGCATCAATTACAATAGTGCCTGCGGGGACCAAAACCGTTATGTCATCGGCACCTGCTCCATGCCGGTTTGCGCCTTCGCCGTTGTTTCCGTTTTTGCCTCGGACGTGATGGCGATTTGCGAGCGCCACGAGGCTGTTGACGCCATGCTTGGCGGTCAGGATAACACTTCCTCCGTTGCCGCCGTCACCGCCATTAGGGCCTCCGCGGGGGACATATTTTTCGCGGCGAAAACTCATGCACCCGTTTCCGCCGCGTCCGCCGATTACTTCGATTTGAACTTGGTCAACGAACATAGTATTCCAGATAAAATTGGATTCGGCGGTATGGTGGAGGAGCCCAGTTTGGGGGATTGCAAAAATAAAGGATGCCATAATCTGGCATCCTTTTTGTTATTTCATTGGGACTAAGAATTACAGTCGGAGAGTGATCATGATTTTATCACCGTCCGGATCCGAAATTCCAGTCCTTAGGTGGTTGCGGCAACGACGTTGATTCGTCGTCCGTCGCGATCGAACATGACGTTTCCGTCAACGAGCGCAAAAAGTGTGTAGTCATTTCCTTGGCCAACACCCTTTCCAGGATGCCATTTGTTACCAACTTGTCGGATTAGAATGTTTCCGGCAACGACGCGTTCTCCGCCAAACTTTTTGACCCCTCGACGTTGGGCGTTGGAATCACGACCGTTTCGGCTGGAGCCTTGTCCCTTTTTATGGGCCATTAAACTGCTTTCTTTGTTCTCAAAAACTCGTTGTAACTCTCGGCAATTCGATCGCCAAGCGGCGCGAATCCCTCAAACTGCGTTTGCCCGGATCGGACAAAATAGGAAGGGAAATTTTAGCGGTAAATCCACATATGATCAAGGCTTCTAATGAAGCGGATTCCGTCAAAGTCTTTTTCCCAAAACTGGGGTTCTAAAACGAGGGTGTAGCTGTCTTTTCCCTGTTTAAATGACCATTTTTTACCGACAATCAAGGTGGTTAGCGGCGTATTGGCATCTAACGTAATCCCTGCATTTTCGAAGGATTTCAAAATTGAAGGAGGCATTTTGCCCTGATCGAGCATTGGGGCGATTGCGGAATTAAAATCCTTTAGATTGATCTGAGCTTCTGTTTCGGTCACGAGAACGTCCCGTTTGGCCTCTTCGTTCTTGAAATAGCCTCTCAGGATTGGACCTGGCAAATTGTAGCGTTCTGTAACCAATGCCTGCATCGCAGGGTCATCAATCAGCGGGATTCCAAATTTGACAAAGTCAGATGTTTCATTGACTGAGTCACCGGGACGCCAAAAGTTAAGTTGAAGCGTTTTCAATTTGGATGGAGCGGAAACGGGGTCAGAGAGCCGAAAAGCGTTCGTCAAGCCTTGAATAAAGACACTGACAAAGTCAATGCGAGGGTCGACATTTTCCCAAATCGCGACTCCCCAAATACCTCGATCCGTAGCGTTTTTGGCTGCTGGAATTTTGGCTTGTGACATTTGGTGGGTATCAAATAGAACCTGGTTAGGGTCTTCTTTTTGGCGAATCTGTTCCAGGGCGATGGGAGAGAGGGTGTCTCGATAAGAGACTTTTTGGTAGCCCTTATCGACAGGAACCCAACCCTCGAGTGTAAATCGGGGAAGGAATTTTTTCGCTTGCGAGTCAATTGATTTGTCAAAGTTGATTTCTTTTGTGATGTGATCGAATTTTGGATTTTGCTTCACATCGTTGATCGTCATGGTTTGACCAGTGTCTCGGATTCGGTAGACCATGTACCAGTAATTTCTTGTGGCTGCTTTGCCATTGCCGGTTGGGATTCGGAGTTTGGCTTGCCTGAGGCCGGTGAAGGAGAATTCGTATTGCCAAACGTCATTTCGAAACATCACGACGCTTCGCGATTGCCCGAATAATGTCTCTTTCTGAGCAATCGTTTTCGGATCGAATTTGGTTGCGTTCAAGTCCGGCATCACCATGGGAAGCGAGAACATATCTCGAGGGTCCAGGTTCTCCGGAATAGTTTTGAGCACGCCTTTGGCAAGCGGGCGAGCCGCATCGGTTTGCGCGTCGGTTGGGTTGGTCAATGCAGCAAAAGCCACGAGAGACATTACGAATCCAAAAATTAAGCGGTGACTCTGCATGATAAGTTGCCAGTCAAAGGGGGTTAATAATGTTTGCAAGGGTTTGGCAAGACTTGTCTTGCTCCCTCAAAACAGGATGAAATTGCCGTCAAATTCTACGATTTAAGTATAGTTGCCCGTTTTTCACAGGGTCAAGTTTAAGATGAATTGATGACGTTAAAAGTCCATAATCAACTATTGCGGTTGTGACGATTAGCCCAATGTTTTGAGTTGCAACGTCCGCCGTCGGCTCGATTCTTGCTGCCATTTTCTGAATTCACAGGAATTGGGTATTAAGAATCGATAGTTGTGCGTGGGTGTTTTCAGTGTGAAACCGAAACGAATGTCCCCAAAAAACACGCTTTTCTATGGCTTTTAGTGTTCAAGCCGTCTCAAATTCAAGCGTATTAAAGAGGTCGTTGCCGGCTTCTCCGTCGCTCTATTTTTCGACAAAAGTGGGTAGGATCAATCAGTCAAAAATTCCTTTCCCGAATTCTCCGGGTGAGATGCCTGATGATTCTGATTCGGTATTTTTTACCTGATTGTGCGGAGTAGGCGGAATATCGGTTCCCTGATCCTGTCGCAGGTCTTCGGTTTGAGGATTCGTCTTGTCTTGGTGTGCGTGCCCATGCAGTGGTTCGGCAACAGTCTCCTCGTTGAAGTCTTCGTCGTAACGGGAGCGGTAGCCAGGTTGGGACGCCAGTTCCGTTTCGTGGTTAAGTTCTTTGATGACCCGCTTTTGGATCATTTCCCGGCATCTTGCGTTCACAGGATGCGCAATGTCAGCGTAGAGTTTTGCTCTACCCCCGGAATCATGTTCGATGTGGTCTGACTTCAATTGGCTTCCGCACTGATTGCAGAAGCTCGCTCTTAGGTGATTTTTAGACCTGCATTTATAGCAATTCGATGTAAGCTTGCGGCTTGGCATCGCGACAAAAGGTCCGTTGTTGCCCTCGATGATTTTCAAATCACGAACAACGAAACAATCGTCAAACGTGACACTGCAAAATCCTCTTAAGCGGTCCTCGGCACTTTCAATTAATTTAATTCTGACTTCCGTAATCTCCATTACGTGCTCCTTCGCGTAGTCCTCGTGTTGTTGGTTTAATTAGGAGGCGATCTGTGTCAGTGTTTGAGTGAAAAAGACTCTGGTATCAGGGAATCTCGCAGCAAGATATTGGGTCGCATAGCGTGCTGCGCGAGCGGTAGAAAAAACGCCGAAGTAACTCGATCCACTTCCACTCATTTGGTGGCCGAGGCAATTCAGACGAGAAAACTCTTTTTTTAAACTCAGAAAAGTCTGGGTGATTGCGGGGCTGATGGGTTCTGCAAATTCTTGCAGTCGATTGAACATGTTGGCTCCCAGCGTGTGTTGGTCAATTCGCTGGAAACTGCTAATGAAGTTATTACTGTTAATTGGGTGAGTTGGGATGGTAACGCGGTTGAAGATCGAGGCGGTAGGAATTCCAAAGTCAGGCTTGGCGATGACAACGGGGATGCCGCACGAAGCTTGAACGGGTTCGATCTTTTCCCCGCGTCCACGGCAGATAGCGGTTCCCCCATGTAAGAAAAAGGGGATGTCGCTGCCTAGTTGGGCAGCAATCTGTGATAATTTTTCCCGATCCCAATTGAGTTGCCAAAGTTGATTGCCGGCAATTAGTGCTGCTGCCGCGTTGCTGGATGCCCCTCCTAAACCAGCGGCTGATGGAATTTGTTTGTCCAACTCAATCGTGATGCCTTCCCGGCAGCAATCGTCATTCTGCTGCTCACGGGCAGTCTCGCGAAGCAAGTGCAGTGAGCGAATAATTAGGTTCCGTTGGTCACAAGGAATCGAGTCTTTTTCTTTTGGGAGACTGCCGTGTTCCAGCCTGCGGATAGAAAGGATGAAATTCGAATCGGTGCGCCGAGTGAATTTCATTCGGTCAAATATAGATACAGTGGACATCACGGTTTCAAGTTCATGAAACCCGTCTGCTCGGCGACTCAAGAGTTCTAAGAACCAATTTATTTTGGCCGGCGCCGCAATCTCAATTTCGTTAATACTAGAACGCAAGAGCATGATTGTTTTAAACGAACCAGTGTTAGTTTGCTGTGCAGGTGGTGACAATTCAAATTCAGACAGATTCAGATGAGGGACAGTCACGCACTCAATCCAAAAGCATCGCTCGCGGGGCGCGGTAATTAATTTGATGATTTTCCGAAGTCGTCTAGTTCCGTTTATAAAGGGTTGGATAAGCAGAACCAAGCGACTTGATAAACTTTATTGAGATATCTTCAGGCAATCTTAGAAGCTAACGCTAATCCATGAGTTTGACTGGGTGGCTTAGTTTCACTGGGTAAACGGTGTTCCCTTGAACTTGTCGGGCTAATATCATGTTTACTTGGCGATGGAATGTGAGTTACGGCGAGAGAGGTAAACCACGTTGTCTTGTTGGCGGCGGAGGTTGGTCGACTGGAATCGTTGGGGCATGTTTTATTTAGGTGGAATTTTCGATTTGATGGAAGAAAAAAAAACAATAAGTCCTGATGCCTTAGGGCAGGTTTCTAGCAAGGCATTGCTGTTGCGTTCCGTTTTCGGTGGTTTTCTGATGGGGCTTGCCAACCTCGTGCCAGGAATCAGCGGCGGTACGATGCTGCTGGCTTCCGGTATTTACCCAGCCTTTATTGACGCGTTGGCGGATTTGACTCGTTTTCGATTTCGGGTTCGTTCAATAATCGTAATGGGTGCTGTGGTGGTTTCTGCGGGAATCGGAATTCTGTTGCTTGCCGGTACACTGAAAGAGTTGGTCGTCCATCA
>CALKCK010000034.1 GCA_938083195.1 uncultured Pirellulaceae bacterium | reverse complement strand
AGAAACTCAATATCGCGATGATCGGAACCGGTGGCCGTGGCGCCAACAACCTTGGCAGGTTTTCCGGGGAAAACATCGTGGCCTTGTGCGATGTCAACGAGAGGAATCTGAATGCCGCGGCGGTAAAACACCCCAAGGCTCGCAAAGCGGATGACTTCCGCAAACTGTTTGACCACGAGGCGGAATTTGATGCGGTGGTCGTCAGCACCCCGGAGCATACTCACGCCTTTGCCACTCTGCCGGCACTCCAATTAGGAAAGCACGTCTACTGTGAAAAGCCGCTGACTTATAACATCGAAGAAGCGCGTATCATTCGGATGGCAGCTCGCGACGCGAAAGTCGCCACCCAGATGGGAACGCAAAACCACGCCAACGATAACTATCGGCGAGTGGTCGAACTGATCCAGTCGGGCTCGATTGGCGCGGTTCGCGAAGTTCACGTCTGGCATTCTCGTGCCTGGGGCTGGCACGAAAACGAGCAAGCGGCCCGCGATGCCAAGGATCGCTTTATCGTGGTTCGCACGCCTAAGGAATCGACCCCGATACCTAAGGGCCTGAACTGGGATCTGTGGCAGGTTCCAGCACCGGCCCGGCCGTTCCACAAGGATTATTTCCCCGGTCCGAAATGGTATCGCTGGTGGGATTTTGGAAACGGCACCATGTCGGATCTCGGCAGCCACCTGGTCGATCTGCCCTTCTGGGCCCTGAAACTCGAAGCCCCACTGACGGTCGAAGCCAAGGGACCGAAGCCTCATTTCGATATCGCCCCCGCTTCGATGCAGGCGATCTATGAGTACGGTGCCCGCGGCGAGTTGCCTCCGGTGAAACTGAGCTGGTATCAGGGATTGGAGAAACCGCAGATCTGGAAGGACAACGGGATCCCCAAATGGGCCAACGGTCACCTGTTCATCGGCGAAAAGGGCATGCTGTTGTCCGATTACCGGAAACATGTCTTGCTCCCGGAAGAGAAATTCGCCGACTTCAAAGGGCCGGATCCGTTCATCCCGCGCTCGTCCAGCCATTTCGAGGACTGGGTCATCGCATGCAAAGGTGGTGCGCCGACACTGAGCGATTTTGAATATGCCGGATTGCTGACTGAGGCTAACCACCTAGGCAATGTCGCGTATCGCTCTGGCAAAAAGATCCACTGGGATACAAAAGAGATGCGAGCCACCAACGCCCCCGATGCCGAGCGGTACATCAAGCGCGAGTACCGCAAGGGTTGGAAACTCAGCTAATCGCCAAGGGCATCTAGTTGCTCTCGCAGTGATCGGAACTGAGCGACGCACAACACTTTTTTGTTGAACGACCGCGCGTTACCGGCATTGCCGCATCTTTCCGAGGAGCCTACGTCAACGCATCCAAGATCAAGTTGGTCGACTCGATGATCCGTTGATCACGTGGACGCAGATCCGGTTGGAAAGCTTTGCCCGTCAAGTATTGCAAACCGTCGATGTAGCGGACACCAATTTCATTGCTTTGCTCCGTTGAGAACTGCATGTCGGTATCCTTCACCATGCCACGGGCAAACTCCTTGGAAAAGGAAACTGGCTTGCCATCGCGTTCCAGCACTGAACCGTCGTCATTCAATCTCCAGAAGCGGGACGAATCCATCGTGTAAAGTTCATCCGCCGCAACAATTTGATTCGCAGCGTTAACGCCATGCTCCGTCTTAGTGTCAACCAAGACCATGCCTTTGGCTTGCAGAGACTGCGTCACTATACCGAACGCCATAATGGATGCATTACGAATCTGCTGATACTGCCCGGTAGTGCAAACTCCATTCTCAAATAAATAGGACGGATCGATCGTACGATCAACTTTATCCTTAGTTGAAGGAGTGTCCATGATGTAAGGCAGTTTGCCGTTCGGGGTGAGTGAATTGACTTCAATTTCATGCCCGGCATATTCAAATTCAGACAAACCCTCTTCTTTTGCTTTGAGCCAATGCTGAAATAGCGACGTGGAGGTCGAACTTTCGGCCATGTACATCCGCTGTACATTTTCAACCATGAGCAGATTTAGATTTTCCGCCGGAATCACGGTAGAAGATGGCAGCAAACCCGAAACCTCGAATTGCGATGAACCCAAGGTATCTTTGACTAGGTTGAGCATATGATCATGATTTTGAGCTAAAACTTGATCCTTAAACGGAATCGCGCCTCGGTTGACATCATGAGTAGAGATCCGGTTCCCACGAAACATCAAGCGAATCGGAACGCCTTCCTTCGTTTTTAAGCTGTCACAAAATACCGAATCCGAAACTTTCCCTTCCAGCACGGTGGCTCCTTCAAGCCGGGGAATTTCATTATCAGCAATGATTTGTCCAATCGTTCTGCCTTCGTTGACACGCGGACCAAAATCATTCACAAGTTCTGTAATTTCATTATCACTTAGCACGTGATTCTCCAAATCGATCGCAAAATGTTTCTCTCTAAGCCCCTTTTCCTGACGGGGATAACTCTGGAATATAAAAGTGACTCGCTTAACCGTCAACTACCGCAGTTTCAATGTTTTAGAACGATCGAAAACTTCTCAGGTCCCATTGCTCGTGGTTCTTCTCCCCCTTGCTTTGCCCAAGGCAAGAAACCGGACAGAAACCCGTCGGCAAACCTGTAAAATAGACAACCCGGTTTCTTAAAACGAGCGAGAAAGGCAGGAAAGCCGCAAGGCTGACAGCCAAATGGTCGGAACCTCCTGGAATTGCTAACGACTTCCCCGACCAAAACACAATTCGGATGGGCTTACGAAGCTAAATAGAATATCCTGACGTCCTCCCTGAACTGCATTTTAACGTAATCCTTGGGTTTATTTAAGTGTTCCGATCGATCACCCGAAAAATCAAACGAAACCCGTTGTGTTATCGCTATCTGGCGGATCGAGCCGACGTCAACTACATCAAAAAATCGCGACGGCAACCCAACGATTTCAAATGGCGTGTTGGACCTCGTGCTGATTGCCGTCGTGTGGAACCCGGTACCGTTCAGATTGGGCACAAACTTTATGTGTTTGGCGGATACGTAACTCTGGGAACCGTATCTCAACGGGTCGATGTGCTGGACTTGCAAAAACAGCAATGGACAGACACGTCTCCTTTACCCGACGGAGTGCCGCAAACTCACGCGGGCATGGCAACCGATGGTCAACGTTTTATCTTCACTGTTTCGGGACAGTTGGGCGCGAATTGTTCTCCAGGAGTGAAGCATTGCTTTGCATTTGACACACACAACCATACATGGACTTCACTCCCGGATCTCCCAGAAGTTCGCTACATGCCGCTCGTGCATATGTCAGGTAATCGGCTGCATTCCTTGGGAGGCACCCGGAGCGACCGGCATTCCCCCTCGGCCGATCATTGGAGTCTCGAAATTCGCGACGGGCAGGCGGTTCAGGATAGCTGGACACCAGAACTGCCATTGCCGGAGGCCCGCAACCACACAGCCAGCTGTTTGGTGGGAAGCAAACTATTCGTTCTTGGGGGGCAGCAAACGGACATTCCGCCAATTTCCGGAGATCCCAATTACACCTGCAACTTTGCGACACCGATGGACGACGTGTTCGACAACGTGTTTTCGTTTGACATTCAGTCCGGTGACCATAAACCGCTGGCCTCAATGCCCATTGCGTTGTCGCACAGTGAACACGCTGCTCGCCAGATCGGACAAAAGCTTATTTTATGCGGGGGCGTTCGAGATCGGATGACTCTTTCTGATGTCATCCTAGCTTATGACTTGGCTCTTAATCGATGGCAAAAAATTGGCACGCTTCCCTATCCGATGAAATCCAAAGCAGCCGCGTGGCACGACGGCCTACTCTTTATCGTTAATGGCCAACGGTCAAATAGCAAAGTCGATCTTACCCCGGGCGAAGTTTTGGACACTGTTTGGATTACCGAACTAACTTGATGGACAAAAAATTTATGAAGACTAAGCCAACGGTTGGCATTTTTGCCGATGACAATGTTGGCTGGACTGCCGGAGCTCTTTATTTACGGGGCCTTGCCCAAACCGTAGGGCAACTGCCAGAACCAGATCGGCCTAACCTGCATCTTTTAATAAGCCGAAAAGCAAACCGACGAAAAGGAAACGCGATAGGTCGCACCTTCGACAACGTTCTTCTTTTTGATCGGCAGCCTAAAAATCGCTGGAAAGCACTCATAGCAGCAGCTTCGCGAACCGTTGACGGGTTTAGAAAACCGGTTTCCCTAACAAATGTGGTTTTGCAAAACCAAATCAGTTGCCTACTTCCCTGCCAGTCCTCGCTGGGGCAGTCGTTTCCGGTGCCATGGGTCGGCTGGATTCCGGATTTTCAACATTTGCGTTGCCCGGAGTATTTTTCTGAAGAGGAAATTCAGGTCCGCAACACACGCTTTCAATCCTTAATCGACGACGCAACATTGACTGTAGTAAGCAGTCAGGACGCAAAAAACGATTTACTAACCTCATTCCGTGCCGATCCAGAAAAGATCTGTATTTATTCATTTTCAACGCACATGGAGCCTGAATGGTTACTCCCAGATCCAGCTCAGTTCACCAGACAATTAAAACTACCTGAAAAGTACGTGATGTTTCCCAGTCAGTTTTGGAAGCACAAAAATCACCTCAATCTGTTTTCGGCGATCAAACAAGTCAAACGTCAGCATTCCGACATTGCCTTGGTTTTAACAGGCAACGAAAATGATTTTCGGCACCCTGAATACGCCATGCAAATCAAGGCAGAACTTACCTCACCTGAATTACGTGACCATGTCTTCTGGCTAGGACTGTTAGCTCGAACTGAGCAAATTCAAGTGATGCGTCGTGCAGCCGCCATCATCCAACCCTCGTATTTTGAAGGCTGGTCGATGTTGGTGGAGGACTGCCGAGCCTTGGGAAAGCCGATCATTCTGTCAGACATTCCAGTTCATCGAGAGCAATCGCCCACCGATGCAACGTTCTTCAATCCAACCGACATCCAACAGCTCGCTAACATTTTAGCTGATCGTTGGCCCCAATTAAGTCCCGGGCCTGACCGGTTGAAAGAAAAGTCAGCTCAACAACTGCTTGCCTGCCGTCATACTGCTAACGCGAAAAGGTTGATGGAAATCATTGAGAAGGCTATTCAATAGAAGGTGCCGTGGCAACCAACTCGGCGGCAGGAAATGAAAATCGCGGCCTGGCTGCGCAAAGCTCACCCTGATCGAGTAGTCGAAATTTACCCAGGCCGATGGTCTCAAACTGGCCCCACCCGCTTCACGCCGATCTCAACAACAATCGAAGCGACTCGGCGGTATCGGTGCCTTCTCAACCATTGCAGATTTTGTATTCGTACGTGAAAGGTGCTCTCGCTGGCTTTCCAAAAACCTATTGAGATAGGCGCCTTGGACAGATCGGAAAGCGAATAGACTTTCATAACCTGTTTTATTTGTGAGGTGAGCGAGGGTCGGGATGATCTGGATTGCCTATTTTACAAAGCCAGTGTTGGCAGCGGCAATTGGGTCTCAAGTCGTATCACTTTATTAACTTGACGATATCAATTTGGTGACAGATGGGAATTACCCGTTCGGAGGCAGGCCAATGCTAGCATCAAGCTAATTGTTCTCGCAAACGTTGTTTTTGTTGGAAAAAATAATAGCTGCGGCGACGGATGATTTAATTCCAGAGGGATCAGTGAATTTGGCACTACGGTTGCTCTCCTCTTTACTGAGATGCCAACCAACGCGGTAAGCATCGCGAAGTGTTGAAACCGTATGAAAGCCAAGGAAGGCCATCAAGATGTGTGCATTGAAATTTTTAGGTCGATCGAAGACCCGACAGTCGACTATCCTAATCGCATTTGTTTTGGTGTTCGGGTTTTGTCTGACGAGCGACCTATATGGCCAAGGCAAACTCGGTCGTGTACGCGAGACAGTTCGTCGCCACGAAACTCCGCCTTCGGAAAACACCCACCATCATCAAGACAACAATTCAAATGAAGAGAAGCATAGGAACCATCGAAGCCCACAACCTTGCTACGGCGGTGGAGCATCTTTGGGCTCGGTTTTTATGACCACACCTTCGTTTAACAACCATCGCCCTCAACGCATCATTCACGAACATATCCATGTTGTCGAACCGGCACCTTTGGCATTGACCGAACCGGGAGACGAAACGTACTTCGATCAAGATGTCTCTGATTCCATAATGCTTAGTCAAAGGCCCATTGTTCGCCCTTGGGAAAACTATTTTAAGACCTGGTCAAAGCGATTGACCGCTACTTATGGCTCTGACTTCGATGAAATAGCGCAAGGCTATTTTGGATTGCTGCTACAGTCGCCTGGTGGCTTTGGACTGGATACCAGTGTGATGATGTTACGAGAAAATAGCGCGACTTTTCGCGATCACCTGTGGATAGGCGATGTCAACTTAGTCTACGAAGTGATCAATTCCAGTGACTTTCGAGCTCGCATCGGAGTGGGAATCAATTGGCTGGGTGACTCTTACGGTGGCGATTCCGGAGCCAACCTGACGTCTGGTTTTGACTGGCAACTTTCTCCAAAATGGATTTTGACGGGCGAGACCGACTTCGGCAATTTGGGCGATTCCGATTTGTTTCGCGGCGAGCTTTCAATCGGCCGACAGTTTAACAATGCCGAGTGGACCACTGGCTACCGTCACACTGATATTGGTGGAACTTCGTTAGGCAGTGTCTTTACCGGTTTTCGTTTTCGCTTTTAGATCAATGTGCGTTCCTTTGACTGGCCCATCTTCAATTGAGTGTAGGCAATTTGAGCCTGGTTCGGCATCCAAGGTTTCTAAAAAAGGACAAATCGAATGGGCGATAGGCTGTAACGCTGAAGGACAACTTTGAGACGGTACGTCGATAAATTGGATCAACCCAGTCCTAGTGATGTCCGACGTAGCGTTAACTTCGTTGCCGCCAAACGTAGTTTGTATCTTTGGAACGACGAAACGGTTGTACCGCGGGTGTTATCACGTTGGGTACACTCGGTCTCGAAGGGCGTACAATTTAGATTTACTTATGGAACCAATGCCGTGGGACGGGGGCGTAGTTAGGATTCTGAGTGGGCGGAAATTACGGGGCTGCGCGCGTGAACCAGGTCACGTCGCCGAAACGCCTCACTCGGTCGCTGGCTCGACTCGCTCGCCTATCAAACCGCCGCATAAGAATGTGCGTTTCACCCAACGACCTGTTCGCGCGAGTCCGTCGCTCTATTAGACTCGAAGGAACTCCACGTTACGCCGTGTCGGACTGCAGACTGCCCAACCAGATCTAATAACCAGAATGACCTCTGGTATTACTCCTGTCATAACGAGAGCATCATGAACCTCGAAATCTCACCGATCGTCCTAGATGGAAAGCGGGTGCGACTTGAACCGCTCACTCAGGAACATGCGGAGGGGATCTACAACTGTGGGCGAACCGAGACTGATTGGGTTCACCTGCCTAGGCGTAGTTTCGTCGATATTGCTGACACCAAACGCTGGATCGAGAAAGCATCTCTAAGCAGCGACCAACAAGCCTTTGCGATCATCGAAAAGGCCACCAAAACGGTGGTAGGTAGTAGCCGATTTCTTAATATCCGTTCCGAACACCGTGGTCTGGAGATTGGATGGACTTGGCTGGAAAGTCGATGGCATCGCACGGGTATAAATACCGAAGTGAAATTGCTCCTGCTTGGCCACGCCTTTGAACAAATGGAATGCGTTCGGGTCGAATTTAAGGCAGATTCTCGAAACGCACGTTCGCTGAAAGCCCTCGAGCGAATAGGTGCGATACGTGAAGGGGTCTTGCGCAAACACATGATTGTCCAAGGCAATCACGCTCGTGATTCGGTTTATTTCAGTGTGCTGGATATCGAATGGAGCGATGTGAAGTCTCGGCTTTTGCGGTTGCTTGATAGATAGCCAAAAAATACCAACCGAACCAATGGTTAAGCCTGCCTGAGGATTAGCCCTTTTTATTCCTAATGGTGAAGGTAACACGGGCAACCGTCGGCTTCTCAGATTTCCTGATTTTGACCGTTATCGACTGATGTCTTTGGGTGGCGCTCGAGATCTTCGATCACTTTAGACTCTACTGAACTCCAAAATGATTTTTGGCCTTTAACTGTTCCGTAAGTTATCAAATATTCGTACCCAGTTATTGCAAGCGCTCGTTTCGACGTTTAAATAATCTCAAATCAAAATCTAAAACACTCCCAACCAGACAAACTCGCGAGCCCTCTGAACCGCCCGCATCATGAAAAAGCATTTTAGAAACGTCCTGGTAAATTATTTCAAAAACACTCGAATTTCTAAAATACAAAGCGCCAACACATTTCCGACGGCTGAAATTAGCGTTCAAGAAACGTCCAATTTTTGTGGATATCACGCAAGAAATAAGCCGATTGCCGATTGATCGCGAGATGCCTATGATTACTAAACCGGCACACAAATGTGACGGAACCATTCGGGCACAAATGCGGCAGCAAAATAATCATCTATGAGCAAACATCCTCCGTCTAGTCGTCAGCAGTTTGAGAAATATAAGCAGGAATTCCTGAATGGAAATAAGGCTTTAGAAAAAAATCAAAATCCAACCGATAAACGAAATCATTCGAAAACGGAACGCGACCGATCAAGTTGGACGTTAGTACGTGAATTCCTCGGCCTCCTAGATGGACACCGAGGATCCATCGCCTTTTCGATGACGACATTGACCGTGGCCACGATTTTGGCTTTGATTCCACCAGCCGCAGTCAAGCTGGTTGTCGATTATGTCTTGACGGGTCAGCCACTTCCGGAAGCCTTTCCCGAGTGGATTCCGCGCGAACCATGGCCTTTTTTATTGCGGATCGTTAGTGTCATCCTAGTTATCTCGCTGGCGAAGTTGTTTTTGCATATTTGGGGTCGGTGGCACGCCACGCGCGTGACCAAGCTTCTACAAATGTCGATTCGCAAACGTGTATTTGAACATGCCTCCCGACTCCCTCTGCACCGAATTCAGGAATTGAAGTCTGGTGGAGCGGCCAGCATTTTACGTCAAGATGCCGGTAGTGTTGGCGATCTTGTTTTTGGCATGCTGTACAACCCATGGAGGGCAGTCATTCAACTAGTTGGCAGCTTTCTTATTCTCGCCTGGGTCGATTGGCGTTTATTGATTGGAGCCATCGGAATTATCCCACTGGTCTACTTCACTCATCGGACTTGGATCAATCGGATTCGACCCCAATTTCGGCGAGTTCGTGCTCAACGCGAAAAGGTCGACTCACTGACAACCGAGTCCTTCGGCGGAATCCGAGTGGTTCGGGCATTTGGTCGTCAACGTGCTGAAACTAATCGCATCATGCGAGGCAACCACGTCATGGGCCGGCAGGAACTCTACGCTTGGTGGTGGTCACGCATGATTGAGGTCGTTTGGGAAACGGTCATTCCGTTGGCAACAGCTGGATTACTCGTCTACGGGGGATGGCGAGTTCTCCAAGACCAGCTAACGATGGGTGACTTGATGATGTTTCTGGTCTACATGTTGATGCTGCTTGCTCCGCTAGCGACGCTCGCTCAGAGCGCTGCAGCATTCCAAAACAGTCTCTCGGGTCTTGATCGGGTTTTGGATTTATTGGAAGAGCCTTTAGAAATGGAAACCGATGTTGACGCCAATGTGATCAAGCATGCGGACCTCGTTGGTTCAATCGAGTTTCAAGACGTCAGTTTTTGTTATCCTGGAACGGATGATTTCGCACTGCAGAATGTGAACTTTAAAGTCGAACCCGGCGAGACTATCGCATTGGTAGGGCCTAGTGGCGCTGGAAAAACAACCATCTGTAATCTTGTCGCCCGCTTCTATGACCCCACCCGCGGAAGGGTGTTTCTCGATGGAGCAGATTTGGTTGGATTCGACGTTGAAAGTTATCGCCGACTGACGGGAATTGTTGAGCAGGATGTATTTCTATTTGACGGAACAATTGCTGAAAATATTGGCTACGCCAATCGTCAGGCAACCGATATCGAAATCCGAACTGCCGCAAAGATTGCAAACTGTACAGAATTCATCGATAAGCTGACGCACGGGTACGACACGGTCATCGGAGAGAGGGGCGTTAAACTCAGTGGCGGTCAGCGCCAACGATTGGCGATCGCTCGCGCCGTGTTAGCCAATCCAAAAATCTTGATCCTCGACGAGGCCACCAGTAACTTAGACACTAACAGCGAAAGGCTGATTCAATCCAGCATGGACGCGCTGATAAAAAACAAGACATGCTTCATCATTGCCCATCGACTTAGTACCATAACCAATGCCGATCGAATCGTGGTTTTGGAACATGGAAGGATTACGGAAATCGGCACACATCAATCTCTCATGGCCCTTGGCGGAAGATACCACGAAATGGTAATCATGCAGACCAATACCGCTTCTGTATCTGGATAATTTGTGTCGAATGCGCGAATCTGAATTCAGTCCGACCTCGGGTCGGCACCAATCAAACATCACATTTTTGCCCAGGACTCTTATCGTACAGGCGTGTTTAAAACGCAACACGGCCCTGAGTATCTGACTAAAAATTGGAATCCGAAACCTATCCAGAACTAGACGTTTTTCAAAACGCCAAAATTTGCCTTTGCTTGGGCTTTCAAAATAGCATCTATGAATGGTCGTGGTTTTGACCTACAAGCAGATAGCGACTCAAACCAATCGTTTGGACCCGGCCCATTACAGCACCAATTAATTAAAACATTAAGTCGAGCATAAGTTCTAGTCGATTTTTTTTGCAACCATCTTGCGGGCGACGGACCACCAACCCGGTTGAGTCAACTCTCGATAGGGAGAATCAATCGGGAGTTCCTTGATTAACAATTGGTGTGCGACGGCCAAATTATGATAGGGCATAGACGGGAACATATGGTGCAGGGCGTGGTACTGGATCGCGAATGGGAAAAACAACCAAGTCAAAGGGTCTTTGCCCACGTAGTTGCAGGAGTCCTTGATATGATCGGACATACTTAGCTTGTCACCGTTACCTTCAAAATGGTGATCCGCTAATTGGCGAAGCTGGTTCATAATCACGACGCTTGCCCCAAGTAAATAGAGCAATAAAATTCGCCAGGGCGATGTCGCTCCCAACAGAACCGCTCCTGGGATTGCGATTGCGCGCAGACAACAGACTAACTCCAACGCAGCAAATCTTTTTCTCGCGATTCGGTCGATCGGACGCTCGTATCTCCAATTAAACGTAAACGCTGACAATCGTCGCAGCACAAAGTCACGAAGAGCAGGGCTGATGAAAGTCAATGGAGCCAAAGCGAACCGCAAAAACACCGCCAATGGAAACATCGCGACCACGACGAAATAAAACACTAAATTCAAAAAGCTACCCTTCGGACAAATATTGATCACGTATTCCGGATCTTGCGGAGTTCCGTACACGCGCTGCGTGTGGTGATCACGATGGTGGCCTGTGAAAAAAGTCGAAGGTGTTAACGTTGGAATTCCAATCAAGATATTCCAAGCAACTTTGAACGATGTCAGTTCGTGTCCGCCTAGGTGCGCAACTTCGTGAACCAAAGAGCCCACCCGATACAACCAAAATATTGCAACGGTAAACGCACTAATCTGAAGCAGCGAAAATGCCGGCGCAGCTAAATAAATACCAGCGGCGGTATAGGCGATGGTTCCGCCAATCAACATGTCACGCCAATAGATCCAGGGTTTAACCTGATGAACATCCTGTTCGGACGTTTTCAAGACCGCGCGAACATCCCGAACCCAATTCTCATCAGTGATAGAAGCAGATGACAAATGAAATCCTATTGAATTTGGGTGACAAACAAGAAGGATCCTTTTATCACAACGGATCAAACAAAGATATCCCACCCCGCTTTGTCGCCTCTGGTCCAACCAAAACCGTTCACCAATTTTATAAAATAGGGAACCAAAGATCCTATGAAAAATTCAGCTCAAATATTTACCAACAAGTTTTTTCTCGTCACATTTAGATTCGCATTGGTTAACAGGAGAAGGTGGGTAACAAAAAACGCTTCAGTGAACTTTACCGACAGTGATTGCAAAAATTTAAAAACTGGAGCTTTGACCGTAATTCGAATAGGAAATTCAACGCTTAATGCGAAGCGTGACGCTGAGCCCCGCCGAATATTCGGTGGGGCAACCATCTGGGGAAAACCTTTTGCGAAAAACAATTCTTATAACCGCAGCTTACCCTACCTACACGGCCCATTCGCCGGCCATCAGTGGCGCTTCCGTCTGTAACGTCGTGTGTGAGCCAAAGTACTTTTGAGTGCTCAGGCCCGGCTTCCTCTGAATAATAAAAAAAGGGAAATATTTTATCGCACGTCACGAATCCCCACGCAACCGAATATCAAAAACGCATCGGTTCCTTTTAATTAAGCCAATTTAATGACCAGAATTCGGTAGCAACTCCCAGGCTACCGTTTACCGAAACGGAGGGATCGTGCAATATTACGGAAAAAGGTTCCGACAGTTAAGCCGGTAATTACGAGAGTGATTCCAAGCATCAAAATCACACTTTCGTACCGACTCGCCTGCTTTTTTAATTCATTTGCTTCCCCGTAGTTCAGAGATAGTTGGCCTGAGGGTGGAGATACAATCCGACCTCCTTCCTCAATTCCGGCAAGAAACACGACCTGACTGTCGTTAGCAATGACCGCACGCTCCATCGTGGTGATGGGCTTATTAAAACCGAACTCCACCAACGAATAGGACAACTTGCCAACATTTGCGCGAACGGGCACCTGGGTCCTGAGGTTCTCCCCTTCGTAGTCTAATTTCACGCGTGTCAGACGATCAATCTTCATTTTCAGATCAGCCACAGGCACGCCTACAGTTAAATTCGTCTTGCCGTCGGTCAAAACAACTTGTTCAGCAGATTCAAGCCAGTCCAAAAGAACGATCGGCTCGCGCTTATTTTTAGATCCCGTTCCTTTGGCAAGGATATGTAGTCGACCGGCAATCACGGCCTCCCCGTTATCCGGCATCGAAACGGGTTGATCCGTGTGGAGTTTACCCGCCAGTTGGAATGGCCCTGCCGTCGGTCCCTTGTGAGTGGCCGCCTCTGCCAGTGAAAGCACGGGGGTCTCTTCCAGCAACTCCGATTTCTGAGGAACCAGAAGGAGGATCAACAAAAGGGCCACCCCGACCCAAAAGGCCGCAGTACCCAATACGACTCCCGTTTGGATATTTCTCCATTTACGGCGACTCACGCCGAAGGGAGGCCCGTCTCTACCCAATAAAAAACTATCCCATGCCATGTGTCATCTCCGACAATGTAGTAAATCAACGATACAATTACTTCGCTTTAAAAACAGTCCAATAAAGGATCGCCAAGCGCAACTGTAAATGAGAAAGCTTATGATGAATTTATTATTAAAGCCGCAAACGGAGTTCCCAATGGTTCGGCAATCCAACTGACTATTCCCCTCCAACCTAACTGGTTGCAACAAAGAAGCAATGACCTAGGAACTCAAAACCCTCGTCGATGGATTTGCCAAGCATGCCGCATCGACCTAGCTTAAAGAGCCGTTCTGTTCATCGGCAAACTGGTCCGCAATCCCATGATTTCCCATGGGAATTCCATTCTCGGTCTGAGGTTACTTCTGGCCTGGATGGATGAGATTTCAAGATGCCAGAAAATGTCCTTCTATTAAGATTAACTAAAAGGGATTTTAATATCCATCTTCTTTCTTTTGGCTGCAATTTACGTTTTCACCATAATTTTTCGACCGAAGTGTCCGCGCCGAATGTCTCACCAAAAATTGGTTCTTGTCGCCTGACGACGCGAAGAAGAAGGTCGAAACTTGGCGAGTTGACTACAAGAATATTGACCCCACAGCGCTTTGGGCAACCTTTCGCCCAAAGATTTCACTTCATCTGGCCGGGCTAGTTCGGACAGATGAAGCCCTGATTATCTCACTGCGGTTGGTACAGATTCGGGGAACGGGTCAAAGTTGGATGCTCTAAGTTCAGGACTGGTATCGTTCGTGGAGCCTGGTCAATTGAAAATGATGTAAAAAGGATGATCCATACGTTATGATTAAAAATCTATTTCTTAGGGTATCTAATATGAAAACAATTGTACAAAGCTCCTTTGCATTAATTTTTGCATTACTATTAATGGGGTGCACAAGCACCAACAAAAGTGAGCCCGATTTTTACGTGTATAAAATACTCACACCCGTTGAGT